>NZ_SCHL01000001.1 GCF_004099695.1 Methanosarcina sp. MSH10X1 | reverse complement strand
ACTGGAGCTTTGGTGACGGATCTAATTCTACAGAGCAGGATCCAGTGCATACTTACTCTACAGCAGGCAACTATACAGTTAACCTGACAGTAAGCAATGCAAACGGTACAAGTTCAAAGTTAGCTACAATAAATGTAATTCCTCCGGAACCGCCTGTAGCTAATTTCAGCAGTGTTACTCAGAGTTACTCAGTCCAGTTCACGGATCTTTCAACGCATGCAACAGCATGGTACTGGGACTTTGGAGATGGGACTAACTCAACACAGCAGAATCCATCACACACTTATCTGTCTAATGGAACCTACACTGTCAGTCTGAAAGCCTCCAATCCATATGGTAACAGCACTGCCACAAGAAACATCACCATACCAAATACGCCATATCCAACATCTGAGCACACTCAAGTTCTCACACTTTCATCTAATCCGGGAATCGGATACCAGATTCCAATTAATGTAACGTGGCAGAACAGTGCAACTTTTCCGATGAATACCAGTTTTGCAGACCTCAGGTTTGATGATGGCATCAATAAGCTGCATTATTGGATTGTCCCGGATTCAGTAAATGCTGGCTCAAATTGCACGGTTTATGTAAAATTGGCATCTAATTCAACGACTTTATATGAACACTGGGGCAATACAACCGCAACATCTGAAAGTGATATTGCAGGCACAATGGAAATTGGTGATGAGTTCAGTGGACCAACATTGAATACAAGTATATGGACAGGTACTGCTACATTATCTGGCGGTATAGCAAATATCACATCTCCAAACAATATATCATCGATAACCATTTTTGGTAAAGGAAACGAAACAATTGCCAGAACTAAAATGAATTTAGTAGAAAGAGAATCGGCTGGCGCTGTAGGACTATTTGATCTGAATGGTGTTAACGGTGTGTGTCTCAATGCGCATGCTGGAGTTCCGCATTTCCAGCTGTTTACAATGTTAAATAGCATCTGGCATGGTGTGGACACTCCGACTTTGTTAGACGGAAACTGGCACGATGTTCGGCTGTATTATAATGATACATCGTCGATGGTATTTGATTCATCCACAATA
The DNA here is from genome assembly GCF_004099695.1 of Methanosarcina sp. MSH10X1. Classification (GTDB taxonomy): domain Archaea; phylum Halobacteriota; class Methanosarcinia; order Methanosarcinales; family Methanosarcinaceae; genus Methanosarcina. The sequence goes on along the minus strand of NZ_SCHL01000001.1, from coordinate 410,021 downwards.
TCAACATCAATCAACGTTCCAAATATGGCGTTACCATTATCAATAATATCTTCTTCAGCCGGTAGTGTAGATATTGATTATCTTGCTGTTCGAAAATACAGTGGTACTGACCCAACAATTACATTCGGAGCAATTGACCCAGATAAACCAAGTGTTCCAGTTGCCAGGTTTAACGCAAATCGAACAAGTGGGATCGTCCCGCTGACAGTTCAGTTTACTGACCAAAGCACTGGATATCCAACTTCACGGTACTGGAGCTTTGGTGACGGATCTAATTCTACAGAGCAGGATCCAGTGCATACTTACTCTACAGCAGGCAACTATACAGTTAACCTGACAGTAAGCAATGCAAATGGAACGGATTCTAAAGCTGCTGAGATAATTGTTTCTGAACTATCTTTACTTCCAAAAGCGAATTTCACAAGTAATGTAACTAGTGGTTATGCTCCTTTAACAATTCAGTTTACAGATCTTTCGGAAAATACAACTTCATGGAACTGGAATTTTGGAGATGGAAATACTTCAGATCTGCAAAATCCAGCACATACATATTCTTCAGCAGGAACTTACACAGTCAACTTGACTGTAACCAGTCAAGGCGGTACAAGTTCAAAAACAAGTTCAATCGATGTCCTGGAACAATCAACACAACCTGAAGGATATAAATTTGTAACCAGGTGGGGCTCTTATGGTACTGGTGACGGACAATTTAATCTTCCAGGGGATATTACTGTTGATACTTCAGGTGACGTTTATGCTATTGATTACCTGAATAATCGTATTCAGAAATTTGACAGTAATGGCAACTTCATTACCGAATGGGGCTCTGAGGGCAGCGAAGATGGACAATTTAATTCTCCTGGCGGTGTTGCTGTAGATTCTCTAGGCAATATTTATGTTGCTGATTCTGCCAATAATCGTATTCAAAAATTTGACAGCAACGGAAATTTCATTACCAAATGGGGTTCCAAAGGTACCGGTGACGGACAATTTGATTATCCAGAAGGTGTTACTGTAGACTCTTCGGGAAATGTTTATGTTTCAGATTTTAACAATCATCGTATTCAGAAGTTTACTATTCAAACTGTCAATGCCCCGATCAAACCCATAGCGAATTTCACTACCAATGTCACATCAGGATATGCACCACTTAATGTGCAGTTTACTGACCTGTCGGAGAATGCAACAGAATGGAACTGGGACTTTGACAGTGACGGAGTCGCTGATTCTAATGAGACTAATCCAGTTTACGTGTTCGATAACCCAGGAAACTACACCGTTAATCTGACTGCAAGCAATGGTAATGGTTCAAATGTAACGTCAATGAACATTATTGTAAAAAGTGTAATTCAATGGGAATTTTCTTCTCAAGAAGCTGTCCGCGGGGATATCCTGAATGTAAACGGTAGTGCCTCTCCTGGAGAAAAAGTCCATGCGCTTGTAACTTTTGATAAAACCATTCCTGTCTCAAATGGAAAGTTTGAGTACATCCTTGAGAATGTAACAATTCCTGAGGGTCTTGACAACCTCTTTACAGTTGAAGCGAGTGGAGTCAACAACCTCAATGTCAGGGTAAAAATGGTTATCTGGGTAACAAAGAGTTCAGTAGCTTCAGGAGGTAATGCAACTGTATCTCAATCAAATGTCCCTGCAGGAACCTATACAATAAAGATCGATGGTAATGCTACAGAAGGTATTTCAGATGTTAATCTGAAGATTAAGGCTTCTCAAGGTTTAAAAGCTGACTCAAATGGAAACTTCACTTTCTCCTATAACACAGAGGCAGTTCCTGCTGGGAACTTTGAGGTAAAAATAGGAGATATCACGAAAGAAATAACCCTTAGAGAACCAGTTCTTCCTGTTGCAAACTTCACTGTAAATATGACAGAAGGCGTTGCTCCCCTTTCGGTCCAGTTTATCGATCTGTCAGAAAATGCAACTGAATATTACTGGGACTTTGGAGACGGAAACAACTCTACAGAAGCAAGTCCGTTCCATGAGTTCACTACTCCGGGAATCTATACAGTTAATCTCATAGCAACCAATGCAAATGGAGCAGATTCAAAGTTAGCTACAATCAATGTTACTGAAAAACCAGTTCCTGCTATATTGCCTGGTTGTACCAATCCACCAGCAGATCACGACTACGATGGTCTCTTTGAGGATCTCAATGGAAACGGGATAGTGGATTTCGACGATGTTACAGTATGCTACAAGAACATGAATTGGATAAAAGAAAATGATCTTGTTGCTTTCTTTGATTATAACAGAAACAGCTTAATCGACTTTGATGATGTTATAACGCTTTATAAAACGTTTGAGGGGGTTGAAATCTAAATAAACTATACACAATTCAGTCCTTCTAGTTTTTGGACTGGGAATATCATGTACATCGGAGGAAGTCGTCGCTTCATTTGACCCTTAAACAGTTTAGATGGAGATGACCTCTTCTAAGAATGTACAATCAACTCCCTGAAATTTACTCCTGTAATCACTGGACTAACCCTACTGATATCAACTATGGAATAACTCGGAGTGAGACTCAATTAAATACTAATGCTTCTGTTCCTGAAACTTTTTCCTATACTCCAGCATCAGACACTGTAGTGAGAGTAGGCTCACAAACTGTACTTGAGGATTGACGCGACGCTAGAAAATAATAAGTTTAAATTTTTTTAATATTAGTTTATGAAACCATTTTTACTCGGTTGCTGAACTAACTCCCCTGCTATCAATGGATTTTCAAACGTTTCTGTAGAAATACTTTTATTCTGTTGCTGAACTAACTCCCCTGCCCTCAATAGACTCTCAAAAGTTCCAGCGTCACTCCAATAGCCCTTAAGCATACCGTACTCCATATTCCCATTCTGTATATAGTAATTATTCACGTCCGTTATCTCAAGCTCCCCTCTTCCAGAGGGCTTAAGGTTCTTAATTACATCAAACACATGAGAGTCATAAATATAAAGCCCCGTAACTGCGAAATTAGATCTTGGCTTTTTTGGTTTTTCTTCAATACCTATTACTTTCTTACCTTTCAGCTCTGCTACTCCAAACCTGTAAGCATCAGTAACTTCTTTTATGAAAATTTTTGCACCAGTATTGAAATTTCTGATATCGTCTCTTATATTGTCTTGGAAGATATTATCTCCAAGGATAACAGTTATGCAGTCTCCATCAACAAAATCTTTTGCTAGATAGAGTGCCTGGGCAATGCCTCCTGCTTTTTCCTGAATCTCATAGGTAAGATGCACACCATGATCTACTCCTGAACCTAAAAGTTCAAGAAAATGTCCTGCATGTCCTCTTCCAGATACTATCATTATATCTTTTATTCCGGCGTTAATTAGAGTTGCCATTGGATAGTAAATCATTGGTTTGTCATAAACTGGCAAAAGGTGTTTGTTGGTCACTTTGGTTAGAGGATACAGTCTACTGCCTGTACCGCCTGCAAGTATGACGCCTTTCATGCATTTCTCTCCTTCAGATACTCTTTAAGTGCCTCATTCCAGTGCCTCATGGGTTCAGTTTTAGTATTTACAAGAACTGAGTACTTAGGACGTTTTGCTTTCCTTGGAAATTCTTCACTAGTACAAGGAACCGTATTATCAATAATAGAAGAAGCAAATTCGTACCAGGAACAGATTCCATCGTTTGTAATGTGATATATTCCGGGGTTGAGTTCAATTATCTCTTTTATTTTAGTAGCAAGGTCTAATGCATAAGTGGGTTTGCCGAACTGATCGTTGACCACCTTTACTGTATCTATTTCTCTGGATAACCTTAGCACGGTTTCAACGAAATTTTTCCCATGGACTCCAAAAAGCCAAGAGATTCTCACAATCATGTAATCGTGCATTTTCTCAATGATTTCTTTTTCACCGAGTAGTTTTGAATGGCCATATACGTTAATAGGATCTGGAACATCAGTCTCTAGATATTCTTTTTTGGAACCGTCAAAAACATAATCTGTACTGAAATGAACAAATTTTGCACTAACTTTGGCACAACCTTCTGCAATGTACCCAGGTCCGTATCCATTGGTCTGAAACGCAAGTTCCTTATTATCTTCGCAGCCATCAACGTCGGTGTAAGCAGCTGCATTTATTACAATATCCGGTTTTATTTCCAGAATAGATTCAATAACCTGCTCTCTATTTTTTATGTCGAGGTCTCGATGCGTTAGCTTCACAGCATCTGGAAACACTTTACAGAGGTCTGAGCCAAGCATTCCGCTGGTGCCGATGATCAGCGTTTTAATGGTTCCCACCACCATCTGTTTCCTACGTACCATCTGACTGTTTGCTCAAGGGCAGTACCAAAATCGTACTGAGGCTTCCAGCCCATTTTTTCCAGTTTGCTGCCATCAAGTGAATATCTGAAATCGTGGCCTTTTCTATCTTCCACATACTCAATTAAAGATTCTTCTTTGCCAAGCATTTTAAGAATGTGGTAAGTAATTTCGAGGTTTGTAAGTTCGTTTCCGCCATCTATATTGTATATTTCTCCCCTTTTCCCTCTGTGGAGGACAAAGTCTACGGCAGAGCAGTGATCTTTTACATAAATCCAGTCACGGATATTCAGGCCAGTGCCATAGACAGGTACCTTTTCCCCTTCCATCAATCTGCTAATGAAAAATGGAATTAGCTTTTCAGGGTACTGATAAGGTCCGAAGTTATTTGTGCATCGAGTTATGCAGACAGGTAATCCGTAGGTTGTATAGTAGGACATTGCAAGAAGATCAGAACTTGCTTTGCTTGAAGAGTAAGGGCTTGAGGGATTCAGATTGCCCTTTTCAGTAAAAGAACCTTCCTTAATACTTCCATATACTTCATCGGTTGAGATATGAATGAACTTTTTAATGTTATGTGCAAGCGCACTTTGCAGAAGGGTATTTGTCCCGAGTACATTTGTCCGGACAAAAACCGAGCCATCTTCAATTGAACGGTCAACGTGGCTTTCGGCTGCGAAATGAATAACCTGATCCGTTTTTTTCATTACTTTATTGACAATATCGGGGTCGCAGATATCCCCTTTGACAAAAGAATAGTTCGGATTGTTTTCAATGTCTTTGAGGTTGGCCGGGTTTCCTGCATAAGTTAACTTGTCGAAGTTTATAATTTGATAATCTGGATACTTTTCCAGCATATAACGGATGAAATTGCTGCCGATGAATCCACAGCCGCCAGTTATCAACAGTTTCAATTTAGTCACCTTTTCGTCACATGACCGAATTTATATATCCAGTTGAAATATTTATATAATCAAAATTCATTCTGGCGTTTTTTAACTCTGGCAAGAGCCGGTCCCTCTCTGAGATTTTCATGTCTTTTTCAGGTACTTTCCAGTCAATTCCAATGGAGGCGTCATTGTAGATTATGCCAGTTTCTGCTTCAGGGTGATAGTATTCATCGCATTTGTAAGCAAAAACAGCAGTTTCACTCAGGACAGAAAAACCATGAGCAAAGCCTTTTGGGATTAATAATTGTCTGTTGTTTTCGCCGGAGAGTTCTACGCCTTCCCACTTCCCAAATGTTGGTGAGTTTTTCCGCAGGTCTAACGCAACATCGTATACCCTGCCTTTAAAAACCCTAACAAGTTTTGCCTGGCTGTAAGGGGCTAACTGATAGTGCAGCCCTCTAATCACTCCATATAAAGATCTGGATTCATTGTCTTGAACGAAGTTGTATTCTTTTCCGATTAACGCTTCCAATTTTCCTTTGTTGTAGCTTTCAAAAAAATAGCCTCGGTCATCAGTAAATATTTCTGGTTCAAGAATTAAGAGGTCTTTGATTTTAGTTCTAATAATTTTCATTGAACCTCCCAAAGTCATTGTTTTATTTATTTCATTGTCAGTTCTGCAGCGTCCCCAGATAGGCTCTAAACACTACTTTTGCAGTCCAGACTTGCTTCTGTAGTGTAATAGTTCTCATTGTATTCGCATCGTAGATACTATAGAGTCAAATTCAAGAATCCTCGTCGTCGGATGAAAATCAATCCAGCTTGTTTCGGAATTTACCTAGATCCATTTTCAGAGACGTAATATAATATAATTTAACATACATATACATATAAAAAATAATATGAATATTTAATAATTATCTATAGTAATTATAGAAAATTCCGATTATTTATTCCTAAATAATGTTTCCTTAGACTTCACAGACAGTGTACCAAATTGATATAAATCACAGATTTCTATAAGTCACTGGATATAAATTCGCTATAATTTTACTGATATCGATTCAAATGCTCGTAAATTTATTTATTTTGCGAATGGTAGAGATTAATTAAGGCATATACTCTGTGAATTATATTGTTTCGTATGTATTAAAATACAATGATATTGTTATTTATTTATAAGTGGGGCTAAATATGGGGATAAGCGGCCGATGGAGGGTATTATTTTATTCCCAATAATGTGGTTAATTTTATCATGAAAATAGGGGAATTTTTAAAATTAGATCTACCCAAAAATTTCAATGCCCCGTTAAATCAAGGAGAATAATTTGACTAATATGAGAATAAAGATACGATTTTCATTCTTTTCATCGATTAACAAATTTTATGCACGACTTCGAGTACCACGTGTAGTGATTATCCAGCGAAATTCCTACACGCTTAGAACCTAACCGAATCCGTATGAAATTTCATTCAATAAATCTATATTTACGAATTGATTGGACTGGATCCTAAATGATTAACGTTACCAGAACATATTTGCCAGATCGCAGTAAGCTAGACAAATATATAGATGAAATTTACAGCAGCGGTTGGGTAACCAATAATGGACAATTAGTGAAGAAGCTGACTGCAAGACTTGAAAAATATCTGGATGTTAAAAATCTGTTACTTGTATCAAATGGCACTTTAGCTTTGCAGATCGCGTATAAGGTACTCGGCATAGACAGACAGGTTATCACTACTCCGTTTAGTTTTGTAGCAACTACAAGCACATTGGTTTGGGAAGGTCTTGAACCAATTTTTGCAGATATAGATCCCGAAACATTCTGTATGGATCCATCTAAAATTGAAGGATCTATAACACCAGAGACTACGGCAATAGTACCAGTACATGTATTTGGTAATGCCTGTGATGTGGAAAAAATAGAATACATTGCACAGAAGTACGGTTTGAAAACAATCTATGATGGAGCGCATGCTTTTGGAGTACGATATAAAGATAGAAGTCTATTGTCTTACGGTGACGCGACAACGCTTAGTTTCCATGCTACCAAGCTTTTCCATACTATCGAAGGTGGAGCGATCATTTTCAAAAACAAAAAAGACCTTGAAAGAGCAAAATTGATGATTAATTTTGGCATTGACGGTCCAGACTCGATCATAGAATTGGGCATAAACGCTAAAATGAATGAATTTGAGGCTGCAATGGGTCTTTGCATCTTGGATGAAATAGATACAATATTTAAAAAAAGGTCTGAAATTTGGAACTACTATCAAGACTCGCTTAAGGACCATGTACAGTTTCAGAAACGTAACTTTCAATGTACCAATAATTATAGTTACTTTCCGATATTGTTCGAAAGTGAAAAGAGACTTATTGAAGCCAAATACGCTATGAATGCTGCTAATATTAATCCAAGGCGATACTTTTACCCTTCTTTAGATACATTGGGATATATACAGACACAGGTCATTCACACGGTATCACAGGACATTGCAAGCAGGATTATGTGTTTGCCAATTTACCCAGGGTTGTTGACTAATGAAGTAGAAAAGATAGTGAAAACGCTAATTTGCGAGCAGAATTATTCGTTTGCCAGTTATTCCCATGTTGTTAATTTATAAAATGAGAAACAGGTCATTAGGGTTTGGAATTGACTAATCAGAGGTTATCTTATGAGAATAGGAGTGATGCAACCATATTTCTTACCCTATATTGGTTACTGGCAACTTATTAATTCAGTGGATAAATTTATAGTTTACAACGACTTCCAATTTATGAAGTCCGGCTGGATAAACCGGAATCGCATACTTTTAAATAAAAAATCTTTCTTTATTACAATTCCCCTTAAATCCGGCTCCTATTCTTTGCGCATTAGTGAAAGATTTATCTCAAATCAATATTTTGACAAAGACGTAGATAGACTCCTACAAATAATCAGGCTTGCTTCTCGAAAGGCGCCATATTTTAAAGAGACAATGCCAGTTGTAGAAAGATGCCTCCTTTATGAAGAAAAAAATCTTTCAGGATTTATTTCTAACTCAATACAGCTAATTTCCGAATATCTTGGGATCACTACTGAGATTCTTTTTTTGTCAGATCTCGAAATTGACCCTTCTTTAAAAGGCCAGGAGAGAGTAATAGAGATATGCAAGAATTTCTCGGCTACTTTGTATATAAACGCAATTGGAGGCTTTGAACTTTATGATAGCAAATCCTTTGAGTCCAACGGAATCAAGCTTAATTTTCTAAAATCAATACCTAATCAATATAAGCAATTTAACAATGAATTCATTCCAAATTTGTCAATTGTAGATGTAATGATGTTTAATTCAAAAGATGATGTTAAAAAAATGCTTAATATGTATGAACTTATTAACGGGACCTGGCATTGCCGTGAATTTGCTTAAAACTCGATGTCAAGTTTTTGTTTACCAGGAGGAAATTAATCCTCTGATACAGAATTCTCTATCTAAGAACTTCTTGAGATTTGTAATTTTATAGAAAATTAGCAAATTAGAAAATAATTTAGATAAACATCATGTCTTTATGTGGTGTATGTGGTGTATCTATGAAAATTGTTGAAGTAACCGCAACATTTCCCCCTTACAATGGAGGCACAGGTAATGTATGCTATCATAATTCCATCGAACTGGTAAAACTAGGGCATAATGTTTCTGTATATACAGGTCAAAGATCTAATCTTACAGAAGGGAAGCCAGGGACGCTATCAGTAAAGTATCTAAAACCGCTGTTTACAATTGGAAATGCACCTTTTTTACCTCAATTATTAATATTAAAAGATTATGATGTTGTCCACCTCCACTATCCATTTTTCTTTGGAGCTGAGTTTGTATACTTGAATTCAATACTTCGTAACTCCAGGTATTTTTTGACATACCACAATGACGTAATTTCTGATGGATTATTAGGTTTATTTTTTAAGATTCACAAGAATACACTGATGAAATTAGTTCTAAATAGAGCTGAGAAAATAATTGTTACTTCAATTGATTATTCCGAAAATTCCTTTCTATTAGAAATATGGAAAAGGAATCCTGAGAAAATAGTAGAAATATCAAACGGTGTGGACATTGAAAGATTCAATCCTAATAACGATGGTTCCATTATAAGAAAAAAACTTAACATTGAGAATCAAAAAATTATTTTATTTGTAGGTGCTCTTGATAAACCACATTTCTTCAAAGGGTTGGAAATTTTATTAGAAAGTTTCAAAGAGATAAGTAACCCCAATTACCGCCTAATTATAGTTGGTGATGGTGAACTTAAACAAAATTATATTGAGAAAGCAAATAAGATGGGAATAATTTCTCAGGTAATTTTCACAGGGAGAGTCTCTAGTGAAGACTTACCTTTATACTATGCAGCATCAGATGTCACGGTATTACCTTCCACCACGATGGGTGAAGCATTTGGGTTAGTGTTGGTCGAAGCTATGGCCACCAGTAAACCGGTAATTGCAAGTAACTTACCGGGAGTGAGATCTGTTGTTGATGATGGTAAGAATGGATTTCTCGTGATTCCAGGTAATTCAGAGGATTTAACATCAAAAATAAAAAAGATTTTGGATGATGAAGAACTTTGCTGTAAATTTGGTAAACATGGTAGAAACAAAGTCGAAGAAAGATATAATTGGATTAATATTGCTAAACAATTAGAACTCACATTACTTAATAATCTCTAAATTTAGTGAAAATTTTGTAAAAAGCGTTTACAATTATAAATATATCTGCAGGAGATTGGATAATGGACAATAAAAATATTTGTATACTTACTTTTCCAATAAGTAAATCTGGGATAACCCCTTTATCTAATCTAGTTGATATATTATATCTCTTGTCAAATAACCTTTATTTAATCACTGGGAATGAAGGGTATATTTTTTTTAAAGATTATAAGAAAATTCATGCTTATGGAATAGATCACCGATCTGGTAAATCTTCAATTGAAACAATTGGAAAATATATTTTAACACAAGTTAAAATGTCTTATCTTATACTTAAATTAAGGAATAAAATAGATATTTATGTTTTATTTTTTGGTTGTGAAGGGTTACTTCTTCCTGTTTTAACTATAAAATTATTAAAGAAAAAAGTAATTTCTATTCCTGCAGATTATACTATCAAATTCGATAGAGATAAGCTATCTCAAACATTACGATATTTAAGTAATATTACTCGTATGATTAGTGATAGAATAATTCTTTATTCTCCAAATCTTATTACGGAATGGGAACTCTCTAAATATAAGAATAAAGTCTCAATTGGACATGAGCATATATTAGATTTTAACCGATTTAAATTAGAAAAAAAATATAGCGATAGGGAGTTAGTGATCGGATATATTGGCCGTTTCTCTGAGGAAAAAGGAATTATAAATTTTATAGAATCAATACCTCTTATTTTAAAGGAAAAGCCGCACCTGAATGTTTTGATAATAGGTGATGGAGATTTAAAAAATGATATTCAGATGTATTTGCTCAGAAATGGCCTTGAAAATAATGTAAAGCTTATGGGATGGATCTGTCATGAGCACCTCCCCACGCATCTAAATTCTTTAAAGTTATTAGTTCTACCATCGTATATAGAAGGTCTGCCTAATATTATGTTAGAAGCAATGGCGTGTGGCACATCTGTACTTGCTACAAAAGTAGGAGCAATTCCTGATATAATAATAGAGAACGAAACAGGATTTCTTATGGAAAATAATTCTCCAGAGTGTATTGCAAAGAACGTAATTAGAGTATTAGATCGTCCTGATTTGGATAGTGTTGCATATAATGCAAGGACATTAGTAAACACCGAGTATACATATAAGAATGCTATTGAAAATTACAAAATAATTTTAGCAGGGCTTACACGACTTAACTGAAAACTAAAAATCTAGGGCATTACGCAATCTAGATTACAACAGTTTTCATAAAGTTGTATGTACTTGACTTCACTTTTCAAGTGCGCAAGTTCTGAGATAATTAGCAGAAAAAAAATTAAACTGTGTAATTCCTGCATAATGGCGCTTGTGGTGCAAAAAATCTAGCTCTGTTATAAAGCCAGTGTACATCTTTATAATTAAAAAAGTAATTTGTGTCTCTCCAAAAAAATGTACTCAAAAGTAAAGGTCATAATATCAAATTGCGGAATTATTATTGTCGCATCACGAATAATAGAAGTATCTCTGCTTTTTACTCCAAATTGTGCAGTAAATTTTATTATTTCTATTGTTGGCTCCGCTACAAGAAATTACGAGAAGACCACTGAAATAGGTAGGAAGTTAGGAGACTATATATGCCAATAAATTCATTTAAATTATTACTATCAGTAATTGCCGAACAACTGTTTAGTGTGGAGTAGCTCGTATTAAACTTGCTGGTTCTCTCAGCTTATCTTCTTCCTAAAATAGCGCATATCCAAACAATATCAAAGCAGTCCAAGCCCAGGACCCAGATGAGGGATAACCCCAAACACAAATACATTTACAAAGCCATGGACAAGTGTTATTAGCGGCAGACTTCGGGTTTTGTAGAAGATATAACCTATGATGGCTCCTACAAATGAAGTGTATAATACTTCATAAAAAACCCCATAACCGGAATGCATGAAGCCGAAAAGGATGCTTGAAAGCAGTATTGCTCTCCATGTTCCGAAAATAATATTAAGTCTTGTCTGGAGAATTGATCTAAATATTATTTCTTCTACAAGCCCCACAAAGAAAACCATCACTACTGTTAACTTCAAGATATCCAAGGGGGAAATGCTGGGGATGATATATTTTGGCTGGATGACTATGTATTCCCCCATCCCTAGTACGAAACCTATTAGGACTGAAAGTGGAAGATAAAGCCCTATTTTCCTGAAAGTTAGTCCCACATCTTCTCGTGTCAACTGTTGATAGGTAACAACAATTGCTATCGGAACTGCCAGGGGGGCATAGATAAAAGCGAAAGAATAAAGTTTTGTATCAAAGAAAACAGGCATGGTGAGATTTATCAGGCGAAGGAGAGGAAGGAACATTAGAGCCTGATATATTTCGTAAATGCCTCCACTTTTCAAGAACGTTATAGAGAGGGAAAGACATATCAGGATAGCCATGTGTATCCAGATAGCTTCGTTTACCCTTCCGAAATAGATCAGGATTTCTGCAAAAGTGATGGCTAGAACGGGTATCCCCACATAAACTTCCTTATTCCCGATCTCAAGTTTCTCCAGCTCGTTACTTCCTTCATTTTCAGTTTTAGGGGAAGCTTCCTTTTCTTCAAATCGGCTGGCAAGGCCCAAGTTTTCCATCTTCAGACCTCCTTCATGACGTCTATCCAGATGTGTAGATCTCTGTAAGGTATAGTCTTCTCGGTTTCATTGAAAAGCAGAAACTCCAGTTTCATATTTCTTCCTCTAAAGGGTAATACAAACTCAAGGGGCTCTTCTAAGGTCTCGTTATGAGCAAGGGATATTTTCTGCAGGCTTTCTGGCAGGGGCAGAGATTTGTTTTCAAGCTTTAGTTCCATTGTGTAATTCATGGGTCTGTATTCATTATTTACAACGCCAACGATCACTGTCCCACTCTGCTCGAGCGTAAAATTCGTAGTATAATTGTCGGCTTCTCCTTCAGGGCCAAGGATGTAGAACTCTGTGAAATGTTCTCCTTCCTTTGGGCCTATTATCGCATATACAAGAACGGTTGTAGACAGGAGAATGGACAGAATTAAAAATACCGTAAAGGTCTTATCCAGCCTTGACTCAGACTTTTCCAGAAATTCGGCTTTAAATTGAAGGGCCATTGCCCTGAAGGACACTTCAAAAGCTTCATTTTCCGGAAGCTTTCCCCTTCTCAGGTATGAAAGTCCGCACATTGCAAAGGTAAATATGGATAGGCTTACTAGAACTGGCAGGAAACTAACTCCCCATCGAGAGTAGTTCCAGACAATACCTGTCAGGGGAATTACTGCAGCACTCATTCCAAAAGAAAGTGCTGTCCTTTCAATCGCATCAAGATCGTTTTTTGCAGGAAAAAAAGCAGCAATCAAGGCATATCCAGGCAAAAAAAGCATCATTGGTATTCCAAGGATTGTACACAGGAAGTTTCCACTAAGTACAGGCACAATCAAGAAGATGTCGGTAAGAAGCACAAGACCTGCAACAAGCATCAGGTCCAAGGGAAATTTTCTGACCCTACTCATTTAATCTCTCCAATGGTTCTAATGCAATCTCGGTTAAGTCCATTTTTATCTATATTATTGGGAGGAAAAATGAGGTTGAAAGGTAGGTTCTGGTAACAGGAGATAGGAATCAAATATATATTCCATTCTCAGTACAGGTTATTATTTTAAACAGAAAATACCCCACGTATTTTCTCCCTCCGACGTTTAACTCCCCGTTAACTCATATTACTTTGTTATATGAAACATTTAACCCTTTTTTAAGTTTTCTCCTGAAAGGGAAATTCTCAAAAGAGTCTCTGAGATTTTTTGCTCTTACATTTCAGTTTATCTCAATTAACTACCTTCGTCTATTATTATTCCGACTTTTAGTTTCCTAAACATTTATATCTTTAGATTTTATATCAAGAACATATATATGTGCAGATGTTATTAAAAAACGAGCATTATTAGAAAATATATCACTGATAAGATGCCTAACTCAAGAGAACTTGTATGGGATCTTTTTGATTCCTTTTTAAGGGGGGTAAAAGTTGAAAATGTTATTGTATATAGATGCCTGTATATAGTCCAACTTTTGATATAATTTGTAAAAGTGGGCGTTCAATTTTGTAATAATTTTAATAAGGGTGATTTTGAAATAATGCTGCATAACCTTGTATAATTTATAGGTTTCTATAGCCCCAAATATTATTCACATATGTCAAATATTAAAATTTGTTATATAGATTGAGACATACGTTGTCCATTTAACATAATCTATAGCTAACTAATATCCCAGGTTGAAATGCTGACCAGCAGAAAAAAGTTCAAGAATCATAATGGCGGTGAATAATTCCTTATCTTTGGTGGATTAAAATTCGCCAATTCTCAGTCTTGAGGAAGCTCGAGGATTATAAATCATGTTAAAAAATTATGGTTGCACAGAGTTCTGCAAAACTAATTAAAGAAAATTTAATTGGATTCCTATATGGTGATTTTTTGTTAAAAGATACTTCTCTAAGAAACAATGAGATATTCTCAAAATTACTACTTATTTTATTCTTTTTATTAATAATTGTAGGTCTACTGTTCGCTTATAATTATCCTGCTATGGGACATGAAGCCTCTATTTATAAGTCCACACCTATTGTTGTTTGGATTTCCATGCTATTATCTATTACGGCAGGAAGCGCATTTATTATCTTCCAAGTTTATCACGAGAAATTTCAACAAAGTTACTTATGGAAAATTGGTTTCATACTTGTCTATTTATGTAATATATTCATTATCTCTTTGTTCATCATCAGAGGGTATTTTGGCTGGGCTATTAATGGAGACTCAGGGTCACATATTGGAACTGTCTATCATCTATTTTCCAGTGGTTATCTAGAACCTGAACTTATTTACCCAATTACTCACGTATATACAACGCAGCTTTCTCAAATTTTAGGTCTGGATTTAATTTATCTGCATAAATTAATTCCTTTATTTTTCGGGATTTTGTATGTACCTTATATGTATCTTTTTAATAAACAAATATTACCAGAGAAAAGCCACTTTCTGATGGCAACTCTTATAAGCTTTACATTTGTATGTGGTTGGTATTTATATTTCACACCAAATACATTAGCAAATCTTTTATTCCCACTAGTACTCTATATCGCGATTAGATTAATTAAAGGAGGAGGCGTTCCATGGGCGATTATGATCGTAATAATGTCGTTTTTGTATCCTATGTATCATCTTGTGCCTTGCATAGCTATCGTAGGTATAATTGCTTTTCTATCAATTCCAAATAAAATACTAATCCAATTTAATAAAACTAAATATAATCTAATTTTATATCGTATTAGTAAAGTTAAATTTACTCTGTTAATGATTATATTGGTATGGGGTATTACTTGGATATCTTCCTTTCCTATATGGCAAGTTACAGTGGTTAACATTTACAATGTACTCTTTGAAAGAGAACCTTCTCAACTTAATAACTTGGTTTCTCAAATTAATTATGCTCAGGGATATGGGTATAGTGTAACCACGCAAATAATTAAAAAGTTCGGGGGTATAATTGTATTTGTTTTAATAGATTTATTATGTGTCCCTATTATATTGAAAAAGATGTCAAAAGAGCCAGATGAGGTAATGAAATTAAATATGTTATTTAGTTTATACGGACCATTTGTTTTTTTTAGTGTATTAATACCTATTACTTTTTTACTTGACCTGGGTTTTGGACCAATCAGGTTTTTATTTTACTTAACTGTAATATCCACGCCTTTCGTTGGTTTCTATTTAGCAACTATAATGGAAAAATTTAAAAAAAGAAAGAACTCATTTGTCCCTTTTATAATATTATTATTTATAATTGTAATATTTATACATGCTGCTTTAGTTGTTTATCCCTCTTCCTATGTTTTGGAAATGAGCCAGCATACTACAAAAGGTGAATTTTATAGTATGAATTGGCTTTTAAATAACCGTAATGTAGATGTCCCGATAACTGGAATTACCGCAGCACCATATCGATTTGTTGACCTGCTTCCTCCTGCTGAGATAAAAAGGCAAAATATTCCTCGTTTAGAGATTCCTGAAGAGATTCGCCCCCCTTACCATTTTGGATATAACACCACAAAACCCAAGCTTTCTACATACTATAGAGATGATGTCTACCTTGTAATTTTAGATAATGACAAGTCACTTTATGCAGATACCTTCCCAAAAATGGCGAAACTCCGCTGGACTTTAGACGATTTTGAAAGGATAAACACTGACGTAAGTGTAAATAAAATTTATTCTAATAAAGTATCGATTATCTATCGTGTAAATGCGGGAGACTCTAAATTAGCTCCTAAAATCTCTAATCTAATTTGAAACCTATTTTTAACGTCTCCCAATTAATTTTTATTTTCAACCTTATTTTGCATCTCTTTCAACACCAGTTATTGAGATGCTTTAAATTTAAGTATAAACTTAGTTCATCTACGAAGCGGGAAGCTCTCTTCTCGGTAGATGTGGTTTACCACATCGGATAGGGATGTGATGAAAGCGTAAACTTCCCTATACAACTTTTAGTTGTTAGTTAATTAGTTATATTTACAAAACGCTGTGCATACAACATTTCTCACTATCCTGACAAAGAAGGGTATTTCCCTATACATATTCTAAAAATGCTTTTTCGTAAAAATGGTAAAGTTAAATTAGAAATTTTTCTTGAATTTTCAAGACGATTTCCTAATGCTAAAAAACTATTAACGTTTCCAATGCCTAAAATCTTGAAAAATGAACTGTCATATATTCAGGAAATAAATGCATTTTTTCTGTCTTTCCATTTTCCATCTTTCCGTTTTTTCTACTGCTGTGTCTATCTCTTCCAGGTTAGCTGGGTTTTTTCAACCTTGATTTGCTGCTTCCTAAGGAAAACCCCTATATTATCGTTTTCATCGATAGTTGTGTTGCCTGTAACTGTCCTCACTGGATCATCCCCCATTTTTCATAACTTCTTCTGTTAAGGCCTGATATGCTGCTGCTCCTGCAGATTCAGGCGTGTACTCAAGAACCGATTTTTTGTAAGTTGGGCATTCTGCTAACCTAATGTTCCTCAGAATAGTTGTCTCAAATAAAATTATTCCAAGCTTATTCAGCAACCGTTCCCTGACCTCTCTTGCCAGGGTGGTCTTTATATCATATATTGTCAGCAGGATTCCTCCAATCACGTGGTCTGGGTCAGGGCTTGTTTGACCTGCAGTGTTTGACCTGCAGCATAACATTTACCACCTGTCTCGTCGATCCAGTGCAATATGCTTTGTACATAATAATGACCTCATCAGCTGCACACAGGGCATTAATTGGAACCACTCTGACTGAGGGCTGGGTATCAATTTATGATCTCATATTTTTCTCTACTGGTTTCAGAGCTCTTTTGAGAAAGGTTTCACTGCCAAGTTTTATAGGCAGTTCTAGTTAAATTGTTGAAAATGCCAGGCAGGAAGGAATAATATCCATTCTTGTTTCTACAGATAGTGAAATAATCTCTGTGATTGGAATTCCCTGAAATAAATCTTTAATTGTTCTGTCTGCTCTCAATCCGGAACACAGATATAAGGATGCACTCGCCTGAGGTCAGAATCTATTAACAGAACCTGCTTACTTTTTCGAACTGATCCTTCAGCCAAATTTATTGTAGTCGTTGACTATAACGTATAAATAAACCTGCTAGAAAGGAACTGCTGAGTCAAAGTTGATTTTAAAGGAACTATTGACACTCTGATTGTTCAAAATATCAACTGTGTAGAGAACGGAAGTATGATAATTTTGATTACCGATTATTACTCCAGCTTTCCTCTTTCTAGATTTTGATAACGCTTTATTTGTTTTGAAGTATTTATGTACAGGACGTTATTGTTATAAATATATAATTGGAATGAATATAAACGAACAGGTAACCTAAAAGTTTATATTGTCGATTATTATTCCTACTCCTTGTTTCTTAAACTTTTATATCGTTTAATTTGATATTAATAAGATATATCTTTAAAGATGTTATAATATGTTAAATATATGTAACTGATGGGGAGTCTAACTAATAAGGTATTATGTTAGAGTTTTTTAATCCTTATTTGGAGGAGTAAGAATTGAAAAACATTCTATGTA
Source organism: Methanosarcina sp. MSH10X1 (assembly GCF_004099695.1). GTDB lineage: Archaea > Halobacteriota > Methanosarcinia > Methanosarcinales > Methanosarcinaceae > Methanosarcina. The sequence continues at coordinate 392,031 of NZ_SCHL01000001.1, read as the reverse complement.
TAGCTAAAGTAGTCTCAGATTTTATAGAGAAGCTCAATTTTGTGTTATTATAGAGGTCCAGGGGGTTCAATATTACTCTAACGGTTGCTGCTATGCCTGCATATAATGAGGAACACGTGATTGCGGAAGTAATTCTGGGTTGCAAAAAATATGTGGATAAAGTAATTGTTGTTGATGACGGTAGTTCGGACAACACTGCCGAAATCGCAGAGTCTCTAAAAGCACATGTTGTAAGGCATATTAAAAATCTCGGTTACGGAGCAGCTCTTAAATCTTGTTTTAATACAGCCCGTGAACTTGGTGCAGACGCAATGATACTAATAGACTCAGATGGGCAGCACAGTCCGGAAGAAATTCCAAAACTGCTAGCTCCTTTAGAATGCGGATATGACCTTGTAATTGGCTCAAGGTTCGTCAATGGCAATGGTAAAAATGTTCCTTTATATCGCCAGGCAGGTATGAAAGTTCTTGATGTTGCAACTTACTTTGCAGGCGGGATCAAAGTTACGGATTCCCAGAGTGGTTTTCGTGCATATAGTCGGCAAGCCATTGAAAAGATTCAATTCAATGGGAATGATATGTCTGCAAGCTCAGAGATTTTACTTCATGCAAAAGACAACAATCTGAAGTTTACCGAAGTTGAAATTCACTGCAGATATGATCTTGAGAAGTGTTCAAGTCAGAATCCTTTTATACACGGGACAAAAGTATTGCTACAAATTTTAAAGGATATGGAATTCAGAAGACCGTTATATTATTTTGCAGTGCCTGGAATATTTATTGGAATTATTGGGGTCTTTGCGGGAGTATATTTTTTACAGAATTTTTATTCTGGAGAGAGTTTGAGTTTTGTGCCGGTTATTTTGATGTTCATAATGGTGCTTATTGGTATGTTTATGGCATTTACGGGTATCATTTTGAACGTAATCTCAAGATTAATCCAGGGGTTAAAGGTCTAGAGTCGAGTGGGGGGAAACTGTGACTGATTCACCTGATATTACAGTTATAATTCCGAATTATAATGGAAAACACTATTTAGATGATTGTTTAACTTCACTAACTAAACAATCTTATAAAAACTTTGAAGTTACAATAATAGATAACGCTTCTTCAGATGGTTCGTTAGAATATATAAAAACGAATTTTCCTCAGTTCAATGTCATAGAAAACTCTCATAATCTTGGATTTTCAAAAGCTGTAAACCAAGGAGCGAGATTATCAAAAGCCACGTTTTTGGCAATATTAAATAATGATACTGTTGTGGATTCAAGATGCTTAGAAGAATTTATAAATTTTACTAAAATGTTCGATGATTTTGGCTCATGTCAATCTAAAGTGTTACTGTATGATCATAAAGATGTTATCAATACTATTGGAAATGAGATTTTTTACTTAGGTTTGGGTTGGTCGGGAGGATATGGTCAACACGAGCAATCATACAATGATATCAAAGAGGTAACTTACTGTAGTGGCGCCTCTCTGTTTGTAAAAAGAGATGTTTTGCAACAAGTAGGTTACTTTGACGATGAAGAGGTTTTTATGTATCATGACGATTTAGATCTTGGTTGGCGTCTGTTACTCTATGGTTACAAGAATTACTTTGCCCCTAAATCGATTGTATATCATAAATATCAATATAATAGAAACAATAAAAAATATTATTTTTTGGAGGTTAGTCGTTTTGTATCTATTATAAAATATTACGAGTTCCAAACAATCTTATTAATTTTCCCTGTTTTATTCACCTTAGAGATAGGAATTATTTTATTTTCAATATATAAGGGATGGTTTAAGAGTAAAATTAAGTCATATGCCTATATTTTTTCAAACTTTGGCAGATTATTAGAAAAACGAAAAAGAATTCAAAAATCGAGACTTTTACCAGATAAATCAATTTTAAGTTATTTTACAGATGAAATAAAGTTCAAAGAACTAGATAACATTTGTTTACGATTTGTCAATCCATTATTTCATATTTATTGGCAAGTTATCAAAAAAGTCATATGATTCTGGTTTTAGTAAGGAGTGATGTTTGAAATTTTTACTCTCTTCAAATTAAAATAATAAATCTAATCAGAGGTTTTTATGAAAATTGGAGGCATGCAACCATATTTTTTACCATATATTGGTTACTGGCAACTTATTAATTCAGTGGATAAATTTATTGTTGACGACAATCTGCAGTTTATGAAAGCTGGCTGGATAAACAGGAATCGTATCCTTCTAAATGCCAAAGATTTTTTTATTACAATTCCTCTTAAAGGCGGCTCTAATTCTCATCAATATACTTTGAGGATTCGTGAAAGATTTATCTCAAATCAATACTTTGACAAAGATGTAGATAAACTCCTTCGAACAATCAGGCTTGCCTATGGAAAAGCACCATATTTTAAAGAGACAATGCCGATTATAGAAAAATGTTTTCTTTATGATGAAAAAAATCTTTCAGGATTCATTTCTAACTCAATACAGATAATTTCCGAATATCTTGGAATAACTACTGAGATTATTTTTTCACCAGATATCGAAATTGACCCCTCTTTAAAAGGCCAGGACAGAGTAATAGAGATATGCAAGAATTTCTCGGCTACTTTGTATATAAACTCAATTGGAGGCTTTGAACTTTATGATAGCAAATCCTTTGAGTCCAACGGTATCAAGCTTAATTTTCTAAAATCAAAACCTAATGAATATAAGCAATTTGACAATGAATTTATGCCAAATTTGTCAATTATAGATGTAATGATGTTTAATTCAAGAGATGATGTTATAAAAATGCTTAATATGTACGAACTTATTGAGAAAGATTGAGTGCCAGAGGAATTTAATGATAGAACAATTACCCTTTAAATACTTTGAACTTGAAAAAAATGAGTCAGGCTCAAAAGAAGTGCAGAATTATTTTCACAAGATGTGCTATCATTTTATTCCGCCAATAAATCAGGTGGTTGATATTAATAAATATTCAAATAAGCTTGTTCAAAGTGCTGATTGTTTTTTTATCCAAAATAATGGAGAAAATATTGGGTTTTTGGCAATTTATGTGAATGATTACTCTGAAAGAATATCTTTTATTAGCTCCATTTCTGTTATTCCCAGATATCAAGGCACTGGTATTTCTCAAAAGTTAATTGATTTCTCAATTGAACATGCAAGAAAAAAAGGGATGAAATGTATAAAACTTGAGGTAAACAAAAGCAATACGAGAGCAATAAAATTTTACGAAAGAAATAAATTTAATATCGAGTCGACTGACAATAATAGTTTTCTAATGATCAGAAACGTTTAATTATATTTCTCAGAAGCAGTCTATATAACATTTACATAGGGATTATCCAAAAATGGGAACAATTATGAATTCCACCAATGCTTTCCGTCACACAATGGTTACTGGGATAATCTGGACTTTCTTTGAGCAAATTTTTCGCATTGGAATTCAGACAATCACTACACTTATATTAGCGTGGTTCCTGCTTCCAGAGGACTTTGGTCTTATAGCCATGCTCACGGTCTTCTTCGCTCTTGCTAACTCGCTAATGGATTCCGGCTTTAGCCAGGCCTTAATTCGTAAAAAAGAAGTTAGCAAAACGGATTATTCAACGGCGTTCTATACAAATCTAACGTTAGGATTTTTAATTTACATACTTCTTTTCTCTTCTGCGCACTTTATATCAATTTTCTACAATGAACCACGGTTGGTAATGTTAGTTCGTGTAATGGGATTGATTGTTATTATCAATTCTTTTCAACTGGTGCAGGTAGCAGATCTTACTAGAAAGTTAAATTTTAAGGTCCAATTTAGAGTAATTCTTCCTTCTGCTATATTTTCCAGTATTGTAGCAGTTTCTATGGCAGCAATGGGGTTTGGAATCTGGAGCCTGGTATTTCAGATGCTCATTTTCTCTTTTGTTTCTACAACACTTTACTGGACTGTCAATAAATGGAGACCCAGTAAAGAATTTAGCTTAGAATCACTTAATGAAATGTTTGGCTTTGGTTCAAAACTATTGGCATCTGGTCTACTGGAAACGATTTTTCAAAATATTTATGTTATAACAATTGGCAAACTTTTTTCCGCTACACTGGTAGGTTATTATTTTTTTGCTCAGCGAATTCAACAACTTGTTGTGGATCAATTGTCAGGTGTAGTACAAAAAGTAACCTATCCAGCACTATCCAGTATACAAGATGACAATCCAGCTCTTAAGTCATTTTATCGAAAAATTATTCAGGTTGTTACCTACGTTGTATTCCCTTGTATGATAGCTCTTGTAGTATTAGCTAAACCCATCTTTAGCCTTATGTTAAAAGAAGATTGGTTACCTGCAGTACCCTATTTGCAGCTTTTGTGCATAGCAGGTTTATTGTATCCCTTACATGTAATTAACCTGAATATTCTCAAAGTTAAAGGTCGATCGGACCTTTTTTTGCATTTAGAGATAGTTAAAAAAATAATGATGGTGATAATTCTATTAGTTAGCTCAAAGTTTGGTATTTTTGGTATTTTAATAGGGGAAGTTATTAGCTCATTCCTTGCTTATATCCCTAACAGCTATTTCTCAGTTAAACTTATTAACTATTCTATACCGGAACAGTTGCGTGACTTTATCCCTACTTCTCTATTAGCTTTTACAATGGGAGTTATTATGTATACTGTAGGTTTATTTTTACCACTTAGTGAATTTACTTTCATTTTGGTGATTGGATTGGTGGGGGCCACATTTTACATTTTAGCCAATTATCTATTAAAAATGCCTGCACAGCTGCTAATATTACAGATACTAAAAGAAAAATATTTAAAGGGAGGTCAGAGCCATGGATAAGGTACAGGAACCATTAGTTAGCGTTTGTTGCTTCACTTACAATCATGAGAAATATATAAGAGATGCCATTGAAGGTTTTCTCATGCAGAAAGCTGAGTTCCCCTTTGAAATTATCGTACATGATGATGCATCAACAGACATGACAGTGAATATTATTAGAGAATATGAGGAAAAATATCCTGAGATCATAAAGCCAATTTATCAGGCAGAAAACCAGTATTCAAAAGGCATACAGGTAACAATTTCGGCTTATAAAAAGTCAAAAGGAAAATATATTGCTGTTTGTGAAGGTGATGACTATTGGACCGATCCATTAAAGTTACAGAAGCAGATTTTGGAAATGGAAAAACATCCTGGATGCCACATAAGCTTTCATCCTGCAATTATAGAGCGGGATGGTAAACTTAAAAGGAATAAAATACTGGGTTTCCATTCTAATACACATAAGATCTTTAAAATTGAAGAAGTAATTTTAGGTGGAGGAGAATTTATGCCTACAAACTCCATTATAATAAATAGATCGGTCATACCAAAAATTATTTCTTTTTTCGAAATAGCCAAAAACGCACCAGTGGCAGATTATTACACACAAATCTTAGGTGCAGAAAATGGAGGTGCATTATATCTTAATGATATAATGAGTGTTTATAGGATTGGAATTCCCAGCTCTTGGACCGAAAGGTTCAAAAAATCTTCTAAATCTGATAATTCACAGATTGATTCACTTATAGATGCTAATAATAAAATGAATGAGTTTATAAATTATAAATATTCTAAGCAAATAAATATTAGGAACAAACACCTGGTTTCGACAAACTTAAAGTCTGTAAATATTGATAAAAATAGAAGGAGGAGTTTATTAGAATCCCATAATGAGTATATAAGTTTTGAAGATAAGGTGATGTGGCATACATTGTACAAACATTCAAAGATAATGATTATCTTGAAGTTAATGAAAGATCTACTTTTTAGAAGTTCTCAGATATAACTAATCTCTATTTATTTGAACTTAATGCATGATCTTATTTTACTTATTATATTTAACCTCTTAATGCTAGTTTATATAAATTTCTACAAAGCAGTATTCTTCTTTGATGGCTGAAAATACTAGTTATAAGATATTATTTAGAATTTTTCAACGATGGTTATGACTTGACTCCTGGAACAGCTTAACTTGATTAGATAACTTAATTTTTTGAGTAAATGATAACTTTAGAACAGCAGTTCATATGAGGCACAAGCCCACTTATGGAATAAGTAACATGTAAATCAATAATACTCGAAATGCCAGGCTATTTCATAACTGTCCCTTAAGTAATTATTAATCTTAAGGATAATTTATTCTATTAAGTTTATATATATACTGGTTATCTAAATATATGTTTATTACAGACAAAATTTAGATCCATTAATGAAAAAATAAAGGTAATCAATCAGCCTACCAGAAGTCAGTTAATTATTATTGATTTTGAGATCACAAATAAACGTGATTACTAACAATGAAAAACTCAACAACGACTACAATTAACGAAAGAATGACTCAAAGAGATTTTTCCGTTGAATCTCACGAAAAAATGGCTATTGAGATTGCTTTCCTGGGCTGAGTAATTACATAATTGTTGAGATCATAGATTTATTAAATTCTGGTCGTGGGAGTGAGTTACTTATTATCAATGATTTAGCTAACAATCGAAATTATTTATAATAAAAAAACACGTTAAGGGGGATTTAACAGGCTAGCAAGTATAATTTCATCAAGCGCAATTTATCTCAGTGATCTCTCAAGGCTGACTGCAACAGGACTTCCTAGATATTGGACCGTGAATGTAGTTGGGTTACTTTTACTTCTCTTGCTCAAGGAAATTTTATCAGAGTCAAAATTGAAGGGAAAAGCTCTAGAAAGTTCTTTAAATATGGGGATTGCGCCACTGTTTATATCTTTCATTGCAATAATTGTCTACAGAATTGTAATGATTTTTTAACCCGTTGATTATTCTCACTGCTTTTAACTTCGAAGGAGGAAAGTCCCTTTCCTCAACAGCTTCCGGTGAGAACCGGAAGATGGCAGGTGGGTATGGGAACTGTCAACTGTACCATAAAAGTATGATGCTAAAATACATAAACTCTCCAAAATATAATGCAGGGGAAACTATGCATCTTACAAAACAGGTCAAGATATAACCAACGGAAGAGCAGGTTGTGGTGTTCTCTGGAGACTTTCGGAAAATGCCGACTGATCTATAATTTTATATTAGCTGAAAGAAAAATTATGAAAAATGAAAAAAAATATGTGAAATATGTCGATCACAAGAACCAGCTTCCTGAACCAAAAAGAAGTTCCCGAATATGGGATGGTCTATTCAATAGTTCTCCAATAAGTTCTTAAGAAGTTTGGAAACGATTGCCAGTTTTTTTGCTTTTCAGAGAAAATGGTAGCGGAATAATTATGAAAACTGAAAGGATATTAATGTAAAAGTCAATTCTGTAATTCAAGAATATATCCTGTCATCTCAGAACGAATAACATCAAGATCCTGATCAGTTAAATCTGTGGTTTTCAAATTTTCAATATACCTTTCCGCTTCTGTTGTATCCTTCCCTTGAGCCTTAGCTTCTAAGATTGTATTTTGAAGGGTGGTCATATACCTCACATCGTCAACCCCTTCCCTGAAACCTTCCCATTGAACGGTATCAATAACACCATTCATCGTTGGGTAAGCAAAAACATGATCTCGATATATTGGATGGTCAAAGTCATTCCATATATCACAATAGGAACACTGATATGCAAAAACCATAGCACCGTCATAATCATTCTGCCAGAGTGATAGCCCATAGTTCAGCCTGAAGAGCCTTGGATATTCCGGTACAACCTGGGGATTGCCATAAGAAAACACCTTATGACCATATTTATGATACTTATGAGCCAATTCCTTAGATGGCTTTTCATTAACTACTGCTAAATCTAGTATATCGGCTACCAAATCGGCTAGAAATTCAGTTTGTGCATTCATAACTTTTCCTCCTGAGTTATGAATATTGGTCATTTTAGTTCTATTAACAGGATCATTTATGTTTTGTTCATCCAGCCCATATACATATATATTTTTCACTGCATAAGGAGCAGTCACATTTCTATAGTATGGAATTTCACTTGCACTATCAAGATATAATCCCGTAATATATAGATTAGTGCAGTTCATGCCAACTGTGTTCCTGATTGAAAAAATCTGCACGCATGACTCAGCAGTAGGTGTAAAAATAATATGAGGGTTAGTAACTCCATGATCTAACAGATTTTTCATTTCGGCTGTATACTGCTCTTTTGTTTTTAGTTCTGAGGATATAGTTCCCTGATCTGAAATCCTACCTCTGTAATAGATGCTATATTCCATACTTGGCTTGGAAAGTATAATGGGCAAAACCTGCAAGTTGATTTTAATCTCCTTTAGAGTGTGTAATCCTTCTTTTAATGTAATTATGCCCGTATAATTACCTGGATTTCCCCACTCTGGTACGTGTATGGTGACCCATATCTGTTTATTATATCCCTCCCTAATATTTACAGGTTGAAGGGTGGGAGAATCTTTAACTGGACGTTCTAAGATAGAGATTTCAAAAAACTCTGATGGTTTAATTGTGCTGCTGGAAATGTCTTCGTATATTCCATTTGTTAGTTTCAGGTAGTTATTTCCTATAGGATTGGAAGAATCAGTGAGGGCAAAATTATCGCCGGTAACTTTAATTAGAGAATCATCTTTCAAAAGGAGTTCTGGAGTTAAGTATTTACCATGAGCATAGGGATCAAACAAATAGCCTCCTTGATACCAGCACTTAACTATTCGGATATCAACATTTGAACCAGGGATTGTAAACTCGTTTCCGGTTAAATCACTGGATGTAATTGCCAGAGAATTGATATCTGTATTCGCATGTATAACAAAACTTACAGGCTCAAATTCTCCAGGAGTTGCTTTAATTGAAATACTATCAGATAGAAAATAAGAAGGTATTTGTGAAGTTGGTAACAGTTTATAATCTGTGATTGCTGGAACTGCGTATATATCCAATGGGACTGCGCTTGTAGCGGTATTTTGGAATCCTACAAGTGAAAAAGTCACTAAAAGAATTAAAAATGAGAATACAAATGATAATTTATTTATCATATGTAATCACTAGATTATCTAAAAACTAATAAAGTTTAGAGGAAAGAAGAGCTTGGCGCCACCTCTAGGCATGAAGAGCAACCTGCCAGCAAAATAGCATTCTCTTTTTTGTTTTGCCAAATTGTTTCCTCATTTCTCTGCACTCCAGAACTTTTCTCTATTGAATGCGATTTGAGTCGTTAACTTTTCAATCTAACAGATGAATTGCATAAATATTTTTTACCAATAATTTTCTACATTTTTTTCTTGGAAAACGTATATTTAATAAATTCCACCCTCATGTATCGCTGATTTATAGGCTAGTTAGAACAATTTAAATTGTATCCAAATATCTAACTAAGACATTATCATGCTGAGATATAATATAGAAAGAAATATAGTTAAGGATTTTTTATGTGAACTACCACTCAGGTGACTACTCCCCTCACTGAAGTAAGGGGCAGCTTCGATTTTACGGTCAGATTGTAATCCCAATCTGAGTATATTAATTGAAGCATTACAATTTCGGTCAATTAATAAATTACAGAAAGGACAGTTATGTATCCTGTCCGATATAGTTTTTTCAACCAATTTACCGCATCTTAAACATAGTTGAGATGTGTGACGAGGATCAACAAAAACCACTTTTCTACCAGCATTTTCAGCTTTGTATGAAGTATAAGTTACAAGTTTATTCCAAGCAGCATCCAAGATACCTTTTGAATATAAGGAGTCTTTAACCATTTTCTTTATATCAAGGTCTTCAAAACAAATTATTCCGTAATTATTAACAAGATTCTTACTGAGTTTTTGAGTAAAATCTTCTCTCTTGTTAGAAATTCGTTCATGTACTCTACATAATGATTAAGAAATTTTGCTCTTAAATATAGGATAACCTGCTTTTTCTCCTGCTTTAACCCTTCTGAAAAAGGCTTGAAATGCAAGATCAACACGCATAGTTACATCTTGAAGCGTATGAAAATGAACAGTTTTCAGTTCTGGTTTATCTTTTTTCCAGATAGGTATGACAATCTAATCACTGGTGCAGAAAAGATGAGCTGTATACTAGCCTTATTCTTCTATACCGGTTTTTCCTTCCGGAATATTCAGGATTACTCCGTAATCATCAAAAGTAATATACTTTAATCTACGGATAATTACTCTCCTCCCGTGCACCAGACTCATAAAAGGTAGCAATCAAAGCCTTATCACGTTCATTCTGACAGACATTTATAAGTTTTCAATTTCTTCTTTAGTCAGAAAATCTTCCGGGTTTTAGTGGTTATTGACTTTTTCACTTTATTTATATTAGCAAGTTCTGGATTTATGACTTTAAAAAATTCCTGACTTGTATTTTATTTCTCTATTTAGTGATTTCTGAATATTGTTTAACAACTTCCTTTTGTACAAAGGTATAATTGTCCAGGCGATCCGGATAATCATAACTATGATCTTCGGAAAAGGTATCCAATTTTTTATTTTCGTGTCACACCATTCAACAAAGTGTTTAATAATATGATCAGTTAGAAATAGTGACTTCTGACTGGGTCCGTCAGTCCGACATTTCTGTAAGTATCTAGTAACAAACTCATCATTTTCCATATAAGGAGACCGCATTTATGGCATTCAAACATAGTGGGTTTTATTCGCCTTCCAACAATGAAATTCTGGAGACGATCCAGATGGTCAGGATGGAACATCTCGACATCAGGACCGTAACAATGGGTATCAGTCTCAGGGACTGCAGCCATCCTGATATTGAAGTTTTTAATGAGAACATTTACGAAAAAATAACCGCACGCGCAAAAGAGCTTGTGCGCACAACAAACGAGATCCAGAGCCTCTATGGAATTCCGATAATCAATAAACGAATCTCAGTGACTCCTATAGCCGTAGCAGCAGAGAGTTGCAGGTCTTCGGATTTCGTTTCAATTGCAGAAACTATGGATAAAGCTGCAAAAGACGCACAGGTGGATTTTATAGGCGGTTTCAGTGCCCTTGTCCACAAAGGCGCAACTGGTGGAGATCTGAAGCTTATCAATTCTATCCCTGAAGCCCTTGCAAGCACGGAAAAGGTCTGTTCTTCAGTAAATGTTGCTACCACGCGAACCGGGATTAATATGGATGCAGTTGGCCTGATGGGCGGTATCATAAAAAAGACTGCGAATCTGACTGCGGATAGAGACGGAATAGGCTGTGCCAAACTCGTAATCTTTGCAAATGCCCCTGAAGACAATCCCTTTATGGCAGGAGCTTTTCATGGAATCGGTGAACCCGAGTGCGTTATTAACGTTGGGGTCAGCGGGCCGGGCGTTGTGAATGCTGCAATTAACGAGCTTGAAAACCCGAACCTTACGGAGATTTCAGAGACTATCAAGAAGACGGCTTTTAAAATAACCCGAATGGGCGAAATGGTGGGCCGGGAGGTTTCGCGGAGGCTTGGGGTGGAATTCGGGATCCTTGACCTTTCCCTTGCCCCTACGCCTGAGATTGGAGACAGTGTTGCTGCAATTCTTGAGGCAATGGGACTCGAACGCTGCGGGACTCACGGAACAACTGCAGCTCTTGCCCTTCTGAATGACGCCGTGAAAAAAGGCGGGGCAATGGCTTCCTCCTCGGTGGGCGGTCTGAGTGGGGCTTTTATTCCTGTCAGTGAGGATGCAGGCATGATAGAAGCCGTCAGGGTCGGAGCCCTGACTCTGGAAAAGCTAGAAGCCATGACCAGTATCTGCTCAGTCGGCCTTGATATGATTGCAGTCCCCGGTGATACTCCTGCTTCCACCCTTTCGGCTATTATTGCTGACGAGATGGCAATCGGAGTAATAAATAGAAAAACCACGGCAGTCAGGATTATTCCTGCACCTGGAAAAGGGGTCGGTGACTCCGTTGAGTTCGGCGGCCTGCTTGGGAAAGCCCCTATTATGCCGGTAAGTACTTTCAGCTCCGAGGTTTTTGTAAAACGGGGAGGGAGAATCCCGGCTCCTATACAGTCACTCACGAACTGAGATAATGGATTGAAAGTTTCTCTAGGACACTGACACTCCTTCAAGAATAGTAGACCAAGCCGGTAAACCCGGCAATTAATTTTCGTTTTGGGGAGCGAGAGCAAATTAATTGCCAGGGTAATTTTTCCAGTACGGAGATTACCGGATCTTGCGATGGATAAAAATTCTCAAAAACTATCAAAGCTTAAAATTTTGCGTTCGAAAATAATATTTGCTTGAAAACAATTTTTTATATAATTAATTTAAAATAATTTACGTTACTCGTATATTCTGGAGTATGGGACAAACGGGGTATCATTCGACAGACGAATTGGACAAATGAACCTCCTGAGGTGCTGACCCATCTCTTCGAATAAACATGTTTGGGGGAGCATGAGATCTTCGGAGGGGCTGTATTGGGGGATGCAGTAAACGGATTCAGCGCCTCTGGACTTCCTGTCATCTTTCTAATTTATCATTTTTCTTGAAGACTTCTTTGTTTTCAGGCTGTGCTGCAGACCATGGGGGCGAAAGATCTGATGAAAGCCACCGAAGGGACCCTGATGAGATGCAGGGCGATTGAAGAAGCTAATATTGTTATAATACTGGAAAGTCCGGCTGGAAGCCAATTTTCTGACCTCAAGGAGACGCATCAATGAGCAGGACTGCGCCGAAAACGTACATTACTTCGGGACATAGCGCCTGTCCGGGCTGCTGTGATATTTTTGCTGCAAAATTCACACTTATGGGAGCAGGTCCCAATACTATTATTATTAACCCGACAGGCTGCCTGGAAGTCACAAGTACGCCTTTTCCGCTGTCTTCGTGGCAGGTCCCCTGGATCCATTCCCTCTTTGAGAATGCAGGCGCAGTTGCCTCTGGAGTGGAAGCTGGTTTAAAAGCCCTTGGCAAAAAGAAAGATATCAGGATTATAGCTATTGCAGGTGACGGCGCCACAATGGATATAGGCTTCGGGGCAATCTCAGGCGCTTTTGAGCGGGGTCACGACTTCACCTATATCTGTATGGACAATGAAGCCTATATGAATACCGGAGCCCAGCGCAGCAGTGGAACACCCTTTGATGCGAGCACCACAACCACTCCAGCCGGAGAAGCTTCTTTCGGAAATCCGTTCCCTAAAAAGAACATGCCTGCAATTATGGCAGCCCACGGCTCTCCTTATGTAGCCACAACCTCTATAGGTTTCCCCAGGGATATGATGCGCAAGGTCAAGAAAGCCACCGAAATCGTAGGTCCGGCCTACATTCATGCCCACGCCCCCTGTACAACTGGCTGGGGCTTTGATACCTCCAAAACTCTTGAAATCGCCAAATTAGCAGTTGAATCCTGTCTCTGGCCCATGTATGAGATGGAAAACGGAGAAATTACCCAGGTCAGGAAGGTTAAGAACCCGAGACCTGTCGAAGAGTACCTTAAAGTTCAGAAAAGGTTCAAACACCTTTTCATAATGGAAGGCGGCGAAGAAGAGATAATGAAAATCCAGGACATGGCGGACTGGAACATAAAACACTTCGGGCTTCAGTGAAGCCGAAGTCTCAGATTAACGGTTTTATTTTTCCGCCTCTAAGCTCTCCCAGCCTGCAGAAGTTTTAAACAGGTTTTCATATTCGAGATTTAAACAGGTTTTCGTATTCGAGATTTTTATTTCAGGCATAAGAATAGGTCTGGAAATCCGTCTGATACCATAGCCTGACACTTAATTTCCCCTATTTACAGACCCTCTTAAATCTTTCTGGCATCTCGAATTCCTCATTTCGAATCCACCCACAGCCCCCTCATCATTTCCCTTATTGCTTCTATCTTTTTTATGTTAGCTTCATCGTTTATTATATCAAGCTCATTGAAAGATTCAAGAGCTAACCTGGCTGCAATTGAGGCATCGTTCAGGTACCTGCTCCCGGCGTTGCTCATAATAGTCTGGAGGGCAGAAGCTGCCTGGAGAACTGCATTTTCCATATTCTCCTCCTCCGCGTTTTTTCCAATCTCTTCAATAGAGCTTGCTATACTCCTTACCGTGTTCTGAAGATTTTCCTGCAAGGCTGCGGCAGCCATTTCCTGAAGCATAAGCTCTACTCCCACGGCAGCTTCTTCAAGGCTTTTCTGAGCCGTAAGTTTTCCAACATCCCCAAGGCACGAGACGCATATTGCAGTATTTTCCGAAATATCAGGAAATCTCATTCTGGTAACCGCTTTCCCGATTTCTCCAAGCCCGATTGCTACTGCTATGGTTTCTTTTTCCCGGTTAAGGAGAGCTGCGGTGTTACCGCTCTTCCCGAGCACTGAAGCTGCGAGCCTTGCTACCATTTCCATCTGCTGTTCGGCAGCCGTTTTTCCTATAGCTCCAAATGAAAGTAATACCCGGACCGTCGCGCCGTGCATATTCTGTTCTATGGAACACTGCAGCAACCTTTCAAGAGCGCGAATAGCATTGATTGCGGCATTTTCCATCCCCCGAAGGGCGGCAGCCTTTCCGATCTCCTTTATGGATATCACCATTTTTTCAGCTTCTGGCTCCTTCTTCTCATTAAGATAGCCTGTGCCGATTTCGGTCAGGAAATTAAGAGCCTCGCTAACTCCTTCTTCAAATCCTTCATTAATGGAATTAAATCCCAGATTTACCATTCTGTCTTCATCCCTTGAAAACATGGCATAGAACTCCTTCCTAGCGGTTATTCCTTCTTATATGATATTTGTGAGAAAAGGCTGGCATATATTTCTCATAGATTCTTTTACTCTCATAATCTCCGCCCCACGCTATTTTTCATATTTATTTTCAGATACTCTTGATTTATTGCTCCCCTGATTGAAATATTTTCAGGTAATAAGGTGAGCCTTCAGACGAATTAATAAGCCATTAAATTGATAAATTTGTTAGATTAAATTGAAATATTCGTTAGAAAACGATACTCTCTTCTCCCATCAGGTATCCGTATATATGGACTACCCGCAGGCTATAAGACTGGCAGAAGAAGGCGGTTTATAGGATGCAGGAAAAGAAAATGCAGTCTCAACAGCGATGCGAAGCAGAGAAAAACTCATTCAGGTGCGAGCTTATAACCTTCAATGAAGTACTGCGGCTTTCGAGAATTCTTGCCCGAGAAATCAAAGCTTCGGGTTATATACCTGACCTGATTGTAGCCATAGGGAGAGGAGGCTACGTGCCTGGAAGGCTGATTTCCGATTTTTTGCTTTTTGATAACCTTACCTCGATGAAGATCGAGCATTACACCCGAGCTGCAAATCTGCGGGAAGAGGCGAGGATAAAATTTCCTCTTCCTATAGATATAACCGGAAAAAAAGTCCTGATTGTAGACGATATAACCGATACTGGCGAGACGCTCAAGCTTGCGGTGGACTACGCCCTGAGCCTGAAGCCCGCTGTCGTCAGGACTGCTGTCCTCCAGCATAAAACCTGCTCGGCTTTCACGCCTGATTTTTACTCCCGGAAAATCATTAAATGGCGCTGGATAATTTATCCCTGGGCAAGATATGAGGACTTTGCAGGATTTGCAGAAAAAATCATCCTGGACAGAGCTCTTAATCTCTCTCAAATCATAAACGAATTTAAGGACAGGTATGAGCTGGATGTCAGGGAGACCGAACTTCTTGAGATTCTGGATGACTTAACTGAAAGAAGGGAAATAGAAAAAATTAAAGGGGAGCCCCATGCATGGCGGGCTCCGAAAGGTAAATCATAGCCTGGTAATAAGCAAGATTTTTAGTTACATTACTGTTTCAGTGACAAGTTCCAGGTTTCCTTTTGAGAAAACTCTGGATACCCGGATTTTCCAGTCCCTATCCGAATTCTCGTTATCGGCCTGGATCAGGTTGTAACATTGCGTGGTTTTTCCCCTGGTCTTGGAAGAACAGAACGTGCCTGCATTTACCACAAGCATATTATTGAGATTCCAGACCCAGGGAATATGGCAATGCCCGCAGAGGACAAGGTTCACTTTGCAGCGGTTCAGAAGTTCGAGAACATCTCCTGCATCCACAAGGACGGTATTTTCCCTGCCGGCAAGAGGGATAGGCACAAGATGGTGGTGCAGGGCAAAGACCTTGAAGTCCTCCCCTGTAAAAGCTTCTTTTATCCAGCCGTAGTTTTCCCTGCCGACATGTCCTTCATCAAGGTCAGGTTGTGAAGAGTCAGCCCCTACGACCGTAACGTTCCTGAAATTCCGTGAAAAGAACCGATCCTCGAAAAGGTCTTCAAAGTGCAGGTACCCTGCATTCTTCGAATCATGGTTGCCAGGGACGAGGATTTTGTTTTCACATTCAATCCTGTCGATGAATTGCTTAACTCCATCATATTCCGCTGAAAATCCATTCTCAGTAAGGTCGCCTGTAATCACAACAAGATCAGGACTCAGCCGGTTTATGCTGTCAACCATGGAATCCGCAATTTCCGGAACAAAATACGCATCTGAGTAGTGAATATCCGAAAGGTGTACAATCTGTATAATTTTTACTTCCTCTTTCTATTAATTTTATAATATACATTGAATTAATTATATTCAAGCACTGAAATCCTGTATCATTATATATAGTTATCTGTCAAATTTACATATTTACAAATATCTAATTATAATTCGTTAAAAAAGAAGGTTTATATTTCAAAACCCATGAGAATACTATAAATATTTACTTCATAATCATTAGTGCACAATTATGCATTAGTAGACAGTATCTATAAATTGTAAAACGTAATCTACCCGGTCTTTAGACGGCATATCTCAGCCTGTTTTTACCACCCGGCTCGCGGCAAGGTACTCATCACCTGCTATCACAAAAACCACGTTAAGCCATCCAGAACGCAAGCGTGGCGTCGCTTGAGCCCGCCCCGGTTACAGCGGTCTAGATAAATCAGAGTTTTCGATAAAACCTTTTGAGAAAAGGTTTTCGCTCAAGCCTTTTCTCAAAAGGCTTGCGGTCAAGCTATTTTTGAAAAGGCTCGCGTTGCGCCGGTCGATCACGCTCCGGTTATGTTGGTTTAGAAAGCATGGGTTTTCGCTCAAGCCTTTTTTGAAAAGGCTTGCGATCAAGCAGTTTTTTGAAAAGGCTTGCAATAAATACATTAATAATGAGTTATGACTATTCACCTACGTTTCAGCTTCATTCTTACATTTTTCATTTAATTTACCCCCAATCAAGGTGAATTTATGTCATTAGAAAAACTCAGAACACATTATACAGCCGATGTCAAGCCTGAGAAGGTTGACAACGGTCAGAAAATTACCCTGGCAGGCTGGGTCCATGAGGTAAGAGACCTCGGAGGGATCTGTTTTGTAGTGCTTAGAGACCGGGAAGGAAAGGCTCAGGTTACCCTCGTAAAGAAGAAAATTGATAAAGAGCTGTTTGATACTGCAAGGCGGCTTGTCCGCGAGTCCGTAATCTCAGTAACCGGATCGGTCAAATTCGAAGAGAAAGCCCCGAACGGATATGAGCTGCTTCCCGAAGAGATAACTGTCCTGAATATTGCAGATTCTCCCCTGCCAATGGACACCACAGGCAAAGTGGAAGCTGAACTGGACACCAGGCTTGACTCACGGTTTATCGACCTCAGAAGGGCCGAAACAACTGCAATTTTCAAGATAAGGCACCAGGCTCTCCAGGCTATCAGGGAATACTTTGTAGAAAACGGATTTATCGAGACCGCAACACCAAAGGTCGTGGCAACTGCAACCGAGGGCGGCACCGCACTTTTCCCGATTACCTACTTTGACAGGGAAGCTTTTTTGAACCAGAGTCCCCAGCTCTTCAAGCAAATCCTTATGAGCGGCGGTCTTGACAGGGTTTTTGAGATTGGCCCTATTTTCAGGGCAGAAGAGCACGATACCCGCAGGCACCTGAACGAGGCTACTTCTATCGATGTCGAGGTCAGCTTTGCAGACCATTTCGATGTAATGGAGATTCTCGAAAACCTTGTGGCTTATGTCTACGCCCAGGTTATTGAGAAGTGCAGGTCTTCTCTTGAAACGCTTGAACTTGAAGTCAAAGTCCCGAAAACCCCTTTCCTCAAGCTTACTTACGACGAGGTTATTGAGATCATAAATGCCCGCTCGGAAGAGAAAATGCATTGGGGAGATGATCTTGGCACGCTCGGGGAGCATATTGTGGGCGATTACGTCTACGAGACCACAGGGGAATCACACTATTTTATAATCGACTGGCCAACCGAGATTAAACCTTTCTATGCCATGCCTTACGAGGACAGGCCGGAATTTAGCAAGTCTTTTGACATGATGCACCGCACGATGGAACTCTCGTCAGGAGCCCAGCGTATCCATATTCCTGACCTGCTCAAGAGCCGGATAGAGTCACAGGGCTTGAATCCTGACGGCTTTGAGTTCTACCTTAAAGCTTTCGAATACGGCATGCCCCCACATGCAGGCTGGGGCATGGGCTGCGAACGCTTTGTCATGACCATGCTCGGGACCGACAATATCAGGGATACCGTACTTTTCCCGAGGGACAGGAGAAGACTTTCTCCCTGAAATCCTTATTTGCGGGATTTTGAACCTTTCCAGTTTAATCTCCAGCTTAAAATCCTGGTAATTATTTTTTCAGGATTCGAACGGAAGGAAATATACATGACAGAAAGAAATACATCCGCCGATTCCCCGGAAAAACGTGCAGCTGGCATTGCTGCATCCCGGATGGTTGAATCGGGAATGGTAGTTGGGCTTGGAACGGGCTCAACAGTTGCGTATACTATAAAAGAACTCGGCAGACGTGTCAGGGTAGAAGGGCTCGAAATACTGGGCGTTGTCACCTCATACCAGTCCGAGCTGCTTGCCATAGAAGCCGGCATCCCTCTGGCAACTCTTGCCCAGCATCCGGAACTGGATATTGCAATTGACGGTGCAGACCAGATCGATTCGAAGCTGTACGCAATCAAGGGTGGGGGAGCCGCACATACCAGGGAAAAAATAGTATCGGCATCTGCAAAACGTTTTCTGGTCGTAGCTGATGAATCAAAAACGAGCACTCAGCTTGATAGGGCTGTGCCGGTTGAGGTCCTGCCTTTTGCAAAAACCCTTGTGATTGAAAAGATAAAGGAGCTGGGAGGGAAACCCGAGCTGAGGTCTGCTTTAAGAAAAGACGGGCCTGTGATAACCGACAATGGAAACTTTGTGCTTGACACAGATTTCGGTGTAATAGAGGACCCTGAAAACCTTGCCCTCCAACTATCCTTAATTCCGGGAGTTGTTGAGCATGGAATATTTTCCAATGTGGATGAACTCTATATCGGGAAAAAAGACGGATCTGTGGAGATAATCAGGAAATAATAATCCGGAAGCAGAGCTCAAGATTCTCGTGGGCAAATAAATACAGATGAGTTAAAGTATCAGGCGGTCAGCTCCCTTACCCTTAAAGTAAATACTTTAAGAGGGACAGAACAGTGCCGGCTGCCTTTCCGCTTTTATCTCCAGTACCTTTCGCGAAATCACAGTTTCAGATTCCAGAATTGGCAGATACCCGGTATGTTTTTATAGAAGTATTATCAGTAATTTTGTGATTAATACTGCTTCAGATAAGGCAGCTGATAAAATCATATTTTCAGGCTGATTTCGGGCTAAAAGTGACTGTAAGCCAGGACAATTTCAAATTATTAAGTAAAAGTCTTCGACACATATACTTCATCTTAAGGAGGTTTTGGTTCAGATGGAAAAAGGTGGCCAGCCAATTATAATAGTAGATCCTAGAAAAGAGCAGACAAAGGGAAAAGAAGCGCTCAGCATGAATATTGCGGCTGCAAAGGCAGTGGCCAGCATAGTCAAGAGCACACTCGGACCGAGAGGAATGGACAAGATGCTTGTTAATCCTATTGGGGACATCGCAATTACAAATGACGGTGCAACCATTTTACACGATATGTCCATCGAGCATCCGGCAGCCAAAATGGTTGTGGAAGTTGCCGAGTCACTTGAAAGCTCGGCCGGTGACGGGACTACAAGCGCTGTTGTGCTCACAGGCAGTCTGCTGGAAAAGGCAGAGAGCCTTATTGAGAGCGGAGTTCATCCTTCAGTTATTGTCAAGGGATACAGGCTTGCAGCTGAGAAAGCTGTCGAGCTTTTTGAGAACCTTGCAATCTCAACTGGCGAGAACGAAAAGGATATGCTTGTAGAAGTTGCCAGAACCTCTATTACGGGGAAGGCTTCTGAGAAATATAACCGCATGATTGCGGAACTCTGTGTGGATGCCATACTCGCTATTCGCGAGAGGGGAATAGTCGACCTTAAAGACGTTATTATTACAAAAGATATCGGCGGCAAGATTGAAGATACCGAGTTTGTCGAAGGCATTGTAATAGACAAGGTTGCTCTGGACAGGGAATTCCCTCTGAAAATAGAGAATCCGAGGATCGCCCTCATCGATACCCCCATGGAAGTCGCCAAGACCGCAAACAAAGCAAAACTTCAGATCAGCACATATGGCGACATTGAGAACTTCGTAAAACAGGAAGAAGCAGCCCTGTTCGAAATGGCAGACTATGTTATCCGCGCAGGTGCAAACGCGGTTTTCTGTTCCAAGGGAATGGATGACAAGATTGCAGCCTATCTGCAAGAACGGGGGATTTATGCCACACGCAGGGTTAAGAATGAAGACATGCAGCACCTTGCGGACGCTACAGGCGGAAGGCCTATCCGCAATATCAAGGAACTGACCGGGAAAGAGCTGGGAAATGCAGGGCTCCTTGAACAGGAAAGGGACGGCGACCAGGGTAAAACTTACATCAGGGCCTGCAAGGGTGCAAAATCCGTATCAATTGTTCTCAGGGGCGGTACCGAACACGTGGTTGACAATCTTCAACGTGCGATTGACGATGCCCTCAAAGTAGTGAAGTGCGCAGTAGAAGATGGCAAGGTTGTTGCAGGCGGCGGCGCTTCCGAGATCGAAGTTGCACTCGGGCTTCGTGCATATGCCCCCGGCATAGGCGGGCGTGAGCAGATGGCAATCAAGGCTTTTGCAGACGCTCTTGAAGAAATCCCGAAGACAATTGCCAGAAACGCAGGCCTGGATACTATCAACACAATAGTGAATCTGAGGGCAAAACATGCCGAGAATAAATACGCGGGCCTGAATATCAATACAGGCGCTGCCGAGGACATGCTCGAAAAAGGCGTTGTTGATCCTCTCAGGGTTAAGGTCAACGCTATCAAAGCCGGTTCCGAAGCCGCAGTAATGGTACTGCGTGTAGATGATATTCTCCGCGCCCAGCGCTCTGACATGCAGGACGTCAAACCCGAGCATATGGCAAGCACCTACGACGGCATGGCAGCGCCACAGCTTAACATGCGCAGATAAAACAAGCTTAAATCAAAATAGCAAATAAATATAGAAAAGCTGCAGTTTTTTTCTGCAGCTTCTTTTTAAATCTTTCTTCAGAACTGATTTTTAACTTCTTTTTCTAATTTGTTTTTCAGGTTTAGTTTTTGAGTTCTAAACTATATGGTTCCTGACAGCTTGGCAATAAGCTATTTTTTAACCAACAAATTTTTAGAAGTTATTTGCAGAAAATACCTCCTGCTTTTTCAGAACTCTACTTGATCTTATTATAGTGTCTGAATAATTTCTGAACGATGGGTAAAGAGAAGACATATTTATAAATTTAATTTATCTGTTGTCAATATTAGTATTGGAGCTAATGTAATATTAATGCCTCGATTCCAAAATAAGTCACTTGTTTAGTGAAAAATTCATTAATAAATATGCAAATAAAAAGTAAATGTTTTATGGATATTTTTTGAACTCGCAGTACTGGATTAATGATTATGTTACTGAGAAATTATAGGTTCTTCGTTGTTTTGTGTGGATATCCTCATATTGTTCTCTTAAAACCCTCTGCGGTCTTGAATTGAAAATAGTATTATCTATAGAGAATGACGAAGAGCCAAATTATATATTTTTAGGGAACACTTTATGTGTTCCCTCAGGGCGTCATCAATTTCACAGAATGAATATAGTAAAGTTATAATTTCAAATAATATTAGTTTTAGGACCGACTCATAACAAGAGATGATTCAAAAACTCAAAATTGCTTTTTTAGATTTTAATTTGCAATTCTCTTTTGAGCTTCCAATCGTGAAAACAATTCTAAAAATCTAATGATTTTGAGAATAACGTTGGTTTTAGAATGAGCTCTAATATCATGTATGTGAAAACCTCTATTGATTAATATGGTAACATATATATATTATATCAGGTACAAAGAAAATTAGAAAACCTTTTCAAAAATACGATATACAACATTAAAATAAAAATCTTAATTTATGCACCGTTAAATAAGTGTCGTAATTCATACACAGGCGAAAGATATGTCAGATTATCAGAGTCTTGGACAAGTAAAATCAGGTAGAGGTTTTATATGTGATGCGAAATGGGACCCCCCGAATGGTGAACTCTATGTAAAAGCACCAGGACTGGCTCCGAGCTAATGATAACAATAAAGCACACAGTGTGACGGAAGCATATGAACTTGCATATTCATATTCCCAAGCACACGTGTGAGTAACTAACCTAAAACAATGAAGGGAATTATAAAAGAATGCTATCAAATCTGTTATCTAATTCTGGCAGTTCCAACAAATGCAACAACTAAAGAAATTTGGCTAGGACATAGAAAATTAATGCAAAAATATCATCCAGATCATATAAAATTAATCTCGCCTGAACTCTCTAAGGTTGTTAGTGAATTTTTAAAAGTTACTGATATACGTATAGAACTTAAGATGAAGAAATTCGTAAAATTCACGGCTCTATCAGAATACTACGTTAATTCCGGCATCCCTACAGCTTAATCGACTTGGAATTTATTAAAACCATAATGGAGCGTTGAAAAATTACGTTCGAACTCATTTCCGACTATCATTTCCAGAGTGGAATGCCAATTGAAAAGTATAGAAAATCATAATTTTTTGGATAAGATCTTAATGGAATGGTAAAATGGAGAATCTGACCGATGACTTTTATGAATTTATTGGTGTTAAAAGAGACGCGACGAGTAAAGAGATTAACGCAGCCTGTAAAAGGCTTTTGATTAAATATCATCCAGATATTTGCAAGGATGTATGGGCTGATGGTATCACTAAGCGTATTAACGAAATTAAGGAAGTTTTGTTAGACGCCGAAAAAAGAAAAGAATATGATAAAGAATTATCTAAAACTAAAGATAGCAAGAAAAAGGAACCAAGAGGGGGAGACACTCAATCAAAACAAAATGGGGAAGAAGTGGAAAGAGCAAGAGAAGAAGAGGAAAAGAAGAAAAGGCAAAAAGCTGAAGAGAAAGCAAGGAAAGACGCTAAAATAAAAGCAAAACATGATGCACTAAAAAAGTTAGCTATCGGGGCAATTCTATGTTTTATGATGCTTGGTGGAATTGCACTGATAAATGGGACTGATGAAAATCAGTCTGGGGTTCCGCAAGCACTCGATGATTATGATACAAATCCGGGATATACAAATGTTATAGAAGAACCTGTATTCCCTGCTGCCGACTTTTTTGCAGATAGAACTTCCGGAGAAGCACCACTAACGGTACAGTTTTATGACATGAGCACCGGATCACCAGATTCGTGGAATTGGAACTTTGGGGATAAAGTTACCTCAACCAAGCAGAACCCAGAGCATACCTATCAAAAAGCCGGAGTCTACACGGTAACAGAGGCCGTTACCAATGAAGCAGATGATGATATGGAAATAAAAACAAACTATATCACTGTTATGCCTTCTGTAAATCCTGAACAAGCATCCGATAACACAGGAACTGGTTCAGGTATAAGTTCAGATACTGGTTCAGGTATAGGTTCAGATACTGGTTCAGGTATAAGTTCAGATACTGGTTCAGGTATAAGTTCAGATACTGGTTCAGGTATAGGGTCAGATACTGGCTCAGGTATAGGTTCAGATACTGGCATACCAAGCTCAAGCCTTCCCACTAAATCTGAAGTAGTAACATTCGTAAATAAGTATCAAGGGGTAAGCGACTTTATAGAAACCGTTTCAATAGCTTCGCAATCTGATCATCCTGAGTGGAAATGGGATATATGGCAAGATCAAAATGAAAATAAGATAAGCTTCTACCACTACCAAAATAATCCCAAAGGATATGATAGCATCTATTTTGACAGCAAAGGAAAAATAACTTCAAAGCATACGACATCATTGATGCGTCATTACCCATGAGCTTAAAGGGATATTCAAAATGAAATATCTCTTTTTACTTTTTTGTCTGTTCAGCAGATTCAAAATTAAATTAAATTGAATAGTAAACCACTATGTTCGATACATAATTATAATACCAGAAATTTAAAGGCGAAATGATTTTGAATAAAACATATTGTAACAAGCTTGTAGTTATACGCGATAAGTGAAGTCATTCTGACTAATTATTATAAAAGGCAATTTGGATCTGCTTAGAATTATCTACAAGAAAAGGAACATGTATTTCTGAAAATCAATTCCGAACTTGTGACCTTACAACAAGACGGATAAAAAACTAAAGAATTTAGATTTCCCCGTAAAACCGCCGGTAATCCTCAATTGCTTTTTTTGCCTGGGCAGGGAATTCTTTTTTCATAAATTCTATGAATTCATCCCTTGATTGAATTTCCTTGAGAATTGCAAGCATTTTAGCGGTAAATTTTCTCGACTCGACACTTCCTTTCTGTAATTCAAAAGAAAGACAGAGAGCTTCTTTTGGAAAGTATTTCCTCCGGATCCAGGGAGAAACCGAGCCAAGGAGCACACCATCTTTCAAAATGCTGTAGGCAGGCACTCCTATGAGCTCAAGCCTGTTCTTTCCAGCCAGCTTTTCAAAATTCTGGCTGGAATATGAATGGAGCTCGATATAGATTTCGGGTTTTAGAGCTTCAATTGCCCTGAGGATCTTCTTTCCTGGCCCGGAATAGTAATCAGGACTCAGGGTTGAAACATACTTTCCACGGTCCACGAGAGGAATTAAAGCCAGAGTACCGGTTTCTGAAGGTTTTATGTTCTTCAGGAGTTCGGTTGTATCTTTCCACTCCTCTCCGTGCAGGCCTGCAACAAACAGCCGTACTGGCTTTCCGCTGCCGTATATTCTCATCCCTGCATCCGGGTGCGAATCTGTCGTTATCTCTCCGGGCTGCGTCTCCACGTTCTCAGTGTATTCCTGCCTGGCGGGAATGGGACCTTCCGAATCCTTTATTCTGTCATCAGTCATCCGTTTTGCTACCTCTGGATTCTTTTTCTTCGGGCGGCTTTTCCTTTTCCTCTTCGGGCAGGGGTTTTCTTGCGACTACGTAGATTTCCTGTTTTTCAGAACTTACGACCTGCTGGATTTCAAGCCCTAAATTCTCGATTTTACTCAGGATTGGCTTTGGATTCTTTCGCTTTGGGATTTTGATAACCTGAAGCAGCTTTCCTCCTGTTTTCAGCAGTGGTAGCACTCTTGAGAGAGCCTTGACCGAATCCTCAGGCTCCAGGGTCATATCCGAAAGAATAACATCTACAGGCTCTTCCGATAGCAAATTCAGGGGTACGGTAAAAACGTCCCCGAATGTTACCTCTACATTTTCTCTCTCATGTGCGATTTTTCCAAGCTCGCTCCTGAAGTCCCTGCTAAACTCGATGCCTTTCACATGACCTGCAATTTCCGAGGCAAAAAGAAGAAACCCGCCTGCACTTGATCCCAGATCGAGCACTATGTCCCCGGGTTTAAGAATTCCGCTTTCCTCCTGAACATGCTTGAGCTTGAAATAACCCTGAGGCTGATCCAGGCCTTCGGCAACTTCGATTACATCCTCGGTAGAAACATCTCTGGAAACTTTTGTTACCGCTGTCCCGTTAACCTTAACATTCCCGGCAACAATAGCAGTCTTGGCTCGCCCCCTCGATTTGAAATAACCCATATCAACAAGGTATGCATCCAGTCTCATGGGGCATTGTATCGGCACAGGCTGTATATATAAGATAGCAATTCAGGCTCCGTAAAAGGC
Source organism: Methanosarcina sp. MSH10X1 (assembly GCF_004099695.1). Lineage (GTDB taxonomy): Archaea > Halobacteriota > Methanosarcinia > Methanosarcinales > Methanosarcinaceae > Methanosarcina. The sequence goes on along the minus strand of NZ_SCHL01000001.1, from coordinate 366,080 downwards.
AGGGTTCTGTAGAGTTCTAAGCTAACAGACATATTACAATAAACCGAAAGTGCTAACTGTAAAATCAATGAATAGATGAATATCCTGCACAGGTCTGGCTGATAAAATGTGTTTACCCGATCCGTTAATACAGGACTTCTTTTCTGCAGTTTCTTAAAGCATGTGAGTGGGAATAGAATAAGTATCCTGTATATAAAAAAGAAAGGCTTTTTGAAAAAAATAAGCCGAAAGTGGTCTGGGCCTGTAAAAAATTTAACCTGGGAATTATGCGCCGGGTCTGGATACTGAATATATATTTTTCTTTCGACTTCAATTATTATAGTTTGATGCCCAGGTCTTTAATATCCTGTCCTGTTTATTGCAAGTTTATCCCTACAGGTTAGTAAACAGGTTCAGGGGCACCAACTGATACACCTCTTAGTATCGAATCCGTTCCGTTTTCATTGGTTACGGTTAGTGTGGCATAGCGGATTTCTTCATAGAGATTAATGTAGTAAGTGTACACCGGATTCTGTTCAGTTGAGGTGTTTCCGTCTCCAAAATTCCAGTTCCATGAGGTTGCATTTTTAGAGAGGTCTGTAAACTGCACCTCAAACGAATCAGAATTCTGTGTCGTATTGAAGTCGAAGTCTGCAAGGGGAAGTACGGGTTGTTCCAGCACCATTATTGATGCAAGCTTTGAATCCGTACCGTTCCGATTGGTTGCGGTCAGGTTGACAGTGTAGTTACCTGCTGCAAAGAAAGTATGCTCCGGGTTCTGGTTGGTTGAGTTGGTTCCATCTCCAAAATCCCAGTTCCACCCGGTTGAATCTTTCGAGAGGTCTATAAACTGCACACCAAGGGGAACATAGCCTTCATCAGCATTGATGCAGAAATTAGCTACTGGGAGAACTGGCATACACTTCTTAATTTTCTCCGGTTTAATGGTTATCTCTTTCGTGATATTTCCCATTTTTATCTTGAACTTTCCTGGGGGAATCGCTTTTGTTTTATAGGAGTAGTTGAAATCCCCATTCGAATAAACTTTTACCTCTTGTAAAGCTGTAATCTTCAGATTAACTTCCGAAATCCCTTTTCCAGCATCTCCATCAATCTTTACTCTATAGGTTCCCGGAGGAACATTTGATTGAGAGACGACTGCAATATCCCCGGAAGCTTCTGAGCTTTTTGTTATCCAGATAAGCTTTTTTACCCTTACGTTAAGATCTTTAGCCCCGCTGGCTTCGACCACAAAGGAATTGTCAAAACCCCCAGGAATTTCCACATCTTTAATGCTATATTCAAATTTTCCCTTTGAGACAGGAACCGTTTTCTCAAAAGTCACGAATGCGTTGACTTTCTCCCCCGGAAAAGCACTCCCGTTAATATTAAGGGTATCCCCGGAAACAGGTTCTGCAGGGGAAAATTCCCAGTGGCTGGCAGGAGGTACAGGTTTTTCTAAAGCTGTTATCGTTTCAAATGTTGAATTCGTGCCATTTTTGTTTGCCGCAGTCAGATTAACGGTATAGTTTCCCGGAATTGCGTACTCATATATCGGATTTCTTTCTGTAGAGTCAACAATTCCGTCGTTTTCAAAGTCCCAGTTCAATGCGGTTGTATTCTCTGATAGGTCTGTAAACTGCACGGAGAAAGGAACATAACCCTCGGTGACATTGGTGTTGAAATTTGCGGCAGGATTTATATACTGTTCACTGGCAGGACCAATAAATTGTCCGAAAGAACGTGGGCGACTTCCTGCGTTGAACGTAGCTATAACGGTATCTGTGGTTGTGTCAATTACAGAGACAGTGTTGTCCCAATAATTTGGCACATACACTTTTGCTCCATCCGGAGTAACTGCAATTCCGGATGGGCTATCTCCTACTTTAACTGTAGCTGTAACAGTGTTTGTAGCCGTATCAATTATAGAGACGCTACAGTCCCAGGAGTTTGCCACATATACCTTTGTTCCATCTGGACTAACTGCAACTCCGCAAAGTCCACCTCCTAAATTCACGGTGTCTGTAACGGTTTTTGTGGCTATGTCAATTACCGAGACAGTGTAATAGTTAGCTACATATGCCTTCAAGCCATCCGGAGTGACCACAATTCCAACAGGACCGCTTCCGGAATACCTGGGCATGTAGGCTACAGATACTGTTGCTTTAAGCTTATTTCTTGCCGTGTCAATTATAGAAACTGTGTGACTATTCTTGTTCGCCACATACACCTCTGTTCCATCTGGACTAACTGCAACTCCTTGAGGGTCATTTCCTGCCTTTACTGTGGCTGTAACATTATTTGTTGCAGTGTCAATTACAGAGACAGTCCCACGAGTTCCAGAAGCAGTTACTACATATGCTTTTGTTCCATCCGGGCTGACTGTAATTCCTCGAGGAACGCCTTTTACATCCACTAATGCTGTAACATTGTTTGTCGTTGTGTCAATCACAGTGATAGTACCACTGCCTTCATTCGTCACATATACTCTTGTTCCATCAGGTGTGACTGCAACCCCAAAAGGTTGATCTCCTCCATACCAGTCATCTGTAGTGGTGTATGTTTCCGTATCTATAATATCTGTAATACTATTTGTCGCGGTGTCAATTACATAAACAGTAGCGGTATCGGAACTGGTAATATATGCGTACGGTCCTGTTACCGAGGAGTTCTGATATCCATCCGGATCTATAATCGAGGAGTTCTGATATCCATCCGGACCCGTAACTGACGAGTTTTGTGCTGAAGTTGCTGATACTGCAGACGAAATCAGAATCAGCAATAAAAAATGAGCTGTTAGAGCAAAAATTATTGAACATTTTGTTTTAGTTTTTATGTACTTCACCTTCTTTATTTTTAGTATTTGTTCCACATAAAAAAAATATTTGTCTAGTTATCTTCCAAAAGATTTAAGAGTTTCTATGGAAATTTCCGTTTTATAAAATCTTCAAATAAGCATTCGATGAAGGTATAGATCGTGTACAAAAAGAGGTCGTTCCAAAATTAGTGAAAGCTATATTATTTATCGTCGAAAAATGAATATATTTTTAAATAACAATTTTATTTATTTTTATAAATAACACTTACAATCAGTTCTTTAATCCAGTTCTTTAATCCAGTTCTTTATTCTAAGTTCTCAAGGAATTTCGAAAGAATAAAGCGCTGCTTATAATGTGCAAACCCAGGTGCATTTACCAGAGTTTAATAATTTACTGCCTTCACAATGCTTTGGAAAAATGCTTCAACCTGCAAATCTGGTGAGATAGTGTATCAAGAAATACTTAAAAAATTTACATCCTTGTTCCCCCTCTGGGCGGTTCTCTTATCGGCTGTCGCATATGCTTATCCCGGGTACTTTGCTCCCCACCAGGGGTTTATTGTTCCTTTTCTAAGCCTGATTATGCTCGGGATGGGAGTTACTCTCTCGGTGAACAGTTTCCTTACAGTATTGAAGAAGCCGTCAGTGGTCCTCCTGGGCACTTTAATGCAATACACTCTTATGCCCCTTGCAGCCTGGATTGTCTGCCTGGTTCTGAAACTCCCTGCCGACCTGGCTGCGGGCGTAATCCTGCTTGGGTGCTGTCCGGGGGGCACGGCTTCGAATGTGATTTCTTATTTAGCAAAAGCCGATGTGGCTCTTTCAATAGTCCTTACTTCAGTCTCTACGTTGTTCGCTTTTCTCGCAACGCCCTTCCTCACCTGGGTTTTTATAGGCCAGACTGTCGACGTTGATGTCACTGGTATGCTCGTGAGTGTTGTAAATGTGGTAATTGTACCTGTGGTTTTCGGGCTTACAATCAATTATTTCTTCGAAAAGCGAATAAGCGCGGTCAGGGAGGTTTTTCCGGCAATCTCAGCCGCAGCCATAGTGATCATTATTGCCATAATTATAGGGACAAATAGCGAGAGCCTTGAACAGAGTGGCCCGCTGGTGCTGCTTGCGGTAATCCTGCATAATGGGCTTGGCCTTGCGGGCGGTTACTGGGTTTCAAAAGCCCTCAGATTCAGCGAAACCGAAGCACGTACTATTGCAATCGAAGTCGGGATGCAGAACTCCGGCCTGAGCGTCGCCCTTGCGATAAAACATTTTTCGGCTGCAGCCGCACTCCCGGGTGCAATTTTCAGCATCTGGCATAACCTGTCAGGAGCTCTACTTGCGGGGCACTGGTCAAAGAAAAGTGTACCTGATACCGATAAAGTTGAAAGATACGGGAAAAAGGAATCCAGGTCAGGGAATTGAAGTAAGAGCCGGAAGGCTCACAGCTCAAATAAACTTTTACTTTTACTCTGGTATCAAAAAAGATTGTATCTTTTATCTGACAAAGCGGGCTTTCGGGGAATCTCCTCTGAATATTCCTGAAAAAAACACATTCTCGGTCGTCTATATGTATTCAAATTTCTTCCGGCTTATAACGAGGAGGTATCTATGGGGAGCGTTGTTTTGCTTACAAGAAGACATGTTGACCGGGTAATAGTTATTGAGGATGGAAGTTCGGACAGGATAGCTGAGGTAGCTGCCAATGCAGGGGCTGAGGTAGTTGTGCATCCTCTGAATAAAGGAAAGGGCATGGCATTTAAGACTGGCTTTGAAGCTGCCGAAGGTGCAGATATTATAGTCACCATGGATTCGGACGGGCAGCATAACCCTGCAGATATTCCGAAACTGGTAGACCCTATCCTTAAAGGTGAGGCTGATATGGTTAACGGCAGCCGTTACTTGAATGGTCATATTACAGACACGCCTGCTTACCGTCGATTGGGACAGACCGTTTTGGACAAAGTTACCATCATGAACTCTGGAATCCGAATTACTGATTCTCAGAGCGGGTTTCGTGCTTTTGCAGCTTCTACAAAAGATATCTTTCGCTTCAATGCTCAAGGTATGGCAATAGAGAGCGAAATGCTTGCAGATGCCAGCAGGTCCGGACTACGGATTAAAGAGGTAGAAATAGACGTAAGATATGATGTCGACGGCTCGACGGAAAATCCTATAAGGCATGGGCTGGGTGTTTTGTTGAAAGTCTGTAAAGATATAGAGTTTAAAAAACCCCTATATTGTTTTACTCTGCCCGGAGTTGCCATCGGGATATGCGGAATATACATGGGCCTCAGTTTTTTACAAACCTTTTATCTTGGTGGAAGTCTTTATTTCGGGCCTACTGTTTTGATGGTCCTGCTAACTCTGACCGGGACTTTTATGGCTTTTACCGGAATTTTACTGCATTCGATATCCAGCTTAATCAGAAACATACGATAAGTAAAGCATGAAGGCGGTCCGCCTCGCTCACGAGAGTGACGTCAGTATCAAAGTTCATTATTAAGCTCAAACGAAAGAACGAACCACTGAACTCACGGAAAACACATCATGAAAAAAACAAGGTCAAGCCCCTCAGCAGTTTCAGTGCTTTCCGTGTTTTCTGGTTAAAGAACCTTAATTGAGTCTTTTATTGCATATCAGTGCCCTGTCAGTTTTTGAGACTTAAAAGCCTTTTTTCCACTCAACTTCAATACTCCTTATAGAATTTCAGCTCTTTAGCCGACTGTCATGTACTTAATAGTTATACTGAGAACTTTTTCTTCTCTTTTTATCTACATCCTGGTTGTTTATTTATAATCCGAATGATAAAAAATTAAGACATTTTATTTTATATATAGAAATATAAGCCAATAATTATCAAAGGACTTTCTATGTTGTTAAGCATTATCTCCTCAGGTGCTATTTTTTCCAGTTCCATATCTGTGATTACAACCAGGGGTTTACCTCAATACGGTGCTACTGTAGTTTTCGGGCTCATAATACTTCTTTCCTTAAAAGAAATCATCTCAGCATCTAAACTATGGAATAAAAACCTTAGTGAATCTCTTAATATAGCAATCTTGCCTTTGTTTCTTATTTTTGTGGGAATTGTAATTTTTAAGGCTTCATCTGTTATTTAACCTGCAATCATTGAGGTTAGTCTGTAAAATCTGGATTAACTGGCCTGAAAATAAAAATGGTAACAAAATTATATCTAAAATTATAGGACCTTAATGTGATGGTAAAAAAGGTGTCTAAGACAGTAAGTCAGGGTGAGATCCTGAGGATCTCACAAATAGACCAGGAAAATATGTTAACGTCTCCCGCCTCGCCTGATGCGTGGTGTGGTTGTTTTTATTTTCGGTTTCGGTTTGCTTCCGGTATCAGGAATTAATGATTTTTTATCCGTTTTTTCTGCTGTATCGATCGGATCTTTTGCGTCAACCCTTTTATATAGGCTGGATGCATCCGTTTTTGTTACAGGGTCGGGGGCAATGTAGGATTTTGCAGCACGGATATTCGGTGTTATGTGCCTGTGCCAGAGACTTGACCAGAATAACATTGTCCAGAAACCGGAATGCCCGTTCTGGGTGCTATTATAGGAAGGAGTTGTTGAATTATTATCTTGCACGGGCTTTTCCTGTCCTATACAACCGCTGAATCCGCTGCTAATTAGCAGCATAATCAATAATAAACTCATTTTTTTCATTGAAAACCTCTATAAAAAGCATCCTGTACTTCAATCGAAGTATTAAGCTTCCATGTGAATGTTAAGTTTCAAGCTTCCATGTGAATGTTAGGTTTCAAGCTTCCATGTGAATGTTAAGTTTCCGTGTAAAAGATATACAGGGGTGGGTTTGTATATACTTCTCTCCGAATTACCATAAATATTTAGAAAGCTTTGGGGGAGTTAAAAGTTTTTTATTGACTCTATCACTCTCTTTGCATAACTGTTTCTATATTAAAATTCTCAAAGATTATATTTTTAGCCATTCGTCTGACTCTTCGTGCAGTAACAGAATCATGAACTGTCCAGACAATAATTGGAACCCGAGACATTACCGATATTAATTTTATCCATAGGTTGAGATAAACATAATTATAAGATATAAAATCAGGCTTACTGATCAAATTGACAATCAAATTTTGTAGTAGAAACTTTTTTAAGAAGGAGATCTTTTCCCCTTTTAATCCGCTCGAAAGCTGGCCTCGAATATACCATGAACGGTTTTTATAAAACCATTTTAAGATTAGAGGATCAAATGACTGTACCGCAAAGTTCCCCTTATAAGTGTCAAGACTTTGAGAAATCAGCTCTTCAAGTTTACCAATATCAGGATGCTGTTTTATCTCAATTAGTAAACCCACCTGACCATTTACATAATCAAGAACATTTTTTAATGTAGGAATTCTTTCATTACTTTTGTTTAATACTAATTTTTTGATTTCTGAGTAGGTACAATCCTCGACTATTTTATTAAGCGAGGTTAACCGAAATAAGTTACTGTCGTGAAACACAACAAGTATATCATCTTTCGTCTTATGAACGTCTAATTCAATATTAAGCCCCTGTTTTATTGCCTCACTAAAAGCTTCAATACTATTTTCCGGGACGTCTGATGAATGGCATCCTCTGTGAGCAATAGGAGTATTAAGTAGCCAGCTTATATCCTTCATTTTACACCTGGATTACCCTTTTACGTTATGTGATTAGCACTGTTCTATAAAACTGTAAATATTTCTAACAGTTTTTTCAAAATTTTGTAAAACTTACTCTGCGATCTATTTCAGGTTCTGATTTTTTCTCAAAGAGAATTCTTTTAATAGAACAAATAAATTCTGATATTGGGGAACTTCTTTGCAAATTTCACATATTTCTACTAAAATATTCTAAAGTAGATAATTATTTATATGATCCGCATAATCTAACCATCCGTTGTATGATCGAAAGCTTAAATTCCGCTCTTCTTGCAGTTTACCGATGTTTTTTCCTCATTATTTTTTGAGGATAAATTCCTTGCTTAACAGGTTTATTCACACTGGTTTGTAGAGAAAAATCACACTATTACGGACTGAAAGTATTAGAAGAAAAACAGTTTCAAAATTGATCATAAGAAGTTATACAATTCACTATCGGTATGCCTGATTTCTTGCATATGAATCCGAAAAACCATTTATTTGTTGCTTAATACTTTCACTTTGCTATATTACTCTATTAATAACAAGGCTGCATTCTGCTGTATGTATTGAAAAACGGGGTATGTGAATCAGAAAATTGTCATCTGTAGTCTGGATGAAATCAATATCAATCAATTATAACTAATTATTTATAATAATACATAGAATTATCTGCCTGAATGAACGGCTTGATACGAAAACGCAAGCTTTAAGCCATTCAAAAAGTTCCTGAGATTCATAAACTCATATTAACTCATATTATTTCTGGATTTTTAGAGCTCAAACTTTAAAGTCCGGACCTGGCTCAGATTTTACTCTTACCTTAAAACTGCCATACATTAAATTCTCACACATTAAAATTCTCATCTAACCGATTCAACTGGATAAAAACCCGAGAGAAGAAAAATGAAAAATATTATTATTAAAGGGGCACGGGAACACAACCTGAAAGATATCACGGTGGAACTCCCGCGGGACAAATTCATTGTCATTACAGGCGTTTCGGGCTCAGGGAAATCTACCCTGGCTTTTGATACGATTTATGCCGAAGGACAGCGGCGCTACGTGGAGTCCCTCTCGGCTTATGCGCGGCAGTTCCTCGGGCTTATGAACAAGCCGGATGTGGACAGCATCGAAGGGTTATCTCCGGCGATTTCCATTGAGCAGAAAACGACTTCAAAAAATCCTAGAAGTACGGTCGGGACCGTCACGGAAATTTATGACTATCTGAGGCTGCTTTTTGCAAGGGTAGGCACGCCTTACTGCCCGACCCACAATATAAAAATCGAATCCCAATCTCCTGAAAAGATTGCGGATAGCCTCAGCAGGGAATGCGAGGGTATGGTCACTATTCTCGCGCCTGTGGTTCGGCAGAAGAAAGGGACATACCAGCATCTCTTCAGGGAATTGAATAGCGAGGGTTTTGCCCGGATGAGGGTAAACGGGGAGATTCACAGGACTGACGATGAAATCACCCTTGACCGCTATAAAAAACATGATATTGAAGTCGTGATTGACCGGCTGGACCCTTCAGAAGACCGTTCAAGGCTTGTCGAAGCCTGTGAAAACGCCCTTCAGAAGGCAGGCGGGCTCTTAATCGCAGTTGATTCGGAAGGAAAGGACCGCCTTTATTCCTCGAATATGGCGTGTCCGGTCTGCGGCATGGCTTTCGAAGAACTCCAGCCCAGGATGTTTTCCTTTAACAGCCCCTTCGGAGCCTGTGAAGCCTGTAACGGGCTAGGCTTCAAGATGGAGTTCGACCCTGACCTTATAATTCCGAATAAGAGCCTCTGTCTTGCGGACGGAGCTGTCGCCCTGTACAGAAATTACCTGGACAGTTACCGGAGCCAGCATCTGGGAGCCGTAGCAAAACACTTCGGGTTTGATATTTTCACCCCACTTGATGCTCTAACAAATGAGCAGTACAACGTGCTAATGTACGGCTCGGACGAACGCATGCAGTTCGAGATGAGCACAAAGAACGGAGATGGCCACTGGTCTCATAAAGGGACCTGGGAAGGGCTGCTTCCTCAGTCCGAGAGACTGTACAGCCAGACTAAATCCGAGTACCGGCGAAAAGAACTTGAAAAATTCATGCAGGTCAAGCCCTGTCCGAAGTGTGAAGGTCGGCGCCTGAAGGAAAAAGTGCTTGCAGTAAAACTCGGCGGAAAGTCCATTGTAGATACGACCAATCTCTCTATTCTGGACTGCATCCGTTTCTTCGAAAATTTAGATCTCTCGGAAAAGGAAAGAGAGATCGCGAAGCAAGTCTTAAATGAGATCCGCTCCAGGCTTAGCTTCCTTGAGCATGTCGGGCTCGGTTATCTCACCCTTTCCCGGAGCGCAGGCACTCTCTCAGGCGGAGAAGCCCAGCGAATCCGGCTGGCTACCCAGATCGGCTCAAACCTCATGGGTGTGCTCTATGTGCTTGACGAACCCTCAATAGGGCTGCATCAGAGGGACAATGCAAGGCTTATCCAGACCCTCCAGACCCTGCGGGATCTTGGAAATACCCTCATAGTCGTTGAGCATGATGAGGATACTATTCGGGCTGCCGACTATGTACTCGATATAGGTCCGGGTGCAGGCATTCATGGTGGTTATGTGGTAGCCGAGGGCACGCCTGAAGAAATTGAAAATCACCCTGAGTCTCTGACAGGTCAGTACCTCTCAGGGGAAAAACAGATAAAACCACCTGCCCTCCGCAGGCAGAGCGATGCGTTCATAAGGCTTAAAGGGTGCAGGGCAAACAACCTGAAGGACGTAGATGTGAATATCCCGATAGGAGTCCTGACCGTGGTTACAGGGGTTTCGGGATCCGGAAAATCTACGCTTATCTACGATACCCTGTACAAAGCCCTGACGAAAAAGATAAACAAATCAAATGTAACTCCAGGGGACTATGATGAGCTGGTTTTTGATTCCGAGATTGACAAGGTAATCGTTATTGACCAGAGTCCTATTGGCAGGACTCCCCGTTCGAACCCTGCAACCTATACTAAGGTCTTTGACGCTGTCAGGCAGGCTTTTGCAGAAACCAAAGAAGCCAAAATCCGGGGTTATAAAAACGGGCGCTTTTCTTTCAACGTAAAGGGAGGGCGCTGCGAGGCCTGCCAGGGAGATGGGCTGATAAAAATCGAAATGAACTTCCTGCCTGACGTATATATCGAATGTGAAGAGTGCAAAGGAACGCGCTACAACCGGGAAACCCTCGAAGTAAAGTACAGGGGCAAATCCATTGCTGAGGTCCTTAATATGACCGTAGAGGAGGCTGCCGAACATTTCGAGAATATTCTTGCAATCAAAGGTAAACTTGATACCCTTACAAGGGTCGGGCTGGGCTACATCAAGCTTGGGCAGAGCTCAACAACGCTTTCAGGCGGCGAAGCCCAGAGAATCAAACTTACAAGGGAGCTCTCTAAAAAGGGTACAGGAAAGACAATTTACCTCCTTGACGAACCCACAACCGGGCTTCACTTCCATGACGTCAAAAAACTCATTGCAGTCCTTAACGGGCTTGTAGCAAAAGGAAATACTGTGGTTGTAATCGAGCACAACCTGGACGTAATCAAATCCGCAGACCATATACTCGATCTAGGTCCCGAAGGCGGGAATGCAGGCGGAAAAATCATTGCCGAAGGAACTCCCGAGGAAGTGGCTCTGGTTCAGGGAAGTCATACTGCATGCTTCCTTGCTCCCAGGCTTTCTGAATCATACCTGGAGATGTCAGAAGCAGAACCGGTTGAGGCAATTTTCGAAGAAGGAGAAACGTTTGAGGCTGATTTTGAAGAGTTTGAAGACGATCTGAGTGACGAGTCCGAAGACTTTGAGGATGATTCTGAAAAAGACTTTGAAAACAATTCAAAAGGTTTCAAGCACAGCAAACGTGGGACTGATAAAACGCTTGAAGAGCAGCTCATCTAAAGCGGAGATGCTATTAAGCTGATTTAACTCTGGTTTAAGTCCCTTTAAATCTGGTTTAAAGCTTAGTTGAATTTCCATTAAGGATTTAAAAACTTGAAAATGAGGTTTAAAAATGATTGACCTGGAGGCTCTTCCTCACCTGCCTGGCTGTTACCTCTTCAAAAATGAAGAAGGGACTGTATTGTATGTGGGCAAGGCAAAGGACCTTAAAAAGCGGGTGAGCAGCTACTTCCAGAAACGAGACCATGACCCGAAAACCGAAAGCCTCGTACAGGCTGCGCGAGGTCTTGATTTCATTGTCACGAATACGGAGGTAGAGGCTTTCCTTCTAGAGAACACCCTCATTAAGAAACACTGGCCAAGGTACAATATTGCTCTCAAGGACTCAAAGCGGTATGCCTGCATCCATCTAACCGAAGAGAAGTTTCCAAGGATAAGACTTTCCCGGAAGAGAACCGAAAGTGGGATTTCTTTCGGGCCTTTTGTATCAGCAAAAGAGAGGGACTATATCTTCGAGGTTGTAAGAAAGACTTTCCAGCTCAGGACTTGCAAACAGATGCCAAGGCGTGCCTGCCTCAGGTACCATATAGCGGCATGCAGCGGACCCTGCATAGGGGCAGTTTCCCGGGAAGAGTATGCCGAAAAAGTGAAAAAAGCCGGTTCTGTCCTGAAAGGCAATATCAAAGAGCTCATCGAGTCCATGGAAAAAGAGATGAGGGATCTCGCATCGAAACAGCAATTCGAGCAGGCTATGGCTCTCAGGGACGAAATAGCAGCCCTTGAATATCTTCAGGAAAAGCAAAATATGGAGAGGCAGAAAAAGCATAATGAGGATATCCTGAACTATATTGTCAGGGACGATACCGTTTATCTCATGCTTTTCAAGGTCTACAAAGGTACGCTTGAGGATAAGCAGGACTATGTCTTTGCCTATGGAGAAAATTTCCTTGAAGAATTCCTGGTGCAGTATTATTCCGAGAACGAGCCGCCTGAAGAGCTAATACTTCCCGAGCCCCTCGAGGACTCGCTTGCAGATTTTCTTTCACACGTAAAGGGAGTAAAGGTGAAAGTCACGGTTCCTAAGCAGGGAGAAAAAAAGGAGCTCCTCGACCTTGCCCTGAAAAACGTTGAAATCGGCTTCTTCGGGGACAGGAAAAAGCTCGAAGCCCTGCAAAGTAAACTCTCCCTTCCGAAGCTTCCGAACGTTATAGAATGTTTCGATATTTCCCATCTCTCAGGCACGGCTACTGTCGGTTCCATGGTGCAGTTCCGGGGAGGCAGGCCTGATAAACACAACTACCGCCGTTTCAGGATAGAAAGTGTCGAAGGGATTGACGACTTCGCTTCCATTGCAGAAGTTGTACGCAGACGTTACTCCTGCCTGCTTGAGGATAAACACGACCTGCCTGACCTGATAATCATAGACGGAGGAAAAGGGCAGCTCTCCTCAGCTTTTCAGGAACTCCGGAAGTTAAAGCTCAGGGTTCCTGTTATTTCCATAGCCAAGCGGGAAGAAGAGATCTATGTGCCCGGACTTAAGTCTCCGCTTCCAATCAAAAAAGATGAAAAAGCCTCGCTCTTTGTCCAGGAGATCCGGGATGAAGCCCACAGGTTTGCAATTACCTACAATCGCCTGCTGAGGCAAAAATCCCTTATTCCTAAAAATTCTTGATTTTTAAAATCGCGGGTTTATTTATTAACATAGTTTATATATTTTAAAACTCAATATTATAGGGTCTTGATTCTATGAATTCTTCCGATCAAACATCCCAGACAATATCTCAAAAATTATCTGAAAAAATACACGATGCCCGATACCGGGACAGCCCGCAATTCAAGCTGGTTTCCGATTTTGAGCCCAAGGGTTCCCAGCCGCAGGCAATTGAAAATCTTGTGGAGGGGTTGAAAAAAGGAGAGGGGTTCCAGACCCTGCTTGGGGTAACCGGGTCCGGGAAGACCTATACCGTTGCAAACGTCATAAACCAGGTCAGGAAACCGACTCTTGTTGTTGCGCATAATAAAACCCTTGCCGCTCAACTTTATAACGAATTCAGGGAATTCTTCCCTGAAAACCGGGTGGAGTATTTCGTTTCCTATTATGATTACTACCAACCTGAATCCTATCTTCCTGCCAAAGACCAGTATATTGAAAAAGATGCCATGATTAACCCGAAAATCGAGCAGATGCGGCTTGCTACTACCGCTTCCCTGATGTCGCGCCAGGATGTCATCGTTGTGGCATCCGTATCCTGTATTTACGGTCTTGGCAATCCTGAAAACTTCCAGAAGATGGGGTTTGAACTAAAGGTCGGGGATAAGGTTCAGAGAAAAGAAATCCTGCAAAAGCTTATTGATATCCAGTTCGAACGGAATGACCTTGAGCTTATGCCGGGACGTTTCAGGGTAAAAGGGGACACCATTGACATTATTCCCGGTTATTTTGACAACATTATCCGGATTGAACTCTTCGGAGACGAGATTGACCGGATCTCCGAGGTAGACAAACAGGCCGGACAGCGCACGGAAGACATGGATTATTTCTTCGTCTATCCTGCCAGGCACTATGTTATCCCTGAAGAAGAACAGAAAAGTGCGATCCAGTCTATCCTCAAAGAGCTTGAAGGCCATCTGCCTGAACTCGGACTGCTTGAATCCCACAGGCTGAAGCAGCGCACGCTTTATGACATGGAAATGATCCAGGAAACCGGCAGTTGCAAGGGTATTGAAAACTATTCCAGGCATTTTGACCACCGCAAGCCTGGGGAGAAACCTTTCTGCCTGCTTGACTACTTCCCTGAGGATTTCCTGCTGGTCATTGACGAAAGTCACCAGACCATCCCGCAGCTTCACGGGATGTATAAAGGTGACCGTTCAAGAAAACAGAGCCTTGTTGATTACGGGTTCAGGCTGCCCAGTGCCTATGACAACAGGCCCCTGAAGTTCGATGAATTCGAGAAGTACATGAAAAACGTGATCTTTGTCTCGGCAACTCCTGCGGACTACGAAAGGGAAAACTCCGCCAGGATTGTGGAACAAATTATCCGCCCTACAGGCCTGGTTGACCCTGAAGTGGAAATTCGTCCTCTCGAAGGGCAGGTCAGGGATGTTATGCAGGAAGTCCTGAAGATTGTGGAGAGGGGAGACCGTGCCCTTGTGACCACGCTGACAAAGAAGCTTGCGGAAGAACTGACCGAATACCTTGCCAGAAACGAGATCAAAGCCCGGTACCTGCACTCGGATATTAAAACGATAGAAAGGACTGAAATTATCCGCGAACTCCGCCTTGGCAAATTCGATGTCCTTGTCGGGATCAACCTGCTCAGGGAAGGGCTCGATATTCCGGAAGTGGGTTTCATCGGCATCCTGGACGCGGATAAAGAAGGTTTCCTGAGAAATTCAAAGAGCCTGATCCAGATTATTGGCCGCGCAGCCCGGAACGCCAGCTCGAAGGTTGTCCTGTATGCCGATAACATGACCGATTCTATCAAAGCGGCTGTCAGTGAGACCGAACGCCGCCGCTCCATGCAGATTGCCTACAACAAAGAACACGGCATAGTCCCGACAACCATCAGGAAACCCATAAGGGAAAAGGTTGCCGACATCACGGATACCAAACACATCCCGAAAGCCAATATTCCCAATATGATTATCGAACTGGAAGCTGAAATGAAGGAAGCAGCTGACAGGCTTGATTTCGAGCGGGCAATCCAGGTAAGGGAAACGATAAAGAAGCTGGAGAAAGAGATAAAAGCAGCCTGAAAGGGTTAGATAAGCTTTTTTATTTTTCTCACCTGTTTTTTCCTTTTCTACCTTCCTTCTTTGTTTTTTCATCTCTTTTTTGCATTCCCTCTTCTTTCACTCTCTATAAAATGTTATTTTTCTCTGTCTGGCCTGTCAAAAATCAGCCTTAAAAGCCAATTAAAGTTCTTCCATGATTTTTTTGATTTTATCGATCCTTCCTTATACAATTTAATCCTTAATATTTTTCCTAACTAATTTTAATTGTCTAAGGCGGAGCTTGTTGATTATTCTTTTTTAAATTACTATACTGTATAAAATATACTTAAATAAATAAGTTTATTTGTTTATAGTTATATACAGAAAATATTCTATTAGTTTCTTTGAGAGAGGTTTGAAAAAATGAGATTAGTCTATGTCATTGGAGTACTGGTACTTTTACTATTTACAGTTGGTTCTGCGAGTGCATATAAAGTAATTCCTGTGAATGTTTTTAAAGATGAACCGGGAGATCCTATTCCTCCAGACACTGCTATTACGGCAACGTGTGACGGTAATATTATAACAGTTCAAGCGACCCCAACAGGTACAGCGACCAGTTTGCCGACAAACTTTGATATTACCAGTATTTACTTACCTGTTACTTACATTGATAGTGCTAGTGCCGGAAACACTGGTATATCTGAGGTGTGGACTCATAAAAGTGACACAATGCCAACCCTGGGAGGTTTCTTTGGATCTTTCCCTGTCGTATCAGAATGGGAAGGAAAAAATAATGTAAAATCTGGAGGGCCGATTGTAATAACTTACCCAGATATTGAATCAAAACTTACTTCTATTGATGGTTATTCAATTGTTGTCAAAGTGAGCTGGAATGGGGATGATAGTAACTGGGCTGGAGGCAACATAGAAGTTCCGGAGTTTCCCTCAATGGTTTTGCCGGTTGCTGCAATCCTTGGACTGCTTTTCATCTCGCAGCACAGGAGAAAGGAGAATTAATTTCTTCTCTTTCCTTTATTTTTTTAATCTCCTTTTTTCAGCTTTAAATATTCTTGCCTGACTTAGTATAAGCTTACTTATATTCCGGATTGAACCGGATTAAACGTTGCTTAAATAAAATACTCAACATAAAACCGGTAAGTAACCTGAACCTCTTCGAGTTCCCCGAGTTCCAGTTCAAAATCAGCCTGACCGGCTTTGTAAACTTTTTCCCCGAGATTTTTGAAGGTAACCTCGCATTTTATATTTTCTGGCAGTTGAGCCTCAAAGCTGCCGCATTTTTCACGGATTTTCAGGACAAGCTTTTCAATTTCTTCAGGACTGAAGGCTTTTTTATTTTCAGGGCTGTAATTTACCTCGACTATTAACTCTTCCTTGCTTGTTAAATCCGCCCAGAAACCGGAAAGTTCGGTTCCTTCTATCCTGTAGTCCTGAAGCTCAAAGCTTCTTGTGATCGTATTCTTGATTTTACCGTCCTCCATGTGCTTATTTTGGGAAGTGGATGTATATAAACTATCTCAAAAATAAAATATTCTTAACGGTATTCGACCATTAACAACTTAATTCCATTGAACTTTAAAATAACAATGCTAAATTCTTAGCAATCTCACTTTAAAGTGGAGTTTAAAATACTCTTAGGCTCTTTGGTACGGCATTTATTCTAAGAAAGAGATACTTATATCCACGATTTCAGAATAGCTGCCAATCCGGATAGGGGGACCCCATGTGCCGAAACCGGAGGTGACAATTATCTGGGATTCTCCTTTTTTCAAATATCCCCAGCTGTTTTCAAATACATGCCTGGAGATTAATGTGTTGGGGAAAAACTGTCCAGCGTGCGTATGTCCGGATAACTGCAAATCAACTCCATTGCGCTGTCCTTCCCCAAGGTTTACCGGCTGGTGGTCCAAAAGAATAATCGGTAAGTTATGGTCGATCCCCTCTAAAAGCCCGGACAACTCGATGCGGGTTTTTCCTGCCATATGGCTTGCCATGCGGTCATCCCGACCAGCTACGTAAAACTGGTTGTTTACTTTTACACATTCATCAACCAGAACATTTACTCCAGCCTGTCTGAGGTACTCAATTGCCTGCTTACTCCTGCCGCCAATATATTCATGGTTCCCGAGAACTGCATATACCCCATACTCAGGCTGTAATTTTTTCAATGTTTCCGGTATTTTGCCATTGATAAAGAATCTCACGTCTTCATCTATGGTGTCTCCGACAAGGAATACAATATCCGGGGCTAGTTCATTGATTTTCTTAACCATTGATTCAAGGTGTCGATTATCAATCACCAGTCCAAGGTGGATATCGGATACCATGGCAGCATGGAGTTCTGGCAATTCGGATACTGCTTTTTTAATGAAAACATCGTAATGTGTTACGCGCGGATGATTCGCGTTCCAGGTTCCATATATTAAGAGAAGAGATACCACGGATAAAACTGTAAACCCCCAGTAAAATGACGGATAGTTAGCTATCTTAGCTTCCGGGAATGCGAAATCAATCAGGAAGTGGAAAATATCCACATCTACCCATATAAGGAGTGAATAATAGATAGCAGCCAGCCAGTAATCTCCAGTTATCGCCACGAGGTAATTGACAGACCCGGGATGAATTCTCTTTCCTAACTTGACTGCAATGAGCGAGATTGCAAGAAAAAAGTAACCTGTCCAGTAGAGAAAAGAGTAAGGCTCAATAAAACTCTGTATCGATTGAAAAAAGCGTAAACCGACATAGTAGTTCCCAGCGGTATATATTGAGACAAAAATAATAAGGATAGCAAGAAAAAGGGAACTTGCTCTTCTGCTATTCTTTCCTGTTTCTGTCATCGTACCAGTCTCGTTTACTGCTTTATTCAGTATTGATCTACTTAGTACTACTGTTCTACCTGGTATTACTGGTTACTTAGTACTCCCTGACAGACATATTCTTTTCTACGCATGTATTTAAAAATTAATGCTTATTCGTGAGCATCAACCTCAGAACTCTCAGATAATTAAAATGTAACCGGCTAATGAATTTCCTGCGGTTTGACCTTTATCAGAGCCTCTTGAGCATGAGGGACATTATTCCGGGCTTTGAGGGTCTCATGGTCTGGGGCGAGAACATACTTTCCATGCCGGAAGACCCGAACATCTCGTCATTGGCACGCTTATTAATTTCATCAAAGATCATCCTGTAGGCGGGGCAGTGGGGGTCAACGCCTTTTATTTTCCCATCCGTGGGCACTACAGCATTATAAGGGCATCCGCCTCTGCAGTACTTGATATGGGCGCATTTGCCGCATGCCGTGTCCACATACTCTTTAAACCTGAACATCTGCTTCCAGGCTTCGGATTGGGCAAGATCTGCCATGGTCGGGCGGTCATAAACATTGCCCATTACATATTCTGGCATGCCTACAAAGCGGTAGCAGGGGTATATATTTCCTTCAGGCCCGACAGCAAAGGTATCTCCCATGCAGTCAACATAGGTACAGACCGTACCCCTGCCTGTGAATACGCACTTGCACAGGTGGTCAATATTCATAACTTCAATTCTGCCAAGGTTTTCCAGATATTTGTCAAGCAGATAGATTAAGAGTTGCCCGTATTCTTCAGGATCAAGGGTCCATTTCTCAGGATTATCACCTTTTAATGAAGGCAGGCAGGGGTGCAGTTTGAGCGTGAGACCTTTCTCAAGATAAAAATTGAAAATATCTTCTTTGAACTTTACAGAATGAGAAGTGAAAGTGGTAATAAATTTTACATCAAGCCCATGGTCCCTGGCAATTTCATAGCCTCTCATGGTTTTATCGTAGTATCCCTTACCCCTCTGCACGTCATTAAGTTCCTTTGGACCGTCCAGGCTGGATCCTATGGGAATGTTGTATTCCGCAAAAATCTCGGCTATCTCAGGAGTCATTTTCCAGAGGTTTGTCTGTATTGCAAAAGCTATTTTCCTGGGGCTTAAACTCTCAACCAGGAGCGGCAGTGCTTCCCTGTAAAATTCCGCGCCTGCCAGGAGCGGTTCCCCACCGTGGAAAGTAAAAGTAACTGAGTCCCCTCTGAAAACCTTAAGCCACTCGATCACTTCTTTTATAGTTTCGATAGTCATTATCGGGGACTTTTCTTCGGAACTCCAGCAATAACTGCAGTTAGCAGGACAACCTAGGGTCGGGATAATCATTACATGAAAAGGCATATTTAAAGCACCTTTTTTTTAAGCTTCCTTAAATTATTAGTACTTTTCTAAGTTGCCTTGAAGAAGAATAAAGCCTGGAAAAATTTATAATATTTTTATAAACTTTATTTTATAATTTTTATACATAATCCTCCGTGAGTTTTCTTATACTTTTTCTAATTAAGGGATTGTATAAGTGCTATCAAATTCTACATGATTAATATTTTAAATAAGTAGTCCCAACATATGATAGGAAATAAAGTTTAGCTAAGTAAAAATCCGTCAGGGAAATTGAGCCTGAGAAAAATTGAATCTGAAATTTATAGAGTCAGCATTTCAGGTGTGAGATTTACGGATTTCAGGATTTATCCTTAAAATTGATTTTCATATGATTTTATAAGTCGGGGGAAAGATGTCAAAATTTGAGATATACGCGGATGAAGTGGGGACCTATAAATTCAGGTTGAGAGCGAGAAACGGACAGGTTGTAGCTGTAAGCCAGAGCTATAGAAGCAAAGAAGGCTGCCTGAAAGGTATCCGGTCAGTAAAATCAAATGCGGCAGATGCACGTATCGTTATACTGTCTGAGGAAACTAAAAAGTATTAAAAGTCTGAATTTAAAAGTATATTAAGGGTTTAAAAGTACATTAAGGGTTTAAAAGTACAGGTAAAAACCCAAAAATACGGTAAGGATATGTCCAAAGGTAAGGCTGTAAGTGTAAAAGTAAGACCGGGATCCAAGAATCTCAGCGTAAGTTCCGGAATTCAATTCCTTCAAACCTGCACTTTGTCAGTTTTCCCTCGCTAAATGCATACAGGAAGATTTTGAAAAGGGCATATAGCCTGAAATAATAAGCGAGAAGGACAGGAGAACGAAACCCGCTTATGTACACTACTTTTTTATCGTCCCTGACAGAATCGTCCAGAAATTTTACTACTCCATCAAAGGTTTCCCTTTCAAGTGTGCTTCCTTTAGGCAGGCGTGGCCCAAGCACCACAACATCTTCTTCCATGCCGTCAGCACTTTCCGTCCCTTCTACAAAACCGTAATTGAAAATTGTTGGTAAAGGGGAAAAGAAGGTTTTCTCAAATCCTTTCTCCGTTTTGCAGTACTTCCAGAAACTGTGTTTTGGGGTTTCGATAACAATTTTCATGAAAATTGATCCTGCCTGTAATCGGAAAATAGCTTCTAAGGCTTCTTCTTAGCCTCACATTTTACACATTTCAATCCTGCATTTTTTCAACTTTTCAGTTACATTCTCTTTATTTCTCAGCCTATGTTTCTCTATACTTTTTAGCTTTTCTGCAAGCCAAAAAACATATATTAAAATAGTTCTTGAAAAGTGAATGGAATCCGAGAAGCTGAGAAGCTTCTACCCTGAATTTCCTTAAAGGCAGAGGCTATTGAATGAGTTTTCAGAATCGAGTGAGCTTACGGGATGCAATGAAAGGACTAGTTGAAGAACCCCTGCTTCCTATGGTCCCAAAACGCTTTGATTATGTAGGAGATGTGGCAGTAATTACTATCCCTGCTGAGCTTACAGCTTATAAAGAAATTATTGCTTCGAAGCTGCTTTCTATGCGGGGCAATACGCGGGCTGTGCTTAATAAGGTAAGCAAACTCGAAGGCGAGCACAGGGTTGCGGTTTTTGAGCTTTTGCTCGGGGAGTCCACGGAGACCATTCACAGGGAAAACGGGTATACATATAAACTGGATGTCAGAAAAGTCTTTTTCAATCCCCGCCTGTACTCGGAAAGAGGGAGGATAGCCTCGAAAATTACGCATGGGGAATGCATTTTAATTCCTTTTGCAGGAGTGGGGCCTTTTGTGCTTCCTGCCGCAGGAAAGGGAGCGGAAGTATATGCCATTGAGATAAATCCCGATGCCTGCGCCTGCCTACGGGAGAATATCCGGATTAACAAACTTGAAGAGCAAATAACTGTTATTCAGGAAGATTTTGAGAAGCTTTTCCGGCCTGAGAAGGTTTTTCAGGCTTTTGAGCCTGGAAAAACCGAAAGAGAACTCGAAACCGGCGAAATCTGCGTAACTAGCAAAAAAACCGGAAATGAAGCTTCTTACCGCCGGACGGCCTTCCAGGACCCTTGTGAAAGGCAGAGTATCGATTTTAAGGTTCCTGACACCGGGTTTGATAGAGCTATTGTGCCAACCCCTTACGGGATGGACCATTTTCTCGAAAGAATCTCAGAGCTTGTGAGAAGAGGCGGATACATCCATTTCTACACGTTTAAAGCCGGATCTCAGATTCCGGAACTAATTGAAGGCTACAAAAAAATGGGCCTTGAGGTCGAATTCTACAGGCGGACCGGAAACGTTGCCCCGGGCATTAGCAGGTGGGTTTTTGACCTTATTAAAAAATAGATGTGAATTAAATAGCCGATCTAAAGAAGTAAGGAAATTCCTCAGTCCTCAAGCCCGATATGTTTCAGGAAATGATGATAATGTTCAGCCGACAGCCGAGAATAAAATGCCCGCGTTACAACCTCGCTCAGGGACGGGTGGATATCCATAGCCCGCATTATCGGTTCAGGACTCCTCGATTCGGTGTACATGAGAGGAATTATCTGGTGGATCAGGATTGAAGCATGAGGGCCTATAATATGGGCTCCCAGAATTTTTTCTTCTTCCGCATCAAGGATCACCTTCACGAAATAATCCCTGACTTCCATAGCCGCTCCCTTGGCAGTATCTTCAAAGAACTTGAGACCTATGACAATTCTTTCCTCTCCATATTTTTCCACAGCTTCCCGCTCTCCCATGCCTGCCCCTGCAATTTCGGGGTAGGAAAAGACGGCATGAGGTACGGCGTGGTAGTCTGCCTTTACTTTTTCCTTCAGGATCGCGTTGAGAAAAACTATTCCTGATTCGTAGTTCCCTACGTGCTTTAGCAGGTATTTTCCGTTTGCATCCCCAAACGCCCAGATATTCGGCTGTGAGGTCTCGAGATATTCGTTCACCAGAATCCAGCCTTGAGTATCGGTTTTGATTCCGGCTCTCTCGGGGTGGAGAATATCGGTGTTCGGAACTCTTCCAGTTGCTACAAGGATTTCATCGACAGTAACTTTTACTTCCTGTCCCGAATTCCTGTTTTTTGCAATAACAACTTTCTGCCCGCTTTCTTCTTTCCTGACCTCTACGGCTTCATGGTTTGTAATGATCTGCATGTACTCTGACATCTTCATCATGGCAAGTCTGGAAATCTCGGGTTCTTCCTGCGGAAGAAACTGAGAGTTTCTCCCTATAACCGTAACTTCGGCTCCCATAGCCGAGAAAAAGTGCCCGTATTCGGCTGCAATATAACTCCCTCCAAGGATCGCAAGCTTTTTTGGACATTCCACAAGTTCAAGCACAGTGTCGCTTGTAAGGTAACCCGCTTCCTCCAGTCCTTTAACGGGCGGGATTGCAGGTCTTGAACCGGTACAGAGGAAAATCATTTCGGAGTGGAGGGTTTTTTCGCCTGCTTTAAGAGTATAAGGAGATATGAACTCAACACTTTCATGGTAGTAGTCGAGATACGGGTTTTCTGTCAGGCTCTTCTTTATCGCTTCGATTTCCTCTCCTATTTTCCTGCGCATCCTTTCCATAATCCCGAGAAAATCAATATTCTCTATTTCAAGCTTAATTCCAAAAAAGGGTGCGTTTTCCACTTCTCTAATTAGTTCGGCAGGATAGAGCAGGGTCTTTGAAGGGATGCACCCTCGTGTAAGACAGATCCCGCCTGGTTCGTCTTTGTCGATAATGGCTACTCTCATTTCCGGGTTCGAATCGATAATAGAATTTATATAGTTCATTGCAGAACCCGTACCTATCACGATGAGGTCGTAATTCTCCATGCTTCCCCCTCACAGCCGAATGTGGCTTGCAGCTTCGTCGGTTATAATACAATCTATTTCTGGTTATACTTATGGATCGGAATTTTTATTAGATTTCGGGTATAAGCCTGAAAAATGAGTTAATATTAGTCCGGAAAATTCTGAACCCCGGATAGAGTTCAGTGAAACATGGAAGCAATAAAACCCGGAAGCTAAATAAAGTATGGGAAAATCCTGAAAAACAGATGTGAAGCAAAAGTTATTTTATTGATCGGATAATCTCTGAAGGGTTGAGGGTTCGCGTAAATTTCTTCTGACCGCAAATGCCAGAACCGATCTTTTTAAATTTTAGTCCATATTTTTAAATCATCTCTGAGAGAAAAAACAACTATCTATTTATAAAGATAAGCATATTCTATGTAACTTTCCACAAAGAGAAAAACAAAAGATGTACTATAATGAACAGAGCTGCCCGATCATTCAAAAAAGGGGATTCCTTCCAGGGGATTCCTGTAACGCAAATCCTTTATCTCCTGCTCATCCTTATAGCTCCTTTTGCAGGGGTGAATCTTCTCTTTATCCTTTCTATAGGGCTTTTCGTGGGAATCAGGTTTTCAGGAAGCGCTTTTTCCTGCGGCAGAGACGTTACCAGCCTTATCTTTTCTCTTGCTCTAATGCTCTTTGTTTCCGTAATTTCGGGAGGCTCTTCTTACACCTATCCTTTTTACATAGTACTCGCCGCGTTTGCGGTTGCAGCAGTAGGAAACCACAGTACTTCTTTTTCCGAAACCGATCCTGTGCCTGATTTTAATACAAGACGGAACCGGATAAAAAAGAGAAGTTTTTCAATACTCTGGAGCTCAACTTTCCTGGCACTCCGGATTGCTGCTGCATTTCTTGCCGCAAGCTGGATTATCTACTGGCAGGAGCTTTCGGTTTCATATAATCTGGTCTTCTTCATAGCCGTGATCGGGGCGGTTACAGGCTCGCTTTTCGAGTCAATTCCCTCTAAAATCGATAAGAATATTTCGGTACCCCTTGGCGCAGGGATGACGATGTGGATCTTTGAGGAGTTCAGGTACTGGGTACCTCCCGAAAAAATGGTTGTTGCGCTCGCCTTCTCATTTTTCCTGGGCGTGCTGGCTTACAGGGCTAAGATTGCAGATGTCTCTGCCCTGCTAAGCGCTGCCCTGCTTGGAGTCCTGATAATCGTCTTCAGCGGGATTTCCTGGTTCCTGCTCCTGCTTACATTTTTTATTCTGGGAGGCGGGTTTACAAGATACAAATATGCATACAAAGAATCCATAGGAATTGCGCAGGCTAAAGATGGAATCAGGAGCTATGAAAATGTATTTTCGAACAGTATGGCAGCTCTCGCCCTGGCAGTAGCATATGGAGTTTTTCCGGAGCACAGCCTTCCTATTGTCTATGCTTATATGGGCACGGTTGCGACGGCTACCGGAGATACCCTGGCAAGTGAAATAGGCACAACTGCAAAAGGAAGGCCAAGAATGATAACAACCCTGAAACTCTCGGAACCCGGAGCTGACGGAGCAGTGTCAATGCTCGGTGAATTTGCCGCAATCCTCGGTTCTGCAGTAATCGGAATTCTTGCATACTTGCTGGGAATCTCGGACAACCTCATATTAACAGTCCTTATAACTACAGCAGGAGGCTTTTTCGGAACAAATATTGACAGTCTCCTTGGGGCTACTCTTCAAAAGAGGGGAGTACTTTCAAACAGCGGAGTCAATTTCGCGGCAACTTTTGCAGGGGCAGGAATTTCCGCAGGCCTTTACTATCTCATAACCTGAAGTAGAATACGGGTAATTTACAAACGAATTTTTATTAAACGCCTCTGAAGCTCTCAGGCTCTTTATAATCTTTCTCAGCTCATACTCTCTAAAAGAAGCATCCATTTATATTTTCATGTCCATACCCTTAAGGAAATAGGGTTACCAAGATATTTCGTTTCTTCTTTATTCGAGTTTTACTTTTTGAACTTACAGGAGGGCAGCCAGATGGTGAAAACAGAGTATGAAGGCAAGAAAATCCTGCTTGTAATCGCCCAGGAACAGTTCAGGGATGAGGAATGTTTTGTTCCTAAGCAGCTTTTTGAGGCTGCGGGAGTAGAAGTTACTGTTGCAGCCGAATCCACGCAATCGGCTAAAGGAATGCTGGGAGGCACAATCAAGCCTGATATCACGATTTCGGAAGCCAGAATTGATGAATTTGATGCAATAGTAATTTCCGGAGGATCGGGCTCAAGAAAGTACCTGTGGGACAACAAAGCTCTGCAAAAGCTCGTAAAGGAAGCGGACGCCCTTAAAAAGGTGGTTTCCGCAATTTGCATCTCCCCTGTAGTACTTGCAAGAACGGGTGTCCTGAAGGGTAAAGAGAGCACGGTTTTCAAAAGCCCGGATACAGTACGCGAACTTGAGGAACATGGGGCTGTTTATCTGGACCGGGAAGTAGTGGTTTCTGGCCATGTGGTTACAGGGCGGGACCCTGCAAGTGCTGATGCTTTTGGAAAAGCCATACTTGAACTCCTGAAAAAAGCTTAAATCTTTCTAAAATTTTATTAAAGGCCAATATCCTATTAAGATCTCGCACATAGATTCACTTTAACGAAAAAGCAAGAAGTACTTTACCGAAAAGGCAGTTTAAGAATTCGATTTATCCGGTTACAGGGCGTGCTTTCTATGACAACGGAACTTGAAGCTATACTGGCTTATCACAAGGAAAGTAAACACAATTTCAAAGCTTATGCCTCCGGGCCTCACCGCCTGGATATGCAAATCAAGCCAGATCCTTTCCTTAACTATCGCGGCACTCAACTTCTAAATCTGGATCTCTGGAGCGATAAGCAGATAAAAGCTGAGATTTTTCCTGCATATGAACAGGCTTTCTCACCGGAAAAGATCAAGCCGTCAGAGCTGAGTGCAAAATCGATTTCCAGGCTTTTCTTTGACAGTTTTGCCATTTCGGCCTGGAAGGCGGCAGGAGGTACGAAATGGCCTCTCCGTGTCAATCCCTCAAGCGGAAACCTCCATCCTACCGAGGCATATCTCCTTTCCGGCCCTGTAAAGGGATTTCTGAAAAACCCCTCGGTCTGCCATTATGCTCCTTTGCCTCATGCCCTTGAACTCAGAGCCGAATTCTCCCGGGAAACCTGGGAACTTATACGTTCGGGCTTTCCCGAAGGCACTCTTTTTGTAGGTCTGACTTCAATTTACTGGCGGGTCTCCTGGAAATACGGGCTCAGAGCCTTCCGGTATGCGCAGCATGATATTGGGCATGCAATTGCTGCCCTGACCTTTGCGGCTGCCGGGCTTGGCTGGAGAACGAGCCTTCTTCTGGATATGGGTTCGAAAGAAGTCGCAGCCCTGCTCGGTATATCCGGAGAGAAAGGTCACGAAAAACAGGAACCTGCCTGCCTGCTTGCGGTCTATCCTGCAGGAGAAACCTGTTCCAGAGGCAGGGTTTCATCCGCTGTGGTCCCGGCTTTTAAAAACCTTTCCTGGAAAGGCATTCCTAATATTTTAAGCACAAAGCATGTTGAATGGGTAGGTATTGAAAAAGCGGCTTCGGCAGCTCAAAAGAACGGAACCGATTACCTGGAACAAAAAAGAGAACCGGAATCCGGTACGCAGTCTGTTTCATCCCTGAAGCCCAGCAGTTTTAAGAGCCGGTCTGATCTTGAAACCGTTCCCCTGCGCAGCGCTATCCACGGAAGGAGAAGTGCTATTGAAATGAATAATAGCGCATATATGGAAAAAGAAACTTTCTATGCAATATTAAAGAGAACTCTTCCGGAAAATAACCCAATTTTCGATTCCCTGGCTTTCGGTTCTTTTACTCACCTGCTGCTTTTCGTGAACCGGGTAAAGGATGTTCTTCCCGGACTTTATATCTTCCTTCGAAATCCAGGGGAAAAAGAGAGGCTTAAAACTGCCATGAAACCGGACTTTTTATGGGAAAAACCGAAAAATTGCCCTTCAGACCTGGAACTCTATATGCTTATGGAGGAAACCCTGCATTATTTTGCAGCCCAGCTTTCCTGTTCCCAGCGAAAAGCTGCAGATGCCTGCTTTACTGCCTGCATGCTCTCGGAATTCGAAGAGCCTTTGAACAGGTTCGGCGCCTGGATATATCCATACCTTTTCTGGGAATGTGGAATTCTGGGGCAGCTTCTTTACCTTGAAGCCGAAGCAAACGGTCTCAGGGGCTGCGGGATAGGGTGTTTCTTTGATGACCCTCTGCATGAAGCCATAGGGCTTAAAGGGTTTGAATACCAGGACCTCTACCATTTCGCAGTGGGCTACCCCCTTCAGGAGATAGGCGTTATAACCCTTCCGGCATACGAAGAGTAACTTTTTATTCCGTTTTCGATTTTTTTATTTCTTTTTCGGCTCTTTTTATTCCTTTTTCTACACTTTTTTCTGCTTTTCTTAAATTGTTAGACTTTCTTTTTAACTTTCTTCATCCTTCTCATTCTTTCCTCTGTTCTTTACCTTCTTTGCTCCTTCTTCTCAAACTTCTCCTTCTTACAATTCCAGGCTGGGAAGGCGGGACAGGTATCTCACATCCTGATGCCAGTTCGCATTCTATCACAATTCCCCGCAGCAGCCGACCCAGAATATCCGAACCCGTAACAATTCTTTTCTCCTGACCCCAATAGAGAATAAGATCCTGGTCGATGACATCATCTTCAGGATGCTGCGGATACACCTTAAACTGCCGGATTACCTTTTCAAGCCTGGTTTTCGGAGATTTCACCACGACCGGGAAATGACAATAAGACAGCGGTATGAATGGGCCTTTCTTATAAACTGCGTCCCTCAGGAAACCATCCGCATCAAGCACCATTACAGGCTCATCCTGAGGGTTGGTAATGATTACCCATTTCTTTCCTGACGCTTCGATCTTTTGCAGGAAAGAGTCAGTCGGCTCCCTTTTGAACGGAGGAAAAACCGGGCGGTTATTTTCAACCGGGAGAGAAATTATGCTTCTCTGGTCTATCAGTGAGCCTTCATCGGAGATGCTGACATCATCTATTGAAAGAAAGTTCAGGGCTCCTATACCTTCAAAAGTGCCAATATCGGTCCTTCCGGACTCGATATGTTTTTCGAGCATAATCCGCATAGACTGTTCCTTGAAAAGCTCAAGTTTCTCCCTGCCAAGCCACCAGTCGAGAATAAGAGCTGTAGGCTTGGCTACCGGATAGAGCAGCATCTGGTAGAAGCGGACGACAGGTGTCAGCTTTGCTCCAAGTGACAGGGCGTTCCGGGAAAAGTAAGCCTGGGGCATAATCTCCCCGAAACAGGTAATCCCGAAGGTAGAGAAGAGGAAAGCTGAAGCCCCTGCCAGCACAGAATCCGTAAGAAGGGCAATCAGGACATTCACGCCTACATTACCCCAGAGCAATGTCGTAAGCAGAAAATTAGAGTCCCGCCGGATCTGCAGGATTTTAATAGCTTCTTTACTGTCTGCCTCAGCCTCGATTTCAAGCCTGAGTCTCCCAAGCCCGAAAACCCCTATAGTCATACCGGAGAAGATAGCAGACTGCATGAGGCAGATTAAAATCAATATCCAGATAATTATTTCATTCATTGTGAGTCTATAACCTCTATAAACTTCATACAGGCATAATTTAACGGCTTAATCCATAAGTGGTTTTCATATAAAAATAATTGTAACGCCTTAACGTGTCAATTTTACTCCTACTTAATCGCCGTTATCCTCTAAACCTGGTTTTATATTTTTCCATAGCCTTAGTCTTAAAGTCTGGTCTTAAGGCCTTAATTTGCCGGCGAACCATTAATTCCCTGTAAGCTTCATACGGCTTTAACATTACTGCGGAAAATTTTCTGGATAGCCTTAATTCAATTATTACTCCGTTATCATAATTTAATTTGTGTTCCAGGTTTACTGCAAGCCTTTTCAAAAAATAGCTTGCCCGCAAACTTTTTCAAAAAAAGTTTGATCAAAAACGTAAGCCTCTTTAAAAAAGGCTTGATCGCAAACTTTTTCAAAAAAAGTTTGATCAAAAACGTAAGCCTCTTTAAAAAAGGCTTGAGCGAAAACTTTTTCAAAAAAAGTTTTATCAAAAACTCTGATTTATCTAGACCGGTGTAACAGGAGCGTGATCGACCGGCGGAACGCAAGCCTTTTCAAAAAAGGCTTGAGCGAAAATCCCCACGTAACGGCGTGATAAACCGGCGCAACGCAAACTTTTTCAAAAAAAGTTTGATCAAAAACCCTGATTATCCAGACCGCTGTAACCGGGGCGGGCTCAAGCGACGCCACGCTTGCGGCTGAATGGTAGAGTATTTAATAATAAGTAAGTTATACTAAATGGTTAATCAGTCTACCGCGCTGAGGAAATGTATTATAAGGAGTATTAACCTGAAAAACCTATACTTTACAGGATCGATTGCGATTTTCCTGACCCTGCAGGCTGCAGATAACGACCTTTCTGATCAGTGATATATATGGAAAAAGAAACAAATAACGACAGATCACTTACTGAAGTCCCGGAAATCTGCCACACCCCTGATGTTCCTGTTGTCGGCGCTGAGAAGCGGGTTGTGCTCTTTATTGCAATACTTGCGGGATTTATTACTCCTTTTGACGGTTCGGCAGTAAATATTGCCCTGCCTGTACTGGGAGCCGAATTTCGCATGGATGCCATTGCTCTCTCCTGGGTAGCGACTGCATATCTCCTTTCTTCAGCACTGTTTCTTGTTCCTTTAGGAAAAATCGCAGATATTTACGGAAGGAAAAAGATTTTTCTTTACGGTATCGCGGTTTTCAGCCTTTCGTCTTTAGTTATGACAATGGTTTCCTCAACTGAAATGTTGATTGGAGTGAGGGTCATCCAGGGTATCGGAAGTGCAATGATTTTCGGGACAGGTGTCGCTATCGTTACTTCGGTCTTTCCGCCGGGTGAGCGCGGAAAAGCGCTTGGTGTTTATATCACCGCGGTTTATATCGGGCTTTCCATTGGTCCCTTACTCGGAGGCGCAATGACACAGTATCTTGGCTGGAGGAGCATTTTCTTCGTAAATGTCCCTATAGGTATTACAGCAATTCTTCTCATCCTGTGGAAGATTAAAGGCGAATGGGCTGAATGTAAAGGAGAAAAGTTCGACCTGACAGGATCGGTCATATATGGTGCAGCGGTAGTTGCAGTCATGTACGGTTTCTCGGTTCTCCCGGAACTAAAAGGAGCTGTTCTTATAGCCGTAGGAATCCTGGGAGTCATCATCTTTGCCCTGTATGAGCTGAGAATACCTTCTCCCGTTCTTGACATTACTCTCCTGACAAAAAACCGGATTTTTGCTTTTTCGAACCTGTCTGCACTCATCAATTACAGCGCGACTTTTGCAGTGACCTTTCTCTTAAGCCTCGACCTTCAGTACACGAAAGGCTTCACGCCTGCGAATGCGGGTAGTATCCTGATAGTTCAGCCTATTGTCATGGCTCTGGTTTCACCGGTTGCCGGCAGGCTCTCGGACCGGATTGAACCGCGAATTGTTGCGTCTGTCGGGATGGCATTTACCGCACTTGGGCTCTTCCTTCTCATCTTCCTTACGGAAACAACTCCTATCCGGTACCTGATTGTTATCCTTATCGTCCTTGGTATAGGTTTCGGGCTCTTCTCCTCCCCAAATACGAATGCAATCATGAGCTCGGTCGACAAAAAATTCTACGGTGTCGCATCCGGGATGAACGGGACTATGCGGCTTCTTGGCCAGATGCTTTCAATGGGCATAGCAATGATGATTTTTGCAATTATTATTGGTCCCGTTGAGATCACGCCGGAATATTACTCCCGGTTCGTTTTAAGCCTTCACTATGCGTTTATCCTGTTTACGGTCTTTTGCATTATCGGGATATTCGCGTCCCTGGTGAGAGGTAAGAGTAGGCCTGCATCTCACGCCAGCATACCTGAGAAAAGCAAAAGATAATAGGTAGTCCCCTGTAATTTATTTAATCAAGGTGATAATCATGAAAATTCTTGGAATTAATGCGAGTCCCAGAGGAAATGAAAGCAATACCCTCCAGCTGGTAAAAGCAGTGCTCAAAGGTGCTGAATCCGAGGGCGTGGAAGCCGAACTGATAGATCTCTACAGCCTGCGTATAGAATACTGCACAGGCTGTGGAGCCTGTTATGCAACCGGAGAGTGCCCCCAGCTTGATGATTTCGAGGAGCTCTTTGAGAGGATTCAGAACTCCGATGGGATCGTGCTTGGCGCCCCAAATTACATTAACTCGGTCCCGGCTCCTATGAAAGCTTTCTTTGACCGGCTTTCGGATGCTATTCACTGCCAGATGCTTACCGGGAAGTTCGGGTGCTCTGTATCCACGGCAGGAGGAAGCAAGGCGGATGCAGTCGTGGAATATATGAATAGCGTGCTCATGACT
The DNA here is from genome assembly GCF_004099695.1 of Methanosarcina sp. MSH10X1. Lineage (GTDB taxonomy): Archaea > Halobacteriota > Methanosarcinia > Methanosarcinales > Methanosarcinaceae > Methanosarcina. Next base: position 334,534 of record NZ_SCHL01000001.1, on the reverse strand, counting down.
CTTGGCGTTACTGTTGTCGGAGGTCTTGGCGTTTTAATGGCGGGAAACCCGGCTGCACCCCAGCAAGCTGCAGGATCTGCCGAAGAACTTGGTAAGAAGCTGGTAAAATCGGTCCGCGGGGAAATAAAATATCCTGATCAGGATGAGGCGCACCGCCAGACCACAGCATATTTCTGCCAGCTTGCACAATCCGACAAAGAACGTTTTGCCCATGATTACGACTGGTATGTGCAGAAAGGCTTGATAAAATAAGAATCAGCCGGTACATGCAGACTCTAAGCCTGAATCCATACAATGGAAAGATGCTTTAAGACTGAGCCTGCACAGCGGAAAATTCGTATTTAGAAGGTGTTAAATCTGGTACGCGGGGAATATTCCTTGCATTTTCCGTTTTTACTCCTTATAAGTATGTCCAAATTTTATATACTTTAGTCTATATTTTCTCATAAGCAATTTACATAACTTGCAGCCTGCCAGAGCTTCTACCGTCTGCAGGCTCGGGATAAGAGCGCTTTCGAGGCAAAGTACTCATATACGTACTGCCATAACTTTATTGTGGCCGGGGGTTAAACTAATGGATGTATCTACTCTGAATAAGGATCAAGGGGATCATATTTCTGGAACTGACAGGGGTAAGGTTGTAATGTACGGCCTGAGTACCTGTGTATGGTGCAAAAGAACAAAGAAACTGCTTACCGATCTTGGTGTGGACTTCGATTTTATATACGTGGACAAGCTTGATGAAAAACAGGAAGATCAGGTTGTCGAGGAAGTAAGACGCTTCAATCCTTCAGCTTCTTTCCCGACAACCGTTATAAACGGGGAGAAAGCAATCGTGGGCTTTAAAGAAAAGGAAATCCGCGAAGCCCTCGGATTTTAAATGAGAGCCGGGCTGAAGAAAAACTTTTTGAGAAAAGGTTTTATCAAAAACAAAGAATTTTTCCGAAAGATTTGCTTTTAGTGTAAGGGGGAATTGGGCTGAAAGAAGAGGAGGCCACCGAAGAAGGCATAACAGACGAATTGGTGGATAAAGTTTACAGACGTTTGAATAACCAGGTCGAAGCATCGGGGTATCACCTCAATCCTGATGTCGAGTTTACAAAAGATCTTGTGCGGGGGCTGCTCGCCAACGAGCGGCGGTACGGTTACTGGTCCTGTCCATGCAGGCTTTCTGCCAATAATCTGGAAGAAGACCTGGACATTGTCTGTCCCTGTTACTATCGAGATCCCGACCTGAATGACTACGGAGCCTGCTACTGTGCGCTTTATGTTTCGGACGAGGTAATCCGGGGAGAAAGAAGCGTGGAACCTATTCCGGAAAGGCGCCCTCCTAAAGAGCAGAGAGATGCTGAAAGAGAAGAAGAGAAGAAAAGAGCCGAGATGATGGAAACCATGGAATTTTCAGGTGAACTTTCAAAGCCGGTATGGAGATGTAAGGTTTGCGGATATCTATCTGCCATGGACGAACCTCCAGGGGTCTGTCCGATCTGTAAAGCTCGAAAGGAAAGATTTGAACGGTTTATGTAAACTTCAGTCAATTTTTCCTTTACTATTTTTCACTTTTTGTTTACTTTTTTCTTAAATCTGCGGATGCTTTCTGAATTGGATTCTTTTGAATTGAATTCTTTTGAATTGTGTATTATTGACAGGCGGATTCAGGAGAGATACCTGAAAGAGCTCAGCACTATTAGCCTGGAACATCATCGGTTATCCGGGTGCTGAATTCGACAAATAGGAGAAATTACCGAGCTTTTAAAGGAAGAATATCTGACCTGAATATCACCCTATCCGAACTCACAAACCTCCTACGGGAAGTAGAAAAGTATTTGTATTATTTTGAGGATAACGTATCGATAAATTACGGAGATGCTAGAATCTCGGACCCATCTGAATTATTACCTTTTTTTCCGGTTGATCCGGCAGATCAATTTCCATTATTTACAGTCCTGTTAACACTCCTTTTTATTGTATCTTACCGGTTATGGTCAAAGAATACGGATAAAAAAATTTCTTCTTTTACTTCATTCAGTTTAGGTTTCTTGATGGTGTTTTTACTTTTAAGCTCATTTTATTGTTTATGGAGTCTTTTATCGCCTTTTTTTCCAGATGATCCAGCACGTCAATTTGTATCACTTGCAATAACGGTAATACTTCTTGCATTTCTCTGGTTTTCACCAGAATTTCCAGATGAAAACACCTCTTTCACGCATTCGTTCATTTGTATCTATTTGATAATGTTTTTAATTGTGAGCTCAGTTTATTGTTTATGGCGTCTGGTATTGCCAGTCTATTCAATCGGTTTTTTCCACTTCTACGACTTTTTCACTCTAATTTTGATTTTACTTGCGAAATTGAGTTCATACTTAAAGAAATCGAAAGACTAAATGAAAAATTTTTATGAGCTGATAGCTCACGTTCAAACATTGATTCGGAAGAGCAAAAGATTAGGCTTTAGGCTGGTTCCAGAGGAGCAAGTCATTTTATATCTTTCATTCGCGGCCTGACAGGCAATATTAAGAACAGAAATGTATGTGAATATTTTGAAGCATGTAATCAAAGTTATTTCGCTTTCTGAAGGTGAAGTATTTGACCTGGAATGATGAAAGAGACAAAGGCAAAACTTATTAATTTCAGTTTTCCTGAAAAAGTTTTTATCTAATTTCCAATCCTTTTTTAACCCATGGTTCTGTAATGCCGGCATATTCATATTGTGAATCTAACCAGATTATATGCATTGAAAATTATATATCCATTTAATTAACAGTTATTAACCGGGAAGTTAAACCGCTGTAAGAACCATCAGCGATCGGGGGAACTTTATGGAAACAATGGACGCAATATTAACCAGAAGAAGTATAAGGAAATATTTGCCGGATCAGGTAAACAGGGATATAATTGAGAATGTTATAAAAGCCGGTATGAATGCACCGTCCGCAGGAGATGAACAGCCCTGGCATTTTATTATAATTGACCAACACGGCCTGCTTGAAAAAATCTCCCTGGTACATCCGTACGCAAAATTGCTGAAGGATACTCCGGCTGCAGTACTTGTCTGCGGGGATAAGAACGTTCCTAAATTCAAGGACTTCTGGATTCAGGACTGCTCAGCCGCAAGCCAGAATATGCTGCTTGCTGCCCATGATCTCGGGCTTGGCGCTGTCTGGATCGGGATCTATCCTGCTGAGAAAATGGTCCTGGAAATCAGTAATTTGTTAAATCTGCCTGAGCACGTAGCTCCTTTTTCTATTATTGCAATGGGCTATCCGGCAGAAGAAAAATCAGGCAGGCTCAGGTACGACACTTCCAGAATCCATAGTAATTCGTGGTAAAGTACTGGGATCAATCTGGGAACCTGACAGGATTTCGTGCCGAATACCAGCCGGGCACTGGAAGGCACGTATATTAATACCTGGTTTGTAATCTATATACACTCTAACTTTCGCTGGAGCTTCTTTCACTTTTTCCTCCGGATTCACCTTTTATATTTAAATTTATATAATATTTAGAAACCTTCTTCAATGAAACAGGACAATTAAGTGACAAATTAAACAGTATTTAAAGAATAAAGAGGACTGGTTTATGAAAAAAAGACTGGTATCAGGTCTTATTCTACTTATTATCTTTTTTGCTGTACTGCCTTGTTCAGCAGGAGCTGCCGATGAAGACGTTCTTAAATATACGAGCTCAGGAAATGCTTTCGGGGGTGGAGAGAATCTTCAAATTGACCGGGACATTCAGGGAGACCTGGTGCTTGCAGGGTCCCGGCTTGAAATAAACGGGAATACCGGAGACGATTTCATAGGTGCGGGCGGGGAGCTAATTGTTAACGGTAACGTTTCGGGAAACATTATCGCAGCCGGAGGCCTGATCCGGGTTAACGGGGATGTAGGCGGAGATGTGGCAGCAGCAGGCGGTCAGATTTTTCTTTCCCGGGATAGCGTGGTCGAAGGGGATCTTCTGCTCGGCGGAGGGGAAATAACGCTTGACGGAACCGTTAATGGAAACGGGGATATCTCAGCAGGTACCTTAAGAACCGGAGATGACTTCGAGCTTAGAGGAGATCTGAGACTGCAAGCTCAGAACTATCCTTCCGATCTGGATAGTAAAGTAGGCGGGAACCTCAACGTTACTCAGGTAAATGCAACGGAAGAGCAGTATGCAGGTGCTGCCGGAGGGTTCAGCATTTTATCTTTTATTATAGGGTTGCTTGCAGCCCTGGTCCTGGGTCTGGTCCTTATCTATCTTTTCCCGGGTTTTGTAAGAGGGGTTGCGGAACTTGTAAAAGATTCACCGTTGAAAACAGGGCTACTGGGCTTCCTGGCTTTGATTTTCCTTCCGATACTTGCGTTAATCCTGCTTTTTACCATATTCGGGTGGAGCCTCTCGATTCTCATAATCCTGCTTCTGACACTGGCGGTTCTTATTGCGACAATACCTGTCAAACTGCTTGCAGGTGAGATCATATATAATAAAATCTTAAAAAAGGAAGCCAGAGAAATAGTGTACTATGTTGTCGGGGCAGTTATATTTGCTGTTCTGTATGAAATTCCCTTCGTGGGAACGCTCATAAGTTTTATTGCACTCATTATCGGGCTGGGGGCGATAATAGTCTGGCTTGCGATTCGCGCCAGGTCAGCAAGTTAAGTGTGTTAACAGGTTAAACTGTCGGACTTTCTTAGCAGGTGAGAAATTAAGAGATCCGGAAAATTGAGAAAAATGGAAGTCCGGAGAAAATTAAAGGTGGGAAGGAGGTTTCAGGAAAGGACTTCCTCCCTGTATTTTTCAAATCCCAGCCTGTCAAAGAGATCTCCTAACCTTTCTCCGTCAAGGCCCTCTCTCCTGTAATACTCAAAGGTTTTTTCCAGAATTGAGAAAAGCTGTTCTTCATCTGCAAGTTCAAGTAGCTTTCTTCCTTTCCCTGGCCTGCGTCCCAGTTTGCCTCCGACAAAGATCGTGCATCCGGTCTTTCCCGCTCTCAGTGCATCTTTCTTACAGGCTGCGATACAGGCTCCGCAGAGGATGCATTTTTCCCTGTCTATGATGGCTTTGTCTTCCAGGATTTCTATTGCTCCCATTTTACACGCCTTTTCACAGCGTTTGCAGCCAACACAGTTCTCTTCAAGGATCTCAGGCTTTGTAGAGCCCATTACTCCAAAATCGGTGTCCTGAGGTTTTACGCAGGCTGACGGACAGCCTGTTACTGCAATTTTGAGTTTTTTGGGAACAGGTTCCCCGAAATACTTTTCATCGATTCTCTGCGCAATTTTCTGGCAGTCTATGAGCCCGTATTTACAGACTTCGTTCCCGTGGCAGGCAACGATCGCCCTTACCCGCTTTCCAGCCGAGCCTCCGAGGACTCCCTGCCTCTCAAGCTCGGAACTCGCTTCCTCAGTATCTTCGAGTTTGACAAAAGGAATCTCAATGCCCTGCCTTGAGGTTATATGGACGTAGCCGTGGCCGTACTTGTCGGCAGCATCCGCAATCGCCCGGAGCTGATCTGCATTCACCCTGCCGCCAGTAGCCTTAACCCGCATCGAAAACATATTTTCCTGCCTCTGAGGCAGAAATCCTTTGCTCTTGAGTGATGATTCGTCAAGCTTTTTCTCATTCATAGAAGTCACTTCTAAAATGGAATATAATTAACGTATATAAATATTATTACTATTAATTTAGTTTTAAACGACTGAAACTTTTAATCCGAATCCGGGTATGTGTGGAATCCGGAAGTACACCCGGCTCAGGGGGAAAGGCAGGAAAAGGGTCAGAGGAAAGAAAGTACATTGAGCTGCACAAGTAGCATATAAAGTCCGGTCCCTGTGAAGATGCTGAGCATGGCATTCCGTTTCCAGAAGTGCAGCCCGGCAACCACACTTATGGTAAACAATTCCGGAATCCCGTACGGAGCTGAGAACCACTGCACGTCTTTGAGGCAATAGATTACAAGCAGCAGGAGAATCATAGGAGGCAAATTTTTCTCAATAATAGAGAGCATTGCAGGTGGTTCTCTTGAGCCAAAAAACAAAAACGGGAGGGCTCTGGTTGCAAAGGTTGCAAGCGCTATAACCGCAATTGTTATGAGCATGTGAAGGGAATCCAGCATCAATCTTTCCTCCTGGTTTTGTCTTCGGCAGGCTGCACGGATGCATTAATAGCCCTGGTTTCCGGCTCTGTTTGTAACGCTCTCCAAGCTCTCTGCGTTGGCTGTGTTTTCTGCATTGACTTTTCCCTGGCCAGCAGGATTAAGGTTCCGAGGATGATTGAGGCAAGCAGCATATTGTCAGGATTGAAAAATATGAGGGAAAAGGTTCCTGCACCCACTGCGGCTATAAACGGGAAACGCGCCTCGGAATTGAAATACTGCTCTATGGTCAGCACCACAAAAAGTGCGGTCAGCACAAAGCCCATGCCCTCAAGGTTAAGCTCCAGCACAGAGCCAAGCACAGCCCCAAGCACGGAACCTGAAATCCAGTAGAAATGGTCAAGAGCTGCAATATAAAAGTAAAAGCCTGACTTCGAGCTCCCCCTCGGGACATCGGTTGTGGTCAGGAGCGCATATGTTTCGTCGGTTAACGCAAAGATAAGGTAGGGTTTAACCTTTCCGACTCCTGAGAACTTCTCCAGCAGGGAAAGCCCGTAAAAGGCATGCCTGAGGTTCAGTAACAGCGTGGCTATGGCAAACTCGGTCAGCCCCGCCCCGGCAGCAAGTAAAGCTACTGCCAGAAACTGGCCTGAGCCTGCATAGACAAAAAGGCTCATCAGGAAAGCATAGATCCAGTGATATCCTGCACCGTCAAGCAGAAACCCGAAAGCCATTCCGAGAGGGATATATCCGAGAAGCACAGGGATTGTGGTTTTGAAGGCACTCAGGAAAAGTTCTTTATTTCCCTCACCTGTCTCCTGTTTGTCCTTCCCGTTTCCTGCCATGTCATCTCTCTTTTATTTATCTTGCAGTCACTTTCTAGAGATCTGCTTCTGTTACTTCTGTACCGTAATGCTTTGAAGAATGAAAAACAAAAATTCTATTTATCGTATTTAAAGGTAGTTAGTGGATATACTGGCTTTCTACCTGCACCCTGTATTATGCGTCTGGAAACGATCGGGTATCCTCAGAGGTTTCTGTTATTTTTAAAATCTTAATTTTTTCATGCAGCTCTGGTTGACTTTAAAATTTATGAAGTTTCAAGAATTATCTAATATATTTAGCAGCAACTGTCCTCCAGGCTTGGTCTATGTTGACTTAATCAAACACTGGAAAACGTTTTTCGTGTCTGCCATATTGATATATAAATAGCATTATATTTATCCGTATGAGGATTATCAGGAGATTGAATACTTTTATTTTGATGATCTTGATACTTTTTATCGCATATATCCGGTATCTGACTGAGTTTTATATCTTCGAGGATCGGTCTCTGCTGGACGCCCTCCTCATCTCTTTAATTGTAATTCTTATAGCCCAGATAATGAATTCCGTCGCCGGAAACCTTATTTTGAGAAGAGTTACGGCTGCCCGTGACAGGTATACCCTGAGGAAAACAGTGTCTATTCTTGTCACAGTGCTTGCTATTGCTTCCCTTGTTGCGATCTGGATAGAAAGGACAAGCACCCTATTTATTGCCTATGGGATTTTCAGCGCCGGGGTTGCAATCGCACTTCAGGATGTTCTGAGAAACATAGCCGGAGGAATTCTCCTGATTATAACCCGTCCCTTTAGAGCAGGAGACAGGATTCAGGTGGAGGATACCGTTGGTGACGTACTGGATATAGGAAGTTTGAGCACGACACTTATGGAGATCCGGGAATGGATAGATGCCGATCAATATACTGGCAGAATCCTAAGTATTCCTAATAGTTTTGTGCTCACCAAGACCATAAAGAATTACACGCGGGATTACTCCTTTATCTGGGATGAAGCCCGGTTTCTGCTGATTTACGGCAGCAACTGGAAAAAAGCCGAAGAAATCGCCCTTGAAGTCGCAGGCCCGATTGTAGGGGAGTTTGAGGACCTGGCGCGAAAAGAACTCATGCTCATGGGGCAGCAGTATTTCCTTACCACTTACGAGGTACAGAGAAGACTTTTTATGAAAATGGAGGAAAACTGGATCGAGATGCGGCTAAGGTATGTGGTTGAACCAAGGAAAAGGAGAGTAATCAGCCATCTTTTGATTTCAAGTATTCTTGAAGCTTTTGAGAAAGAAGAGGATATCATGGTAGGAACTGCAGTAGGTATTGATCTTCTGAATCCTCAGGATAAAGGATAATAAAACTATTTACTTCTATTTCTTCCCTTCTTCTTCCCTTCTTCTTTCCTTCTTCTTTCCTTTTTCTTCCTTTTCCTTCCTTTTCTTTCCTTTTTTTTCCTTTATCTTCCTTTTTTTCCTTTATCTTCCTTCTTCTTCCCTTCTTCTTTCCTTTTTCTTCCTTTTCCTTCCTTTTCTTTCCTTCTTTTTTCCTCCTAACGTATCAGGCTTTTTTATCTCTTTTTAAACCTGAACATGCCCGAAACAATAAAACAGACGCAGGTGAATAAAAAATCTATTTATTTCAATATAACAGATATTATATTATAAGGCGATATAATTAGTTTAACTGGCGTCCTTAAACTTACTTGTTTTAAAGGAGACTGTAGCTGTGGGGATATTTTTCAATAGCTGGAATGATCTTGGAAGGGTTTTAATTCTTGGAATACTGGGATACATCTCGCTTGTAATTTTACTACGGGTGTCCGGAAACCGTACACTTTCCAAACTTAATGCTTTTGATTTCGTAGTTACGATTGCACTTGGGTCTACTTTCGGGTCATTTATTCTGAACAAAAATATCTCACTTGCAGACGGAGTAATGGGTTTTGCAGTCCTTATAGGCATGCAGTACGTAGTTTCATGGTTAACCGTAAGATCTAAGGCTGTAAAAAATATGATAAAAAGCGAGCCTTCCCTTGTATATTATAATGGAGAATACCTTGAGGACTCAATGAAGCGCTCAAGAGTTATCGAAACCGAAATTGAACAGTCGGTAAGGAATCAGGGATACGCCAACCTTGAACAAGTGGAGGCTGTTGTCCTTGAGACCGATGGCAGCTTCTCAGTTATAAGCAAGCCAGAAAAGGAAGCAAAAAAGGTTGATATTGCCGGGCTAAAGGTTTAAGAAATCAAAGCTCGAAACTTTTCCGGGAATCACTATCTGATTCGGAGCCTGTTCCGGTCCTCTGGTCTGATCCGACATTTCTCCGGGTAGCGCGGTCTGACTCATACTCATCCCCTACCGGGGGAATATTCAGGATATGGAGTTGCGGGGCCCTTATGTTCTTTTTCTGGAATTCTATCCAGGCTTTTGTATGTACATCGGACTCAAACTCAAATTCATCCCTGAGGTCGTTTACATAAGCCTTAGCCCTTAATCTGGTGTAAAAAGGAAAGGCTTTATGTAACAGGATAACAGGTCTTTTTTCGGAAACATAAATATATTTTGAGCTTACGACAGTTTCCCGCAGAATCCTCATTGCGGTTTTGACGTCAGACTCTCCTGCAATATACAGGTCTATTACCACCATCATTTCCGAAACTCCATAATTTCCGCTGGCAATGGCTTCATTGAAGATCAGGCTGTTGGGAGCTGTAACAGTATTATCGTCAGGTGTAATCAGTTTCGTTGCCCTGAGCCCTATATCCCTTACTTCACCATAATAGTTCCCGATATTGATCTTGTCCCCTATCTGGTATGGTTTTTCAAAAGTAATTACAATTCCCCCGATAAAATCCGCAAAAAGGTCTTTTACCCCGAAACCTATGGCTGCCCCCAGAAGCCCTGTCAGAAGAAACAGTTCAGGCCCGAAAATGCTGAATATTTCCATCAGGATATTGTAAAAGGCAATAGCGTAGAATACAAACCTTATAGCGGGAATTATCATTTTTACTTTTATCCTGCCTTCCCGGCTCATATTTTCCGAGAGTTTCGATAGTACGACAGTAACGATTCTTCCAAGTATGTATGCAGTAATGACAATCAGAATCAGGTCTATCAGAGTTTGCATTTCTATGGATCTGAGAGCTTCCAGAAGCTGCTCCCTGCCTGTCTCTCCATTTATCCCATCTACCATTTACCACACCAGCCTTAGCTTTTCCAGATATGCAATGACACTGCGCAGGGCTTCAGGTCTGACGCGAAAAGAATCGTCCTCAAGTTTGAAAATTAGTTCCTGATTTAAAAGCCGGAAAATGGTTTCGTTCACTCTTAATGTAGAGCCTATCATGTCGGCGATTTCATCTTTTTTCAAGCCCTGATATGAGAGAATCAGGTGAAGAATAAAAGCCTCGTCATATTCGAGTTTTATATCATACGAAAACTGGCCTATTTTCTCAGGGCTTATATGAGGATAATGAAGTCCAAGTTCCCAGACCTTCACGGCAACGCCAGGGTTGCCTTTTGATTCCAGGTGAATCTTCTCGAATACTCGATACTCAGCGGTTTCTTCTTCTTTTTTCTTCCCTTTTTCTTCTTCTTTCAGGAAGCGCCTTTTTAAATATGGGATATTTATTTTCGGAACCGGTATGATGATTTTTCTCCCCAGCGAGGCCAGTTCAAGCGGATATGGTATTATATATATAACAGGTTCTTTTTCGGACTCTCCACCGTTATTAAATATTATCTCTCCTTCCTCGTATCTTTTGAGGATAAGGGACCTGATGCCTTCTTTTTCTAAAGAGGGAATCAGAATCTGCACTGGAAAGTACTTCCCGATCTCGAAGGCTCCGTTTAAGTATTTCCAGGAGTAAAGGTTCCAGGTAGTGACAAATACCCTGTCCTGAGAGCTAATCATATCCAGAAATTCATAGAGTATATCAAAGCCGCCGGGCTTTCTTGTGTAGAGGAAATGACAGTTATCAAGAAGTACTACCCTCATAGTATCTTCTGGCAACGAAATTTCTTCTTTATCCCGGATAATCCCGGAAAAGGTAATTCTTGTAGCCCTGTTTAAGTTTAGTTTCTCAATCTCATTAATCAGGGTAGTCTTGCCACCGAGGAGCCCGGCTATTATGGCTACGTTAACTTTTTTTCCGACTTCAAAGTCAGCAATTGCTGACTGGATATCTCCTATCTCGTCCCGCAGTCCGAGAATCTCGCTGAAAGCCCTGTCTCCGCTCTGCTGAATACCCACTCTATCCCCTATCTTATATTTCTTATATTATACTTAACAGATGGCATACATGGGATATGATGCGTATCGGGACTGTGTTTACCTGGCACTGCATTTCCCGGATTCAGGTTAATTCAGGGGGCAAGGACCTTTGAGCCAGCAGGATTTTCTGGAATTCGGAATAATTTGCAAAATTTTATCCTGGTCTAAAGAAAGTCCTGCTAAAAGTTTTAAATAATTGCGGCCATTTTATAGAGTCTAAAATTTATTATTTGAAATTTATTTCTCATTTAATTCCTTTATATACCCTAATCTTCCATATACCCTGACCTTTTCCGGAGAAATAACCGTGGACGACTGGATAATTTCAACCCTTGCCCTTTTACTTGGCATGCTTGCTGCTTACCTTCTCCTGAAATATATCGACCTGAAAGGCCGAAGCGAGTCCCGTGCCAGGGAGATGTTCGAAGCCTGGCAGGCAAGAGAGATGGAACACCAGGTTTCCGAAAAAGCCGAGACTCTCTTCAGGACCTGGAAAATGGACGAGGAAAAAAAAATCCGCCAGGACGCCGTAAAGAAGAGCGAAGCTGTTATCCGGGGCAAGGTTACGGAACACCTCATCCCTTATTTTCCGGATTTCGAGTACAACCCGAAAGATGCCCGTTTCCTCGGCACCCCTGTCGATTTCATTGTTTTTGACGGCCTCTCGGAAGGAGAAATGAATAAGGTGATTTTTGTCGAGGTTAAAACCGGAAAAACCGGAGCCCTTTCCCCGAGAGAAAAGCTTGTCAGGGACTGCATTGGCAGAGGAAAGGTAAGCTATGAAATTATCCATAACAGGGATAACAATTGAGAACCGTCACAGCATAGAACGATATGACGATACTATCCTTGCTATCCCGGAATAACCTCAAACATTAACAAATGGAGCGTCAAAAAAGTAAGATCCGGAAAATCTTGAAACATATTTCCGGTTATCTATTTTTACTCCAGTTTCCCTTCTGGCATATAGCATCCGAAATAGGTATTTTGCTCGACTTTTTTCAGGATGTTGTGAATGTTTTCGAGTGAAGCTTCCATCCTTTCCATTCTCTTTTCGATTTCCTCGATTCTAGCAAGAATTTCCTGGTCAGCTGTCAGAATTTCATCTCCGCTACAGGTAGTAATGCTACAGGTAGTAATACTTCATAAATAGTTCTGGTAATAGTGAAAATGTGTTACTTTATATATCCTGCAATGTTTTTATAGACATCGTAAGAGAAGACATTGAAAGGGATATATTATAAAAGTAGACTACGGTTAAATCAGGAGCAGCCCGTTTTGCCAGTCATTGATTATTCTGGTAGCGGTTCTTGCTTCGTCCACTTCGCCTTTCTTTTGCAGGAAATTACACTGTCTGCCTATGAGTTCAAGTACATCGTAAGAACTTTCGTCTTCGATTGTAACATTGTAGAAGGCTTCAAGGGCTGTTTTATTTTCGGCAAGCATTTTTTCGATTATTTTCAGGGCGACTCCGATCATGTCCTTAAGGTGGGTAGTATCCTTTATTCCGAGCAGGCCCTGGAGATACTCATCTTTTTCATCAAAAGGAATTACACCCGGTGTATCTATGAACATGATGCGTGAGCCTGCATCAACATGCTGGACGCCTTTTGTGTGACCTGATACAGGAGATGTGCTTGCCCTGTGCCGACCTGTGACGCCGTTAATTACCGAAGATTTACCTACATTAGGATAGCCGAGGGTGCCTACAAGAATATCCTGCCCTTTCATAGCTGCAGATGCAAGGATCTGGTGCCTCAGCATTGTGGTTCCTGACCTGTCCTTGCTGGAAACGAAAATTACAGGTGCAAGTTTCGAAAGGCGGGATTTGGTCTTTTCAAGTTTTTCCCTTGATACGAGATCCGATTTGTTAATTACTATAATAAATGGCTTATTTAAGCGGATAATTTCACGCTCGACCTCGCTGTTCCGCGTTTCTTCGGGAAACCTGGCATCAATTACTTCGAGAAGCACGTCAGCTTTTTTGATCACATCTTTTACAAGGGCTTTGTAGCTCACCATATGCTGTGGCTATGGCACAAGCTGATATATGAAGATATAGTGAGGTAAGGCTTACTGGAGGGTAGTTTTAAAATCTGCAAACTATATTTACGGACTATACAAGTTCATATTCTCATTCTTTTTATAAAAAAAGTATTTTTAATCTAATCCGCTCAAAAATATGCTAATCCAGGATATCATAAAAACCACTGCAATGATAAGAGAATCAATCTTTTCTTTTGATGCATAATACCCTTCCAGCCCACCAACCGTTGTCAAACTTCCAAAATAAGTAAAAATATCGACAATTCGTTCTGTTTCTGGAATATCTCCAGCAATAAATGAATTTAGATGCAGTTCATAAAACAAACACAGTATCGGCACTGTTCCAATCATAACAGACCCTATCCGATTTTCCGTTTTCAATCCATAAAAAATAGGAGCCACAGGGTATGTAAATATGCTGATCAGCACAACAAGAATTCCAAATAGCTCTGGCAGTGTGCTGAAAATTTCATAGGTAAAGACAGACAGCGAAAATATATGAATCAATGCAGATACAAGCAATGGTACAATTACTGATTGAACCAATTTCTTTGTCTTTGTTTTCTCCATACGAACACAAACAAGGATTCATGTATGCAGTTTTTGTTGAAGAAGATATATTCTATGATTTAAAGTATCATCAGTCTTATGAAGAGACATAAACTCAAATATAATTTCTACTTTTTAATTTTTAGGATCTGCCCTAAATATAATCATGGAAAACTAAAACTAAAACTAAAACTAAAAACAAAAATAAAAATAAAAAACTACTAATAAAACTCAGTATTTATTTCTTTTCCCAGAATTCCTCGGCTTCTTCTTCCATTTCTTCCAGCCTGTCATAGTAATCCGGAAACTCGTTCAGATGAGCCAGGGCGATTTTTCCTGTCATTATGGGGTCATCGTCAGTAACGTTTGTCCAGGGGTCGCGGGTTCCATGTTCTAGTTCAACATCCATGCCTCTGCGGAACTGGTCTACATCAAACTTATCCCATTTTATTCCGAGCTGTTCCCCAACTTCTTTTGCCTCTTCAGCCGTAAATCGCTCTTTTGCCAGAACTATCACTCCAACTATTATTTAATCTTTGACAATTGTTTAATAATTGCTTAACTATTGTTTAATAGATCTGTACTTAAGGGTTTTCCTGATAAAGCTCGGCTATATAGTTATTACTTTAGTTCGAAAAGATGAATTGCAGTTTTGAATAGAAGACCCTAGAATAAAAAGAACCAATAAAAAAATCTCGAAAAAAGAGCCTTGAATAAATGCAAATCAGACCAGAAGGGAGGCAAAAATGTCAGATAGTGATTTTTTATTTATGAGGCGGGCAATCGAACTTTCCCTTGACAATGTGAAAAAAGGAGGAGGCCCTTTTGGGGCAGTAGTCGTCAGAAAAGGGGAAATCCTTGCAGAGAGCTGTAATCTGGTTACTGCACTTAATGACCCTACAGCTCATGCCGAGATCAATGTAATAAGAGATGCAGCCCGGAAACTTGAGACTTTTGATCTCAGCGGCTGCACTATCTATTCTACCTGCGAGCCCTGCCCGATGTGCCTTGGAGCCATCTACTGGGCCAGGATTGACAAAGTTGTCTTTGCCAATACCACGTCCGATGCTCAAAATATCGGCTTTGCGGACTCTCTAATCTATAAAGAAATTTCACGCCCTCTTCAGGAGCGGAATATAGAGTTCCGGCAGCTTTTAAGGGAAGAGGCACTGAAGGCTTTTAAGGCGTGGGAAGAATCTGAGAATAAGGTCGAGTATTGAAAAAGCTAAAATCCGGAATCAAGCTCAAAATCAAACTTGCAGGTGGTTCCAGAAAGAACTGAAGCTTACTTTAGCCGTCCCTCTATAAATATCAATTGGATACATTTATTATTTATTGTCCCTCGCTTCTAAAGAAAGTTACCTAATTTTTAAGGAATAAACCTTTTTCTAACTTTCATCTAGTGGAAACTCATTTCTGTCATTAATGCTTAAATACATCTGGAGTATTAATCTGCAACTGGGGGATTGAATTCTATCGGGAATGTCCTGTTTTTTCCCGGTATTTCCAACCTTGATATGAAAGTTTAAATGTATTGCCGCACTTTTTAGATTACAATAAACAATTTTAAAAGGGGTTTTCTGGGAGATGTCTGAGAAAAAAAGCAAGTACATCCGCTGGTTTGAAGAAACCACGATTGATGACGTCCCGCTGGTTGGCGGGAAGAATGCTTCCCTTGGGGAGATGTACAGGGAGCTTACCTCGAAGGGGGTGAAGATCCCGAATGGTTTTTCGATCACTGCTGAGGCTTACTGGCATACCCTCGAAGCCGGAGGGATTCTGGATAAACTTAAAAGAACAATGGAAGGGCTTGACACCTCGGATGTTGCAGACCTGGCAAAAAGGGGTAAAGCTGCAAGAGACCTGATCCTTGGGGCGGGAATCCCGGCAGACCTCTGGGAGGAGATCAGGACCGCTTATGACCTCCTCTGCGAGCAATATGGGGAGGATACGGATGTAGCGGTGAGGAGTTCAGCAACGGCTGAGGATCTGCCTACGGCTTCTTTCGCGGGTCAGCAGGAGACTTATCTGAATATCCGGGGGTATCCAGGGCTCCGGGATGCCTGTATCCGCTGTTTTGCTTCACTTTTTACAGACAGGGCTATTTCCTACCGCGTAACCAATAAATTCGACCATTTCAAAGTAGCTCTTTCCATAGGAGTCATGAAAATGGTCAGGTCGGATCTCGCTTCCAGTGGGGTTATCTTTACCCTGGATACGGAAACCGGCTTCAGGGACGTGGTCTTTATCACAGGTGCTTACGGGCTCGGGGAAAATATAGTCCAGGGGCAGGTTAACCCCGATGAATTCTATGTCTTCAAGCCAACTTTCAGGCAGGGATACAGGCCGATTGTCATGAAAAAAGTGGGGAGCAAAGAAATCAAAATGATATACGGGCGCGGCGATTCGAAAGTACTCACCCGGAACGTAGAGGTTCCTGAGGCTGAGAGGCTGCGCTTCTGTATCAGCGACGAGGAAGTGCTCAGGCTTGCCGAGTATGCGATTTCCATAGAAGACCATTACTCCGGAAAATACAGGGAATCGCGGCCTATGGATATTGAGTGGGCAAAGGACGGTATAACAGGTGAACTTTTCATAGTACAGGCAAGACCGGAAACGGTCCAGTCCCAGCGGAGTAAGGATGTCCTTGAAACCTATATACTTGAGGAACGGTCTGAAATCCTTGCACGAGGCAGGAGCGTGGGCGATAAGATCGCATCGGGAAAAGCGCATGTAATTCCGGATGTCTCAGACCTGCCTTCATTTAAACCCGGAGAAATCCTGATTGCGGATACCACAACGCCGGACTGGGAACCTGTAATGAAAACCGCGGCTGCGATTGTCACGAACAAAGGAGGAAGAACCTGCCACGCAGCGATTGTCAGCCGGGAACTCGGGATTCCAGCAGTTGTAGGCGCAGGTAATGCGACCGAAGTGCTTGAGACCGGCAGGGAGATTACAGTGAGCTGTGCCGAAGGTGAAGAAGGGCTAGTATATGACGGTATTCTTCCTTTCCATAAAGATACTCTGAGCCTGAAAGACATAAAACGCCCGAAAACCGAGATAATGATGAATCTAGGAAACCCGGAAGAGGCTTTTGGCTTTTCCATGATCCCGAACGACGGGATAGGGCTTGCGAGGCTGGAGTTTATCATTACAAGCTATATCAAGATCCACCCTATGGCTCTTGTACACCCTGAAAAAGTTAAAGATCCTAAAGTCCTTCGTGAAATCGGACAGCTTACACAAGGCTACAGGAGAGAAGATTATTTTGTCGAGCAGCTTGCCCAGGGAGTCGGGACTATTGCTGCGGCTTTTTATCCGAAGCCGGTTGTAGTCCGTATGAGCGACTTCAAGACCAATGAGTACGCAAGCCTTGTTGGGGGCAATTATTTCGAAATGGAGGAAAGTAATCCCATGATAGGATTCAGGGGAGCTTCCCGCTATTTTGATGAGCGCTACAGGGAAGGATATGCTCTTGAGTGCAGGGCTATGAAAAAAGTCAGGGATGAAATGGGGCTTACAAACCTTATACTTATGATTCCCTTCTGCAGGACGGTTGAAGAAGCTCGGAAAGTTATTGCCGAAATGGAGAAAAACGGGCTCAAAAGGGGAGAGAACGGGCTTCAGGTCTATGTTATGTGTGAAATTCCGAATAATGTCCTCCTTATCGATGAATTTAGCGAATTCTTCGACGGCTTTTCCATAGGCTCAAATGACCTTACCCAGCTGACTCTCGGGGTTGACAGGGATTCCGAACTTCTTGCCGCAGAATTTGATGAGCGGGACCCAGGGGTTATGAAAATTATGGCAATGGCTGTGCAGGGAGCAAGAAGGAACGGAAGACACAGCGGGATTTGCGGACAGGCTCCAAGCGACTTTCCCGAAATTGCGGAGTTCCTGGTAAGGGAGGGAATAGAATCCATTTCACTTAATCCGGATTCGGTTATGAAGATCACCCTTAAAGTTCTGGAAACTGAAAAAGAACTTGGAAGGTAATGAAGTGAACTGGAAAATCAACGCCAAAAAAATCAAAAAATTGTCTGAATAGTGATAGAAGGAGTTCCAATTAATCACTTCTTCCAGGAGAAATCTGAATGTCTTTCTTAAAATATTGTCCGGAATGTCATTCCAATCTTGAGAATAATTTTTTCAAGGAATTCCAGTACTGCCCTGTTTGTGGGTACTGGACAAAAAAGGATACTGTGAGACTTGAACCACTTATAATTATGGAGTGAGACTGAAATGTTTGAATCTACTGTAGAATGTACCCGATGCGGTACACCTCTTAAAAAGCAGGTCATTGGCTCGAATATATTTTACTACTGCAGGAAATGCGGGTGTACGTCTACGGCTGCATTTGCAAGTGCGCCTTCTCAATGTACAGCCAGTCAAATAATTAATTTTTGAAAACCTGAATCCGGAAATAACCTTTAAAATCGGAAATCTCCAGCAAAACCAGCTCTGGTAGTTTCTGGTCAATTAGCCAGTTTATGACCCTGCCGGTTTTGCTTTAAATTTCTTGTATTAGATGCTAGCCTTCACGCTTATTGTTTTTCCGATTTTCTTATTTACGATTTTCTCCCTCTTTTTCTGCCTTACTTACTTCTGCCTTTCTGCTGTATCTTATCTGTAAAATGAGTTGCCAGATTCTCCGGAAAGAAAAAGGTATATTATTTCAGACCTGTAATTGATGTGACAAACTTTAGAGATTTCCATAATTCATAGTCTTTGTAGTCTGATCATTTATGGTTGAAAAAGAAGTAAATACCGTATGCAGCCAGTATGGCTTGAGACTCACCAGCCTCTCGGAACTTACCTTAAAAGTTAACCTGCCGGATGCAAATCTTGAAAGAGGTTTTATTGAGCAGGAAAATTCTCTTTATCTTCCTCTCCATGAAAATAAACAGGCAGCTTCTTCCCTTTCCGAAGTGGGAATGGAATTCCAGGCTTATATCCAGTTCATCCTTAATCCCAAAAGAGTAGATTCGAAATATCTCGCAGATTTTTTCAATAATGCTCTTGGCTTGAAAATCCGGAAAGCCTGGGAAACGAAAGGTTTTATCCGGGGTCCTGAGCCCCGTCCCGACCTGTACGAACTGGCTCCGGACTCTTCGCGTGTATCTGCGCTTGAAGCTCCCGCCCGAAGGGCTGCGCTCTCAGGAGAATCCAGGGTTTCTTCGGCAGCCCGCACTATCAATGAATCTAGATTTGCAGGCCGGGATTCTGTGGAAGATATGTGTATAGAGCTTGATGGAAGCATTGATTTTTTTCCAGGTTCGGAAGCTCCCATTCTTGCTGGAAATTCGCAACCCTTACCAACAGACATCGATTTTCTTATGCGCAGTAACCTGTACCTGCCTGATTTGCAGGCCCAGATAAAAATCCTTAAAATTAAGGGCCTCACAGGGGAGCTCATCTCCCAGCTTACGCTTTTCGAGCACAGGCTATCGACTTATCCTAAGGGTCTCGCACATATCGAAGAGAAACTCGAACTTATCAGGGAGGCTATCAAGCTTGCAAACGATTCGGATTACATTCTGGAATTGATCCGCCGGGGAGAAGGTAAAAAGCTGGAATTCAAATCCACGCTTCGTATGAACCTTATGAGCGGCAAGCCTGACTGGAGTGTCGAACACGCCGTGCTCAAAACAATTATCGCTTACCTTAATACTGATGGGGGTACTTTGCTTGTGGGTGTCTCGAATACCGGGCAAGTGCTGGGAATTGAAAATGATAATTTCCCAAATGAAGACAAGTTTCTCCTACATTTCAAACAGCTACTCAAGCAGCATATAGGCCTTGCTTATGCCTCTCTTATCGAGTATGCGCTTGTACCGGTCAACGGCAAGAAAATCCTGAAGATAGGCTGTCAAAGGAGCGATGAGGCTGTATTTTTAAAACCGGGCAAAAAGGAGGAGGAATTTTATATCCGGATAGGCCCCTCCAGCGAAAGACTTGCAGGCAGCGATTTGCTTGAGTATGTTAACCGGCAGTATGGCAGGAAGCCGAATTAATTGATTTAAGCGTTCTGAAAAATGGTTTAAAGCAGGATTTTAAAATTTCCTGACTTCGGAAGCTTTAATTCCTTCAACTGCCAGATCTTGCTTTACTTTCTTATCTGTTTTTTAAATAGCTTTCTCAATTCATTAAATTAAAGATGTTTATTATACCCGTTGAAGTCAGGTCTACTGCAAGAGCTGCAAGCAAAAGCCCCATGAGCCTCGTAAAAACCAGCATCCCGTTATACCCTATGAATTTATGGATTCTTCTTGAGAATAGGAAGACATACAGGCAAACTACGAATGTCAGTATTATTGATACAAGAATTATTATTTTCTGCTCGATAGCCCCTGTGCTTTCCATCAGGACAATTACAGTACTGATAGTACCCGGGCCTGTCAGAAGCGGAAGCCCTATGGGAAAAACCCAGATGTCAGTGCGTTCCTGGGATTCCGAAATCTCTTCATCGGTTATGCTTTCTCTTGAAACCTTTGCATGCATCATATCAAAAGCAATGCTGAAAAGCAGGAGTCCGCCTGCAACCCGCAGCGAATCAACGTTAATGCTGAAAAGGTTGAGTATTATACTTCCGGTAACTGCAAAAAATAAGGCAATTGCGCACGCAAGCGTGACAGATTTTTTTGCAATTTCGTTTTTTTCACCACGGGTCATTTTGCTGGTCAGGGAGATAAAGGTCACTACTCCGCTGATAGGGCTGACAACCACAAAGATAGATGTGAGCGTGTAGATGAAAAACCCGATATTGTCACTTATTATCTCAGTTATCATCTTTTTTCCTGCCCCTCTTAACACCCTCTAACTTATATATAATTTTGCTCTGTTATAATATCTTTACTTACTGGCCTTTTTATGATATCGCATTCATGCTCGTTTTTAGATTGCAAGAATATAGTGAATGTAGATAGCTTGCTCACTGCAAAGAACAGGAACTGGTGTTCAGGAGTTTTGAAAATGAAGAGAAAGGAAAACCTGCATCCTTAAGCAGGCTTTCTTATCCCAGGCGGAGGATAAGAATCATGAAGCCGAAATAAAGAAGGAACAGAATGAGCCCTTCGAACCGTTTTACTCTCCAGCCCGTTCGGATAAAAACAAGGAATAGAGTGCTTATTAGCAGCATAAAAGGTGCTATGTAATAAATTCCGATGTCTGTTGTCGTGATAGGACGGACAAGCCCTGAGCAGCCCAGAATCAAAAGTATGTTCGCAATATTTGACCCTATAACATTTCCAAGAGCAATGCCACCATAGTCACTCCGCGCTGCCGAGACAGTTACCATAAGTTCGGGAACCGAGGTTCCTACCGCAACAAGGCTGATCCCTATTAGCGTTTCCGGAACTTCCAGCAGCAGAGCGAAGAAGATCGCCTGTTCAACGAAGTACTTCGCTCCGATTATGATTGCAGCCGCACTTGCTATCAGTTTAAGGAATTCTATTAAAAGGCTGGCTTCTGTCAGGTTTTCTTCTGTTACATCGAGATCAATATTTTCATATTCATACCCGACAGATTCTGTTTCTGATCCGGCGATAGTTCCCTTCTCGGTTCCGGCTTTTCTTTCACTCCTTTTCCCGAATCCCTGTTTCCCATTTCGGTATTTCCGGGCCTGGAGGTTAATTCTTGATTTCAAATCAAAAATATATTCAAGCCTGAAGAAATAAATCATAAAATCTTTAAAATATATATCTTCTTCATGTTTTTTTATCTTCTCAAGCAGGAATAAAAGATAAACAAAGTATAGTAAAATAAATATGAAGGCTTCTAACCTCGAAATTTTAAAATCAAGCATAAAAAAGAAAAGAAGAAAAGAGGAAAATAGCATTATATAGCCATCCCTTTTCAGCATAACCTCCTCAGTCCTGATATTTGTCAGGAGGGCAGCCGTACTTGCAATTAGCCCTATATTGGCAATGTTTGACCCGAGAACATTGCCAATAACTATTCCGCTCGCCTGCTGGAAAGATGCTGTAAGAGAGGATGCAAGCTCAGGTACTGACGTGCCTATAGATACCAGGGTCAGCCCTATCACGAATTCGGATACTCCGAACCTTTTTGCAATCCGGGACGAAGACAATACGAAAAGGTCTGCTCCTTTTACGAGCAGTACCAGCCCGCCAAGAAATATAAGGATATTAATTACATGCACCTTGAAATGTGAACCCGAGATTTATTTAAACATATCTTAAAACATAAAATTGGGTTGAGTAACAGACCTATTTAACTATTGAGACTTGCAATAACATGAACCGCCGCCAGCGCCGCCAGCCCGTTTTTATGAAAGCACGGGAGTTTGCCAGAGCAGAAAATAGTTCTTGCAGGGAAATACTTCAAGCAAACCTCAACCCCATCTCATAACATTTTTCTTTCTCGCCGCATATGTTTTCTACCTGCTTAATTACCCTGAAGCCAATTTTTTCGTATAACTGTATCGCAGAAAGGTTATTTACATTGACATATAAAAGAATGGAGGATATGCCGTTTACTTTCATTTCTTCAATACTGCACCTTAATAATCTCTCAGCAAAACCTCTGCCTCTGAAATTTTTATCCGTTGCAATTGAAGATATTACGGACTGCTTTTTAAAACCTTTGAGAGAAAGTTCAGGTTTCAGATAATAAATGCAGTAGCCTACGATTTTATCTCTGCTCTTAATTACGTAAAAAATATTTCTTGAGTTTTTCGAATATTTTATAAGTTTTTCCGGACTTCCGTTTTTAAATCCTTCTGATTGGATTCTAAGAACCTCAGGAAGCAGGGAATCCTCAATTGACATAATATCTTTTTTCTCTATCAGTTTCCATTGTTTTACCAGAAGACTGCCAGCGATATCTCGAAGCAGCTTCTTAAAACTCATTAAATATATAACTGATCGAGTGTGAATTTTTGTAAGATCCATAAAAATCACCTTTAAGTGAAGCCTGGTGAAATTACCTTTGTGAATTTATAATTTCAGACCATTAAAAATTTATTATCTCTCAGGCAAAAAATTTACGAAGCCAGCCAATCAAATATATTAGAGAATCCAATCTTTATTAAATATATCTTTTAAAAAAATTTCCCTTATATTTCATTTAAAAAAGTAAATAAAACACGCTATTCCAGGGCAAAAGACATTTCAATAAATCGGTTTTTACTCTCAAAACAAATTTATCTATCTAAAGTTTATATTAAAAGCTCAGGGTTACTGCAGGAATGATGGAAGCCGGGAACGATGAAAAGACCTGAAGTTAGAAAATTCTTAGTTCCATCTCATAACACGTCTCTTTCAGGCCACATATATCTTTTATCTCTTCAGTTGTCCTGAAGCCCATTTTTTCGTATAACCTTATGGCAGGAAGATTTTTTGTATTTACATATAAGAGAATTGAGGACACTTCATTTAACCTCATTTCTTTGATGCTTTCCTTTAGCAGCCTCTCGCCGCAACCTTTTCTTCTAAAATCCTTATCTACTGAAATTGAATAAATTACCGATTTTTTCTTAAAACCCTTTAGAGAAAGGTCAGGTTTTATATAGTAAATGCAGTAGCCTACAACCCGATCCTGGCTCTTTACCACATAAAAGATTTTTCTCATTCTTTTCGAATATCGTCTAATGCCATTACCACTTTTAGTTTCAAAACCTTCGGCCTGAATTCGAATAATCTCAGGAAGCATGGAATCCTCTATGGATACCACATTTTCTTTCTCTACCTGTCTCCATTTCCTTACATATAGGGTAGCAATAGTGTCCCGTACCAATCTCTCGAGACTTATTAAATATACATTTAATGTAACCTGAACTTTTATTAAGCCCATGTAGATCACTTTTAAGCGAGTATAATAATTGGCGAATCTTTTTCGAATAATCCTCTGGACTCCATGCCCTGTGAATTAAGTTTCCTGCACACTGAAAAGCTATATACGAGACATTTCAGATTTGTGTTCTTCCTGAATATTCAAAGTTTTTAAGGCCAGATCAGGGACATGAGATTAGAGATAATCGGATTTCAAATCGTTTCCGGGATTAGAGGCTTTAAACCGTCTTTTCAATCTTCTCTTTAGGGATTGTTGTTAATCTGGAGTGCCTGACTCCTTTTAGACTTAAGATTTTTTCAGTCAGTTCTACGATTTTCTCCCCTTCACCCTGCAAAATTATCACTTCAAAACAGGAATTCGGCTCAATATGGAAACGTACTGAGGAATTTATCAGATCTATATTTTCATGCTGAATTTTTGCCAGGTTGTTCGATACTCCGGTTTTTGAGCAATCGTATACTATTGAAATTGTTGCAGCTCTTTTGCCCCTGATCTGCTGCATCCACTCATAGTGCTGGTTATATGTCCTTATGGCATCCCTTATTCCTTCAGACCGGGAAGAATAACCTCTCTTCAGAAGAGTTTTATCAAATTTGTCCAGAAGTTCCCCAGGCAGGGAAATTCCTATCCTCATAAGCTTCTTTTCCATATATCCCTCTTGAAAACGGAAATCTTCTGTTAAGTGCCTTATCCACCAGCGGATGAATGTATAAACAGGACACTGAACGGAAAAAAATTAATACTATATTCCGAATTCCCCAAAATTATACCCTGAATTATATTCAAATATTTTATGTAATTTAGTGGCATAAATAGTAATCGGAAGACATATGAAATATGAGAAAGTGACCTGAACTTGGAAATATCTCAGACTTAGAGTCTCCGGGTATGAGTTTTTCTGCCCGAACCTTTGCTTTTGTCCGGACAATTTGCAGAAAGATGACATTCCAGCAAAAGCTGGCAACTACTACTTATATAAATTAAAATAGTCTTGCATGCTCGTTTTCAGGACATCTGTTTTCGAAAAGCGGGTCTTGAGGTCAAACGATATTGATTCCGGGAGAATATTTTCGCAAATAAACTTTTTTAATACTGTTCGTCGGATCTGCGGTAACCCTGCGGATTCCCAAAAAGCTTATTAAAGGCAGAGTTCTATAGCGTGAAACACATTTATGCTGAATTTGGCTGACAATGAATAGCTGTCTTGCTTATCAATTTAGTTAATTTAATAAAAGAGTTGAAAATTATGGCAATCCAGAAAGGCGATTTTATAAAGTTGAACTACACAGGTAAATTCGAAGATGGCAAGATTTTCGACACAACAGACGAAGAACTTGCAAAAAAAGAAGACATCTTCAATCCGCGCGGGCTTTACGGCGGAGACGTTGTTATTGTCGGGGCAGGTCATACTATTGAAGGCCTTGATGAAGATCTCGAGGGAAAGGAAGTCGGTTACACCGGATCCGTCGCAATTTCTCCTGAAAAGGCCTTTGGCCCGAGCAATCCCAAACTTGTGGAAACTATCTCTATCACGAAACTTAAGGACCGAAATGTTCACCCTGGCCTTGCGGTTGAGGTAGATGGCAGACGGGGAATTGTCAGCAGGGTTATAGGGCGCAGGGTCACTGTGGATTTTAACAGCCCTCTCGCAGGCAAGACTGTAACCTATGAGTATACTATTGAAAAGGTTCTTGAAACGGATATTGAAAAAATACAGGGTCTGCTAGCTCTTTACACCGGCCTCAGAGACCTGGAGATCGAGATCGATGACGGCGTTGCAAAAATCTACACCCCCACGGGCCTGACCTTTAATCAGCGCTGGCTCATGGCAAAGAACAGGGTTGCATCTGAACTCTTCAAGTATGCCGACCTTAAGGAAATCCAGTTTATTGAAAAGGTAACAGCTGAATCCGAAGCCGAAATACCGGCTGAACCCGAAGCTAAAACCGAAGCTGAACCTGAGCCCGAAGCCGAGACCGAGGGACCCTCAGAACCTGAAGTCTGATTTCAGCCGCACAGTCTTCAAAAAAGCGAGGAGCATTTCCTCTTCGCAAATTTTATATACCATAATCGGGTTTTCTGTATACGCTCGCCGGAATCCCAGGGTGACCTGCACCATTTTCTTTCCGGAAGCCGTAAAGATAATTTTCTCTACCTGCTGAGGTAGCCAAGCGGACCACGGCGCCGGTCTTGAAAACCGGTAGCGCCTCGCGCTGCGGGAGTTCGAATCTCCCCCTCAGCGTCTTTTCTTAAATGATTTTCCAAAGATTGTATTAATTCTTATTTTTACTGTGGTTTCCTGAAGGTTGCCGCACCAGCTCAAAGTCGTGAATCAAATTACAGCTTTCGTACTCAGTTGTTTATATAATCCCCTCAAAATTCTATATTCTATACTCTCATACGAAGAACCCATTCTGCTGTTTTTTTCTCCCCTCATCCCGTAATCAACCCTCATGGTTCCCCTCACCCCGCCCTCTATAACATAAAATGTAATACACAAAACATAGACATAAAACATAAAAAATAAAAAATAAAACATAAAACATAAAAAATAGTTCTGTAAACCTCTCTTTTTGCCTGGCTCTCCTGAATGCAAGCGTTGACCCGAAACCGTTGCGCCGGTCGATCACGCTCCGGTTACACCGGTTTAGATAAATCATGCGTTTTTGATCAAACTTTTTTTGAAAAAGTTTGCGTTGCACCGGTTTATCACGCTCCGGTTACACCGGTTTAGATAAATCATGCGTTTTTGATCAAACTTTTTTTGAAAAAGTTTGCGTTGCACCGGTTTATCACGCTCCGGTTACACCGGTTTAGATAAATCATGCGTTTTTGATCAAACTTTTTTTGAAAAAGTTTGCGTTGCACCGGTTTATCACGCTCCGGTTACACCGGTTTAGATAAATCATGCGTTTTTGATCAAACTTTTTTTGAAAAAGTTTGCGTTGCACCGGTTTATCACGCTCCGGTTACACCGGTTTAGATAAATCATGCGTTTTTGATCAAACTTTTTTTGAAAAAGTTTGCGTTGCACCGGTTGTCACCCGCAAGAGGGGGTTTTCGCTCAAGCCTTTTTTTAAAAGGCTTGCGGTCAAGGATTTTTTTAAAAGGTTTTCGCTCAAGCCTTTTTTTAAAAGGCTTGCGGTCAAGGATTTTTTGTAAATGGCTTGCGAATGAAATCTGCTAAGCCGGGCTTAGAAGTTTCAGACCTGGTTTTTTAAAGCTTCGATCTTTTCCCAGGCATTTTCGACCTGATACTTGCTAACTTGCCGGAGCTTATTGTAGAGGCTGTAAGTGGTAAGTTCCTGCCGGGTGCTTTCTTGTGCGAAATGGACTGCTTAAAATTTAATTCCACAATCTGGAGACGATATGAAATGAATAGCAGGAAGGGTAAGGCTACAAATATTACGATAACATCGTGCAGAATTGGGTTGCCTATAAAGCTCGTGCCCGAATTCCAGAGTGCCAGGAAAGGTCTGTGAAAAAGGTAAATGCAATATGAAGCTGTAGCGATATAACTGAGGGCAGACTCCTGGGAACCTGAGAGCTTATCATTGACAAATTTCATTGCGAACCTGTATTCCAGCATACAGAACGTTATTATGAATGCATTGAGTAGTACAGAATCGATAATGAATTTCAGAGTAACGTACCCAATATCCACTGAATTCGCCAGGTTCTCCAGCATCGATACAACCATGGAAGATCCTATAGTGCCGCTGCCTGCGGACGCAATGGTTAATGAGACTTTCGGGTCAAGGAGAAGCGATGTTCTTGAACCCAGGACAATAATAAGTACGAATATAACAGGAAGGGTTGCCAGGAGTATCTGGACAAAAGGAATTTTCACGATACTTGCCATGGACTTTTCAAACAGGCTTTCTCTACAGGTAAGGATTCCAAATACAAATACGGGGAAAAACATAAAAAAACGGTGATCAATAACGTTAAAAACTTTAGATATTAATGAAAACCCGAGAAATACAAGGAAAAAGTAAAGCAAAAGCTGTTTTGAGTTTTTCGAGAGCATGATTATGATTGGATAAATAGTGTAAAAGACAATAATCAGACCGATAAAATATAATGTCAACATCGGGAATGCGTAAGCAGGAGCGAGGAAAATCTGCAATCCCAATATATGTATGATCAGATTCTTAAAACTAAAAACATGCTCAGCATTGGGGAATACAAAGCCTGAATTCAGCTCTGGAGCAAATATAAAAAATACAAGTGTAAAAGCGGCAATAGCAGCCCAGTATAGAGGGAAAATTCTCAGGAGCCTTTTCCTGTAGAAGAACAATACATTCTGAAACGAATCTATTGAGTGATTGTTATAGTATAGCAAATACCCACTCATGAATATAAAAAGCCCCAGACCCATATTTGCAACATAAGGGTCAACAGCATAAAGGGCTAATTTGCTATAAGTAGAAGACAGAAAGTTGCTTAAGTGAGCCGGGATGATCATTGCTATTGCTAAAGCCCTTAAGAAATCAAATGCGATTATTTTGTTTTTCATATATTTCAACTCCTGTAAATTAAATCTCAAACAAATGTGACTCGGCCTCTATAGCATCTGTTCAATGTGACCGGGGTCACAAAATAATTTTTATCTGATAACCATAAATTCTTTAAAAAGATAACAATAATTTTTATATATATAAACTCTGTGATTTTCTTTTATTAAATCATTTTTATAATATTCAATAAGATACGGACTTCTTATATTTATACCACTAAATTTACAAAATTCTCCTCCTATCTTAGGAATTTTTAATTCATCCTATTCGGAACATACAGGATTTCGGCTTATACCGGGGTACAAAAAGAAGATTACCTCTGCCAGGTGAGAATTCGCAGGTCGTGTGATTGAATATAGGATTTTCACTAAAGTAGCAGAAAAACTACCTGAACAAAAATAAATGAACTAAGGTAAGAGAAGAAGTTATTGAAGTGAAAGGGTGGGCAGGTTGAATAGGAAGGGATCTATTAATAGGAAGGGATCTATTAAAAAAATATAAAAATAATATTATTGATAATGCCTGTATTATAATGAGCCCTTACAAAAATAAGCAGGGTTAAAGACGTAACAGGGTACCAGAAATCCCACAGGAGTGCAGCAAAAGCGGATTTTTCAAAATTTAGCTTATGGATAGACTGCCCTGTTCGGGTTATAAAATATGCACCGTATAGTGTGAAAATCAGGCTGAAATCAGCAGGGATAATGTAGAACTCGATTGAAGGATTTGAATTATAGTAAACTGGTTTGCTACGTAAGAGTATGATAGAATCTGGAGGGATTTCTGGCAGATAGATTCTCCTCCAAACATCTTAAATAAACCGTGTAAAACTGCACTATCAATAAAAAGCCGCATGATAAAGATAAACAGAAATCCGGCAAAAAATCTTTAAAGCATTTCAGCGCCCTTCAATCAAAAATAAAGAAAATGTAGTTCTGGTGCTAATAGGAGTTTATTTCATCTTTGAAAAAGTATATTTTTTCCTCTTAATTTTGTCGCTTTCCACCAGATTTCTACAGTCTATTATTCTCCCCAAGAATTTATTCTTCTCCCATTTCTTTCCTGAATTCTATGTAATCTCTCTCGACTTCTTCGAGTTCGTGTTCCATTTTATCCCCCCGTCCTGGATTCTAATAACAGTAGTTTATTCTTGCTTTATAATGACAGTAATTTATTCTTGTTTTTGTTTATTAACAAAAGTTAATTCTTTAAATTACCTTAGTCCCCATTTTTGAAAACGCTTTTCGTTTATATAAAGTTTTCTGTCAACCAAAGTTTCTTCCTGCAAATCGCTAAAAGTTGACAATTCTTAGCATTATTTGTCACACTGTTTAGGAGCAATAAGATATTTTTAAATGAGAGATGGTTATTTTCTGTCTTCATGCGTAAAGATCCAAAACCTGAGCTCATTGTAGGGGTCAGGAACCTTTCAGGGCTTGAAGCCTGCTCAGGACACGCGGATGCGGTTTACTTTTCAACCGACAGGCTGAGCCTCAGGGCTAAGGCAAAGGAAATCACTCTGGAGAACCTTAGCGATTTCATCTCTGAGGTAAGAGCGAGAGGACTCAGGGCTTACCTGGCTGTAAACTCAACAGTAAACGAGGAAAGGCTCGGAGATGCATCGGTTGTTATAGCTGCAGCTTCTAATGCAGGAGTTGATGCAGTCATTGCGTGGGACCCGGCTGTAATTCTCAGGGCGCAGAGAGCCGGGCTTCGAATTCATATCT
Organism: Methanosarcina sp. MSH10X1; assembly: GCF_004099695.1. Lineage (GTDB taxonomy): Archaea > Halobacteriota > Methanosarcinia > Methanosarcinales > Methanosarcinaceae > Methanosarcina. The sequence continues at coordinate 304,697 of NZ_SCHL01000001.1, read as the reverse complement.
CCACGCAGGCAAATATTACCAACCATGAAACTGCAAATTTCTACAGAAGCCTCGGGGCAGAACGGATTGTACTCTCAAGAGAGCTTTCCCTTGAAGAGATCGGGAAAATAAGCCAGCAGACTGAAGTGGAAATTGAAACTTTCGTCCACGGTGCGATGTGTATGGCTATCTCAGGCCGATGTCATCTCTCGGCTTATGCTCTCGGGAAATCCGGGAACTGCGGGGAATGTTCCCAGCCCTGCCGCTGGGAATGGGAGCTTCACGGGGAGAGCGGACTTGTCGCAGCAAGCTTTGGAAAATACCTTCTCAGTGCAAAAGATCTCTGTATGATAGGGCACATTCCCGAACTTCTTGAAGCTGGTGTTACTGCCTTTAAAATAGAAGGGCGGCTGAGGGATTCGGGCTACCTTGAAACGGTTTCCCGATGCTACAGGGAGGCGATCGACGCCTGCGTAGAAGGAAACTATACTCCTGAGAAAATAGAAACATGGAGACGCGAACTTGCCTCGGTCTATAACAGGGGCTTTTCAACTGGCTTTTACTTTGGAGTTCCAGGACTTGAGGGCTTTTCTCCTGAAAAAGATATGAATGCTTCGAAAAAACAGCGCAGGGCTGCCGGAGTAATTGAAAACTACTATCCGAGACAGCAAGCTGCAGCCGTCAGGCTTCTGGAGGAAGGGATTGCGGCTGGAGACGAGATAATAATTGAAGGAAATACTACTTACTTGAGACAGCGAGTCCATTCCCTGAAGAAAAAAAGCGAGGTCCTTAAGAGGGCTGAAAAAGGAGATCTCGTAGGTCTGGCTGTTGACGGACCGGTTCGGAAAAATGACCGGGTTTTCATTGTAAGCTTGAAAGAATAAAATATCACAATTAAAATAATAGAGCAGTAGCTATATATTGGATTCTTCCCATACGGGTAACAAATTACAGGAAAGAAGAGTTTACAGGAAGAAATCACTGTACACTTATCCGATAATACCTTCAATCGGCTGGATACCCTTTTATCGGATAAATAACCTTGTCTGTTAACTCTTATCTGTGGGCTTGACCTTTATCCCGGTAAACGTCAGCCGATTAATTACCGGTCCTTTGATCGATAAAACTCTCGATTGAGATTATTCTTACAAGCAACGTTCTTTATAAGCAATTCTCTGACCGATAAACAGTCTCCTGCGTAATAAGGGCAGGCAAAAATAACGTCCTTAGTGAGGATGATTTACTGTTTATCCCGGAGCCAGTAGTAAAGGTGATACTTTGATAAGCGTCAACGAAATGGGATCATACGTCATCGAAGAGATGCTCGACTGGAGCGAAGACCTGAAAACCGAAGTGTTCAAGCTCGACAACGGGGCTACGGTTATCGACTGTGGAGTTAAAGCCGAGGGTGGATATGAAGCCGGAATGTACCTGGCAAGACTCTGCCTTGCTGACCTTGCTGATCTCAAATATACTACTTTTGACCTGAACGGTCTCAAATGGCCTGCTATACAGGTAGCAACTGACAATCCTGTAATTGCCTGTATGGCTTCCCAGTATGCAGGCTGGAGGATCTCGGTAGGCAGTTATTTCGGAATGGGTTCGGGTCCTGCACGTGCCCTCGGCTTGAAGCCTAAAGAGCTCTATGAAGAAATAGGGTATGAAGATGACTTCGAAGCTGCAGTCCTTGTCATGGAATCTGATAAGCTTCCTGATGAGAAGGTTGTGGAATACATTGCAAAACACTGCAGTGTAGATCCCGAAAATGTAATGATTGCTGTTGCTCCTACGGCTTCTATTGCCGGCTCTGTCCAGATCTCAGCCCGTGTCGTTGAAACCGGAATCCACAAGTTTGAATCCATCGGCTTTGACATCAACTGCATAAAAAGCGGATACGGTGTAGCACCAATTGCTCCTGTAGTCGGAAATGATGTGCAGTGCATGGGCTCGACCAATGATTGTGTGATCTACTGCGGCGAAACCAACTACACGGTCCGCTTCGACGGAGAGCTGGCCGACCTTGAGGAGTTCGTAAAGAAAGTGCCTTCCAAAACCTCCCGGGACTTCGGAAAACCTTTCTACCAGACCTTCAAAGAAGCAAACTTTGACTTCTTTAAAGTTGACGCAGGCATGTTCGCCCCTGCCAGGCTCACGGTAAACGATCTAAAGAGCACGAAGACCATTTCCAGCGGCGGGCTCTACCCGGAAATCCTGTTGCAATCTTTCGGGATAAGGCACGTTTAAAGGGCAAATGCCCTTCTAATCCTTTTTTAATCTTCTTGATTTTACTTTTATCTTCTTGCTTTTAATTCTATTTTCAATTTTTTTCTTTCAGGTTTCTTCTGTTTCTTCTTCTGCTTCTTCTTCTCTTTTATTTTTCTTCTTTGTCTCCTTTTTACTTTAAATTGCCGAACCTGTTTGTTTTCTGATTTTTCTATTTCACTTTTCTGTCAATAATTCTCATTTTCCGAATCCTTTCCAGTAAACGCTGTTAACACTATTTATTTAAGTGAATGCCTCCAATCTTATTGTAAAAATATAGAGCTGAAATAAAATAATCAAAAAAAGATTTTATTTAAAGCCTTAAGGAGAGAATTTCGTGCCAATTATAAGTACCTCACAGGGAGTAGGAGGCATCCTGAATAGTTTCAGGAGTCTTGTGGAAGGCGCAGGGAAGATCACATTTGTAGGAACTCCAGGGTTCTGCACGCCTTTTGCCGAACTTCTCGGTTTTGTAGTCCGGGACCGGGAGCTTGCTTTTGTTTCCAGTCAGGATTTTGAGAAAGCCAGGTCCATATTCATGGATTATGAAGGCATGCAGCTTGGGGAACTTACAGATCCGCACGCTGAAGTTGTTGTCCTGCTTGGCGGGCTTTCAATGCCAAAGATCGGGATAAGTCCTGAAAAAGCAAAAGAAGTTGCAGGTAAAATCATTGAAGGATCGGAAAAAGGAAAAATCATAGGAGTCTGCTTCCAGTCTGCATTCATGCAGCAGAAATGGGACGAAATAATAAATTTTGATCATATCATCAATGCTGACCTGACGGTTGAGGTACTGGAGACCTGAACTCTTCCGAAGTCGATTATCAGAAACTTCCGGATTTGCATGCAGGAAAAATCTTTTTCTTTACCTTTTTCTTTCTTATTTCCCCTGGTCTTTTATGTCTTCTGATGAGATACAATTATATTTGTTCCTGCCTTATAACATATGATGATTATGGAGAAAGCTACTGAAGAAATCAGGGAATTGAAGGGTTTTTTGCCCAGATCTATTGTATACGCCGGACAGATAAACGAAAACTTTGCCGAGGGTGTAGCAGGCTTTTACAAAGCAATCTGGGAAGAAAGGGATGGTGGGATTTCTACTAAGCAAAAGCATCTCATTGTCTTTGCTATAGCCTGCTCCAACAACAATATCCAGAGTGCGGTAAAAATCCTTGAAAGGCTTAAGAAATTCGGAGCCACGAGAACCGAGATCAACGATGCCATGATGCTCGCAGCCTGGACAGGCGGAATCCAGAATTTCACGGATTTCAGTTCAGCCGTGCTTAAAGAGATGGAGAGATTGGGTTTCTAAGGCTTGAGAACCATTTTCTCAATAAACTTTTTTAAATTTATTTTACTTAATTTTTCAGGAATTTTTTTTAACATTACGTGATTTTTTACATATTTTCTTCTAACATTACGTGATTTTTTACATATTTTCTTCTAACATTACGTGATTTTTTACATATCTTAATATAATATTTTTCTCATGTATCTAATAATTTCGGTCTTTCTTACTGGCGGGAAGAAGGTGAAAAAGCTAATTATTGGGTCCGGGGCTCCGGAAAAACTCTTTGAAGCCATCGGAAGTGGTATTAAAAGGTAAACTCCATAGAACTGCAAAGAAATCATGAACAGATACCGGAAAATGTCATTAAAAAGTAATAGTATTATATTCTCATTATTCTCAAATTTTTAAATTAAAGGATATATACAATTTCTATTTTTTTCGGAAGGTTTATTTACTCAGTTTTTATAGAAAATGTCAGGAACATTTTCTACGACAAGCCTCTGCTAAGGTACTGAGACTTTATGCCCGTGTTTAATTAAGGGGTTTCCAGTTAGGGTATTTAGAGGTAAGGCACGTTTCAAGGAAGGAACTTTTATGGAACAGCCGAAAACATATGTAATTTACAGGGAGGTACAGGATCTGCGCAATAACTTTTTCCTGGTTTCGGTCCTTTATCCTGCGCTCCTGCTCTGGTATGTCGAAATTCATAGCCTGGTCTTCGGAAAACCTGCTGGAGTCCATAACGTTCCCGGTGTATACCTGTTTGCGCTCTGGATTATTTTCGGATTATTTTTCCCTCTCGTATTCTACTGCACAAAGCACATAACCGAGGTCAGAAGTGACGGAATATACATTCGTATGATACCCCTTAATTTTTCCTTCAAAAAGATTCCCTTCCATATAGTGGAGGAATGCAAAATCAAAACTTATGACCCTCTCACAGGAAAAGAATATGATGTACCCCAGTCTTCAAAAAAAGTCAATCCTGTGGTAATCCTGAAACTTATCTCAGGCGAAAGAATGCTTATCAGCTCCAGAAAGCCCGAAGAACTGTGCAGCGCAATCAGGGAGGCTGCAGCACAGTATTAAGGATTCTGAGAATTCTGGTCGCACTATTGAAAATCCCTGTTTTTTGAGCTTTCACTCCTTAATTTTAGCTTCCGGGGAACCGGAAGAACTTCTCTGGATTATCTGAGATTTTATATTTATATTTATAAAAGCTTAATAACTATTACAGGTCTCGGGGCATGCAAAGGAGTGGGATGCCTCAACGGAAATAAACGGTTCACCGGAAAAACGGTTTACCAAAATCTACGGCTAATTCTTGAAGATACAGTTGAATTTTAAACCTGCCGGGGGAATAAGCATTAACAGAGACAGGAGGAAGAGCTTTTCACAGGAAGGAACTGCCGCCCTCTACAGGGAACATGAAGGAAAGCCTGTTATCGAACTTGAACTCAATAGCCTGATGCAGCTTTTTGATTCCTTTGACCCTGCCCCATTCCGTGAAAAAGAGCTCGACCCGGATGCAGAAGAATACATTTACAACGCTGTAGACGAATTTCCCCTGAAAAAATCCCTTGAGATAATGATATACCTCCCTCCTGCAGACATAAGTGCAGAAATCGAAGCTGACCTGAAAGAAGCCATCAAAAACCATTTTTCTTACAAGAAACTCCTTGCCGAAATCGACCTGAGAAGGCTACTTCAACGGGGAAGAAGAAACCTTGTAATCGCGCTCTTTTTCCTGTTTCTGTGCCTTCTCACAATCCGGATCTTTTCGACTTTCGAGGAAAGCCTGCTGAACACCCTGCTTTCCGAAGGTCTCCTCATAATCGGCTGGGTCGCCATGTGGGAGCCCGTATATATTTTTCTCTATGGCTGGTGGCCTGTTGTCCACAAGCGCAATATTTTCCGGAAAATCGCTGATATGGATGTATATGTAGGAATAGGCTCGCTCCAGGAGGAGAAACTTTCAGCCTATCATTTTACCTCAAAACAGGAGCCTTAACACCTTTTATTTTGTCCTGGAGCCGGAAGCGAAAAAAGCAAAGCCTTATATGGAACCAGAAAACTGTTCTAACTATGTTTATAAGACATTTAATTTTGAAGACTCAATAATTTTTCAAGCCTTTAAAACCTCTCAAAACTCTGATAACCTGAAAATTCCTTAAAACCTATAAAGACGCTTACAGAAGGTGGATTAAAATGGTCTGGGGGATAGATCTTTCCCCGAAAAGCACCGATGCCCTTTACAGGGAGCGGGACGGAAAACTCCTGGTCGAACTTGAACTTCACAGCCTGATGCAAATTTTCAATTCCTTTGATCCTGCACCTTTTCATGAAAAAGAGCTTGACCCGCAAGCGGAAGAATATATTTATAATACGGTTGCAGAGTTCCCTCTAAAGAAGCCCCTTGAAATCTTAATATATGTCCCTCCTTCCGAAGTCGATGGGGAGGCGGGACGTTTTCTTAAAGGAGCGATCAGGAATCATTTTTCCTACAAAAAAGTTCTCACTGACATAGAACTGAGAAGGCTTCTCCAGCGGGGAAGGCGAAATATGACAATTGCGATCATTTTTCTATCTCTCTGTCTGCTCATGATCCGGCTTCTTTCAACACTTGAGGAGGGGCTTGTAAGCACCATGCTTTCCGAAGGCCTGATAATTATCGGCTGGGTTGCCATGTGGGAGCCTGTTTATGTTTTCCTCTATGGCTGGTGGCCCATTGTGCAAAAAAGGAATATTTACAGAAAAATTCTCAGCATGGATATAAACGTCATACCCGGCTCCCCGAGCAAAGTAAAACTGACAGATCCCCGCTTTTCACCGGATAAAAGCCAGTTGCGGGTTGATGGCACTGAATTTGTTGAATAACTCTTTATTCGAATATCCGGGCATCCACAACGACATGCAGGACGCCTGGAGAGTATTTTTTAATCCTGCGGGTCTCCAGAATCTCCACTTTCTTTCCAAGCGCATATGCGGCTTTTCTGATCCTTTCCTGAGGTCTGGTCCTGGCAAGACTATCCGGGACTGTCTCATGATAATGGAGAATCCCGCCGCTTTTTTTCAGGGCTTTTATAGCAGGCTCAAGGTAGTGATGCGTTGTTCCTACATATCCCATAAGCACACGGTCGGCTGTTCCTTCCGGGGCAGCCGTTGAGCAGTCCCCGCAGACCGGGATAAAAATCTCCTCTACCCTATTCAACCTGATGTTTTCCTTCAGGTAGGCAAAAGATTCGGGATTGATCTCTATTCCCGTTATTTTTTCCGGGCTGGAATGCACAGCCATGGGGATTGAAAAATACCCTATTCCCGCAAACATATCCACTATAACTTCCCCTTTCCCTAACCTGCTCATCCGCTTTCTTTCTTCAAGGTTGCCTTTGGAATACATTACCTTTGTTACATCCTGCTTAAAGAAGCAGCCGTGTTCTTTGTGGATGGTTTCGGTTCCGGTGCCAAGAAGAAGCTCCCTTTTTGGCTGGCGGAACTGCCCTTCGATTCCGAGATCTCTTACAACGGTCCTGCACTTCGGATACATAGAGAGCAGAGCCTCAGCTATCCTTATCTTTTTATCCTCCAGTGCTTCAGGGATACTGACTATTATTATATCCCCCAGAATCTGCCAGCCTGCCGGAACGCATGCAAGTTCGGCTTCGGAAAGAAAGTCTTTGAGATATTCTTTCAGGGAACCTGGCTTTTCAGGAAATTCCGGATTCTCCTGTTCAAGAACCGGAAAACCTTCAACGCTTTTCCCAGCAGCCTCGGTGACAGGAATTTCAAGAAAAGCGTTTTCTGCAGTCCGGAATTTTCGAATTTTTCTTTCAGTATCCAGAAAATGCTCCCTGACTGCTTTTTTCCTGATTTCCTCCCCTTTTTCCGGAGGGATTCGGATTATTCTGTACATTTGAATTATAGGATAGGGCACATACGATTAATGTTTATCTGCACGGATGCCACAAAGTGTTGTTTAATTAGTAGTATTGCTTTCTCGTGAAGGCTCTTGCCCCTAATTCACAGCTGGCGGAGGGGTCTGGTTAATCCTGAATTACCAGTTTCCGCAATAATTTTTCTTCTGCTTTTTCTGGGCAGTCGTTAACAAAATCATGTTTCTTAACCGAACTCAGTCCAGGTGCCTGCCTCATAAATCACCCAGGGAATAACTTTTGCGGCGGGTCAGTACAGATTCATTAATAAGTTCAGGGTGAAAAGTGGATATAGGGAGAGGGAAAACTAAGATATGGGAAAACATGAGGGGACTGAATCAAAAGCAGAAAAAAGCTGCCGAGAAACTGAAAGAAATCGATCCTCAGTGTAAAACTTTCTGGGAATCCGGAACGAAAATTCCGAGCTTTATCAAAGGTACGCTTTCGAAGCCTTCAACTGAAAATCCTGGGCAAATAGCAAGAACTTTTCTGGAAGAATACAGGGAACTTTCGGACATGCAGCAGGAGCTTGATGAAAACCTTGAACTTTTCACGGTCGAGACGGATTTTTCCGGGTTTCACCATGTAATTTTTCTCCAGCATATCAAAAGTATTCCTGTATTTGAAGGCTCAACCCAGGTTCACATAAACCCTGAGGGGCAGGTGACAGCATATAAGGACTTCAGGCTTGCGGAAGTGTCTGTTGAACTGGAACCCAAAATTACAAGAGAAGAAGCTATCGAACTTGTCCATCTGGATATCGGTCCGGATAAGGTTATTACAACTCCTCGCTCAAGGCTTATGCTTTTTAGAGACCGCAAAAATAAGCTTCATCTCGCCTGGCAACTCGAGTCAATTTTTGCCAGCGGACTTGCAGGAAGGTTTCATTTCATTGATGCGCATACCGGGGAACTATTAGATAGATTTTCGCAGATCAGGGCTGCACTTTCCAGAAAAACGTACAGTGCAAAAACAGCCGCTTCCCTGCCAGGAGAGCTGGTGCTTGAGAATGACCAGGCAACGGCTGATGAGGTGGCAAAGGCAGCCCATGAAAACATGGCAATCGTGTATAATTATTTCAAAAACAGCTTTGGAAGGGACAGCTACGACAATAAGGGTTCCCCTCTGGTTTCCACGGTCCATTACCAGGAGCGGTATAACAATTCCTTCTGGAGTGACTTTCACAAGCAGCTTGTTTTCGGAGACGGGGACGGATTCCGCTGGAAACCCATGGCTTTTGCGCTCGATATTGTAGCCCATGAGCTGACCCACGCAATTGCCGCGCACACAGCGAGGTTTGTGTACAGCGAAGAAGCGGGAGCGCTTGATGAGTCTTTTGCAGATGTATTTGCAGTCCTTATCTCAAATGGGGAAAAAATAACGAGCTGGCAGATTGGGGAAGGCGTTTACACTCCTTACCATGAAGGAGATGCCCTGAGGGATCTTTCCGATCCTCCGCGATTCGGGCAGCCTGACCATATTGACAATTTTATACGGCTTGCTCCCGGAGAGCTTCCTGATATTGACAGGAACCAGAGCGGGTATATCCATCAAAACAGCGGAATTCCCAACAGGGCTGCTTACCTGACCATAGAAGGCGGAACGCATTACGGGATAACGGTCAAAGGAATTTCCAGAACAAGAGCTGAAAAGATCTATTACCTTGCCCTCACGGCTTACCTGCACAGTGCAACCCTCAGCAGGTGGACTTTCCGCGAAGCCAGGTATGCCCTGCTCAACGCCTGCCGCCAGCTGTATGGGGAGAAGGGACCTGAATATGCGGCAATCAGGAATGCCTGGGCTGCGGTCGGTATAGGGAAGCCGGAAGGAGACCTTATACCGGTTGAAAGGGCAATCTCTCCTGAGATCCCTATCCCGGACATGAACCCTCAGGGAATAGAGAGTTCAATTTATTTTCCTGAAGACGGGCTTATCAGAGATATTCGGGTCAGTGTAAATATCGAACATTCCTATCTAAGGGATATCAGGGTTACTCTAAAGACTCCCATCGGGAAAGTTATAGTACTTCACGAACGGCTGGCGAGAAAAGATAAAAGCCTCGTCATAACCTATAATGTGGGTTCAATTCCTGACCTCAGGAAATGCATAGGGGAAAGAGCCAGGGGAAAATGGAGCCTTACCGTAGCCGACTATTCAAAAGGAAATGCAGGTTCTTTCCTGAGCTGGGGAATTAAGTTTCTGTTAATAGAAGCCGAGAAGGAAGAGCTTAAAAGGGAAATTTTCCCCTGGCTTATAATTCCGGATTCCGACCCCGCAGGAATAAAAAGCCTGATCGGAATCGAGAGACCGGGAAAAATCCTTGAGCTTGAGGTCTCGCTTGAGATTACCCACCCTTCCATCGGGGATCTCAAAGCGGAACTGATTATGCCGTCAGGAGAAAAGCTGACCCTGCTTGACAGGATGGAATTCGGCAGAAAAGAACTCAAAAAAATCTTCAGTACCGGGAATGATGAGAACCTTCGGCCTGCCATAAGTAAAGAAATACAGGGAACCTGGACTCTGAAAATTGCAGACCTTGCAGAAAAGCACGAAGGCACCCTTGATAGCTGGGGGCTGCATTTTGTGTACGAGATTAATCCCGAATCCCTTCTATAATTTACGTTTTTTTCGTTGTCCAGTCTTGCTTCTTTTTTCAGTCCGGTGCTGTTCCTTTTTAATTCAGTTCGTTTACTCTTTTAATTCAATCCTGTTACTCTTTTTTGGTTCAGTCTAATTTCTTTAATTCGAGAAAATCTATATTCTGCTCTGACCGCGCAGGCTGGTCTATAATCAGGAATTTAAGAGTCGTATTTCCGGTATTGTATGTGCTCTGGATTGAATCCGCAGGGATACATATGAGCTGATCAGGGCGTATCTCGATCGGGATTCCATCAATATAAAGCAGGCCCTGTCCTTCAAGGATATAATGGATTTCGGGATTTCCCATTATATGGGGTGCAGTATTTCTTCCGGGTTCTATAATGGAATGTGCAAGGCTGCAGTCAAGCTCAAGGTTCCTATCAAGACTTAGAGGATTCAGGAGCTCGGCAATCTGAGAGTTTCCGGGCTCGTCTGTGTACTTGCATGCTTCAAGATTCCTGCAAACAATATAGTCCTCCAGGTAGAAGTCCGCTCCGACAATGTAAGTTCTTTTCCCGGAAGAAGCCTTTTTAACGAAAGTGCACTTGCGGTAAGGCTCGGAACTGTTTCTATCCTGCCAGTTATACTCAATCCAGCCTTCGCCTTTTTCGCTCAGGGCTGTTTCTATAAAGAGTTCTCCTATTGGCTTGCCGTCTGCATCTACAAGTTCTTTGATATTTTTGCCTTCACGGCTCGGATCCGAAGGGCAGACTACCTGGGTACCATCGGGGGTCCAGACAAGAATGCAGAAGTCGTCCTGGAACCAGGGTGACCCTTCTTCCCGGAACGAAGGAAATAACTCTTTTCCCTGCGCTTCAACAAGTCTAACTGTAGCTCTTACCTTGCTCTCTATATTCCTTCTTTCGCCTGCAAGCTTACTTTCTCCCTTTTCCGGAATAGGGGAATCCTGCTCGGTTTTCGGGACAGCAGGTGCGGCTATCTCACTTTTTTCTTCTGCTTTCACCGTGCCGGCTAACCCGCTGACATCCGAACTTACGATCTCGTTTCCGGGTTCGGGTGAGATTGCTGGCATTTCATCTCCGCCCCCGCTGGTAAGGATTCCAAGAAAGAGTGCAATTGCAAGCATAATACAGGCAATTTTTATTAAATTCATAAGTTTCCCTGCTGTCCTGGCTTAAACCTTTTCTGTTGCCGATGGTCTGTTGCTGATAGAAGGTCAGATTTTTTTCTTAACAGTTTTTCTCAATAATGATCTGAAGTATTATTTTATTTTTTCATTTTGTTCGCGTTTTGACCACAGGCAGGATTTGCTGGATAAATAAGGAGCATTTATTTACTAAGACTTTGAATTATTTTCATTTTAATTCGATCTGATTTCAGTTCGATCCGATTTAATTCCGGCTTAATTTAACTTCGATTTAATTTCAGTGGATTTTGGTTTAATTTACTGCATGCTGCTCTTAATCTTCTTATAACATAACTCAAATTCTGAAACACGCTTAGGGATAGGAAAAAATGTCTGGCCACTATAACCTCGTCTCCTGGAATGTAAACGGCCTCAGGGCTGCAATAAAGAAAGGTTTTCTTGAGCTTTTGCTGGAACAGAAATTTGATATTGTTTGCATTCAGGAAACTAAAGTTTCTCCTGATAAGCTCCCCAGAGAAGCCAAGAACATGCCAGGTTACTATAACTACTTTGTTTCAGCAGAACAGAGCGGCTACAGCGGAGTCGGAATCTTCTCAAAGAAAAAGCCCCTGAATCTCGAAACCGGCATGGGGATAGAAAAATTTGACCGGGAAGGACGCTTCCTGCGGGCTGATTATGAGGATTTCACTTTAATGAACATCTATTTCCCTAACGGCAAAGCCTCCCAGGAGCGTCTGGAATACAAAATGGATTTTTATGATGCCTTTTTAGATCATGCAAACGCCCTCCTGGCAGACGGTAGAAAGCTTGTCATATGCGGGGACGTAAATACCGCCCATAAAGAAATAGACCTTGCCCGCCCAAAGCAAAATGAAATGATCTCCGGTTTCCTCCCTGAAGAGCGAGCCTGGATGGATAACTTCCTTGCAGCCGGTTATATTGACACCTTCCGCATGTTCAATCCTGAGGGAGGAAACTATTCCTGGTGGTCAATGAGGACCGGCGCACGCAAAAGGAATGTCGGCTGGCGCCTGGATTATTTCTTCATCAGTGAGAATCTGCGGGACAATGTTAAATCTTCTACTATCTATCCTGAAATCACAGGCTCGGATCACTGCCCTGTAGCGCTTGAACTTGAATTCTAAGCTTAAATTTTACCTTTATTTTAGCATTCTCTTTTTTAATGTGAAGAGCTCGTTAAGTCCACGGACTACTTAAAAAAATAACATTTTTTGCCCATAGGTCATCCTTTGAGTGAAACGAAAAAGGTCTCATCTTCCAGAGGTTAAATTCGGGCGGAAGAATTCCCCCTTATGTTATTGGCTACAGGTCAATAACATAAAAAGAGATTTAAAAAACGCACAGGAAGAGGCCCGGAGGCACTTATCCGTTTACTGTATCCCCCAATACAGTCTCTTCGAAGTTATGCTTCCCCAAGCATACCGGCTCGAAGAAGGATGGTGCTTCCAGGCGATTTTCTGTGTGGTAGAGTCTAATTACCCCTTCTACTCCGACTTCCCAACTCCAGAATATACTAATAACCTAAATTATTTTAAATTATTTATATCAAAAATTGTTTTCAAACAAATAATATTTTAAGGTTAAAAATTTCAAAACCGGCACAGGGTTTTTTACAGTGTTTTTTATTTACTTATTCTACTTGCTCATAATACCTGAGTTTTCGGTCTGGATGTATCCGGTTAACCTGTTTGATTGGCTCATTTTCCCGTATTGCTAAACCGTATTGTAAATTCCGTTCCCCGGTCTTTTCCTGGTTCGATGCAGCCGTCTACCTGTTCGACAAGAAGATTTATGAGCTGGAACCCGAGGGAGTCGGCAGTTCGAAAATCTATATCTTCCGGGATACCTTTTCCGTTGTCAGTCACTCTGAGTATATATTGCAGGTCGCTCTCCCCTCTGCATCCCGGCTCTACCCCGGAACTTTCCTCATGCACAGTGAAATTCTCCGCTTTTTTCAGGGCTATGCATATCTCCCCTTCCCTTTCATTTGAGAAAGCATGCTTGAAAGAATTTGAGACCAGCTCATTTACAATGATTCCAAGAGGAATTGCAGTATCCATATCCAGATAAACTTGCTCAAGGTCAACTTTCAAGCTGATACCACTGTCCCTTAGATTATATGATGAGAAGAGATCTTCGGCTAATTTTTGAAGGTAATCCGAGAAATCAAGTTTGTCTACCCTGTTCCCTCTGTAGAGTTCTTCATGAATCAGAGCCATTGAAGTTACGCGGTTCTGGCTTTCCCTGAAGGCTTCAAGGGTTTTTGCATCGCTGAACTTTTCCGCCTGGAGGCTTAGAAGAGAGGAAATAACCTGAAGATTGTTTTTTATCCTGTGGTGAATTTCTTTTATGCGGATTTTCTCCAGTTTTGCCAGGGCTTCCCCTGCCTCTTTTTTTTCGGTTATGTCCCTGTAAATAAGTGAAATGGCAGTAAGCTCTCCATGAACATCGAGAACTGGAGAAATAGTTATTGAAACGTTGATTCTTCTACCATCTTTTCCCAATCGTAAAGTCTCATATTGCTGGATCTTTTCTCCCTGCTTAACCTGTTCAACCAATTTTCTTGTCTCATTTTTCAAATCATGCGGAGCCAGAATGGAGATATCATTTCCGAGAATCTCTTCTGCCGAATAGCCGTAAACCTGTTCTGCTCCTTTATTCCAGCTTGTAATAATGTAATCGAGAGATTCGGTTATAATGGCATCATCAGATGACTCCACAACATTTGCAAGCATCTGAATTTTAGCTTCGGTTTTCTTACGTTCGGTTATATCCTGGACTGTTCCTTTCATTCGGACAGGGGCATTTTTCTCATCAAAGTTAACCTCGCCCTGTGCATGGACTATACGCTCTTTTCCATCAGCTGGGATTATTCTGTACTCAATATCATATGGCTCTCCATTTAAGGCTCTTTTAATTGCATTACCAACAAAACTGCGGTCGTCAGGGTGTATATTGTCCAGAACCTTGCTAAGAGACAGGCTATATTTATCAGGAGTGAGCCCAAAAATTCGATATACTTCATCAGACCAGTATATACGGTCGGTTATGAGATTCCAGTCCCAGCTTCCGATATGAGCCATTTTTTGAGCTTCAGAAAGCCTTCTCGAGTTTTCCATTTGTGAATTATAAGCTTCCTCAAGCTCGGCTGTACGCTCTTTAACTTTTCTCTCAAGGCTTTCAAAAGCTTCTCTCAATCTGGTTTCTGCGTCTTCAGCCCTTTTCCGCCCGAAGTTTTCTATTCTCTCCCATTTCCTTTCCCTTCTGGCTAGAATAAACTGATGGTTGGTAACTATCTCAGCAATTCCTGCTGTGCTGCACTTATCAAATGAATAGGTACATAGAGCTATCATATGATGTTTACCAATGAGGCTATCCACCTCTCCCTCATATTGGACGATATCCTGCCGGTGCGCCTCGGACCAGAAAGAGTCCCCGCTTAACCTCAAGCCATCGTAATTACTCGCAGCCTTCTGATTGAGTTTTTCAACCCGTTTTTCTAAGGATTCCTCCAATTCGGAAACGTAATCTTTTACATACCAGTCAGCGTACAAAACTATCTCGATTTGCCCTTTCTCCAGATAAAACTCAAACCCAGGAATATCTCTTTTCAGAGCTTCCTTTGCTTCTTCTATCTCAAGGAGCGGCGAGACTATCCACATGCAAAATTCATTATTTTCCAGTCCGGCTTTGAGATAGGGGACAACTATACCTATCAAATCTTCTTTTGTCTGATAAAACTGACAGAAATGTGTTCCCCAGGGTATGTTTCCAATAATGTCAATACCGGAGGCTCTAATATTATTTTTCATATCCTTCTCCGATAATCGCAAAGGGAAATTTTATCATTTAATAATTATACAATTGAAAGCATATAAAGGGAATGTTAATAATTATTTGAGAGTTAATTTGCTCTGACAACTTCCCGGACCTGCAGGTAAAAAGTTAAACGTTGCATTCCAGATCAGGATCCTGTTCAAAAACCTGTAAGATATTTTCAATTTGATAGTCAGTTAAACAATAAACAGGTTTAATTTAGAAGCAGTAAACGTTTAAGAAAAATTAGAGAATACGACAAATTAGAGTTTAAGAAGAAATACGACAAATTAGAGTTTAAGAAGAAATACGACAAATTAGAGTTTAAGAAGAAATACGATAAATTAAAGTTTAAGAAGAATCCTGAGGCACTGAATCCGTTTACTGTGTTCCCCGGTACAGTTTCTTCGAATTTATGCTTTCCCAAACATATTAATTCGAAGAAGGGCCAGCAACCTCCGGGCGATTCTTCGTTTGAGAGATGATACCCCGTTTGTCCCCCAACTACGAAACATAGTAATATTATAATCTATTTTAAATTAATGATACTAAAAATTGTATTCAATCAAAAAATGTTTCCAGACGAAAAATTTCAACGGGAGCAATGGTAGTGTAGACCTTTATTTATCTTGCTGATTTACTCTTCTCGGGTGATGATTCTTCCTGGCGTAAATATAACACCTGTTGATTCTACTGGCTTATTTCTCGAGTTCATTTCAGATGTTGTTAAACCAGATACAAAATTCTGTTCCCTGGTTTCTTCCAAGTTCTATACAGCCTTCTATCTGTTCAACAAGAATATTTACAAGCTGCAAGCCAAGAGAATCAGTGTTTCTGAAATCTATCCCCTCCGGAATACCCCTTCCGTTGTCTGCTATTGTAAGTGTGTACTGGAAATCCCTTTCCCGGCTGCATTCACAGTCTTCCCTCGAGTCCTCTTTATTTGTAGTGAGTTCTTTTATTTTCTTCAAACTAATACTGATCTCCCATTTGTTCCCATCAGGGAAAGCATGTTTCAAAGAGTTCGACACCAGTTCATTGACTATTATACCTAGCGGGATTGCAGTATCAAGGCCAAGATAAACCTGCTCAAAATCCAGGCTGAGGTTGATATTCTCGTTTCTAAGGTTATACGAGAGGAAAAGATCTGCAGTCAATTTCCTAAGGTAATCTCCAAACTCAAGGGTATCGATTTTATCCCCTTTATATAACTCTTCGTGAATAAGAGCCATCGAAGCTATACGGTTCTGGCTTTCTTTAAAGGTTTCAAGGATTTTTGAATCAGTGAATTTCTCAGCTTCAAGACTGAGCAAAGATGAGATAACCTGCAGATTATTTTTGATCCTGTGATGAATTTCTTTTATGCGAGTCTCCTCAATTTTTTCCAGGGTTTCTTCTGTCCTTTTACGCTCAGTGACATCCTGAGCTGTTCCAAACATTCGAACAGGAATATTTTTCTCATCAAAAATAACTTTTCCTTGCTCATGGATTATACGTTCCTCTCCATTTGCCAGGATGATCCTGTAATCAATACTGTAGGCTTTTCCACTTAAAGCTTCCATAACAGCATTATTAACACAGTCCCGGTCTTCTGGATGTATATGACTCAACAATGCATCATAGGTTGCGCCGAATTTTTCAGGATCAAGTCCGAAAATCCGATACATTTCATCAGAGCAATCCAGTGTGCCGGTTACAAGATCCAACTCCCAGCTTCCAATATGAGCCATTTTTTGAGCTTCAGCAAGCCCTCTTTCACTTTCTTTCAAAGAATAATAAGCCTTCTCAAGTTCTTCTGTACGCTGTTTAACTTTTTCTTCTAAATTGTTATGCGCTTTTTTAAGGATTTCTTCGGCTTTTTTACGCCTGGTAACGTCAACGTTCATCTCGAGGATCATAGGGGAACCATCAATATCGGTAAACGGGATGTTATAAACATCAATCACGCTTCCGTCCGGGGTGGTGACTTCCCAGTTATGGGGTTGACCGGTTTCAAGTACTTTATATGCCTCACAGAACTCACACGGTCCGGTGTTCCCAAAACAATACTCATAACAGTGCCTGCCCCCGGGCTCGCCGAACTTCTCACGATAGCTGCGATTGGTGAAGGTAACGTGATGGTCAGGTGTTAACAGGGATATCATTGCTGGCAGCTTATCCAGCACGTCAAAAAGCCGCTTTCTTTCAGCTTCCCTGGCTTCAGCAACCTTACGACGTGATTCGCTTTCACAGAGTGCTGCTTCAGCCTGTTTACGCTCAGTGACGTCTCGAGTAATAGCAACTACCCGCGGCTCTCCATTGGTATCGAAGAAGATGGCAGTGCTTACTTCCCCGGGAAAAGTGGTTCCATCCCTGCGCCTGTAAGTAATCTCGGCTTTTGCTGATCCGGAGCGTGCACGTTCATCCAGCAGGGTAGATAATGCAGGGTCTTCCGGGTCAAATATTATGTCCCTCCACCCTTTGCCGATAAGTTCTTCTTCCGTCCACCCAAGCATATGACAAACTGCTGGATTAGCCGACAGGATTTTTCCACCCTCTCTCGGGTCAGTCAGCATAATACCATCCATGCTATGGTCGAATAGCATGCGATACAGTTTTTCGCTCTCCAGCAATTTTTTATCTATGCTATCTTTTTTCATAATTTATCTCATCATGAATACAAAACAAGAGGCTAAAATTTTCTTTCAGGATTTACTCTATTCTACTCTGTGAGTTAAAACATTTAAAACTTTTTCATGGAAACGTTTTATAATTTCATTTCTATAACTAAAAATTTATAAAATAAAAATAACAAATTTTTTTCTGTATTTGGTAGAGAGAGCTTCTTACATATTTGTATATCCGGGCAGCCCTCATCAAAGAATTATTTGTAATAACATATCATACAACCTTTTTATAAATTTGTAATTTAATGAAATTGGAATTTTTGATATAATATAATTTTTCAATTATAATGAAGTTTCAACTCAGAAACAATGTTTCTTATCGGTTATGATATATATAACCGGGTCATTATAAAGGTATAGATTAAGAGTAATAGGGTTTCCTCTTAATCTTTGGGTTGGATCGCAGGTAGAGACCTGAGAATAGGGACTCAGACTCTACCATCTACTTCTAAACTGATTTTTAACAAAATAATATTATCTTTTTGACTATTATCTTTTTGAATACCCTCTTTTTGAATACCCTCTTTTTGAGTATTATCCTTTTGAATATTCTCTTTTTGAATATCCTCTTTTTGTTTGCTGAAACTTTAATTTTTTATTTTGAGGAACTCTTTTTCTGGAACTTGCAAAGGCTGTAAAGCATGAGCCTGTAATCCGCTTCTAACAATCTATTATATGCTCTGTATTTTGGGTTCAGGATCTGAACTATCCCGATGCCTTCAGTTCAAAAGGGCTGCCCAGTTCACTCCTGCACTCCGGTTTACAGATCCCCGGATCCTTCTTTAGTTCGTCAGATTTTATTTCCAATGGAGCCATAGCATAGAATGCACAGGCGCTACAAAAAAAGAAAGTGGCTTATGTTTCCATATTGTTAAACCATATGGTGAATTCTGTTCCGTTATCAATTTTAAGTCCAACACAGCCATCTATCTGTTCGACAAGGAGACTTACAAGCTGGAGCCCTAGAGAATCGGTATTTACGAGGTTAATTCCTTCAGGGATACCTTTTCCATTATCCGATACTCCGAGTTTGTACCGGAAGCTATCTTTTTCCATGCAGTGTTTATCCGGGTCAGGAATCTCTCTCCCAGCGACTGTGGGCTCAATTCTGCTCAGGTTTATCTTGATCTCGCCTTCCCTGCGGTCAGGAAAAGCATGCTTAAAAGCGTTTGAAACCAGCTCGTTAACAATAATTCCAAGAGGGATTGCGGTATCCATTCCAAGATCTACCTGCTCAAGGTCAAGCTTGAAATTGATATCCTTATCTCCCAGGTTGTATGAACTGAAAAGGTCTTCGGTCAGCTTCCGAAGGTAAGCTGCAAAGTCAAGGGTATCGATTTTATCTCCCTTATACAGCTCTTCGTGAATGAGAGCCATAGAAATCACCCGGTTCTGGCTTTCTGTAAAAGCCTCGATGACTTCCGGAACCTTACAAACCTCAAGATGAGAGAAAGCTTCGGATTGAAGATCAAGCAGAGATGAGATAACCTGCAAATTATTCTTAATCCTGTGATGGATTTCCTTTATGCGAATTTTTTCCAGTTTTGCCAGGGCTTCCTCTGCCTTCTTGCGTTCTGTAATATCTCTGGCAATAGCTGAGATAGCCACGAGTTTCCCGGATGAATTAAGGATTGGAGAGAGAGTTACTGAGACATTTATTAATGTACCGTCCTTTTTTAGCCGTAGAGTATCATAATGCTTGATATCCTTGTTATCTATAATCTTTTGAGTTAACCGTTCTATTTCTCCTCTTAAACTAGCAGGCTCAAGTATTGAAATATTTTTTCCCAGAATTTCGTCAGCCGAATAGCCGTAAACCTGCTCCGCTCCTTTATTCCAGCTTGTAATAATGCCCTCAAGAGATTTGGTTATAATAGCATCATTCGATGACTCCACAATGTCCGCCAGGCGGCGAATCTTTTCTTCGGTTTTTTTCTGCCCGGTGATATCCTGAATCGTTCCTCTCACCCAGACAGGGGTTTTTTTCTCGTTAAAAGATACCTCTCCATGTGCATGGATTATACGTTCTTCTCCGTCAGCTAAGATTATTCTGAAATCTGTGCTATAGGACCCTCTACTTAATGCTTTTTTAGCTGCGTTATTCACATATTCTCGATCGTCCGGATGCACATAGTTTAAAAATGTACCGAGGTTTATTCCGGATTCCTGCGGCTTAAGTCCAAAAATACGATAAGCCTCATCAGACCAGTATATTTTGTCAGTTATAATATTCCAGTTCCAGTTTCCGAGATGTGCCATTCTCTGGGCTTCTGCAAGGCTTTTTTCACTTTCTTTCAGTGAATTATAAGCATTTTCAAGTTCTGCTGTCCTTTCTTTAACCAATTTCTCTAAATTATCGAGGGTTTCTTTCAATTTAGCTTCTGCTTCTTTTCTTGCGGTAATATCAGTGATTAGCGCTATAGAGCCTGTAAACTTACCCTTTTTATCAAAGAGAGCTTTTCCATTGGCAAATGCCCAGAGAGGCGATCCATCCTTGCGTATTAATTTGATTTCGTAGCTTTCATCGATGCCCTTCTCCCTTTTTTCCATGTTCCGCCTTGCGATTATTTTATCTTCTCCGCTGGTAAAATCGCAGACAGGTCTGCCAATCATTTCTTCCTGAGTATATCCAAGCATCGCAGCCATTTTCTCATTGGCATAAGTAGTTCTGGCTTCATGGTCAGCTGTCCAGATGCCTTCACTGGCGGTTTCTACTATAGTCCGGTACTTTTCCTCACTCTCCCGGAGAGCCTCCTCAGCCTGTTTTCTCTTTGTAATATCTCTAAAAGTTGCCGCAACCATCCCTTTTCCGGGACTGAAGACATAGGTGTCAAAATACTTGCCTACTATCTGGCTAAAGATTTCAAAATACGTCGGTTCACCTGAGACCGCTGTTTCACCGAGCTTTTTGATCAGTATCGGACTCACATTGGGAACGATATCCAGGATAGACTTACCCAGTACCTGCTCTTTTTTTAAGCCTGTACTGTATTCATAAACAGGATTTATCTCAAGGTAGCGGTAATCATGAGGCTTACCGTCCTCATCGCTGATTATTTCTGCAAGTAAGAAACCCTCGGTCATATTCGTAAACAGCATCCTATAGTGTTCCTCACTTTTCCGAAGTGCCTCCTCAGCTTTTTTACGCTCTGTTATATCAGTGAATGCGCCGACACTGCCACGTACATGCCCTTCTGTATCGTGGAGCGGGCTGGCTGATCCAAGAAACGTTTTACATTCCCCGCTAGGTAACAGCACGTCAACTTCCATGTTGTGTACTCGAATATTTTTCAAGGAGGCTTGCTGCATTGGCAATTCGTTTGCGGTTAATTCTTTACCATTATGGAAGAAGCGCCGCATAGGTGCCGCATCCGCCGAAACGTTCTCTCCGGTTTCAGCCTCATAGTACTCGTTTGCCATCCTGTTGCCTGTAATTTTATGACCTTGCAGGTCGTGACCAATCCAGATAGCAACAGGTGCGACATCCATCACGATTTCCAGTTCTTCGGCTCGCTGGCGGATCTGTTCTTCGAGCTTTTTGCGCTCGGTAATATCTCTGAAAATTACCGCGAACTTTCCATTCTCAGGGCTAAAAATATAACCATCAAGATATCTATTCAGTTCCTTGCTAAAAATTTCAAAGTGTGTTGGCTTGCCTGTGAGCGTTATTTTGCCGTACTCCTCAATCGCCAGACTATTCGGTTTATTAACAACTTCATGTATAGTCTTGCCCAATAGCTGTTTCCTGTTTAGACCCGTTTGAAGCTCAAAAGCAGGGTTTACCTCAAGGAAACGATAGCTGCAAGGCTTACCATCCTTATCATAAATGGGTTCTCCAAGGAAGAAAGCCTCGGTCATGTTAGTGAAAAGCATACGGTAACGCTCCTCACTATTCCTGAGAGCTTCCTCAGCCTGTTTACGCTCTGTGATGTCGTGGATGATTGAGAAAAGAATGGGCTGGCCCTTGATTTTCACAGGCGAGGAGTAAACCTCCACCCAGCGGATGTCATTGCTGGCGAGCCGGTGCCGGAAAATAAACACATTCCTGCCGCGTTCCACAGCCTTGTAACGCTCGGCGGTGACTTCCTCCGGTGGCAATTGGTTTATCTCGTCGATGTGCATCGCCCGTAACTGCTCGCGCGAGTATTCGTAGAACCGGACCGCCGCATCGTTGGCGTCGATAATCTTCCCGCTGCCGGGCTCGATGAGCAGCATGGGTGCCCCATGTGCCTCAAACATTGTGCGGAAGCGCATCTCGCTTTCGCTTAAAGCCTGCTCAGCATGTTTGCGCTCGGTTATATCCCGGATAATAGCGACTGCCCTGGGTTCTCCATTGTCATCAGTAAAAAAGGCAGTGCTTACCTCTCCAGGGAAGGTGGTCCCGTCTTTGCGCCTGTAAGTGAGCTGGGTTCTGACTGACCCGGAGCGTGCACGCTCATCAAGCAGACTGGATAGCGCCGGGTCTTCCAGATCAAACATTACTTCGCGCCCTTTACCAATGAGTTCTTCTTCGGCCCATCCGAGCATCCGGCAAGCGGCTGGATTAGCGGATAGGATTTTCCCCCCATCTCTCGGGTCAGTCAGGATGATACCGTCCATGCTGTAATCGAACAGCATGCGGTACAGCTTTTCGCTTTCCTGAAATTTCTTATCTATATTATCGTACCTCATATTCTCTCTGACCGCTTGATAAAAAGTCAAAATCTCTGTCTCAATGTTTACTTCTCTGTCCGAACCTTAGTTTCATTAACCGTAAGAATTTCCCCGAAGTTAATTTTATAATTCGATTATTATATAATGGTCCATTTGTATGGAAAATAATGTAATAAATATCTTGTCTATATTATTTATTGCTAGGGTTTATCCTCATTTCTCAGGGTTCAATATGCTGCAGGCTTCAGCAGCCTGGCAGTCCTGAGCCGTGTATATAGGTAAGGTTTTATTCAACCAGTTGCTGTGGGGCTAACAGTGGGGCTCGGTTATTTTTTATCTGTCAATGTGAACCTTATAATGATCTCTGTTCCATGATTAGTTCTGAGTTCAAGTTTCCCATCGATCTGGTCTGCAAGGGAAGTCACAAGCTGCATGCCAAGACTATCGAGTTCTTCAATATCAAGATTTTCAGGAATGCCCACCCCGTTATCGGAAACTTTCAGAACGAAAGCCGTACCCTTACAGCCTTCGCTTTTCACTATACTGCTTATGCATTCTCGGTTTCCTTCTCTATGGAGTGTAATTCGAATTGTTCCATTATGCCTGTCCGGAAACGCATGTTTGAGGGAGTTGGAAATGAGCTCGTTAACAATTATTCCCAGTGGGACAGCAGTGTCCATGTCAAAGAATGAATCTTTTTCCAGATCCATGTCTAAATTAATATCCAGGTTCCCAAGCCTGTAGGTCTGGAGAAGATTTCCAGCAAGCTCCTCGATATATGACGAAAAGTTAAGCGTTTCGAGCCCTTCACCCCTGTAAAGCTCTTCATGAATCAGAGCCATGGATAAAACCCGGTCCTGGCTTTCCCTGAAAGCCGTGAGAACTTCCGAATTTTTAATGTTATTCCTGCTTCTGAACTGGTCAGCCTGGAGATCCAGCAGGGATGAGATTACCTGTAAGTTATTCTTTATCCTGTGATGAATCTCCTTTTTACGGGCGGTCTCAATATTTGCCAGAACTTCTTCAGCTTTCTTGCGCTCAGTAAGCTGCGTCTCAATTTCCAATTTTGCGTTATGCATTTCCTCGTGAGTCAGGAACTCCCGCCTGCGCCAGAAATTAAACAGCCAGCCGGATGCGATAGCAATTGCATTAGCCATGAACATACTGAGAAGCACCGTAAAAGAAGCCTGTGGCGATATCCACGGATTGGGCGCAATAATCAATGTCTGCCCGCTAGTGTACACTAAGGACAGAATAAGCTGGTTGGTGAATCGATTCGGGATGGCAAGCATCGTAATGAAAACTACAAGA
Organism: Methanosarcina sp. MSH10X1; assembly: GCF_004099695.1. Taxonomy (GTDB): domain Archaea; phylum Halobacteriota; class Methanosarcinia; order Methanosarcinales; family Methanosarcinaceae; genus Methanosarcina. The sequence continues at coordinate 281,015 of NZ_SCHL01000001.1, read as the reverse complement.
ACCGTTATGACGGTATGGGCAACGAAATTTTCAGGTCGAGTCGAATTTATCGTGACGTGGAAGACCGCCAGAAAGAGACCCCAGATGAATTCAGCCCGGTCATAGGAACGGTAGTTTGGAAATCCTCGCAGATTTTTAAGGAACAGGACTGTGTACGCAGTAAAAGCAAGTCTAAGCGCTAATAGCGCATAGAATGTACTTGAAAGCCCAAGAAAACTGTAGTCATTGACCAGAAGAGCTAAAAAGGGCAGTAAGATCAGAAGAACAAAAATTCGGGCCTGGGCTATGTCTCCACCAAAGTTGGCTTGCCGAAAGCGATCTTCCTGTTCCGGGCTCAACCCGAATGTCAGCCATTTCTGGATACGTCCAGCTATATTCATTTATCCTTCACCATATTTTTGATGAGACAGAAAAAGCTCACAAAGCCTGTAGCAGAGTTTGCTCACTTATACGTTCCCCAGGGTATATCCCAGGCAATGTTAACATCAGAAACTCTGATTGTACTTACTATTTTCTGATATCAAAGTAAAAAGTCAAAGAGCCCTTTTTAGAACCTTAACTTTATCAAATGTAGCAGGTTTCATATTTATCAAATTCTCAGCTTAGTGTACACTATCGCGCAGACATTGATTAATTACTTAAAAACGCATTTTATTTCTCATCTTTTATATAATCGAGTGCGTATAAAGGATAATATGATAAATATATTTCTGTACAATTCACGTGTAAAATTGCACTTTATATATCTGCAAATTTAAAATTATATCATGAAAATTGTTAACATGAGATAGATTGGAAAAGTATAATAAAAGCGATAAAAGCGATAAAAGCGGCAAATAATGGCTTCAGGAAAAATCCCGAAGCACTGAATCCGTTTACCTTATTCTTCAAATTTATGCTTCTTCAAATTTATGCTTCTTCAAACTTATGCTTCTTCAAATTTATGCTTCTTCAAACTTATGCTTCTTCAAACTTATGCTTCTTCAAATTTATGCTTCTTCAAACTTATGCTTCCTCAAACTTATTAATTCGAAAAAGGATCAGTAACCTCCAGACAATTCTCCGTTTGAGGGATAATATACGGTTGTTCCCCGACCGTGCAGCAGTAATATTATTATAATCTACTTTAAATTATTGATCTCAAAAATTAGTTTCAAGTAAAAAATAGTTAAATCTTAAGGATTTTAAGGTTATTGTAATTTTTTATGAATTTATCTATTTTATATCTCTTTTATAAATTAATTATTTTTAATATCGTTATATTTTTTAATATCGTTATAATTTCTAATATCGTTATAATTTTAAATATAATATAATTCTTCAATTATATTAAAAATTCAACTCAGAACCAATGTTTCTTATCGGTTATGATATATATAACCGGGTCATTATAAAGGTACAGATTAAGAGTAATAGGGTTTCCTCTTAATCTTTGGGTTGGATCGCAGGTAGGGACCTGAGAATAGGGACTCAGACCCTACCATCTACTTCTAAACTGATTTTCAGAAATATTAGCTTATATAGTTTATCTTACAATTTAATATAACTTATATTACAATTTAATATCGCCTATCTTATAGTTTTCCTGATTGTTAAAACCGTTATTATTTTTAAATCCATGTTTTTATCGGTATGAAGTGTCCGCTAAACCTTTCTCTTTTCCTGAAGAAGGCAGTACTATAAGCTGCTTTCCAGACGGACGTGAGTCGATCAGTCTTGCTTTACATTAAACCTTATTTTGAACCTGGTACCTTTATTTCTTTTTAACTCGATCTCACTATCTAACTGCTCTACAAGAATAGTTACAAGCTGCAGTCCAAGCGTATCCGGGTTTTCAAAATCGATTTTTTCAGGAATGCCAATTCCGTTATCTGAAATAATAAGCGTATATCCAGTACATTTCTCAGTAAGTTCTTTTTCACCATCTTTTTCATCAGTACCTGACGAGTTCCCGGCTTTTCCCTCTCTGAACAGGTTAATCCTGATTTCTCCGGTCTTTCTGTCTGGAAATGCATATTTCAGAGAATTTGAAACAAGTTCATTAACAATCATACCTAATGGCACTGCAGTATCCATATCAAAGAAAATATCTTCCTCAAGATTCATAATTAAGCTGATTTCTTTGTCTCCAAGTCTGTAGGTCTGGAAAAGATTTTCAACGAGTTTTTCAAGATAAGGCGAAAAGTTCAGGGTATCTCTTCCCTCACCTTCGTGCAACTCTTCATGGATCAGGGCAATTGACATTACCCGGTCCTGACTTTCCCTGAAAGCCGTGAGAACTTCCGAATTTTTAATACATTCTCTGTCGTTGAATTTTTCAGCCTGAAGATCCAGCAGGGATGAGATTACCTGTAAGTTATTCTTGATCCTGTGATGAATTTCTTTGTTACGGATAGCCTCTATTTTTTCAAGAGCTTCTTCTGTATTCTTTTTTTCAGTAATATCATAAATGACTCCCTGATACTTCTCGGGTTTTCCGTCTTTGCCCTGGATTTTATAGTAACACTGGTGTACCCATTTAGTTCTGCCGTTACTATGTATTATACGAAAGTCAAGCTCTCTTGATGAGTTATATGGAGATTTTTGAATATTATTAATATCTTCAATAACAAGAGGTTTGTCAGCAGAATGAATAATGTCTATCCACAAAAACTGACCGGATAAGAACTTTTCTTCACTATATCCGGTAATTTCTTCTACTTTCCCGTGCATGAACTCCGGGAAGAAGTTCTCATCTAGCTGGAACGCGATCCCATCAAAATTCTGTATAAATGAACGGTATTTTTCCTCACTGTCTTCCAGTCTTTCCTGAGTAAGCTTTCTTTCAGTAATGTCTTTAATTATTCCAAGAACTCGATTTACACTACCGTTTTCATCTTTCAGGCAGATCACGTTCTCTTCTATGTGGATATAATTTTCATTATGTTTCCTGAACCTGTATTCAAGCCGGAAGTTTTCTCCTGTTTCCAGATACTTTTCAAAAGTTTTCCAGATTTTATTCCGTTCTTCAGGATGGATATGATCCAGCCAGACCCCCATATCTGTACTTTCCAGATCTTTTAAGTCATGCCCCATAAATTCTCTGGTAGCCCCTAACCAGCAGATTTTGCTTTTTATAATATCCTAATCGTATACAAGATGCTCAGTTTGCCTTATGACGATGCGGTATATTTCTTCATTTTTTCGAAGCTTCTCGCAGGAAAGTTCTCTCTCGGTGACTTGTTCTATTAGCACCCACTCCATCATGGCTTCTTTTTGTCCTATAATGAAAATAATAAACACTGGAAAAGTTCGTTTACCCCGCCCCTATCTTAGAAATTTTAGATATTAAAAGCTGTTGAGCTTATGTAAGAGAATTTAATGTGAGCGTATAAATTATATCCTGACTGTCCAATTCATGTTTAAACCATCAAGCATAGGAGAAAAGTTGAATGCTGAGAATGATAGTAAAAGAACGAGACATAAAAGCAGGGCGAAATTCATGAATCATGGATTAGGAAATGCTTTGCTCAACAAATCAGTGCAGGGTCAGGGTTGGCGCTGACATACTTATTCACCTTTTTTCTGTCACTGTGAACCTTATAATGAATTCTGTCCCATTGTTTTTTTTCAGTTCAATTGTTCCATCTAACTGGTCTACAAGGGAAATTACAAGCTGAAGCCCAAGGCTATCAAGATCCTCAATTTCAAGGTTTTCAGGTATACCTTTCCCATCATCTGCGATGGTCAGAGTAAAACTGGCACTTTTACAGCCTTTGTTTTCGCTTTCTTCTCTGCTGTTTATGCATTCCCGGTTTTCGGTTCTATGAAGCTTGATTTGAATTGTTCCTTTGTTCCTGTCCGGAAACGCATGTTTGAGGGAGTTGGAAACGAGCTCATTAACAATTATTCCCAGTGGGACAGCAGTGTCCATGTTAAAGAATGCATCTTCTTCCAGATCCACGTCTAAGTTAATATCCAGGTTTCCAAGCCTGTATGTCTGGAAAAGGTTCTCAGCGAGCTTCTCGATATATGGCGAAAAGTTCAGCGTTTCGAACCCTTCGACTTTATACAGTTCCTCGTGAATAAGCGACATAGATGTTACTCTGTCCTGGCTTTCTCTGAAGGCTTCCAGAACCTCCGAGTCCTTAATGCATTCTCTATTTCTGAACTGGTCAGCCTGCAGGTCCAGCAGGGAAGAAATTACCTGAAGGTTATTCTTTATTCTGTGATGAATTTCCTTCTGGCGGAAAATATCTGCTTTTGCCAGTGTTTCTTCTGCCTTTTTTCTCTGTAGTGCCTGCGTCACAGCCGGTGCAATTGCTTCAAGGTCCTCCTGCTGCTCATGGCTATAGCCGCCTTCACGATTTGCGACTACGATCAAGCCCACCGCTTTCCCATTCTGAACAAGGGGGACGCCAAGTAATGACGTAATCGGGGGATGACCTTGAGGCAGACCAATACTTTTTGGATGTGACTGCGGGTCATTGGTGAAGAAACTCTTTTCTGTATCAATTACACAGCCATACAGTCCGTGCAGGATAAAATCTCCAGGAGGACGTCGATGCCCGGTCTTATCATACATAAGGCACTGTTTCCATCCTGTATCGCTTATTGCGATGTCATGTAACAGCCCGTCTGCACCCACCTGACCAATGAAACCAATTTGACTGCCGGTTATTTCTATCACTACCGATAGACAGGCATTCCCCAACGCCTCTTCTGTTTCAGCCTTAACTACACTGCCGAAGATCCTGTTAATTCCTTTGAGAATCCAGTTATATCTGAGTATCTTTTGCTCTTCTTGCTTGCGCTCGGTGATGTTGGTGGCGGTACCGAACCATTCAACTATTTCTCCATTTGCATCAAGAATAGGAATCGCACGCGAGAGTGTCCATCCAATGCTGCCGTCTGCTTGCCTGACCCGGTGCTCCAGTTCGAAAACGCTTTTCGTCCGAATGGCTTCATTGATCACGGCTATCACGTACGGCTGATCTTCAGGGAGGATGTATTCCTGAAGCCAGGTAGGGTTCAGTTTTTCCGTATCTGTGAGAAAACCCCGGCCACAAAGCCGGTTCATATATCTCCAATCAGGGCTCATGCGGTATATCATTTCCGAACTGGCTGTCACAAGAGCCCGGAAGCGCGCCTCACTCTTCCGCAACGCCTCATCAGCTCGTTTTCTCTCAGTGAAGTCCGTCAGAAAGCTGCGGTAGTGGAGCAGATTGCCCGCAGTGTCGAATACCGGCTGCACGAAGACTTCAATGGGCACACGTGTGCTGTCCTTGCGGAGGTATTCCTTCTCATAGCGGGCGGGTTGCCGGGTGTGGAGAGCCTCAGCCAGGCGTTCAGCTTCCTGCTCGCGCCATTCGGGAGGGGTAAGATCTTCGTTCCAGGTTAGTTGCTTCTGGATCAGTTCTTCGCGGCTGTAGCCTGTGAGGTCAATAAACGCCTGGTTGAACATAAGCAGCCTGCCATCCGGCGAGCCGACGCCGAAGGGGACGCTGGCCTTCTCCACAACGTCAGCCAGAAATCTTTCGCGTTCTGTCGCCTGATGTAGTGCTTCCTCGATTTGCGCCCGCTCAATAATATCGGCCGCATTACGGGCGAGAAGGTCAAGCAGATGAAGAGCTCGGTCATCCGGTCGATGTGGCGTCTTGTAATGCGTTGAAAACATGCCAAGAAGCCTTCCTGACCTGCTCACCAGCGGGGTAGACTGAACCGCTCGCACGCCGGCTTTAAGCTGGATTTCCAGGGCCGGAGAGCCGGCGAAGATAGGACTCTGTTCAACATCTTCGACAATAACCCTTTCTCCGCGCTCGAGTGCCGTGCCACAGGTTCCCCTCCCTTCATAAACGTTGTTCCAGAAGTCCAGCCACCACTCCGGGAACCCTCGCTGCGCCACGATCTTAAGACCGGATGATTCTGGGTCCAGTCGCTGGATATTGCCGAAGTCAGCCCCTGAAATGGCGATCGCCGCGTCTACGATCTCGGCAAGGACCGGTTCAAGATTGCCTTCACGTACGAACAGTGTGCCGAGTTTTTGCAACCTCGTCATGATGTCCAGGTTGCCTACAAGCTGTTTCTCGTTCTCCTTTAACGCATCTTCGACTTGCTTGCGCTCAGCCAGTTCCATTTTAAGGTTTTCAATCTCATCAAAGTCAAGGGTAGAGTGGATGGTCTGATTGATTGATCCGGTTGTTTCGCAGATAACATCTTTCCTATCGAGCCCGGTAATAATTTTCCGCGCCGAATTTTCTATTTGCTTCCATTTTCTCCCTTCTTTGACCAGAGCGAATTGATGGTTTGCGGCAATATTGATAATTTCGATTGTATTATGTTTATCGAGGGGATAGGTACACAGAGCTATTACTGGATACTTGCCTATAATAAAATCCAGTTCTTTCTCATAATTAATGAAATAATCAAAATTTTCCTTTTCAAGCCAGCAAGTGATCTCCATAGTTCTTAGCCCTTCATAGCCATCGTCCAGAGCCTTGTTAAGTTTTTCAGTCCAGCAATCCTGAACTTTTTTAGAATTAAAGGTACCTTCTTTTAAGTGCCAATCAGTATCAGGAATTATTTCGATCTGATTCCTTTTCAAATAAACATCAAAATCAGGGATAGCCTTCCTCAGAGCTTCTTTTGCTTCTTCCCCATTTAGAGATCCTGAAGTAATCCAGATGCAGAATTCATTATTTTCCAGTCCTGCTTTAAAATAAGGGATGGCTACGTCCGTTAGTTCTTCATTTGTCCGATAGAACTGGCAGAAATGTGTTCCCCAGGGTATATCTCCAACAATATCAACACCGGAAGCTCTATTGGAATTCATTTTTTCTCCTGTGAAAATACGATGTCGAAAGTTTTGTCTCAGTGTCTTAATTTATTTATGGCTACAGCTTTTATTTTATCTAATCCTAAATGTATTTTTGGAAACCCGATTTTATTTCTTTATATAATTGTTTACTCATAAATGAGTTACTGATATAATTAATATAGGGAGTCCTTTATAAATCTGCGTTCAGGTTTATGCATATCAAAAAGTTTTGTCGAAGGGATCATCGCAATAATTTTAAGATACGTTCCGACAAAACCCTGAAGCTTGCAGGTGGAGAATCGGAACAAATATCTTTTTGTCTTAATTTTAATTTAGAAGATCTTTAACTGGAGGATATATCAGTCTACTAGGATATATCAGTCTACTAGGATATATCAGTCTACTAGCAGACTGATAACAAATATATTTGGAACAAGTCGAAAATATTGAAAACTGAAGATGTAAGAGTATATTGAAAGCATCGAAATATAATGTAAGAAGAAAACCGGAAATGCTGATACTGTATCCCCGGTACAGTTTCTCCGAAGTTATGCTCCCAAGGCATACTTTCCGAGGAAAGATCAGCGGCTCAGATGATTGTTTTATTGAGGATTTTTTGATTGAGGATTTTTTTATTGAAAGATGATTCCCCAAACCATATTCAGACTGGACTTCCTAACTCCAGAATATAATAGAAACAAATTATTTTAAATTAATTATACAAAAAATTGTTTTTAAACAAAAAATCGTCCTGTATATTTTGTTTTAATATCGTTATAATTTTTAATATAATATAATTCTTCAATTATATTAAAAATTCAACTCAGAACCAATGTTTCGTATCGTTTATGATATATATAACCGGGCCATTATAAAGGTACAGATTAAGAGTAATAGGGTTTCCTCTTAATCTTTGTGTTGGATCGCAGGTAGGGACCTGAGAATAGGGACTCAGACTCTACCATCTACTTCTAAACTGATTTTCAGAGCATTGATTTCAGACAATTGATTCTTTTCTTAATTTTGAATACTTCTGAATTATTGTTGTAAAACAAGCTGAAGCTGTGTTGCGAGTTTTTTGCCTAGGCTCTGATCGCTGTCCGGTTCCGCATGTGACAATAACAGTAGAGATGACTAATAATCTTTTACGGGTCAGGATACAGGACAGTTTAAGTAGTCCTGTTTTTCGTTCGAACTCAACAGAAGGTATTACTTACTCAGTTTGCCTATGTAGATCGGAAGTAGGCTTGAGTTAATAGGTTTCAGATCTTTTAATTACTACCTTAATCTATTGTGAAATTGAAAACAAAAAACTAAAATTATATTACATTGAATGATTCAAGACCCATTTTTATAAAAGCAAGTCCGAATACGATCTGTGCAATTCCCAGCATATGAATGATCAAAAAATAATATTTGCTGTTGATAAAAGACTTTGATTTCTCTACAATTAGTGTTATAACGATTTTTGAGCCTACGAGAAAGCTATAAAAACCCAGTATGAATAAAATTGTAGCTGAAATGTGAGCGTGCAGGCTCTTAAAAATTATCGGCCCGCCTATCGAGATCCAGAAGATATATGGGTGTGGGTTCCCGAAGTTAACAATAATTCCCTTTTTAAGGGCATCTTTTTTTTCTACGTTTAATTCAATACTATCCGGTCTGGTTTTCAGGGCTTCCACTCCTGAATATATGAGATAGGAAGCCCCGGAAAATGCAATAATACCGATAATAGAACTATAATTTGTCAAATGCGACAGAAAATATAAAATGAATAAAATTATTGGCAGATCCGTAATCAGGGGAGATATTGCAACCTTTATACCTTCCCATTTGCCGTGCTGTAGAGTTTCGGAAATGGTTACAGCCAGCAGGGGGCCCGGAGACATACCTGCTGCAAGACCGAGAAAAGCTCCCAGGAATAAGAATTCGCTAAAATCCAGCATCTGCAATGCCTCATTTTTTCATATGCCAATTTAAAAAATCATGTCAATTTAAAGAATCTTTTCACACGTCAATTCAAAGGATCTGCTGTAAATACTGAGTAATGTCGTGTAAGCCGTAAATTCCGGATACGATTAATAGCTATCGGATTTAAGGTATATAATAATACGATAACGATGTAGAATAAACATTAATGCTATATATAATACTTTGATTCATGCGGAACTTTGGGCTTCAAACCCGTATTTCGGAAGGAAGAAGGCGCTTACGCTGCAAGCTTCGAGAAAAGATAACAAGCCTTTTCAAAAAAGGCTTGAGCGAAAAAGACGCTTAGGCCTCAAGCTTCGAGAAAAGTACTGTCCCGATTGCGCAAACGAGAACTGAGAGTAAACCTATTACTGCCAGGTCATTATAGACTCCATATGTACTCATTCCGACAAGGGCTCCCCTTAAGCCGTCCACCCCGTAGGTCAGGGGATCGATCCTGCTTATGAAATAAATCGGCGACGGCAGGTTTTCAAGGGGGAAGAGGGCGCCGGACAGAAAGAAGATGGGCATAATCAGGAAATTCATGATGAGCTGGAAACCGTGCATATCTTTCATTTTTGAGGCAATGGCAAGGCCGAGGCCCGTAAAGAAGACCGCTATCAGGAACATAAAGACCAGCCCGAGCCCGAGGCTTGCGAGATCAGGAATCCTGAACCCGAGCACATAAGTCAGGCTCAGCACGATCAGGCCCTGGATCATGGCTATGGTTGCGCCTCCAAGGGTTTTTCCAATCATTATTTCTGTCCTTGAGATCGGGGCTACGAGTGTTTCTTTGAGAAAGCCGAACTGCCTGTCCCAGATTACCTCAAGCCCTGAAAAAACAGCAGTAAACAGAATCGACATGGAAACAATTCCCGGCGCAAGGAAATCCATGTAGTTTGCCCCGCCGCTTGCCCGCGTATACATGGGGCCGAATCCGAACCCGAATGTCACCAGGAAGAGCAGGGGCTGCCCGAGAGAACCCAGCAACCTGGCTTTGGAGCGCCAGTAGTGTTTTATCTGCCTGAGCCAGAGGACATAGATTACCTCGATCAATTCCTCTTCCTCCTTCTCATGCCCCTTATCGTTCGCGCTTTAACTCCAGACCCGTTATTCTCATCCCTGATATCCCTCCCTGTCAATTTCAGAAAAGCCTCTTCCAGAGATTCGGTTTCTGTCCGTCTCTTTATTTCTTCAACAGTACCGGATTCTATAATTTTTCCGTGATCAATAATTGCGATCTGGTCTGCAATTGCTTCGGCTTCTTCCATATAGTGCGTGGTAAGAAAAATTGTCATTCCTTTTTCCTGATTCAGGCTCTTGATGTGGTTCCAGATTGAGTTTCGGGTCTGAGGGTCAAGCCCTACTGTCGGTTCGTCGAGAAAAAGGATTTTTGGATAATGGACAAGCGCCCGCGCAATCTCAAGCCTGCGCTTCATTCCGCCTGAATACTTTTTAACATAATCTTCCCGCCTGTCCCAGAGCCCGACAATCTCCAGGGCTTTTCGGATTCTTTCAGCCCTCTCTTTTTTGGGGACTTTGTAGATTACGGCATGATAAACAATGTTCTCGTAAGCTGTCAGCTCGTCGTCAAGGCTGTGATCCTGGAAGACTATCCCGAAAGATGCGCGAGCCCTGTCCTGTTCTTTGAGTGCATCGAAACCGTTAATGCTTATTTCCCCTGATGTGGGCTTAAGGACGGTTGTGAGCATTTTAATGGTTGTGGATTTGCCTGCCCCGTTTGGCCCGAGAAAAGCAAATATCGAACCGGTCTTAACATTGAAGCTTATATCTTTCACAGCCGTAAAATCATCGAATTTTTTTGTAAGGGATTGGACTGAGAGTATATTTTGCATGGCTGGACCCGTAACTTTTTTTCAATAAGGAAAGACTAATTTTTAACAGGAGATGCCAATTTTAATAAGAGAGTCTAATGACAGAATTTACTTCTGATAGCAGTCTCCTAATTCCTGCCGCCCGGGGAGATTCTGCAGGAAAGGCATCTTTTTTCAGATGAGTCTCATCGTATTCTCCATAGATGAATGCAGAATTTATAAACCCTATTATTCAGTTTTATAAATTTTATTTCGTATTCTTATACCAATTTGTATAAATTTAAACTTCTTATCCGTTTGTAAGTCTATCAGAGAAATTACATATCAATTATAAATATTCTGCTATTTTTCATACGCCAGATCTCCAGTTGTATTGTTCGCGTCTGAACCTTTTGCTATTCTTTAAAGTTTTTTATTCTATCTGGCAAATTAATTTTTCAGTTTATCCCCTTCTTTTTACTCTGTCTGGTAAGTTAGCTTCCCGGATTTTATCTCTTCCTTCGATTCGATCTGATAAACGCTATCCTTGAGCTAATCTCTTAAACAATCTCTTGAAACCGCAGGAATTCTGAGTTATTTCGTAAGGGGAAAGAATTTTAATCTTTGAGGAAATATTTTATTGGATATATATAGCTGAGCTAATCTTCGTCTCCAAGGTGAAAATCAGGCTATATCATGCTCTTGCTGCCTTTGTTTAGACTCCTCTTTCAATTTACCTGTGTATAGTGCAAATATTTGATCTGGAGGTTAACCACCTGTAAGTTTATCTACTGGGACCTGGCTTTTATTAACGTATGCATAATTATAATTTAACTCAGATTTAATTACAATTTAACTTCATTTAACTGCAATTTTATTCACTCTCTCAATCAAATTAAGGAGCTGTAATCAATGAAACGAAAGTGGCAACGGGACTTGGGACTTCAGGGACGGATGATTTTCACAATGTTTCTTCTGGCAGTAGTTTACCTTTTTTTCCTGGCGTTTCTCTCGTACTACGGAACGCCTCCGGTTTTTATGGTTCTGTTTGTCGGGTTTTTCATGGCTATACAATATTTTTATTCGGACAAACTGGTACTTATGTCAACCGGAGCGCATGTTGTTTCTGAAAGTGAAGCTCCGCAACTGCACGGAATGATCACCAGGCTCTGCGCAATAGCTGATCTCCCGAAACCTCAGGTGGCAATTGTCAAATCTCAGATCCCGAATGCCTTTGCGACAGGCCGGAGCCAGAATAAAGCAGTCGTTGCAGTTACGACAGGGATTCTGGATAAGCTCTCCCCAGCCGAACTTGAAGCCGTGCTTGCCCATGAACTCAGTCATGTCAAGAACAGGGACATGGCTGTGATGACAATTGCCAGCTTCATCTCGACTCTAGCTTTCTACTTTATGCGCTACAGCTTATATTTCGGAGGTATGGGAGGAGACCGGCGGCGGGATGGCGGAGGCATTATATTTATCTGGCTGGTTTCAATTGCGGTCTGGATTGTCAGTTTCATACTGATTCGTGCCCTTTCCCGCTACCGAGAGTATGCTGCAGACCGGGGCGCAGCCGTTATTACCGGTCAGCCGTCTGTTCTCGCATCTGCCCTCATGAAGATAAGCGGGGTTATGGCGAGGGTTCCGAGCCAGGACCTCAGGTCAGTAGAAGGAATGAATGCCTTTTTCACGGTGCCTGCACTCTCAGGTTCTTCTATAATGGATATTTTCTCCACCCATCCGTCCGTTGAAAAAAGAATAGCAAGACTTGAAAAAATGCAGCAGGACATGGCTTAAACAGGTATAAATCAACAGAATACCTTCAGGTATGAGTAAGTAAGGAGAAATTAAATGGGTTTCCGGGATTTTATGGATGCGGTTCTCGGGAGGAGCAGGCTCCCGAAAGCAAAAACCGACAAGCTCTTTGCAATCTCCACGGCAAGCATTACTCTGGAAAGCAGCCTGAACCTGAAACCATCAGGAGCTGCAGGGATTTGCTTTAAGCCTATAGGGGCTTCCGCGTACGAATCTGCGCGAAAAGAGATTCAGGAACTTCTGGAATACAGCTCAAAGGAAACAAAAACCGAATTCAGGCTTGAGAAAGATGAATTTAACTTCCTGTGGGCTATTTTCAAAGACCCGGACTTTGAGGATCTTGTTGCAAGCATTCACCTTGTAAGTGAGACCCTTGAAGAGCACGGCTTTGGCGAACAGCTTCTCTGTGCCATTTACAGGTTTGACAGCGAGCCCGAAGCCGGAAAATCCGGCGGCGGAAAAGCAGTTTACTGGATCTACAATTTTAAGCAGGGAACCTATTATCCCTTTGTCCCGCTATCAGGCAAGCAGAGAGACAACCCCTTTGAGTTCAGGCTAAGGGCAGAAATGGAGAGGGAAATGCCTGTCGAAAAAAATGTAGAAAAATGGTTTCCTCTCTGGGGAATTCCTTTTTAATATTGCTGTATCAATTAGTTGAAATATTTAATTTCTAACCGAGCTTAAATCCAATCCCCAGGCTTTGAGTTTTTCCCTGAGCTCTTCTGAGTATTCGGGCACAGAACCCGGTTTTGATGCAACATATGTCCCAAGAATGGAGGCTATTGACGCGGCTTTCGAGACACCTTGCCCTGAGAGGCAGGCATAAAGGAAACCTGCGGAAAAGGCATCTCCCGCTCCTACGGTATCCGCAACCCTTACAGGAGTAGCTTCTACCTCCTCATAAACGCCTTTATGGTAAACAGCAGCTCCCCTTGGACCTTTTGTTATACAGATTACGGATATTCCGGGGTATTTTCCCGTAAGGAACCGGCAAAAGACTTCGTAGGAGCAGAAAGGTTTGCAGGGGTCTGCAATATCGGAAATCAGGTTTGAGAGCCAATCGGCTTCTTCTTCGTTCATTTTTAATATTGTCGTGTGTTCAAGGGAGAACAGTATCCACTCTTTTTTGTAAAATCCGGTTCTCAGGTTTATGTCGTAAAAGAAATGCTTTGACCTTATTTCCGAAAGCAGCCTTTCCAGAGTTTTGCGGTTTTCTTCCGTCCTCTGGGCAAGGGTGCCAAAGCAGAAAACGTCCCATTCCTCTCCTGAAAGAGCCCTGAATTTCTCTTCATCCGGCGTAATTGCATCCCAGGCAACGCCTTCGTTAATCGTAAAAACCGGGATTCCTTCAGCCTGAAGTTCGACAGTAACCGTCCCTGTGGGCTTTTTTTCATCAATAAGGATATATGAAGTGTCAATTCCCATTGCTCTAGCCCTTGCGAGCAGGATTTCGCCAAGTTTATCCTTCCCCACTGCCGTGATCACAGCGGGTTTTGCTCCCAATTTTGCGAGATGGGCTGCAAGGTTCAGCGGAGCTCCCCCAAGGTGGGCTGAATCTTTGATAATATCAAAAAGGGCTTCCCCGAAGGTGAGGGCTTTAATGGGCTTAATATGCCTGAAATGAGAGCTTTTGCCTGCTCTGGTATTGTATGCTATATCATGGCTGACAGTAGTTTCACTGTTGATTACTGGATCAGAAAGTTTGAAGCTTCTGAGCATGAAATTCTCCCTGAGAACTACGGATACTTGAAAAAGCACATGCATGAAAAAAGCATGGCTGTAAAGTCAAAGAGCGTACTCTGGTTCATCATTACAGCAGACTTCTACCTTTTGCGAAGTGGTGCACGAAACCTTTCGCCGAACTTACTAAATGGGATATTTACGATTACTATGATTTTTTGGAAAAGAAAGGATATGAAGTTAATGGAAAGCACCGAAAATACTCAGAGGCTTCATTATTTGCCCTTAAAGCTTCAATAAAATTCTGTTAAAAGATCTGTACCCTGAAGCTGTAGGCAGTTTGGAACTGAAAAAGGAGAAGATAGCAAAAAGAGTCCTTTATTCTGTCCTCGCCTGAATTTCAATATAAAAAGCAAGCAATTATAAGCACTAATAAGGCGAGAAAGTTTTAAGGATCGCTTAATACGTTTCCTATGGCTCCAGAGAGTGAGAACCAGAACCGAAATAATGATAATTGTACAGAGCCTGTAACTGCTTTCAATGTTTTATTGTTCTGTTCATCTTGAAACTGGAATAAAATATGGAAGAGATGGGTGAAATAAGCTGTCAGTAATGAAATTTCCAATGAGCAGATAAGATCTACAGATGGGATGTGCTCAGTCATATCCTCGATATTTATATATGATGAAGTATATTAGAGTCCTGGGCATCTGGAAGGTCATTAAAGACTTGTTTTTAACTCTTTTTAATAACCACCCCATACCCCCCAACTCCCCAATATCCAGATGCCCAACCCCCACATATCGTTAACAATCCTTTTTCAGCCGAGTTTTAAAAGATGTCTCGATTAATTAAGTTCCTATAGAAGTTCTAAAAATACTAAAAGAAGCTGTAGTATTGAGGTTTTATTAGCCTATCACAAAACTCAAAAATGCTTCTCTTAATCTTGATTTAGAATAATCAATGAGGTACTGGTCATTGGAAATCTTTCTGAAAAAAATTAAAATAGGATGAAATTAGTTTACTATCAGTTTGTTCGATCCCAGAAAAAAGAAGCCTATTTCATTCAACTCTAAAAAATCTCTTTTCACATTATTATTTCTCTCTCGCATCCTATGCAAACCACATCTGCCATAGTACTGGGGTGCTTAATACAAAGTCCTCCGTATTTGCATGGAATTATTAATTTTCCTTTATTTACCAAATTGCTCTTATTTCTCTTTTTTTTTATCATCATTTCCCCGATTCTACCTCTCTAACTCGTTGTGCCATCTTATTAAGCTGCTCCTGTCGTCTGGCAATGTCATCTTAAGCTTCTTCATCTCTCTTCCTGCTCTGTGCTCTTCTTTAGCTTTTCAGGCTCCTGAGATGAAAGATAATATTATCCTTCCAGTCAGTTTAACATGATACTAAGCTACCATTTAAGTGAAGCTCGGGATAAGGATAGGTATTTTGACTGCACTAAGACCTTGCCTGTCGAAGGATCAGCTGACACATTAAAGATAAGCAGATAGAAAAGCTAAGTGAGAATATGCATAATCAGGCGGTCTGTATTAAATGTTTTTTCCATAATAGTGAATTCCCAAAAAGGATTGTCAGCCATTATGGAATTAACCTTGTTCGAAATCCTTCACTTTGAGGAAGTGAGAGACACCGTTTTACTCATCAGTTTCAGCCTCTTGATTGCTGAGATGGTTGCCTGAGATTCTTTGTAAATCTTGTCCTCATAATAGCTTATTATCTTATCAACGGGGGCTGCGAGAGTATAAATTTGCATCGGTCGCCCTTTCCCAGGCTTTTTTTCTGAGCGCACACTAACCCAGGACTGATTGTGCATTAACCTTATTGCAAGACTAATTTCAGGTTGTCTTAATCCGGTACTGATTTCAATTTCCTGGGACGTAGCTTCGTCTACATTCATAAGATATGCCATGGTTGTAGCGACATTTCTGGACATCCCAAGAGTTTTTAGCGTTTCAATAAAAATAAGGTCGTTTTCGTCCAGTACTTTTATTTCAGAATCTTTCATGATAACCTCTGATATTTTAGTTTTATGAATCGTTGAAAAATAATAACCATTAATACTACGGCTCTGCCACAATGGAGAAAAGGGAGCTGGGGCGAAGTCATAGTATCAAATATTCATACCATAATTATAACTGTATAAAACAAACAAGTATAAAAAACTTGTCAAGTTTTTGATACTTTGATTACATTTTATGTTTTTTCACTTAAAAAAACAGATTCAAACACTCGTCAATCATGAATCAATTGGAGCGTCAGGGAATAAAAAGTTTGGTCGAAATTCTGGTAATTTAATTTTCAGTGACCAATTTTTGATTAGTCACCAAACTCGATTCCATCTTAATAAATACAAGTTTGAATATCCAGAAGAAAAGAATAGGAAAAAATATCTTCTTTTAATTATCGCACTCGATCTGATGAATCAAGTCACTTGTATACGCTTCAGACAGATATACATTCGGGTTGCATGGCGTGACTTTTACCAGTCTCCCAAATCGTGAGACGTACATGTCAGAACCGTGTGAAGTTCTCACTTTCGTAAAAGTATATCCTTTTGAAAAAATCATTTTTTACCTCCAGCATTTAATATGTCAGGCTATACATATTAAGATTTTTTTACCTATCAATCGTTACATATTATGGTTAGAAAATATTGAAAGTATTCAATAGCTCTAATTTCCTTGTTTATAGGAGATACAAACACTTTCCCACACAAAATGAAATGATTCAAGTCTCTAATAAACCTGTTTTTCCTATATCTTGTATAGTTTTCGTATGCAGAGTAAACACTTTGTATATTTTTAAGTCTATATTCTTCTTTACAATAATATTTAAAAAATGAAATTATATGATTTAGTGTGGAGGAAACATGAGTAAGAAATCGAATAGAGATAACCGAGCAAATCAGCTCAATCCAGAAAATGAAGCTTATTCAAAGAGTCGAGAACAGGAGAAGGCAAATAGGACAATCGAGCAAATCAGCTCAATCCAGAAAATGAAGCTTATTCAAAGAGTCGATCCAAGCCTAAAAAATGATGTTTTGTAGTTTATATTTCTTTTGCATTTAGACGGCAATATTTAGTTTTACACTGTTTCATAAAATTTCACAATCTCTTTTTAACTGCGATATCTATTAAGTTTCAAAAATGAGCTCCTGAAAAATACGCTTTTACAAAATACGCTTTTACGCATCGAATCAGGATAGACCGGATAAGATTTCAGGATGAGTAAGAAAAAGTAGTAAAAAGAGATTATCTGGCGTCCTTGTCAGACTGCATTACCCCGAATATGTTTTTTTCGGTATCGAGACAGTAAGCGTACCAGCCGACGCCACGTATGGGCTTCTTTTCCATAGTTACTGTACCGCCGTGCTTCTGTATCCTTCTAAGGTATTCATCTATGTTCGGAATGTCTATTGTGCAGATGTAGGTGCTTATCGGAGCATCCGCTCCCGGTTCCCCTCCCTGCCTTTTCATCAGGCCGCCATCGATTCCCGGCTCTTCCTGCTCGCCGGTTATAATGTTCCAGTACTCCATCGAACCTTCTGATCTCTCTATCTTCCAGCTGAATACAGTTTCATAAAACTTTTTAGCTCTCTCGACGTTCCCTGCAGATATTTCAAAGTGGATCACTCTTGGCGTGATGATTACCCCCTCTCTCAATTTATGATTTATATGGTACTATATATTAGTTTAAAGTTTGCACTTTGCAGATAGAAATTCTTCACCCTCAGGATACAAACAACTTCTTTCCGGAGTATTTTGATGGAAAAAGCTTTTCCGAAATTTATTATGAAGATTTTAAACCATTTTTTTTGACTTTCTCCTTAATATTCTCAAAGTAAGAAATCAATATCCTGTTAAAAGGAATCAGATACTTTTTCAGGGCCAGCAATATACCCATTGAAAGTAAAGCCGCAAGTAAAGAGCCTGCAATGTCCATAGGAAAATGCAGCCCGGAATAAACTCTAGCAAGCCCGCTAATGCATGAAAGCATTAAAAACACCACGCCAGTACGCCTTAATTCTTTAAATGCCAGAAGCATGAGTGAAAGCGAAAACATTATAGTCGCATGGTCGGATGGGAATGAAGATTCGGATGCATGCGCGATAAGCAGGGTTCCGGTAGGGATCATGAAGGGCCTGGGGTGAAAATAAAACAGGGTAATGAAAACATTTATTCCCATACCAAGCAGAGCTGCATATCCTGTAAACAAAATCTCTTGAAGATGCTGGTTTTTCACAAGCCACAGGTATGCTAGATAAGCACCGAAAATATAAATGACATATTTTGCTGCAAATATCACAGTACTGTCAAGAGCAGGGCTTTTTCCAGCCATACCGTTGATAATATGAAATAGTGTAAGGTTCGGGTCCGTTATCATAAAGTTCATTCCGGAGCATAAGAATTTGACTTACATTATCTTCTACCATTAACTGGCTTTTGGTTGTCTACTCTGATGGCTAATACTTGAAACCGTGTGGCTGGCACTTTAAACCAACAGGCATGAGGTTTTTCCAGCGAGTTAACTTTTTTCTGTTTCGGGTCTCAGGTGATTCGGAGCAAAATTGGAAGATAACTCTTTTAATTTACTTTCCAATTCACTTTTATAATCTACTTTTAATTTACCCACTGGTCTTTCTACAAAATGTTTATAAGCTTTATATGCAATAATAAACATAACCAAATAATTTAAACTGTATAATCAATAGTCAGATCAGGAATGAAGAGCATGCTATTGTTAGATATAACAACATTTGACCCTGAAAATACCATGGAGCTGTTTAAACGATGGGAGCATGTGGAAAAAACATATTCCCAAGATGGCTTAAAAGTCATTAATCAATGGTTTGATGCAGGTGGCGGGCGTGTGGTTACTCTATTTGACGTGGAAACTGTCAAAGATTACCTGGCTTACAATCTACCGTTTACCGATTTATGCCAGATCGATGTGTTTCCTGTGATAGAGGCAGAAGACTTTAAGAAATTCGCAGTAAAGCAGATGCAAAAATTAAATAACTCGGATAGTCAGTTATAACTCACTATCGTTATGCTGACTATCCGGTTACGTTGAATGATAACCTTTTACTTATTTGTGAGATAGAGCAAGTTTAATTCCAATGGATGCGAAAATTCCGGCTTTTCCCCAGTTAATATATTTCCCGATTCCTGGTTTTTGTATTATTTTCTCGCCGACTGTTCCGGCAAAGGCGGAGATTGTGGAAAAGATCAACCAGGCCTGAACCATGAAAACTATTCCCAGAAATATCATTTGTGCCGGGATATTTCCTGCATTTATGTTTACGAACTGGGGCAGGAAGGCGAGAAAGAAGAGCGCGACTTTAGGATTTAAGATATTCATAAAAACTCCGCGCCTGTAAAGGGCAGGGATATCGGCTTCCCGGACTGGAGCAGATGATATCAATTCGTCGCGTTCCTTTAAGGCATGCCAGGCAAGGTAGAGCAAATAGGCTGCACCTGCGTATTTCACGATTTCAAAAGCAAGAGCTGATTTATAAACCAGAGCTGAAATCCCAAGCGCGGCTGCGGTGGTGTGGGCAAGTACGCCTGTGCAGAGCCCGGATGCGGTTGCAATCCCTGCTTTCCTGCCCTGAGAAATGCTCTGGGTCAGTACGAATAAGATGTCAGGACCCGGAAGAAGCGTAAGTGCAGCAGAGGCTGCAATAAAATAAATTAGCTGAGACTGTTCCATCAGGTTTCTCACTTTTCCCTTTTAGTTGAGTGGAATAAAGGCTCTAGCTTATAATCTAAGCCTGTTAATAACCAATTTACAGATGAGAGCACAACCAGTTACAAAAACTAATTTTATTTAAACCTCTTTCTTCAGTAGCCTGTAAAAGCTCTCCTTTGCCTCTCTCTCAATCCACGGTTTGTGCCCGCACTTCTCCAGCAAAATGAACCTGAAATCCTTTAAAGTCCGGGAAAGAGGTTCTCGAACTCCTTCAAAAGGATGGGAGTCGTAATTACCATGAATTGCAACCACCGGGCAGTGAAGTTCTTTCCCCAGTTCAAGCAGTTTCCCGCGGCTTCTTAATTCATTTGCCTCTTCCCACACGCCTTTGAAAATCTCATAGCTGCACTCAAGCAGCTCGTCTTCATGCGGAAGGGGATCATAAGCATCGGCTTTCGAGATTAATTTCCCAAAACTGCACAGGATCTCATTTAGATTTTTAGCTGAAGGATCACTGAGGGCTTCAGTCAGGTGGAGGAAATCTTTCCGATCCTGCCCTCCAAGCCTGTTTATGCGGATTTTTGTTATATTTGCAGCGTATTTCTCTTCGTAGGGACCACTCCCGATAAGTATGAGTTTTTTTACGAACTGCGGATACCGGGCAGTAAAGATAAAGCTGAGCATGGCTCCCCAGGAGAAACCGATTAACGTAACCGGCGTGCTGCCGTATTCTTCCAGAACTTTTCTGATCTCCCCCACCTGCCCTTCAAGGGTTACTGCAGTTTGAAGCGGCTCGAGCACGCCTCCAGAAACAGAGAGTTCTTCTGCAACAGGCGCCATTTCTCCCGCAGCGCCCGGGCCGCCGTGGATAACGGCAAGCCTGAAAGGAGAGGTTCCGTATTTTCGCAGGTTTTTCATGCTTACCCGGTTCAAACTATTTTGATTTCAATAGATAGCTTTTTTGATTTTTGCAGTTCAGCCTCTTTGATTATGCATTAACTTTATCAATCCGGGTATACTGACAACTTTTATAAACCCCTCTGTTCTTTGGCTATCTATTCTATCTACTCCAGTTATCCTTTTATACAGGTTTATTCTGTTATCATCAATTCATCCTGTGTTAGTTTGTTATTAAATTCAATAAGTAAAACGTAAAAGGACCCTGCCATGCATTTTCAAAAAGAAAAACATAACTTTAAAGGTAACCAGAACGGAAACCTGCGAGATAATCTGAAGGGAACAGTGCCGCTGCTAGCTCTTTTAACGGCTTTTCCCGCAATGTCAACAGATATGATGCTCCCTGCTCTTCCTTCTCTTGCCGAAACCTGGAATCAGCCCCTCTCAGTGATCAACCTGACCCTGGTTTGCTTCTTCGTTACCTATGGTTTTTTCCTTCTATTCTATGGTCCGATTTCCGACAGGTTTGGCCGCCGCAGACCTCTGCTATTCGGGCTTGCAGTATACATAGCTGCAAGTTTTCTCTGTGCTCTGGCGTCAAGCGCATCCATGTTAATATTCTCTCGCATGCTCCAGGCAGCAGGAGCTGCCGCAAGCTCTTCTCTCTCAATGGCAATGACCAGGGATATTTTCTCAGGGCAGGAAAGGGAGAGAGTTCTGGCCTATACAGCCGTTATAATGGCAATTGCCCCCATGCTCGCCCCTGTAATCGGGGGCTGGATCCTTGTTGACTTTTCCTGGCCCTGGATTTTTGTTATTCAGGCCTTTATGGGAGGAGTCGGGCTGCTAGGGGTATTTCGCTTTCCCGAGACTCTGTCCTCGGTATCGAATACTCCTTTTTCCAGAGTAATGCATGCATACGGCCGGCTCATGCTCAATCCCCTCTACCTGGTAATGGTTCTGGTAATGTCAATCAGCCTTTTTCCTCTTTACAGTTTTATTGCAGGCTCCTCTACCATCTATGTTACCGGATTCGGGCTCACCGAGCAAAAGTACAGCTACTTCTTTGCTTTCAATGCGCTTGCGATTATGGTCGGCTCCATTACCTGTCTAAGGTTAAGAAGGGTTCTTAGTTCCGGGAAGCTGATAACCATGGGTTTTGCAGGAATCTTCCTGGGCGGGATCCTTCTTCTTACAACCGGACAGCACAGCCCATGGAGCTTTGCCCTGTCAATGTTCCTTATCACCTTTTCGGTGGGCATTAGCCGCCCCCCGAGCAACAACCTTGTGCTGGAACAGGTCGACAGGGATACGGGTTCGGCTTCTTCCCTGCTGATTTTCACCTATTTCACTCTCGGGGCTGCAGGCATGTGGTTTATCTCCCTTGAATGGGCGGATAAGATTCCTGTGCTCGGAACTATTGCACTGGGTTGCGGAGCCCTTGTGCTTGTTACATGGTTTATTTTACAGAAAAAAGGAATTAAGGGAACTGTCTGAACAGGAAACTTCTGATTTTTTATTTTTTCCGATTTTCAGTTTCCTCGATTTTCAGTTTCCTATTCCTTATCAGAATTTCTATTTTGGAGTTTCAAGTAGACTTCTCTGAGTTCTGAATTATCTCAAATTTTTGACCTGACAGTTTGCAAAATAAGCCAAACTTATTTATTATTTTTATACTATATTGTAATATTACAGCAAGCTACCTGGTATCCTCTTAACTTTTAAGATTTGACATATTATTCGTAACACTGATAGTGTCACAGCTTATTGATATTTACTGGAGTTGAGGGTTTAATGAATAAGCAAAAGGTCATACTAATACTATTATTACTTCTTCCTCTCCTTTTTGTACTGCGTTTCTACGTCCCTTTTTTAATAATAGGTTTGATTGACAGTTCCCGGTACTATACCTGGGAGAAAGTTGATATCGGTTCTTTTGATTACAATTCCGTACTTACGAAAGCGGAGAAAGCTGGTTATGAGGTGGAAGGCTCCTGGCCCTGGCCCGGAAGTTTTTCAGGCTTTGATCCCGGTGATGTCCCGGAAGTCCGGGAAAGTTTCGGAGGTGCTGCTCGTGTGCAGGATATAAGGTTTAATTATAATAGTTACTCCGAGCTTACGGTTTTCATTTGTGAAGAAGGATCGGAAGCCAGAACCTGTGTGGCGATTTCGAACTTCAGCCACTCCGACCCCGGATCTCCCTTACAGATTTCGGAGCTTCCGGATGACTCATGGATGCTTGAAAAATTCGGGCTTCTCTTCAGTCTGGATGAAAAAGCTTCGGAAAATTATCTTGGGGCTCTGAAAAAAGCAGCACAAAACCAGACCTGGAACGCTGAAATACAGGTGAATGAATCTCCGGATTTTCCGGGTGTATATGCCTATCTCATGGAAAACAGTGACTATTCCAGTCACGGGTCACCTATGGGTATTTATGCGTACTCGACAGCAGGTTCGGACAGAGAAGAAGTTTTTTATAAGGACGGAAACCGGCTGGGTTCGGTAAGATATTTTATCCCGGAGGCGAGGATAATGACTTATGATAATGGGAACAGGTACATAGTTGAACTGGATGCTTCAGGTGATGTCAGACTGGATACCATAATGCCACCTGGAAGCAGTGGAGAAACGATACCTGAAGATGAGTACAGGGCAGTTTTCAGGGAAATATTTAAGGATCTGGGACTTTCTCCTGAAGCTGTGGACAGATTTAACTTTTTTGCCAGTTCTTCACGGATATGGTGAAACTGCCTGAGTTTAAGTAATTTTTTCCTTAAATTTTATTATTTTTCCCTTTAATTTCTATTACTTCTCCTTCTCTGCTTCCAGAGCCTTTTGCCGTTTAACAAATCTTGCTCCCATCTCAAAGGCTTTCTGGCAGTCCTGCGGAAATACTTCTTTTCGCCTTTTTGCCTTCTCCCCAGGACTGAATATCGACGAAAGATACTTTGAATAATCATCAAACTGGTATGTGTCGGTACTCCATAGAGATTCGCTATGCCCGAAGATCCTTGTTGCAAGCCACTCATTCATCTCAAAAACCTTATCAAGGCAAAATATTCCAAAGTCTTCTTCCTTTATATTCATAGTGTAAATGTAACCAACTGAAATATTCTTCGGATAAAACGTCTGAACATCAACTGAGTAAGTGATATATGGAAATACATAGCGTTCCATAAAAGATCTCATTTCTCCCGTTAAGTTCCCGAGGTAAATTGGCGATCCGAGGATTACCGCATCGGCTTCTTCCAGCTTTTCAAGCACAGGGGTCAGTTCATCTTTGATAGAGCATCTTGCAAGGCTTTTTCCACCTTTTACCTTGCAGGCAAAGCAGCTTATGCAGCCTTTGAACTCAAGGTCATAGAGATGGATAATTTCTGTTTCTGCGCCTTCTGATGCTGCACCTTCAAGAGCTTTCTCCAGCAGGGTCGCTGTATTCCAGTTCTTTCTGGGGCTTCCGTTTATTGCCATTACTTTCATGGTTTTACCTCCAAAAGTTCCGGTTTTATATAAATCTCCAAACAGGATAATACTTGCTGTCAATAAGAAAAAGAGAAGCTAAAAAAGGTGTAGTGGAATATCAGGGACTTAAAATATGATTTTAAACCTGAATACGAATTTTTAATTTTCTAATTTTTGATTTAATTTCAAGCATGTGGTTATAACCTTCTTTGCCTCTCGTGCGGCATGAGTCTTATATATCGGACTCTAAAGACGGCCAGAATCGTAAAAAAGGCGCATTTCGTGAATCTAATGAAAATATAATTGGATTAATTTTAGTTAATTAAGTGGAAATTGCGTTCCCAACCTTGTTTAACAAAGTTACTGGAAAAAAGGACTGAAATGCTTTTAAATCCCTAGATAAAAACCAGGTGGAATTTTGGATGAATCAAAAGGAAAAAAGAAATTGGATAAAATTAAAGAAGAAAATTAGACTTGAAATAATTAAAAGAAAGATAGGGTTTTGCGGCTCTGGTAAGCCGCTATCCCCTATTCTGCACCTGTTAAGGAAAACTCCAGTTTCGTTGCTCATGCATCGTTTTCAACGCTTATGCATTGTGCACAGGCGCGAAGCTGTTTCCCGAATATGACGCTACCGGCCTCGGCAGGTCAAGATCCAGGGCTTCTTTCAGGACTTCTTCGATAGTCTCTACGGGTACGAACTTAAGTTCGTTTCTGGCATCTTCAGGCACATCCTCAAGATCCCTTTCGTTCTCTTTTGGCAGAATTACCTTCTTTATGCCTGCCCTGTGAGCTGCCAGGACTTTCTCTTTTATGCCGCCGACAGGCAATACGGCGCCGCTCAGTGTAATCTCACCTGTCATGGCGATCTTCGGGTCAACGGCTTTGCCCGTAATCAGGGATGTGAGGGCAGTAAAGAGGGTCACACCTGCCGATGGGCCGTCCTTCGGGGTTGCACCTGAAGGCACATGGATGTGGATGTCGCTTGAAGTAAAGTCAAAGCTGTTTGCAGTGTTTGCAAGCCTTGACCTTACAAGGCTCTGAGATATCTTTGCAGATTCTTTCATCACATCCCCGAGCTGGCCTGTAAGCGTAAGCTTGCCGTTGCCTGGCATAAATGTACCTTCTATGAAAAGGATATCTCCTCCCACAGGCGTCCAGGCAAGCCCTGTAACCACACCGGGCACATTCTCTTTTCTAGCCTCTTCCTGCCGGATTACCTCTTTTCCGAGGATTTCTTTAAGCATATCAGCCCTGACCACGTAAGGAAGGTCGGTCTTGCCTGACACTATCTTTTCGGATACGAATCTTGCAGTCTTAGCAAGCTGTTTTTTAAGTCCACGGACTCCGGCTTCGCGGGTGTACTTATCGATGATTGCTTTCAGGGCTTCATCTTCAATTTTGAGTTTTTCCGCATCAAGACCGTGCTCCTCCAGGATATAGGAAAGCAGGTGGTCTCTTGCAATTGCAAACTTCTCATTCTTCGTGTAGCCTGAGATCTCGATAGTTTCCATCCTATCAAGGAGCGGCCAGGGGATGCTTGCCATAGAGTTGGCAGTAGCTATGAACAGCACATCCGACAGGTCGTATGGAACCTCCAGATAGTGGTCTGAAAAGGTACCGTTCTGTTCAGGGTCAAGAACTTCCAGAAGGGCGCTTGCCGGGTCTCCTGAGTAGGAAGCTGAAAGCTTATCGACCTCATCAAGGATAAAAACCGGATTTTTCGTGCCTGCTTTTCGCATGCCCTGAATAATCCTTCCGGGCAGGGCTCCTACATATGTTCGCCTGTGACCGCGGATTTCGGCTTCGTCTTTGACACCTCCGAGGCTGACCCTGACGTATTTCCTGCCAAGCGCATCGGCAATGCTTTTTCCAAGGCTTGTTTTCCCGGTTCCTGGCGGTCCAGTAAGGAGTAGAATCGAGCCCTGTTTCTCACGTTTCAGTTTCATTACGGCCAGATGCTGGATTATTCTTTCCTTAACCTTCTCGAGCCCGTTGTGGTTGCTCTCAAGCACACGCCTGGCTTCGGCAATGTCGATGCTCTTTTTCTCCTCGGTTACCCAGGGCAGGTCAAGCATAAGGTCAAGATAGTTCCTTATAACATTGGCTTCAGGATTGTGGCTGCCTCCGGTTTCGAGTTTCTTTAGTTCAGCCAGAGCCTTCTTCTTTACCTCATCAGGCATCTTCGAGTTCTCGATCTTCTCTCTATACGCGGCATCGCCTGAAGCAGAGTCATCTCCCTGATTGAGCTCTTCCTGAATCACCTTCAGCTGCTCACGGAGCATAGCCTCTCTATTCGACTTGCTTATTTTGTCGGTAACTTTCTTTGCCATTTCGATCTGGAGATTGATATTATCTTTCTGCTTTGTCAGGATATGAAAGAACAGAAGATACCGTTCGCGAACGGAAGCTAGTTCCAGGAGCCTCTGCTTTTCGGCAAGTTTTGCAGGTATGTACGGCATGACAAATCCCATTACCTGGTCAATGGAATCCATCTTCTCAATCGGGCGGGTAAACTGTTCGGAACCCTGGAACTTCTTGCTTATTTCGTGAATTGTATTTTTTATTTTTGCCATAACTTCGACTTCAGTATCCTCATCGAAGTCCGGCACGTCATAAACAGGCTTATAAGTGGCATAGAATAGCCCGTCCCGCCTGTACAGAGAGACCGCTTCTACCCGCTCGATAGCCTTCGCGACAACGAGATATCCGTCATCGGCGGGCTGTACAAATGTGATTTTAAGCAAATTTCCGGTTTTATACAAACTATCTTCGGACAGGTCCGAAGCCTTTACGCCGCTCTTTACTGTCAGCCCGATAGCGTTCACGGATTCGGCATTTTTCATTTCATTTAATAGGATTTCGCCGGTGACTTTGTCAGCCATGAGCTTTGTCCGGCTCCTGGGGTAAACCACGATCTCAAAAAGAGGCACTACCAGTTTCTCTCGGTTTTCTCCGGTTTGTTCTGAATACATTGTCAATCGTCTCAATTATTATCTCAAATATTTAGTTTCAATTAACCTAACTATTTTCGCAGACAAAAAAAATTATCTTATCTTTCCCAAAATTCTGATAAGCATGTCCACCTCTGTCTCATCCAGCGAATTTGCTATCCTCTCAATAACCTGCAATAAAGCGTGCTCCTCAGCCTGGGCTATCGTCTGCCCTTTCTCTGTCAGACGAATGTAAAAAATTCTCCCATCATCCTGGGATTTCTCCCTGTAGACACACTCCATTTTGACAAACTTATTAATCATCTCGGTGATGGTGGGCTTTGAATTGCTGGTCAATTTAGCAAGCCTGCTAAACGTTATGTCCCCGCACTCGTCAATGGTCTTTAGATATCGGATCTGCTTAAGAGTAAGGTCCGATAGCCCACATTCGGAGAAGACTTGAGAAGAGCATTCGCTTTTAATTTTGATCAGGTTTTCAAAAACTATGAACAAATGCTCTTTTTTCTCCCTCATTCTCGATCTGTCCTGTTAGTTAGGGTTTTCCTAATTATATAATTTTCGGTTATCCCGAATTTAGCTTGAACTTCTTTCCTCAACTTTCTGCCTGAACTTGATAAATGGTGCTTTCATCCAGCTATTTTCGGATCAGGGTTTCAATAGATTATTTCCATACATAACTGTTTCTAAGACTGATGTTCAGAATCATTGTTTCAAAAACAGTTTGAACCAAAATTACATACTTTTTCTATTAAGCAATTTGAGGTGGTATGAAAATGAACTGTGGAGATTTGAAAATGGGTCAGGTTCTTCATTGCGAAAAATGCGGTTTTGAGCTTGAGGTCGTAAAAGAGTGCGGAGACGTCTCCTGCGCTACAGACACTTGCTGTAGTGGCAATGTAATGTGCTGCGGAGAACCAATGAAATTAAAATAATAAGCTCAGGCAAATAACAAAATAAATATAGATAGAAGATTCCGGAATAGTTAGGAGGGGAATGAATCACGGAATCTTCCGCAAAGGATACTGTAAACAGAAACCCGGGAAAAGATTTCCTGTTCAGGGCCTCTTCTGGAGCCTGAGATTTCAATAACCTGTTCTCTGGTGTCTTTTTCCTCTTATTTTTTCCAGTAAACTTTGAATCAGCCGGGTTGCGGAATATGAGCTGAAAAACCAGACTGAGATGGCAATAACAAGTGAAAGACCCCAACGGTTAAGGTGCTCCATGCAGAAAACGGCAGTGAGTACGCAGATAGTACAGCCCATCATCCCTGCGCTGGTACCGAGGGCAATATCAGACGCCTGCTCTGAGGTTCCGAAGTAACCTGCCATTATTACGGCAGATGCCATGACGGCTGGAAAAGCGATAAAAACTCCTGCAAAGGATTTTGAGGGGATGATCTGAAGCAGGATGAAACAGGCAGCAACAGCAGTTCCCCCGAAGGCGAATCTGATAGCAAGCTCCCTGAAATTCAGTTTCATGATACAACTCCTTACTTTTTTACTCATTCTTTTCGGAAATTTACAATTTTTTCAGAATCTAAACCACGTAAAGTATATTGTAGGGGCAAGCACAGCCCAGAGGAGAAGCGCGTAGACCAGCCCTCTTTTCCATCCGGACCGGAGAATAAAATAACTTGCAGCAAGGGCGCAGCAAACATCGGCTATCATTCCCACAAGCGCACCTTTCGAAAGCTGTTCTGAAACCAGAAGCAGTTCGCTACCATTATAATCCATGCTCAGGCCCAGAACTGATGCAAGGTATACGGCAGGGAAAGCTGCAAAAATTCCACCAAGCCTGCCTCCGAAATTTTTTGCAATGAGTGTGGAAACCACAACTGCGCTCCCCCCAAAAAGAAAGCGGAGGAATACCGGGAATATCTCAACACGCAACATTATATCCTGTTCCGTGTACTGGAGCGCGGGGATGTACAGTAATATAGCCTTTCTGAAGAATCGGGCCTGCTTTATCACTCGCTTTAGGGTTATTGCCCATAATTATCCCTGATTTCGGATTCTTTGAAGACCCTGAGCCCCAGTTTCTCAAGAATTTCGGAAATTCTGTTCCTATCTTCGCTTTTCATCGATTTCCGGTCAAAATAAGCAAAATCAGCCTTTGATTTTTCGGCAGCCTGCCTGATAAGGGCTTCATCTACGAATTCCAGCTGATACTTGGGGAAATTATGCCCGAAAGAGATTTCGGTCTCAAGCAGAAGCCCTGTCTGGCGCATGGCATAATGCCCTCCTCCAAAACCCAGGGCAACAGGCACTTTTTCAAGGGAAACTGCAAGGATCGCTTTTGCAGCAACCTCGCCTGCATCAGGATCTTTCCACTGCACCTCGGTGCTTCCGATTTCTGCATACAGAGACGGAACGGAAAGTTCCGTAGGCCCGTGGTGGGTCACTTCAAGGGTAACATCATACTTCAGGCTTTTTTGCTCAACCAGGCGCTTCATTTCAGTAAGAACGGATTTCATGGCAGCCGGGGAGGAAACTGCAAGGGATTTAGGGCAGCCTCCAAGCCTTGCCTCGCCCGAAGGATTTCCTGTGCAGTGCACGGTAAGGGAAGAAATTTCTTCTTTGCTGCGGTGCTTTGAGGCGAAAATTATGAGGGAGGCTGGGAGTCTCGCATTTTCGAGCTTTCTGTCGAGTCCGTCCTGAAAGACATGCATTTCTTCTATTTCAATAAGCCTGAATTTTCCATCCCGTGATTCCCTGGCTGCAGAGAATCCGGAATTTTCTGGAAGTTCGAGGAGTTTCCATTCTTTAAGGCTCAAAAGACGGGCTTTAATATTCTGGCTGGCAAGGTCAGGAGCAGAACAGATGATTGTGATTTTCGGGGCGTTTTCTGAAATTTCTTTCTGATTTTCAGGGATTCCAGACTTTCCTTCTTTATTTATTTCTGGATTGCTCGCTTCTATCATTTTCGTATCGATCCGGATCTTTTTATTCTGATTTTTCTGAACTGATCCCCTATACATTTCTTTACAGTAGATAAAGCCGACCCCATATCTTCGTAAAAACCTGGAATAACATCCTGGAGATGAATAGCCAGTTTATAGAATACAGCGTCCGGGACAGTATAAGCTCCAGATTACAGTTTTGCCCCGCAGTGTTTGCAGAACTCAGCGTCGATGTCGTGTCCCTCAAAACCGCAATTTTGGCATATCCTTTCTCTATAGTATGTTCTTGCACGTGCTATTTCGGATGTGACAATCCCTGTCGGAACCGCTATGATGCTGTAACCTATTATCATGACAATAGATGCCATTGCCTGCCCGAGATTAGTCTCTGGAACTATGTCCCCGTATCCCACGGTTGTAAGTGTTATAATTGCCCAGTAAATGCTCTTTGGTATGCTTGTAAATCCGCTTTCTCCACCTTCAATAACGTACATCAGGGAGCCCAGTATTACCACCAGGTTCAAAACCGTAAAAAGGAACAGGGTTATCTTTCTTCGGCTTGCGCGTAAAGCTCTGATCAATAAGTCAGCTTCACCAAGATATTTTACAAGTTTAAGCACCCTGAATATCCGGAGTAACCTTAAACTTCGGATTACCAGCAGGTACTCGCTGCCCGGAAAAATCAAACTGAAGTATGTCGGGAGAATTGCTATAAGGTCTATAATCCCAAAAAAGCTTGTAGCATATCGGATTGGTCGACCGACACAGATCAGACGCAAAAGATATTCCAATGTAAACAATATTGTAAAAATCCATTCAAGAGAGTAAAATAAATCACCGTGTAAAGCCTCAATTTCCCTCACGCTATCAAGCATAACGACAATATAGTTATATCTAAGTTGAGCGTTATAGGGTATCATGGGAAGAATTTTTGAGATAGAGGAGTTAAAGAAAGATGAGGCAGTTAAGGACTGGTTTACCTTAATCAATCCTAAACCAATGACTAGAAATAGTTATCTTCAATCATTAAAAGGTTATTGCGACTTCTTAGGGAAAGCACCAAGTGAGTTGATAGAGGAAGCAGATACCGAAGCTGAAAAAGGCATTCTGTTAAAGAGAAGGACAGTAAGAAGGCACCTGCTCAGTTATATTGAATATCTTAATCAATGTGACATTTCTCAGAATACGATTAAGTTAAGGCTTGCTGTGGTTAAGAGTTTTTATAAAAAATTAGATGTTGAATTACCTAACCTTCCTAGAAGCGAAAAGGAAGTCGCGCCACTTGAAGAGAACGTTAAAATCCCCTCTAAGGAAGACTTGATAAGCGCGTTAAACGTGTGTGACGCGCTGGAGAAGGCGGTTCTGTTGGTTGGGGTATCATCTGGACTCTCAGCTAATGAAATAAGAAACTTAAAAATAAAAGACCTTGTGTACGATCCAGAAACCGAAATCACAACAATTGAGATTAGAAGAGGCAAAACACAAGTGGACTTTGTAACCTTCCTATCACCTGAAGCTTCCAGGGCTGTTAGAGCATATCTGGACTTCAGACAAAAGAGAGTCACTAAGGACAATGACCCAAACAGAGAAAGACAGCTAGAGAAACAACGCATCTTTTCTAATGATGGATATCTATTCATTCTATCCAGAATTCCTGATACATGGCTGACAAACAAGAATGAGGAAGAACGTAAATTAAAGAGAAATACATTCATGGAGATTTATAGAAGTATTGCACTTAAAGCTAAAATGAATTCTCCAAAAAACAGTTATACACTAGTCAGGGCACACAATTTAAGAAGATATTTCTATTCCACATTAATTAATGCAGGTTGCGACCACCAAGCAGTTGAGGTATGGATGGGGCATAAGTTAAACAAAGTGGTTTCTGCTTATCTCAGGCTCTCTGTGGAGGACCAGAAGAAGTTGTATGCTAGGTACTGTCCTTATCTGACATTAACTAGAGCAGTTGATATTGTTGATACTCAAGAGTGGCGCAACTTAAAAGACGAGAACCAGAGGCTTAAAGCACTTGCTGAGAAGTATTTTGTGGATGGCTTGGAACTCATGAATGCTAAAATGGAGTTAAGAAGAATGCAGATCCAGGCTATGCCAGAGGAAGAACGTAATGAGGCAATAAAGCAAGATATAATAGACTTTGTAAAAGAGATGAAGCCTAAAAATGAAAGTCAAAGCAGGTTTAAAGCAGAGATGGGAAAAATAATGAAAATAGATGAATAATACCCTGTAACTTCCTTCTCTCCTTCCTGTTTTTCTCTTTTTAATTATCAATATCTATCAATATCTATCAAATTGATAGGTAGCTATGCTACATACCCTACAACTACCATAAGAACAGGAAATTCAACGGGTTCGCAGATTTCTGCAAAACCGTGTAGCTATGCTACATACCCTACAACTACCATAAGAACTTGCTATTTTTTCTCTTGTTCTCCCTCCACCAACGGTACCATTTTGGTACCGTTGGTTTACTGCGTAGCTATGCTACATACCCTACAACTACCATAAGAACAAAGGTTCGCCAAATTTGGCAAACCTTTTTCAGATTAGTAGCTATGCTACATACCCTACAACTACCATAAGAACATGTACAATCAGGTGGAGAAAACCTCCACCCGATGAGTAGCTATGCTACATACCCTACAACTACCATAAGAACTATACAACTCCCTTATGTCTCACAAAAGGATAGATATGTAGCTATGCTACATACCCTACAACTACCATAAGAACCCTGTCAAAATTTCCTTGTTTTTCAAAGAAAAGCTATAAAATAGCTTTATTCACTCTTTTCTAGTATCAGTCAACCCCTACACCCTGCTAGCGGTACTTGCCGCAAAATAAAATCGCTATATAAAGACAGTAAGGTTTATATTCTCACAGGTCATATAGGTATTTGCGCGCCCACAAATGGGTACTTTATAGCCAAATTACGAGATTGTCTGTTTTTAGTCAGCCTACGCTATGCGTTACATAGCTTTATATAGTATTAACACCTATTACTATGTAGTGACAATTAGACGAAGTCACTAATAAGGTAACAGGTGAAAAATCTTATGAGAAAGTGCGGGGATAAAGTCCAGCTTACAACATACATTGACGAGGATCTGTATTATAGGATCGAAGCTGAACGCATGAAGACAAATGAAACTCAGTCAGGAATAATATACAGCGTTCTTGATGCAGTCTTCAGGGAACCTATACCAGCAGATGTTTAAAACAGAACAGATCAGCAGTTCACAGGTTTGCCTAGTTTCTCAGGCGAGACAAACCCACGAACCGGAACCAAACCAAACTCAAGAGAATTTAGTAAGGTGTGTAAAAACATGAATGACGTTCAAGTATTTAATACTATTTACGGTGTAAACGGATATAAGCCTTTTGGTGAGTGTGTCCGTAGCGCAGCGACTTCTTTTAACAGATTTAACAGACGTGTGAGCCGTAGCTATACAGTAGTTGCCGCATTGGGGAAGACTAGGAATTATAGCAGGGTGGAGCTTCTGCACTCAATTTTTAATTAAGGTGAGTTAAATGGAAGCTTATAACACGAACCCTGAAGAATTTAGTAAGTTTCACAAACTGCTTACTAAAGGAATCCCTGAATTTCAGCCTTATTATTTCCCCTTAAACAGAAATAGCAAAGATCCTTGGGAAAGAGTAAGCTGGAAAAAGAACAGGAAAACATTCAATGAAGCCTTATTCCTTATGAAGAGAGGTTATAACATTGGAATTGCTGCAACAGATACAGACCCACTTGTAATTATTGATGTTGACGATATGAGTCAAGTACCTGAGATTAAACCTACACTTCAAACAACATCAAGAAAAAGAATAGGTAGACACAACTACTTTATTGCAGAAAACAAGGAAGCTAAGAAAAATATTGCAGCAAACAGTGCAGGAGAAATTAGGTCTGTCTGGCAGTATGTTGTTGCCCCTGGCTCTTTTGTTCCTTGTAATGAGGAAGCCATAAAAAAGATGCCTGAAGAAGAAAGAGATAATGCAGGAAGGTACTCACTAAACAACACATTACCTGTAAGCAAAATAACCTTTGAAGATTTCCCTGAAGTTTATAAGGAAGCTTACAAGGCAAGAACAATTGTTGATACGAAAGCTACAATTAGGCACCTAACAAGAAAACCTGTAAACTCTTATGAGGGGTCTAAAAGCGCTTTATGGGATCTCACTATTTCGGATGTAGCAGGAATCTGCGATACAGGCGGGAAACGTGTACCAATGCCTAGTGAAATTCACGGATCTGAAACAGGTAAAAACTGCAGTGTGTCACAAGGGCTATTACACTGTTGGAGACATGAAGTAACTCATAATGCTTTCTCTTATCTCGCTGTATTGGCTGGATTATACACATGTGAAAGTGCTGGAATGCAGCATGGCGGTAAATACTTCGGGGCTGACTCTCAGGACGGAGAAACAGTATTTAAGGTCTGGCAGTATGCTAAAAATAGCAGGCTACTACCTGAAAATGACCCGATACCACTTAAAGCTTTAATTTACTATGCTATAGAGAAAAAAATCTGTAATAAAGAAAAAGTAAGTAAAGAATGTAAATTAACTTCTATAGAATATCGTGTAACACTTGCAGTAGCAAAAACGGAGGGGTTAAACTTTGGCAGAAAATAACGGAAAAATAGAAAACTTTGACAGTCTTGCAGACATTGTAAAGTATGCAAGTGATAATGTAGAGCTTGGGGAAATAGAATTCTTTGTTAGATCTGAATGTGCTAAACTTCCTTGTAAGGTTGCTGAGGATGATCTTGCAGACATTATTGAAACCCTTGAGAGTACTGTCAAAGAAATCAGAGGTAAGACTATAGAAGATTATGAAATTATGCTGAAGGAGATAAACCCTGAACCTAGAATTGCAGATGTTAAGAAATTTATAAAAGCAAACATGCTTGAGGAGAAAAAAGAATTCATTGACGAGTTTATCTTAGAATCCTTAAAGGATAAAGAGAAGTTTGGCTTTAAAAACGATGAAATTAAAAATATTAAGGACTTTGTAAAATACGAAAAAAGGGCTTACGATAAAGAAAAAGCGAAAAAGACAAAAGCAGCAGTAAGCAAAAATAAAGAAGGTAAGTATGATGCAATCGACCTAGAATTTGACGGCTTATATACTGCTGAGGTAATGGAAGCTACTGACAAAATAATAATAATACCACATATAGATGAAATAGCCTATCGTGTTATTGAAAATGTGCATGTTATAATGCATAACCGCAATATATTCTGCTTTAGTGAGGGGTGCTATAAAAATAATGCTGTGATTGCTGAAGCCGAAGCAGCTAGAATATTAAACGGAATATGTAAAGGCACAAGAAGTAACGGAATATCTACACATCTTAAAGATGTTATGACAATCATTAAAAACACAAATCCTGTTGAGGAATATCCTTTTAACAAGCATAATAACGCAATCCCTGTTAAAAATGGCGTGGTTGTAATAGACTTTGAAAAGAAAACTATTACAAAAGAAGAGCATGATCCTGCTAAATGGAAGTTTAACTATGTGCTTCCTGTAGTGTATAATGAAAAAGCTGTGAACGATACAATAATAAACGAACTGAAAAAATATACGCCGGATTACAAAATGTTAGTGCAGGCTGTAGCACAATCCTTACTGCAAGCTATGGGATATGGACCATATAAAAAAGCCTATCTATTAAAGGGTGGTAAAAACTGCGGAAAAACTACCTTTTTAGATATAACTGAAGAAATAGTAGGTAAAAACAACAAGAGTAAGGTAGCTTTGAACGAGTTAACACCTTCACATCAGTTCTCTAGGGGAGGAATGGAGGGTAAGCTTGTTAATATTGATGATGACCTTGGATACTTTAAAATGAGTGAAACAGGGATCTTTAAAAAGCTTACTGGAGGTTTCAGTCAGAAAATTGAAAAGAAAGGTATAGACCCTTACGATGTTAACATAACCTCTGTTCACATCTTCACTACTAACACACCAGCTGGATTTGATAACAGGATTTATGTGGATGATGCATTTTGGGGACGTTGGTTATACATCGAATTTGAGCATGTATTTGAAATAGATGATGATTTCAAGAAAAGAACCCTGACTGAAGAGAATATAAGTGCTTTCTTCAATAGCATAATTCAAATGGTAATAGAAATCAGATGCATGAAGCACTTACTGTATGAACAGAAATGGACTGAAGTAAGAGAAAAATGGACTAGAGAGAGCAACATTCTATGTAAGTTTGTCGAAGAAAACATGGTTCTAGGTGGACGCACAGCTATAATAAAAGAAGACCTCATGGCAGCTATTACAAAGTACTGCTATGATAGACGTGTAGACAACAATATAATACCTACAAGTATAAATGCTTTAGGTGATTTAGTGGAAGTCTGTGGAGGCTCTAGGGATGCTCAAAGAACCTTTAAAAACTCTGATGGCAGGGTTAACCACTGCTTCATACTAAACTATATGTGGAAATCTGGATCGGAGTATAAAGTATATGCTAGAGAAGAAAAGGCTCAGGACATAGAAGACACAATTAAAAAAATCAAAGATAATAATAACCTTCCTTCTGTTGCTGGCTGCTAAACCAGCAAACTTTTTTTATTCTTATTGTTAACTTTTCTTTCTGAACATGATAATTCTACAAACACTACCTGTTAATGGCGTGATTGAGTCGTGATTTGTTTTTAGAATGTTAACATTACCTTTCACAAGACGTAACCTGTCACTAACTTTTTTATTAGTCTAAATCACGACTTTCACGACCTAAATTAAAATTGAGATTATAAGAGAAGAAAAAAAAACTAGCTATATCATTATCAGAAAAGTATGCTATTTTTTTTTATTCCTTATTAGTATGAAAAAAGTTTTTAGTCGTGAAAGTCGTGATTTCGTTTAGACAGTTTTTACTGCTTGCGTTACTTTTTAAATTAAATTTCTACAGTAAAAAGCAGGTTATTAATCTCAAATTAATTTCTTAAGTCAGGGCAACTTTTCAGCCTTCTCCCTGGCAACCTTAAGAGGTCTAAAACGGCAAGGTGTAGGGAAAAAGCGCAGCTTATAGGGTACTAATGATACATAAGCTAGATGTATCATTAGTACTAAAAGAGCTGGTACCAAAATGGTACCAGCTCAAGATTGGTATGATATATCTGGTGTATATAACCTAAGTATCCTACAATCAGTCTACGTGTACGCATTATATGCGCGTGTACGTGCGTATATGTAAGGGGATGGCTAGGGCTTCAGCTTGAAGGGTTCTATAAGAGGAAGGCTGAGGAGAATTTGAAGTTTGGAGGCAGACTTAAAGAATCTGAAAAAGGTTTGCCAAATTTGGCGAACCTTTCAAAACCGGAAATTAAAAAAGTAGATACTCGTGAAGAAATATCTAAAGTATCTGGTATCTCTCACGGTAACATTGACAAAATAAAAGAAATCAAAGCCTCCGCACCTGCTGAAGTCCTTTCTGAGTTAGAAAAGAAGTTAATCACAGGTGTGTATTATACGTGCGTATATGTAAGGGGAGGGCTAGGGCTTCAGCTTGAAGGGTTCTATAAGAGGAAGGCTGAAGAGAATTTGAGACTGTCAGGTAAATTATTTGGTGAGAATCACTCAAAGACTCAAGAGGGTTTGTTGATTTCAACAAACCCTCTGAAGTCAGAGATTAAAAAAGTTAATACTCGTGAAGAACTTGCTAAAGTTTCTGGTGTTGGTTCTGATACAATATTTAAAATAAAAGAAATTAAAGCAACTGCACCTGCTGAAGTCCTTTCTGAGTTAGAAAAGAAGTTAATCACAGGTGTGTACGTGCGTGTGTACGTGTATGGGTTAGGGCATCGTTCTATATTTACACTGGACAAAGCAAAGAATTCTCATCTTACTTTATATTTTCTCTTTCTCTGTGAGTACCCGCGGAGTGTCAACGTATTGCATTTCTTTAATTCTGCCTTAACTTACTCTCTTTCTTTGTGCTTTTAAAATTCCTCAAAACATGCTTATTTTACTAAGTGTTTCAACCTTTTATATACTCTGATACAAAGCTTTAAATACTTTGAAAACATATATACTGTATGGAGATAGAAAAATGTCAGAACCTCCAAATAGATTTCATTGCCTTGATGCTGATAAGTGGATAGAGATACCTGACCGGACAATAGGCGGTACAGGTAACTGCTACGTTGGAAGGGATTACATTCCTAAAAACGACAAAGAACAGTATGAAATTAGAGTTTATGTAAAAAAGATTGAGCAAGGATAAGGTGTGAAAAATGCTAGTAAATGCAGAGGATTATGAATCAAAAGACGGTAAGCCAGTTACCTCAAAGTGTTGTGTCTGTGACAAAGAACTCACTGGTAAATGGATTAATTACGTTCCTCTAGGTGATTTTTGCCCTGGTTGCGCTCATCATGTAGCTAGAATTCTACTTGAGGACATAATAGGTTATCACAATAATACAAGTGTAAGCCTCCTTAATGTGATGTACTATGGTCAGGAGCACCACCAAGGTTTAGAAGATAATCCTGGTCCGTTCAATAATCGTAAAGAATTGTTAAAACAAAGGTGTATAGACAGTAAAATGGGTAAAGTATTGATTGATTGGTAAATATTTCATTTGTGGGGAACTAAAAAACAGTGGGGTAAGAATCAGTTAAAAACAGAAAGGGGAGTAGAAAAACATGACAACTGAACTTATCACAGGAAATGTAAAAACGGCACTGAAGAACACACAGCAGCATGTAACAGAGTTTAATCCTATTGAGGATCAGCTTAAAAGAAATGAGAATGTAATCTCATTACTTGTACTTGACCTTGCAGATATTAATGAAACTGTAACCTCTGATCCAGAAAAGCTTAAAATAAAAATTGCTGAGATGGAAAAAATTAATTCTCAGATAAGA
The DNA here is from genome assembly GCF_004099695.1 of Methanosarcina sp. MSH10X1. GTDB lineage: Archaea > Halobacteriota > Methanosarcinia > Methanosarcinales > Methanosarcinaceae > Methanosarcina. The sequence goes on along the minus strand of NZ_SCHL01000001.1, from coordinate 242,095 downwards.
ATACTGGCTGAAACTCACTCATATTTAATGAGCCTTAACATAGTTGCCAAAAATGGCAGGGATTGTTAATTTTCGTATGCTTGGGGGTTTGTTTGTATGCGAGACATTGGTGAAAATGATAACCTTGTAAATGGCATACTGTTTGTCGTAATGGTTGCAGGTATAGCTGTTGTAAATGCTGTAAAGATGTCACATTAAAATTATTCCGTTTAATACGCTTGGGGGAGTGAAAGCATGGAATTTAAAAACGAAATCAGCTTAGATGATGAGGAAGAGGATTACATTTTCAGCAAAGAAGAATTAGCTGAAATTGACGAAATGCTTGCAAAAGAAGTTGATGAAGACGATTACGAGCTGACACCCGAAGAACTCGCAGAAGCAGATCTTCTATTTGCTTTAGAAGATGAAGATGATTCAGAATTCACAGAAGAAGAATTAGCAGCATTTAAATTAATCTAATTTTTATTATTTTCAATGGAGTTGGGAAAAATGGAACCAAAGGTAATTCCTTTTAAAATAGGAACTGAGGATACCCAAGCAGTTATAGCTGCCTATAAGCAGCACTTGGCGGGTAAACCTGCAGAAGAGTTGAACCTAGATTCCTGGCAGCGTGAAGTTTTCAGCGCAATCTCTCGCGGAGTGGCTTCGGGAAAATCAGGTTCGCAAATTTCGATGGAAACGGGTTACAACGCAACATTATGTTGTGATTTTCGCAAGATAAAACAGCACTTCCACAGGGATTTGAAGGCATCAAAGAATCACAGTACAAAAACAGGTAAAGACGCTATCACGCGGCTTCAAACGGAGTATGGCATGAAGGTTGCAACACCAAAACAAAAAAGTATTTTTGAAGTGTTGCAAATGGCTTTAAATCGTGAGAAAATTTCACATGTTAAAGGCATTTCAGATTTGACAGTTCACAAAGTTAGAAAGTTTCAGGAAATGTATAAAAAAGGTGCTTCTGTGCCTGAGATAGCACTCACTACGGGTATTTGTGAAAATGAAGTTAGAAAAATGTTTAGGATGAAGAAAGAGAAAGAACAGTTAAGTAAAATGTTATAATAGTGATGGGGGTTAAGGTATGGAGTATAATGTAACAGATAATACAGAACAGTATGAAGAAGACTCAAGCTTTCCTGAAATGGTAAGCCCTTTAAATATTTTTGTTTGGTTTGGTACTTTTGGTTGGCTTGGGCTATCTGTCTTATATTTAGCTGATATGGAATTATCAGGTTTGATAGGTAAAATAATCTGGTACACAGTACCTTTTATAGGAATGCCTCTTTCTTGGGTTATAGTATCTTATGCATACCGTCAACAGCCATTGGATTAAAAGACTGCCTCAACTTAAAATTTTTTCTCTCTTTTTACCTTATTTTTCTTAATTTTTCTCTTTTAACAGTTTCTACCAATAGTGAAAGATACCCTTATATACCTTGAAGACAGATATATAACATGGAATATATATTTATATAAGAATATATTATATGTATGTATTTCATATAAAAATAAACAGGTCGACCAGTATGGCAGTGAAAAAAGCTACAAAACAGAAATATAAAATTGTAATTGAACTTCCTTTCGGTCATTTCAGGACTATGGAAGAAGCAAGTCAGATGAAAAAACGTGTTAAAGCTAAGTCTCCGAAAATCGTTTTTTCTGCATGTACAAAAAGCAGCAGGGGAGTTGCTTTTAAGGGAAGGCTTTCCTATGTTCAGGCTTTCTCTGCACCTGTGGCAGCAGTAAAGCAAGTGCTCCAAAGCAGAGCACCAGGAGCCAAAGTTTCTGTAACAAGGGCTTAAAGGGGTCATTAAGACCCCTCAAAGGTGATACTGATGCTTAAAATTCAAAAAATTAAGCTCAAACCTATGAAAATTATACAAATTGAAGTGCCAAAACCTCAATTTGTGAAAGTTTCTATTCAAGGAAAAATAAAGAAGTCTAAAAAACGTTAGGGAGTGAAAAAATGGCAACGGGATATGGGGAGTTTGCTAAAGGTGCTAGACAGGGTTCTATGAATCCTCAACAGTGGAATGCGTACTTAATGCAGCAGGGAAGAGTTAGGGGAGCATACAAGCAGGCATTTAGTGAACTACAGACTGCTGCACAACAGGAAGGGCTTAACATAGCACCTCCTGAACTGAGTAATAATGTTTCACAGGCAGAGGCACAGGCAAAGCTACAGGAATATGCAAAGAATGTTAACCAGAATCTTTCATATTTTGACGTAGACGTACAACTTAATACAGTCTATAAAAGTGCTTCTGCTAGTGGTCTTAGTGTTCCACGTCCTACAGTGTACGGCAAAACTGTAAAAGATGAAGCAACAGCAAAAGTAATTCTTGACAATTACACACACAAAGTTAGCCAGCTTGCTTTACAGAAAGGTCTTACTGATGCAGTAAATGACATCAGAGCACAGGCAGCACAGCAGGGGGTCACACTATCCGGTCTATCACCTAATGCATATGCAGGTCTTACAGAAGCAAGAGCACAGTATTTTATTGATGGTTACTTAAAAAATGCTAATAATCAGATTGCAGTAAAAAATTATAATGATGCTATAAATTCAATATCTGCACAAGCTAGAGCACAGGGAGTTTCTGTAGCTGTACCTACTGTATCTGTAAACTCTGCAAACGCTCAGACTTTAATAGATCAGTATGCCTCTAGCGTAAACAATGCACTTCTTCAAAAATCTGTCTCAGGTGCAGTTGATTCTATCTATGTTCAGGCTAAAGGCTACGGCGTGGAAGTTCCCAAACCGTCATTAACAGGCGTAAATCAGGCGAATGCCCAATCTTTTGTAGATGGTTATCTCACAAAAGTAAACAAAGCTCTTGAGGGTAAAAGTGTTACAACCGCCAGCAAACCAGAGTTGCAAAAAGCCAATATTAATAGATCTGTTATAGGTCCCGGGGGGCAGAATCCTTCTTTAGTAGCTTCTTATATTGTGCATGATGATTTGGGAAGAGAGCAGACAATTACACAAACACAGCTTCAACAGATGCAGAAAGCACAGGCAAGCAGGAAAAGCTCTGAGAATTTCACGCTTGTACCTGAAGAGGTTGCTAACAGTAAGAGTAATTGGTGGATAAATTCAAACGGTTTATATGAATGGACTCCTGTGACTGCATCAGATAAAGCACACCTTGAACAAGTAAACAAGCAGAGAGCATATTTAAAGCAATCTCCTAAAACTACGCTTACTTGTGGTGCTTCACCTTCTGCAGAGTACTCTAAGGAATGGTATAGGACAGGAGGAAATTATAATAAAGCTCCTGTAGGCTCTGGAAATAAGAAAATTCAGCAAATGAAAGCAGTATCAATAGCTAGAGCAAACCCTGATAAACTTTATGATAAGTACGGGAAGGAAATTCAGAGAGTTGTATATAATAAAGATGCTGGAACTAGTACAGGTTCAGTTAAGATTTATGCTTCAAAAGCAGACTTAAAACAAGCTCGTATTGATGCTGCAAAAGCTTTGAAAGATGCTGAAGCAATCAGAAATGCCTATAAACCTGTTGAAGCACTTAATAGAAAAGTCATTGATCCTGTGCAAATGAAAAGCGGGACTGCAGGCACAGGAGAGGACAAAGTTACAGTTCAGACAAGAGAGATTATAAAAAACAAAAAAGGCGAAGTTACAGACATAAAGATTCTTGCAGCTTCAGGTACAGCAAAAGAGTACTTCAAAGCCTCTCAATTAGCTAAAGCAAATGGAAAAGCTGCTTTAACAGGCTTTGGTGTTTCAGGCATAGTAGGGTTTAATGCAGAAGGTCAGCCAGTTATCAATGCTGAACAAGCATCCTTTAAAGATGTGCAGGACTTTAAAACTGTAAATCAAATAGCTCAGGATGTTGCTAGAACGAATGAGGACGCAATAAGGGCAAGAGCTAGAGCTGAAGCATTAAAAGTTAACCCTAACGGCTCAGAAGAGTACCTTAGAGGAGTTGAAAACGTTGCTGTACGTGCAAACAGATCCACATGGGAGAATATAAAAGCAGGTAGCAACCACGCTAGAACTCAAGCATCTAAAGCAGTTAGTTCTATACTTCCAGATCTTGACACAATAGCCAAAACAAGGGATAAATATCTTTCAAATGTTAGTGTTAAAGTAACTCAGCCAGGAAAGAAAACCAGAGAATACACATTAAAAGATGTTCAGAGGAAGCACCAGAAAGCAGTAAAAGATAATGCAGTAACTGCAGGACTTTTAAAATTCACAGAAGACGAGTATAAGTATGTTCGTAATGACCCCCTTAAGTACGCAGCAGAAACAGGGGTTATAATGGCTGGTGGTGCTGCCTTTGGTGCAGGTGCAGCAGGATTAAAAGCAATCGTAAACCCTAGACTCACTAAAGTTGCAGGTAAGGTAGTCGGTAAACATGGGGTTGATGTAGCTCTAATAGGCGCACCTGTGGCAATAGGTGGAGCCTCTGCTATACAGTACTTTAACAGTGAGGATTATAACGCACTCTCTGGTATTGAAAAAGAAACCGCACAAGTTCAAATGATAGCAGGGGGATTCAGAACATTAAAAGACTTCGCTATAGCTGCGCCAGGGTTTAAGGCAGGTTCAAAAGCAATGGAAGGCACTATAAGCAAAGTCAAAGCCATGAGAGCAACTCCCTCAACTGTGAAAATAAATAAACCCTCTGGGCTTGAAAATGCTTTACCTTCTGAATTCGACATAACTAATGTTGCTAGAAATGCACCTAAAGCAAGACCTAGAACAGTCACAGATAAAGTAGTTTCTTTGAAAAGGCAGGTTTCAAAGCTTGAAGCTAAAGGGAAAGTCAGTGATAAGCCTAAGATAAGGGAGATAAAGCAGCAGATCAGAGCGATTGAGAATAAAGAAAAGAACGCAAGCACTGTGAAAAACCTTAAACCTTTATCAAGATCTGAGATAAAAGATATTGCTAACACTCAGTCTATGAACAAAGATCTTGCAGATCTTCGTGAGATGAATATCTTTGCTAATGAGTATATGAGTGGCGTAAAACCTGATAAGGGTTACATTGGCACACTGAAATACACACCACCTCACAGCAAAGCACCTGTTACAGAAGATATAGTTGGTTTTTCATTCCCAAAAACCAGAAAAGTTTTCAAGGCTTCATCAACACGTTATGACTTCTCAAGAGATATTACAGGTGATTTAAAACCAACTGTCTCTGATATAGCAAAAGTAACAAAAGCCACCGCAAAACAAGGTAAAAACTCTATTGAAGAGTTTATGACCCCTAAATACAGAGCGAAATCTCCTGAAAAGTTTGAGCCTTCGCGTAATAGTAAAGTAAGTTCAACCGAACTGCGTAAAAAGCTTAAACTGCGTAGGGAAGCCGAAAAGATTGAAGAGGGTTTAGAGAAAGCGAGAGTTGAAGGGAAAGTAAGAACAGAGGCTTATTATACTACCAAAGCAGCAGCTTTTAGAGGGCGTCACGGTATTTCTACCGAAAAGGCTTCTAAACTACTAAGAATAAAGAAAGTGTCTGATAAGTCATTAGGTCAAAAACGTGCTTCATACAGCCGATTTAAAAAAGCTTATACCTCAAAGAAAAAAGCTTTGCAAGATAAAAACAGTGTTAAAGCACCTTCAGATATAACAGACATTAAAGCCCACAGACAAGCCTTTGAAAACTCACCTAAAGGGAAAGAGGCAACTAGACAACAGAGAAGAGAAGAACTTAAACAGTTGTTGAAAGAAGCTCAGAAAATAAAAGACTTTGAAAGGTCATCAAAGGATATTACAGATATTGTTTCTGCTCGCAGAACTGCATTAAACCCACGCTCTAAAGCTACACTATCAGATGTAGGTAGGATGAAGTTAAACAATAAAAAATCTACTAAAAGGATAAAACCTACAACTAAACCTACTATCAAACCTGAAGAAATTGACGAGGGTATAGGCTTTAGAGTCATGCCTCTAGGCAAAACACAGACAAAACAGTTAAAAGGTGTTCGTACTCGCCGTAAGCTTATAAATGAAAAATCCGGTAAAACTCCACATTTCAGAGACGCTCAGTTTGAAACATTCGCTGCAAAATCACGCAGAAAACAAAGAAATGAAGGAAAGCAATTAGTGAAAGACTTAGAAGAAGATTACCTACAGTCCATTGAACAAAAATACTTAAAATCGACACAATCTAAGCCAGATAAAAAAGCACCCAGCAATGTATCTGTTAGTACAAAATCAGGTACACTTAAACTCATTATGCGCACTGAGACAGTTGAGAAACCTGTTGAAGTGGTTAGGTTCAAGCAAAAGTTATTGCAGGAGAAACTGAAAACTCGTTCAAAAATTATAAAAACCAAACAAAGATCAAAAACAAAAGCTGTTTCAGAGAAGGCTAGATCTGTAAAAGTTTTCAGAAGCTTGTATCTGCCAATCGAAATCACTGATAACAAAGAGCGTGTTAAGAGTTTACCTGTAGTACCCTCAACTATTGCAGGGTTCAGGAGTATTAAACAAGTTGAGCAGGTAATAAACAGTATAGGTACTACATTAAAAACACTTCCTGATGTACCTACAAAACCAAGAATAAAGGAGATAACTAGAACACATGATACTAAAGTACCAAGTGTAAAGCCTTACACAATCATACATGAAAAGGTTAGAAGCGGTCAGAGTCTACCAGAGGTTCCAGTAACAGTTGTAAAGTCTGCAACTATAACACCTGAAAAAGTAGATCCTGTGATTAAAAACATTATAAAAGAAGTTACTGTAATCACCGGAATTACTTCTACACCTCAGAGCTTTAAGGTTGACCCTGTTGTGGTACAGAAACATGTTGTACCTCCAGGTAGGAAGCCACAGAAACAGATAACAAAGGGAAAAGATCCGAAAGGAGCTGCAAAATACCAGAGAAAGATTCAAAACGCTTTCGGAAACCTTGAAACCATGTTTGGAAAATCAACAGCAAAACCGATAAGAAAAACAATAAAGAAAGCTGTAAAACGAGTTCAGAGGGCTTAAAACCCTCTTTTAAACATTTTGGGGAGTGAAAAACGTGGCTGATAGTATAGCTATAATTGTAATTGCATTTGGTATTTTATCGTTCGGGCTGTTCTATGGGGTGTGCACTTATACCGTTGATATGCCAATTTCAATAGTAAATGACCAAATAGACAGTGGTTTATTATCCGCAGATACAATTGAAAATTTTAATCTAATGTTGAATTTGTGGAAAACACTACCAATTATCTTTGTGCTAGGTTTAATTATTTGGTGTTATGAGAGGGCTAAAGGTGGAGATGTCACAGCAACCTTATTCTTTGAATACGAATCGCTGTTGGTTATAGGTGTGCTGATGTCTGTTTATATGGTTTATACCTATGGACTGACGGCTGACCTAATATTCAATGAAATTTACAGATCAGAAGCACTAATGAGTGTTAGCTCACAGTGGGACTCTTTGGAAATGCGTGCTTTGTTAATGAAGATGTATTACATAGTCCTTCTTATTCCAGGCTTCCTCTCAAGCTTGCTGTATCTTATTCATCCTATTCTCAGACAAAAGGACAACACATATTCATTCTTCGGGTCCGGTGATGAGGATGGAAGCGGGAATGTAGGAAATCAAAAGGAGTATGTGACACCTTACGAGCCAGCACAGTTCCAGTAAGGGTTTTATCCCTTTTCTCTTTTCTTTCCGTTTTTCTATACAGTCCTTCCTATTTTTGATCTATTTTATGTATTTTACGTGCATTGTGCATATTAAAACAAAGATTTAAATAGTTTTGAGACAGATTATATATACAGAGCGAAAAAGCTCAAGAAAAATGGTATGGAAAAATAAAAACAACAGGGAGTTTTGAAAAACATGTCTGGTGGAGCATTAGTAGAAATTCAGGATTACGCTGTAGCAGTAATCTCAGTAGCGATTCTTTACATCGTGGGTGGAGTTATTCTCGATAATATCATTGGCGTTGGACTTCTTAGCAACACTAGCGCATTTTACGGAACTATTGCAAGTGTCGAAAGTATGTGGAACTCTTCACTCGGTATAATTTCTGCCGTAGTTATCATTGCAGCCGCAGTCATAATTATGAGACAGTTGAAGAGTTTTAACAACTGAATAGATAGGGGGCAACCCCTTAACACACTCTTTTCTGTTACCATTAAAACCACCCTTTAACCTTTTTCAAAGGATCTGTTCACTATGTCAACGTATAAAACAGAGGTAAAAATGATTGACGGTGACCTCTTCATTGTCATTCCTGAAAATTTTGTTAAACCCTTGAAATGGCACAAAGGCGATACAGTGGACATTGAACTTATTGAAAATTCAATTTTAATGTCAAAAATAGATTTTAATTGAGGTAGGGAGAGAGAAAGCTTGGCACAGTCCCTCTCCAACGGTAAAACTTGCGCCCAGCCGAAGGCGCATATAGAGTACAAGCTTTAAAACTATTTAAAATATGTTGCTATGTTTTGAAAGATTAAAATATAGATTCTGAATTATACCCTCTATTTAGTGAAAAACAATGTTTATTTCTATACTCTACTCGGTGGAGGATATAATTCATTTAGATGCTCTTGAAATTTTTTAAGTTCTTTAATATCACTTTCATATTCTTTATTTACATTATCGAAAAAAGATATATTAAATTTAACAATATTTTCATAGTACTCTTTACAAAGAGGTTTAATTTCAATATTGTCTTTTAAACTCTTCAAATACTTTTTTGATTTTGATATCCACCCATCCCATGTTAATAACTCTTGGAGATTTAATGAAATTTTTTGTTCCATCTCATATCTACCAGTTCCTTCAATCATTTTAACAGAAAAACGTTGAGAAGTAATTGGGAATGAACGGTGTTGAACATAATTCCTTAAATCTTTCATGAAAGTTACTACTTCAATATCATTAAGTCTTTTAACTTCTTTATCATAAAACGCATTTATATTTTCATTATCTAATTTATTTTTAAAGTTGCTACTGTGGCGTATGAGTGTGAAAGAACTGGCAGTATAGTTGTGAAATAAACGAAGAATCTCTAAGCTAATTTCATCACGTTTTTGATGATTAGTTAGAAATGCAAGTTCAAGGTCGTTTTCATATATATCTACTACGTAACAAAGATTTATAAAATTCCCAGAAAATATATCATGTGTAACCTTTAATAGACTCATATCGTTGAGAAGTTTGAATCCCTTTAAAGATTGCATTTCTTTTATATAGTCACCATATCCTTTTTTACAATCTTCCAGTTTAGCACCTACCGTATAAAGCAAAACTATCTTGATTTATTAATAACTTAGTTTTTAGAAATTATAGATTGTACATCGTTCACATTACACCAAAAAGTAAAACAACACGAAAATTTATTCATCGACCTAGTTTTTCAGAAGAGTATATTGGAAGGTATTCTCTTTAGTAATACTAACTTTTACTTTTTATCTTTTTGTATTGTTTTTAGCTTTCATTTATCTCTCTTTTCTCAAATTAAAAGTAAATTTTAAAATTGCAACTATAAGCGGAATTAAAAATAAATGTTTAAAAATAATGAACAAATTACTAACTTAAAAGAAATTTACCTGTATTGATTCAATAGGTTTTATGTTATTCATTAAAAGTAATTTACAAATTATAAAGAGGTGGAATCACGTTGAGGAAATATATTTGTTTAGTTGTTATTGTTTTTATTACCTTGGGAATGGGTTGTATCAGTAGCTCTGATACAACAGATAAGCCAGCACCAGCCGAAATGAATATCAGTGAAACCCCTGATGGAAAGCCTTTGGTAGAATATACTGTTTCAACCCCTTACACTCAGGATAAAGATGAATGGATGAAGGAATATGCCCAGGATCACCGGACTGGTGATGGAGAAGAACTACACCTTTTTACGTTCTCGGATGGGAAGCAATTTGAGTATTATATGTTAACTGAGGGTGTCAGTGAAAAAGGATTCGTATATCCATCTAGCTGGACAGAAGAGCCTGATGAGTCATTAACCCCTACTAAGATAAGTGAAGAACAATGCATAGAAAACCTTGAAGCTTTTTTAAGCAAATGGGATGGTGCATACTTTGAGATGCAGCCGGATGATAATTTCGGTGAAAAATTATATGTGTACACAGGTCAACCTTTAGTTGGACTAAGCCCCAGTGATGCAGCGGTAATTCTGAAGAATTACATTGATTATAACCCAGACAGGGATGAATACTGTCTTGTAATTCAAACCCCTGCAGCAGAAGGGCGAGGCACTATAATCAAAGTCTATGGATATGAACCAAAAAAGCAGATATTATTTGAATCTGAAATTATGGAGTCAGTCCCTGCAAGCAACACAATATGGACTGATGCAACATACACGAGTATTGTTAATGCCATCGAAACAAATACTTTTACAAACCACCCTGGAAAGATGGGATATCCAGAGAGTTAAAAAAGTGGGGGATAATTCTCCCATTCTCTTTAGGAACTTTAACTTTATATCTCTGCTTTACTTCCAATTAGTCCTATTCTCTTTAATTAAGACAAGGTTTAGAGAAATTTTTAGCTTTTAAAAGGTTAATTATTCTAAAATAATTTTTTTATAGGTTTAAACTTAAGGTCAAACTATCAACAATTTAGACAATCATTTGCAAACTTTATCACCTTGTATTAGTTGGTATTAGTTCCTCAGTAGGCTCTACCTTTTCAGCACCGCAATATTGGCACTTATAGTATCTTGTTGTTTTTTTCCTTGTACCATCAGAACATATCATTTCTTCAATCAACGGTCTTCTTATTTCTTTATAACCAAAGCCACGTCCACACATCTTACATTTTGTGTGATCACTTGCAAATATAGAAAGGAATATTATAGATCCTATCAAAATAAGAATGTAACTAAAAAACAATTTTAAAAACTCTAAATAATATCCAGTATTATTTTGTACAATTAAAAAATCGGGAACATCTGTAGACAGAATTGAGGAAAAAGCAACAAAACCCCCTAAGATAACAATGAAAAGTCCTAAAAACATAGATTTTGATTTACCATAACGATCAATAAATAAGGGAGCTAATTTTTCTAGTATGAACAGAAAGATATTCAATAAGATATTATCATTTTCTTTTCGACCTTCGTAAGTACAATAATTTCCTGAAAAATGTGTATGCTTTGAATTATCAGTATAGATTGAATTATTCTCAAAAACATTACCTTCAATTTTACACTTCTCGAAATTAATTGGTGTATTATGGTTTCCCACTGTGAATTGATTAATTTTCTCTATATTCAAATTTATTACAATGGATTCAATTTCCTTTGCTAGGTTTTGATCTTCAGTCAACAACTTCAGGATTCCCTGCTGTAACTCATTCTGAGCTTTTGGATCTTCTAAGTTTTTGGATAAGTCTTCGAGTGCTATTTCTACGTATTCACTCTTTTTTGACCTTATTTTATCAAACAGAGCTTTAGCTTTATCTATAGATTTAGATCCCAGCTTTTCGATACCTTTCTCAAGAAGCATATCTTTAACTTTATCTGTGACAACACCTTTTCCCGCGTATATAAAGGGTAAAGCGGGCAAGAGAATATCTGTTGTTTGCTGAGCAAGAGCTATAGGGTCCATGAAATTCCTCTAATGACTCTTTGATACTGAAAGCTGATAAAATAAATTTTACTATTTAGAATGAACAGAAAGAAAAAATCAAGTTTTACTTTTATATGAAGTCTACTTCTTGTTCCATGAATGCATAGGTTTTAACTTAAAATCTATGGGTTTCTTTGATTTATCTTAAGATTTTTCTATTTTTTTTAACTGCTTTTTCTCTTAATACATAGGTTTAAATATAATCTATGCATATATAGTATATGGGAAGTTGGAGAGTCCTAACTATGAAAACGGCAAAATACCCTGCGTCTGGTTTTGTAAAAGATCTTGAAGCTTTACATCTTTATGTGCGTGACATAAGAATTCTTACACCTAAAGAGTATGAAGCCTTGAAAGAAGTAATTCCTATGAGTGGTCATAAGACCATACTAGACATACTTCTTATTACAGGTATGAGATATGCTGAAATGCTAAGACTATATGAGCATCCAGAGTGGTATAACGAAAAAAGGAATATCATTCATTTGACTGAAGAGGCACAGAAGAAGCACAAAAGAAGGCAACTTGAAAGGACAATTCACCCACTGCCTTACGGATTTGATTATATTCTAAAGGCTTTTTGGGCAGGAAGGAAGCCACCACTTGAGGCTACTTGGAATCAGAACTTGCAGAGATGGGCTAGGGAAGCTAAAATAAATCCTTATGGTCTTTCTGTAAAGACGACAAGAAAAACAATAGAGTCATGGAGTATTGCAGCAGGGATACTTGAGAGTACAACTTGCCTGAGACAAGGACACGATTCTTTAACTTCTATGAGGCACTATCAAGGACTTGCCTTTTCAGATGATGAACTTAGAGAGATTAAAAAACAACTTACTGCTTGGGGAATGTTAAAACAGATACAGTAAATAAGTATGGGGATTAGTAAATGACAGAAAAACGTACAATACCCTGTTGCCCTAACTGTGGCTCAGTAAATTATAGTGTTCGCACACGTACACGTGATCATAGATGTTTTGAGTGTAAAAGTATTTTCAAAAAATGTGCAACAAAGGAAACGATTTATCAACGTGTTCGATCTAAGTTTATAAAAGTAAGGAAAGCTGAGGTAGTTAGTTTGTGACACTGCTTGATTCCCTCAATATTCACTTTCTTTTTGTTTCTCTCGTTACTGTTTTCTTGATTGCAGTCCCATACTGCATTTAACCTTTTTAAGCTTCTCTGTTTTACAGGGTATAAACCCCTTAACTGGTTAATTAAGCGTAACCTAGAGCCTCTAAATAGCTCGTTTTTTCCTGCACTTTGTACGTGTTCTGTATATACAGTGCATATGCTTCATACGTGCTATACACATGTAATACTGTGCTATGCATGTGTAATACATGTTCTATACGTATCTCGTATGTACAGAATACACACTTGGTCTATTTTTAAGCCTCTATATAATGGTTTCCAAAACTATTAATAATCGTTATGCAGAGACTATATTAATCTTTCGAAATGTTTAAATAGTTTTAACGCCTATATAATATATGGGGAGTTGAAAACCTTATGAAAAACATTTTATCTGTCTTTAAGATTAACAAGCATGGAAGCCTTGCTGTAATCATCCCAGCTAAAGAGGCTAGAGAGCTAGGTATTACTGAAAAAAGCACACTGACATTTACCAGAGTTGGAAATTCTTTGCATTATACAAAAGTCGTGATAGAATGACCACTAAAAACGAACTCCTGAAAATAATCAGGCATCAATGTGTCACATGCTGCGGCGGTTCTTATTCTGAGGTTGAAGCCTGCCAGGGTGGAAAGAGAACTAACGAATTTACAACTTGTCATTTGCACCCTTTCAGGTTTGGCACAGACCCTTTCAAAGAAGTTTCAGAAGCCAAAAAAGAGCAAGGTAAAAAATTGGCTGAGAGTCGCAAGAAAAAGAAAGAAATGCCTGTTATACTGGCTTAATTCATTTTCTTTCTATTGTAATACATAGAAATAATTTTCCATGTTACGGGCAGGATGAATTACCTTAACCCTCTAAGAAGTTAGAAAACATGCGTTTAATTTAAATACTTAACAATTAAAAAGTACTAAACGGAAATAAAATTTATTGGGGAGTCTTTATGGAAATTGCAACACCTAAAAAAGCTAGATTTTGGAATGTCGGAAGAGAAGTACCAAGTGATACACATGAATCAGACTTTGAGGTTCACACAAAGAAAGCTATGGAAATTGTAGCAGAGGCTTATAGCTCACAGTGTAACAATGCAAATAGTTTCTCTAAGTTTTTTCCTGACCTACTGCGTGAATGTTTCTTCCTGCGTATCTTAGGCGAATGGGAAGAGATTAAACAACTGACCGAGGAAGAAAAAGAATGTAATAGGAGAATAAAAGAAAAAGAAGCAGTAAGAGAAGCAAAAGTAGAAGTAAGTGATGAAGAGGAAGAAGATTTCAACTGTGAGTATGAATTTGGTTATGAGGAACCGGACCAAGTAGTAATAGAATTTGTAGAAATAATGAAAACAAGACCTGACAAAATCACAGAAGAAATGAAGTTCAGAGCCTTTGAAATCTTCCCGCTTGTAATAAAAGAAGTGGGGTGGATAGAATGCCAGTAGATGCAATTGAAACCCCCACAGAGTCACTGAGAAGGGAGATTACTACGCAATACTCTTGCATATCTGGGGGTATTGCGTACCTCTCAACCTGCATTGAGAAGAGATATAATGACGGGTGGATTCGAAACGCTCTTAGTAATCTCAAGGCATGTATTGTAGACCTAGTAAACCTCTGTAGCTTTAATGATGGGTTTGTGGAAGCCCTGGGAAAGAGCTATACAAATTTTAAATACTCTACAACTCCTGTTAGAGGGAGAGAGTACATTAGAAAGTATGCAATCTATGTATTGAAGCTTTGGGAAAGAATCACACTTGTACTTAGAAAACAAAAAATAATTATTCTCCCAAGTGAGTGAGGGATTTAAATGACAGGGGAAAACGGAAATTCAACATTCAGCATGCAAACTCCTGCAGCTATACTGGCACCAAAACAGCAATATCTTAACCTGATGATGAATTCCATTTACAAGTTTGGAGAACTTTGTGCAGCGTCAGAAAATACAAAAGATATACAGGCGAAAATAAGTCTTCTTACTTCAATGATAATTAACTATATTCCAAATCCGAAGGAGAGAAAAAGACTGATTGAACTTAGAAATCAAAAAAGGTCTGAAGCTGCAAAGATAAAGGACATTGATTTACAGAGAGAAAAGAAGTTTGATATTGACTGTGAAATTGTAGGGGAAATAATGACCTTAATGGATGATGTCCTATCAATTGTAGAAAGACAGACTGTAATCTCTACAACAACCTCTGGACCTTCTGCACTTGAGGCAGAGTATTACCCTAATGGTTATCAACTCCCAGAAGAAGGTGAAATAGATGGGCTTGAAAGCTGATGTTGAAACCCCTGCTATTACTTTTTCGGAAATACTGGCAAATAAGATATGTGGCGGTCACAATCAACACGCTATTATATTTTTCGAAGGTAAGACAGGTACAGGTAAATCCTATGCTTCTCTTAGATTGGCTTTCGATTGCTCTATGGAGTTTGCAAAGCGTCTAGGTGGTAGACCTGAAGACTATTTCACCCTGGCAAATGTAGGGATCTTAACAGCAGAGGAAACAATCAGGATAGCCAAGAACATTAAGCAGCATGGTATATACATTCTGGATGATGCAGGTGCAGAAGGTTTAAGCTGTAGAAATTGGCAGTCAGAGCAAAATGAAGTAATGACTAAACTACTGCAGACATTCAGGACCAACAATAATTTACTGATACTTTCAAGCCCTGATAAATCCTTTGTAGATAAGATTGCAAGGACTCTGATTCACTATAAAGTAACAATGACCCAGGCTTTCTTTGATAAAGGTATTTCGTTAGGCAAACTATCCACAGTAAAGAAAATATCTACAAAGGATGGAGGAGCTAATCTTTATCCGTTCTTAAGAGCACATGGAGTTGTATTTAATTACATTCAATTCTCAACGCCTCCTAAGCCTCTCAGTGATGCCTATGACAAGAAAAGAAGGAGAATAGAAAGAGAGATGAATCTAAGGGCTATAGCTAAGATGGAGGAAAGTGGAGAGAACCCTGAAAAGATTGTAGAGAAAAAGACTAAGCTTGCAGAGAAAGAAATAAAACGAAAAGAAAACGCTAAAATGTATAAGTCGTTAGTAAAAAGCGGGAAAAAAGCAGAAGAAGCTTTAAAGCTAGCTTCTGAGACAACAGGAGTTAAAGCTAGTCAGGCTACAGTATTAAGAGACTATAATAGGTTTTTCGGAGATTTTTGACGAAATCCGCAAGTACCTTGCAAAAACCTAGTATCCTTTCAAGTTATATATTTTCGGAAAGCGTTGAAACTTGATGATGACGACAACATAAAAACAGTGTGCCATACTGCACAAATACTATTTCTTTTTTACATTTTATTGCAAAAGCAAGCTTCAATTTTCACCTTTTATATTGTGACTTGCCTCTCTATGTGCTTCCTTTTCTGACACAGCATATTATTCTGCATATACAAAATCATATACCAACTATGCCAGCACTTACCTATTCCATCTCATATTACTAAAACCTTGCGAAAGGTATAAATAGAAAGAAAGCCAATATATAATGTGCAAACAACCCGTTAAACGCATTCTGCCGATCACTGAAAAACGGGCATGGGCAGGTGCCACACACATCCTATGCGGGAGTTCACACCCTTCCCGCGTTCTCATACGTCAATCCCCTTGCAGGCTTAAAACCTGCAAGGCTTTACCCCCTTATCCTTTTAAATTTCTTTTTCTGTCTTTTTTCCTATTTTGTCTCAAATGAATAGCAGTAGACATTATACTAGATAATCACACAGCCTTGACTATTTACTTATTATGCTCGACTTTAGCCGAAAATAACGACAATAACGCTAAGCAGAATGGTAAGGATCAGGATTTCATCAAAAAGCTTTCCGGCGGGCGTGTCTGCTTCGAATATTATTTTATATAACGTACATCTCCAATCATTGTCAGGTGGTCTATTTTGCGGGTTATTTTTTACTGAACCAGCCATTGTTAACATCCACGCAGCAGGTTTGACACACAATTTAAGTTTTTAGAGGCGGAATTATGATATGATATGATTAATATGATGTATTGTGATATAACATAATATATTCCAGGCTAATTATGCACACCTATATTTCACAAGGCAATAGATATTTCCTTACAGTAGTTAATATCATAGTTATTTCTTACAGAAGTTAATATCATAGTTATTTCTTACAGCAGTTAATATTATAGTTATTTCTTACAGCAGTTAATATCATAGTTATTTCTTACAGCAGTTAATATCATAGTTATTTCTTACAGCAGTTAATATCATAGTTATTTCTTACAGTAATAATATCATAGTTATTTCTTAAAGTAGTAATATTATAGTTATTTCTTAAAGTAGTAATATTATAGTTAAGCTTTTGACCTGGAATCAAGTTTTGACCTTTTTTCATAATTCAGAATAATTCCAATTCCTTTTTCCTTCTTTTCGGTCCTCAAGAAGACTTTTGTCCTGCCATGATTCCATAAAGAAAAGTTGTTTGAACGAAACATTCCTATTAATATCAAGAAAGTGAAATAGTACCCTGTACTTATATAAGAACTCAAGCAACCTGGTTTCTGTGATAATTCCCAACTTTGTTTAGAGATCTCCTTATGAACAGCTACACAGCAGTGAAAAATCTTGGCATCGGACTGGTAGTCACTGGCATCATCTTTCTGCTGGGGTTTGGCCTTTATAATCTTTTTACCAAGGAGTCCAGCATGGTACTTAAGATATCTATTGGGGCAGTTGTAGCAGGTATATTACTGGTTTTGTCAGTGCTGATAAAAGAAAAAATGGTCATTAAGGATAAGGAAACTGAACGAAGATATTAGGTGAGAACATGATAATCGCAACCACGGATATAATAGCAGGAAAGGAGATTACGCATACTCTTGGAATGGCTCGCGGCAGTACAATTCAAGCCAAGCATATTGGAAAGGATATCATGTCAGGTCTGCGCAACATTGTAGGGGGGGAATTGACAGAGTATTCCGAGATGCTTGAAGAAGCTAGGGAGAAAGCAATCAATAGAATGGTTCAGGATGCAGAAAAAATGGGGGCTGATGCCGTGGTAAATGTCAGGTTCATGACTTCCATGGTAATGGCAGGGGCAGCTGAAATGCTTGCATACGGAACGGCTGTTAAGATAAGGGATAAAGCGTAAAGATAGAGACTATGAAGCTCCAGATCCACTTTAATTCAGTTTAATGAAAAAAGGATTCTGGAACAGTTTCATTTTTAAAATATCAGTAGCTGTTCCCACACATGGCAGTTTACAGAACTTTTATTCCCTGCTCATCTTTAGCTTTATTTGGAAAAGCCGGGCTGCATCAGAATAATTGCAAAAACTGAGGAGGAAATTCGTTTTTTACAGGGCCTGCTTTTCAGAAAAGCAGAACCCTGCCCTTTTGTGAAAAAAAGAAAAAGGTTTTTTTAAAGTGCTGAAACAGTATCAGCCAATGTGGATGTATTCGTCCACAAGTTTCCTGATTTCTTCGTTCTTGCCGTAGAGTCTCTCACTGAGCTGGTAGTCGTTGTAAGCCTCAAGCTTACTGATGATTCCATCAAGCATGCCTTCGGTAAATACATCGTACTGCATGAAGATCTCTTTCTTGTCTTTCAGAGCCTGGGCTGATTCATAGCAGGAAGCAGGCAGGTGTTCGAGCTCGGCAAGTCTATCTTTGTGTTCGTCCTTGAAGATATTTACATTGATGTAAAGTTTCTTCGAGAGATCGAGGGCATTATCCATCTCAAGACCATGACGGGTACCAACACAAAGTCCGGCAAGGAGGAGATAAATATCAGCAGAACCGTCTGCAGCACGGAATTCATACGTCTGTTTGCCGTAGTAATTCTTTAGTTCTTCAGAATAGTTCGGGTTTGCAATGGTAATCATTTTGCTTGCGTCACCGGACCAGCCAAGAGGTACACGGATAAGGGCAGAGCGATTCCTGTCTCCCCAGCAGATATTGGTTGGAGCTTCCTGGTGAGGTACAAGGCGCAGGTAGGATGTCGGAATCGTGTTCCCAAAAGCAGTAATTGCTGATGCAACATCCAGGCAGCCAACGATTGCCTTCTTTGCGGAATCACTCAAATTCCCGGCATTGTCAACAGTTGCTGTCTTGCCGTCTTTCATGAGCCTCATGTGGATATGCAGTCCACTGCCTGCCTTTCCGACAGTAATCTTCGGGGCATAGCTGACAGTGACTCCGTACTGGGCTGCAATCATTCTGAGCATCCACTTTCCAATGAGAAGTCGGTCAGCAGCATCCTCAATATTTGTGGCTTCGAACTCGATCTCATTCTGTTCGTAGTAGTAGTTATCGTCAGTGAAGTTTCCGACTTCTGAGTGCCCGTATTTTATCAGTCCGCCAGCTTCGGCAATGGCAAGCATGGTATCTTTTCTGAGCTGCTCAAACTTTGTGAAGGGGCCTGATTCATGATACCCTCTCTGGTCGATAGCCGGGAACTCAGTGTCAATCTGGTCTTTGTCGCAAATAATATAATACTCGAGTTCAGCCATTGCATTAAACTCGTAGCCTGTCTTCTCCTTCAGGACATCATGAGCCTTCTTCATGATATTCTCGGCTGAGCTTGCAAGAGGATTTCCATCTTTATCGAAGTATGAACAAAGTAAGTCAAGGGTAGGGATTTCTTCAAACGGGTTTACAAAAGCAGTGCGGTATCTCGGCACGACATAAAGGTCGCTTGAATCAGCCTCAATGTATTTGAAAAGGCTTGATCCGTCCACTCTTTCTCCGGTGGATAGCACTGTATCAAGATGTTCCTCATTCCTGATAATGAAGTTTAAGGCTTTAAGTCTCCCATCCCCGCCAATATAGCGGAAGTTGAGCATCTTTATGCCGTTGTCCCTAACGAACCTCATAATGTCTTCTTTGGTGAATTCAATTGCTGGTTTATTGAGGTACTGTACCAGTTTATTAGGATTCATTTCTATAGATGATGGTTTCATAATATCCCTTCTTTTATACCGCATATCGCAGATTTTAAAGCCTTGTGTCAGTTCCGAATATTTTTCGGGCTCATGGGTTGCCACATAGGCCGTAATTTTTGAACTCTTGCCTGCTAGGAAGAAGATAACTTACTGCTGTCTATATAAAGTTTTTCTTTCTTTTATTTTTCAAAACAAATAATAAAAAGAAGGCAATTCAGCTCTATTCCGCATTTTTCCGGACAGTTACTTTTTGCTCATCGAATTGAGACGTAAGTTAAAGTCCTGTACGTTGAGGTTTTGTCAGCCAGGATTCTGTCAGTTAAGGTCTTTGCCCAATAAATATATCGGACGAATTACAATATAATCATTAAATAATTCAGTTATCAGATTGGCAGAAGCGGACAGATACTTTACCAGCTTCTTATTTTTAGCCATTTTTATTTTATCAGGGGAATGGAGGAAAAATATGGAGATATACAGTATTCCTGAAATTGCCAGAGATGTATTTTGCGTTGGGGCAAAAGACTGGAACCGCAGAATGTTTGATGCTTTGATTCCGCTGCCTCAGGGAACAAGCTACAACGCTTATCTTGTGAAAGGAAATGAGAAAACAGCCCTCATAGATACAGTGAACCCTGGTTTCGAAGAGGAGTTCGAAGCGAAGATAAATCTGGTTTCCAGCCTGGAAAAGCTGGACTATCTGATTATGAATCACGCCGAGCCCGATCATTCCAGTGCAATTCGTTATATCATGGATAGAGCCCCTAACGCGATGCTTGTTACAACGGAAAGGGGTGTGAAAATGGCAAGCCTCTACCATGAACTGCCAGATGCCCGTGTTAAAGTCGTTGCCGAAGGTGATACACTCGACCTGGGAGGGAAAACCCTGCAATTTATCGAAGCTCCCTGGCTTCACTGGCCTGAAACCATGTTCACATACCTGCCTGAAGACAGGGTACTCTTTCCCTGTGATTTCTTCGGGACTCACACTGCCCAGGGCGTTTATGATGAAGAGCTAGAAGACCTTATCCCTCTTGCAAAACGCTACTATGGGGAAATTATGATGCCTTTCAGGAAAATGGGAGCAAAGGCTCTTGAAAAAATAAAGGATCTTGATATTGAAATTATTGCCCCGAGCCATGGACCCATATATAAAAATCCTCAGCGCATACTTGAGCCCTATGCAAAGTGGACTGCAGGGGAGACCGAAAACAAAGCCCTTATTGTCTATGTGAGTATGTGGGGTTCCACAAAGCTTATGGTCAGAACTATTGCCGAAGTCCTGATGAAGGAAGGCGTAGATGTCAGAGTATATGACCTTGCAGTTTCAGACATAGGAGATGTCGCAAGGGAACTTGTTGATTCCCGTGCGATTATCCTCGGCGCCCCAACCGTGCTCGCAGGCATGCACCCTCTTGCCGTTTACGGCACTTACCTGGTGAAAGCCCTTAATCCGCCTGCAAAATATGGGGTTATACTCGGATCTTTCGGCTGGGGCGGAGGGGCTTTGAAGCAAGCAGGAGATATTCTGGTTCCTTCGAAGATGGAAATTGTCGGAACGCTTCAGGTGAAGGGCAAACCCGGAGAAGAAGATTTGAGAAAGATTGAAGAAATCGGCAGGGAACTCGCTCAAAAAATGAAAACATAACCTGAAGCGTCTCTTCATCGACCTGGAGATCCCTGTTTTAAGTTTGCTTGTAAAGCTCATTTCAACTCGGTAAGGCCCGCCAGGCTGGAACCTTACCAACCTTTTTTAGCAGAGATATTCGGTGCTACCTGTAGGTGGGAACTAAGAAACTCCTGATTCCCACTTATTTCATTTTCATACAAACTTATAATATCCTGAATAATGACAACATAAGGTCCTGCGGATCAGGACTGCGCTTTATGCAGAAATCTCATGCACAATAACGTGTAGGATAAGCGTAATTAAAGAAACTAAGCCTTTTATTTGGATTAGAGCATTCTATAAATGGGTAGTTTTGAGACCGGGTTCTTGTTACCCGGTAGTAAGCCTTCAGGAGATAATCTTTCTAATGGGCCTGGTCCAATTTTTAGATTATTTTGGTTCTGAATTTAGGCGCAGGGGTTTTTATGAAAGGAGAGTCTGAACTAAAAAAGGAACTGAATTTGCTGGAGATTACTCTGGTAGGAATTGGCAATATTCTCGGAGCCGGGATTTACGTGCTCATGGGAAGAGCTGCAGGGCTTGCAGGCAATATGGTCTGGTTTTCTTTCCTATTTGCCGGGGCAACGGCTGCACTTTCCGCCCTTAGCTATATGGAACTTGCTTCCATGTATCCCAGGGCAGGTGCGGAATACGAGTTTGTAAAGAGAGCTTTCGGAGAACGCATTGGCCTATTCGTGGGGCTGCTTGTCATCTATTTCGTGGTAATAACAAGTTCTGCGGTTGCCCTCGGTTTTGGCAGATATTTCAGCAACCTTTTCGGGAGCGGATACTTAATAGGGGCAATAGGCCTGTTTATCTTTCTCAGCCTTATAATGGTTTACGGGATCAAGGAATCTGCCCGGCTGGCTATTCTAATAAGTCTAATAGAAGTGTCCGGGCTTTTAATTGTCATTTACACGGGATTTCCTTACCTTGGAACGGTAAATTATCTAGAAGCTCCGGATCTGGCAGGAATATTTGAGGCTTCAACTTTGATTTTTTTTGCATTTCTGGGTTTTGAAGATATTGTGCGGTTATCTCAGGAAACAAAAGAAGCGGAAAAAACTACTCCAAAAGCCCTGCTTATTGCCATATTTTTTACGGTTTTCCTTTATATGTGTGTGGCAGTAACTGCCGTAAGCGTACTTGATTATCGGGTTCTCGGACTCTCAGAGATTCCGCTTGCAGATGTTGTGGCTGTTTCTCTTGGAAATGACGCTTTTGTCATAATGTCCTGGATTGCCCTTTTTTCCACAATGAATACTGTACTTGTGGTTATGCTCGGAGGGTCAAGAATTGTTTACGGCATGGCATATGCAGGATCACTTCCGGGAAGTCTCTCCCGGGTACACGCCAGTTACCATACGCCATGGGTTGCAATTTTCGGGGTTGCCTGCCTCTCAATCCTGTTTGTGCTTTTAAGGGATATTGCGATAGTAGCAAATATTTCCAATTTCATGATTTTTATTGTCTTTTTTATGGTTAACCTCTCCCTGATAAAGCTTCGTTATACTGATCCCGAAAGAAATCGCCCATACAGAGTACCCCTGAATATTGGGCGTTTTCCCCTGCTCCCTTTTCTTGGTACCCTCTCTACGGTATTTCTTTTTTCCCAGTTAAGCCTGGATGTCATAACTTACGGCCTTATACTTGTAGGAATAGCCATACTGATAGCACTGCTCAGAACAAGAAAGAAAGGTCTGCCTGGAACACAATAAAATTATTACAATATGCACAAATTCCGGCTTTAATGAAAGCGGCTTAAGAAGTTTCATTTGTAAAAATACTGCTAAGAAGGGGCTTTTCAATCATTTAACTGCTTAATTAATCATTTATCTGGGTTTAAGCCTTTAATATTTCTTCTTCAGGGCAAAAAATGCTTATTCAATTTTGCAACTATTTACGATTTCTCATTTCCTCTCCAGGCATAAAAGGATTTTTGGTACCTTTAATGGAAAAAAACAGCCTAATTAATCCTTTTTTCATAATGTGACGATTTATGTTAAATATTTCTTGATTTCAGTTAGTTTTGTGTCTCTATATTCACCAATAATTAGTTTTATATACGTTAAATCCTATTTGAATCGCTTTATTTAGCGCATTGTCAAAATAATTGATTATAAACTTAATAATCATTACAAATACTGGAGATGCTAAAAATTATTAACTAGTATTAACATAAACTTGATTACGAACATTTCAATTTTGATAAGGGAGTAGATATGAGAAGAGAGCATTACGTATTTCCGCTGGAGGATTTCGTCTCAAGAGAGGAGTTTAACCGGATAAAAAAATTCTCCCGGGATAAGGAAACCCCGTTTTTAGTCGTTGACCTGCAGAGAATTGAGCGAAGCTTTGAAGAGCTGGTAGAGCACATGCCTTTTGCAAAAATTCACTATGCGGTAAAGGCTAACCCTATGGATGAGGTTGTGCTTGCCCTGAAAAATAAAGGCTCGAATTTTGATGTGGCAACGGTCTACGAGCTTGATCAACTTCTCAGGCTTGGGGTAGAACCTGAAAGGATCAGTTACGGCAATACCATCAAAAAAGAGAAGGACATAGAGTACGCATATGAAAAGGGAGTGAGGCTTTATGTTACCGATTCTGAGAGCGATTTAAAAAAATTAGCCAGAAGAGCCCCTGGTTCCAGAGTGTTTTTCCGCATACTTACCGAAAGCGATGGAGCTGACTGGCCTCTCTCAAAGAAGTTCGGTTCGCATCCTGACCTGATTTATAAGCTTATTCTTAAGGCTGAAAAACTGGGGCTTGAGCCTTACGGACTCTCTTTCCATGTCGGTTCCCAGCAAAGGGACATTGGCCAGTGGGACAATGCGATTTCCAAGTGCAAGTACCTTTTTGAGGCAGTGGCTGAAAAGGGCATACGTCTGAAGATGATCAACCTCGGTGGAGGTTTTCCTGCAAAATACCAGGCGCAGGCTCATGATCTTGAAACCTATGCACGGGAAATCCGCCGCTTTTTACATGAGGATTTCGGGGAGGAGCTGCCTGAAATTCTTATCGAGCCCGGACGCTCTATTGTTGCCGATGCCGGGGTAATCGTAAGTGAAGTTGTAATGATCTCCAAGAAGGCCAGATTTAACCAGTATAAATGGGTATATCTTGATATCGGCAAATTCGGAGGTCTCATAGAAACCATTGATGAATGCATCAAATACCCAATCTTCTGCGATAAAAATGGCTGCGCCGAAGAGGTAATCCTTGCAGGTCCGACCTGTGATAGCATGGATATCCTTTATGAACAGCACAAATATACTTTCCCTCATACAATGAGAGACGGAAACCGTGTTTACATCTTCACAACAGGCGCCTATACCCAGAGCTACAGTTCTGTAAGTTTTAATGGTTTCCCGCCTCTCAAGGCTTATCTTATTTAATATTTAACTCAAAGGCACGTTTCAGAAGGCTCAATATTTGAACAACCTTTCTGAACCTTTTCTTTTTAATTTCCTGCTATCTCAATTACAGTTTTTGCATGTATTTTTATAGAGCTCTGTTTTATTTGATTGAAATATTTAATAGGAGCAAAAAAATACATTAGTTCAGTAAATTTAATCAGAAACTATTTTTTAGACGGGTTATAATATATATTTCAAGATACAATAACAAGAGATGCAGATTGAGAGTTATAGGGTTTCCTCTCAATCTTATGGGGTAGGGATCATCGATAGGGATCCGCAAATGGAATCAGGATTCCTATCATTCACCTTAATTAATATCTGAATTGCCATCCAGATGTGCCTCAGGAATACGCCCCGAATTGCGCCTCGCCCGAATTGCGCCTCGCCCGAATTGCGCCTCGGGAGTACGCAGCCCTTTTCGCTTCGCTCAAGAGGGCTTATTCATGGGACAGAAATTTTTCGTATTTTTACCAGAGTCCCGTGAGTTTTAAAAACTTATCAAGAGCACAAACTTTTTCAAAAAAAGTTTTATCAAAAACTCTGATTTATCTAGACCGGTGTAACCGGAGTGTGATCGACCGGCGCAACGGTCGCGGGTCAACGCTTGCGCTCAGAGGGAAAACTTATGGTCAAGAGAAACTGATTTTCAACTCGTTCAGGGGCTGGTTTATCAGAATCGGATTCAAATCTGGTTTTTTATCAGGAAACGATTCTATTCTTTAAACCCGGATGTTTCAATCGTGTTGAAACTTAGAAGAGAGAAAATTATTATATTTTATTAAAATTTTGGGCGAGGAATTTGACTTCTTTATATTTATTTACTGATTAATTTACTAATATTTGTAGTAATTAAATTTTTAATTTTTATTTCAATTAAATATTTTAATATCATTAAAAGTTTTGCTGCCATAAAAATCTTAAACATGATTGTAAATTAGGATTACATACATTTTTTTAGGTCGGTTATGATATATATTCCCACGCCACTATAGAGGTATAGATTAGGAGTAATAGGGTTTCCTCTTAATCTTTGGGTTGGATCGCAGGTAGGGACCTGAGAATAGGGACTCAGCCCCCTACCATCTACTTCCAAACTAATTTTCTGGATCACTTACTCTTTTTCATAATGTCTTTATTTTTTATAAACCTTATGACCGTTCCTAAACTCAGGTTTTTATCTACTTCGCTGGAAACCGCTTTAGATATGGTGTGCAGACAAGGCATTTTTTCGTTTTCTCATGCTTTTAGTTTGACATCATTCTCAGTATTTTCCTGTCAGTATGCAGGAGGTAGGCGTATCAGATTCCTGAACCTTAAATGAGAGGATCTTTATGGTTGCCGAAATTGATGGTATTGGGACTGGTCTTTTTATCTGGTTACTTGATATTGGTTGTGTCTCAAAACGAGTCGCTTACAGTTTAAAATGATATACATCTAAACTTGAATTTATCATCCTGACCAGTATACTTAACTTGAATTATCATCCTAACCAGTATACTTAACTTAAACGCATTATATCTTAACGTGAGACTGTAAAGTAGTCAGAAAATAGCTCTAAAATTCCTTGCAGATATTTAAAAGGAACAGGTTTGTTTTATGCCTTTAAAATTTTCAATGCCATTAAGTATTTTGTCAATATAAAAAATAAATAAACTAAACAAAAATAAGATCACTAATTGTTTTTTGGGTCGATTATGATATATATCCCCATGTCCTTATAAAAGACTTGTAGATTGAGAGTAATAGGGTTTCCTCTCAATCTCTGGGTTGGATCGCAGGTAGGGATCTGAGAATAGGGACTCAGCCCCCTACCATCTACTTCTAAATTGAGATTGAGAGTAATAGGGTTTCCTCTTAATCTTTGGGTTGGATCGCAGGTAGGGACCTGAGAATAGGGACTCAGCCCCTACCATCTCCAGACCTATAAACTGCTTTTAAGATCTTTTAAGATAATATTGCTTTTCAGGTAATACTTTTAAAAGCAATTTATAAAAATCTCTTTTTTCCTTACAATGTATCCGGCTTTAATAAAGCTTATGATTGGCTCCAGATTCAATCATATGCCTGATTACAGGTTTTTTTCAATAAATTGCACTTGCCGATTGAGTTTTTGAGTAGTTTGTACCTTCCGGAGCAATTTTCTGCACATGGCAGTTCGATAGTTGGACAGTTAAGCAATTAGAGAGCGGAAGCATTAGCTGAAAATCACTTGAAAGCCGCCGGGAAATAGTATCAGCAGGTAGAGAAAAATTTTCTCCACCTTCTTTTCATGCAATTCGAGTGATCTGGATACTCAGTTTTTCCTCAAGCCTTAAAATCCTCAGATCTTAACGTTTTCTTTTGCCCACTTTGCCCCGGCTTCGAGAACCATCTGGTTAAATTCGATAACTTTTGGCTTCCCTGCGAAGTTTTCGGCAAGGGCTTCCTTAAAAACTTCCTCTTCCATACCTGTTGCGTCAAGCCCTACAAGGACTCCGAGCATGAAGGAATTGGCGGCTTGCTCCGAACCGGCTTCCTTGGCTTTTTCGGTTGCAGGAACTGCAACAGCTTTGACACCGGCAGGCGTTTCGGCTTCACCGATAGAAGAATCGTAAAGGATAAGACCTCCTTCCCTGACTGCCCCTTCGAACTTTTCGAGAGATGGGCGGTTCATAGCTACAAGGATATCCGGAGTATAAACCGTAGGAGAGCCTATAGGCTGTCCTGAAATAACGACCGAACAATTCGATGTGCCTCCCCTCTGTTCCGGGCCATAGGATGGGAACCACGACGCATTGAGGTTTGCCTTTACTCCGGCCTGCGCAAGGATAATGCCCATGCTGAGGACGCCCTGCCCTCCGAAACCTGCAATTTTGGTCTGGATCGGGGCAAAATCCTTTCTGGCAGGTTTTTCTTCAGCAGCGGCTTCAATGCCATACAGCTTCTCAAGGGTTTCAGTTGTAAAGTCGCTGACTCCACGGTGCAGAGGTTCGACTTCTTCGGCTTTGTCCCTGAAGTTTTTGAGGGGAAATTCTTTTTCCATTTCCTCATTTATGAAACTGATAGCCTGTTCCGCGTCCATTCTCAGGTTGGTCGGGCAGGCGGCAAGGACTTCAACAAAAGCATATCCTTTGCCGTCACGCTGGATCTCAAGCGCCTTCCTTACGGCTTTTCTGGCCTTCCTTATATGGGAAATATCCGAGACTGACACCCTCTCGATAAAAACCGGAGCCTTAAGATTGTCCAGCAGTTCGCACATGTGGAGGGGATAACCTGCAAAACGAGGGTCCCGCCCCTCAGGGCACGTTGTTGTTTTTTCGCCCACCAGAGTTGTGGGTGCCATCTGTCCGCCCGTCATTCCGTAGACGGTATTGTTTACGAAAAAGACCGCAAGCTTTTCACCTCTGTTTGCGGCCTGGAGAGTCTCGTTCAGGCCTATGGAAGCAAGGTCTCCGTCTCCCTGGTAAGAGATAACCACGGCATTTTCTTCAGCCCTGGAAACCCCTGTCCCTACCGCAGGCGCCCGCCCGTGGGCAACCTGGATATTGCCTGCGTCAAAGTAATAGTAAGCAAAGACTGCACAGCCCACAGGGCTGATCATAACTGTCCTGTCCTGAATCCCGAGGTCATCGATTGCTTCAGCAATAAGCTTATGCAGGACTCCATGCCCGCAGCCAGGGCAGTAATGAGTGGCTGTTGAAGCTGCCCCGCCTTTGCGAGGGTAATCCGCATACAGGGCTTTCGGCCTTCCTATTACTTTTTCTCCGTTGATGATTTCTGCTGCCATATTCATGCCTCCCCTGCAATTTTCCTGATTTTATCCATAATCTGGTCAAGGGTAATCAGGTTCCCTCCCATACGATTTACAAGCTCTACAGGCTGTGAACAGCCGATTGCAAGTCTGACATCATCTTTCATCTGTCCGTTGCTCATTTCCACGGAAATAAAGGAGCAACCCCTATCTGCCAGAGCTTTCAATTGTGCCTCAGGGAACGGGAATAGAGTCTTCGGCCTGAAAAGCCCGACTTTAATACCTTCCTGCCTGGCAAGGTCTGCGGCTGACCTGCAAATCCGGCTGCTGATTCCGTAAGAGACAAGGACAATTGAAGCATCATCGGTCAGATATTCTTCATAATCGACCTCATTCTGCCTTATAAGCTCGTATTTCGCCTGAAGTTTTTCGTTGAACCTTCCGAGCTCGTTAAAGTCAAGAAAGATCGAGGTTATCAGGTTAGGTCTGGTCTCGGCTGTACCATTGACCGCCCAGGTAGTATCGATCTCAGGGATAGTAGCCTGCTTCGGAAATTCAAGGGATTCGATCATCTGTCCGAGTACCCCGTCAGCAAGTACTACGGCAGGGTTCCTGTACTTGAAGGCAAGCTCAAAGGCTTTAATTGTAAAGTCACACATTTCCTGCACCGAGTTAGGGGCAAGTACGATATTTTTATAGTTCCCGTGCCCTCCGCCTTTTACTACCTGATTATAATCCGCCTGCTCCGGACCTATGTTCCCAAGACCCGGGCCTGCCCGCATAATATCTACAAGTACGCAGGGAAGCTCGGCGCCGGCAAGGTAGGAAAGCCCTTCCTGCATCAGGCTAATACCCGGACCTGACGAGGATGTCATGACCCTGTGTCCTGCCGATGCTCCTCCGTAGACCATGTTAATTGCCGATTCTTCGGATTCGGCCTGGACGAATTTCCGACCTATTTTCGGAAAATATTTGGATGCATCATGCAGAATCTCACTTGCCGGAGTTATCGGGTATCCGAAGAAACAGTTACATCCGGCGTAGAGTGCACCGACGATTATTGCGGAGTTGCCTTTTATGAGTTGTGTTGCCATAATTTTCCTCCTTTTCTACTTTACTCTGCTTCCTCAGCTTTCAGGGGAATGTGTATTTCGATTGCAAGCGGCTCAGGGCAGGTATAATAGCAGTTTGCACAGCCTGAGCAACCCTCTCCCTTGTACTCTACATAATGATAGCCCCGAGCATTGAGGCTTTCACTCATGAAAAGTACACTTTTGGGGCAGGCCAGAAGGCAGCGCCCGCAGGCCTTACACTCCAGAATATTAATAACAGGGTATGCTTCCTTTTTATCATTCTTTGACATATGAGATCCTCATTTTTGTTTATTTTCAGTTGCCCTCTGGGCTCTCCTCAGCTTTCAGGTCCATTCCCGGTTTAGGATCATCCCGGGTATTTATTTTTTCTTCCCGGACTCTTTCCAGCTCCCATTTTCTCTAACCGGTTCTCTGTATCAGAATGAAGAGCCTTCAGTTTTCAATGTATTTTTCACACTGTAAATCGTATAATCCGTATAAACCGTATGTTAACGTGAACAGTCTTTTATATTCCATAAGTTAGCGGTGGCATTCATTTAAAGCTATTAAATGAATCCTGAGTAGTATCTTCTCAAGCAAACTTTCCAGAAGGTTTAAGGTACTTATTTCTTTCCTTTTTTTCCTTTTTTATTTGACCTGAGACTTCTCGATTTCCGGATTAAGTCGGTTCCACTTGTTTTTTAACAGTACCGATCCTTCCGGGAGTTGGATATTCCAATCATTTTCAGGGCTCAGTTCTGGTCTTTGTCCCGGATCTCAACCCTGCGGATTTTTCCGCTGATGGTTTTTGGAAGTTCCTCAACAAATTCCAGGATTCGAGGATACTTGTATGGGGCGGTGACTCTTTTTACATGTTCTTGAAGTTCTTTTTTAAGTGCCTCTCCAGGCTCGTATCCTTTCGTGAGCACAACGGTTGCTTTGATAACCTGGCCTCTTACAGGGTCAGGAGCACCCGTAATTGCACATTCGAGTACTGCAGGGTGCTGGATTAGGGCGCTCTCCACTTCAAAAGGCCCGACTTTGTAACCTGAGGTTTTTATGATATCGTCAGCCCTTCCCACAAACCACAGGTAGCCGTCTTCATCCATCCAGGCCATATCCCCTGTATGGTAATAGCCGTCATGCCAGGTTTCTTCGGTTTTCTCAGGATCTTTTCCGTAATGGACAAAGAGCCCTACAGGTTTTCCGTCATTTGTGTTGATGACGATTTCTCCCTCTTCCCCTACCTCACAGAGCCTGCCGTCGCTGTCCATCAGTTCAATCCTGTATCCGGGAGATGGTTTCCCGATAGATCCGGGTTTCGGTTCCATCCAGGGGTAGGTTGCGATAGTTACAACAGTTTCGGTTTGCCCGAATCCTTCCATGAGCTTTATTCCGGTAAATTCCAGGAATCGGTTATATACCTCAGGATTAAGAGGTTCGCCTGCAACAACCGCATATTTCAGGGTACTGAAATTATATTTTGAGAGATCTTCCTTAATCAGGAAACGGTAGATCGTCGGAGGGGCGCAGAATGTTGTAACACCGAATTTCGAGGCTTTTTCAAGCATGTGTTTGGCTTCAAATCGGTCATAGTCATAGACAAAGACCGCACAACCCGATATCCACTGCCCATAGAGCTTTCCCCATACGCATTTTCCCCATCCGCTGTCTGCAACCGTGTAGTGCAGCCCGTTATCTTCCACATTCTGCCAGTATTTTGCAGTGAGGATATGCCCTAGTGGATAGGTAAAGTCATGTTCCACCATTTTCGGGAAGCCAGCGGTCCCTGAGGAGAAATAAACGAGAGAAATATCGCTATTTTTTGTAGCAGCCTCGCCCGAAGGGTGTTCAAAATCCGCGGAGGCTTCTTCGAGTTCTCTCCTGAAATCAATCCAGCCTTCTCGGGTTTCGCCTCCAACAACTGCTTTTTTGAGTGGGATGTCTCCGCACTGGGAATGGGCTTCATCCACCTGATCGGGAACTTTATCTTCCGATATGCAGACAATCATCTTCAGTCCGGCTTTCTCGATCCTGTATACGATATCCCGCGTCTTGAGCATATGGGTTGCAGGTATGGCTATGGCTCCCAGTTTATGCAGTGCAAGGATACAGTACCAGAACTCATACCGGCTCTTCAAGGTGAGCATTACGTAGTCGCCTTTCCCTATCCCATGCTTTGCAAAGAAATTCGCCGCTTTATCACTGTAGTATTTCAGGTCTTTGAAAGTAAAGATTCTCTCTTCCCCGTAATCGTCGCACCAGACCATAGCAAGTTTTTCAGGAGAATCTCTTGCATAGGCATCGACTATATCATAGGCAAAGTTGAAGTTTTCAGGAACGAGGATTTTGAAATTTTCCTCGAAATCCTCATAGGATTCGAATTCGGTTCTGGAAACAAATTGGCTGAGCAAGGAAGTCATTCTGGACACCCGTTTTATCTATTTCATCAAATCAGTATCATCAAATCAAGCATCATTAAATCGAGTAGTTTTATCGAATTATATTATAACTGCCAGGAATCTGGCTGGTTCTCCTTCCAGAGCTTCCATAGCATGTTCGTAAGTGGAATCAAAATAAATGGAATCTCCTTTGTTCAGGACAATCTCATTATGGTGGATATATACCTTCAGGCTTCCTTCAAGCACGTAGTTAAATTCCTGCCCTGGATGGGAGTTTGTCTCAGGTTTTGCCCCGGATGATCTGGGTTCGACTGAAACTATAAAAAATTCAGCTTTCTTGTGAATGAATTTTTCAGCCAGATTCTGGTATCTGTACTGCTTTCTCCTCTCAACACTGACTCCTTTTCCATCCCGAGTAACTGTAAAAACGTTCATTCGCGGTTCTTCCCCTGTCAGGAGGGTAGCCATATCTACGCGGAGCTTATGTGCAAGCTCAAAAAGCATACTTGCCGGAATATCCTCGCTTCCGTTTTCGTAGTTTTCATATGTTTCATCGGATATCTGCAGATATTCTGCCACATCTTTAACGGTGAAATCCGATAGTTCACGCAATTCACGTACTCTAGCTGCGATTTCTATTATTTTTTCCTGCATGATACGACTTCTCCAGCTGGGTTTTTCAAGAATAACTAAAGCTCTGCTTAAAAACCTTTGGCTTTGCAGATCTGAATGCCTGTTTGAAAGGAGACATCTCTTCCGGAATCACTAGAATTTTTCTTCCGAAATTATTGAGAATTTTCTTCCGGAATCACTAGAATTTTTCTTCCGGAATTATTGAGAATTTTTCTTCCGGAGTATTGAAAATTATAATTAATATACATTATGATTAACCTTCCCGCAATCCTCACTACCCAGGATGATTATAAGAGAACTATAAGAGTAACGAATATGGCAGAACTGAATTAGTGCTTTAAAAATAAGGTCACTTTATCAGATTTGAAAAAGTAACAACCGAGGTCTAATTATTTCTTGAGCTATATTTCTGGACTTAACTGAATCAGGCTTTAATCCTTAACGTTTATTCCGGAAAAACAACTTAATCCGATAGTTGTTCATATTTAGAGAAAATAATATTAAGTAGTTATATTACTTTTTTGCTTTGAACTTTTATGTGTGGAGTTGTTTGAACGCAGAAGGATCTGGAATGCCTATTTCCTCAAGTAAAGCCTTTATAATAGCTTCAATTTTAATTTCTGTTTTCTAATATTTTTTTAAATCAACAATTTTATATGTCATCCTTTTAAAAAATGGTTCTGTATATTTCTGGATTGATGTGCTGGTTAAAATGACAAAAACTCAAACTTCCAAATGGGTCTGCTTATTTGCAGTAATTCTGGTTCTGATTTCAATTTCAGAATCAGGTGCGGCAGAAAA
The DNA here is from genome assembly GCF_004099695.1 of Methanosarcina sp. MSH10X1. GTDB lineage: Archaea > Halobacteriota > Methanosarcinia > Methanosarcinales > Methanosarcinaceae > Methanosarcina. The sequence goes on along the minus strand of NZ_SCHL01000001.1, from coordinate 208,723 downwards.
TCTTTATGTATTTCCAGGAGAGTCGATCCAGGCTACCATAGATAATGCCTCCAACGGCGATACTATCTTTGTAAAACCCGGAGAATATAATGAAAGTATTCAAATCGACCAGGATAACCTGACAATAATCTCGGACTCAAAAAGCCCTTCTGACACGGTTATTACCGCAGGGAATAAAGGGAGTAACGTATTCAAGGTAGTTGCCAGCAATGTAAGAATCAGCGGCTTCTCAATAGCTGACAGCAAATGTGGGATTTATCTAAGTGGTGTTCAAAACTGTGTCATAAATAATAACAATATCTCGGGCAATAATATCGGAATCTGCCTGTTTAAATCTGAAAATAACACTTTAAGAGACAATCTCGTATATTCAAACGCTGATTGTGGCATCAGGTCGTTTACTTCTTCAGGCAATACGATATGCAATAATAACTTTAATAATACGAATAATGCCAGGGACGATAAGCTTAATGGCTGGAACCGGACTTCAGGCAACTGCTGGAGTGACTACGCAGGCAGGGATGAGGACGGAGACGGTATCGGCGATACGGTATATGCAATCAACCGCCGGACAAAGAGTATGGATTACAGGCCGTTAATGGATTTCGATCCGCAGCCTCCTGTACTGCCAGAAGCAATTTTCACTTCCAATGTGACGGCAGGGTTTGCCCCTCTTACAGTCGAATTTACAGAACTCTCGGAAAACGCCAGCTCGCTGATCTGGAGTCTTGGAGACTTGGAATCTTCGAACGCTTCGGATTTTTTGCATACTTTTGTCAATGAGGGCAATTATACGGTTACTCTGAACGTTACGAACGAGAATGGCAGCGATTCGACCTATGTGATAGTAAATGTTTTGAAAGCTCCGGATCCTTCGATTCCGGTAATCCCTGAGGCTAAACTCATTACCAATGTAACAGGCGGATATATTCCGCTTACTGTACATTTTTTTGATTTTTCCGATAATGCAGCCTCACTGTGCTGGGATTTTGGAGACGGGAAGAACTCCTGCTGCCCGAACCCTAGCCATACTTTCTGCTGTCCTGGAAACTATACAGTCTACCTTACAGCAGGGAACGATAACGGCAGTTCTTCCGCCAGTATTGTCATTACGGTCCTTAAACCAGTAAATCAGACCTCTACCGGCGATGATAATAACCTGGAAGATACTAAAGATCGGGACTCCGGCCGCAAATACGAGGGTATCGGTATCGAGAGAATTCTAAGCAGAAAAAATCTTGATTCAGCAGGTAACTTTATCCTGTCCTTTACCGGGACCCGATCGGTTGCAGAACTGGGGTCTTCGATAGAGCACGAGATTTTCGGGGTTGCACATTTCGCTAAAGGTTTTACGGAGGATTCAATATCCGTAATTGAAGTGAAAGATATTTCCATGCGTGCGCTGTTTCTCGGATTTGTAGCAATAGCTCTGGGACTTTCCGTGTTTAGAAGGAGCAGAAAATAAGTCAATACTCGCAAAAAATACCCATTTTCAACTGAAAAGAAAGCTTTTTGCAGGATTTCCTTCCCCTTACCACTTTATTTCCTGAAGCTTAATCTGAAGCATAGAAAAGCTTCAATAAATGCTTACACCTTTGACCGAGGGCAGTTCGAGGATTTTATCTACGAGCTCTCCGGGCACTTTCCTGTCGGTAATGATTGTAAGTCTTGGGTTATCAGTTAGATAAGGGTCGTCCGAGACAGCCTGCCGGATACTCACATTGTTCCGGGAAATCAGTCCTGCGACCTCTGCCAGGATACCCACGTGAGCTGCATCTTCCGGGATAATAATGATCACTCCCAGTCCAAGGGATGGGGCTACATCTCTGAGGAAAGGGATAGAATGAACATTTTTAAAAATCGTGCTTAGAAGTTCGTCTGAAATAATGGTCTTTGTAGTTGCGTCAACTACCCGCCGGTCAACACCTGCTTCTTTTGCAAGCTGGGTATGTGCTATCTCAATGCTTCCGGAGGTGACCTTTCCTTCTTCGTTTACCTGAAACCCTCGTTCAAAAAGCAATTTAAGCACTTTTGCCTGCGCAGGAAATTTTTCAAACTTTTTGAGTAATGTCTGCCACATACAAACTTGTTTAAACCGGGTTCATTGATATATAGTTTCTTATTGCGATCCATTGTCAGTGGGGCAAAGGCTCTTCCGGCTGAGATTTTCGAACATTCGGTTTTGATTGACTTTTCTCTAAAAGGGCTGGGAGTTTTCCGGATGAGAGTATTGAGCATTCCCGGCATCAACTGCTAGCTGCGTTAATTTGATGTACCAGCAGGACACGAGTCTCTATATGGAAGCTTCCAGCGCAGGCAGTGAGCAGGAGTCCGGAAAAACAGGCTATCAGCTCCTTCTTATTGCCGGTCTCAAGAAAGAAATAGAAATGGCTCATAGACTTGACCCTGAGCAACTCGCAGCTGAGATCAGGAAAATCGGTTTCCGTTGCCAGCACTGCGGGAAATGCTGCAGACGGGCTTTCGGGGACAACAGGGTAGCGGTAATTCCATCGGAGATCGAAAGAATCCGGGAATATACTGGTCTCTCAAGACTGGAGGTTGCAGGGCCATTTGTGCCTGAGGCTCCTATTCAGGATAAAATCCCGGCGGATGACGAAGAGTATCCTGAGACCTCTCTCAGGCAGCCCGAGGAAGATGAAGAGCAGCTCTCTCCGGATTCGCTTGAATCTTTTCAGGAGTGTATCGATTGTGAGGGCAGGGTTCATGCCTTTGGATGGATACTCAGGCGAAAGAGAAACGGAGACTGTATTTTTCTTGAAAGCGATATCCACAGGTGCCGGGTGTATCCGGTGCGTCCCATGCTTTGCAGCACTTATCCCTTTTATATCGAAGGGTTGAGATTGCAAACTTGCGAATGTGAAGGGCTTGGGCTCCAGATCTCCGCCGGAGACAGCCTGAAACTGGCAGAGGATCTTCTCTTCCGATATGTTTCGGAACTTGAGGACACCCTTGTCATGTATGAAAAATTCGTGGATTTCAGGAGAGACGAAAAGGGTCTTGAGCTTGCAAAATCGAGACTTGAGGACCGCACATATACGTGTGTAGTTCACGACAGCATGGGAAGTACTGAAATTATTGATTGACAGCGCAATATCGACAGAAAAAAAATAAATTTGTCGGTTAAGCTCCTTTTATTTTTCAACGTTTTTGTTTTTATATTAGCCAGAAGGATTTTTTGATTTTTATCTGCGTACACCATCAATTAAATTTATTTATTAGAAAGAGCCAGTTATTCCCCATGACCGGGATGTCTGGTAATGAAAATCGTCCGATGACCGTTTCGGAAAAGATCTTTTCGAAGGCCTATGGGAGTCCCGTAAAAGCCGGGGATTTCGTGCTGGCAAATATAGACCTGGCAATGACGCACGACATTACAGGTCCGCTAGCAGTCAAGGGCTTTTACGAGATTATGAAAGACAGAGAAGAGAAAAAAGTCTGGGACCCGACGAAAATAGTGATCGTATTTGACCACCAGGTTCCTGCGGATTCCATCAACGCCACAGCAAATCACATTATGCTCCGTGAGTTTGCTGAGGAACAGGGCATTTTAAATTATGACGTATACGAAGGAGTTTGCCATCAGGTTCTTCCCGAGAAAGGGCACGTGCTGCCAGGCAACCTCATAGTTGGCTCGGACTCGCATACATGTGCGTATGGTGCACTGGGGGCGTTCTCGACAGGTATAGGGTCTACTGATATGGCAGCGGTCTTTGCTACCGGCAAACTCTGGTTCAGGGTACCCGAAACTTTCCGCTTTGAAGTGGAAGGCAGCCTGCCAGAACGGGTTTACTCAAAAGACCTTATCCTCCACCTGATAGGTGATGTAGGAGTAGAGGGAGTCAGGTATATGGCAGCCGAGTTTGGAGGCTCAGCAATTCGCTCTCTTTCCGTTCCCGAACGCATGACTATGTCCAATATGGCAATCGAGATGGGAGGAAAGGCAGGAATTATCGAAGCCGATGAGGTGACTGCAGAATACCTGAAAGAGAGGATTCTTTATTATGAATTCGACCCATTCTGGAAATCCGATGAGGGTGCAGAATATGTAGGAGTTCGGCACTACGATATTTCGGATCTAGAACCACAGGTTGCCTGCCCTCACAACGTGGATAACGTAAAACCCGTAACCGCAGTTGAAGGCACGAAGCTTGACCAGATCTTTGTGGGTTCCTGCACAAATGGCAGGTTCGAAGATATTAAAATCATGGCTGATATTATGGGCGACGAGCCTGTAGCAAAGGGCGTTCGCCTGCTTGTAGTTCCTGCTTCAAGGACCGAGTACCTGAAACTCCTGAGAGCGGGGTATATAGAAAAGCTTATGAACGCAGGTGCAATCGTAGAATCTCCTTGCTGCGGACCCTGTATGGGTGGCTCTTTCGGCTTGCTCGGTGCAGGAGAAGTAGGCCTTGCAACCTCGAACCGCAACTTTAAGGGCAGAGAAGGAAGTCCCGAATCTTTTGTGTATCTGTCTTCCCCTGCAACTGCAGGAGCATCGGCTCTTACCGGAGAAATCACTGATCCAAGGAAGGTTTGAAAATCTCCTGTTTTACTTTTTTGGATGCATTTCCGATTTTGGGTTTTTTAAATATTTATTCGTATTTATTAAAAAGGTGTTAGAATGTCGGATGCCGACCTATCAATCTTGAACAGGGTATATGAGATTATCCTAGACCGAAAACAGAATTATGATGAGTGTTCATACGTCTGCAAACTTTTGAACCATCGCAAAGGTATGAACAAAATCCTTGAAAAAGTAGGAGAAGAATCAATTGAAACGATTCTTGCAGTCAGGAACGAAGACCATGAAGAAATTGTTTCGGAAAGCTCGGACCTGATCTTCCATCTTCTTGTACTGCTCGCGGCAAATGACATTACCCTCGACGAAATAGCAGCCGAGCTCAGCGCCCGGCATGAGAGCATGAAAAGGGATTAAAGGCCTGGAAGTTTTAACTTCCCGGTTTGAGCATGCAAACAATCTTACATCCTGAAAATAATTTAAGAATTTCAGGTTTTTCGGTTGCTTCCGGGAGCTTTTATGAAAGCTTTCAGGAAGCCGTAAAATTCTTTTTTTCAAAAAATCCTGTTTTTCAATACACTGCCAGTTCGTTCAGAACATCGGTTTTTGACAGCGTGCCTTTGGGTACACCGTTAATAGTTACGATAAGCCTTCCTACGTTATACTTGTGGAAGAGCTTTACCACATCATAAAGCTGCATATCCCCGTCAACCGTGATAAGTTCTTTTGTCATAATATCTTTGACTTTTACGTTCGGTTTCCCCTGGGCAATTGCATGGGCAATATCGGTGTAGGTAATAATTCCCACGATTTTTCCCTTGTCTTCTACAGGAGCACCATGAACATTGTTCCTGATGAAAAGTCTTGTTGCTTCCTGAATACTTGCATTCAGGTTTACAAGTAAAGGAGGATACTTCATATAATGCTTGACATGCTTTTTAGGAAGGGAAATCATTTCCGTAATATTGAAAAGAATAGAATTGTTAGTATCATCCCTTCCTATAACTTCTCCGCGAATAATCAGGCGGTTTACAGGTGTAGGGCCTACCTGAAGTTTATCGTCCATAACGAAGTCTTTTGTGTTGCCTATTACGCGGATGACTCCATTGCATGCGTCAGGGTTTCTGACCGTCGTGAAACTGATCTCGGCAGCTGTAGCCCCGTTAACTAACACATTGTTTCTGTAAAGGGGAACCACTGACTCATTATTCAATTGCTGAATTCTTAATGCGTCATATGCTGCCCCTGTAGGTTTGTATCCTCCCTTCGGTCCGGGCACTCCTTCCACAAGCGCCAGGGCTTTTAATAACTGCATCTGGTTGCGGATAGTCCCAGGGTTGCGCTGGATGACCTCGGCTATCTCTTCCCCTTTGATTGCCCGGTCCTTTTGCCGCTGAAGGTTAATTAATGAAATAATAATGTCTTTTTGAATCGGAGTCAGTTCCATACTACCACCATTAATTTCATATACCTTTATAAGGATGATGTATAAAACCTATACATCGATAATGTAAATTAACTCAGATATTTGCCATAATTAATGATTATAAATCAATTACAGATTATTATTACAAATATAAAAAGAGTCCGGTTCTGCTTTGAATATTTACCTGGTTCTACACTATATATAGGAGTTTAGCACCAGGATTTGTAATCACAAATCTAAACCGAGAAATTCATTCCTTCTCAGGGATAGCCTTCAGGAATCTCTGGGAGACTCTTGCTTGCGTATTTGTTTTTGTTAAAACTTTTCATCTATAAGAACGTTTATATACTTAGCAGAGCCCCCAGAGGATTAGAATATGATGATCTTTGAGAAAATCCATACAGTTCCCACTTCAGATGAATTAATTAATAAAGCCTTTAAGCGGTCAGCGCGAGCTATGTCCGGGAAAACTATTGATAGCAGGGAGAGCCGATTTAGAGCGAACGAGTCCATGCTGCTGACAGCTGCAAATATCCTTACGGATAATCTTGCAAACATAGTCAGGCGGTTCCCGAGCTTTGAACGATTACCCAGATTCTATTATGAACTTACGGATATCCTGGTAGGCGTGGAAAAGCTCAAGATGTCCCTTGCATCCGCAGATTGGGCAAGCAGGAAGATCCACGAGGTTGCAAGGAGTTATGTAGGGAAAATTCGGACTTCGGAAGTCCCCGAGCCTGTCCGGAAAGAAGCTTTCGGAAGGCTTGCGTCGATTATCAAATCCATTAACAAAGACCTTCTCTTCCTCAATGAAGCCAGAAATATCTTGAGGAAACTTCCTGACGTTCAGGACGAGCCCACAATCGTGATCGCTGGCTATCCGAATGTCGGAAAGTCAAGTTTCGTCTCGAAAATTACCGGTGCAAGTCCGGAGGTCGCTCCCTATCCTTTCACAACGAAAGGAGTTACAATCGGGCACTTTACACGGGATGGAGTGCGTTACCAGGTTATGGATACTCCGGGTCTGCTTGACCGCCCCATGTCCGAGAGGAATGATATCGAAAGGCAGGCAATAACTGCGATTCATTATCTTGATGCGGTTGTAATGTTCATGATCGACCCCAGTGAAAGCTGCGGATACGAAATCGAAGATCAGAGGCGCCTGCTTGCGGAAATTCGGGAGAACTTCAAACTTCCCCTGCTTGTGGTTGCAAATAAGGCTGACAGGCCTGAGTTTCAGAAGCTTGACGAGATAGAATTTAATATCTCCACGGTTACCGGAGAAGGGATAGAAGAAGTAATGGACAGGCTTCTGGAGATGATTGAAGAAAAAAGCCAATCCTCTTCTTCCGAAAAGCCTGATACCGAGCCTGCAATCTGAAGCCCGAGTCCCATCTACCGAATTGCGCCTCGGGAGTCCGCCCCAAATTGCGCTTAGGGAGTCCGCTGCCCTTCCCGAATTGCGCCTCGGGAGTCCGCCCCAAATTGCGCTTAGGGAGTCCGCTGTCTTTTTATAATTCTTTTTTAAAAAGGCTTGACCGAAGAAGACCTTTTTAGAAAAGGTTTTATCGCAAACTTTTTCAAAAAAAGCTTGATCAAAAACTCATGCTTTATCTAAACCGATGTAACCGGAGCGTAATAAACCGGCGTTCAACTGGCCTGTCGAATCCAGTTGAGGCCTTTTTAACTTTTTAGTGTGATTTTTTGCCTTAGATTATTCCGAGTTGCATGAGCAGGGCAACGGAAATCAGTATAAAGCCGGTTGTCAGTCTGATCTCTACTCTCCATCTTTCCCTGAATTCTGTTACTTTGTTCGGGCTCAGCCCGAAGGCAAGGAGAAGGCCGAGGATTATTACGGGAAGCAGAAGCCCGAGGTTATAAATGCCCATGTATAATGTTCCCCTGACAATGTCGGTCTTTGTTGCCAGGATACTCAGGAGTGAAAGGAAGACCGCTCCTACGCAGGGCGCTTTGACAAGGGAGAACGCACTTCCTGAGATGAAGGACAATAATAGCAGGTTGTTTTTGTCCATTTTTGCCATGAACTTTTTAAGGGGTTCGGGAGTCCTGAAAGTGGATTTCGCATGCTTTTTCAGCCAGTAGGCATCGAAAATATGCCAGAAGCCGAGCAGAGCAACGAGCAGGATTGAGATTTCTATAAAACTTCCCTGGATTTCAGGCAGGAAATTAACAATACTGAGTATGCCCATTCCTGCAAGCATATACATTGTAAAGATCCCTGCCGAGAAACCGAGCGTGATTTCGAGCATTTCTTTTCTTCTTCCATGCTGGGCAAGGGTGACCGAGGCAAGAAAAGCCATTACCGCAAGTAGGCAGGGATTAAAACCTGCTAGAACACCTGCTGTCAGGAGTAAGAATGGGCTGATTTTCTCAAGGTGCTTACTTCTCCCTTCCCGGTTTCCTGTAAGGGGAAGCAAAAGGTCCTGGGTATAAAGCAAGGGAGATGACTGGGTTTCTGTCAGAAAAACTCCTGTCGAGCTTCGGTATGCTCCATAAAAGCAGCCAGTTTGCCGGCTTTCAGACACGAATGACGCGCCGGAAGCAGGGCTCAGCAATAAAAGAATACAGGCAAGCGCAAAAATTCCCTTATTTAAAGGAAGCAGACGTGTAGATTGCTTTTTCATATGTTTTTCCAGGACTCTTTTATGAAGATCTCTAAGTTTTCCAGGATCAAAGTATACATAATCTTTTCGGAGATCCCGGTTTTTGCCCGTTATCAAATCCTCTTCTGTGAGCAGAAAAAATCTGTATTCAGATCAGGTTTTCATTTTTTAATTTTCCTGTTTTTATAGTGAAAAAAAATTATGTACTTATACCAATTATCTCTTTCGTTTTTGTTTATTAATGTGATGCATTTAGCTTCAATTATATCTGTGTATAAGTTTTATACATGTTTCATAAATTTTATAGAGACTCACCTGAGCTAATAGAGAATAAGTATAAATCCGGACTCTTCTAATAATCTTAGTAATTTAACCACTTAAAGTTGAATCAACTGAAATGTTATCGCGGAAAATAGTAAGTCCGGAATAAAGTAACTCTTTTCTCGGCAAAAACAGTTAGTCAAGGTATAAGCAAAGAAATCTGCAGAGGGATGGTTTAAGTGATTAGTAATGCAAGAAAAAAATTTGTCATAGCAGGACTTCTCCTGATAACTGTTTTACTTATTTATATTTCTCTTCCCATAATCATTCCTCTGATTTTTCAAGGATCAACAGCATCATTTTTCGTAATACATAATCATGATTTAGAAAGTCATGAAGCGGCAGTTGAGGTGTTTGATCAACATAAAAAATCAATAATAAACGAGACATACATTCTGGAACCTAAAAGTGATTTGTCACAACCACGGCCTTTAAGTTTAAAGTATTCCCTGGAAAAAAGGGAGTATACATTTAAGGTAACTATGGATAAAAAAGTTATAAACGTAACTGAGGTGGAAATTCCAAATCGGCGCACTCTTGTAGATATACGTTTATACGACAAAAGTTACGGTGATGTTCCTCATATGGATTATGAATCCCCTGAGATAATCCTTATTTCCATAGAAACTAATGAACTAATGTGCTAATAGATATTGAAAAAATAGACCGAGGAAGGGCATTTGACAGAAAATTTTAGCCTGAGAAATACATCTCCCAGGCTGTTTTCTCAGAGTTTCATTCTTCAGGTAGTTTCTCAGAGTACTTTTTCCATAATACTCAGGGCTTTTTCGATATTTTCCATCGAAGCCGCATAGGAGATTCGGATGTAGCCGTCACCCTCGCTTCCGAAGGCTGTTCCGGGAACGACAATAATGCCGTTTGAGATCATTTTCGAGGCGACCTCTGCGGAATCCGAGACTCTCGGGAAAGCATAGAAAGCGCCTTTTGGAAGAGCACATTCCATCCCTAGCTCGTTCAGGCCTTTTACGAGCACATCCCTGCGTTTTCTGAACTCCTCCCTCATAGTATTAACGGAGTCTTTAGGTCCTGTGATGGCGGCATAAGCGGCTTTCTGAGCAATTGAATTGGCACAGGCCTGTATGTACTGGTGCACCTTCAGCATCTGCCCGATATAATCTTTTCTGGCTGCTACGTACCCAAGTCTCCAGCCGGTCATGGCATAACTCTTTGAGGTAGCGTTTACCGTAATCACATTATCCGAGTAGCTGGCAGGGCTTACATGTTCTCCTTCGTAAATAAAGTACTCATAAACTTCGTCGGAAATAATGGTTATATTGTGATCGTCAGCAATCTCGGCAAGGGCTTTTATATCTGCCCTGCTTGCGACTGCTCCTGTGGGATTTGAAGGGGAATTCAGGACAATGGCTCGCGTTTTCGGGGTAATTCTCTCAAGCACGGCTTCAGGCTTCATGGTAAGGTCTTCGGCAAGCGGGACACTTACTGCTTTTCCACTCAGGATCTCGGTCAGCGCATTATATGAAACAAAGCCAGGGTTTGAGATGAGAACTTCATCCCCCGGGTTTAGAAGGGTTGCAAGGGCGATGGCAAGTGCCTCCGATGCTCCAGAAGTTACAATTATCTCCTCAGGAGAAACCGAAAACCCATTTTCCTCCCTGAATTTGGAACTAAGGGCTTCTCTTAATTCTGTGATTCCAGTACCTACGGTATAGCCTGTAAAGCCTTCATTTATAGCTTCTATTGCTGCTGCTTTGATATGCTCCGGGGTATCAAAATCCGGCTGCCCGAGCCCAAGGTTGATTGCATTCGACCCTGCGGCTTCGAAAATTTTTCTAATCCCCGATGTGTCTATTCTGGCGACATTTTCAGAAAACCTTATTTCCTTCAAATTTAGCCCTCCTGTGCCCCTGCAAAAACTATTTTAATATACCCACTGCTTTCTGGCGATTTCCAGACCTTTATTCGATATTGGTATGCCTCGACTTAAGTTCGGCTTCCGACGCGCCTGTAAGTGTAATAAGCTGCGCAATTATAGAATCAAGGAAAATCAGCGAAGTGATTTCGAAAGATGTACCCAGAGGAGGCACGTTTCTATAATCTCCTCGCATGTTTCTTTCAAGGTAGCCGCCTGCATCAAGGTCGTTTTTGGTCTTGCTCGGAAGGATCATTGTAATATCCGAAATTCTACCAAGTGTAGATTCCTTTTTGGAAGTAACCGTTATGAGGGTTGAACCAATATCCTTTACTATTTTTCCGAGGTCTGCTATGGAACGAGTTTCCCCTGAGCCTGAGATAGCAATTACCACATCTTGCGGCTGGACAGCAGGGGTCGTAGTTTCACCGACAACATATACACTGAATCCGAGATGCATAAGCCTCATTGCGAAAGCTTTGGCAACAAGCCCGGACCTTCCGGCTCCCATCAAAAAGACTCTTTCGCCTTCCAGAATTTTCTGGATCATAGCCTTTATGGCTTCTCTGTCAAGTACCTTAATTACCTCATTGAGGGTTTCTGCAATCATTCTCATTGATAATAATACGTCTTCGCAGTCGTTTACCTGAGTTTTTTTCATATGAGTTCTCCAAAAAACATTGGGTTAAATACCTAATTCCCTATAAAACATTGGGTTAAATACCTAATTCCCTATAATAATCAATTGATTAAAATTTTATCCACCTGACTGCATAAATAATTGAAAGCCTGCATCAATAACTGACAACGACTTCTGAAATGCTTTTCCGGAATCCTGTTCCACTCCCCTTAAGTTTGTGATGAGGATCCCAGGGCAGGTTTTCGGAAGTCTTCTTTTGTGTCCCGCCGCAACCCATCAAGGTCTTATCTGCTTGTTTGCGGTTCGGTCTTATAATTAATAGCTTTCAGTTCCCAGTTTTCAATATTATTTTTTAATTCGTGATAAAGTCTCTGGATATCACAGTCACTTCCATTCCAGTAAAAGTCCTTACGCGCCTCTCCTTTTCGGAGTTCTTCAAGTATAAATTTTGATAAGTGAAAAAGGGCTTTTTTATTGGAAAAAGGAATACTATAGTTTACGCGATATCCGCCAGCTGTTTTTCCATAGGACACGAGTGTGTACCCTTTACTCTCATATTCCGTAATCTCATCAAAGTTGCAGATTATTTCAAACTCATGAACTGTGGACTGGTCAATTTTTGAAATTCCTATGAGTACCTGCGCTATAATGTAATCGGGAACCTTTCGTCCAAACCATACGGCGATTTTCCCGTAAGTACAGATTACATTGACATCATTCCTGCCCATCTCAAAGGAGCCTAGGGACTGGGGAGGGTAGATTATAGCTTCCACGTCTTGGGTCTTATGGGCACACATTGCTTCCACTTCGTTTACTTGCTTGCAGAGACAAGTGCACTGATGAGGTTCCGATCTTTCTTAAGGGTCTTGAGCTGGTTTGCAGGCCCTATCACTGTAAGGCGCTTGTTGCTCTGTTTTTTGAAAAATTTACCCAGCAACGAACCCTCGGAATTTGCAGGATAACTTTGCATCTCTATACCTGAAAACACATCAGGCTGAATTGCTGACATTGTCATTTCTATGAGCTTTGCTTCCTCCATCGGGTTAAGGCCTTTTTCAAGCACCAGGATTTTTCCTTTCCGTACCTCATCGATTATGTATCGTACTTTTTCCATTGAAGCCATCTGAGATATTCTGGCTTCGGATATCAAATCAAGCTGAATTCCCTGCATGTAGATCACCCGAACTGTTTTGCCAGAGCTTCATAAAATGAATCCATCCCCACGCCTTCAAGTGCCGAAACTGGCACCATGGGGTGCTGGGGGAAGGCCTCCTTTATGACAGCCGGATCGGCTTCAGGAAGGTCTACTTTGTTTGCTACGATAAGAAGCGGAAGGTTTCTGGCTTCCATATTCCCTATTACCGTTACATTGACCTGGGTATAGGGATTTTCGGTGGAATCCATAACAAGTATGACACCGTCAAGGTCATCCAGCCATTTGACAGCTTCGATAACCCCTTCTGTTGCTTCTTTGGATCGTTTCTTGGATTCGGAATCACTCATTCCCTGTTCCATGAAGTCGTGGAAATCGATTTTTGTGGCAAGCCCGGGCGTGTCTACGATATCAAGGCTGACTGTGTGCCCGTTTGTCTCAATACTTACTCCATTCCTTCGCTTGGCATGCCTGGTCTCATGGGCGATATGAGAAACAGAACCCATTGTTTCTTCGTTTCCGACCCAGTCCTTGAGAATTCTGTTACTAAGAGTCGTCTTACCGGCATTTGGGGGGCCGTAGATTCCTATGCATGCTCCTTTTTTCTTGAAGAGCTTATTGAACATTTTTGAAAAGCTTACCTTAAATCGTTTTATCATATTCATAGCTTCCCTCCTTTGGGAAAAGCATAGCACCTAAGGATTTCTCGGATTGCTTTCCTGTATGGGTTGGTATTGATGGTAAATTTTTAATCTATTGATCCATGCATATAAATAATTTGTATTTGTCTTACTGAGGAAATCGGGGAAAGTTGAAGATATTCTTTTTTCTTTCCGGGATATCCGGAAGTGAACAGGAAATTTCAGGTCATTTTCAGGGTAAAATATAAAGTGCCTCCGTTGAAATAACACCAGAATATAAATAAATTGCTTTTATCGCTTAATTCCCTCACCACATATAATAAAAAGCCTTTTATCCAGAGAGAAAAGGCTTTTTATACAGAATACTTTAATTTTCCCAAACTTTTCTTATTTGTATTAAATTTTTATATGTGCACTGATGTTCTGCACTTTCCTTTATATTTTTTCCTATTTTTATTCATTCTACCTTAAAAATATAAATTGTTTTATCAGATATCTCCGGTATCAATCTAACTAAATTTTCATTAGTATCAATCTAACTAAATTTCATTAAGCTTTACAGCTCAATTCCCTCTTAGATATTTCAGGATATCTTCTATAAATTCCATCAGAATATTTTTTATAAAGTTCATCAGGATGTCTTTTGAACAGTTCAGGGTATCGAAAGGTAAATCTTTTATTCTGGGTTTAAGAGCTTAGTTATATATTTAATTTTTTTATTACTTCAGGGATATTTAACTTCAAAACAAAATTTGTTCTATCTTTCAGGTTGGGGAGGCATTTCTGTGTTCTCAGGCAGGTTCTTCTCATCTATCCCTGATTGCCGTGTTTATAGCAATTTCAGCTATATTGGAACTGAGGTCTCCTATTCTGGCCAGGCTGTCTACAACAGTCCCGAGTGAAATCATGATTTCATGTGACTCCAGTCTCAGGATAGATGAATGCAATTCCTCTACCCATGTGCGCATATTGTCGACGTTATTTATTACCTGATTGGCAAGAGAGGAGTCAGCATTAAAGAGAGCCTCAATGGACTGCTTCACCAGTTCCATATAAGCATTATTGAGTTTTTCTATCTCTTCCATTACATTATCACTAACAGGTTGCCGCAGCTTTGAGGCGATATTTGCAATTTTCTGTGCATGATCGGCTATTCTTTCCAGCGGGCTTGCCGCCATTCTGAACTCATGGTATTCCTCTATATTTGTTTCTGCAGAATCAGGCATTCTTCCTCCGCAGAGAATGGAACGGAACTGTTTGGAGATCAGGAGATATAGCCTGTCAACCTCGTCATCCCTCTGACTTACATCAAGTGCAAGGTCGTGATCAATAGTTTTAAGCGCCCTTACCGCGTCCTTTTGCATGGATCCCGCAATAAGGAACATCCTCTGTACACCTTTTTTGATAGAGAGCTCGTTCGGGTTCAGGAGATCCTGGATAACTACGCAGTTTGAACTTTCTTCTGTAATTTCCGGGCCTATGAGTTTGTAGCAGACCCTCCTGATTGTCTGCTTTTGTTCACCGAGTATTCTTTTCGAGAAGAGTTCTATCCTGTCATATCCATGAAGATATGCAGCAATAATATCTCTCTCCAGTGCTTTTACTTCACAGCCTGTGACATCGATTTTTTTGGTTTTGACTGTTCGTCCTTCGAGAATTGGGTCTATCAGTAGTTTCCCATCCGGCTGCGTCTCGAGGGAAACCCTCATGCCTGTCTCGATTCCCACTTTTTCAGCCCATTGCTTTGGAAGGGAAATTATGTAAGTGGATCCGCCTGTCTGCTGTACTTTCCTGGTTTCGATATTGATTCCCCGTTTTTGATTAAATCTGCTAAATAAAATTAGAAGTATTTATTCATAATTTTATAGTACTTTCTGGTAATAATTAGAAGCACTTTTTCGATATACGTCATTCAACTTTACTATTTATATTTGTGGATTCACGCTGTTTTTATGAATCTATTGCAGAATCTGCATTACAGCAACATTTCAGGTTTTATGGACAAATGCAGCAAAAACTATTAAAGAACAGCGCATTCTGGACTTGATGACACTTGAAGGGCACGCCTGCGCATCGGGAGCAGGAACCATAATAAATGCCATAGCTACCTGGAAGGGTGCTGCATTCGGAATAGATTTGATGACCTTTGCAGATGTCAAACTTTCAGAAGGTGAGACCGGAATCTCAGGTTTCATTGAGGAGATGCCTGAAGGAGACGCCCGTCTTATCGAGCGCTGCGTTGAAATAACCCTTGAGCATTTCGGGCTTGAACTGGGCGGTACGGTAAGGACAAGAAGTGAAATCCCCATCGCAGGCGGGCTCAAAAGCAGCAGCGCCGCAGCAAATGCTTCAGTCCTTGCAACCCTGCGTGCAACAGGTAAGACTCTACAGCCTCTTGAGATTGTAAGACTCGGTGTGAAGGCTGCAAAAGAAGTGGGAGTTACCATAACAGGTGCCTTTGATGATGCTTGTGCTTCTTTTTTCGGAGGGATCGTGGTTACCGACAACCGTAAAATGGAACTCCTCAGGCGCGAAGAGCTTGATTCAAAAGTCCTTATTTTTGCGCCTGCCAGGAGAGCTTTCAGTGCGGAGACGGATGTTAAACGCTCAAGACTTATAGCTCCTTACGTTGAAATTGCTTACGAGCTTGCTCTGAAGGGTGAATATGAGCGAGCTATGACTCTAAATGGCTTTCTCTACTGCGGGGCTCTTAGCTTTGGTACGGAACACATGCTTCGAGCGCTTGAATGTGGGGTAAAAGGAGTAAGCCTTTCCGGAACAGGCCCCTCATATGCGGCACTTGTACGAGCCGAGCAGGTAAAAGAACTGAGATCGGCCTGGGAAAGCTGTGGGATAGAAGGCAGGGTTATAGAAACCTCTATAAATAACAGAGATGCAATGTCCTTATAAAGCGAGGGGTTCACTTGAGCGAACTTGAGGCTGTCCGCAAAGAAATTGAAGAAATTGATAGGGAAATTCTTGCCCTTATTGAT
The DNA here is from genome assembly GCF_004099695.1 of Methanosarcina sp. MSH10X1. Classification (GTDB taxonomy): domain Archaea; phylum Halobacteriota; class Methanosarcinia; order Methanosarcinales; family Methanosarcinaceae; genus Methanosarcina. The sequence continues at coordinate 192,497 of NZ_SCHL01000001.1, read as the reverse complement.
AGAAGAGTAAACCTGGCTGAAAGGGTACTTGAATCAAAAAGAATAAATGGGACTTCGATAAATGACCACAGGCAAAATGAGGTTGTAATCACCAGAGCTTTAAATGCCGCAACCGAACTCAATCTTGATCCGGGATCTATAAAGGCTATTTTTGAGATTCTTATCAGGATGAGTATTGAACGCCAGAACGAATTGAGCGGCAAGGGAAGCCTGCCCTGACTGCCAAGGAGAAAGAAAAATGGTTGATATCTCAATAATCATGGGTTCCGAATCCGACAGGTCTATTGCCAACCGTGCGGTATCCGTGCTGGAAAAGAGCAAATACACATATGAAGTAATGGTTATTTCCGCTCACAGGAACCCTGACGAACTTGACAGCTACATCTCAAGCACAGATGCAAAGGTCTTTATAACGATTGCCGGTTTATCGGCAGCCCTTCCAGGAGTAGTAGCTTCCAAGACAAAAAAACCTGTAATAGGAGTCCCTGTAAGCGCGAAACTTGGCGGACTTGATGCCCTGCTTTCCATTGCCCAGATGCCTCCAGGAGTGCCTGTAGGAAGCGTAGGTATCGATAATGGGGCAAACGGTGCACACCTTGCCCTGAGAATTCTGGATTTGATAGATACAGCTAAGTCTTAATAATCCTGTTAAAAACCTTCGTTTCAAGCTTAAAACATATAATTATCACATCCCACGGGCTTTGCCCTTAATCTTTTTTTAATTGTTTCATTTATTCGCTCTTCGGTTAACCCTGCCCTGTTTACTTACCCCGGTACACCTTCAGTTATTCAGATAGTTCGTCTTATTCAGATTATCCCCTGTTTAGAAATCATTATTTCTTTTCAGGCAGAGCTATTTTAATAAACAGAATAAAACCAGGTTTTGAGAACCAAAATAAAACAAGGCCACGATGTGGAAAAGAATAGTACTTAAAAACAATGTTGGGAAACAATGCTGAAAACAATGATTCAAAAACCAGTTTTAACAATGGAAATCTCATGGAATAATGTTGAGTATAGGGCATCTGAGTGTTGGGAGTGTGGGGAGTTGGGGGGTAAAAGTGTTGGCTGAGGTTTACAACAGAAAAAGATTTTTCTCAGATGCCCCACTCACAAATATGTAGTATATTATATAAAAATAGGGATATACTGCTATTCAGTACCAGTTTTCCGCAGTACTTCTTTTTAGTGATAAAGCTCTTTAAATTAAACGCGATTAATAAATCCGGATTCAAACCTGAGAGACCGTATGGAAAAGAAACAAAGAATAAAATAAAAATAAAGATTAAAGACTTCTAATCTTCAATTTTTATCAACAAGCTTTGCTTCCAGAATCTTTAAGGAGCCAGTGTCTCCCTCCCATTCAATCTCACTTTTTACAATCTCAATGCGTTTTTTAAAGAAAGGAGCGTCAAGTACGACTGTCTCGTATTCTCCGCCTTCCCCTGCCATGTGAACCATGTACCGTTTGTTCAGGGCTTTGAGATGTTCGATAGAGTTTACGTTTATAGGGCGTCCAAGCCAGGATTTGTCAAGACCGTCGGCTGCGACCCTGACAATCCGGATATCGAGCACTTTTGACATTTCGGTTAGCAATTCCTCAGGATCCCTGTGCCAGAGAGGGGTATAGACCTTAAGCCCCAGGGAGTCGCAGATCTTTTTCACTCTACCTGCCTGGTACTGGGATTCGATCGCGCCTACGGATACCCCATCCACATCCACTTTCCTGAGGGCAAGGGTCAGGTCATCCAGTTCAAGCTCCTTTATCCCGCTGGACTCCTGCTGAACCAGTGGGATTTCACAGGCGGCAGAAATAAGTTCTACCATATGGAGGTTGATGGAATGGTACATGTAAGAATCGTCCCTTGCAGGAATTATATTAATCAGGTGGGTGACTTCATGCCCTTCCTGGAGGGCTTTATATATGGCAAAAATCGAGTCCTTGCCACCGGAAACCAGTGCTGCGAGTTTCATCTGCATCCCTTTTTTGTTTTGATATCTTTTTCGTACGTCGGGGAGTTATAATGCGTGGATCATTATAATATTTTATATACTTTTTGACTTTTAATCATTCTATTTTCGGTATTCGCAATTTCAGCACTCTTTCTCAAGCCTTCCGAAACTGGCTTCGTAACGGATTTTCATTTCCTCCCAGGTGGGAAGCCCCGTCTGGCAGCCCCGCGTCTGTACGGCAAAAGAGGCCACGGTCGACCCTATTTTTCCGCATACCGGAAGCGGGCACCCTCTGGTGAGAGCCAGCAGGAAACCCGCCCTGTAAGCGTCTCCTGCTCCCGTGGGATCTACAGCTCTGACAGGAATCACAGGAATTATGAATTCTTCTTTGCCTGCATAGATTCTGCTACCCTCGGCATCATATGTCACCACGATTATGTTAACCATGGTCTTGAGTTCAGAGAAGTCTTTCCCGGTCATCTCCGAGACCCGCTTGATTTCGTGCCGGTTCGCAAAAAGAATATCAGTATGGGCAAGTATGAGCTCAAGGTCCTCTTTTGAGTACGTTATAAGATCCTGTCCGGGATCAAAGGATACGAAGCCGGCAATTTGTGCGAGCTTCGCATTATAGACCGAATCTGCGGTTGCAAGATGGACAAAATCAACAGGTTCGGGTTCTAATTCTTTGAATTTTGAGGAGGCTCCCCAGTAAAAATAAGTTGTCTGGTTGCTTTCCCTGTCCGTAAAAACAAATGCCTTGGAAATTTTCTGGTCCTCAAGCCTGTAGAGACGGGAAAGGTCAACATTAGCTTCTGTAAGAAGTTTTTCGTATCCTGAACTTGCAAAATCCATGCCTACAGGGGAAATTAGCTGGCTCTTCCCGCCAAGCTTCGCAATTGCAACCGCAATATTGGCAGCTCCTCCGCCAGGATACTCTTCGTAGTCAATAACAGGGGACGATTCGTTTTTTCCTGCGATATTTTCAACATCTACGATGTAATCAAGGGCAGTATGCCCTACGATGGAAATTACTCTGTCCATGTAGTGTCCTCTTTCTTCGTGGGCTATGAAAAAGCCCGGGGTCTTTGTGCTGGATATGACTAAAAGTCAAGCCTGCCGGAAAGATAAAACTTGTTTTTTACTGGCTTCTATTAAATGGAAAAGTACGATCTCCTAGGTCTCTTCTCAGCCGTACGCCTTTTCAAACAAGTCACGAACAAAAACCAGAGGTATAACTAGCCGCAGCGCAATATCTTTTTCCATTCCTGACAGGTTCGGGAAAAAATGCTTATTTACCTGTTTTGCTCTTCTGCTGCTGTTCGCCCTTCTCGGCTGACCTTTCGAATTCGGTCACTTCAACAACTGTCAACGGAATATCCCTGAGGGATTTTCCTATAACGGATTTTGCGATCCTTTCGGCGTGTTCGGCAGACTCGGCGTCAAAAACCTTCATCTCAAAAATAAGGCCCACAAGAGCGGTGTTTGCTGCTATGAAAACACTGCTGAAAGGCTCACCGCACGCCGGGCAGGATGTAGTTCCCACGTCAACCTCTACAAAATCCAGTTTAGGGTTCAGGCGCTTTCCAGCCTCAGAAATTGCGACCCCTATAGCGTCATCAGCTGTCTTTACATCTCTAACCAACCAAGCTGCTTCAAGTACTACATGAAAGTTCTTCATTATTGTCCACCATAATTATTCAGTTATATGCATTTCTCAAGAAGATTTCCCGATAGGGAAAAGTTATTTACAGGATCTAAAGAATAGAATAAAGTATATAAAATTGTTTCTGCTTCGGATAGAATAGTATTCTATTTACTTTTATAAGGTTTTTCAGTCAAGTTTTTAATTTTTAGTTCTTTAGCTTTAATCCTTCCAGTTGAGGTCTTAATGCCTCCTAAATGGCATCATAGTTCAGGCATATCATAGTTCAGGCATATCATAGTTCAGGCATATCGGAGTTCAGGCATATCGGAGTTCAGGCATATCGGAGTTCAGGCATTTTTGACTTTTTTCCTGCTTACGTTTATTTCCTTCTTTATATAGTAAATAAAGTCTCGTCATCAACCGCAAAAACCCCGAGTTTTGCTCCCGCATCAAGCCAGGCATGACCATAGCTGAAAGAAGCCAGGGCATTTACAGGGTCTTTATTCTCCAGAAAGTACACCCCATCTTTATAATAGGCTTCTGCCATCGTATAATAATCCTTTGCAACGGCATACATATGGGATTCCGGGATAGGGGCATATCTGGCTTTCTGGAGGGCTCTTTTTAACATATCTTCATATCTTTTGACTTTTTCGTCCAGATCGGCAGGCATTCTGATCACCTGAGATTTTTTGCATATTTTTTCCTTTTTATTCCACATCTTTCATAAATCCTATTGGGCCTCCTGCGAGTTTCACAAGCGCTTCAGCCTCAAGAAAGTGCAGCTTTCCGGGGATTACAAGGATGTGGAGAGGTTTTCCAAAATCGAAATCCTTTAAGTTCTCTGCATAGTCCGCTTTTACGACCGGGCTTTCCGAGCCTGCCCTGGCTATTCCTACTGCAGCAGCTCCGCGCATGATCCCTTCTCCCCTCTTTTCTTCAACCCCCAGGAGAAGCTCAAGTGCGGTATTTACAGTCATATAACCTTTCTCCTTGTCTATATCCAGGAAGACCAGGGTGTGCAGCCCAAGTTCCGAGTTTTGCTTTATAATATCGTAGGGAGTTTCCGAGATTACTTTCGTACCTCTCCTGCTTTCATAGGGGTGAGGAATGCTTGCGGACTTCCCGAAACGATAGTTCTGAAGTCCGGTTAGCCCTGAAACGGCGGAGGCGATAGAAGCTCCGTGAATGAGGCGGGTTTCGATTCCGAGCTTCTCGGCTCTCAGGCGCAAATCGACATGGGTTGTAGAAATCATTGTATCTCCGCCAGTCAGGAAACAAAGCTTCCTGTCCCCTGCGTAATTGAGCCAAACAGGATTCTGCTCGACATCTTCTCTTGAAAGCAAAATGACTTTTTTACCATAAAGCTTCTCCATTTTTTCAAGAGTCGTACCCATAAGACAGGATGTATAGAATTCCACATAAACCAGGTCAGCTTCCCTGACAGCCTCAAGTCCTTTCAAAGAAATGTCATACTCGTCAAAAAGACCCAGACCTATAAATGTAAGCATATCCCGCTTTAGGAGCCCTCCTGGTTTAAAGCTTTTTGTTCGGGTAGATCCGGGCGATAAAAAGTCTTCATTTTCCGGGTTTACGGGTACGGTTAACTTATTTATATCTATAAATTAATACTACAATGGATTTGCTTGCATAATTACAGTTTTTAGAGGGGTTTTATCATGGTTAAAGTCACACTTATTCATGCCAGCTGGTGTACGGCCTGTCCGTCAGCTCGTAGACTCTGGAAAGATTTGAGATCCGAGTACAACTTTGAATACGAGGAAATAGATGTGGAAACTCCGGAGGGCCAGGCGCTGATTGATAAATACGGCATAGTTGGGGTTCCTACGACTATTATTGAAGGGGAGGTAGCTTTTACAGGCCTTCCGAAAAAAGCCGATGCTATTGCCCGTATAAGCTGAATTAAAACTGAAATATGAATTTTCTTAAACTTTTTTCTGATTCCGGAGGGAAATATGTACGACCTGATCATTATTGGAGGAGGGCCTGCAGGGCTTGCAGCCGGTATCTATGCCGTACGTTTCGGACATAATACTCTGATCCTTGAAAGAAGCGAAATTAGCGGCCAGATTGCATTTGCGGATGTAGTAGAAAATTACCCTGGCTTTCCAGCAATATCCGGGGTTGAGCTAATGGAAAAATTTAAAAGCCATGCTCTGGAGGTTGGGGTAGAAACGAAGATAACCGAAGTGCTTCGTATTCATGACGAAGGGGAAAAGAAAATAATCTCCACGGACAGCGGAGATCTTGAATCGAAAGCTGTTATAATCGCTACTGGCGCAAATCCTGAGCATCTGAACGTACCCGGAGAAAAAGAGTTTCTCAGTAAAGGAGTTTCTTATTGCGCCATCTGTGACGGGCCTTTTTTCAGAAACAAAACCATTGTAGTAGTAGGAGGCGGCAATTCAGCAGTGGCGGATGCAATTCTCCTATCAAAAATTGCTCGAAAAGTTTACCTTATCCACAGACGAGACAAACTAAGAGCTGCAAAAATTCTTCAGGAAAGAGCTTTTGCAATCCCGAGTATTGAATTCATACTCAATGCCCAGATTCTCGAAATTATAGGAAGCAGAGGAGAAATTCGAAGAGTCGAAAAAGTAATCTATGAGAATTTAAAAAACGGAGAAAAACACGAATTGGATACGGACGGCGTTTTTATCTACGTAGGTATTCATCCGAACACTGAGATTATTGATGTGGAAAAGGATGAGAGAGGTTTCATCAAAACGAACAGTTTCCTTGAAACTTCGAAGAAAGGAGTTTTTGCTGCGGGAGACTGCCGTGACACTCCAATATGGCAGCTTGTGGCAGCTGTTAGAGATGGGGCGCTCGCAGCTACTTCTGCAAGTGTATATATTGATAGTCTCAAAAAAGAGGCCACATAAAGAATACTTTGAATCAGGGTCTTCAGGCTGAAAATCTTCTGGCTGGAACTGTATTATAGTTTATCCATAGTAAATTTTAAAAGACGGGACAGTAAACCTGTTCTGCCCCTTGTTTTCTTTTTTTCAAGCTTCTGTTTTTTTCGGGCTTATTCCAGCATCTGGTTGATTTTATTATAGAAATCTATGATCAGCCTTGTTGCTTCGCTGTCCATATTGAGCTGAAAAGTCCGGATTTGCTTTCCCAGCGGTTTTTCTATAACGATGCCTGATGCGATCAACGGGGTAATAACCCTTGACACGCTGGAGTGAGACAGGCCGGTTTCTTCAGCTATCCCCGAAAGGTATGTTGATTCGTTCTGGTGTTCGATCAGGTTCTTGAGTACTGTCATTTGTGCGGTTTTTCCGAAGATTTTTTCCATTGGATCCATTGTTATCATCTCAGAGGTGGCTGTTCTCCGTAAGTGATTCTTATTTCCAATATTAACTTGCTATTTACGGTTATAAACTTATCTGCTTATTGGTTAAGCCGGCGATACATAAAAATTCTTCTAAATATTTGGATAACTCTGCTCTCTTCATACTATGTTAAGTTTATATTACCGTATATTACAAAAAATTTGAGAAATGTTTAATACCTAAGAAAATGTATACTGTATGGTGATGGAGGGTGATGGATAATAAAAATCTTGATCATGAAATTTTGAAATTGATTGAAGCGCAGCCTGAAATATCTGAAGGAGATATTGCCTCTACTCTTTCAGTTCCGGAGGAACTGGTAAAAATCCGTATTGCAAATTTTAAGGATACAAGGCAGAAAATCCTGATTATGGGCGAAGGGAGCAGTACTCCCAATATTAAGGTTACGCTTGAAGCTGAAAATTATAACGTTGTCAAAGTTCCCGGTGGCTTTTCAGCACTTGAAGCCGTGAAAACTGAGACGCCTGACCTTGTCCTGCTGGATACCGGACTTGCGGATATTGATGGCTTTAAAATATGCAAGCAACTTAGAAGCAGTTCAAGGTACTGGTGGATCCCGGTGATGGTGCTCAGTGAAAGAGGCGGGGTGAAAAATAGGGTTAGGGCTTTTGAGTCGGGAGTTGATGACTACGTTACTACGCCTCTTAACCCTGTAGAACTGAGAGCCAGGGTGGGAATGGTCTTAAGGCGTGCTCATATTTAACTCAAAAGCCAGTAGCTTATAGCATAAAAAACTCCATTCTAAAACAGGGCATTATAAATTGAAAAACGGCTCTGAAAAGCGAGATCTTTTTAGGGCACCCCTTTGAAAATTTTTTATCCCATCAGGCGTATCAGAAACGTACCATAAATATTTTCGAGCGCTTTTATTAAATTTTTTACTAAAAGCCTTTACTAAACAACCTGTTAAAGGTATTTGCCTGTGGTTTAAAAGCTTCTTAAATGTATTAATTAATTCATCTGGTCTGACGGAACCTCCGGCAGAATCGTACCTGTTATTCTTATAGAGATCTTTGGAATCCTCTTTAATGAGATTAAAAGCTGCAAAAAGAGAAACCCAGTTCTAATTTAAGCCCCAGGGCCTAAGTAGGTCTTCATAACTTGGAGAGGTCATAGGTTCTCAATGTGATTAGATAGGAATCAGGCTTCTGACATGCCGTGAGAGGAGGAAGCCTCAGCTTTTGCAAAGATTGAACTTACAGGATTTTTCTATTTTTATTCTATATGTCAAATTTTTCCGGGTCAGGGCAAAATTATGGGTTAAATAGGGGAAGGGGGAAAGAATTTGAGACAAAAATAAATATATTTTTATCAGTTTGAATAATACTTTGGAAGAGTATAGTATAAAGTTGTTTTACTTTATCTAATTCTGTCCACAATTTAAAGACCTTATTTTTAAAATAATAAAGTATAGGATTATTTCAAAATCCTTAAAAAAGAGCAAAACATAGTTTCCATGTGTAACCGTAAATATGTCCTCAAAACGTAAATCGTAGTGTGAGACTGTAAATATATCCTTATTTTTAGTACGGAACTAAAGTACAAAATTGATTTAACGCTCTGAAGGCATATATTATTACTGCTAGAGTGAATGTGGTAAACGGTGGAAAACGTAATCGAAAAAAGGTGTGGTTGAGTGATGACTTCGAATGAGTGGTACAATAAAGGTGTTGCACTTCATGAGCTCAGAAGATTTACAGAAGCTCTGGATGCATACAATAAAGCTCTGGAGATAAGCCCTGACAATGCAAAAATCCTGTTTAGTAAAGGGATGGTTTTAAAAAGTCTTTATAGATATGATGAAGCCCTCGATTCCCTTGACATGTCCCTTCAGATCAATCCTTCGGATGCGAAGACCTGGTACTCCAAAGCCGAACTGCTTATGGGCCTGATGCAGTATAGAGAAGCTCTGGATGCTTACTACAGGGCTATATACCTCGCTCCTGAGGATCCTGAAGTCTGGTATCGGCGGGGAATGGCTCTGAGGGAAATGAAGGCATATGAAGACGCTATGGATGATTTTGAAAAGGCTATCCGTTTATATGAGAAAAATTTTGATATGGGCTCCATGAGCGCAAGCGAATGGTGTAAGAAAGGTATGGGGCTTTGCAATATAAAGAGTTATGAGGAGGCCATTAGCGCGTTTAACAGGGCTCTTGAGTTAAATCCCGCGAACGGGAAAGCCCTTTATAACAAGGGCGTAGCTCTGCGCTGGCTTGGAAAGCATGATGAGGCAAGACTTTATACCGAAAAAGCCGTGGAGGTGTTTGACAGCAAGATAAAAACGAATCCCGAGAATGCCCGGTTCTGGTATAATAAGGGAATTGCTCTGAGAGACCTAGAGAAATACAAAGAGGCACTTCAGGCTTTTGAGAGAGCTATCGATATTAATCCAAGTTTCACAAAAGCCTGGATTGGTAAGGGTATTGTCTACGACAGGATTAAGAAACACCAGAAAGCAATGGAAGCCTATGAAAGGGCAGTCGATATAAATCCGATATATTCCGATCTTCTTTGAGTAGCCATACTTCAGGTTTTCCGTAAATGTCAAAGACCCAGAGCCAGAAAAAGCCGTTAGTCGAAAATCCTTTCAGGGGTTTCCAGACTGGCGGCCAAAAGTTTTCTTTTCTCCGAGGTTTTCTTTTTCTGCAAACTATTGTGCTGCGACCGTTGACCCGAAACCGTTGCGCCGGTTTATCACGCCGTTGCCTGGGGATTTTCGCTCAAGCCTTTTTGTGAAAGGCTTGCGTTTCGCCGGTCGATCACGCTCCTGTTACACCGGTCTAGATAAATCAGAGTTTTTGATAAAACTTTTTTTGAAAAAGTTTTCGCTCAAGCCTTTTCTGTTACACCGGTCTAGATAAATCAGAGTTTTTGATAAAACTTTTTTTGAAAAAGTTTTCGCTCAAGCCTTTTTTGAAAAGGCTTGTGATCAAATGCTTTTTGAAAAAATTTGCGGTTACGCCTGTTTAAAGTCCGGATATCTCAAGCAAATCCGAAAATTTGTTGAGCCTGAAATCAAAGCATTGATCCATTCCTTCTCCGGGTCTCCAGTCTCCGTAGGAGGCATATGCGGTTTTCAGTCCGAGTTTCCGGGCAGGTGCCATATCTCTCTTGATGCTGTCCCCTACTACCAGGGTTTCTCCGGGCTTTATCCCGAGAACCTCAAGCGCAAAAAGGAAATGTGCAGGGTCTGGCTTTTTTGTTCCTGTCATATCCGCGGCTACGACAAGATCAAAATATTCTATAAGCCCGACTCTCGTGAGCCTTGCCAGTGCATGATACCTGTCGGCATCCGTTATAATAACAAGCTTTAAACCCAGCTCCTTAAGCTTATCAAGCGTATCCGCTACAGCTGGATAAAGTTCAAGGTTTTGAAGTTTTTCTCTTTCGTATATTTCACAGCACTCACTGTAACCCTGAGCTGTAAAAATATTTCTCTCCTTCATGTAGTCTCGAATATTTTCGTAGTCTTCAAAACCGTAAGACCCTCTCAGGAAATACTCGAAAAGCTCCGTAGGCTCTCTGGCAATATCCTCTTTTTCTTTCCCAATACGTGAGATAACTTCCCTGCAAGCTTTGAGTTTTGCCGCTACGAAGTCAAAAAGGGTATTATCCATATCAAAAAGCACGGCTTTCAGGGCTACGGGATAGATCTTTTCCATATTTTTACCAGGTTCTTTCCTTCTCTTTCCATTCTCTTCCATTCTTTCGGGCCTGCCTGCTTTCTGAACTTTGTAGATATTGTTTTTTCTCGCTCTTTTGTCCTTTCCTGAACTTTTCGCAGGGTTTTTTGGGGAGAGGCTATAAAAGCCATAAAGGACAGATGTATAAATCATAGCGAACAACAGATTTAAGTAAATACCGAGCGCGGGTAATTAAGAATCCGCAGGATCTACTATAAAAGGCAGAATAGGAAATTTTGATATGAGTTCCGACGAAACAAAAGATAAAACCTTCACAGAAGAAGGCGGGGAAGAAAAACCTGGAGAAGAGACGGTTTCCGAAGACATGTATGTGCTGAGTGATTCGGGGGATATGGGTAAGCAGGAAGTCAGTAATGAGGTCCTTGCAGCCGAACTTAACGAATGCGGACTTGACTTTCTCAGGCTTGGCAAGCTTAATGAGGCAATTGTATCTTTTGATAAGGCGATCGACAAGGATCCTAATAACATCTACCTTTTGAATAATAAAGCTGCAGTCCTTGAGACTCTTGGAAGATACGAAGAGGCTCTTGAACTCTATAACAGAGCTATCAAGATCAATCCCGAAGATCCGGACCTCTGGAACAATATGGCTTTTTCCTTCTCACAGGCTGGAAAGCACAAAGAGGCTGTTAAGGCCTATGAGAAAGCTCTTGAGCTCAGACCCGATTATCCCAATGCATGGTATGGAAAGGCTCTGAACCTGAGTCAGGCTGGAGATTACGAGGAGGCTAACGAAGCCTATGAAAAAGTTCTTGAGGAAAATCCCGATTACAAAGAAGCCTGGGCAGGAAAAGGCATAGCCCTCGGGCAAATGGGTAATTATGATGAAGCAATTCTTGCTTACGATAAAGCGCTCGAACTTGATCCTAACTTTCTCGAGGCGTGGTACTACAAAGGCGTGGACCTGGATAGCCTTGGGAGTTACAGGCAGGCGTTAAAAGCCTATGAAAAAGCTGTGGAACTGGATCCTGAAAACGACGACGCCTGGAACAATATGGGAATAGATCTCGAAAATCTCGAAAAATATGACGAGGCAATTAAAGCCTTTGACAAAGCAATTGAAATTAATCCCGAAAATGCCGATGTCTGGTACAATAAGGGTTTCACCCTCAGCCAGATACAGAGATTCGAGGAGGCTGTAGAAACATACAGGAAAGCCACACAGCTTGATCCTGAGTACTTTGAAGCCTATTCCAGCCTGGGTTTCGTGCTTGCCCAGCTCAAACGCTTTGAGGAAGCTCTGGAAATCTATGAAAAGGCGCTCAAGCTTAACCCGGAGGCTGCTGACTCATGGTTCGGAAAAGCTGTCTGTCTGAGTTTCCTCGGGCGGGAAGAAGAGGCTGAAGAAGCATACATAAAAGCTGTGGAAATTGATCCCAGATATGCCGAGGTCGGGGGAGATATCCAGTAATCGAACATCAGGTCAAGCAGTCACTTTTTATTTATTACCATATTTTTTACTTAACATTCTTCCTAACTTTTATTTTTTCAGGTCAAGCGCCTGAAGGAGATTTAGCGTGAAAATACGAATACTGTCGCAGGAAAAAAGATCGTATTCCATTTGCCAGAAGACGGTTGTTTTCAATAGCAAATTTACACTATACAGTAAATTGAGAATCGTTAATGGCAAAAATAATCCTTAATATATACCTAAAAAGTAAAAAAATGTTTTTAAAATTTGTTCTTTTAATAGAAAGTTTTTAACAAGCTTATCCTTATTCTATAATGCTATGCCCGAAGTAAACCTTACTCTTCCCGAACTACTACAGTTCCTTCCATAGAAGGATGGATCGAACAATTGTAGTTATAGGTTCCCGCGTCTGTAAATAGGAATTCAAAGGATTGACCAGGTGCTATTATGCCTGAGTTGAAGGTCGGCCCTGTCGCGGAATGGTCAACTGAATCCCGATTTGTCCATCTCACAGTATCCCCTGCCGAGATTTCGACTGACTGCGGGTTAAAGGCGGAGTCCTCAATGGTAACTTCGACAATTTCACCTTCATCTAAAGGTTGAGGCGTTACAGCCGAAACCGGAGTTACAGGCGTTTCAACTGGAGTTACTTCTTCACCCACTTCGCCTTCATCAGCCGTATCCGCGCATCCTATCGCCAGGAATGCACCAAGTAAAACTATGAAAACCATAAATCCTTTTCTCATTTTCTACCCCCGTAAAAATAAGGTACTATATAATTAATAGTTAGATTTTATAATTATTCCTACCAAATCCTAAACACAGATTCTTTTGCAGCTTAATCTGGTAATATAGCTCTTAAAATCTGGTAATATAACTCTTTAAAGACAGGAACTTAACTAGACTCAAGAAATTTGCCCTTACTACTTCCCTTTTCCTCGTAAGCAGGAAATAAAATACCAGGAATATCGCGTTTCAAACGAACTTATGGATGTATAAAATATCTTTTGTAGAGTTACAGGCATGCCCAGTATCTCGAATACATAAGAGTTTGTTCCAATTGAATACATAAGAGTTTGTTCCAATTGAATACATAAGAGTTTGTTCCAATTGAATACATAAGATTTTGTTCCCCATAGAAAACAGTTCAGCTGGCTAAGAGCATTCTAATTATTTCTAAAAAAGTGAAGCCATTTTTTAAAGACCTCTCTTAAGCTAAATTTCCTGGCAATCCTGATATATCTTCCAGGGCAGATTACTCTGATATTAAACCAGGTACTTTGTCTTCCAGTTGCATAAATAAAATGCCGCAGCTACGCTTATTATATTTAAAGTTTATGTCAGAGGATCCTGCCGTAAAAGTTTGTATTATGGGCAGAATCCTGATCACTGCTGCTTTCCATAATAGCTCAGCCTGATTCAGAGCTACGGGATTACCTGTCCATATGGTATTAATTAAATCTCTTCAGCTGTCGCCGGTACTGGGAGTTACTCTAATCACTCCGCCGCTCTCGTCTTCAGTGCCTGTAACGTCTCTAGCTGGAGTTTCTTCCGCCTGTGCACCTCCAGGAGTTACATCTTCCGCTCCTTCAGCCGGAGTTACATCTTCCATATCTTCAGCCCCTTCTTCTGCCGGAACCCCTTCTTCAGCCGGAGTAACTTCCACAACAGGAGTTACTGCTACAACCGGAGTCACTTCTACTTCTTCTTCAACTGGAGTTACAGCCTCAACTACAGTTACAGCCTCAACCTCAGTTACAACCGTAGCTGGAGTGCCTTCTTCCGCTGGAGTTATATCCTCCACATCTTCAGCTGGAGTTCCCGCTTCCGGAGCCTCTCCCTCCTGACCAGCGCATCCGATTGCGAGGAAAACGCCCAATAATACTATCAACATGACAAGTACTTTTCTCATATCCTCCCTCCACTTAATTCTTGTGTTTTATAATAGATGCTCTATAATTGAAATCAAGGTTTTATAACAATTACTGCTAGATTCTGAACATAATTCTTTTTAAGGCTCTAATTAAGCTCTAAATCAGGTTTTAAGATTTTTTAGAGGATATATATTTAATTAATCAATTTATTTCTTTTTGAATTCCTGTCCTTAGCATTAGTTACCAGAGAATTATCGAAAAAAGAGTAAGAAAGGATGTTTAATTTATTAAGCTCAAAAAAGTCTTAGTTCGTCAGAAAGATCCATTATAAAAACAGTTAAATTATAAAAACAGTTAATATTATGTTCACAACCCGGGAATTTTAAAAAATATATATTTTCTAAAAGATTGTTTTAACTGACTTTCTGATAAAAATCAATTTCAGGATGACTAATACCTAAAACTTTATTGGCACTTTATATTGTTGTGTTGACTTTAAACTATATATTTTACCGGAGATGCAATTGCATCTCCTTCCGGTAAACTTTGCTTCCATTCTTTTATCTAACCTTTGTCTGCTCTTTGGGTTAAGCTCAGAGATTATTTCTATTAGTTTTCAATTTATAGTAAATGCAAAGTAAGGCGAAAAGCCTGAGTTTTAAGCTACTGTTTTTACAAGTCAGCCTGATCTAGAATTATTGTGATCTAAAACTTATTAACAAGATTGGGCTACTCTGCTTACACTCTTTCTCGATATATTTAACGCCTTGACTCGAGGTTCCCGGATCACTTTGCCCTGATTTCTTTCTATATAGAGTTGCTTCTTTGTCTCTACCAGATATTAGTCATTTGGAGTAACCCTGATTACTCCCGTCTCCTCCTCATTTATATCTTCATCTGCTGGAGTTACTGCTAGAACTGGAGTTTCGGCTATAACTGGAGTTACTTCTACTTCTGGCGTTACTGCTACAACTGGAGTTACTTCTACTTCTGGAGTTACTTCTACAACTGGAGTCTCAGCTATAACTGGAGTTACTTCCACAACTGCTTCAGCTGGAGTCTCGGCTATAACCGGAACCACTTCTTCAACTGGAGTTACAGCTTCAACTGGAGTCACTGCCACTGCTGGAGTTACAGCTTCAACTGGAGTTACAACTTCAACTGTAGTTACAGCTTCGACTGGTGTCACTAATTCAATTACTTCTTCTTCTTCGTCAACTACTTCTTCTTCAACTGGAGTTCCTGCTTCTGGAGCCTCTCCCTCCTCACCGGCGCATCCTATTGCAAGGAATACCCCGAACAATACTATCAACATGATGAGTGCTTTTCTCATACCTTCCCCCCACTTAATCTATGTGTTATTATAACAGCTGCTTTATAATTGTTATTGAGGTTTTATAATTATTACTGCTAGATTCTGAACATAATTCTTTTTAAAACTCTAATTAACTCGAAATCAGATTTTCAGGTTTCTTAGAGGGAATATGCTAAACCAGTCTATCTTTTTGTTTTTAAAACTCCCGTTATTTTCCAGTTAAAAAGAGGCTATCAAGAATGAAGTAAAGAAGGATATTTTTATCAGGATTTGAGATACTACAATTTTTGAGAAAAGATAAGAATATGAAAACAAAGATAATATATTCACAGTCTGGAAGCTTTAAGAAACTTGGATTTTACTAAAAAACTAGTATGTCTTTCTGGTAAAATCAGCTCCAGGATAACTGAACCTGAAAATTTGACTATTAGACTATTATTTTGTTCTGTAGTGTCGACTTTGAACATGATGCATTTTACCGGAAAAGATTATTGCATCTGCTGATTTATTTCTTTCCCGGTAACTTGCTTATATTCTTCTATCTATCCTTTATCTGCATTTTGAACTAAACTCCGGGACTATCACTATAACATATAAGTTGTCAGGTATAGTGAAAAGTCTGAGTTTAAGCCACCATTTTTACAGGTCAGCGTTATCTAGAATTTATAGTTGTCCCTAACTTTCTAACAAGACTGGATTACTCTATTTACAATCGTCCAGATAAATTTACTCGCCCAGGCTTGGAGTTACTCTAATCACTCCACCTTCATCCTGATCTCCCGCGGCTGTCTCTTCCTCCTGAACTATCTGCTCCTCCTCCTGTGTACCTCCTTCTGGAGTTTCATCAATTATTTCTTCTTCTTCTTCACCAGGGACTACTCCTTCTTCTCCTCCAACCGGGGATCTTTCTTCCTGTCCTGGTACTATCCCTTCACCTTGATCTCCTTCCTCAACTGGAGTTACAGCTTCAACTGGAGTCTCAGCTACAACTGGAGTTACATCCTCTACTTCTTCAACTGGAGTTACATCCTCTACTTCTTCAACTGGAGTTACATCCTCTACTTCTTCAACTGGAGTTACTGCTTCCGGAGCCTCACCCTCCTCACCGGCGCACCCTATTGCAAGGAATACGCCCAATAATACTATCAACATGACAAGTACTTTTCTCATAATTTCCCCCACTTAATTCGTGTGTTTTTAGTAGATGCTCTATAATTGAAATCAAGGTTTTATAACGATTACTGCTAGATTCTGAACATAAATTCTTCTTAAATCACGAAAATCCTGTATAATTCCGGAGATTTCTTCTTACCGTAGTCCCTGAATAGGTTCATTCTAAATATACTTAATTTTGAGATCTTTAAACTGAAAATCTTTATTTTTTGCTCTATTTCCTTAAGTTATAATACTGGGAATTCCAATATTCTAATGACTTTTAAATGACTTTTCGGGGGGAAGTCATGAAGATCAAATCCGTTAATCCTTACACTGAAGAGGTAAACTGGACATATGACTCGTTTTCTTTCGGGGAGTGTGAGACCAAGATTGAAAAATCCAGGGCTACTTTTTCCGGATGGAGTTCATTATCTGCTGAGGAAAGGACAAGATATTTTTCAAGGGCCGGGGAGGTCCTTAGGCAAAATATCGAGGTTTATGCCGAAATTATTACGAAAGAGATGGGAAAACCCATCAGGCAGTCAAGAGGC
This sequence comes from Methanosarcina sp. MSH10X1, assembly GCF_004099695.1. Lineage (GTDB taxonomy): Archaea > Halobacteriota > Methanosarcinia > Methanosarcinales > Methanosarcinaceae > Methanosarcina. The sequence goes on along the minus strand of NZ_SCHL01000001.1, from coordinate 175,503 downwards.
GAGATTGAGAAATGTGCCTGGCTCTGTGACTATTATGCGAAAAACGCGGCAGAATTCCTGAAAGACGAAATTGTGGATACAGAGGCTGAGAAAAGCTACGTAACCTTTGAGCCTCTTGGGGTGATTTTCGGGATTATGCCCTGGAATTTCCCTTTCTGGCAGGTCTTCAGGTTTGCAGTACCTGCAATGTGCGCAGGAAATGTGTGCGTGATCAAGCACGCCTCAAATGTCCCGAGATCGGCGCTGGAAATAGAAAAAGTCTTTCTTGAGGCCGGATTTCCTGAAAACGTTTTCAGCACACTGTTAATCGACTCTAAAACTGCCATGGAAATTATTGAAGAAGAAATGGTAGATGGAGTTTCGTTTACCGGCAGTGTAGGCGCAGGCTCGGAGATAGGGGAACTTGCCGGGGGGCTGATCAAGCCTTTAGTGCTGGAACTCGGAGGCTCGGATCCCTTCATAGTGCTTGATGACGCTGATATTGAGAGAGCTGCGCAGGTAGCTGTTAAGTCCCGATTTCTCAATACAGGGCAGAGCTGTATTGCTGCCAAACGCTTTATTGTCACAGAAGACGTTGTTGTGGATTTTATCGAGGCATTTGAGCTTGAAATGCAGGAACTGAAGATCGGGGACCCCATGGATGAGGAAACTGATATCGGACCGATTGCAAAGAAAGAATTTATCGATAGTCTTGAAAGAGTTTTGAAAGACGCAAAAAAGAAAGGTGCCGAGCCCCACGTCTACGGAGAAGAGCATAATAAGGGTTTCTTTTTCAGGCCGACCCTTGTCCCTGCAGCCAGTACTGACATGAAGGTCTGCAATGTAGAGGTTTTCGGCCCCATTGCCCCTGTGATAACAGCAAAGGATGAAGATGAAGCCGTTGAAATTGCAAATTCCACAGAGTACGGGCTCGGAGCCGAGATATGGTCCAGAGATCTTGAAAGAGCCGAAAGACTGGCAAAAAGAATAAAATCCGGTTTTGTGGCTATCAACGGAATGGTCAAATCCGACCCGAGGCTTCCTTTTGGCGGGGTAAAGAAATCCGGAGTGGGGCGAGAACTTTCCCACTATGGGCTCAAAGAATTTGTAAATATAAAGACAGTTGTGGTCAACAGGTGAGGTTCATGGATTGAGATAGATTGAAACCTATATTGAGAAAAGCTGATCCAGAGCTCTTTAAGAGAATTTATTTATGTCTGGAAGTCTACCTTCTAAGCCTTGAAGTCTGCTCACGGCTGAAAGGCAAACTTAATTTAAGCTCAACAAACAACTTAATCAAGGTAGATAAGCAAATCTGAGTTAAGCTAAGTTCAATTCGGAGATGCCAGATATCTATATTGGGGTTTTTTTATGAAAGCTTCGGATCTTTTCGTTGCCCAGCTTAAAGAGGAAGGTGTTGAATATATCTTCGGACTGCCAGGTGAAGAAAACCTTGACCTGCTTGAGTCCCTGAGGACTTCCGGAATCAAACTTATCATAACAAGGCACGAACAGGCTGCAGCATTTATGGCTGCAACATATGGAAGGCTGACAGGAAAGCCTGGGGTATGCTTTTCAACGCTTGGGCCCGGGGCCACCAATCTCGTTACAGGCATTGCCCAGGCACAGCTTATAGGAGCTCCTCTTATTTCCATATCCGGACAGAAAGCTCTGGCTGATAACTGGCAGGCACGCTTCCAGCTTGTAAATGTTATCAGGATGATGGAACCTCTCTGCAAACACGCTGTATCCGTTACCGATCCAGGTATGATCCCCACAGTGATCCGCAATGCCTTCAAACACGCGGAAGCCGAAAGGCCGGGAGCTGTACATATTGAGCTTCCTGAAGACGTGGCTGAGGAGGAGACTGAGGCTATGGTGCAGAAACGAAGTGAAATTAAAATTCCGTACCCTGATTCCGGGGCTGTGGAAAAAGCTGCGTCCATGATCTGTGAGGCTAAGAATCCCCTGATCATAGTTTCTTCAGGCGCAAACCGAAAAGCTATAACCAGAGAGCTTGAGGACTTTGTCAGGAAGACAGGCATCTATCTTGTGCATACCCAGATGGGAAAAGGCGTTGTTCCGGATGACTGTGCTTACAGCCTCTTTGCTACAGGAATTCATGCCAGGGACTATGTTAACTGTGGAATTGACGGGGCTGATATTATTATTACTATTGGGTACGATGTAGTGGAGTATCCTCCCTATCTCTGGAATATGGCACTGGATAAGCAGATTATAAATATCGATTTCGTTGAGTCCGTACCTGACAGGTATTTTAACCCCACAGTAGAAATAATAGGAGATATCGCTTCTTCGATCAGGGGGCTTGCGGCATGTATTCCGGGAAAACGGGAATTTCCGAATTTTGAAAACACCAGGCGTTTCATTGAAGAGAAAATAAATACTGTAGCCAGAAAGAGTTACCCTCCTCTCCCGCATGCGGTAGTCCAGAACGTCAGGAAGGTTCTCGGAAGGGAAGATATAATCACGCTGGATAACGGGATTTACAAACTCTGGTTTGCTCGCCTTTATAAGGCGTATGCACCCAATACCGTACTCCTCGACAATGCGCTTGCCACTATGGGAGCAGGTCTTCCTTCGGGGATTGTCGCGAAACTTCTTCACCCTGAACGTCGTGTGCTTGCAATCTGCGGGGATGGAGGTTTTATGATGAACTGCCAGGAACTCGAAACTGCAGTCCGCTATGATATCCCTGTTGTTATTCTTATCCTCAATGACAATGGTTTCGGTTTCATTAAATGGAAACAGAAAAAAATGCGTTTTGAGGATTTCGGACTGGACTATGGAAATCCTGATTTTTCTCGCTTTGCCGAAAGCTTCGGAGCTGCGGGTTTCAGGGTCAGGGAAGATGATGATCTTGCAGAAGTTCTTGAGATGGCTTTTGACCTGAAAAGGGTGGCAGTTATTGAATGCCCGGTTGATTATTCCGTAAACTATGAGACTTTTTCGGTAGAACTGGGAAAACTTGCGTGTAAGTTTTGACGAATATATAAATTCTGTCCGGAAAACCGGGTTTGCAGGTTAAATCCATTCAGGCTCTCCACTATTGAAATCAAGCCATGAAGAAAATAATTATGAGAAGGAAATGAGGCAGGATATCCTGTTCACTCATTTGACGTTTTAGGAAGAATTTTTTGTAACCGCTCTGGCAAAGTCTGGAAAAGCCCTGTTTGAAAAACGTTCAGAGAATGAAGAAAGATTTGCAGCTGTATTGCTCTGAATATCACTGATGGAAGCCTTCACGGTTTTACCTGCCATTCCATGCTTCCTGCAACTGGAGGTCTTGACGGCTCTTTGACCGCTCCACAAACCCCCTGATCAACACCGGGGACGGTGCATCCCTGGCGCTTCGGGCAGATGTGCCTGCCCTGTCTCGGGAAAAGAAAAGAATTTCCTGGGTCCAGCAGCACTTGCAAAACTATACAGGTTCCATGCCAGCCCCGTGAGGCCGATAATAAGTCGAGCTCAGGCTTGCCACAGCAAATCCGGCTGGCAGGGCTGTGAGTTTCATGCCAACCGCAAAACTGTTCTGTCCGAAAGGCGTTCCACCTGTTGAAGGCATTGGGAAAGCCAGGAGGCAGATTAAAAAGTCTGGAATTAAACCTGAGCAAAAATTCTGAAACCTTTCAAATGAGATTTTCTGAGGTGGACCTATTACTCTGAATAGTCGGGTCGAAAGGGATTCCCTTGGGGAAATGGAGGTGCCCGTTGGTGCTTATTATGGTGTCCAGACCCAGCGGGCTCTCTGTAATTTCCCTGTGAGCGGGCACAGGGCGAGACCGGAGTTTATCAAAGCGTATATTCTGGTGAAAAAGGCAGCAGCGCTTACCAATTTGAAACTCGGGGCACTTGACCGGGAGAGAGGAAATGCCATTGTATCGGCAGCTGATGAAGTACTTTCCGGGCTTGCTGGGCGGTACTCGGACCAGTTTCCTGTGGATGTTTTCCAGGCAGGGGCAGGCACTTCTTTTAACATGAACGTTAACGAGGTACTTGCGAACCGCGCTCTTGAAATCCTGGGCCGAGACCGGGGAGATTACGGCTTCCTGAGCCCTAATGATCACGTAAATAAAGCGCAGTCAACAAATGATACCTTTCCGACCGCTTCCTGCATAGCTGTGATTTTCGCGGCTGACAGGCTTCTCGATGTGCTTGCCTCTCTCTCGGAAGCTTTTCGGGCAAAAGCCCTGGAGTTTTCGGGGATCCCAAAATCAGGCAGGACACACCTCATGGATGCCCTGCCTGTAACCCTTGGCGATGAATTCGGGGCTTATGCTGCCGCGCTGGTAAGGGCATCGCGCAGGATAGAAGAGCGAAGAAACAATCTCCTTGAGCTTCCTTTAGGAGGGACTGCAACCGGGACAGGGGCGAATACCGCTCCGGGGTACAGAGAGCTTGTAATTTCGAAACTTTCCGGACTCTGTGAATTGCCTCTTCGAAAGGCAAGCAATAGTTTCGAGATCTTGCAGAGCCGGTCCCAGTTTGCAGCCTTTTCGGGAGCTCTTCGGGAACTCGCGCTTGAACTTATTAGGATAGCCAATGACCTGAGACTCCTTAACGCCGGCCCGACCTCTGGAATTTCCGAAATCGAACTTCCGGCTGTGCAGCCTGGCTCGTCCATGATGCCGGGAAAATATAACCCTGTAATGGCCGAATGCCTGGACATGATAGGGTTCCAGATCATAGGCAACGACACCACAGTGGCGCTTGCAGCCCAGGCAGGGCAGCTTGAGCTAAATGTTATGACCCCTGTTATAACTTCCAATATTCTTATGTCCGTTTCATTGCTCACAAACTATCTGCCGATTTTCCAGAATCGCTGCGTGGAAGGGATTAGAGCGCACGAAGATAGTTGCAGAGCCTACCTTGAGCTGAATCCTATCCTTGTAACCTTCCTTGTCCCAAGGCTCGGGTACCTTAAGGCCGCTGAGATCGCAAAAGAAGTACTGGATAAGAGAATTCCCGTAAAGGAAGTCCTGGTAATGAGAGGACTTTTAAGCAAGGAAGAAGCTGATGAACTGTTCAAAATTGAAAATCTGTTATAATTCTCCCGACTCAGGAAAGTGCGAAATGTGATTAAAATGTAAAATGTGATTAAAGTGTAAAATGTGATTAAAGTGTAAAATGAGATCAAAGGGTAAAATGGGATTAAAATAGTAAAATGGGATTAAAATAGTAAAATGGGATTAAAATAGTAAAATGGGATTAAAATAGTAAAATGAGATCAAAGGGTAAAATGTGATTAAAAGTGTTAAATGATATTAAAAGCTTTTAAATTAACAAAATAAACTCAGGAAGTACGGTCAGGAAAATTGACACCAGAGGTTTCTGCCACGTTAATTAGGGCTGACTATGGATCTTCAAATAGATATTTCAGTCATACCGTGCCGGTGCTTTTTAATTTGAGTTTCAGGCTTTTATTTTCTAAATTTCAATCTCTTTTAAGATTGTGTTTCAATGCCTGATAAATTGATTTCTCAAAACCACGGGTTAACCCCAGGTTAATTTAAGTGCAGGTTAAGGTAATCTGTATAATTTGAATAAGGGATTTAAGGCATCCTCAGTTAAGGTAACCTTTTCTTTCAAGCCATTCGATCTGGGGCCTTGTATATTTCCAGGTAACGTCGGCTTTGGAATCCTGAATTTCCCAGGGGTTTGCTATGACTATATCGCCTTCGCGGATCCACATTTTCTTGTTCTTGGAACCCGGAATCCTGCCCATTCGGACGACCCCGTCCATACACTGTAACGTAACTCTTTTTGAACCAAGTAAACTTGATACGGTTGCCAGGACTTCATTTCTGTCCTTACGAGGAGTGCGTACCCTTGTTATTTCCGGGGTGTCTCCTGCGCCTACAGGTTTATTTGATCCTACTTTTCTCTTTCTTATGGTGCTTCTGTAATTAGCCAAATTATTCCTCCAATACTTGTTTCTTACTTTGATAGTTCCGATCTCAAATGGTTTTTTCCTGTTTTCTCTCAACTCGCTTTTTTTCTTTCTTCCAGGATGTCTTTAAAGATCTTTGCTATTTTGAGACCTTTTGTATTTTTAATACATTGATTTAACCATTATTTTCTTAATTCCCCAGGAATCCCCTGAATAAAAGGCAAAAAACAAAGAGAATAGAAATAAATAATAAAATGAATTGAGTATCAATAAAAAATGAACCTTAAAGTTGGCCATGTCTTTAAATTAACACTCAATATAGATTATTTTTAGAATTTCCTGTGGTTAGGCAGGCAATCTCTGCAGTAAACCGGCCTTCCTTCGGTTGGCTTGAACGGAACTTCAGTCTCAACACCGCAGTCCGAACAGGTAACTTTAGTCATTTCTCTGGGGCCGCTGTTGCCGCCTCTGAAACCTCCGCGATTGCCATCTCTGTTGCCGCCACGGTAAGAATTTCCTCTGTCATTAAAACCCATTTTTGTTTCACCTCCGTTTATAACGGATAATTAATTATAGGGTAAAAATAAGATTGTATAAAAATTATTGATTAAAAACAAAAATGGAGTTTTTAATAACAGATTATACGTCTCTTTATTTTCAACTACATCGACATAGTTATTTAATTATATAACTCTTTCTATGAACCAGTGCCCAAAAGAGTAGTAAAAATCAAATCAATTAAAAATCTTTTTCAGTAACAAGTTTCTATAAATATAAGGCTTTGTCTTCCTGGTTTAGAATGTTACAAAAAGCTCAATTTCCTGCTCAATAAGAAGAGACGTCCTAATCAATAAGAAGAGAAAGCTATAATCATTCAACAGAGTACTGTTTAATAAAATTCTGTTAAATAAGAGTACTGTCCGATAAGAATACCATAAAAGAAGGGGGTCCGTTTGGCATGCTCAAGCTGAACGAAACGGACATAATCTGTCAATTATAATTTTATTGAGCAAACCTGGCACTATTAATACCTGTTTTCTCTGGGTTTCCTGTGGTTAGGAAGACATTCTCTGCAGTAGACTGGTCTGTCAGGGTCAGGCCTGAAAGGTACCTGAGTTTCAGCGCCACAGTCCGAACAGGTTGCGTTGTGCATTTCCTTGGGACCTCCGAAGCCACCGCGGTTGCTGTCTCTTCCCCTGAAGGAATTTCCTCTGTCATTAAAAGCCATTTTCTTTTCACCTCCGCTTACAGCGGATAGTCAATAGTTTAAAAATAAGACTGTATATTGCTCTTTGATTAAAAACAGAAACTAGTTTTTAATAACAGATTATACATCTCTTTATTTTTAATGTTCTTAGTATACAGTCAAATTATATAAGTTTTACTCATAAAAATAACGATGATGCAAAAATCCTTCCTGCCACTGAGCTATTCCGGTTTAACTGCAACCTTTTTAGGAAAAAGCTTGACCACAACCTTTTTAGGAAAAAGCTTGACCACAACCTTTTTAGGAAAAAGCTTGACCAAAAATTAATTGCTTTCTGAGTTACTATGGTTTAACTGCAAGCTTTTTTGAAAAAATCTTGATTAAAAATTAACTTTTGCTCTCAATTTTCTTTCTTGGACCACAAGATTTCTGGAATTACTTCCAGGCAATGATTACTGACAGAACTTGTATTGTCAGTTGAAATCAAATATGCCTTTGAGGCAAATTAAAAGGTCAAACAGTAATTAGCGAGGCTCATATCAGCTGAAGAGACTAAGAGTAGTCTTGGGTATTAGAAGGTTAGAGAAGTAAATATAAGTTTAATCGTTTGAAAATGAGTTAAAAAGATTAGATATGAGCCGGAAGGTTAAAGGTTAGTTAGCGAGCTTAAGTAAGCTGAAGTGGTAGCAATATTGCTTCAAAAGGGAGTTAGGAAAAGGGAGAAAGGTTCAACCGTATGCTGGTTAAAACCGGAGTATAATCAGGATAATACAGTTTATTAAGTTTTCTTTGTTATTTCGGGTACTTATTTCAGGTACCCTTTCCTCTCAAGCCATTCAATCTGGGGCCTTGTATATTTCCAGATCACATCGGCTTTGGAATCCTGAATATCCCAGGGAGCGACAATTACTACATCTCCCTCGCGAATCCACATTTTCTTATTTTTGGACCCTGGAATCCTGCCCATCCGGACGACCCCGTCCATACACTGTAATGTAACTCTTTTTGAACCCAGGAGGCTTGATACGGTTGCCAGGACCTCGTGGTTTTCCTTGCGCGGAGTACGCACCCGTGTTACTTCCTGAGTGGAGGGCGCGGAACTTCCGGTTCCTGCTTTTCTTTTCCTTATATTGCTTCTATAGTTCGCCAGGTTTATTCCTCTTAGTGTTATTAATTTAAATTATATTATTACAATATATTCTTATTCTACCTTCGTCTTCAGACTTTCTGCGCCTATCGAGGCTTCAGGTACTCTGATGTGAAGGTTAATAAAGGGATAGGAATTAAAAGACCTCCAAGAAACCTTTAATCACTGAGAAACCTGAGATCTCAGGAGATTTACAATTTAAAGATTTTTAAAGACCTTCATTTACTCTTCATACCGTAGACTGAGAGTTGCTTTAAAACCTTTTTGAGCATTTTTATATTATTTAAATGAGTTATAAAAATGCAGTGAATTCTATTTATCCCCCACTTACTGAATGAAATTAAATATTTAAATAAATATTTAAAAATAGGGCTCTCTGCCCCTCACCTGCCATAAGTAAGAGTACATAGAATAAAAAGTGGAGCAGGTGTTGATATAAATAACTTTTAGATCAACACTTCACTTTAAGAATTCTTAGTTTAGAATTTCCTGTGGTTAGGCAGGCAGTCTCTGCAGTAAACAGGTCTTCCTTCGGTCGGCTTGAATGGAACCTCGGTCTCAACACCGCAGTCCGAACAGGTAACTTTAGTCATTTCCCTGGGGCCGCTATTGCCGCCTCTGAAGCCTCCGCGGTTGTTGTTTCGGTTGCCGCCACGGTAGGAATTTCCTCTGTCATTAAAACCCATTTTCGTTTCACCTCCGCTTATAAAGGATACATGTACCGGATAAAAACATGATCGGATATAACTTATTAATTAAAAACAAAAATGGAGTTTTTAATAACAGATTATATGTCTCATTATTTTTACTGAAAGTATATCCCTTCTCATGCTATATAAGATTTCCCCACCGTGGCGGGAGAAATATAAGCGGCTTCCTCAGAAAAAAAGGCTCTTTCGTGACTGGTTATATGTAAGAATAAAAGGAGTTTGGAAACCCCTTTTCAGGGAGGTTTCCGGTATGATTATAATCGAAAAATTCTGAAATTTCTGGACTTAGAACTTCCTGTGGTTTGGTAGGCAGTCTCTACAATAAACCGGTCTTCCTTCAGCTGGCTTGAATGGGACCTGGGTCTCTACACCACAGTCTGAACAGGTTGCGTTGTGCATTTCCCTGGGGCCGCTGTTGCCGCCTCTGAAACCTCCACGGTTTCCGTCTCTGTTTCCCCGGTTGCTGTCTCTTCCCCTGAAAGAGCTCCCTCTGTCATTAAAACTCATTCTCGTTTCACCTCCGCTTATAGCGGATACAGTTTAGATTGCTATAAAAATAAGATCTATACATTCTTTTATTAAAAACAAAAATGAAGTTTTTAATAACAGATTATATGACTCTTTATTTTTACTGCCAATATGTCCGTGGTTCTTATCATATATAAATTTACCTGTAAAAAATCCGGGTTACAACGATAAAAATCTGCAAACGAAATAAAACTTTCTGGACCATCAATTGCAGTTTCAATTGAAAAATGCAGCTGTACCAGCCAGATATGGTAACTGCCTTTCAGGAGATTCAGGAAAGACATAGACCGTAAAATCGGGGCTAGAAATTGTGCCGATTAATACTTGTCAGGAAACGGTGAATTCAGATTGAGAAACAAAGGAGCTGAATGAGAGGCAAATGCTGAGGAAAATATAAAAATAAAGAAACTATTAAAATAAAGAAACGAAAAATAGTGATTAATGAACTCTTATTATCTGCTTTTACTGGCAATTTTGTTTGAAGTCTGCGGAACTACATGTATGAAGCTTTCTCAGGGTTTTTCAAAATTCTTTCCTTCAATTTTGATTTTTGTTTTTTATGCTTTCAGTTTTTTCTTTTTTACCCTGGCCCTTAAAGGTATGGATATCAGCATTGCATACGCGATCTGGGCAGGGTTGGGGACAGCTCTGATTACTGTTGTCGGGATTTTCTGGTTCAGGGAACCTGCCAATTTCGTGAAAATAATTTCTCTTACCATTGTCGTGGCAGGAGTAATAGGGCTTAATCTCAGTGACAGAATAACCTGAAGCAAACCTGAATAAACCTTAAACAGCTGGTGTCTAATCCGAAATATGCCAGCAGGGATACAATTTTTTTCGGTAGATACTCTTCTCCTGGAATAAAAGCTAAAAATAAGAAAGATATTTCAGGAAGCCCCTGAAATCCGCCCTCAGGAACTGCCTGAAAGATTCTTCGTGTAAGGAATCTAACCCTCACTCACACGGTATCAGGCACCGCCTTGCTACCGCTGTATTTCGGGTTTTACTTTCCGCAGCCGATCCTTACAGGTCTACCTGCAGGTTGAGTCCCTACAGGAAATACGACAGCCGCAATTTCTGCTGTCATCCAACTGCCCTTCCTGAAACATATCAGAGTTGCAGGACAGGTTGCCTGTACGGGATTCATTAGCGACTCCTGCTGCAGTTACTCCGGAAGGAATCAGAGTGCGCGACGACAATATAAAAGCAGCAGGTGCCGCAGTTTTTGTTCGAACTTCCCTGAAGTCCATTTTTCTCAAAGTCTCGAAGCATCCACCCGTTTTTTAATTTCCCTTCTATTTTTCAAGATCTCCATTCCTTCAATTCTAAAGATCCTTAAGTTCCCTTTTATCGCTTCCCGATTTTCGACTTATTTCTCAGGGAGGCAAGCTGGGATTAAATCTCATATTGTAAAATTAAAATATAAGTATACTTTTTGCAATAATCCATACATTTTTCTGGGTCGAGGCTTTTAAAACTTGATGATACTTTATTTCCCTTTATAAAAGATGAAGATAACCAGGAATTCAAAAATAATTTCTTTAAACGTGCATATTATTAAAAAAAGATATTGAGGGTGCAAGAGAAGGTTTTCAATTCTTACCTATCCCCTTAATATCAGCCATATCTCCTAAAGGCTCTGGAAAAGCAAATGGACCGATAAATCTTTTTCAATAACCTCCAGGGTCAATACTCGACCTCAAAACTACATAAAAGCCCCGAGTAAGCTGTCTGCGATTGAGCTGGACCGGGAGAATTTAATGGAGATATAATATAAGGCATAGAATATGCATATCATTTACGGATGATTCGGGATTCGGAACCTTCATCCACGGACGGAAAGGCACTAATTCCTCTTTATACTATCACCTTTATAGGAACTCTTGGATTCGGGGTTATTCTCACTTTTCTTGTCTTCCTTGTGACAGACTACGGGGGAAATGCTTTGATCTACGGCCTGCTAGCTTCTACTTATCCGGCTTTTCAATTCATCGGAGCCCCTATCCTTGGGCGGTGGTCTGACCTCTACGGCAGAAAAAAGATCCTGTTACTGAGCCAGCTAGGAACCCTTCTTGCCTGGGTAATCTTTCTTGCTGCCCTGTTCCTGCCTGTAATCCCTTTGATAAAGGTAGAATCCGGTCTTCTTGGTGCCTTTACAGTTACCCTGCCTCTGTTTGCATTGTTCTTTGCAAGGGCTCTTGACGGTGCCACCGGAGGAAATGTATCCGTAGCAAACGCCTATCTTGCCGACCTAACATCTGAAGAAGATAGGAACAAGAATTACGGCAGGATGTCGGTTGCTTCAAATCTTGGATATGTAGTTGGCCCTGCCCTTGCAGGCATCCTCGGAACGACCATTTATGGTGAACTTCTTCCTGTTTCCGTAGCCCTGTTTATCTCAGTTGTAGGAACGCTCATCGTGCTTTTCCTTCTCCCGGATACGAAGCCCTGCGTAACCGAAAGTTATTCCCAACCAGAAAATCTCAGAAAGGTGCTTGGACAGGAACATAAAGAATGCTACAACGTAGCAGGAGAAAAGATAACTTTCAGCGAAGTTTTCAAGCTTGAATACATTCCTTTTATGTTGATGTTGTATTTTCTCATTTTCCTTGGTTTCAATATTTATTATACGGCATTTCCTATCTTTTCGGTCGCTGCCCTAAACTGGAACCCTGCCGAACTGGGCATTTATTTTTCCGTAATCAGTGCACTTATGGCATTTGTACAGGGTCCTGTGCTGGCAAAACTTGCTAAGTCATACAGGGAGTCCATCCTTATTGTTGCAGGAGGCTTCATTCTCGGCCTGCAGTTCATCCTGATCGTGCCCGGAAATCTCCTTCTAATATATGTGGCAGCCGTCTTTTTTGCGCTTGGAAACGGAGTTATGTGGCCCTGTGTCCTCTCTATTCTCTCGAAATTTGCAGGCAGCAGATATCAGGGCTCGGTGCAGGGATTTGCCATAAGCGCGAGCAGCCTTGCAAGCATAATAGGCTTGCTCGCAGGAGGCTTGCTTTACACACAGGTGGGAGCAATCTCTTTCCTGATAGCAGCCGCAATCATATATACGGTCGTTTTTCTCTCTTTCAGGCTTTTAAAAATCGAAAAACGGAGACTTGCAGAGGCTGAGATAAAAAATCTTTGAGCTGAAGCTTTAGGTAGCAATTTAATTTATAAGACCAGTGGACAATTCAATAATCTATAATATTTGACCGTGAAAAGCTGAAAAGCATGGAAGAGCCTTACATCGTACTGAAGCCAGAGTGATAGAAGTATGGATGACCGCCTATCTCAGTACTGCCAGCTCCCAGCGATCGCCAGCACTTCGGCGGCCCGAAACTGACATCACGAATGGGGCAGCGAACACCGGAGAATAGTCGAGGATAGTCGAGGGCACGGTTGAAGGTAACCGGTTCTCATTCAGGACATTGGTAATCACGCCGCTGAGTATGGAGATCATATATGACGGGACTGTTAGCGGCAGCCTAATCTCGGACAACCTCACGACCCAGGGGATCGGGACCTTTCCCTTAATTGAACCCTTATTGAATCCCGTTGAGGATGCTCCGTAAAGGAGATGTAGGGAGCTGGATATTTCCTGATAGGAGACATCAGATCCATTCTAGATTGCAGCATGGAACAGGACACTGAATGAACCAATATTTTTGCAGTTTCTCCACTTCATTTACCGCTCCTAATGCCAGAAGCCTGGATTTAATGGGTAATGGCATCATATCAACGCCAGTGAAAAATTAGTCAACTAAAAATCTATTTCACAAAAAAAGGAAGCAGCCTTCTCCATCTCGTCTACTAAAAAGAAATAAAAAATAAAGAAATAATACAAAAAAGAAATAATACAAAAAAGAAACTTTTTTCAACAGGAGCTAATAAAATGAGTTCCAGAAAATGTCAAAGACAAAAAAATAGTATTAATCTATCGATTTTAAATAATGAGCTATAGCAGGAGCAAGTATCATGGAATGGCCTGTAACTTCCGGGGATTATGTAATAGGGAATGTAAATTCAAGCGTAGCCGTGGTAACGCTTGCCTCTGATTACAGGAACTGGGAATTGAAAAACTACGCAATTTGCGGAACCTGCTTTTCCGAAAACTTCGGGGTTGAAAAAGTAATTGTCAATGTGCTTGCAAACCCGAACATAAGCTGCCTGATCGTCTGCGGAGAGGATAGCGCCCACCTGTCAGGTCAATCCCTTATAGCACTCGCGGAAGGCGGGGTTTCCACAATGGCAGGCTCACGAAAGATTGTCGGTTCACATGCCTCCCTGCCCTATCTGAATGAAATCCCTATGACTGCAATCTCCCGCTTCCTCAGGGAAATAAAGGTAATAGATATGGTCGGAAACACCGATTTAGCTGCCATCCAGAAGGCAATAGACTCCTGCACCGCCCCTGCAAGAAGCGAGGCTCACATCGTTTCAATGCCTGAAGTTGATGAAAACGCCTGGAAAAAGTATGAAAAACTGGTGAAGCAGAACGTAATGTCAAAGTTAAAAAAAGTATAATTGAACGTGCCGCCCTATTTCTGGCTTACTTCTATTTTCCTCAATACGGACCTTCCGGATTATACTCTAAATCCGTTACTTTTACATCAATATATTCCAGATCATCTTCTCTTAAATTCCAGACACCTGCCCCTTTTATGGGAAGCTTCAATCCCTCAAATTCACCGTATTCCCTAATCGGAGTTGACCAGTTTTCCAGTTCAAACATGTTGTTGCCTATATCCCTGTAACGCGGAGCCATGAAATTTGTCAATTTTCCTTCGTCGTCAAAGTACATGGTCGCAGTTACGCTTTTGCCCGAATCTCTCAAGGTTACTTTCGCCGAACCTGTATCTATGGGCTCGAAAGAAATATTCTCTCCAAGAAGAGCCGACGGAAACCACATCATCTCATTAAGGTAACGCATCATTGCGCCCTGGTCCATTTTCTCCCCACCGGAGTCCGCAACTGTAAATAATGAAAGCGCTTTCACCAGAATATTGCCCCTGCCCTCCATATAGTAATCTCGCACCCGTATAAGCGGCAAGCCGAAAAATTTCATATACGCAATCCAGATAAAACCCGGCGGGCTTACGGAAAAGTATTCGCTAGCCCTGAAATTCATCCACGGCTTTGTTGCATCCTTCCGGATTCTTCCAGCCTGTTTGAGCCGTACTTTCTGGACCATCGGCTTGCCAACCACTCCGGTATACGCAAGATACCTCTTTACCGGATCCGGCAGGTTTTGCAGCATATCTTCCGTGACAATCACCGGCTTCTGTTCCTGAGGCTGCGTAAATACTTTCTGGATCTCCCTCCCGAGCTTCGTAGTGGCAATTAAAATTATATTTGAAGCAATAGCTTTCAGCATGCTTTACTCCTGTTTGCGCCTTTCCATTGAATGAACTGGTGACCTGGATAATTAAAGATGCGGCTGGAATCTGGAGTTGAGTCATTAAAAGTCAATTCTCAACGAATAACTGATCCTGCAACATTTAATAGATTTCTTTGACTCTTCCAACCTGCCCATTTGTTAACTGGACTTTTATTCCGTGCGGATGGGTCGAAGAGTTGGTTAAAATCCTTTTTACAACGCCCAGGGTAATTTTTCCGGTTCTCTGATCTTCTTTTAAGACGATGCCTACCTTCATCCCTTCTTTAATGTTTGCTCTGACAGTACCATTGCTCATGGTGGGAGGTAAATTTAGGATTATATAAAGGTGTACGTTTGAAAAAAAGTAGACTTTGAATCTGATAAATTATAAACACACTACTGCATGCCGGCTTTTCCTTGAAGCAAAGTTGCAGCGGCAAGAGAAAGAACAAAGAAATTAAGGCAGTCCATTCTTGCAAAGGCATTTTCCGGTCAACTTGTTGAGACCGAGGCTGAGATTGCAAGAAGGGAAGGCAGGGATTATGAGACGGCGGAGGTTTTGCTTGCGGAGATAAGTGAAGAGAAATATCAGAAAAAAGAAAGCTTGACATCACTTTAAAACTTACTTTTTTATCTTCTTTTTTCGGGCATGCCGGCTGCTCTACAGCCGGTGAGAACGTTGGTACCCAAAATCGAAATTAAGATAATTTAACGCCCTAAGACACAGTTCAAAACTTATCTGGAAGGGTTAAATAAATACTATCTGGAAAAGGTTTTAGGATTATTAGCACATTAATATAATAGTATCAATTGGGGGTATCACAGCCATCAACGCCGACAATTTTTCTGACTTCTTCTGTTCGGCTTGCACCTTTTGAAAACGTATACATCTTTTGAAAAAGTGACATGTCTGTGATATTCTTCAGAACTAAAAAGTAAATTTTAGAAAAGGGGGAATACCATGAAATCAAGCACTGAGGACGAGGTAGAAGGCAAACTTCGCAAAGCAAAGGGGGAGATCAAGGAAACTGTCGGGAAGGTAAGCGATAAACCAGATGTGGAAGCCGAAGGCAGCGTTGAAAAGCTCGAAGGCGAGGCAAAGGAAAAGAAAGGTCAAATCAAGAAAGTGTTTGGAAAGTAAAGAGCGGCGCGGTATGCGCCCGCTTCCGGCTGCCTCTTATCCCAGGCAGAATATTTCTTAATTATGACCAGGAACTGACAATGGAACAGGGGAGAAGAAAGCTATAGCTCTTTTATTGATTTCCAGTAATTATTTACCAGCCCGGAAACTTCACCGGGGCTTTCCTTCATGTACCATCGCATTCTTTTACAAAATTAATCAGTGCCTGGTCTATGTTTTCACAGCTTACGAAGAAAGGCTTGTCCGTGATCATAATTGTCAGATTTGACTGCCCATCCCATTCGAAGTCTGCTGTAAATCCCTGTCCTGAAAGCTCTCCCTCGTTTCCTGGTGGGACTGTAATGCCTTCAGCCTGAAGCCTATCCTTCATGCATTCAAACCTCTCGGGCGTGACGTTAATAAATTTTATGGGGTCACACCCGCTTCCTCCAAACTGCGCCTGAGCCAGCCCGGCAGGAAGAATCAGGCACAGTACCAGCAGGGAAATTATCAATTTCATTCTCATCCCTTACCCCCTTTCCGATTTCGGCTTTTTTTCAGTCGGTATCCGGATACAATCAAATGAATAGACTGATGCAAATGAATTGAAATATTGAATTAAATATAATATGCTTAATAATAAATGGTGTATTATATATTTAACCCCTTTTAAGTATCGAATTTCATTTAAGCATTTATTTAGTCCGGTTTTCAGAAAATCAAGGAATCTTAAATATCTACAGGCTTTTGAATCCGGATTCAGATGGGGTTTTCCTGCACTTCTTTTTCCAGCTCATCAAGGTATGGAGCAAGTGAGGCTAGGGCTTCAGCTTTCTGGTATTCGGACTTAATCCCGGATGCCATATCAAGAGCTTTTTCGAGAATTTCCTTTTTTCGTGATTCATCCAGATACGGAAGAACATACGAGAGGGCTTCGGGTCTCATATCTTTGTCCTTAAGATTGAAAGCCATCTCAAGAGCCTGTTCTATAACTTCCTGCTGTCTCTCCTCGTTCAGGTATGTAATAAGAAAAGAAAGAGCCTGTATCTTTTGATAGTCGGAGTGGATCACTGTCACCAGTTCAAGGGCTTTTTCAATAAGTTTCTCATTTTTTAATCCGTAGAGATGAGGGACAAGTGAAGAAAGCAGCTGGAATTTTGCATCCCCATAACGAATAAAGATTGCAAAGGCAAGGATATCTTCAATAAGTCTTACTTTTCCAGGTCCTCTTAAATGCGGAGCCAGTGAGGAAAAAACAAGAGCTCTTTCGTTCCCATCCTGAATATTAGAGGCAGAGTAAAGAGCTTTTTCTATAAGTTCTATTTTTCTTGGCCCATCCAGAATAGGAAGCATGAGGGTAAGAATTTTTGATCTCAGGTCACCATATTGAACATTCGAGGCAAACTCAAGGGCTTTTTCCATAAATTCTTCTTTTTCCGGTCCCTCCAGCTGAGCAAACTGTGAAAGGAGATTCTTTAACCTTTGAGATTCATCCTGGATCCTGGACTCGATTTGTTTAAAATCTGCAATTTTTGCCATTCTTATTGAACTGGGACTACCTTCTATTGTGATTCCCTGGTTTAGCTGGATGTGCATGTAAGGTTGCCGCTGGTTTTTGACAGCATTCTCGAATGCAATTGTCTGGTCGGATACGGTCTCTTCAGTACCTGACATTTCAAAATTTTCCGGGCCTTGACCAGTACTCTTTCTTTCAATGAACTCTTCAAACATTCTATTAAACTCTGCATACACCTTTGCTTTATCTATTAAGGCTTGCTTTGTATACTTAATTGAACCTTCTTCAGCCACTGACTTCTGTACCTCTTCGGCCATTATCCTCTGTACTTCCTTGCCTTCCATAAAAAATGAGACTTCTTTGGATAAATCAGGATCTTTTTCAAAACATTTAGAAATTTCCTGAACCAGAATTTGTCTTACTTCAGAATCGTATGGTGCAATAACCATATTTCCTGCGGCTTCTTTTAACTCAGGCCTTTCTTTCGAATATAGTTTTCTCCACAGTTCTCTCTTAATTTCCCAGACATCGGGTCCTACTTTTTTGCCAGCTTCTTCAGCCGCTTTTTTAGATCCAATGATCAGATAAGGTAGTACAGGTTCAATAAAATCTGTTACTGTTTGTGCCAGCCTGAAAACTATACCCTGTTGCCGCATGGTTCCATCCTCTTATTTAATAGAATATTAATCTTCTCTCTATAGTTTAATTTCATTTTTTATAATTTATCTTTATCCTTTATCGTTTAGCCTTATAATACCTTGATAGACGAGTGTGATATCTGCATCAAAGTATATAATTAAACAGTTATATAAGCCCATGATTCTCCTCACACTTAGATATAATATGTTCTGCCGGAGATATAAAGGGAAATTGAATAAAAGGAAAATTGAATAAAAGGAAAATTGAATAAAAAAAGATTGAAATAATATTTCTCTAAAATGGGATCTGTTTTTATAAATCGGGCAAACAGAGGTTAGTATAATGAAACTTATTGAGATAGACGAAAACGGCACAGCTGCGGTCCCGATTAACAATCTTACAAACCTGGAAAAGAGATAATGAGCTCAACAGCCGGGCTATATGAGGCAGCAGGCTATTTCCTGCCCTGGATCGGGTACCTTGCGCTTGAAGAAGAGAAGTGCGCAGGTACATGTGCATTTAAATCAACCCCGGAAAGCAATCGGGTGGAAATTGCATATTTTACCTTTCCTGAGTTTGAAAAGCAGGGCGTGGCTACACGCATGGTTCAGGCGCTTTTACGGATAGCCTTCGATGCCGTGCCTGGACTGATAATTGCCGCACAGATCCTTCCCGGAGAGAATGCATCAACTGCCGTATTGAAGAAGCTTGGTTTCCACTTCGTTGCTGAACTGGAGCACACTGAAGATGGCAAATTCTGGGAATGGCAGCTAGAAAATTCTGGCACGGACTGAACAAAATGTTTAAGGCTAAAGAGTTCCGGTAAGAGCCAAACGATATATTTTATGAGAAAATCCGGTCAGACTCCAAAAATCTCTACAATATTCATCAACAGGAGAAATCTAAAGAGGAGTCTAGAGATCCGATGCTATCATGTTCCGCTTCTTACTTCTTTTTTATCGATTTTCGATCCTGGACTGAAAAACAGAAGAATCTTCCTTTTTGACAGTTTATTCCAAAAACCTTCAGGACTATAAAAAACGCTTCCCGAAAATGCTTCTCGTTTTGAGGTCGTGAATGTGCCGGTCCACAGAAAAGGAGATTATATCCTGCCGCTAGCCTCAGGAAATCCTGATTCAGAAACTGGCTTGTCCGGTTATCCATTCAATCTGACATTTAATTCTTCTTTACTGCCAGCTAAAATCCAGAATCAATAGTTATATGAGGAAACCTGCCAGATTGGGATTGTAGATAAGAACCTGTAGATAGGACAGTATTAGAGCAGAAGTTGGTGGGAGTTCTTGAGTAAGCAGCCAGAGATACATGGTAAAACTTTCAGTAAGGTTTCGGATGAGAGAATAAAGGCTGCAAGGCAGCTTGGAGAGCTTTTTGAGGTTTTTCCTGACAGGAAGCAGGCTTTTGAGGATCTGTTAAGACTTTGTTCTGACAGAGATAATGAAGTCCGGGAAGAAGCTATCAATTCCCTTGTAACGGTTTTTCCTAATGTTCCGGACAGGGAACTTGTGTGGGAGAAATTCGTTAATCTGACAGCTTATCCGGCAGAATCGGTAATGACGGCTGCAGCCAATGCCCTGGTCAGCGTTTTTCCCCTCATGCCGGACAAGATTAAGGCGTGGAGGGACATTGCCGGGTTGATAAGTTCAAGGTCAAGTATGGAAGACGTAAACAGTAAAATTGTCAGCTCGCTTTACTATTTAATAAAAGAAATCCCTGATAAACAGCAGGTTTGGATAGACCTGCTTGCAATGGGAGCTTCGGAGTATTCTTATGTGCGAGAGAAGTCGGCTTCACTTTTAAACCTTGTTTTTCCGGAACTGGCGGAAGAGGAAAAAGAAAAAGCCTGGAACGAGTTACTGGAACAGGCTACCGAGTCCAGGGACGAGACGGTAAGGGAGCAAGCTGCGCGCACTCTTGGAACCGTTTACGCGCTGATGCCGGACGAGATGAAGGATGAGACCCTTGAGACCCTTCTGGAACTTGCAGTATCGGGAAACTCTGAGGTCCAGAAGGAGGCCCTTCTGGCTCTACCGTCGGTTTTTTCTCACATTCCGGATAATAAAAAAGCCTGGGAAGACATCCTCAGGCTTACGGGTGATGAAAACGGGTATATCCGAAAAAAGGCTATAGATGCCCTTGTTTTTATATTTCCTGATATGCCCGACAAGAAAAAGGTCTGGGCTGATTTCCTGAGCCTGACAGGGGCCGGGGACGAATATGTCAGGAATGCAGCTGCTGATGCTCTTGTGTCCTTATTTCCGGTTCTGGATAATAAAGATATCCTGTGGCGTGAACTTACCGGATACGCTGGAAATGAGGACGAGAATGTGCAGACCAGTGCAGCTAACGTTCTCATGAGGGTTTTTCCATATACTTCCGACAGGAGAGAGACATATTCCGAACTTGTACTCCTGGCTGAAGCAAAGGATAGTCCTGTACTCCGAAAGGCTGTAGCCAGACTTGCCTTTGCCTATCCCGAATTATATAATGAGCGTGAGGGAAGTGAAAAGGGGCGGGAAGCGACGGAGAAATGTAATTCCCGGGAGAAAGACAAACAGTGGGAGAAATGTGAATCCATAGAAAATTACGAATTCGAAGGAGGCCGAATACCTGAAGAAGATCGGAAATCTGAAGAAAAGCGAAACTCGGAAGGGGGCGATATCTTTAGAAAAAAAGATAAGTCCAGAGAACGGGTTAAACCCGAGAAAGGAGATAAGCCCTGGGGAGTTTCTGAGCCTCTGCCGGAAGAGAATACTTTTCCTCGAAAGAATGTAATTGATTCCCTGAGCTCTGTCTTTTCTGAGGAAAAAGAAGAAACCGGTAACCGGCAGGTTGAAGAAAAAGAAGGAAAAAAGCCCGCCTCTGAGCTTTCCGGGCCTGAGACAAATAGCAGGATATATATACAGAAGAAAGATACCACGGACCTGTTTGCCAGGTCGGGCTCTGCCCTTCCTGACAGAGAAGAAATTGTAAGCAGGCTAATTTACCTGGGTTCGGATTCGGATCCCCAGAGACGGAAAAGCGGAATCGGGGCTTTGCTTGCGGCTTATTCCCGATACAACGGTAGAACGCAGGATATCTGGAACGAACTCCTTAATTTGACAGGAGATGAGGATACAGGCACCAGAAGAGATGCTGCAGATCTGCTTTCGGATGTTTTTCCAGCGGTCGAGGAGAAGTCTGCAGTTTTCTATAACCTTGTCAAACTCACTGAAAGCCAGGATGCCCAGATCCGTAAGAGAGCGGCAGAACTTCTGGCTGCTGCGTTTGCTTATTCTGATAATAAGCAGGCAGCCTGGAATGAACTTATAAGGCTCGTATCCGTTGAAGACCGGGAGGTCAGGAAAAGGGCTGTTCTTGCCTTATCTTCGGGCTTTACAGAAGTTCCCGATAAAGGAAAGGTCTGGATGGACCTGGTAAGGCTCTCAGACCATAGCGATAGTTTTGTACAGAGGATAGCAACGCAGGTGCTTGGATCTGCTTTTTTCCATGTGCCGGATAAAACCCAGGCCTGGAGAGATTTGAAGGCGCTTACTGAAAGTCCTTATTTTTATGTTCGGAAGTACGCTCTCCGCTCCCTTGGAAGGGCTTCTCTCTGGAGGTCGCTGAGGGCGGAAGACGAAGCCACTTATATTTTCGGGTTAAAAGAGGCTGTCAATTATTTTAAAGAGGCATCCGAAGCATCGGTTGGCTTCCATATTCCTGAATTTTATTATCATTTCTATCAGGCTCTGTTATTCATTCTTTTCAGTAACAGGCCTGGCATAGCAAGACTTGAGAGTGAGCAGTACCTTTCAAAAATGGCTGAAGAGGTCAGGGAAGAAGGCGATGAAGGCGGAGAAGAAGAATTATTTTATATTTTCGAACAGTTTGCAGAACTTCTCATGCATGCAGGAAAACTCAGACAGGGCGATCTGTCCGGGCAAAAGAAGCTACTTCAAGCCTCTGTTGATATTTTCAACACTTATTCGGCCCTTTTTGAGAATAAAGAGGAAGAAATTATCTTTACCAGAAAAACTATGAAAAAAGAAAAACCTGCGAAAAAAGAGTACTCGAACCTTGGAAAAGACCTTCTTGAAAGGGTTGAGAAAAAAAAGTTATCTTTAATAAAAGACCGTAAGAAAAAGGGTTTCTGACCCAGAGTGAGAGGTTTAAAACGCTTGCGAACTGTTTCCCGTTAATTTATATCCTATCCTGACATCCTTTTTTTATGTACGAGGCAGGAATGGAAGTAAGCGATGCGGATTTTGAGTTTGCAAAACCTCCTCTCTCAAAAGAGTTCCTTCGCCTTGTATTTGACAAATTTCAGCTTGGTTCTATTACCTATTTCGGCGAAAACATGTTTTACCTTGCAAGGCAAAATTCGGAACCATTCATACCCCTGCCTCCTGGTGCACGCTACCCTGCTGAGATTGAACTGGTACTTGATTTTATGGCAAAGGAGAGAATCCGCAGGCTCAGGTATGAAATGGGCGTACTTTTTCGGTCTGATATTCCGGAGTTATCCGATTCTAAGACTCAGTAAAGTTCGCTTTAAAAAACAAAGCCCGAAGAAGAGGAAATCGGGTAAATGAGCCTGAAGAATAAGAGATGTAGCCTCATCCGGGGCAAGTACCTGATTGCTTTTTTCCTTTTGTTCGGGTTATTTATAGTTTTATTCCAATATAAACATTAAAAAATTTATCTTTATCGTTAACTGGAGGGGTATTAAACGATACATCTATGGGAATATGATTCTCGCAAACTTGATGGCTTAAACATGCCACAGTTGATGAGCGAACTCGAAAGAATAGGAAACGAGGGTTGGGAACTTATTTTGATCAGGAACGATATCGATCAGGATGGCAAAGTAACCGGGATATTCAAACGGCAAAAAAGTGAGGTAATATCCGTATAATAACTCTGTTTTTTACTATCTTTTATCATCTTTTTAATACTGTTTTACTATTTTTTTACTGAGTCCTGACAATTTTCTTATTTTTTTTCGATCTTTTCCACTTCTATTGCCTTTTGATGTTTTAGGATCTTTTTGTATACTGAAGGCTGTTAGCAATATTTTGCCTGGAGAAAAGATTGCGTTCCCATCTGTAAAATTCTGGAAGTTCCGAACGGCACTTATCAGGTCTTGTTCAGGAAGAGGTTTGGTACTGGACTCACGGGTTGCGAGCTTCTTATCTTGTCTCTTCGCTTTTAGAGTAGATTTTTCGGAGTAGGCGTTGAAGTATTTCTTGTGGAATAGGTCTTGCTATGTGGTCTTGTGATGAGAACGCAATTTATACTATGTTCGCACCATATATAATATTTTTAACACATAATGTTATTTTAACTATATTCTGTTGTTATAAAGATCTAATTTTTCTCCATTGGTTTAACCTTATAGCATTGAACTACCCGAGTCCCGTCTCAGGAGGATGCTGTCCTTCCCGAATTGCTAAATGGCTTGACCGCAAGCCTTTTCAAAAAAGGCTTGAGCGAAAACTTTTTCAAAAAAGTTTTATCAAAAACCATGCTTTATCGAAACCGGTGTAACCGGAGCGTGATAAACCGGCGCAACGGTTTCAACGCAAGCCTTTTCAAAAAAGGCTTGAGCGAAAACTTTTTGAGAAAAGGTTTTATCAAAAACTCATGCTTTATCTAGACCGGTATAACCGGAGCGTGATCGACCGGCGCAACGGTCGCGGGTCAACGGTTGATTAAATTAGATTCCTTAAAATCAGGTGGTATAAGTAAATTATTTACTTATGTGGAGCACGATATTTCTTAGAATTATTTAAAATGAGGTAGCGCCCTCACCCGAGAAAACCTGGGAGTTCTAAACGGTATTTGAGAGACTCACCTGTTCTAAGTTGGGGAAGAGATATTGAGGTACTTTGATTGATAGGTTGTGAGTTTCTCTCTATCCCTTTACTGTGGAGTAATGTTCTGTAGTAGGTGTTGTTTGCTAGTGGGGTGTTGAAAGGATGAGAACGCAAGTTATACTATGTGTTTATTGTATATAAAATTTTTAAGAGTTAATCTCATTTCATTCAACTTTTTTTGTCTAACTCTCTAACCTCGTTCATTGATTGAATGCTTATTTCACCGATCTATCAATTATATTATTACACGAATTGCACTCTAAACGGAATGAAAACCTTATCAGGAAGTATGGAAACCGGTTTAGAATAATAATTCCGAAATTGAATAGCTCCAAACCGTAAAAATTTGAAAATATAAGGTTTCCGGAAAAATCAATGGCAGATGAAATTGTCCTGTAATACGGATTACTTCATACGGGTGTTGTAAGTATGATACACGGTATATATCAGGTAGATGAGAAAGGCGAGCACAAGAATATATTTCGTATAGATTACTTTTGTCACAGCCTGTTTTTCGGTATGGGTCACTGAGTCGGTTGTTATCCGGGAATAAATATCGGCTGAAGTATAGATTTTTCCACCGTTTTCCAGCAGGGTGGTTCGGAATAAGGGGTTTTCGCCGATATGGGTATATTCGTCAGGACAGTTTGCAGAAGCAGGTCTCCAGGATATGTTTTCAGCACCGATGGTCTCAGGCATGAATTCCTCAGTCTCGTTTACGCCGGCAGGCTTTTCTGAGATTTTATGGAGCCCGAAGGTAGCCGGGGTGATATATGATTCATACATCCTGTTTCCGATAGGAGTTATTTCCATAGGCTTTTTATCAAAATACAGTTCAGGAGCTCCCTCATCCCTGGTTGTAATAAGGACTCTGCCGGGCTGGTTTACTTTAAGGTCAGGAACTTTTAACTGCATACTCCCGGACATTTCGGTCTCTGCGACTGCCCAGTTCAGGGTTCTTGTAATTACCAGGCTGTCGTTGCCTGTATACAGGGAAGGAGCCCACGCAATCCCATTGCCGCATCCATTATCGGTGGTAATCGCTGCAACCCGCCCGAGACCAAGTCTCCAGACCGTGATTACGGGTTTGCCAAGTCTGGTTGTTAAGAGACGGTTTGCTTCCGGCTTCGGACTTGCTTCATTATAGCCCCGAAGATCGTACGTGATTTCGGAAATTTCTCTTGTAATGAAATGCCTCGGATCATAGACTATCAGCGCACCGCCTGAATAATTTTCTTCAATTCCCTCCGATTCTTCCGATTTCTCGGAAAAACTGACATCTATCCGCTGTCCGGGTTCGATCCTGTTATAGTTTTTCGATAAGCCGATTTTATTCATCAGCAGATAGGCGTAGTAATTGCCATTGGGATTGACCTGGCGCTGGGTGTTTGGAGAATGAATATGGACAAAATGAATGCCTATTCCTTCTTCACGAAGTGAATCTGCGCAATTTACTGCCTGTGCAAACGTTTTATCTCCCTCGCTTTTACTGCCTATCCCGCCGTCAGAAACGATTATTATTTCAGCATCTGCACTATTGTTCTGCCCTCTAAGCAGGTTGCGCGCAGTTAACAAACCACGTTCAAGTGAAGTCGAGTCTCCCGAAGGGGTAATTTTGCTGATCTCGCCTTCAAGCCATATCCTGTTATATTCTTTGGACATATCCACGAACCCGTTTGTAATATCCTTTCCCTTGCTCCCAAACGTGATTACGTCTACTCTTGCGTCTTTCAGGTGGTCGCTCTCAAGCAGGACAATAGCATTGGAAAGGATGTCGTCTAGAACATGCCCTCCGACCCTGTTATCTTGCAGGGTGCTGGGCGAAACGTCAAGCATAAGGACAATGTTCCTGCCGCCTCTCCAGTTTGAGGGGCTGGACGTGACCGGCAGCAGGGTTTCGAATTGCGTGTGCTATAGGTACCTTCTGCAGGATAATCAAAAGAAGTATTGCCTCCCACCACTACCATGCCGCCGCCATTAATGAGATACTTTCTCAGGGCTTCGACTTCCGAATTTGAAATTGTCGATGCAGCCTGATTATCGATTACGACTGCATCCATCCCTTCAAGGGAGCCGGGAGACCATGCACGATGGACTTCATAAACCTCGTAAAGTATGGCTGCCAGAGGCGAATCCGGCTCATCTGTCACAAAAAGCACTTTCGGCTTTGGTGTCACATATACGCTTTTCATGTACTGGTTGTTATTCTCGAAATAGTCCATGCCTTTAACGTTTATGCTTGCAGGGTGAAGGGTTGCTTTTAACGTATGCGGTCCAAGTGTATCGAAAGTATGGTTGAAATCGACACTTTCTATTCTTCCGGTCTGGGTAATCTTCTTTCTCATTACCTGCTTATGGTCAACTGTAACTCTCAGTTCGTACTTCAGCTCGTTTTCAGTTGATTTTCGAACATAAACCCTGAAAGGAGCCTCGTTCCCGATTACGAGCTCATTTTCTCCTTCAATTTCTACGCTGAGGTCTTCTTTGAGCGTATGCGGAATGAGTGCAGCTACAGGGAAACCATTCCTGTAGCTATAGGAAAGCGCATCCTCAATTGAAGTACCCGAGTTGCTCTGCCCGTCCGAAACTATAAGCACATAATTCTCAGGGGACGCCTGCTGCATAATAGCATCCCCGAGCGAGGTGTGCGATCCTGATATGGTTGTAATCGTAACAGGAACCTTGCTGCCAAGTTTTCCGGATATATTCTGCGGAATCCCCTTCTGAAGTAGTTCCATACTTGCTGTCTCGTCAGAGATTATGGTTATTCTGGATTGATTGGTTTTCGGGGAAGCTATCTCTGCGGAATATGGAACTGCGAGTGCCAGAATCAGAAGAAATGCGATAAGTACGTGGAAGAACAGATGCTTTTTACTGGCTTTTTTACTCAGCCCTAAAAGCAGGAAGCCCGCCAGAGGAAGCAGGAGCAGCAACTCGGATTTATACAGAAAGCCAAAACTCATATTATCTTTCTCCCACTCATATTATTTTCCTCCTGAACATGATCAGGTTCTCAAGAATAAGAAGAAGCAGCAGGGAGTAAATCAGGTATTCCCGGAGCCTGTCAGGCGATTTCTTATGCAGGTCTTCTTTCTGGACATCTTCTCTTCCGCCTGTCAGGTTTAACCGGTTCTCAGTAAAGGTATTTGATTCGGTAGAATCGTAGAGGTTAGCTGCAATAGTTTTCTGGTCCAGATTATAAAATCCGCATTTATCGTAGTAAACGGACTTGCTGCTGATTGTTTCCTTCGGGTTTTCGATCATTATGTTCCGGTCAAAAGCCTGGTATCTTCCTGTGTTTACATTGGTTTCACGGATATCCCCGATTCCCCACAAGTATTTGAGAAGCTTTGCCCAGAATACCGGATACGCAGGAACGGTAGGGAAATTATTCCATGCCTCATTTCCGGCAATATCGCTGATCCCTACATAGGTAATTGTCCCATTGTCAGGTTTCCAGGTACAGACTACAGGCCCGGCATCCTTGAGTTCGGCAAGTACCGAGGCATTTTCACGTGGAACCGCAACCAGGTATTTTCGAATATGCACTTCGTCAAAAGAGATCCCCTCAAAAAGCTGTGTGCCGCTTCCTGCAGTTTCGAGCGTATGGCTGTTATCTTCTTCGATCGATCTGATCTCTACAGGCAGGATTGGATATAACTCACGCATTCCCGAAGAATTATACAGGCACCCGTTTCCGATAACTATAATGTTCTTCCCGCTTCCCGCATGAGCAATAACTTCCTTTATAGTGGAAGCTGCCAGGGGTTCATGTTCACAATTTATGACGATACTATCATATTTTCCAGTATCTGCCGGAAGAGCATGCTGCACATCGACCGTAAGCCCGGGTATAAGGGATAGGGCTGTTATCAGCGGAGATTTATATATTTCAGGATCAATGTCGGTTAACATAAGCATTTGTCTGGGTTTGATTTCAGGAATAGAGATCCGGGCAATGTTATCACAGGGCACCGCATCTTTATTGAGAATTTCCACAGTCGATGTGCCCTGAGGGATGCTGGAGAATTTTATTTGCTGGGTTCCGAATTCCCCAAGTGATACCGGCTTGCTAATGCTTCGCGTGGTAAGAAGCCCTGATTTGCTTTCCAGCCACAAATCGAGTTTTACGCTTTTATTATTGAAATTTTTGACAGTACAGGTGTATTCATAAGTTCCGTCATTCCGGTCTTTCAGGTACCCGTCTATTATTGCGTAATTTGGAGTTTCCCTTCCTACCTGCATGAACTCAAGCTCAAGATTTTTTGCTCTGGCTATTCTGGCATATGTCTCAGGCGGTCTTCCTGCCCAATTTTCAAAGTCGGATACCACAGCAACTTTTGCCTTCCGGTTTCCCTCATCGTTTATAACTGTCAGAATAGCTTCAGGAAGGCCGCCAGGAGTACCCCCGGCTTCCAGGCTGTTAATTACCTCTCTTGCATCGGTCGCTTCTACCGCTTTTGCAAGCACCAGAGGCATGCTTTCGGCAGCAATAACCGTATTTTCCTTCCCCAGGCTTTCCATTGCTATGAATTTTGCCTCATTGATCCGGTCAGGTACTGACATGCTGGCAGACGAATCTATAATAACCACGACTTTTTCCGAATCTTCCTCAATATTTTCAATTAAAGGACCTGCTATTGCAATAGCCATAAGAATCAGGGCAATTAGCTGTAAGAAAAAAAGCGGGTCTGTTATTCTTTTACTCATTTTACGCCTGGAATCGGATGTTTCCCTGACTACTTTCCGGACAAACATCAGAGACGGCAGGATTACCTGTTTCGGGCGGGGTTTAAGTAAGTAAACTATGACCAGGGGAATTATACCTGCAAGCGCAGCCAGACCCGGAAGAAATTCGTAATCCATAGGCAGGGTCACCTTTCACCTATGATCGTGAGAATAGCATCAATCGGCCGATTGTCAATACTGATTTTGAAGTATGGAACCTTAAAATCGTGTGTGATTTTGTCCAGTTCAGCCATATGCTTCCCATATTCGGCAGCGTATTCCTTTTTAAACTGCTGGCCTACGGAAATGCTCAACTCTTCGTTTGTCTCGCTGTCTATAAATTTGACGGTGCCGTCTACAGTCTCAGGCAGGTTGATTTCGGTTTCGTGATAGAGATGTATAAATACGAGTTCATGCCTGCACAGCCTGTGGACGGCATACCGGATAGAATCCGGAGAATCCAGGAAATCCGAAATTATTAAAACCACCGATTTTGATTTTATTCTCGGGTATATGGAATCTGCGCAATCTGCAAGCTTCGTCTTTCCATTTACTGAAATTCGGGACAGGTTATCAATGGTCCGGAGGAACTCCTCCCTTCCTTTAAGGGCTTTAGTATAATTTACATTATCCGCAAAGGTTGCAATCCTGTACTGGTCGTTGTACCGCATTACAATGTAAGAGATTCCTATGGCTATGGTTGATGCATACTCGAATTTGTTCGGACTATTCTCAGGAAAAAGCATGCTGCCGCTGGCATCAAGCAGTATTACCATATTCAGGTTTTTATCCTCTTCGAACCTGCGTATATAGAGTTTTTCGGTACGGGCGTAAAGGTTCCAGTCGATCTTTTTTAACGAATCTCCCGGATTGTATTTTCTATGGTCTATAAGATCAAGCCCGGATCCCTTTCTTGTTGAGAGATGGCTGCCCGAGTGAATGGCTGTTACCCTGTTCCTGACCGGAAGTGCATATCTGTCGAGCTGAGTAAGGAATGTTGTGTCGATCTTATGTTTTGAGCCTTCCATATCCTGTCAGTACCTCCAGCCGCATTCAATCATGCCTCCAGCCATACTTTGTACCTGCCTCTACCATGTTTTATAACAATCTCATGCCGCGTTCCTATTCAAGATGCAGCTGTTTTTTCTCCTCAAGGATTTTCTGTATGATTTTATCACCTGTAGTATTGTTACGTGCAGCCTCAAATGAGAGAATAATCCTGTGGCGAAGGACAGGCAGCACCATAGCGTCGATATCTCCTCTTTCGACGTACCCCCGGTTGTCAAGGAACGCATTTGCCTTCGCACAGAGAATCAGGGCTATTGAAGCCCTGGGCGATGCACCGGCTTCTATCATTTCAGGCATGTTCCTTGTCTGGTTCACGATCTCTATTGCATATTTTTTTAGTTTGTTGGAGATCGGAATTCTCCGGGTGATCTGCTGGAGCTCAAGGAAGGTCTGTTTGTCTATACACTGCCTGACAGTCGGCCTGAATGCCTCTGCATACCGGTTTACAATTTCAAACTCCTCGTCTTTGTCCGGGTATTCAAGCTGGATTTTCATTAAAAACCTGTCAAGCTGGGCTTCGGGTAAAGCATAAGTCCCTTCCATCTCAATCGGGTTCTGGGTTGCGAGTATAAAAAAGGGTTTGTCAAGCAGGTATGTCGTATTTGCTACAGTCACCTGCTTTTCCTGCATGGCTTCAAGCAGCGCAGACTGGGTTTTCGGAGATGCACGGTTGATCTCGTCGGCAAGCACAATATTTGCAAAAACCGGGCCCTGCTTGAACTTGAAGTGTTTGGAGCCTTTCTCATCATCTTCGATTATGTCAGTGCCTGTAATATCCGCGGGCATGAGGTCAGGAGTGCACTGTATCCTGCTGAATTTCATATTCATAATCTGGGAAATAGTGGATATGGTCAGGGTCTTACCAAGTCCGGGATTGCTTTCCACCAGCACATGCCCTTCACACAGCATGGCTATAAGGATCTGCCTTATCATTTCTTTCTGGCCGACTATGGCATTGCCTATTTCTTTAAAAATGACCTCAAAGATCTGACGGGCTTTTTCATAGGTGGGTTTTAAATCAAGTTCCGAATCTTCAAGCTGGATTTCCTGTATTTCTCTCATTGGAATTCCTCTCTTTTTAAGATGAGAGTTTCTCAAAATATTGCTTTATCAATGGCTCATATTCTTCTGGTAGGTCTTCGGTATATGTCTGGCTGTACCTGAACCCTTTTTTAGAGCCGTTTGAGCTTTCATAAAACTCTCCGGCTGTTCCTGAATCTATCCGGTTTGTAAATCCAAGCCCAAGGCTTGGGTTGATCTCCATTTCAATCTGCTCCCCATTTTTTATTATGACGGTTTCCACGCCATAGTCGATCTCTTCAGAAGATTCGTTTTCTAACTGGCCTGAAGCTTTACCTTCCGGCAAATCCGGAATTTTCTCGATCAGGTGGCTGGGAGAGATGCCAAAGCTGAAACCTTCAACTATGCAGAAAACAATCGATCCACTGAACAGTAAAAGAACTAAAAATGCACTGAGGATCTGCCTGCCTGGAATGAGTTTTTTAATCTTGACATCGGCTAGCTGCTCATAAACATCTTTAAAGAGCTTATCAGTAACTATATTGAAATTCTGTTTATTGTCACATGCCGTACTCAATTTTGTCCTGAGTTCTGGAAAATTACCCTCAAGCGTGCTTACGAGGTTAAGTTCTCTTTTTTCCCTGAGCAATTTTCCGCAGGCGGCTGCGAAAAAAATAAGTATAACCGCTCCCGCAGCCATTAAGATAATATTGAACCAGTAGGGATCGATATACTTCTGGTTCCTGGAAAAGTCTTCCATTCCGGGGACAATGTAAAAAAATTCATAGGCATTAAATAAAATCATTAACAGGAA
The DNA here is from genome assembly GCF_004099695.1 of Methanosarcina sp. MSH10X1. Taxonomy (GTDB): domain Archaea; phylum Halobacteriota; class Methanosarcinia; order Methanosarcinales; family Methanosarcinaceae; genus Methanosarcina. The sequence continues at coordinate 143,866 of NZ_SCHL01000001.1, read as the reverse complement.
AAGAAGGGTAAACCTCTCGGCTACCTGTAAAAACCTGAGAATGCCGTAAAACTGCTTTAAATAAGTTTTATATTTATCCAGCAACGGCTCAAAAAGCATGTAAATCTTTTCCCACATTTGCAATTTTATGCTAATTATATTGTAGATGTTACTGAAAAACTTTTCCAATAATTTTAGTAACTTGTGGGATGAAAGAAGTTAATATTTTGCAGTGACAGAACCTTCTTTCCCGGAAACTAAGAAATTAGGAGACCAAGAATTAAGAGATTAAAAAGCAGGAAATCAGAAATAGGAAATTAGAAGTTAACAAATTACAAATTAGGAAAAGAGAAATAAAGAGATCAGAAATCAGGAAGTAAAAAGCAGGAGATCCTGTGAATATTTTTAAGCCCAGCCTGTGCTTTACACCTGGATTATCCCGTCTTTCAACTTTATTATCCTGTCTGCATATTCGGCATGCCATCCTTCATGGGTAACCATTACAATGGTCTGTCCCTGTTCCTGGTTGAATTTTTTAAAGAGTTCAAGGACTTCCTTTGAAGTCTGGGAGTCCAGATTTGCACAGGGCTCGTCTGCAAAAAGGACTTCCGGAGAGTGGGCAAGAGCCCGGGCTATTGAAACTCTTTGCTGCTGGCCTCCGCTCATTTTGGAGGGAAGTTGCTGCAGGCGGTCTCCCAGGCCAACTGCGGTAAGGATTTCCGCGGCTGCGGTTTCGTACTCGGTTTTACTTTTGCCCTGCATCATAAGGGAGATGTAGACGTTTTCCGAAGCATTGAGTTCGGGAAGAAGGGCATAGTCCTGAAAGACATAGCCCAGGTTATGCAGCCGGAACCTGCCTTTTTCGCTGTCGGACATACGGGAGGTATCCGTGCCTTCTATAATGACTTTTCCCGAATTCGGGGTGTCAAGCAGGCCGAGCTGGTTTAAGAGGGTGGTCTTCCCTGAGCCGCTCGGGCCCATAATCGCAATAAACTCTCCGCGCGCGATTCTTACATTTACTCCGCGCAGGGCTCGAACCTGTACCTCTCCCATCCTGAAGGTCCGGACTATATCTATACCTTCTATAATAATACCTTCTATGCTTGAACTGTCAAATAGGCTGCCGGATGGCTTTATAGAGTCGCCAGACTGTCTAAAATCACCAGGCTGTCTGGAGTTTATAGGTTGTCCTGTTGTTTTTCGCGTTGCTCCCTTTTTCAGATTCCCGCCTTCGGTTTTTACCAGACTTTCAACCTGATTTCGGTCTATTTCCATGCTTTTCACTCCTTATTTACCCCAGATAAGATCAAGAAGGTCTCTTTGCGCCAGTTTGTATGCAGGAATTACCGAACCGACAATGGAAGCCAGGAAAAGAAGGACTGCGCGGTTTAAGGCTTCGGCGCTGTCCAGCTTCAGGCTCATGGTGCCAAGCGGGATCTCTACAGGGTGGGAGACTGTATAAGGCGCAAGCCCAAAGCGCATAAAAGCATAGCCAAGTATAACGCCCGCGCCGGCATAAAGCATGGCCTGGAGCACAAAAGATGCAACTATCACATTCTGTTCGATTCCTATAGCTTTCTGGACCCCTATCTGCCTCTTTTTGTTTACTATATTTACGTAAATAACCACAAAAATTATTACAAAAGCAATTAGCAGGCCGATCGCATTCATAATATTCCGGATCATGCCGAGCGTATTTTCGATCAGGCGGAGAATACCTGCAAACTCGTGCCAGGTACGGATATTCTCACTTATGCCGAGGGAGAGGAGCGCAGTTCTTGTATCGTATTCAGGTGTGCCGTCCGTAGTTTTAACGGCTATTTCCTGGGCAAAATCCCTGTCTTCAATACCCAGCATTGCTTCGAGGTCAGCTCTGGTTAGATAGGCTGAAGCATCAGCCATGAAGTAGCGGGTTGTATAGATTCCTTTTACCCTGAACTGCCGTGTCACGCCCCCTATGGTGAGTTCAACGGTGTCTCCAACTTCCACATCTCCTAGTGATCTTGATTCCATAAGAGCCCCGAAACCTCCTGAGACCTCCCTGCCCAGGATTACCTCTCCCCTATCAGGCCTGCTCAGAAATTCCCCGCTTATCATAGCGTCTTCAAGATCTGTTACAAAACTTTCATCGGCAGGATCTATCCCATAAACCGTAGTTCCCATTTCCTTTTCTTTATAACGGAAGTTTCCGGTCGTTTTCAGGCGAGCCGAGGTTCCTACTACCTGCGGAAGGCTTTCTATCTTTTTTTGAAGGCTTGAAGCATCTTCAATGAACCGTGCTTCGGTCTTCGGTTCGATCACAACATTTCCGGTCTGGAAGTCAACCATGAGTTCATTGAATTTGAGCGTAACTCCTGCAAGCATGCTTGAAAAAAGCACAAGCTGTATAAAGATCAGGGTCAGGACAAAGACTGTAAAAATCGTAATTCCTTTATTACCCCTGCCTATGGAGCGGCTGGCAAGGAAGAAGGAAACTCTCGCTTTTTCGAGCATAACAGGCATCCTTTAGGTTTAATTCCGCTTTTCGGCTTCTTTAATCTCCGCATCTCAGATTTTGCCTTTCTTTTTCATATAAAAAACTATAGCTGCAAGAATGAAGGCTGCTCCGAGCACAAGCGGAACAATGCTTCCCTTCTGTCTTTCCACATTGAATGTCAGATCCTCGCTAAGCTGATGTTTACCGAAATCATCCTCATATTCAACCAGCAGGGTTACTTCCTGATCACCTGTTTTCTCAGGGGTAAAAGTAAAAACTGCAGGGGCATCGTCATCCTTATCCAGGCGCCCGAGGAAGGCGGCTGTACTACCCGAACCTTCAAGCCCCTCAAGCCTGGCTTTAACTGAACGGGCTTCCCCTTCTCCAACATTCTCAAGCCGGACTGTCATGGATACCTGCTGTCCTCTCACAGGCATCCCAGGATCGAATTTCAGGCTTGAAACATCGATTTTCGCCCGGTTAAGCACGTTAATTCCAATTTCCTGGATCTTATCTATCTGCAAGGTATCGGTGCTATTCGAGGCTGTTATTCGCAGGGGAATCCTGTAGGGCTGCACATCGGCATTGCTGCCGAGCAGAAGTTTGAAAGACAGGTTTTCTGAACTGCCTGCACTCAGGTTCTCAAAAAAACGTACATTATCTTCCAGCGGGATCAAAGGCGAAGAGTTATTGAGGTTAAGCATTACCCTGACATTTTTTGCGTCTCCGTTTCCTGCATTCTTAACTGTTGTCCTGAGATAGAACTCCTGTCCGGGAACTATGGCTCCTGAAGAGGAATTATTTTCGTCAACGTGAAAAATGTTAGTGCCTGCAAGCACAAGGTCAGGGTTTCCTTCCACCATTACGGGAATTCTTCTCGAAAAACTTGTCCCGCTGTTATCTTTGATGGTAAATTCGAGCTGATAGACCCCGGATTCAGCCTCCTGATCTATCCTGAAATAGAAATTCAGTTCGACCTTGGAACGCTGCCTTATCTGTTGAATCTGAAAGGTTCGCTCCAGGTTGGTCCCGGAACCGTAAATTTCTGAAGTGCTGTACTTGAAAATGAAAGGATGAATTTCCTCAATTCCTATAATCACGTCTTCTGCGGGCTCGTCCCCGATATTCTGTATATTGACCCTTATGAGCAGGTCTTCACCCGGACTGGCAGGATTGGGGGTGATTTCCGAGACCTCAACTCCAAGCTGGGTATTTCCGGACACTACAACTGCCGACGTCGGGCCTGTCAGAAAGATAGATATCATCAGTAAAGCGACTGTAAACCGGAGAAATGATGCCGGTAGTCTATCTGCCAGCACTCTGTATGTCGATTTTCTGTCTCTCAGCTTTTCACTGTCTACCGGTCCTTTTTCTACTGATGTTCGGTACATCAGCTTACGCTTCTTTTTCCCGGGGCAGGAACGTTTCTCTGGATAGACGGGCTTCATAGGTAACAGTCCTTATACCTGGTTTATAATGTTTGCACTTTATTTGCAACCTCTGACATGTTGTATTTTTCGATCGCAAGCCTTTTCAAAAAAGGCTTGAGCGAAAACGCAAACTTTTTCAAAAAAGTTTGTCCACAAACGCATGGGTCCTTTATGATCTCGTGATTACTCGTGTTGCAACTGGTTATTTTGGTGACTCAATGGGATTTGAGGTTTCAGCCTCCAGTTTCTCAAAGTACTGCCTGGTTTCGGCGTCAATTACTTTTCGCAGCGCCAGCAAGGCAATAAGGTTCGGGATGGCCATGAGCCCGTTTACGATATCTGCAAGCACCCAGATGACATCGAGGGTGAGAAAGGCGCCTGAAGCAATAATCAGAATATAGACTAACTTGTAAGGGAGAATTCCTTTTACCCCGAAGAGAAATTCCGTACAGCGCTCACCATAGTAATTCCATCCCAGGATAGTTGTAAAGGCAAAGAAGATTAGCCCGATTGTTACGATGTAATTCCCGGCTTCTGCAAGTACGATGGAAAAGGCGTAACTTGTCATATAGGCACCCGCAAGGTCACCTGTCCATGAATCCGTTATTATCAACACGGTTCCGGTCATGAAGCAGACAACAATTGTATCGAAAAAAGTTCCTGTCATGGAAATAAGCCCCTGCCTGGCAGGTTCTTTTACCTTTGCAGCCGCCGCAGCTATCGGGGCACTCCCAAGGCCGGACTCGTTTGAAAAAATTCCCCGCGAAATTCCCATCCTGACCGCAAGCATTACCCCTGCCCCAAGGAAACCGCCCCGTGCAGCAGTCCCAGTAAATGCGGAATTTATTATCAGGGCAAGGGTTTTCGGGATTTTCTCAAGGTTTAACCCAATAATTATCAGACAGCCCAGCACATAGCCTGTTGCCATGAAAGGCACAAGAAGCTGAGCCACGGCTGCAATCCTCCGGATTCCGCCAAGCGTAACAAATGCTACAAGCAGGCTTATTACACCCGCGCTCAGAACTTCAGGAATATCAAAAGCAATCTTTGCTGAATCGACAATGGCATTTACCTGAGGAAAAGTGCCTATCCCGAAAAGGGCTACATTTACCCCAAAGAAAGCAAAAGCGGCTGCCAGAAAGCGGCTGTACCTTTTTCCCTCCAGCCCGTTCCTGATATAATACATGGGCCCTCCTGACATCTGCCCGTTTGCATCAACAGTCCTGTATTTTACTGCAAGCAGGGATTCGGAATACATGGTTGCCATTCCGAAAAAAGCTGCAAGAAACATCCAGAAGAGAGCGCCGGGACCCCCCGTTTTTATTGCAGTTGCAACCCCGACTATATTCCCGGTTCCTACAGTTGCGGACAGCGCAGTGCTAAGCGCCGCAAAACTTGAAACGTCACCCTGTACCCCAATTTCGGCTTTTCTCGAGTTAAGCACGTACCTGAGCGCAAGGGGCAGCCTGAAGATCTGGATCAGCCCTAGTTTCCAGGTCAGAAAGATCCCGGTCCCTACAAGTAAGACCAGAAGCGGTAGCCCCCATATTGCCTGATCTATCTCTGTAAGGATGCCAAGTATGTCAATACCCGCCAGTTCCGTTGAAGCCAGCCTCCGTAAGACAAAGAGATAATTTTTGAAGAAAATAGTTACGCTCAATATTTGTTCAGGGCAGATCTTAAACGTTCACGTTGAGAGCTCGGGAGCATAAAACCCAATTCTCTGGCTCTGGGTATCAGGGAAAACATTCGGAAAATCTTCTCAAGATCAAAAATTGAAAAATCTTCTCATAAGTAAAAAAAGACTTCTTTCAATCGTCTAACAGAATAAATTTTTATACTTATATGCCTTTTAGATATCCTGGGGGATTTAATATGATGCGAATTACGTCTTTAAACAGCATGTCTCTGGCAAAAGTGCTGAGTCTTATGTATCTCACTCTTGCTATTGTATTCTCGCCGTTTCTGCTTCTCGTATCGACTATGGACGGGACGGGTCTTACTGAGGGAATATTTGTAATTGTATTATTTGTTGTCTTCTACGGAATTGCGGGAGCAATAGCCGGATTTCTTATAGGTACAATATATACTGTCATTGCAAAGCAGGTGGGAGGCATCGAAATGGAGATTGAAACTGCCTGACTCCAGTTTATAACTTGCCCAAAAGCTAATTCTTTTCCTTCCAATTTCTTTTCTAAATTATTTCCCTTCTGAGTTCTCTTTAATTCCGGAAAAAGCTGAAAATTTTCACTGTATCATTATGGATAATTTTTTGAAAAATTATGAAGTTTTCTTTCTCTGCAGGTTGCATACTTATATATGACATTGCAGTACTGGGCAGCTGTCGATTTGATTGAAGTTAGTTACCATACAAGCAAATACGAGCTTCTTCCTGAGAGCATGAATAACTTTTATCTCCACTGCCCTGCATAAATTGTGTATATTCAAAGATTTGAAGGGGTTTATGCTAATTACTGCTCGTTTTCAAAAGTATTTACATATTCGCGTGAAGGTGTTATTCAGTAATTATTAATTACAATTTCTTAATTCTTTTGAACTTATTTGAGATCTTTAGAGTTCTTCTTCTGATTCTCGCAGTATCAATTCCTTTACTCAAAATACTTCTGTTGCATAAAATCAACCTTTACAACAATTATCTGATAGACTAACTTTCCTAAATATAGTAGTAAAAGAAAATGCTGCCGGTAATGACATTACGGTAATGACATTAAGTAGATATCTGAATATATTACAGTGGAGAATAATTTAAAAAAATCCTGGCTGATGAATTATTAATTCAGAGAAAAAAGGTAATAGAAGACCTGACAGAATCCTGGGTACGGTAGTGTACAATGGTCTATGAGTTCTTAAATGTCTGTCAATCAGGTGCCATTGAAGTATTTGCAGTACATTAGTGCAACGATATAAGGATTATGTTGCCCTGGGAGTCTGTTTTTCACCTTTTCCTGCTAAGTAGCCAGTAAACAGAGAGAAAAACGATAATCGCAAGAGTAGCATAAGCCACTATAAGTAAAAGGGAACCGTATTTACTCAGGACAGGATTTGTGTTATCTATCTGCTCGTTTTTTGGATACATGATGTCTTGCTTGTCACTGCTGTGATTCAATCCCAGGGCGTGCCCCAATTCATGCTTTGAAATGGCCAGCATTGCACTATCACTATAGGGAACCCACTTCGTCCACTGATAATTCCCAACTCCAAGCATTATATCTACACGAATAAATCGCCCGTTGGTAACAAATGGAATTGCAACGCCTGCAACCCCTTCAGGAGCACCCTGTTCCTTCTGAAGGTCTTCGACCCATTTTATCCTTATATCAGCTTTTTCGGAACCCACAAGTTTAAAAACAGGAGTGTACTCAAGCTTTCCGTTTCCCCCTTCTTCCCAGTAATTCAGAGCTTTCTGTACCTGTGCGTAATAGGTAGGACTATAATGAGGAGGCACAGTTTTATTATCTATGTATACGGTGATAGGGGAATGATCCCAGGGATGGCCTAAAATTCTTGGATAATCAGGCTCGGAAGCCGCCGAAGCAAGGGGTAAAACAAGTGCCATCAATAATATTGAAATGAGCAATCTTATTCCAGACCTATCGGTTTGGGTAATACAGACCTGCCTCCATATTTTTATATTATTAGCTAATTGATTCTAAAAACTTCTACAATAGTATTAATTTCTATCAATACAATAGTATTAATCTCTATCAATATAATAGTATTAATTTCTATCAATACAATAGTATTAATCTCTATCAATACAATAGTATTAATTTCTAGCATAAAATCCTTACAGCAAGTACTTTTAATGTTCGTAGATGATTGTGACTTCCAATCAGTGAATTCTTTTTTTAAAAATTAGGGAGAGCATAAGTCAGAATTCAGGCTTTAAAACAGGCTGAAGAAAGAATTGTCAACGATATTTGGGGGTTGGGCATCTGGATATTGGGGAGTTGGGGGGTATGGGGTGGTTATTAAAAAGAGTTAAGAACAAGTCTTTAATGACCTTCCAGATGCCCAGGACTCTAATATACTTCATCATATATAAATATCGAGGATACGACTGAGCACATCCCATCTGTAGATCTTATCTGCTCGTTAAATGATTTATCTACTGATAGCTTATTCCAGACACATAATACATAGAATAATGGAAACAACGATCCAGAGTCTGTCCACTAACTTCGATAAATGCATGATTCAATATGAATGAGCCAGCATGTGGAGTCAAAAGTATAATCAGGTAATTTGATGGGAAATATAAAGAAAGAAGAGAAATTTGCTTCCTGGAATATTTTCTTGCTTTTGCTTTTTAATTAAGTCCAGTAAACTAATACAGAAGAATCCCGGAGGCGCTGTATCTACTGTGTCCCCCAACACAGTATCTTCGAACTTATGCTCCCCCAAGCAAGTAATTCGAAGAAGGATCAGCAACCCGGGAAATTCTTTTTGATGATACCCCAGCCCTGTTCCCCAACTCTAGCACATAGTAATAGCATAAATTATATTAAATAAATTATATCAAAAATTGCTTTCAAGCAAAAAATTGATTGACATAGAAAATTTCAAGTCCAACATTACTCTTCTCTAAATAGGGCGCTCTGCTGCAATTTATTTTACCCGATTTTTCCTATCCAATTTTTCCAGTAAACAAGCAGCAGAAAATACTTCAACATCAACTCTTCGCAGGAATTTATTTCCTATACTCATTATTCTTTTTAATGTTGTATCGAGTATAATAAGACCAGATCGAAAAATTCTTTAATACAGCCTCTTTAATACAGCCTTCGATAATTCAAAAACTTTTCAGAGCCCCGAAGTTAAGGTGCACAGGCGTTTACATAAGTTCGGATGATAATCCAGAGAGCAAGCCAACCAAGAGCTGAAATCAAATCTTTTCTGAACTGTGTTTCCATAAGCTTATATAATCCCTTTATCCTATTTAATTTTTTTCATCTGTTTAAAATTGTCAATACTGCGCCTTATTCCGCAGGAAAATTTTACTTTTTCAGCCTTTGAAGATTTGAATTATGTTACAGGTGTACTTATAATGCAGATCTGAATTCTAATAAGCAGAGGAGAACAGTCTGTAAAGACTGATATTTTTGGAAATTATAAAAATTAAACTCCTCATAATAAAAGAAGTTATTCAGAAATCAATTATAAAGTTTCCAGATCGAATCGGTTAGGATATTTATATACAGCTTATTATAGGGAAAATTCCAGGTTATTACGCTATTTTTTCCATTCAATATTTAAAAATAAAGAAATTGAGTTTATCTTACTCATTCTGCTAATTTTATATGTTTCATATAAGCTTCTATCTTGTCCCGTATAAACATTAAAGCCATATTAAAAAGCCCCCTGGCTCCAGGATCTCTTATTTTTTCACTCCCAGCCCTGCAAAAACAACTGTCTCTGCCTGATTCCAGATCTGCCACCGCCTGTACCTGTCATAAAGAATGACATTGAGGGTAAGAAGCAGGATGAAGAATAAAGTATCTGGAAGGCTGATCGAACCCGCGAACCTGGCTATCAGGAAATCATATGCGAGCACTATCCCGAAGTTTACAGCAGCCATTACTATGAATTCCCGGATTATTGATTTCCAGCGGGTTCCTCGCCTGGCAAACCACTGGCTCAGCTCGGTGTTTATTATGATAAGAACCGTTATCCCGATTGCAACCTGAAGGCTGCTTGCCCGGACCTCGGGAAGGATCTGTGCAAAGATTATGCTCAGCAGGGAAATAAGCACAATCTTCTCGAACAGTTCGTAGTGGAGAAAATCGTCAAAAAACCTCAGGCTCGTATAATTATCCCTTATTTTCTTCGCCCGCAGGCTATAAAAAGGAAAGTGCCTGTAACTGGCTGCAACAATTAAACCGGGCCTCATGGGGGGCAGGTCCCTCAAAAGCCACCAGCCCAGGAAGATAAGAAGAGCAGCCCAGCCAATAAGGATTGTTACATTTGAAGGATTGGCTCTCACCCAGTCTGTGGTATCCATCCGGGCAATATGGAGCCAGTATTCCTGCGGCAGTTTAATAAAGACCCAGATAAAAGCCACAGTAGTAATCAATTTCTCTTTCGTAAGCACCTTCGGGTCCCATTTCAGGCGGACAAGCTCGTAGAAAATGAAGAAGTATTCGAAGACATTGGGAAAAATAAGCAATAGCAGGCGCAGGTGTGTTATCTCGAAAATGGCTACGCCTATCAGCCTGAAGTAAAAGAGGAAGCGGCCTGCTTCAAAGGCAAAGAAGTTTGACCAGTTTCTCAGGGTTGAGAGATAGGTAATTGCCAGGTAATAAATATCAAGAGCCTTATCATAGTCCTGGTAACCTTCCAGGGGCAGGTTTGTGAACTCTTGAAATAAAGTCTGGTCTACCATATCAAGGACTAAGGAAAGTATAATGCCCGGAAGAGGGTAACCGGGAATGGTAAGCGGTATCAGAAATCGAGCCGTGACCACAGCCCAGAAAATGAACAGATCCGATGTCTCCGGCATTCTGAGTTCGCTCCCTTCACGTCCCGGTTGAGTGCCGGGTATCTTCGCATCACTAACCTGCTTGAAAAACTGCTTTCAAAGCACCCTGAAATACTCTTAATTAACTTATATCCTCCAGTATTTATATTTCTCACGAGCTCTCTCAAAGAGTATTATCCACAGGAATCAATTGCTTCCTTTATGGTTCCTGATATGCACTGTCCGATACCTGTCATAGAGCGTTACGTTCAGGGTCAGCAGGAGGACGAAGAAGAGCGTGTTAAAAAGGTTGATCGAACCATCGTATCTGGGCAGCAGGAAATCGAATAGAAGGATTATGCCGAGGTTCACCAGAGACATTATCACAAATTCCTGGATAATAGACTTCCAGTGAGTTCCGCGCCTTGCAAGCCAGTGGCTCAATGCCGTATTTATTATTATGAGAATAGCCATACCAAGTGCCAGCTGAAGATTAGTCGACCTTACTCCGGGAAGAATCTGGGCAAAGATTATGCTTAACAGGGAAACAAGTACTATCTTCTCAAACAGTGCATTATTGAAAAAACGCTCCGAAGAATCCGCCACCTGGAGATTGGTTTCGATTCCCTGTCCGTGCCTTTCTTTCCGGGCTCCAGAGATAGGATCGGCTGCAACTGAAAACCCGGATCTCATGGGGGGGAGATCTCGCAGCAGCCACCATGCCATGCCAAGAAGGAATAAAACCCATCCGATAAGAATCAATGCGTTCATGGGGTTTTCCCGGATCCAGTCGGTCGTGTCCAGCTGAGCGATGTGAATCCAGTATTCCTGAGGCAGTTTGATGAAGATCCAGATGAGTGCCGTGGTAGTGATCAGTTTGCTTTTTGTAAGCACCATCGGATTCCATTTCAGGCGAACTGCCTCATAGAAGATAAAGAAATATTCAAAAGTGTTCGGGAAGATAAACAACAGCTCTCGCAGGTGCGTTAGCTCGAAAAGGGCTGCACCGACTAACCTGTAATAGAAAAGGAAACGGCTTATTTTAAAGGCGAAGAGATTTGACCAGTTCCGCATGGTTGAAAGATAGGTAATTGCCAGATAGTAATTGTCAAGAGCCTTATCATAGCTCTGGTAGCCTTCAAGGGGCAAACTCGTGAACAGCTGAAAAATCGTCTGGTCTACCATATCAAGGATCAGAGCAGCTATTACCGCTGGAAGAGGATATCTGGGAATAGCGAGCGGTACAAAGAAGCGCATCATAACTACGGCCCAGAAAATTAACATATCCGACGTATCCGGCACGCTATATCTCCCCCCTTTTAGAAATCTTCCTGTCTGATTCCCTTTCCTGTCTGGATACCAGATCCGGAAATTAGTACTGCAAACCCGATTATAAGTTTGAATTAATAAATTAGTACTATTATATCCCTTATTTATTATATTATTTTTATTAATCTTAGAGCTTTCGATTGCTTCGACTATTATTCTTATATTGAAACTGAGCTACTCATTTCAAACTTAATATATGATTTATTTTTATATAGGTGAGGTTTATAGATATATTCTATTAATATAATTAAAAAATGGCCAGCTAGATACCAGCTACTTTGCCTGCAGCCGGGGTCATTGAAGCTTAAGGCGAGAAGTATTGCAGATATTTGGGGTACTCTGCTGAGAAGATACTATTTGCAAAATGAATGTCCCGCTCTTTGTAGAATTCTGTATCAGGCAGGTGAATCATGCCCGATTATGGGAATGCACAATGGGCAAAACTGATAAAATTCGGGGGAAACAGTAATGGCACAATTCAGACCTTTTGAGATGGACAGTATTCCGATAGAAGAGCAATTTATGAACTGGAAGGAGATCGTCAAACCTCCATATGATAAGAAGTCGGTCGATGCATACACCCGTACCCGTATAATCCTGATGAATGGGATTGAGAATGCTTCAGTCCTTATGTCACACGAGATGGAGCGAATGACTGTCGATCCTGAGATTAAACGCCAGATGGCAGCGATGAGGCGTGTGGATTCCATGCAGCAGCAGACGATAAACTGGTTGAATCCGGCTAACCAGACTGTTATAGAGACCACACTTGGCTATGAACAGGTGGCTGTCGACCTTACTGCAAACCTTGCCAAAAACGAGTCTGATCCTTATGTAAAGCAGACCCTGGACTTCGCTCTGCTTGAGGACTTCGACCACCTTTACCGCTACAGCTGCCTTTATGATTACATGGAAGATGGCGACCCAGAGTTTATTGTTCAGGGTAAGACCGAGGTAAAACCAGGAAGGCCGACAGTTGGTCACCACCGCCATCCTGACGACACCATGCGCAAACACTACGATAAAGACACCGCCGACATTAAAACCAAAATGAATTATCTTACCATTGTCGCAGGCGAACAGCAGACCGAGCTTTACTATAAATCCCATGGTTTCATGTATTCGGATGAACTTGCAAGGCAGGTTTACTCCGAGATTGCCGATGTTGAAGAAGAACATGTGACACAGTACGGGCTGCTCGGCGACCCGCGTGAGACAATGCTCGAAAAAGCTGCGCTCATGCAGCTCAATGAGGCGTATATCTATTTCTCCAATGCACAGACCGAAACCGATTCCAGGATAAAAGCCATCTGGGAAAACTTCGCAAAAATGGAAATCTCACACTTTGAGGGCTGTGCCCGCCTCATTGAAAAATATGAAGGCAGGGATATCAGGGATATCGTAAAGGCTGATGTTATCGAACCTCTTGTCGTTTTCGAGCCGAATAAAGAGTATGTAAATAAGGTAATTGATGAACAGCTTGATCTCATGCCGGATGGCATGGAATACAAGCGGCTCAGTGAACTGGCTGATACCTGGTCCAGCTATAAGTTCCAGTGGAAGATGAACGGGGCTGGCGTGCCAAGTGAAGAAGTAACCAGAAAAGCAAGCCGCGAACTGGCTCAGCGGGATCAGGCTAAAAATATCCAGCAGTTTAAGAATCAGCTATCCGAGCGCACAGAAAACGTAATGTCTTCAAAAAGGGGAGCAGCGATGCCACATCCCTGAATAATCTCTTTCAGGGTATTTTGTAAGGTGCCTTTTAATTTAAAATACGGAAAACTGTTTTGTTCTGAGATACAGGGCGTTATTATACGCCCATTTTTTGATTTAAGTGTTTGAGATAATCTGTTTTTAATCCAGGCAATTTTATGTAATTTTTTAATTCCGGTTATCCGGTAGAACCTATTCTTAAATTCTATTTCTTCGATGTTTCTCAGAATTTATATATTTTTACTTACATTTACTGACTCATCTTCCGTTAATTTGCAACAGATTTTTAGCCTTTCTGTTAAACGGATTTCTAATATCGCTTAAATTTTTCAGACTGCATGACTGTTTTCAATAAATTATAACAATATGTGGTGCAGTAAACTAAACTAATAATTACCCCTAACTACCTCTGAAAAACAACCCAGGAAGAAAATAAAAATTGATCCCTATGCACCCGAAAACTCAACAGATTCTCGAAGTCTTTGAAGAGATCAATAAGATCCCGAGGCGCTCAAAACAGGAAGCACAGATTTCCATCTGGCTGCAGGAGTGGGGCAGGTCAAGAGGCTTTGAGGTAAAAGCCGATGCCCTGAACAATGTACTTATCAAAATCCCTGCATCATCAGGATATGAGAACTCTCCCACGCTTATTCTGCAGGGGCATATGGATATGGTCTGCGAAAAATCCAGGGAGTGCATGCACGACTTTTCAAGTGACCCTATCAGATGTGTTTATGATGAAGAATGGCTGAGGGGAGACGGGACTTCCATAGGCGCGGACAATGGGATTGCACTTGCAATCGGGCTGGTGCTGGCAGAAGCAGGAAAAAACGGAGAAATCGGACATCCGCCGCTTGAGTTGCTTTTTACGGTAGATGAGGAAACAGGGTTGACAGGAGCGAAGGGACTTGAACCCAGTTTCTTTGAAGGAAAGGTACTTCTGAACCTTGACTCCGAGGATGAAGGCGTTTTTGTAATAGGATGCGCAGGCGGGCAGAATTCGATGATTACACTCCCTGTTGAGTGGGAGCTGCTTGATTTTAAAGAGGAAAGCTTATTCGGGTTTTTCAGGCTCTCGGTTGAAGGGCTGGAAGGCGGGCATTCGGGGGTTGAGATCAATAAACAGCGTGCAAATGGGATACAACTGCTCTCCCTGGCACTTGCCGGGCTCAGGGACAGGCTGGGGGCGGAAAATTTAAGGCTTGTCCTGATAAACGGGGGCAGTGTCCATAATGCAATTCCCAGTACTGCCGAAGCCTTTATTGCACTCCGCAGGGAAAAACTTAAGCAGGCAGGGGAAGCCGTATCAGGTATGAGGAAGGCTTTTCAGGCTGAGTATGCAAAGACCGATCCCGGGCTTATCCTGAGCCTCGAGGAGATTGGCAGGGAAATAATCTTTGAAGTTGCAGGGGATAGGATCCCTGAAAAAGAAGCGTCCCGCATCCGGGTATTTTCAGCGGAGACCGAAGAAAAACTGATTGAGCTGATCCTGCAGTTGCCGCATGGGGTTTACAGGATGTCGGAGAATATTCAGGGGCTTGTCGAGACATCAAACAATCTTGCAACGGTACGGACAGCTGAAAATGAAATAATAATCGTATCAAGCCAGCGCAGTTCTAACAATCCTAGATTGGCTGAAATAACCGGAAAATTGGAAGCCGTGGCAAAGCTCGCAGGCACCTGGATTGAGCATGAGCCTGGATACCCGGCATGGGAGCCCGATCTAGAATCCGAACTGCTCACGAAGTGCAGGCAGGTTTACACCGGAACTTTTGGAAAAGAACCCGAAATCAGAGTGATTCATGCAGGGCTTGAGTGTGGCGTAATCGGTTCGGTCCATGAGGGCATGGAGATGATTTCTTTCGGGCCGACGATTAAAGATCCGCACTGTCCTTCGGAAAGGATCTTAATTCCTTCGATCGAGAAAGTCTGGATCTTCCTGGAGAACCTTCTAAGAAGTTATCGCTGATTAAAAGTTCTTTTTATGCGGAATATTCATTTCCTCAGGTTTTTTTCGGGCGGAAACGCATAAAGCTTCCGCTTAAGATTCTTGCCAGGTCAAACTTTAGAACTGGTCCGGGATGCCAGAGGTATAATTGAGCGGGTCAGCCAGGGATAGCATATAATGTTTGGTCCTGCCGACCCTACCGTTACCCTTACTTCATATCTTTTTTCTGCAACTTTCATTCATCTCTAAGTTGTTCTCTCACCCTCAACTCGGTTTCACGTCCAACAAAATTATAGACTATGCCAGCAAGGATCGCTCCAACAATTGGAGCTATCCAGAACAGCCAGAGCTGTTGAATTGCCCAGCCGCCGACGAACAATGCCTGGGACGTACTGCGGGCAGGATTTACTGAGGTATTTGTCACCGGAATGCTGATCAGGTGAATCAGTGTCAGTCCCAGCCCAATTGCGATTGGCGCGAAGTGTGCTGGGGCCCGATAGTCGGTCGAACCGAGAATTATGATGAGGAACATGAAGGTCATTACAAGCTCTGTAATAAGAGCTGCATATAGTGAATACCCGCCGGGTGAGTGTTCCCCGTATCCATTAGCTGCGAAACCGCTTTCAACCAGATTGAAGCCGGGCTGACCGCTGGCGATCTGCCATAACACGAAAGCCGCAATGATCGCTCCAGCCAGCTGTGAGATAATGTACGGGATGACATCTTTTGCGGAGAACCGGCCACTTACAAGAAGACCGATTGTGACAGCTGGGTTGAGGTGGGCGCCTGAGATGTGGCCAATAGCAAAAGCCATCGTCAGGACGGTCAGTCCGAATGCCAGGGAAACGCCTGCAAAGCCTATGCCCATCTCGGGGAAACCAGCCGCCAGAACTGCACTACCGCACCCGCCAAGAACCAGCCAGAAGGTGCCTATTAATTCTGCCAAACATCGACGAGTTAAATCCATGAGAATCCCCTCTCTTTAATTCTGAACGCCAGTAACTGTCTGCTCATTTTCAGAATCTGTAACCCCATTCCCTGGCTCACTGCTCAGGTTTTATCTTAATCTATTTGATCCCCTACGTTTATAAATCTACTTTTATATTTTCTAATTTATTTATCTATTGACTCCTTTGCCCGCATTTGAAATTATTGTTTTTTCAAAATAGCGTCCTGCAAAAAGGAATCGTCCTGCAAAAAGGAATCATTCTACTTAAATAAAAAAAGTTGTTATTCCTTCAATTGAGAAAGTCTATATCTTCGGCTAAAGTTTATTAAAAACTATTAAGGATTTAACGTAAGGATCTGACGTAGCATCCTGTAAGAGTAAACATAAAGAGAAGTGGGAGAATCAATGAATTCAGTTTCAGTCTTTCCTTTCGTCTGATAACCAGCTCGATTCGCTGTCTTCAGTGACCACCTTCCCTATGGCTGCAAGGCATTCACCTTCCTCGCGACTCCGCTTGGTTATGCGTGAACGAACTTTCATAAAATAAGCCAGAGCTGCAATGGGTAAGGCATAGCCTATTCCATAAACAGCCAGGTTTATTTCTTGCGGTTCAAAGATCACGCTCAAGAAGTTAACTCCCAGCACAACAATGGTGAGCCCAACAAGGTTTAACTCCAGTTCCTCAATATCATTTATTTTCAGCCATCCCGGGAAAGGGAGCGGCTGGATAAATAATTGGTAGAGCCCTAAAGAAGTAAGAAAGAGTACTGTACCGACTAAGAAGAGATGGACAGTTTCCACGATTTCAACGATGATATTCATCTCTGGATCTGTCTCTGCCACTCCTGTAATCAGTACTACCATAAAATGAACAATATCGATGCCGCCTTTAATAAACAAAGCGCAAGTGGCAATCGCCAGCCCGATCACCGGAATCAGTACGAAAAAGCGCATTCCTGCAATAAATCTCACGACTTTGATCGGAAGCCCCCCTCCCAGCTTTGCTTTGTTTTTTTATTTCTATCTTTATATTTATTCTTTTTATATTTTGATTTATTCTATGAGCCGGAATCAATCTCATAGATATTTTAATCTACAGTACCGTTCTGTCCTATTTTACAGTCTTTTATCGGACCCCATTGTTTTCTTGCCTTACTCCCGGCTTGTGATTGTCAGTTATGGCTGCGAGTTTATAGCTATTAGCTTTGAGAAAATTAAAATCATATTCAGAGGGTATATTCTCTGGAGATATCTGGTTATAGTAGTCCGGCCTTTAATGTTTTTTAAGTTGCTCCCAGTTATTTAAAAAAAAAATTTGCCTGTTTTTTCCTCCGGGTTTACTCTTTACTTTCACCCGATTCCATCATATTTGCCATCCAGCGCGTATCATCGGAACTTTCCAGAATCATTTTAACAACCATTGTAAGGGGTACGGCTATAAGCGCACCTGAGGGACCCAGCACAAAAGCCCAGTAGAATAAAGAAAGAAATACTATTGATGGAGATAATTTCAGGCTTTTTCCTGCAAGAGCCGGAAGAACAATACTTTCCACAAACTCGTTTATAAGCCAGATCCCGGCAAGAACTGCAAGCGCTCCGAGAGGTCCATACTTAAGTAGTGCAAGCAGTACAGGTGGAAAAGATGCCAGAATAAAGCCGAGAAACGGAATATAACCGAGCAGGAAGGCGAGAATTCCCCAGAGAATTGCAAAATCGATTCTTGCGATAAGGAGAATTATGGCTGTTCCGGTGCCTGCAATCAGATTGGTTTCAGTCCTGATAAGAATGTAGCTCACCAGGCTCTTGCCAAGTTCGATAACTCTTAAAAATAGCACTGGTTGAGTTTCAGCTTTCCTTTGCACCTTTCTAAGGGCGCCTGCCGCATCAAGCAGCAAAAACGTTGTAGTGGTGATGATGAGCACGGCTGTTGTTCCGGTGTTCAGAGCTCCTGTAAGAATTCCTGCAGTCAGACCAAGTACGAATGCCCCTATATCACGTAGAACTCCTTCAAAGGAAAATTCATCTGATGCGGGCAAATACTGCTCAAAATTCTGTATAAATTCCAGAAATTGGGCTTGATAACCCGGAATCTGGCCGCTGAGCTGGAACAGGGAGCCTGCAACAAGAAGGACTGCACCTGTGGCAACAATAATAAAGAAGAAAATTACCAGCCCTACACTTACTGGACCGGGTATGCCCTTTCTCTGGAACCAGTTAACCAGCGGGGCAAAGATCAGAAATGCAAAAATCGAGAAAAAAACAGGCACAAGTATATCTGAAATCTCCCGCATCCCGATTGTCAGGATGACTGCCGCCGTACCGTAGAGGAGAATCCTGGCAGGTACTGAATAGCTACCGTTATTAGTTTGATCTGTATTCATTTAGGCTCCCGGACACCTTTATACCCATTAATTAACATTCAACTACTGGTATAAAAAAATTTTCACAGAGTTTCGAATTTTTCTTGTCCATCCGTGTTCTTGGCTTTTTTCTGCTTTTTTTAACTGTGCTCAGGATCTTCAGCGGGAACAATCCACCTGGCAAGCCATCTCATTTCATCAAACCTTTCAGATACGAATTTCAAAATATCGTAAGTGATACTGACAGTATCACACCTGTCCTTCCCAGTAAGTGGTTTCACTAGAGCAGGGAAAAATAAGATTGCGGGAGATATTGAGGAGATAAATTGAGCCCCTTCCCTGTTAATGAGGGGATAACAGGATTTTCCAAAAACATATTCACAATCATAAAAATGGTAGGAACAGCAAGGGTGCCCACGAAGGTATGAATTAGAGTACGGCAAAAATCGAGGAAAAAGGGTTGTAAAAATCGAGGAAAAAGGGTTTAAAAACCGAGGAAGAAGGGTTGTAAAAATAGAGGAAGAAGGGTTGTAAGTATCACATGGGTATATACCCATGCACATGTTACACCCTGTACATTTTGGAGATTTCCAAAATTACCGGCATAGATCACCTGATTCGCTTAAAATCCAGCTGTCCAGCGTTTAAAACCTGTTTCCCGCTTGTCTCAGTTCTGATATTCAGGTTGAATTAACAGGCAATTAGCCCGATTTGTTCTTTTTGCTTCCTTCACACTCAGGTGCTCCCGATTCCCTGCAAGAGCCTGTCCATAACCTGATCCACGGTAAAACTTGCAGCTTTCTGGCGTGGAGGGTAATCTTTGAAAGTTGCTAAAAAATCACCCACAATAGCCTGGGCAGGCACCAGCAGGAAGGCATGATCCAGCAGCCAGTCATAATAGGTGTTTGAGGTCTGATCTGCCCTTTCATAGGGGTCAGTGCGCAGGTTGAAGATTTTTGGTACGCGAAGCTGGACAAAAGGTTCAGCCCAGACCTGTAAGGTACCAATTACGCGCTGCTCCATAAAGACCATTTTCCAGTTATCGTACCTGAGAGCTACCAGGTCCCCATCGTCGGAAAAGTAAAAGAATTCGGTACGTGGGGATTTCTTTTCTTCTTCTGTAAGGTATGGAAGCAGATTATAGCCGTCAAGATGCACCTTGAAAGTTCTGTCTCCTGCTTTATAGCCTTCTTTGAGTTTCTCCTTAATGTCCGGCTCTCCGGCGGCTGCAAGGAAAGTGGGCAGCCAGTCAAGATGACTCACGATCTCATTAGAAGTCCTGCCTGCCTGGATCTTAGCAGGCCAGCGCATTATTTCGGGAACGCGGAAAGCTCCTTCCCAGCAGGAGTTTTTCTCGTTACGGAACGGGGTCATGGCAGCATCGGGCCAGGTATTCATATGGGGCCCATTGTCCGTGCTGTAGACAACTATAGTGTCATCGGCAATTCCAAGTTCATCCAGCAAATTCAATAGCATACCGACCTGCCGATCGTGCTCGATCATTGCATCATGATATTCCGACTGCCAGCGCCCGGACTGCCCCTTTATTTTCTCCGGGACATGGACCCTGAAGTGCATCCAGGTAGTATTGAACCAGACAAAGAACGGTTTCCCATTCTCATGCTGGCGCTTAATAAAATCGGTTGCTGCTTCAAGAAATTCCAGATCTACGGTTTCCATGCGTTTTCGTGTTAGCGGGCCTGTATCTTCAATGCGGCCGTCAGAATAGCTCCGGATTACGCCCCTCGGACCATAATTTTTCCGAAAATCTGGAAAATCCTTCTCAGGTGGATAGTCCGGATTTTCCGGTTCTTCCTCAGCATTAAGGTGGTAAAGGTTGCCAAAAAACTCATCGAAACCGTGGCGGGTAGGCAAATGTTCATCCCGGTCTCCAAAATGATTTTTTCCAAACTGGCCCGTGGCATAACCAAGTGGCTTTAATAATTCGGCTATAGTCGGGTCCTCGGATCGGATTCCAAGTTTTGCTCCGGGCATGCCTACTTTACTCAAACCTGTGCGGAAGGCACTCTGTCCTGTAATAAAAGATGCCCTGCCTGCGGTGCAGCTCTGCTCCCCATATGAGTCCGTAAACCTTATGCCTTCATTAGCTATCCGGTCAATGTTTGGTGTTGTGTACCCCATCAGACCGTCACTGTAGCAGCTGAGGTTACTAATGCCAATGTCATCTCCCCAGATGACCAGTATGTTTGGTTTCTTTTCTGTCATTTTTATCCCCATTATATAGATTAATTGATATTTCGGATTTTGGGCCCCTTTTTCTTGAGGCCGTGACAGCGTTTGAACTTGAGCCCACTGCCACAGGGGCAGGGGTCGTTTCGGCCTGCACGGGCAAAAGCGTCTTCCAGGACCAGTATTCGCATGACCTCTTCTGCCGGATAACCCCTGCGCATCAGGCCTGCCATGATCTGCATCGGAAAGTCGATATGATGGAAGAAAGCTTTCCAGCCTCCGCAAAGGTAGTTCAGGCCGGTTTCTCCGGTAGAAGTGGCAAGAAAGCGGTTTTTAGGACATTCTCCCCTGCAAGCAAAGAGCACATCGCATTCACGGCATTCCTGCGGCAGAGTATCATGTTTGTCCTGACCGAACCTGTACTGCTTTTCCGAGGCAGCAAGCTCAGAAATCTCTTTTACCATGATATTGCCAAGAAGGTAGTCCGGCTCCACAAAATGATCGCACGAGTAGAGATCGCCATTGTGCTCCAGAGCAAGCCCCATACCACATGTCTCTTCAAAAACGCACATGCCTGAAGGCATGTTCAGCCATCTGCGTACAGAAGCCTCAAAAGTCTGCACGAAGACCCTGCCCACATCATTTCTCACCCACTCGTCGAAAATACGGTTCAGAAAGCTTCCAAACTGTTCTGGTTGCACCGACCGGTCCGAGACCGTGTCCCCTTTCTGATAAAGGGAGTGTCCCTCCTCATTTATCCTCTCTACAACCGGAATGAACTGAATCCAGTCTGTTCCGGCTTCGTCCCGCAGAAAGCGGTAGACTTCCAGCGGATAATCGGCATTGACCCTGTTTACTGTTGTCAGGACATTATATTCCACGCCATGTTTTTGTAGCAGGCGAAGCCCCCTCATGACCCTATCGAAAGTCCCTTCCCCTTTTTTGTCCACCCGGTAGGCATCGTGCAGTTCACGAGGGCCATCGATGCTGATCCCGATGAGAAAACCGTTTTCCTTAAAGAACCGGCACCATTCGTTGTCAAGCAGCGTACCATTTGTCTGCATAGTATTTTCGAACGTCATGCCCGGTTTTCTGTACTTTTCCTGCACCTCTATTGCATGCCGGTAAAAGTCGATTCCCATCAGGGTAGGTTCACCCCCCTGCCAGGCAACAGTTACCTGCGGGCTGCGGTGGGCTTCGATAAGCTGCCGGATGTAATTCTCCAGAACGTCGTCTGACATGCGGAACCTGCTGCCGGGATAGAGCAGTTCCTTGTCAAGAAAAAAACAATAGGAACAGGCCAGGTTGCAGATGGCTCCTGTTGGCTTGGCCAGCACATGAATTCGAGGAGGAAGATGGTTTTCTATCATTTCCATTCACTATAGGGATTGTTCTTCAGCAGTTTTTCACATTTTTGCGATAAAGATCTAGCAGGCAGAAGATACTTTTTAAAATCCATAACTCTTATATTGTTGCCAATTTCAAGAAACTGAATGAGGTTTTCAGAGAGTTAACTCTCTGGCAAGGTCTGATTTTTCATTCGGGATTATTCCTCAGCAAAGGCTTCCCGAAGTTTTTCTTCGCCTTCCTCGGACAGGTTGGTAGCAATTATCTCAAAATTGAACTGCCTCATGGCTTCGAAAACCTTATCCTTGACGGCATCGCTGGTCATAAGAAAAAGGGCTGACGTACCTGGAGTCACTTTGCTGCGGACGGATCGGATGAACTCATCGTTAATGCCCACATCGGACATGGACCCTGCCATTCCACCCATTGTGGCTCCAACGACCAGGCCTAATATAGGAACAAAGAAAAGCAGGCCAAAGAGCATGCCCCAAAAAGCGCCGCTAAGTATCCCCTTATCTGTTTCACTTTTCAACTGCTCGGTTTTTGGCTTCTTCTTATCCGCAGGCCAGGTAACTATGGCTGCATCATGCAGGGTGATCAGATTCTGCTTGCTCAGATCTTCAATCACGTGACGTGCCTTTTCAGCACCATCGGTAGTTTCAAACTTCAGAACTGTTAGAGTTGCCATTCCTCAAAACCCCTTTTATTCTCCTACCAGCCTTTTTTCCTGAAAAATAAATAAAAGCAAAAATGTGGAAAGGAACCGACCTTTTGCTCCTTTCCTCCACCTTCCTATCGTTTTTGAGAAACCGCTGTTCTCCTTAATTTTGCTTTCTGGAGGGGCGGCTTTCAGGTCAGAATTCAATGTGCTGGAGCTGCTTCCTCTTCGGCAAAGGCAGCGCGCAGTTTTTCTTCTTCTTCCCTGGACAGGTTGGTGGCAATTATCTCAAAATTGAACTGCTGCATGGCTTCGAAAACCCTATCTTTCACGGCATCGCTGGTCATAAGAAAGAGAGCTGATGTACCAGGAGTCACTTTGCTGCGGACAGACTTGATAAAGTCATCACTAATCCCGACGTCTGCCATGGAACCGGTGAGTGCACCCAATGCGGCACCGACAACCATGCCAAATATAGGAACGAAGAAGATAAGACCGAACAGCAAACCCCAGAAAGCGCCGCTCATTGATCCTACGCCTGATAGATCCGATAATTGTTTGGTTTTAGGCTTCTTCTTGTCCGCAGGCCAGGTAACTATGGCTGCATCATGCAGATTAATCAGATTCTGCTTGCTCAGATCCTGAATCACATGAAGTGCCCTTTCAGCACCGTCAATAGTTTCAAACTTCAGAACAGTTAAAGTTGCTATAACTCAAACCTCCTTTTATATCATGGATTTTATTGATTTTTGTGTTTTCAAGCCAGTTCGGCAACGAAAGCGAAACGATCGTCTCCATTACCGTTTTTAAATCCTGAAAAACCGGAGTATCGCGTCTATTCTTCAACAGACTGCACTATTCAGAGGTATGTGAATTAATTAAGATGGCCTTTTTTGGATACTATCGATTTCAACCTGGGTGCCGAGATTTATCAAATGTTTTATCACAGAACCGCTTACCAGGTATCTACCGGTTAATATTACTCTGTCAACCCCCAACTAATCCTCGAGATTTCCCAGGCTCGGCGTTCAATAATCCACTTTATATAATTATTCTTTTATATATATCATCCTATGCATATTGATTAATTTTATCTGGTCTGCTGAGCAGGATTATTCTTTAAAATCAGGGGTACTTTTCTTCTTTAGCCAATCCTGTTTTTCTTTCAAATCTTTACCATATACGAAAACTGCCAGCTCATCACCTAGATCAGAAAATGTAATGTGAAATCAGGAGGAGGCATTGATTTATTTTGAATTTCTCAGCCATAACCGGGTATAGATAGCTGTCAATGCCGCTAGCTGGTATTTTCGGAATCACAGGGCTTTAGAACTTCAGGGCGAACTTTCTAGAATCCTTTCCTCATCCTCATCTCTATCCCCACTTGATTCCATGAGTTTAGCCATCAAGCGTGTATCTTCGGAACTTTCCAGAACTATTTTTACAACTATTGTAAGGGGTACGGCAATGAGCGCACCTGCTGTCCCCAGTACGTAAGACCAGTAAAATAAAGAAAGAAACACAAGCGTCGGAGATAGTTTGAGGCCTTTTCCCGCAATAGACGGGAAAACGACATTCTCCACGAGCAAGTTGACAAGGGTGATGGCTATAAGGACACCTACTGCCCCTATAACCCCATATTTGAACAGGCCAAGTAAAATAGGTGGAATAGCTGCCAGATAAAAGCCCAGATAAGGAATATAACCGAACAGGAAGAACAGGAGACCCCAGAGAAGAGCAAAATCTATGCCCCCAATAAGAAGAAGTATAGCAACTCCAATGCCCCCAAACAGATTGGTCTCAGTCCTCAGGAGCATATAGCTTACGACAGTTCTGCTCAATTCAGTAAACCGCGAAACATGGACTGGCTGCCCTTCAGCTTCTCTCTGTACCTTTTTTGGCGCACCTGCAGCATCCAGAAGCAAAAATGTTGTCGTGATAAAAATGAGCACAAGTGTTGACCCTGCACTTAAGGCTCCTGTAATAATTTGTGTACTTACACCGAAAGCAAATGCCGAAATATCGCGCAAAGCCGATTCCAACGATACTCCGGCTTCAGGCAAATATGTTGAAATACTGTTCAGAATACTCTGCAACTGATTTTCATAGCTTGGTATCCTGCCACTGAGCTGGAGTAAAGAGCTCGCAAAGAGAATTGCGGTTCCAACAAAAACAAACATGAACAAAAGGATCACCACAAGAACGCTGATCTTTCCCGGAACCCCTTTCCTCATGAGCCAGTGAACAAGAGGAGAAAAGATCAGAAAGGCAAAAAGCGCGAAAAAAACCGGTACCAGTATATCTGAAATCGCTTTCATACCGAGTGTAAGGAGAACCGCAGCAGTACTGTAAATCAGGATTTTGGCTGGTGTTGAAATGGTACTTGTGTTTATGCTTACATCCCCAAACTTTCTCTTCCCTATCCGAGAACTTTGCGTCAAAAAAATAGTTGCAGCATTATATTATAAAGAATATAAAATTTAGGATATATATGAGTTATCATACATAATATTAAAATTAGGATTTGAAAAAAGCAGTTTGACTAGTTTTTAATTGTTATCTATGTGTTCCACTGGTCCCATTAATCTGGCTGTTTCTTCAAAACCCTTAAGTAAAATCTTCAAAACGATTGTAAGAAGAATTGAAAGCAGCATACTCCATAATCCAAATGCAAAATTCCGGTAAATAAGGCCAGGAAACAAAAAAGCAGCAGAGAATTGCAGGTTTACCTCGCAAGTGACGGGAAAATTACATTCTCTATAAGCGCGTCGACAGCAAAGGTAATGACAATAGATCAAGAGCACCTCAAGGCCCATACTTATAAAATGCAAGCATTATAGGTGGAGTACCATCCTGGTTCCGGTTATCAAAAACATATTTGCTTTTGCCCTTGCCTGCAATATTGTCCTTATTCGCAAATCCTGTCACGAAGATTCCCGGTTCTCATCATCAGATTTATCTTCACCATTTCTGCGAATTCCCGGGGTTTGTGGCCTGTCAGACCTTAAAAGGTATGACTGTAGATCTGCCAGGCTTTATCTGTTTATTGCCGCGCCATGATCATACGCATCTCAGCCTCCTTATCTTCGTGTAACTTGCCGCTTACGTCCACAGTCACCTTAAATATCTTGCCTGTGAACTTGAAGGGAGGCTTGTAGTCAGGTGTAATTGGCGATGCAGGGGCTGAACCGCAGGTGAGCCCGCTGGTTATTCCAAGGGTAATTGGGATCGTTACAGGTATATCAGCCCTGGCAACTGATTTTCCGTCTATAAAGAGTTGCGCTATTCCTGGTGCGCCCTCCCCTCTGGCAAGATTTGGCTTACCTGTCACCTTGAACTCGAAGCTGAGTTGATGCCGTCCCTCTGGGACATTCTCCGAGGATTCCAGATGGTGAAGAGTTCTGGCTACATAGTTGTGTACATAGTGCAACTTTCCATCTTTCATATAGAACGAATAGCCGCCGCCGACAGTGCCATTGGCTAGCAGGACCCCTTCAGCACCTCCTTTAGGAATATCTACATGGGCTGTAATAAGGTGTGAGCGGTTGAGCACATTAACTGCCGCACTCAGGATTACCGGCTCAGTCTCGGGATAATATTTGTAAACCGATCTATCAGGTGCAGCGGAAGGGCGTTCTTCGTTAAGGCGTTGCACCATACGGCTATCGATAGGCAGCACATTATATTTTCCGGCCTCTGTATACCAGATGGCGATCATTTCGATTAACCTGGACCGCTTCTCCTCTGCCACATTTTCGGTCTCTGTCCAATCTTTGTCCACATGGTAAAGTTCCCAGCCTTTTGCATCCAGCTCGACCAGTATATCTGCCGTGATCGGCGAGCCAAAGACATGTTCTGCTTCAGCAAATGAAGGCCCGGGCCATGGACATACGGCGCGCCAACCATCGTAATACAGAGCACGATTTCCTATCATCTCAAAGTACTGGGTGTGATGTTTGGTAGGCGCATCGGCATTGTCGAAGGTATGTGCAAAACTTACTCCTTCAATAGCTGATTGAGTTATTCCCTTAATAGACAGCGGTGGCTCTATTCCCAGGCAATCCAGGACTGTTGGTACCATATCGATAGCATGGGCGTACTGGTTTCTAATCTCGCCTCTGGCTTTCATTCCTCTTGGCCAGTGGACAATAAAGGGATCACTGACGCCACCGCGATAGGTCTCTCGTTTCCAGCGACGGAAGGGCGTATCTCCTGCCCATGCCCAGCCCCAGGCATAGTGGCTGAACGTCTCCGGCCCTCCCAGTTTATCCAGGTATTCAAGGCTCTCCTCCATTAAACCGGGCACATTGTTGAAGAACTGGTTCTCATTGATTGTTCCCGTGGAACCGCCTTCGGCACTGGCTCCATTGTCTGAAATCACCATGATCAGGGTATTCTCAAACTCACCAGCTTCTTTCAGGAACTGTATTATCCTGCCTATATGGTAATCAGTCTGCTCCAGAAACCCGGCATAAACCTCCATCATTCGAGAGTAGATCTTCTTTTCATCAGGAGAGCACTCGTTCCAGTGCGGGACATCCGGATCATGGGAGGATAATCTGGCATTTTTCGGGATAACACCAAGTTCTTTCTGCCGCGCGAACGTTTTCTCCCGATAAGCTTCCCAGCCGTCATCAAATTTGCCTTTATACTTATCTGCCCATTCTTTAGGAACATGATGAGGAGCATGCGTGGCTCCAGGGCAGTAGTACAGGAAAAAAGGCTTGTTTGGGTCGATCTGTTTGGTATTAGCAATGAACTGGATAGCCCTATCAGCCAGGTCCTCATTCAGGGTATAACCTTCTTCGGGAGCCCTCGGGAGAGCAATTACATAGTGATTATCATAAACCAGCTCAGGGTAATACTGGTTCGTGTCGCCTCCCATAAAACCGTAAAAGCGTTCGAACCCTCTCCCCAGAGGCCATCGATCATAAGGTCCTGTTGCCGAAATCTGTTCTAGAGGCGTTAAATGCCATTTGCCAAGAGCATAGGTATTGTATCCATGTTCCAGAAGTATTTCCGACAAAAAACCGTTTTCAAAGGGTACATACCCGTTATAACCGGGAAAACCTGTAGAATTATCGGCTACGGCAGCCATATTGTTTGAATGGTGATTTCGACCGGTCAGTATGCATGTGCGTGATGGAGAGCACAGTCCAGTCGTATGCATATTATTATAGAGAAGTCCTCCATCAGCCAGGCTATCCAGATTTGGTGTGTGAATAGGGCTGCCGTAGCAACCGAGTTGTCCAAAACCTGTGTCGTCCAGCACAATGAACAGTACATTGGGTGAGCCATCTTTTGTTCGTCGTTGTGCCGGCCAGGCCGGTTCTGATCTATCTATCGTACGCCCTATTTTCCCTGGAAAAGGAAATCCAGGCTTATATTTTTTCAGTGACATCTATTTCCCCCCTGATGCTCTGGCATTAGTAAAAGTTCCACTTTACAGAACTGCGAGAACTCCTCAGAACTCGAAGTTTAAGATCATATCGTTTCGTCATGTATAAAATAATATACATGTTATTTTACTTTTGATGGTTTACTGATCTAAATTATATTGAATAAGCTTATTGAAGCAAAGTTATTTACTCCTGGAATTTTTGCGGCAATTAGATACTATAGACCCGGTCTTCGGACCAGTAGAACCAATAACGATATTGTAAGCCGACAATTCAATATCTGCAGCATGAAGAACTTTGTAAATTGCCGTGTTAAGCTGATCTAGCGAAACCCGGAGATCTACATAGTTCTCTATCCAGCACCTGACTTTGAACTTCATTCCTGAATCTGAAAATTCGAGCAAGAGTGCCTGTACCGGTTCTTCATGCATTATCCAGTTTTCCTGCTTCAGCGCATTAAGGATAAGGCTTCTCACACATTCGATATCAGCGCCATAGGATACGACAACATCAGTCTCGACACAAAACATCTTGCCGGGTGTGGAGTAATTCGTAATAAGATCCTCACTTATGACTGAGTTGGGGATTGCTACGAGGCGGTTATCTCTAGTAAGAATACGAGTTGACCTCCAGCTGATCCCTAACCGGTCACCCCATGTGTCAAGCAGTTCGATTCTGATCCTATCCCCCACTTTGAAAGGGCGATCAATTAAAAGCACAATCCTTGATATAATATTGCTCAGTGCCGACTGAGCCGCAAGGCCCAAAATAATACCTCCTACGCCAAGTGCAGCAAGGGATGTATTAATTGCAGCACCTGTGATCCCGAAGTACTCAAGAAGCACAATGACAGCAAAAAGGCCGATGACCAGCAGTAGAATGTTTCTCATAGTTTGAACTACGCGCTTATCGATAACTTCACCCTCTCGCCGGGGAAATTGAAATAGGTAAAGGTCTGAAACGAGATTTATAAGGTGAAAAATGATATAGACTGTTATAATCCAGTAGAAAAAGAAAAAAGTTTGTCTAAGTATTCGATATACGGGCTGATAAACTCCTCGAGCAGCCTTATTAACGCCTGGAGACCCAGTAGAAAGATAGTAATCAGAAGAAAACGTTGCAAAAATCTAAGAATCAGGTTGTCAAGATTTGTCCTGGTTTTTCCGACTGCCGGCCACAACCACCGCTTAAGGATAAACCTGCTTATCAGTATGGCACTAAATGTGGCTACGAGAATAATAGCAATTTGCACAAACAACTTGCTAAAAATTAGTATGTTTTCAGTATTTTCGATATTAACCACACATTACCCCCCTCCTTTTCCAGAATCTCTCCCTGCCGTAAAGTCTCAAAGTACTCCATTCACCATAAAAATTCTACCTCTAAGTTTACAGTTTAATCAGTCCTTTTCTTTCACAACCGGTTAATGTACATTTAACTGGCTCATGCCTTCAGTGACCTTTTATCTATGCCTCTTTAGAAAACTAAGCTAAACTTTCAATAGTAGCAAGCCGAAGACAAAGATCATAGGGTTTGTGACCATCGACCCTGAAATTTTTCTTGATATTAAACTGAAAATAAAAAGCAGTACTCCAAAGGCAATGACAAAAGCTGTGCTTTCTTCAACCATGGGCTCTTTCCTGCTGCTTATCCTGAGCTTTAGCTACAACATTCATAGGGCCAGCAGATCACCGAATATAAGTTATATATCTCTCTGAGGTTACCTGACTCACAGGAGAATTTCATGGTTATTTGAAAATATTTTTTCAATCATGTGCTCTTCAAAACTATTGTTCAAGAAGTTACTCCTCATCCCAAGTGGCTTTTTCCCCCTTTTTGTGATGATAACCAATTTCCTGCGCAAAAACCATCAGCAATATCACAGCAACAATTGATATGAAAAAGATCATGATTGTAACATAAGGATCTCTGAAATTTAAACTTGCAATTGCCAGTGCTACCGAGATATTGCGCTGGGCAGTTCCGAAGCCTAATGCCCGCCTGTGTGATCTATCAGGATCTCCCAGAAAATAGCCAAGTGCATATGACCCAATTGTAAATATAATTCCTGCAAAGAGTGCATAGGTCTCAGTGATAATACGCATCATGGCAGGTAAGTAAGCTAGAATGTAGGATATGATCAGAACGAGGAAGGCAAGGCTACTCACTTCACCAATAAAAGGGCGCATTTCTTCTGCCAGTTCACCGTATCTTGCACGGACCAGAAGACCAAGCGCCAGCGGGATAAGTATTATCTCAGCCATAGATCTGATAAGATCCCAGTCACTGGTCTCGATTCTGGGAAAAAATATAGGGAGAACGACAGGCAAATAAAAAGTTGTTACAACCATAAGGAGTATCATCAGGCCTGATGCAAGAGCAACATCTCCTCTGGCTGCCTGCGTGAGCTTCAGGACGAAAGGAGACCCTGCAACAGTACCAAGAATAAAAAGCCCGATTGCCAGTGGTCGTGGAAGTGAGAATACATACAGCAAGACCAGTGCAAGCGCAGGTACAAGTATAAAATTTGCTAAAAGCGCGAGAAGTACCAGCTTTATATTATGCAGTGGATCAAGAATCTGCCGAACCGTAAGAGAAAGTCCAGCTGAAAATGTGCTTGCCAGCACAAAAACCAGTGTAGCAATGTAACCGGTGGTTTGGAAAAGGCTCGTGAAAGCTTCAGTTTCAACCACGTTTCGAACCTCTTATTCTCAATCATGTGCCATTTGATCGAGTGAAGCCGCAATCGCCAGGATGAGTGCATTATCCTGTCCGGGCTCAATCTCCACTCCATAGGTATCGCGGAGGCGGAACCACTTTTTTGAGACTTCTGCAATCTTCCTCCCTTCAGACTCAATCTCATACTCGTGGTCCAGAATATTTCCACGGATTTCCATATCAGGCCCATCAGGGATTTCAACCTTCCATTTATCCCGCAGAATATTAATGAGATCTTTTTTGACAGTCGCAGCCAGGCCGTCGTCGGCTCTTTTGATTTCCATCGTGTCTCTGATCCTGAGTAACTTCTCCGTGATTTTATAGAGATCATTTCCCCGCAGATCTTTGAAAATCAGGGTGTTGCGAATGCGGAGAGCCTTTCCGTCAACATGGAACGCTCGCTCTCCGGTTTCGTCTTCTATCCAGTAGTCGTCTCCGATGGAAACGAGTTTTTCGTTCATTCTGTAGACATGTCCTCTCGCTTCTTCATGGCCTCCACGGCCCCCAAATAATTTCATCAAAATCACTCCCTTTATTTATGCAGTCTTGATACCTTCTCTTGAAGAAGTGGCTTATTAATCTTTGAATCCTCAATTTCAGGTGCTTTTCCCAGGCATTTTCACAGGGCTTTCCTGTAAATATCAATAATATCTTCTTTTGAAAGATCCCTGGGGTTTGTCAGGCGGCAGACATCCTGCATAGCATGTTCAGCCAGGAGTTCAAGGTCTTCCTCCTTTGCGCCAAGCTCTTTTAACCCGGATGGAATCCCGATATCGGACGCAAGCTTTCTTATGGCTTCTATGGCGCGGTCGGCAGCCTGTTCCGGAGTCAACCCTTCTATATTCTCCCCCATTGCTTTTGCGATATCGGCAAAGCGTTCAGGGACGACCTGCTTATTGTATGCCTCCACATAGGGTAGAAGAATTGCATTGCAAACCCCGTGAGGAAGGTTGTAAAGCCCACCTAGCTGGTGCGCCATGGAATGCACATAGCCCAGGCTTGCATTGTTGAAAGCAATACCTGCAAGGTATTCCGCATGTGCCATCATATCCCTGTTTCTCACGTCTTCCCCGTGGATGACAGCTTCACGTAAGTATTTTGAGATAAGTTCTATGGACTTGATGGCAGCTGCATCCGTTGTAGGCGTAGCCATAGTGGAAACATAGGCTTCAACAGCATGGGTTAAGGCATCCATGCCGGTTGCAGCCGTAAGTGCTGGCGGCATGCTTACCATAAGTTCCGGGTCATTAACCGCTACATCAGGGGTGATGCGCGGGTCGACGATTGCCATTTTGATATGCCTTTTCGTATCCGTAATAATCGTAAAACTCGTCATCTCGCTCGCAGTGCCGGCAGTAGTATTTACTGTGATGAGCGGAGGAATCCCCCTTGTAACTTTGCCCACACCCTCAAAATCATTGATCAGCCCTCCGTTATAAACCACGATGCCGATTGCCTTTGCACAGTCCATCGGGCTCCCTCCTCCGACAGCTACTATTATGTTGCAGTCTTCTTTTCTGTAAATTTCCGCTCCTTCCATAGCTGAAGTATCGGTCGGGTTGGGTTCTGCTCCTGCATAGATTGCGGCTTCCAGATCTGCATCCTCGAGAATTTTATATATATCCAGCGCAAGCTGTCCACCGTGCTTACTTTTCCCTGCGACTATCAGGGCTTTTGTAGCCCCGAGGTCTTTTGCATGCCTTCCTATTTCTTTTACGCACCCGGGTCCCATAAGGGCTACTTTCGGGTTCAGGTAGGTGTATATCACGTCTTCCAACTCCCCTTAGCAATTGCTATAAAATTTTTTGAAATATATTAAATATATAATATTAATGGATTAATAGATGATTTTTCTATGCAGCTAATAAAGTTTTGCTCCCGGAAAGAATTTTTAAAACATCAGCCAGATTTTCTGGCGTATAAAAGCAGATTTTTCAGGTCTTATTGAATAACAAAGGAAAATGCTTAGGCTTACAAACGGTTGAGGATAAATTGCTAAGAATAAAAGAGTTGAGCATATAATTTGTTTTTATTATAATTTGTCGGAAATATATACTGCTTGAGCTAACCCCGATATAATTTTTTTAAAATATATAAAACGAATGAATAACTTCAGTAGTAATCGTTTTTTTTCTAAACGTACAGGTATTTAATTAATCAACCCTAATCAAATATCTATGAATGGGGGCAGGTTTGGAGTAGATTTTCTCTCAACATATGAAGAAGGAATAAAAAGAGAATGGGTTATAGGAAACGGGCTTGGAGGCTATGCCTCCTCTACAATCATTGGGGCAGAGACAAGGACTTATCACGGGCTGCTTGTTGCTGCTCCAGAGAACTCTCCGGGGAGACTTTTACTGCTCTCTACCCTTGATGAGGAAATCTCCATCAATGAAGAACTTTATAAGCTCGCGATCCATAGATATCCCGAAAAAATTTTTCCTGAGGGCTTCAAGCACCTCTCTGAGTTTAATCGCATCCCATTTCCTCTCTGGGTTTACCAGCCCGGGGATTTTACCGTGAAGAAAAAAGTCTTCATGGTCCATAATAGTAATACAACCTTTGTTCTCTACGATATCACATCCCGGAGAGAAGGAGCTTTACTCAGAATTTTCCCTCTTGTAAGCTCAAGAGATTTTAACCTTACTGCCCGCTCAGGATACCTCTCTTTCTTCCAGAGAGCCGGAACTTCGGAAGTGAAACTGGCAAGCTCTACTGGTTTCACTTTCTCTATCTCATCCAATCTCGAGTATCACCCTGAACCCATATGGTACTATAACCTGGAATATGACACTGAGAAACAGCGTGGGCTTAATTTCCAGGAAGATAATTTCAATCCGGGTTATTTTGAGAGCAAACTCGAAACCGGAACTTCCCGTTTTTTTATTGCAGCTTCGACAGGGGATATTTCTTCTCTTACTCTCGAGCAGGTTGATAAACTCTATTTAAGGGAAGCAAACCGGCAGAACCTTCTTGCCCTTGATTCAAAGCTCACCGAACCTTTTGCTCTCAAACTTCTCAAAGCAACCGATTCTTTTGTAGTGAAAAACCGTATTACAGGTGAAAATACCGTAATCGCAGGGTATCACTGGTACTCGGACTGGGGCAGGGATGCCATGATTTCTCTGCCCGGCTTGCTTTTAATTCCCTACCGTTTTGAGGATGCAAGGTCCACCCTCAATAATTTTGCCAGATACTGCCGGAGAGGCCTGATTCCCAACACTTTCCCGGCTTTCGGAGGAGATCCGGTTTACAATACGGTGGATGCTTCTCTCTGGTTTATTCATGCCCTGGACCGATATTTCGCATACACACAGGATTTCCTTTTCCTCTCCGATATCTGGGATACCGTGCATGAGATCATAGATAATTATTACAGCGGCACGGATTTCGGAATAGGCATGGATCCTGATTACCTTATCCGGCAGGGTCCTCAACTGACCTGGATGGATGCTAAAATCGGGGAGTGGGCAGTTACTCCAAGAGCCGGTAAAGCCTGTGAAGTAAACGCTCTCTGGTACAATGCCCTGAAGACAGCTTCCTACCTGGGCACTCTCCTGGGTGAAGATGTTTCCGAATACGAGAATCTCGCAGCCGGGGTAGTTTCCAATTTTGAGAATGCCTTCTGGAACCCTGAGACTAACTGCCTCTTTGACCTTATATCTCAGGACGAGGCAGGAAACGAAGTTAAAGACCCCGCAATCCGCCCGAATCAGATTTTTGTTGTGTCACTTCCCTATACCATGCTTTCCCCTGAGAAAGAAAGAGCCATAGTGGACAGGGTTGAAAAGGATCTTCTTACACCCTTCGGGCTCAGAACCCTCTCAAGTGACCATCCCCTATATAAAGGTCAGTACCGCGGGGATGCCCTTAACAGAGATACGGCCTATCATAACGGGACAGTCTGGCCCTGGCTCCTCGGAGCCTATGTGAAAGCTTATCTGAAGGTTCACGGCTATTCAAACAGCCATCTCGAATCTATGAAGACCCTCCTTGAGGGCTTTGACGAGCACCTTGAAACCGCAGGCATTGGCACTATCTCTGAGGTGTTTGATGGAGATTACCCACACTCTCCCGGAGGTACCATTGCCCAGGCATGGAGTGTTGCAGAGATTCTAAGGGCGTACGTAGAGGATGTACTCGGGATCAAGCCTTGAGAATGGAATTATGATAGGAATAACGGCCTGTACGCGGAATGGGGAATAATATGACCTGGAAAGATCATGGGGAGCTATTTGTACGGCACAGGA
The DNA here is from genome assembly GCF_004099695.1 of Methanosarcina sp. MSH10X1. Lineage (GTDB taxonomy): Archaea > Halobacteriota > Methanosarcinia > Methanosarcinales > Methanosarcinaceae > Methanosarcina. The sequence continues at coordinate 108,642 of NZ_SCHL01000001.1, read as the reverse complement.
AAAATCCTATACTTACAGCTGCAGATTGGCCTTATCGAGCCAATTCGGTATTTAACCCCGCAGCTGCGATAGTTGATGGTAAAATCCTGTTACTGGTCAGGGTTGAAGACCACAGGGGTTTTTCTCACTTTACGGTAGCCAGGAGTGAAAACGGAATCGATGGCTGGGAGATCGACAGTAAGCCAACCTTTTTTCCGGATCCTGTAAATTATCCTGAAGAAATATACGGCGTTGAGGATCCGCGCATAACTTACATAGATGAGCTGGAAAAATGGGCCATAGTATATACGGCTTTTTCGGATTCGGGCCCTTTACCGGCACTTGCCTTTACAGAAGATTTCCGTAACTTTGAGCGGGCAGGACCTGTGATGCCGCCTGATAATAAAGATGCTGCAGTTTTTCCCGTAAGATTTAATGGCAAATGGGCAATGCTGCACAGACCTGCACCTACGGTTCACAGCTTGAAAGCAAATATCTGGATTTCCTTTTCTCCGGATATGAGAGCCTGGGAAAGGCATGATGTGCTTCTGTACGCCAGGGAAGGGGGATGGTGGGACGCTTATAAAATCGGTTTATCTCCGCAGCCCCTTTACACACCTGACGGATGGCTGATCATGTACCACGGAGTACGCCAGACAACGGCTAAAGCAAGTTACAGGCTTGGGCTGGCTCTCCTTGATCTTGACGATCCCACAAAAGTGCTTCACAGGTCGGAAGGCTGGGTTTTCGGGCCGCGCGAGCCTTATGAACGCAGTGGGGACGTTAATGATGTTGTTTTTCCCTGCGGGTGGGTCGTAGCAGGTGACGAACTTCGTATTTATTACGGAGGTGCCGATACTTCGGTATCGCTGGCAAGTGCAAAAATGAAAGATATTATGAAGTATATCTGCGAGTGCCCTGAGAAACAGTGCCCTGAAGATTACTGTAGATGGTTTGAAGGAAATAAGGGCAAATCTAATGGTCCGAAAAAAGGATACGTGTAATCAGGCATTCGGATTATTTACCGAGTAAGGGAAATAATTTATCGTTCCGGGGAAGTAATGATATAATGGACGGAAAAAGAATAGGAAGAGGGCCTCTGCAACTGGACATAGGAATAGTTGTATCAGGCCTTGGAGGCAATTCCAATCAGGAAAGGGATCAATTCAATGGCCTTGTTTCCGTTTTTGGTGTCGACCTGGGGCTCTATATCGGGCCATCGTATAATCCTTTTAAGACTATAGGACCAAGTATAGGCATTGGTGTAGTCATAGGATCTAACGGTTTCCTGGCTGCTAAATTAGGCATTCATTTCAGAAGGACATTCGGCCTGGGTATGCTTTTTCCCATAGCGCCTCTTTATGGGGCTACCGGAGCGAGTCTTATAGCCGCGCTGCCAGTTCCGGAAGGAGCTAAAACTGCGGCAGCTATGCCTTTACTCCTGGTGCCGGCAGCTGTCGTGTACCAGGAAAATCTCAAAGCATTATGCAGGCATGGAATTGCAGCTTTAACGAAACTGAGATCATACTTCCAAGGGAAAAAGAGAAATTTATAATTAACCTAAATTTAACCTTAAATGCTGAAATAGTTCCTGTGAACCTGTTTCCGTGATAGACGAAGCAAAATCCGATTAAAAATAGGAAGGGTTTTTCCCTTATTATTTAACAACTACTTTATTACAGACAAGTTTGTAATTGTTATTATTACTGTATGCGGTCAAACAAACCGTATAAGTTCCTGCTTTTTTATAGGTGTGGGTCGGGTTCTGTGCAGTCGATCGGTAGCCGTCACCGAAGTTCCAGTCCCATCTTGTAGGTTTAACACCTGATGTCGTATCTTTAAAGGTTACTTTCTTTCCAGAGACTACGGATTTGAAACTTGGAACTATTTTTCCATGGTCATTTACAGGTGCTTTTGCAGGTCCTATCGTTATGGCTGCCTTTTTAACCATGCTCACACAACAGTTTCCAGAACCGTATGCAGTTATTTTTACATCAAAGGTTCCAGCCTGTTTTATTATACACGAGCAGGAGCATATCCCTTTAGTCCTGCACTTTGAACAGTAGGAACTTGTTGAACCGACAACCTTTCCGGTTTTCGGATCGATTACCGTATACTGGACAAGTTTAACAGGACCTGATATATAGCCCGTGAACCCGATTTTAGCCGGAGCGGTTTTGCTTACTGCAGGGCTTATATTAACCTTGGTAATTTTCAGATTACTGCATGTTCCCCCTTTACACGATGCACTTGGAGCGCTTGCCATTGCAGAAAATGGCATCAATACCAGTAAAGCTAATACAAAGAAAATAGCTATTCGTCTCATTATTTCTATATTTAGTCAAACTCGATTATAAATTTTAGTAACTGGACCAAATAAATTTAGTATGTATATAAATATATTTAGAATCTTAGTTTGATAATATAACATTAATTTTGAGGATATCAGCCTTAAAAGCTGAAAACTTCGCTAGAATTTGTTTCCAAATGTTGAATATTTCGTACAGTAACGGTTAAACTTTCATTTCCATTTGGGTTTCAAATTCAGTAAACCTTTTTTCTTTTATACGAGTCAAAAAAGAACGTTTGAGGTCATTAAAAACGAAAGTGTGAACTTATCGAGTATGGGTTTTATCTTTAAGTTCTCAGCAAGTTTACCGAAGCGGTTGCCCTGGTAGGGATTGCGGTCAGAATCGCCCGGAGATAACCGATATGGAAAGGTATTAATTAGAGAAGTATGAGTAGTTATATGTGGGTTTATACTTACAGGAAGCCCTGATAAGACTGTGAGGTGAGAATTATGTGCAGTGTTGGAGACTCATTTGATATCGATATGGAAGGAAATTTGCCGGTTAAAGATTATGTTTGCAAAGATTGTGGTAATAAATTCAAAGGTATTGGCAAGAATGTGAAATGTCCTTCCTGCCAGTCCAGCAATGTAGCAGAAACCTGATAATCAACCTGATTTTTTAGATACTTTTTTAATATGGAAAAATCGGCTTCTTCTAAAAACATTTCACTGAAGGAAAGTGAAATGCTTCTCCTGCGCGGCAAGGCAGGAACAGTGGCTATTGTAAAAGCCGGTCCGCATGGGCAGTTTTTTCTGGAAACCGAGAACGAAGAAATTGTACTCGGCCTGGAACCCCATGACCTGATTGTTGCTTCTGCGCTGTCTGTGGACGAGAAAACCGAAAAAGGGCTCAAATGTGTGCTTTTCATGATCCGGGAAATCCGGTCGCCATTAATAGTCCTTCCAAAAAACCACCCTGCATCCCCAAGGCTTCCGATAGTTGTTTCAGCCGGAGGAAAGACTGTCCTCAGCTGCAGTATCACACCCGGCACACACCCGAATCAGGATGTACTGTGCGGTTCAGATGAATTTGACAGCCTTGAGATAACAGGAACGCCTGAAGGCGTACACATTAAAAACTTACCAGAGTGTGAGATTCTGAAGGTTAACTTTGATATCTGAGCAGCGTTTCTTTTTCACTGAACTCTCCAGTAACTCGTTCATATTGCCTCTAAGTTCGATCTGACCATCTAACCGGCTACCATAATACCTGCAAGTTGCAACCCAGGAGTTTTTGGGTTTTCAAATCGGTAATTTTTCGGATGGCATCACCATTCTCTGAGATAACCAGAGACAAGACAACAGCCTCACGGAAAAGCGAATACCATTTTCATGTCGCCGGTCGGATAGAGATATATGCATCAAGGGCAGATCGGATTAGTGGCAGCAAAATCTGGAATTAACAGGTGTCTCCCCCAGGCAGGTGAAACATTTGGTACATAATGAGAAGGGACTGAACAGGGAGGATCTCCAGAAACGGACCGAAATGGACAGCCGCGCAAGAACCCATCTTGCAAACGAGAGAACATTTCTTGCCTGGCTCAGGACGGGACTGGCCCTGATTAGCCTTGGTCTTGCAGTTGCCCAGTTTCTAGCACGCCAGATCATACCGGGTCTGCCCCTGACGCGAGGCATCGCCGTTACTATGGTGATAACAGGAATCCTGATGGTGGTCGACGGCACCAGGCGCTATGTTCGCTATTCGAAGCAAATCGAAGCTGGAATATTCAGGGTCACCACCCGATCCGCTCAGGTTGTGGCCGGGCTCGTTGTTCTGCTGGGATTAATGGCAATCGCTTTCATCCTGCTGCTCCAGAGGTAATGTGCCTCAATCTTCACACTATTTCCGTACATCTCAAATCCTTTCTCAGCAAGGCGCATTATCCCTCTGGTCAAATCCGGAGCGCCAGATATACGCTTACCTGGTTTCTCCGGCTGTTGCTGTTGCTGCATCCGGTTTGGAGAACGTTACCAGATAATTGATACCTCCCTGACCTTTTTCTCGGATTCCCGGTCTGGACTATTCAGGCTGGTTTTATCTCGCCATCTCTTTCTCACCATCTCTTTCGCCTCAATGAAAGGGATTAAAAACGCTTCTCCCTGGTTTTACCCTTAATCAGGTTTTTCAGTTGAGCGAAAGCAGGGATTATCCATAGGATTTTAAACAATGGCTTTCCTGCCATTATATGATGCTTGATAGCTGGAAACCGGGAATATTTCACGGCCGGAGAAAAAAGAAGGATTTTTTCGAGGGCTGGTATTTTAAGATGGTGGACCGCAGCGAAAAGCAAGCCTATGCTGTAATTCCCGGCGTCTCCATAACCGGAAATCCTTTGAAGTCCCACGCATTTGTCATGTTCCTGGATGCCAGAGCTCAGCGGATGCGTTATTACAGGTATCCGCTCGATGACCTTGAAGCAAGTGATAAAAAGTTCGGGCTTACCATTGGCGGATCTTTTTTCAGCCTCGACAAAATGAGGCTTAACCTCGAGCAGGGTGGAGATATTATTACTGCCCGCATTAGTTTTAATGATACATATCCCTGGCCTGTGAAGCTACTGTCTCCCGGAGTAATGGGCTGGTATGCGTTCGTACCTGGCATGGAATGCTATCACGGCATATTGAGTATGGATCATGCAATCGAGGGATTTATCGAGACTGACGGCAGAGGCATAGACCTCACGGGCGGCAGGGGCTATATCGAGAAGGATTGGGGAATTTCAATGCCTTCCTCCTGGATATGGATGCAGACTAACCACTTTGACAGGGAAGGTATCTCACTCTCGGGCTCGATCGCAAAGATACCCTGGCTTGGCAGTTATTTCACTGGCTACATTTTCGGCTTCCTATATGACAAAAAACTGTACAGATTTACGACGTATACCGGAGCAAAGGTCACCGGGCTCGACGTGAACGACAATTACATTCGGATCCGGCTGGAGAACAGGATATACCGGCTTGACATCGATGCGGATAGGTCGGAAGGCGTTGAACTCCCGGCTCCAAAACTGGGTGAAATGACTGCTAAGGTCAATGAGTCGCTGCGCTCCAGAATCAATGTGACCCTGTTAAGGAAAAATGGTCCTTATGCGGAGCTTATCTATTCCGGAACAGGGAGAAATGCCGGTCTGGAGTTCGCAGGCGATGTCGAAGAACTGATAAGGGGCTTGAAAAATAAGGCTTAATCGCTGTTGATGAGCACCTTATCGCCATCTGCCTTAACGGGACAGACCTTAAATCTCCGGGCGATTTCAAGAAATTTGCACCGACCCTCCAGGCCCATGACACTTTTCTTAATGTCCATAACTGAAGGATTCGAGTTACCCAGACCGAAAAACGGGGCTTGCAGGGTATATTTCATTGTATCTTGCAGGTGATCGATGTTTTCCCGGTGATGAAAAGTGGTTTTTATAGTTTCAAGCAGCTTTTATAAATCCATTGTAAGTTACTTTTTCAAGCATATTGATACTGCAGATAACGAGCCGATAAAAGCCTAAATAAGAATACTTATAAGCAAGCAGTTTATATTCAAAGCTTAACCGGGTACGCAGATCTGGATGAAATCGTATTTTTAATAAATATTATTTATTAGAATTATACTTTGAATAAAATCGTATTTATTAGAATTATACTTTGAATAAAATCGTATTTATTAAGGTTATACTTTGAATAAAATCGTATTTAAATAAAATCGCATCTTAGAGCGTTTACAATTGCTAGCGATCTGGTGTTGTGCGTGAAACGGCCTGCATTTGGAATGGAAAGTAGAACAAAGATTCTAAAAGAAGATCAGCTATTTGATAAGAATATCAACCGGAAAGACCGGTTATTACGGATCTATATCATAATTTTTAGTATTGTTCCGAAATCTAATCATATATCTAAACAACTTAATATTGTATTTCTAATTGCAACCATATTTTATTGGATCTTACTTCCAAAAGTCAGTTATTCTTCTGTTTCTACGGTAACCGGTAAACGTATTTTAGAGGCACTGAATGTGTGCGGAGTAACTGTTTCGTGTGTTTTCAGTTATTCTACAGTTTCATATTTAATTGGTCTTCTTGACACCGGTGATAGTACTGGTCTCCTGTATTTTTGGCTTGAGGTTCTTGTTCTGGGTTCTATCATGGGTAAGTCATTGTTATTCCTGTAATATGACCGTGACAAGTATTGTTACAAATGGGACCGTTTTTAAGGTTAGTTTGAGTATCAAAGTGCATTCCGAAGAACAGGTGTGAGAAGATCGGCCTGCCGGGTGTCCATATATCAATCACATTATGCACTTTATAAGATAATTCGAATATTTAAATGAAGTTATAAAAAAATCAATAGATTTATATTGTTATTCGTAGACTATTATATACGCGGATAAGATCCATTTAACTGAAATAAATTTGAAACACTGGAAGGATCTACTCTTTTACATATAGAAATCCGCGAACAAGCTCCCAAAATAAGAATTTAAGCATTAACTGCAAACCTTGCAGCTATAATTGTTTGTTGAAACGGATGTTGCAAAATATCTGGCGTTTGAGCTGAGAGAATGGAACCACCTGCGTTTTGCTTCTTACTTTGAAGTGGTTATATAAAAACAACATCCTGTGCCATTAAATATGTAGAGTTGATAACATGAACATAGAAAAAAAGAGTTTTCTGAAATCACTAAGATTTGGACGAGAAGTTCCAGCAGTTGAAGAGTGTAGATGTCCGTTATGTGCGGATAGAGTAGACAAAAAAGAATTCCGAAACGAAGTATTTATGAAGGAATTCAAGCGTTCCGGGCTGTGCCAGGGATGTCAGGATACGGTTTTTGGATATAAGGTAGCGTGGTGACAGTCCTTTATCGATAAGGTACTGGAGATCCATGTCTTGAGAGTTGACAAGCATGGATTTTGATTTGCCCCTGCCTTTTATTCTTCAAAGGAATTTTCAACCCTTTTCTAATTATTTCTCGATTTAATTCCTCTTTTTTCTCTGCCTATCCCCTGTGTTTTGTTTTCATGAAGATCCTCACGGGCTTGTTCATTTGAACTGAGGTTTCAACAGCATGAAGCATTCAATTGTCCAGAATGCAGCCAGGATATCTCAGGATTTTCTAACCCGGAACTTCCAATAACAGTTATATTCCTTCTGCAGGCTCCAGAATAATACTTAAGCGCGGACCTGCATTCTCAGTCTAATTCTGCCCTTTTCCGTAATATCACCAGTCAATTTCCAAACCGTTATATAAGATGTGCAGGTACATGCAAAGTACAATAAAGAGCTTTATGGTACAAAGTTGGTGATTATTACGAGTTCAAGGTCGTTGTTGATAGATACTTCCCGGTGTACAGGCTGCAGGAGCTGCGAAATGGCTTGCTCTTTATACCATGAGGGTGAGTGCAGTCCAGTACTTTCACGTATTAGGATAGTAAAATACGAGGCTCTGGGAAGGAATTTTCCCTCGGCGTGCTCCCAGTGCAGTAAGCCCCGGTGTCTGGAAGCCTGTGACCACGGTGCCATCAGAATGAATGAGAGTACCGGCGCAGTTTTTGTGGAGGAATCCTTTTGCACAGGGTGCCGTTCCTGTTTAGTTGCCTGTCCTTTTATGGGTTTTCATCCTGTAAAAAAGGTGGCTTTCAAATGTGATCTATGCGGCGGAGACCCTCAGTGCGTCAGGTTCTGCCCCTCCGGAGCCATTACGTTCCGGAGCGTGGATGAATTCCTCATGGAAAGGCGCCGTGAGATGGCAGATAAAGTAATTCTAGCCGCCCAGGAGTGAGAACAATGGCAGATGGCTGGACAGGCAGAAGGCTGAGAGTGGACCTGAGCAAGAATACGGTTAAAGTCGAGGAAATCGAGAAACCTTACAGGGAAAAATGGCTTGGAGGCCGCGGTTTCAACTCCGAGCTTCTTTACCGTGAAGTGGGGCCGGATGTGGAACCTCTCGGCCCTGAGAATAAACTGATCTTCGGCGTTGGACCTCTGACCGGCACCTTCGCACCTTCGAGTGGCAGGACTACAGTGACTGCTAAATCACCATTAGGCGGCGGTTTTGGGGACTCGAACATGGGCGGTCACTGGGGTCCGGAGCTAAAGTTTGCAGGCTATGACCAGCTGGTAGTAGAAGGGAAGTCAAACAAACCTGTCTACCTCTGGATCGATGACGAGCATGTGGAAGTCAGGGACGCCGGACACCTCTGGGGCAGGACCGTCCCGGAGGCGGATTTAATTATTAAAGAGGAACTGGGATCAAAAGAGATCCACATCGCTTTGATTGGTCCGGCCGGAGAAAACCTGGTCAGATATGCCTGCATCCTGAATGACGTCTACAGAGCGGCAGCAAGAGCAGGAATTGGCGCTGTAATGGGCTCCAAGAATTTAAAAGCAGTCGCCGTCAGGGGCACCAGACCTGTAACTATTTCCCGTCCGGATGAGTTTTACCAGGTCTGTGCTGACATCCGCGAAAGACTGAAGCGGGATCTGATGGTTCAGATGCTCTATGATCAGGGCACCTGGCTTCTAACAATGCCCGCCAACTACGAGCAGGGCTGGTTCTGCTGGCACAATTTCCAGAAAGGCTTCCATCCTGATGCCAGTAAGCTCAGCGGTGAAAACCACAGGGATAATTTCCTTTCACATCGGGAAGGCTGTTTTGCCTGTCCCATATCATGCGGCAGGTTCAGCAAAATAAAGGAAGGCAAATATGCAGGTGAAATCACAGGCGGACCGGAGTATGAGACTCTTACAGCCGTAGGGCCGCGCATCGGTCTTCTTGACATGGACAAGGTAGTCCACAATAGTAAGCTTGTCAATGAACTGGGCCTGGATTCATGTTCCTGTGGGGGAGCTATCGCCTGGGCTATGGAGTGCTGGGAGAAAGGCTTGTTAACCCGGGAAGATACGGACGGCCTTATCCTTGATTGGGGAGACCAGACCTTAATCGACCGACTCATCCGAATGATCGCTTTCAGAGAGGGTTTCGGGAACATTCTGGCTGAGGGGTCCAGCAGGGCAGCCGGGCTTATGAACCGGGGTGAAGATTTTTCCATTTCTATAAAGGGACACGATATGTCCCAGGACGATCCCCGCGGGCTTGGCTTTGCCTTTGGGATAGGATTTGCCACGGGTCGCAGGGGCGGAGACCATCTCCAGGGCTTGCCCTGCCTGGAACTGACTGGAGGCTTTTATCCCGGCCTGGTAGAAAAGATCATGGGAACCAGGGAAGCAGAAAACCGTTTATCACCGGTTAAAAAGCCGGAAATGGAGAAATACTCCGAAGACATCAAGGCAATAGGTGACAGCCTTACACAGTGTAGTTTCACGCACAACTGGTCTTTTGCCGTTCAGCCCGAAGATATGGCGAGGCTGCTCTCTGCAGCTACGGGTATGGATATCTCTGCCGATGCTCTGCTCAGGACCGGCGGAAGAATTGTACATCTTGAGAGGGCTTACTGGAACCGGCTCCTTGTAGGATGCCTGGAAGACCGCTGTCCAAAAAGGTTTACCCGGGAGCCAATGCCTGACGGTCCCAACAAAGGCGTGGTCTTCCCTGAGGCGGATCTCATTCCCCGCTACTACGATGTGCGCGGCTGGGATAGGAAGACAGGTTTCCCTCTTCCCGAGGTCCTGATGGAATATGGTCTGGAAGACATTGCCAGAGATCTGGAGCCCTGCCGTGAAAAATACCTGAGAAAGGTTCAGATGGAAAATCAGATAGAAGTCCAGACTGCGGAAAAGCTGTAAGCTGTAAAAATTTGGGGTAGCTTGAACTCACGAGGAGGAGAAATGCAAATGAAAAGCAGATATGCAGGTTGATACTCTCAGTCCCCTATCGAAGTATACCAACGATTCTACCTGTTCCAACGATTCTACCTGTTTGCGTATCTTCATAAACTATAAGGTACAATAATAGACCGGGGTAGATAATTATGAGTCAATTAATGAAAGTTGTTGGTTATGGTGTAGCAGCATTAGGAGCCGCTTATGTTGTAAAACATATTAAGCATCGCAAAGAAAGTTCGCGTGGGTGGCATAAAATAAAGGTTGAAGAAGAAAAATCAGCTGGTGCAACTGCACCACATGAGACAAAAGCAAAAGAGGAAAAGCGAACAGGCACAAGGTATGGTTCTAGCCCTATCCGTTACTGAGAGTAAACTTTCAATGAATGTTTACTCAAAAACAGAAAACTAAACTCTTAAAAAATTAGTAAGTGATATTTTTTATATCATATTCTTTTCTTTATTTAATGTGTCTATTTTCGCGTGTTTTTCATCCATCTCCTGTTTGTATTTACCTTTGATGGTTTTTACCTCTCTGTAAATAAGCATGCTTTCTTCACTGACCCCTTTCATAGAATCGAAGTGTATTACAACTTCCTCGGCATCCATACCCTTATCCATTAATGGCTCTACCTTACGCCATTCCGCATACTTGATATCCAGCTCTTGACCAAGTTTATCTTCAAGATCAAAGATTTCATCCCAGAGATCCATAATCTGGCTGTCTATCTCTTCTTTCGTAGTCACTATTTTCTTCCCCCATACGTTAAATTCCTTTTATTAACCTCATTTCAGCAGTTTTTCCTCAACTATAAGGCAAGCCTCTTCAATCAGTTAAATAGTGGAATTGATAGTATTTTTATTTGTATTAAATAATAAATTTATCGATACGTTACGGAAGTCAATAAAAGCGAAGTTGGTGCATCGATGAAATTAAACAAATAATTCTCAATGTTTCTATTTTTATTGGAAAAAGTTAGAGTGATCTAAGGAGAATTTTCCGTTATATCGAAAAAAAAGAAAAAGATGAGAAGCACTTTACTCTTAACAGCCATACTTTGTAGAGAATTAAGCTTAGGAAGAACTTGATTTTGGAGGGCTAGGTTAATGCTTAAGAGAGTTAACTTTTAAATTTCTTAGGGGATTATCTAAGATTTTTCAGGTTCTTCACATGATCCAGAACTCTATTGCTTCTGGAACCTGAGGTTCCTAGAAGCAAATAGTGAGTTTTAAATAAACTCTTGTGTTTGAATTTATAGGTTGTCTTTCATCCATAACTGAGTGAAACCAGCCTCCTTACCTTTATATAACATGGATGGTTTAATGACTCGCATTAACCGGTAAACAGCATTGTTTGCTGGTTTTATCACGGAGCAGTTCCGGGTCAAATAAACAAAACGTGCCTGGGAATTGGGGAAAACAGATGCAATCTAAACCTGCAAAACGTGAGAATCAGGAATATTTCGCTGCCTGGGATAAAAAAATCGAGAGAACCTGGACGCGCATGCTGGCAGACATGGCAATACCGATTGTTATTTTTATAATGTTGAATATCTTTACAATTGCTATTCTGGTCAAGCTGAATGTATATGACTTGAATTTCTAACTTGTAGGGATTTGTATCCAATTTATATGATTTTCGAGCGCGTAATCAAGCCTGCTTATAGCCTATAAAATTGTCGGTTTATAATGTGCGGTTATGCAGATTCAATATCATGCAGATTCAATATGAGCATATATTGCCAGAGATCAAAAAGTTCCATAGCTTTCTTGCTTTATGAGACCAGGTACTATTATATCTCTTCCAGGAAATAATGTAATTGAGGATGCTATGGAAATCATTAACTTTAAGAAAATAATGGTTGCAACCGATGGCTCGGACTGTTCCAGGCTGGCTGTTGACAGAGGAATAGAGCTTGCCAGACTAAGTGGTGGGACGGTTTATGCAGTCTATGTCGTGCCAACAGCCAACCTGGCTTCTATTGATGGAGATTCCTTATCTCTGGGCCTGGATCCTTACTGGCGGTCGGTATACGAAGGATGGAGAACACAGGGGCAGCAGGCTGTAAGTTATGTAAAAAGCCTCGGAGAGATGAAAAAAATCAATGTGGAACCTGTCCTTCTTGAAGGCAATCCCCCCTACGAGCTAATCCGGTATGCTGAAATGGAAAAGATGGATATTGTTGTTATGGGCACTCTCGGAAAGACAGGACTGAACAGGCTGCTTCTGGGCAGCGTTGCAGAAAATCTGGTCCGTCACTCGAAAGTCCCTGTTATGGTTGTAAGGGGGAAGTGTGAGATCAAATAAAATCCCGCCAATTTTATTGTTACAGATCAGTATAACGAGTCAAATATAAGCTCTTTTTAGGCTAATTTATTTAATGTTCCTTCTCTCTGCATTAAATTCATTAATGGCTTTTGCAGTATTTTCAAGCAGCTTGAAAGCAAGTTCCTGATCCGGCCAGAAAGCCAGCCCGCAGTCCGGATTCGCATACTTTATCCGGCCTCCAAGAATGGAATAAGCCGTTTCAAGCCTCCTTTTTATAACCTCCGGAGTCTCGAGTTCGGTTACAATTTTTTGCAAATACTCTTTTTCCTTCCAGGCATTGACCTCATACTTTTCATTGATCAGGCTTATAAGACTGAAAATATCGGTTCTCGAGACTCCGACTCCTACGTAAGTATCTGAATCTTCCAGTACTTTTCTGTCCAGTAGATCGAGGTAGGAAGGAGTTCCCGCATATTCAAATCCAATAACATTGATAGGAGTCTCGCATATAAGCTCATATTTCAAAGGAGAATACAGATGGATCTCCATATCTGCTCCCTGCTGCCGGGCAAAGGTAGAGGCAACTGTAAGAGCCGACATGATCTCAGCATCCGAAAACTGAATCTTATCATTTAACCCCAGGCTGATTTCGTCCAGAGCTATAACTTTAATTTTGAAATTTTTTGCTGTTTCAAACGCCTGTTTTATGAATTTCTCAATATCCAGTGCAAGGATATTATAAGCGTCCACAAAACCTGTTGCTCCGAAAGCCTGAAGATACATATCCGTAGGACCTGCGATACAGACCCTGACTTCAAGTGTTTCTCCTGTCTCTTCCCTGTATTGTTTTGCAACCTCTTCAATTATTTCCAGTTCAAGAATCTTTGCATTCTCTTCTTTCAGGACGTAAGGTTCATAGCAGTTCTTTTCATCCTTGACAACATCCAGAAACTGCCCTATCATATCTCGGAACTGAGGATAAGTGGGAACGTGCACTCCCACATCGATTTTCCGGCGGAAAGCCTCCCTTACTAAGGAAAAAAGTTCTTCATCCTCATTTCGGTTTTCGGCTGCAGCCTTTACCCACTCCCTTGTGATACCTTCAGGTGTGGGAAGGCTGCCTTCATCGATAAAAACAATCTCCTGCATGCTTGATATTAAGAGAGCTGAAGTTTTATAGATATTGGAATGTCTAATTGATGCATATCCTGCTTCCCTTGCTGAAAAAAAAGTTGCAGAAAATGGAGAATTACATAAAATAAGAATTACATAAATAAGAATTACATAAATAAGAATTATATAAAAATAATACACCAGAAGCGACAAACCATTTACTTTGAATGCTCATATCATGGAACGATTGGAGAAGTAGAAAAATCTTTTTAGAAATATTATCTTTCTTTTTCGTCAGATTTGATTCAAAGTCTTTGTTGATGGTGTATTTGTATGCAGGTTATTTACAAAATAACATATCCTAATGGTAAAATATACATTGGACAGGATAGGACGGATAGCATTAACTATTTTGGAAGTGCCAGTAACGATCTTATTGAAAAGGATTTTACCAGGGATCAAAAAAGTGATTTCACAATAAGGAAAGAAATTATATGGGAATCCGAAGCTTCCTCTATCGAAGAACTTAATCGAATTGAGGTAATGTTCATAGAAAAGTTTCAATCAAATGATCCTGACATAGGTTATAACAGGAGACCGAAATTTAAAAAGTGATATGTTTATAATTAAGTTCCTATACTCACTTAATTACTTCCTTATCTATGGGAAAAAATCCATTAATCCCATTTTCCGCATATGTACACCAAAATTGCCATATTTTTCTATCCAGAAATTACTTTCTCTAATTTTTGATACTATGAGGACCATAACTATAAATCAGGGTTTTTCGAAATAGCCATTTGTGACATCTGGAGAAACTGTGAGGGCGGAAATTATTGTATCAGGAAGGGTGCAGGGCGTGGGCTTTCGGAGATTTGCAAGAAATGCTGGCGAGCGTCTGGGTGTGGAATCCAATCCCATAAATTTAAGGGATGGCAGGGTTTTTGTCATTGCAGAAGGCAAACCCGAAGCTGTAAAGCTCTTTATAAAAGAACTTAGAAGAGGGCCCACGTTCGCTCATGTTGAAGATGTCGATGTCACATTCAGGGAAGCTTTTGGGAATGTATACGACATGTAATTTTTCATAGATTAATAAATCCACCAGTCCATTAAATATACTGAATCCTTTGTTCCCTAAATCCGTTTGATTCATTAATTCTGTTATCGATTTAATTCTTATATCGATTCGACTCTTATTTTTACTCTATTCGACTCTTATTTTTACTCTATTTTACTCTTATTTTTCCTCTTCTTCGGTTGCCTGGGCTTTTTTCAGGATTTTTGCAATAATCAAAAGTCCTGCAAGGTTTACCAGTCCTATAGCAAGATATCCTATAAGATGCTTTAAACCCGTATCCGAAGTTCCCGAGCTCTTTTTAACAAAACCTGCGGCAGAAGTGGAATCCATTCCGGAACCTATGCCCGACTCTTTATTTTCTGCACTTTTTTCTTCGCTTTTCAGCCCTTTTTCGGTGAATTCCACCACCGAGTCGGTTTCAAGAGTTATCTTTTTCTCCTGCTCCTCAAGGCTCTTTCCGGAGTCAAGCGCAGCCCTGACCGTGCAGGTACTTCCCGGCTCGAGGCCCAGGAAGAGGAACTGGTCATCATTTTTCGGGGCAGCTATAACATTTCCGTCTTTCCGGAGTTCGGCAGAGCCTTTTTCCGGGAGTTCAACTTTCAGGTTTACGTGGTCTGTCAGGAGGATCTGTTTTCCTTCTGCAAACCTGGGCCTGTCGGGAATGTCGAGGATTCCAAGCAGGGTCGGAGCAAAATCCTCCTGATAGTATTCTTCCCTGAGAATTCCGGTCTCAACGTCTTCAGCATGTACTATCAGGGGAACGAGCTGTGCCTCGTCAGTGACCGAGAATTTCTCGGACTGGTGGCCTCCTTTGGAATCCGCTCTGGAAAAGCTCATCCCGTGATCGGATGTCAGGACAAAAGCGAGGTTGTTCTTCTTGCAGAGTTCGTAGAGCCGGAGAAGTTCGGAATCAAGGCATTCAATACAATCTATATACCCGTAGTTGTCCCTGTAATGTCCGCTCATATCCACAGCCCCGGCATTAACGGTTAGCAGGTATTCTTGACCCGGACTGTTTTCGGACATATATTCCACGATTTCACAGGCGGTGTCGATTCCCCACCTGTTATACCCGTTATATCTGTCCCGGGTCTCTTTGAATACAACATATCCGGGTGCTCTGCCAGCCGCCGATTCCATGACTTGCAAAAGCCCGTCAGGTACCCGGGGGGTGCCGGGGAAGGGTTCGGATTGCTCAAGCACGATTTCCATGTTCTTTATCGAGTTATTTTCATCCCTCAGAATAGCATCCTGCTCGTCACAGACCGACCAGGAATCTCCTTTTTCCATAACCGCGATACACAGATAACCCTGGCTGTGCAGAATATCGAAAACGGTTGCATCTTTGAAGCTTACAAGCTCACTGTCAGCGCCCGGATTTCCCGTGACAAGAACTGAATGCCCTCCTTCGGTAAAAGTCTGAGGGGCACGGAACTCCAGAAGTCTGGCACTTTCTTTGTTTATTTCCGGTAAATTCTCAAGTTCAGCTTTCTCAAGGGGCGTGCCGTCAAGTGCATATGGCGTAAGCTCGGGATAGATAAAAGGGGCACTCAGGCCATCCACAATTAATACGACTGCGCCCTGGGGCGTACTAACAGGGTTTACCTCCACTTCGGTCAGTGCGGAGGCAGGTGCTGCAAAAGTGAAAAAAACAGAAAGCAGTGCAAGAAAAAATAGTATTCGGAAAGCCCTGTATGCTCGGATTGCCGGGATCATTGTAAATTATTTTATCTTTAAGCTATAAAGAATTTATCTTCCTGGGATCTATTTTTTAGGATATTCTGAGAGCAGCTCGGTGAACAGGCAGGTTTCGGTTCTAACTCTTGCGGTTTCAGTCCCGTTTCATGATTTCAGTTACCTTTTTAAATATTTACTCTATCAGGAAGAGTAAGTTCTTATTACATTTGCCGCAAATATTAATAACATTCTGGCAAAACCTATTTCCGGATCAAAAAAACAGGAAATATTCCTATGAAAATGAACCCACGCTGTACCTATTGCCTGCTATCAAGAGTTCACTTCCAGTCCAAACTTTCTACGGATGATGAGGACCTTATCAGCAAAACCATCAAAGAGTGCCTTGAAGTCATGAACAGGCATTACGACCCTGAAGCCGTATCCGCCTCCGTAGCCACCAAAATCCACAGGAAATGCTATGAAGTCCTGAATGATAATGACCCTTATGCAGTAACAAAGAAGCTTATTAGCCAGGCTGCACTCAAGGTCCTGCCCGTAGCAAAAGAGAAGATTTACGAAGGCTCTCCTGACAACGGTGAGCTTTTCAGGCGGGCAGTGCTGGCATCCGTGGTTGCGAATTACTTTGATTTCGGAATTATGGGATTTGATGCCAGTGAAGATAAGTTTGAGGCTGCTTTTCTGAAATATTTCGAACACGGGCTTGATGTTGACGATACGCCTAAAATGCTCGGGCTCCTGCAGGATGTCGTTTACATTGCCGATAATTGCGGAGAAATTCTCTTTGATGTGCTTGTTTTTGATATCATAAAGAAACTCGGTGGAAAGCTTACTCTTGTAGTCCGGGGCGGGCCGATTCTCACAGATGTGACCCTGGAAGAAATAGATGAGTTTGAAATTGATAAAAAGGTTGACCGAATCCTGACTACCGGCTCAAATGCCGTAGGTGTTCTGATCGAGGAGGCTCCAGCCGAACTGCTCGAAGCTATGAAAAATGCAACCCTTATTATCAGCAAGGGTATGGCAAATTACGAGACTCTTTCCGAGCATAACTTCGGACCCATCGCTTATATGCTTCTTACGAAATGTGAATGCGTAGCCGAGGACCTTGGGATTGAACAGGGCTTATCCGTTGCCAAACTGATGAACTATCCCTGAAGCTTATCCCGAGAGCTTTCGGAAGCTTCTTATTTCTCAGGCTCACTAATGGTTATGTCTATGGATAGCGCAGAGATAAATCAACCCGTGCAGTAAAATGCTACCCGCGCATAACTATAATTTATACCGAATAAGATCAATAAAACTGAACAAACCGGAATGAATTTCAAGGAGAAATAAAAGATGTGTGAAATCAATGTCTTCCTGCTTCGTGGAGATGAGCGTGAGAGAATTATGGATTCCGTAGCAAAGATCCTGGTTGAAGGTGATTCAATCCAGCTTACAGGGATTCTTGGAGATAAAATGACCGTCGGGGGCTCAATCAAGGAAGTTAACTTCTCACGCGGAGAAGCTCTTATCCTTGCAAAATGAACCTTTCATTTTCTTATTTTACTTTCTAACTTTATCTCCTTTTATTTACCTATTTTTACTTCATCACTTTATTTCCTTTTATTTTTCTATTTTACTTTCTTAAATTATTCCTCTCATTTCCTTATTTTACTTTTTTATCCCGTTTTCCGGGTCCGGGACTCTTTTCTCACCTTTTCTGGGATATCCTGTCTGTTCCTATCTGATTTCTTATAATATATGAATAGACCTTTTCCAGATAGTAAAAAGGCACTGAATTTACTATCCGGATTGGCACTGAATTTACTATCCGGATGGCACTGAATTTATTATCCGGATAACCGTATAAAGGGTTTATAATACCTTACTCTTTTTATCACGAGCCGTTACTGTGATTCTCAATCAACTTCTTTTGCCTTTAAAATCTCTTTATTGCTCAGCTTTCAGGCATAACCTGTCGAAAAAGGGGCTTTAAGCTCTTGAAGTTTTAAATCTCTCTTCTAGTTTCTTTAATTAATTATATCTTCCCGGGAAAAGCATTTATCTGTCTTTATCTATAACCTCAATGTAATCCAAGATCTGGGGTTCAGATTCAGTAAAGAGATTCAAATGAGTTTGGCTAGAGCAGTATTTTGGATCAGGGTCGGGCAGCTTGCAACAAACCCGCTTAAATTATAGGTAAAGTTATAACCTGTGAATACACTTTAAATTCATGCCTACAATCTGGACTTATATATTCCGCCTTCCGGAATTCCAGTATCCGGAAATAATTTGAATTTTTAGTAATTTAGGCTATATATCGAGTTGGGTAGAAGAGGACTAAACAGGATAGGATACAAATGGTTAAAGCAAAAATCGCAGTAAATGGTTACGGAACCATAGGAAAAAGAGTTGCAGATGCCGTAAGGGCTCAGGACGATATGGAAATTATCGGAGTTTCCAAAACAAAGCCGAACTATGAAGCTGCAGTAGCCCACCAGCTTGGGTATGATATTTTCGCCCCGGCTGCAAATCTCGGTGCTTTCGAGAAAGCAGGAATACCTGCTGCCGGCACGATTGAGGACATGGTAGAAAAGGCTGACCTTGTTGTGGACTGCACGCCCGGGGGAATCGGGGAACAAAATAAGCCCTTGTATGAAAAGGCCGGGGTAAAGGCAATCTGGCAGGGAGGCGAGAGCCATCCGCTTGCAGGTTTCTCGTTTAATGCAGTTTGCAACTACGAGCAGGCTGTGGGTCGTGACCTGGTAAGGGTTGTCTCATGCAATACCACAGCCCTCTGCAGGGTTATCTACCCGATAGATAAGGAACTGGGGGTAAAAAAGGTCAGGGCAATTCTTGCGAGGAGGGCAACAGATCCCAACGATGTAAAGAAAGGGCCAATTAACGCAATCGTACCCGACCCTATCAAACTTCCGTCCCATCATGGGCCTGATGTACGAAGCGTGCTTCCCCAGATCAACATTACAAGTGCAGCCCTCAAGATTCCGACAACCCTGATGCACGTACATACCGTGAATATGGAAGTGAATACCGATTGTACGGCAGAAGATGTTAAAAACATCTTTGGTTCCCAGTCGAGAATTTTCTTTGTAGGGCAGGGCATGTCGTCAACAGCAGAAATTATTGAATTTGCACGGGACATAGGGCGCCCCAGATACGACATGTGGGAGAATTGCATCTGGCCTGACTCCGTAACCGTACACGAAAAGGAGCTTTATTTCTTCCAGGCCGTCCATCAGGAATCGATTGTAGTTCCGGAAAACGTGGATGCTATAAGGGCCATGATGGAACTGGAAAGTGATGGTGCGAAATCAATCGAGAAAACGAATAAAGCCATAGGGCTGTAAGGCTCCGGAGAAATCCGAAGCCATCAGGACTCCGGAACTTATTTAGAGTATCCGGAGTCCGGCTTTTGAATTCTCGGCTTTATATAAGAAATATGGAACACAAAAAACCAGAAATTGTGAATCCTGATAATTCCTTATCTGAATAGCAGAATCTGGTTTAGTTTAAAGAAATGACCAGGATATGAATTCAACAGACTCAGGCTTTTTGAAATTATGTCGGGAAGCTTTTAAAGCTACATCCGACTCGATTGCAGACATCAGAGGTACGGATGCTGCGAGTAGCTTTGTTTGTATGGGAGCCGACGGAACCCCGACTTCCAGAATAGACCGTGTAGCAGAGGACGCTATTGTCGAAGTTCTTAGAAACGATGGCAGGTCCATGAGAATTATCAGTGAGGAACTTGGCGAGCTCATACTGGGGGACTCTCCGGAGTTCTCTATCGTGCTGGACCCTCTTGATGGCACCTATAACTCTTCCGTGGGAATTCCGTTCTATAGTCTTTCACTGGCAGTTTCTTCTTACGACCTCTCAGATGTAAAGTTCGGGTATGTGAGTAACCTTGCGTTGTGCGAGGAATACTATGCAGACGCAGGCAAGGGGGCTTATCTTAACGGGAAAAAGATCAGGACTTCCCTTAACTCGGAACTGACGGAACTGTGTGTAAGCGTGTACGGCTACCGGCGAAATGTGGCAAGGACCCGTAAGATCTACAGCAGCGTCCGAAGAGTCCGGTTGCTCGGAAGTGTAGCGCTTGAGCTGTGCTATGTAGCTTCAGGCCGACTTGATGCTTGTGTAGATGTCCGAAGAGCTTTGCGTGTAACAGATGTGGCAGCAGGGCAACTGATTCTGGCAGAGGCAGGCGGGCTTGTTACGGACGGATATGGAAACCCCCTTAAGCTTCCTGATAATGTTACAGCCAGAGTGGAAATGGTCGCATCCAATGGACGCGTGCACGAAAAGCTTTTAAAATTACTCTCGGGTGGATAAGTTGGCGATAAAGAAAATAGGAGTTTCTTCACGCTGCGATAGGCCTGAAGTAATTGAAATGGTCCGGGAAATTCTTGCCCGTTTCAGCTCGAAGGTTAAAATCTTTGTTGCCACTCCTACAGCTGATGTGCTCGGAATAGAAGGAATTCCGGTTGAAAGAATGAGGGAAGAAGGAGTAGAACTAATTATCAGTGTAGGTGGCGACGGAACGGTTCTCCGTAATATTGCCAAGATGAAAGATCCTCTTCCCATACTCGGAATTAATATGGGCACGCTCGGGTTTCTTGTGGATGTCGAGCCTGAAGACGCCCTTGAAACCATTGAGGAAGTGCTTTACGGTTTTTCGTACATCGATAGAATGCGGGTCGATGTTTTCCTTAATGGGGAAATGCTTGAGACTGCAACGAATGAGATTGCAATAATGTCTGCAAAGCCCGCAAAGATCATCCAGTTTGAGGTTTATGTAGGGGACTGCCTTCTTGACTCGATGCGCGCGGACGGTGTGGTCTTTGCAACCCCGACTGGCTCCACCGCTTATGCAATGAGCGCAGGCGGCCCCATTATAAGCCCCAGGGTAAGTGCGATAGTGGTTGTTCCTGTTGCCCCTTTTAAGCTCTCCTCAAGGCCCTGGGTTATCCCGTCGGACAGCGAGATCACAATAAGGTTGTCGGCTCCGAAAAAAGAAGCTGTCATTGCAATTGACGGGCAGAAATCCTACAGGATCAGGCCCGATGATATTGTCAAACTTAGAAAATCCAAATTTCCAGCCCGCTTTGTAAAGATTTCCGATACCTGTTTTTATGAAAGGGTCCAGAGGAAACTTACCTGAGAAAAGCCTTATCTCTACCTGATGAACTTCTAATCACTCCCTTAGAAAAGCCCTGATTCATTAACAGAGAGAGGCTTTATCTACTTCGAAAATGCTTTTTGTTTAAAGCCTATAGTTCTATCATTAATCTGAGCCTTCCTCTCTATTATGGGCGTTTTTGAGTCTTTTTGTAGTATTTTTCAAGTCAAATCTCCGAACTGAAGGTAAGTCGCTGATTTTAATCTACCCTGATTTATTCTCTAGAGAAGCCGTTACCGGAAATTCTCTTCCTTCAAGGAAAACATTTATACATGTGCAGGTAAAGCTATGCTTAATTTTGACGAGATACAAGATTTTCTAACTTTTAGGGGCGTTTGAACCCTGGTACCTCCCTATTCAAGCCTTTGAGTTAGTCTCTGGCTATACTACCCATATATCATTAAAAATAATCAAAAATCCTCACAATAATAAGAAACTAAAGGAAGCAAACCATGTTAGAGAGCGAGCAGTATTCCAGAAATAATCTTATGGACTTTATTCAACAACGCCCCCTGGATATTGAAATCTGTGATGTTACTCTCCGTGACGGGGAGCAGACTCCAGGCGTTGCATTTTCCAAAGAACAGAAGCTGGCAATTGCCAGTGAGCTTGATTCCATGGGTGTTGAGGTAATAGAAGCCGGGTTTCCTGTGGTTTCGGAAAACGAAAAGGAGATTGTAAAGGAGATTGCAAATCAGGGCTTTAAACCAAGGATCTGCTGCCTTTCAAGAGCAGTAAAAGGGGATGTGGATGCCGCTCTTGAGTGCGATGTCGATATTGTAAGTATTTTCATTGCTATGTCTGACCTGCACCTCAAATACAAATATCACAGAAGTTTTGAGGAGATGCTCCACTGCGCCAAGGAAACTATTGAGTACGCAACCGATCACGGACTGAAAGTACGTTTTGCAGCTGAAGATTCAAGCCGGACCCCGATTGACCGCCTGAAGAAGGCTTTTAAAGAAGTTGAAGCCGAATATAAAGTACAGTACGTAAGCCTTGCTGATACCATTGGTATCCTGAACCCGACGACGACTCATTACCTTGTTAGCGAAATTTTCAAAGAAGTAAATACCTCAATCTGTATTCACTGCCACGACGACCTTGGCATGGCTACTGCAAATACCCTTGCTGCTGCCGAAGCCGGGGCAAAACAACTCCATACAACCGTTAACGCAATCGGAGAGCGGGCAGGCAATGCTTCCCTTGAGGAAGTGCTGGTTGCCCTCAGGGTGCAGTATGGAATCGACCGCTATGATACTACAAGGCTGACTGCCCTTTCCAGAATGGTTTCGGATTACTCAGGCATTATACCCTCGGTAAACAAAGCTGTTGTCGGACAGAACGCCTTCACCCACGAGTCCGGAATTCACGTTGCCGCAATTCTGGAAGAGCCTCGTACCTATGAGCTCTTCCTCCCGGAAATGGTTGGAGGAAAACGCAACCTCGTTGTCGGAAAACACACCGGCAAAAAAGCCCTGAAAGGCATTATTAACAGCATAGGCCTCTGCCTTGAACGGGAAGAACTCTGCGCCCTGATCGAGAAAGTCAAGGTCTGCACCGAAGAGAAGCATAAAAGCATCTCTCGGGACCAGCTTGAAAGGCTGATCACTCAGGTCAGGCAGGAACAGAAGACAACAGAAAAGGGAGAAGAGAAGTTTTCGATTTAAAAACTTCCCTACCTGTTTGAAAACTCCCTTAAGTCTTTTTATTTATTTTTCAATTCTATTTTTTTCGTTAGTTTTCATTATTTGTAATATTCCTTTGTAATATTTTTTAATACTATCTTCTATGTCGCTCGCACTTTTTAATTCCATTTTACCCAAAAATATTATGAAATGTATGTGGAAGTCCACTCGGGTTTTTCCGGTGGATTTACCTCAAGCATTTCTCTCCATTTTTCATCGGTCAGTCGGTCGGACATGGGTTGTTTGAACTCGTAATGGCTCATAACCGGTCCCGCAGCCAGGAAAATCCTGTCGTCAGGAAGTTTGTAAGCCACAATTACCATATCCACATACCCTGTCCCTTCTTCAAGCACGAGTTCATTATTTGGCTCGGTGTAGACATCTGCAACAAGGGTAGTTTTCCTGGCTTCTTCATCGGCACTTAAGCTCAATTTAATTATTTCTCCAAACTTGAAGATGTAATATTTGTCTTCTTCTGTCAGTTTCTCGTTTTTAAGTTCTTTTTCGGAAATCTCGATAAGCTTATTCAGCACACTTTCAAGGCTTTCAAAATTTCTTGCTGTATCTTCATCAAGTGCATCCAGTTCCTCTAGCCCGTCTGCTGTCATCCTGGTAAGAGCCAGCAGCCTGTTATAAAATTCGGGCACAGGCTCTACATATCCCACAGGGTTGTCCTCAAAAACAGGAAGTGAAGTCGCTATGCAATAAATTTGCTTGGCATAGAGAATAGTATCGTGCCTCAGTTCGGTCCAGGAAGCCAGTGACGTACTCAATTCCTTGTCCTGCCAGGCGTCGGTCTGCATAAAGGTCGGATAGCCTTCACCGTAATCTTTTAAGAGAGGCTGGAGCGAGTAAAGCCAGGACCAGTAGAGGTTTCTGTTCCAGTCGGCTGCGCTGAAGTTTGAAAACTCGGAATCCTGTTCCCCGTACCTGAGACTGTAATTTTTATAGCTTGAATCGTCCAGTTCATCAAGCCAGTAAACCGCCCTTTCCGAGCCCAGGAGAGCCATAGTATCAAGCCCGCGAGGGAAGCCCCTGTTATTTCCGTAATCGGAATAAATATAGGTAAAAGGCAACTGTTCCGGATTTCCTGTGTACTCATTTGTATAGGGGCCGATGAGCCTGAAGAAAATATAAGAATCCGGAACAAAACGCTGCCCCATTAACCTGAAACCTTTGGTATCCTCAAGAAGTTCATCAGCTTGCTCAGCGGTTAGAATTGGCTCATGATCTCCACTTCCTGTGCCTCCGTAGATCTCAGGGCCCCTATATCCGGCAAGCTCTATTTTTAGCTCTTCCATCGCTGTTGCGTCAAGATTCCCTGACCCATTTCCAAATACTGATTCCATTGCTTCCATATATTCATATGGTCCAAGATCGTCCGAAACTCCAACATAAAAAGCCGTAATCGCATACAGCCTTTCCCATTTCTTGAGGAGTTCTGAATTGTCTTCGAGCTCGGAAGTAATCAGGCTTGCCTGGATAGTCTGGATTCTGGCTTCTTTTTCCGGGTCTTCTGCAGGGATTAATTTGCCTTTGAGAAGCATGCTCATCCTGCCGTGCCATATGAAGGCTTTGAAGTAGTTCTTCAGAATTTCCGAGTGAGTATAGTGTCCCCTGGGTAAATACTGGGAATAGTCTTCATTATAAATGAAAATAGGAGAATAATCAAAGCCGTCGTGAGCCTCGATAAGAGACAGTTCGGTTTTGACGTCATCTTCTACAAACGCCGGAATCTCAAACTGATACTTTTCCTTTGACGCAGGGTCAAAATACATTCCTGCCTCAGGGTCGTAAGAACTCTCGATTTCCTTTATCTGTTCTTCTCTGGGCTGGAGCAGGCTTAATGCAACCGCGAAGTAGGCTGCGTTTCTTTTTGCAGCTTCTTTTTCTTCCCCTGATGCACTGTTATATTCTTCGACTGAAGCATTAAGCAGTGATTTATCAAGTTCCCACAAGAGACCATATAATTCATTTTGCTCGACCTGGCTCATACTCTCGTCAAACTGAACGTGATAGAGGTGAAGAAGCGTATCCGAAGTTATAAAAATCTGCTGTCCTTCGTTTTCAAGCCTGTCATACATAGCAGTAATATCTTCTTCTCGCGGATTGTAAGGGTTGGAAATTACCACAAATCCGTTTTCTTTCAATTTTTCCAGAGCTATGTCATCTGTCAAAAACTTCTGCGAAAATTCACCATAATTTGTAATATCTGATTCTTTCAGGGGAAGCTCGTATTGAGGAGCTTTCAATTCCATGTCAAGAGCATCAAGCCTGTAATTCCCTGAAAGCGATAAATTTCCTGCTTCAATACCGGAAAGATTTACGGCTTCGGTTTGGAGGCGACCTGAAGGGTCGTCTTTGTTCTTACCTGCTTCTCCTTTCTGCATTGTCTCATTTTCCCCACTTAACCCCGAACTCTGCTCAAGGCATCCTCCCGTAAAAAGGGAAAGTGAAAAAATAAAAAATACTAAAAAGGTTACAGTTGTCTGAGTTCGATTCTTCACTATTTTCTTCATTGTCTCATCCCGTTCGCTCTGAACCTGTCTGATTCGAGCTTTGCTCGCTCAAAAGATGGGTTTTACCTTCGAAGTCAAATAAAAAATAAAAAAGGAAAACCGTTGAGGTAAAAATTAAAAAATATAGGTGGAAGTCCACTCGGGTTTTTCCGGTGGATTTACCTCAAGCATTTCTCTCCATTTTTCATCGGTCAGGCGGTCGGACATGGGTTGCTTGAATTCGTAATAGCTCATAACCGGTCCGGCTCCGAGCAGGATTCTGCCGTCCGGGAGCTTATATGCGACCACCAGCATGTCCACATATCCAACTCCTTCCTCAAGTACGGTTTCGGTATTTGCGTCGGTATGGACATCAGCTACGACTGTGGTTTTCCTGGCTTTCTCGTCAACGTCCTCTATTGTGCCTTCAAGCTGGTCCCCGAAGTTTTTGATAAACTCGTAATCTTCGGCTGTCAGTTCCTTATTTTCGAGCTCTTTTTCGGAGATATCCTGAAGTCTCGACAGAATATTTTCAAGATTCGTAAGCCTTGCCTTTGAAACCTGATCGAGCACGCCCATTTCATCCAGTCCCTGGTTTGTCATTCTTGTTAAGGCAAGCAGGCGGGCGTAGAAATCAGGTACAGGCTCAACATAACCCACTACAGGTTTTTCTTCAGGAGGCATTGGCGCTGAGGTTACATCCATAGTGTAGCTCTGTTTGGCGTAAAGAATCGTATCGTGCCTGAGTTCGGTCCAGGAAGCCAGTGAAGTGCTCAATTCCTTGTCCTGCCAGGCATCAGTCCGCATAAAGGTCGGATAGCCTGCCCCATAATCTTTCAGGAGAGGTTGGAGGGAATAAAGCCAGGACCAGTAGAGGTTCCTGTTCCATTCGGCTGCACTGAAATTCGAGAATTCCGAATCGAGTTTCTCATACTGCACACTGTAGTTTTCGTAGCTTGAATCGTTAAGTTCATCGAGCCAGTAAACTGCCCTTGCCGAGCCCAGTAGAGCCATTGCATCAAGTCCGCGCGGGAAGCCGCGAACAGGCCCGGCTTCTGACATTACAAGAGTAAACGGAGGCTCGTTTTCAGTATATTGTTCCTTATATTCTCCTGTATAAGCTCCTACAAGGTTTGAGAATACATAGGAGTCCGGAATAAACCGCTGTCCCATAAAGCGGAAGCCTGTGGTATTCTCAAGGCACTTGTCCGCCTGCTCGGAGCTAAGGGGGGGCTCAAGAACACAGTTACCCGTGCCGCCGTAAATTTTCGGGCCCCGGTATTCGGCAAGCTTAACCTTCAACTCCTCAACCGCCGATTCGTTAAATACTCTCTCTTCACTGCCAAATACTGAGTCCATGGCTTCCATATATTCGTAGGGTCCGAGATCATCGGAAAAGCCCACGTAAAAAGCCGTAATATTGTAGATCCGGTCCCATTGCCCAAGAAGTTCAGGCTCTTTTTGGAGTTCAGAAGCAATGAAGCTTGCCTGAATAGTTTGGATACGGGCATCTTTTACAGGATCCTGTGATTTGATCAGTTCACCTTTAAGAAGCATGCTCATCCTGCCGTGCCACATAAAAGCCCTGAAATAGTTTTGCAGTTTCTCGGAGCGGCTATAATGACCGCGTGACATGTACTGGGAATAATCTTCCTCATAAAGGAAAATTGGAGAGAGCGCAAACCCCTCATGAGTTTCAATCAGGGCAAGTTCGGCTTCAACTTCTTTTTTTACGAAATCGGGAATTACAAACTGATATTGCTTCTCAGCACCTGCAGGGAAAAGAGACTCATTAATAAAGCCATAAGGCCCTTCTGCACCCTGTAGCTGTTCAGATTTCGGCTCAAGGAGGCTCAGGGCGACAGCAAAATAGGCTGCGTTTCTTCTTGCAGCTTCCTTTTCTTCCCCTGAAGCAGTGTTATACTTTTCGACCGAGGCGTTTAACAGAGCAAGATCAGTCTCCCAGAGCGTATTATAGAACTCGTTTTCTTCAATCTGACGAAGAGTCTCATCAAACTGAATATGGTAGAGATGCA
Organism: Methanosarcina sp. MSH10X1; assembly: GCF_004099695.1. GTDB lineage: Archaea > Halobacteriota > Methanosarcinia > Methanosarcinales > Methanosarcinaceae > Methanosarcina. Next base: position 80,985 of record NZ_SCHL01000001.1, on the reverse strand, counting down.
ATAGGGAATCCGTGGTAATGAAAACAGGAACCTCCTGTTCTTTCAATGTCGAATACATTGAAGTAATGTCTTCTTCCCCTTGATTGTAAGGATTTTCGATTACTACGAAACCTTTACTTTCCAGAAGTTCAAAAGCTGAATCATCCAGAGGAATCCTGCCGAAGAAATTTTCATAATTCGAGATTCCTTCCCTGTGCAGGGGCAGTTCATAGGAAGGCGCTTTTAGCTCAATATCGAGAGCTTCAAGCCTGTAATTTCCAGCAATAGAGGTGTTTTCTGCCCCGGGTCCGGAAAGGTTCACCTCTTCGATTACCAGGCGGCTCACTGGGGAGATTCTGCCTGTGTCGATTTCTTCCTTCATTCCGGTTTCATTTTCAATGCTTAGCCCGGAGCTCTTATCCAGGCACCCTCCTGTAAGGAAGGAAGCTAAAAGGATTAAAAGGACTAATCGAGTTACAAAGGGTTTTATTCGGTGTTTCATTGTCTCATCCCGGTTGCTCTTACGTCTGAAGCCCTGGATAAGGCGTCAAGACTTTCAAGAAATAAATTTTATTAGAGAGTTGCACAACAAAATATTTTAATCTATTCAGATCTGTTAATTAATTCGTATCAGGCTTAAGAAAATAGATTAAACAGGTTTGAGAGTAATAATTAGAAATATAAAAGGTACAACACGTTAGAACGGTTGAAGCAGGTCAGATCGGTTGAAACTGCTACTTCTTTCTTATATGCAGTTTCATGTAGTCTATTGTAATCTCAAACAAAGCTAAAGATCGATTAATAAATATTTTTAAGTCCAGGCATCTGGACTTTCTATGTCTGTAAGAAAAATAGGGTATTTCTCTCTTCCTTTTTTCCTCATTTCCCGATTAATCGTTTGGACTTAGAGGATCTATCCTGAAAAGCACAATCATGAATAGTGCAGTTACAGTCCCTGTGCCCCATAAAAGCGGGTTTCTGGTAAGATTAAGGAGCGTGCCCATTATCAGCAGTAAAACTCCTATTGTCAGTAATATCTGAGATCTTCTCTCCATATTTTTCCCCCTTGTTTCCCTTTTGAGTAATTAATTCTCAAATATTGGTTCAGGTGCTAAAAACACCCATAAATTTTTTCCTAAACTTAATTGATTTTTCTTCATTATCTATTTTTTGACATGGAGCCTTTTTCTTATAAACTCCGGCAAACATTGCAAAATATTTCTACATATCTTCGTGTGAACCGGAAAATTACATGACTAAAGATGTGAATCTAAAATAGAGAAGGTTCAGGATCTTCTAATTTTTACTTTTTTCAGGAAAGCCAGGTTCTTTGCACTGCAGAATTGCCGCACAACCTGATCTAAAAGTACGGGACTATCTTTGAACTGAGGAATAAGCAGAACTGAGTTCAAGCCCTATATAATTTACAGGGGGTAGAACTGCTGAATCGAATACAAAAAATCTTTTTCCTTATGCTTACATATTTTTCTATTGTTCGGTATAATACCGCAACTAGATAAAAATTTATATAAAGTATGACGTAGTTATACTAAACCAAAAATGTAACTATCAAGCCTGCCCTGAACCAGCTGACTTTTATTGATTCTGGCGTAACAGATACGTGCGATTACCAGCCACCGAATTGAAAAACGAAGCCATTAGCCAGCAATTAATGGAAACTAATTAATGAAAAAATTGTCCCCGAACCCTATAAAAGACGGATATTGAAGTCGTTTCTTCCAGGCTGAACAGTGGAGTAAAAACATGAAAGAACCCTACAGTGAGAAAAAATATAAATTAGAGTAACAAGTTCAGCCGGAAAAACTCTTACACTTAACCTTATGAATATATTGCTTACCTGGCTTTCAGAGACCTCCACTCAAAGGATATCTTTGTTGATTTCCAGGGTCACAGTAAGGATTTAAACGAATATTACAGCACCCCATCTTCAGTGTTTGAGAATAAGGACAATGAAAATGGAAGTTAAGTTCGCTGAAGATATTGAGACTGAAGTTTCAAGAAAAAAGCGTAATCCTGAAATAGTTGCATATCACCTGACAGGGGAGACTCCCACCTGAACTTAACAAGGATGAAATATGCCATTAAGCGTTTACCTGGGATCAGGTCGTCACACACATTTGGATTTCTATAAATTCCAGCTTATTGATCTAATCTCAATTTGGATTTGAGACTTTTCAGGATTCGTGCAGTTGAACCGAGTAACCTATGGAATATAAGACAAGTTGCAGATATCTACAGGTGATAAGCTGTTGAATGGGATAATAAAAATCTTTTCTCTTATGGGCTTCCTAATGCTTACACATATTCCTGTTGTTCTGTGCATGACACCTCCGCCAGTTGTCTACGTTGCGGGAGATGGTAGTGGTGATTTTAATTGCAGTGGAACAAACGATCACATTCAAATCAACCAGGCTCTTGAATTTGTGACCGAAAACCAGAATTATACAACTGTTTACCTTAAAGGCCCATTCACATATGTCATAGATGATACTCTTTTGATCGGCAGCAATACCACTCTTGAAGGAGATTCCAATGCAACAGTAAAGCTGGTAAGGAATGCTGGTTGGTCATCCACCAAACCCTTGATTAAGGAAAGAAGTTCCAACAGTATGGATATTACTATATGCGGTTTTACTATTGATGGAAACCGGGAGGGGAACACCAATGTGCGGAGTGGAAGCGGCTACTATAATCTTATCCACCTGAGCGATTGTCAAAACATAAGTGTGTATAATATGTACCTGACCAACAACCATGGAGACGGCTTAAAGACTGACAATTGTTCTAAGGTAGAATTCTACAATAATGAAGCATACTCATTAGGGCATGATGCTCTATATGCCAGTATATGTTCAAACGTGGAAGCTTATAACAACAAAATAAGCTGCAGGACAAACAGTGGCCTGAGAATATATAACACAAACCATGTTAATGCCTTTGGCAATGTTATAACATCTGAGGGCTCCGGAGGTGCAGGAATTGAAATCCAGAAAGACGGAACGCCTATAATGGATGATATTGAGGTGTATAATAACACGATATACGAAACTGCACTTGCAGGAATCTGGATTTTCTCACAGGGCTCGTATTCCGAGTCACCTTCAAATATACACATCCACCATAATCAGATTTATAATACCGGAACGGATTCAAGCAGCGAAGTAATAGGCGGAATCTTATCCGATGGATTCAATGCTACCATTGAAAACAATATGATAGATGGCGCATACGGGGCTGGTATTGTGCAGAATGATGCATATTTCTCGGATCCGCCCGGTTCAGGGTATTTGGTTACGGTAAGAAATAATATAATAACGAATACCCGAACATCAGAAGCTGGAGGAAATGGGTCTGGAATATGTAACCTGCTCACAGACACTCACGCTTTTGCCCTTCAGAATAATCTTTTTTATAACAACGCAGGTGGGGACTATACAGATGTTCAGGCATCACCATCGGATATAGTAGCAGATCCTCAATACGCGGACAGAAATAAACACGACTATCATCTTAAGTCAAAAGCAGGTCACTGGGATGGGAGTAGCTGGGTGAATGACAACATAAGTTCCCCATGTATCGATGCCGGATATTCCTTATCGGATTATTCTAAAGAACCTCACCCCAATGGAAATAGAATTAACATAGGTCCGTATGGGAATACGGAGCGTGCCTCAAAATCAGAACTGGATGAGTCAAATAGCAGTAGCGGAAGCAGTAGCCATGATAGCCGTGGCAGCAGTAGCCGTGGCAGCAGTGGCGGCAGTGGTAGTTCTCCTGAACCTGCAAGTAACGTTGAGGTTAAGGAAGTTTCACAGGTATTTATTACAAACGACAAAAATGCTAAGTTTGATTTCCCAAAAAACGCAACCTGCGTCGTTTACTTGGGCTTTGAAGCAAAAAAGACAGTTGGTAAGACAACAACCATTGTAGAGATGCTAAAAAATAAATCTACTCTGGTTTCAGACCTACCTCCTGAAGAGGTTTATGAATTCTTTAATCTCTGGGTTGGGAAAGGCGGGTATGGAACGTCAAATAATATCGAAAACCCGGTTGTATGTTTCAGAGTTGAAAAATCCTGGATACAGGATAGAAAGATCAACCAGTCCTCAATAACCCTTAACAGGTACAATGATACTACATGGAATCCGCTTTCAACCAGCCTGTCAGGGGAAGATGATACGTATCTGTATTTCGTAGCCAGAACCCCTGGATTCTCTCCCTTTGCAATAACGGGTACTGCGACAGAAATCGAGATTTTGACTGAAGTGCCGCCTAAATCTGACACTCAGGGTGCTGAACAAAACAATGAAAGTATAGGGTACGAAGTTGAAAAAAAGCCTGAGCAGACAGGAAACACGGGTATCCCCCGGAAAGAAAGCGTGAGCGTGCCTGGATTTGAAATAATTTCTTGTATAGTCGGTCTGCTTGGCATATTCCTGTATAAAGTAAGATGAATAAGAGTGAATTATTGCAGGTAGCCAGGGTTATTCATCAGCTCTGACAGGAAACCCTTTGCTTATTAAAAGACATCTTACTTACAATTTCAGTAGTCCTGCTTCATGACCTTTTTTAACTTTCCTGCCTTCAGGTAAAGCTCAAGGGATAGATTAACAAAAAGTTCAGGATCAATATTTTCTGCACTTTCCTTTTATGAATATTACAGAAAGCCCGGGAAGCTCAAGCTTTGCCCGGATCAGTTCCGAGAGCCTGGTATTCGGGATCCGGTTTTCTATTTCGTGCCCTGACTCTCTCTCATGTCCAGTCTTATCTGCCATTTTCCCAGTCTCACCGGTAACTTTCTCATTTCTATCTATTTCTTTCCCGGTCTTATCCGGCACTTCCTCTTCGTCTGTGTCGATATCGAAAATTGAAACGTCAGGGGTTATTGCCTCAACCACTTTCCTGAGATCAGGAGCAGTCTGCCCCCCGGTCATTGCTGCAACTTCATTCTGGAGTACGAGCACAAGCATATTGCAGCCTGTAGTCGCGGCACTCAGCAGCCCGAGAATGCCCGAATGTGCCAGGGCAAAATCCCCGATTACTGCAATGCCTTTTTTATCAAAACCACAGGCAACCGAGACTGCCGAGCCAAGCGCAAAGCTAACATCTACTGCCGCAAGGGGCTCGGGTGCACTCCGGACTGAACAGCCCATATCGCCCGCAATCCGCACGTCAAGCGTGCTTAGCAAGCGGTAAAGGGGTAGATAGGGGCAATCGCTGCAAATTAAAGCTCTTCCTCCGGTTCTGGCGAGAGCGGCACCTGGAGGGCTTGAAATTTCTTCTCCCATATGTTCAAGGGCAAATTCAAGGTCTTCGGTCCTGATCTCCCCATATGGAAGGTGTCCTGTCTTTTTCCCATAAACCCTGCCTGCGATCCTGATCTGTTCCTCTATAAAGGGCTCGGACTCTTCGGCAACGAGTACCCTCCGGTTACTTTCCAGAAAAGCCTTGATTTTCTCAAGGGGAAGCGGATTCACAAGGGAGAGCGACAGGTGAGAGATCTCAGGACAGGAACTCCAGTCACGGGTTTTTATCCGTCTTTCCAGGATTTCTTCAACGATCGAGGATGTGAAACCTGAGGAAATAATCCCTACCTGTCCATATCCCCGGCCTGATCCGTGCCCCGTATTTCCAGCTGTCCTTTCTTTTGTCTCACCCGGATCCGTGTTTTCGGTTGTTCTTCCCCTTATCTTATTCAGGTCAGTATCTTCAGCTTCCTTTTCCAGCATTGGGTAGGTTCTGGCGTGAAAAAGGCGGTGTTTTTCCACCATCCGGTTTTTCCAGATTGCGCGGTCGAATTCAGGATAGGGAGCTGAGGCTGCCGGATGGCGTTTTATCTTCCCTTTACTCTTTTCCAGGCCTGCAGTGACCCTCAGGATAACCGGTGTTCTAGTTTCTTCCGAAAGCTCATAAGCCCGCCTTAGAGCCCTGTATGCAGTATAGGGGTTAGCCGGATCGAATACTGCTATCTCTGCTATCCGGCCGTACCAGCGTGAGTCCTGCTCATTCTGAGAGCCTTTTGCGCCAGGGTCATCTCCTGCAATTATAACAAGTCCGGCTCCTATGGTGTGTGTAACCGAAGTTATAAGAGGGTCCGAAAGCAGGTTCATCCCGACATGCTTTACGAGCACAAGTGCCCTTCTGCCGGAAACCGACGCCCCGAGAGCAATTTCAAGGGCAACTTTCTCATTTGTCAACCACCTGGCACTATAATCCCGCACAATTCCTGAAACCGGTAGGCTGGAAACCGGGTTTTTCGCCCCGGAGGCTTCGACAGGCTCTTTCTCCCCGGGGTTTTTCAAAAAAAGTTCCATAAGGGAGGTAACAGGATACCCGGGGACACCTGTTATAAGGCTGACATCACTATCAAGGGCTGCAAAGTAAAGGGCTTCAAACCCGGTGCATTCTAATGCTTCTTTTTCTTTTCTCAAAATGACCCCACACTGCCGGAATTAAGGGATACCCGATTCAGAATTCCATGACATAAGTTTTATTAGCTCAAAATTTTGTATACTTAAGATTCCGATAATTTAAAAATCTGATAAATTGAAATTTAGTGACTTGAATTTCGGTTTGAGGTCTATATTTAGGGATTCTTGCCTTACAGTTTCCTGCTTTTTTAGATATCGGTTTTAATCTTTTCCATTGCAAGAGGCTTGATTTGCGTGCCGGGGATTATAGACTCTTCAGGTCTTGCGAACCAGGGGAGAGAAGCAAGCGCGCCTATTACTCCGTTGCCATCAAGTACGACTTCCACGCCGTTTTCTCTGGCGCACTGCAAAGCCTCAGCTTTCAGGATCCTTTCGGTTCTGCAGCGGTTGCTGTACTCATATAGTCCTTTCGCATAGAAATCCGAAAGTACAACCATTCCGGTCTGAGCTGAAGCACTGTACTTTTTAAGGGCTTTTTCGAAAGCATTTACCAGCCTTGATTTTGCGTTCTCGTCCACACAGCCGAATTCGAGTACCGTAGACATGCAGTTCTGGGTCTTTTCAGGAACCGGAAAAAGCTGGACAAGCGCGTGGGAAAGATAAACGGCTTCCTGGCAGTCAAGTTCCCTTGCAATATTATGAGTCAGGGTCCAGGTAGCTCCTACTTCTTTTGAGTCGGTGTCATCTATGCCTATGAGCACACGATCCCTGCGCGGAACTGTTACTGTTCCCCTTGCGCACTTCTCGCCCCCGGACTCGGAGATGTTATAACGAAGTACTCCATCCGCAAATGCTCTGCAGCGGGTTGCGCCTACGCCTCCTCCTCCTAATCCGGCATAAGTGATTTCTACCTCATCCCCCTGCACGACCACGGACTCAATGCCTGCGGCTGCAACCGACGGTTTGAGTTCAAGGTTTGAGAACCCTGTTTTCATTAAATAGCGGATCATATTTCCGGTCGAACGGGCTTTCAGGACAAGAGGCGCTTTTGCGTAATGGTAAAGAGACCAGGCAGCCCCGCTGTAACAGTTGGAGTGCTCGACGATCTCCGCATATTCATTTGCCGCATCACAGATAGCATAAATGCCTTTATAAGGCACAGTATAAGGGTCATCCAGGGTTATTTCCTCAATCTCTCTGTTGTCCAGTGCACAGGCGTTTATATGTTTTGTAATTCGAAAGACCTCCTTTTTAAAGGGAATAGGGACTGGGAGGGAAAATTCGTTTGATCGAAAAGCCCATTTCTTACAAATATATATAGATATCGTAGTTTTAGTAAGTTCAACTCGATGAAAGTCGATACGATCGATTTGACCGGATAATAAACTGAACATAAAGTCTGGATTCTGATATTTGACTATAGCCCCTGAAATCGACATTTGCAGGTTTCGGTCTAAAAATCACTCACTCCGGTGAGGTCTTTTCCCGATAGTTAGATGAGCGCGTTTTTAATACCTTCTTTTGTCATTCCTTTTAACGATCTGACCAAAATTGCAGTATTATTATCCGGTATTATCATCTTCTCACGGGTTTCCGTTAATACCAGGAAATCAATAGTTATCGACTATTTCCAAGGTCTCTACGACTATGAAAATCTCTTTTTGAGAGCCCTACAATGAGAACTTCGGGTTTTAAGTCGTTTTTACCTTACAAAACCTTCATCTTTAAGGCTTACGTATCTGCCGTCTCCTATAATAATATGGTCAAGCACGTCAATTCCAAGGAGCTTTCCTCCTTCTACCATTTTCTCGGTTACCATTATATCTTCCCTGCTCGGGCTCGGATCTCCCGAAGGGTGATTATGGACCATAATTACCGATGCCGAGGATTCCAGAAGGGCGGACTTGAAAACCTCGCGCGGATGAACGATGCTAGCATTCAGGCTGCCGATGGATACGACTTCTTCTTTCAGGACCTGGTTTTTTGTATCAAGACAAAGCGTTATAAATTTTTCTTTTTTCTGTTCCCGCATTTTAGGGTACATAAGAACATATACGTCCTTTGGGGAGCAGATTTTCCTTTTCGGCTCTTCCACAAAAGTCTCTAGCCTGCGGGCAAGCTCAAAAACCGCAGCTATCTGGGCAGCTTTTGCCTTCCCAATTCCATGAACCTGCGTAAGCTTTGTAATATTTGCAAGACTGAGCTGCCTGATATTGTATTCCGATAATATTCGGCTGCACAGGTTTACAACGTTTTCTTCCCTTGACCCTGTCCTCAGGATAATTCCAAGCAGTTCTGCATTTGAAAGCGATTCCGGCCCGTTTCGAATAAGCCGCTCCCTGGGACGTTCTTCTTCAGGGATATCATGAATCCTGACTTTATTTACTTCCATAAGTGTCCCCCTCTTTTTCCCATCTTATTTACAATTTTTAAATTGATTAAATAGATTAGATTGATTAGACTTTCTATAGATAATATCAAAGTCTCAGTATTTGAATCTTCACAGAATGTCCTGTAAAATCAAGATGAGAAAAAAGAAAAAAGGAAGAAAAATAAGTGGAGTAAAAAGTGCCGGCCCTTACTTATACCGGAAAGTGCATAACGCTCTTTGATGAAAGTCATTTCAGTTGTCGGGTATAAAAAATCGGGCAAGACCGCCCTTGTTTCCGCTCTCGTCAGGAAGCTTTCCGAATTCGGGACCGTAGGCACTGTAAAACATATGGGGGAACAGCGCCTCAATCCAGCAGATACGGATACGGGAAGGCACTTCGATGCGGGGGCTGAAGTAGTAATAGGAATAACAGGTACGGGTGCAACCGGTACCGAGCTTGTTAGCTTTTCCAGGGATTCCGACCTTGAGCATGCGCTTGACCAGCTCTGCGACCAGGGGCTTGATTTTGCCGTGGTGGAAGGCTTTAAGGAAAGCAATCTTCCGAAAATTGTGATTGGTGACCTTCAGGGGGTTTCCAACATTGTTTTCAGCCTGCCGAACGATATTGATATGCACGAGGAACTTACAGCTTCCCTTGTAGGAGTTGCCCTTGCCCAGCCAGACCGCTACACTCTGGAAGCCCTTATAAAGAAAGTCCGGAAAAATCCCGCTATTCGAAAAGCAGGTGCAATCGGGACCTTTACAGGCATAGTCCGCGAGTTGTCAGGAAACGAGAGGACCTCGAAGCTCGAATTCGAGAAATACGAACCCGAAGCCTCAAAAGCCCTTGACCTGATCCGGGAAGAACTCAAACAAAAAGAAGGCATTCTAGAAGTCCTGATCTACCACAAGACAGGCATCATCAAATCCGGAGAAGATATAGTATACATCGTTATCGCATCCGCCCACAGGACCGAACTTTTCCCTGCCCTCAGCGAAGCCATAGAACGCCTGAAAGCCGAAGCTCCGATCTGGAAGAAGGAATTCACGGAAAAAGAAGAATTCTGGGTACACGACAGAGAATAAGATGAAAAGCAGGTCTGAAACCAAAATAAAAACCGAAATAAAACTGAGAAAAAAACCGAAACCATAAAACCCCGGAAATGATCAGATGGGCGAAAAAACAGAAACTAGCAAGGCAAAACCCGAAAGCGGACAAACAAAACTCCGAAGCGCCGTCGTGCTGGCAGGCGGCAGGGGCAGGCGGATGGGCATGGTCGAAAAAGCCCTTCTCGAATTTGAAGGAAAAACAATCCTTGAGCGCCTGCTTGAAAGCCTTTTCCGGGCTGTGGACGAGGTTATTCTTTCGGTCCGGGACAAAACCCAGGAAGAAAAGTTCAGGTCCGTGCTTGAAAAGTTCCCTGCCCGCAAAATCCGTTTCTGTTTTGATACTCTGGAAGATGCCGGTCCCCTTGAAGGCATCCGGGCGGGGCTGCTCGAATCCAGGGCAGAATATTCCTTTGTGTGCGCGGGGGATATGCCTTTTGTGGATTCCGGGGTTGTAGACCTGCTGTTTGAGAAAGCACTCGGGCACGATGCTGCTCTTCCGAGGTGGGAAAACGGGAATTTTGAACCTCTGCACGCGGTTTATTCCAGAAGACTGATTCCTGAAATCGAAAAAGCCTTTGAGAAAGGAAAACGCTCTGTACTTGCGCCGGTTTTTGAGATGAAGGATGTGGTGTTTGTTGAGGTTTCGGAAATTCGGGAGATTGATCCTGAATTGAGGACTTTTGCGAATATCAATACGGTTGAGGATATTGAAAGTATGATTGGATCGGCAGTGCGAAATAAGGCATAATCATATTTATTTTTAAAAATTATGTCGTTTATATCCTTCTACTTTATGTTGATATATAGTTTCTTTATTTCCCCGCATCCTCTATCTCAAACTTTACATTCCTCTTTTTAAGCTCCTTCACAATCTCTTCCATAAACACCCCTGGTCCCGCTTCATGCCTGTGGTGGAATTCTTTTACCTTGCCCGGCTCTCCGCCGACGGATGTGATTTCCACGCCGCAGGAGGGGCTTTTCGGGACGCCGACAATTTTTATATTTACGCCCCTGGCTGAAAGGTCTTCGAGCAGGTCTGCAATATAGGTAAAGATTTCCCGGCAAAAGCGCCTGTAGGCAGGATGGTCGAGCTGGTCTTTAGTGATTTCCCGGCGCCGCGTGCCGAAAAACATGGCTTCGGGGCAGGGGAGCTGGATAACGTTTGCGCCCTGCGTGTCGATAGGCCGGGCTGGTTTTACGCCTTTCACCCTTGCAAGGGGGTTGAGCAGGCAGTGACCTATAACCAGAACCTCTTCTTTATCGCCGCCGGTAGCGGAGTTTTCGGGAACCTGAGAATATTTGTAATTATCCGGCTTTTTCACGTCATCACCTGTATTCATCTCACCTGTGTTCGCCTTACGTATGTATTCGCTTTCTATCTATATCTGCCTTTTATATGTCTGCCGTACGCCCTCTTCGTATCTACTATTCGACTTCTATATGTTTACTGATTGCTTTCCTTTCAACTCCGGTATTCATCCGGTAATTTCCGATACTCATCTGGTATTCACTGAAGATTTCTTCGTGCGAAAACAAGAGATTTTATATTTATCCTCCGGTATATGTATTCAAAAATGGTATCTGTGACCCTGCATACCAGCTATACTTTTGCAATCTGTTAGAATCTGGTCGCAAAGGGGATGCAGGAGCACTGCCTTTATATTGGAAGGTCACTGCACATGCATGAAGAGTTTGGAACAATAATTAATAGAGGATTCAAAAGCTGGGTCAGGAATTTAAATATCGGTATTCCGTATGTCCTTAATTTTCTTATTAACCTGATTCTTTACTTCCTTTTCTTTGCGCTGATGGGCTTGCTGCTCTTTACTTCAAGCAGTGGGACTATTATAGATCCTGCTACCCTTTCAGACGAGGAAATTTTTGCCCTGATGTGGGAAGGATTTTCCAAAAATCTCGGCTTGTCTGTGTTTCTTCTGCTCGGGGTTTTCCTGTTTGCGGCATTCGTACAGTCCTTTTTCACGGCAGGAGCAATAGGGATGGCAAAGAAAGCCTCCGAGACAGGAGATGCAAGGCTTTCGGACATGCTGGTTTCGGGTTCGAAAAACATCTTCAAGCTATTCCTTACAGTCCTGCTGATTGCCCTTATCCTGCTTGTAGGAATCATATTTCTGGTACCCGGAGCCCTTGCAGTAGGGAACCTGAGCGCACTGGTCGAAAACCCGGAAACGTCGCTACACGGCATGACCGCGCTGGTTATAGGATTCATTCTCTGGGCAGTGTACATAGTAATAGTAAATCTTGTACTTTCCCTGAGCTCATATGCCCTTGTGATCGATGAACTCGGACCGCTTGAAGCACTGAGTGCAGGCTTCAGCTTTTTTATGAAAAATAAACTGGATGTTTTCCTTATCTGGATCATCACTATAGGGCTGGCACTAATCAACAGTTCTATCGCGGAATTTGCAGGTTCGGGAAGCATTCTGGTCGCAGCAGTTACATCGCTGGTGCCGATTGCGGTTTTGCAACCTCTCACGGCTGTCCTCTGGACACGCCTCTACCTGGCCCGGAAAGGAAGAAAGCTTTATAACCCTTCAGATCTGCTCTCCGATCCGGATAGTTTCTGAGAAGCCGGTTTCTGAAAGGTTACTTTTTATTTCATTTTTTGTTTTATTTTTTCTCTTATCTTTACCCTGATTTTTTCCTTTGTTTTTACCTGCTTCTGGCTTATTTTTATCTCTCAAGTCCGACCGAGCAATTTGCACGCCTGGCACAGGTCTTCAGTGCAGGTCTCGCCGCAGATTCTGCATTTCTCGATCTTTGCAGGAGGCATTTCCTTTGCAAGGGCTCCTACAAGCTTATCAAAACCTCTCAGCAGGGAATACTTGGTTCCCGGATGTTTTGTCTCAAAATTATTCAAAAGCTCCCTTATCTCCCCTCGCAGGGCTTCCCCTGCATAAGGGCATTCGCTGAAGTCCACAGGAAGGGAATTTACAAGGGCGTAGAGTGCCACTTCTTTTTCAGGGATATTCCTCAGGGGTTTTGCCCGCAGGACCAGACCTTCAACCGCTGCAGGCGGGGCAAGCCTGACCATGCGCTCCATATCTCCGCGGAAGTGGTTGAGGAGGATTGTCTGGGCTTCGTCGTCCAGGTTATGCCCGGTTACGAGTTTTGTTGCCCCGATTTCTAGCGCGGTTTTATTGAGTATATTTTTTCTGAGGACGCCGCAGTAGCTGCATGTTCCTTTTTCCCGGTCCATTGCTGCCAGTTCGTCCATAGTTACCCCATGCACATCCTTAAAAGATTTTATAACATGCCGCACCCCGAGCATCTCGGTGAGACTTTTTGCAAGTTCGAGGGACTGGGGGCGGTATCCATGTATTCCCTCATCAATTGAAATTGCAACGATTTCGATGTCAGGCCTGTTACCCAGGATTTTGTGCATTATGTACAGGGCAACCGAGCTGTCTTTACCTCCGCTCAGGGCGACAGCTATCACTTCATTTTTGCGGATACTGTACTCTTTCCGGATTGTCAGTTTGATTTTCCTCTCGACATCCTCTACAAAATGCTTCTTGCAGAGGTGCATCCCGGAATACTTCTGAAAAATAATAGCTTCATTATTGCATTTTTTGCATTTGATTGTCATTTAAATCCTTTTTTTCTGCCAGTTATCTGAAAACAATTGAAAAATTAAACCTGATACACCATATTAGTTAAGCAGTGATTAAATTACTTTTAACTCTGCTGTGCCAGAATTCTTTTAGGAAAGGGACCGTTCATATATATGGCTTTTTATGTGTTTTACGGAAAAACAGTTTTTTATAGTTTCTTTGTTCACTTTCTGTTAATTTTCTGTTTATCCCTTCCAGACCCTATAAATGTAGTTCAGAATCTCTGTTTCCAGGGGTATTATCCTTTTGAGCCAGTAAAATCTTCATATTATTCAACTAACTATATAATATTTGGGCAGCAGCAAGGAGGTTTTACAATAAGAATTATTCCGGGAGAAACAAGGTACTACAGGGATAAAGGCTGGGTAAAAAGCTATTTTCTTTTCTCCTATTCGGATTACTACGATCCTGAGAATCTCCAGTTCGGGGGTCTGCGCGCTTTTAATGAATTTATTCTCGAGCCAGGCAGGGGGTTTTCATCTCACCCGCATGCCGAAATGGAAATAACAACAATAGTGCTCGAAGGAGAAATTACTCACGAAGATAATATAGGAAATAGGGAGGTTCTGGGAAAAGAAGACATACAGTGTATCACCACAGGCAGGGGTATTGAACATTCGGAGTTTAACATGGGAAAGGAACCCCTCCGTTTATACCAGATCTGGATTTCTCCGTCCAGAAGTAAGCTGGAGCCGGCATATTCTAAAAAGAAATTCGAGCCTTCATGCTGGAAAAACAGGCTGTTCCCCCTGGCTTCAGGGCAGGGTTTTGAAAATGCCCTGAAGATTAATGCGGATGCAACCGTTTACCGCGCCAGTCTCGAAAAAGGAAAAACTCTTCACTTTAACACGGAGGAGGGCAGGCTTGTTTTCATATATGTCTCGGTTGGGGAACTCTCTGTCAATGGGCAAAGGCTCGGACAGGGCGACCAGGCCCGTCTTGATGAAGAAACAATTCACCTGGAAACGGCTTCCTTTTCGGAATTCCTGTTGATTGACGTGCCTGCAAATGGTGAGAATATATAAAAAATATAAAAATAAATAATGAAAAGTAAGGTGTGGGAAAAACAAACCACGGAAGAGAAACGGAAAATTGAATCGAAGAAAATAAAGACTAAAACATCGAGAAAGAGGCACTACATGAGCCATGATCAGCCTGAAAGGGGAAGTGACAGAAAACAGGAACGACCTCGAAGAGGAAGTAACGGAAAACGGACGCAATCGGGGGAGGTTGAACACGAGCAGCCCCGGAGAGGGAGTGATGGAAAGCAGGAGCATTCGGAAGAGGTCGAAGAGGAACAGCCTGATAGGGGAAGTAATGGAAGGTCAGGAAAGTTAAAGGAAACTGATGAAGAACAGCCTCCTGACCGGGGTAGTGACAAAAAAGAAGAACTTCCCGGAAGAGGGAGTGGCTGAGAAACAACCCTTATAAGAGAAGATTGGCTGGAAACAAAAAACAGGCTCAAGAAGGCCCAGTATTAAGGGAGGAGCTGCAGCCGGGGAAAAATTTAACCGATTTTAGAAGGGATTTTAAAAGAAACTTTAGAAGGGAGTTTAGAAGAGAGTTTGGAAGAAATTCGAAGTGAGAGGTAAAATAGCTTTAGAGAGGGATTTGCCTCTCACTTCTCTTTTGCTTCTGATATTCCGGGAATCCGGAGTGAGGAATGGCGAACCTCGTCTCCGTTCCCTTTTTGAAACCTCTCCCGAAACAGACTTGAGGAATGGCAAAAAACCTCGAAGTCTTAATTTTACTCGGCGGGGTTTCGGATTTATGAAGGGCAGGGTTGAGGAATGGCGAACCTCGTGTCCCTTGCTCTACGTTTTTGCTAAATGCTACTCATGAACCCCATTCAATATTAGCATTTAGAACTGCATGATATAGAATACAGGTCACATATAAAACATAAGTGGAAATGATTTTTTTTTTACTTTGATGTAATAAAGGACACGCAAAATTTTAAGAGGCTTATCGTCAAGTCAGACGATATTTGTCCTTTATAGCCAATTTTCTTAAAAACTATCTGATTCCAGGCAGAAACTATTTATAATATGAATCACCAACAACTGGAGTTATATTTCTTTCCATTATTCAGTTCAACTTAATTTTTTGACTGGACTTTCCTGACCAGACCGTTTGACTTAATTTTTCTGTCTTAATTTCTCCTTCTTTGTAATATAAAATTTTCTCCTTCTTTATAATATAAAATTTTCGGCTCTGTAGAAATCCCATGAGATTGCGAGTATTAAAAAATTTAAACTTAGTAGCCTGATATGTTTTTGTTTATTTATTTTTAGCCTCCTGAGGCTGATTTAGATAGGTTTTCTACAAAGCCAAATTTTCTCCTTCTTTATAATACAAAATTTACAATAAAATATGCAGGTTTATACTGGCGCACAATTTTATGGTATACTACTTTTTTCCTGATTAAAGATATTCACTTTTACGCCAGATCTAAAATATCTATAAATAGAAATAATTGTATCTATTTGGTATAGGCTCTAAAGTTTTAGATCAAGCCCAGGGTGGTGGTGCAACGGAAGACATCTCTTTACTCTTACTTTTTTTATCAGTTTTGGGAGGTTACGTGCTTGGTATAATTTCCGGGCTCCTGCCCGGGATACATAACAATAATTTTGCGCTTGCGCTTGTAGCCTTTGCACCTTTCCTGGCTGAAAAAGGGCTTTCTCCCTTTTATATTGCCGTGATTATTCTCTCTAATGCACTCTCTCAGACTTTTCATGATGATTTATGTTATAAGGTAATATTATAGGTTTGGGTGTATGCCAAAAAATAGCAGTACTGTGAAAATATAACTGGCGGCTTGTTCCATACTAATTTTCATTTTTCAATAAAATTTAAACTTCCCTGACAGAACTTAGAGTTCAATGTCTAAGACGGCGGGCAGATTTTATTGTTTGAACCTTTCTATCCTCAACCTAGGGAGAGACACTCTCTCCCCTCCTTACGTTTCTCTATATCTGCCAATATATATGATTATTTTACTTCAATTTTTATAGAAAATTATAATTTTTAAAATCGAAACCAATAATATCCCAAGGACTTATCTGCAGAAAGTCACAAATATAATAACGAACGTTTCAATTAATAATTAAGATTTAGCATTTTTATAATAAACTATTGTATTATATGTGAATATTTAAAATTAATTCTTAAACACTCGTTAATGCCATTGTCAGACCAATAAATCAGATAGAAAGTTTACTCTCTTTCATTTGATTTTTCTATAAGGCATTAAAAAATTAATTGGTGTAGGTGTTCTACTTTGTGGAAATTAAAAAATAGATTTATAGCTCTGGTTGTAACCTTCCTCGTAGTGATGGCAGGTTTTGGTATAAGTTCTGCAGTTGCAGGTGGCTCAATTGACAGTAATTCTACTATTGATGATAATCCTGTCAGTTCTAGTTCCATAGATGATACTACAGATGGTACAACTGTAGACGAAACTGTAGATGAAACTACGGATGAAACTGTAGATGAAACTACGGATGAAACTGTAGATGAAACTACGGATGAAACTACGGATGAAACTGAAGATGAAACTGAAGATGTAGATGAAACTACGGATGAAACTACGGATGAAACTACGGATGAAACTACGGATGATACAATTGCAGACGACACAAATGATCAGACAGGCGAGGATGAAGAAGTAATTGATGAAGAAGAAGTAATTGATGAAGAGGATGAAGAAGTCGTATGTGAAACTCCAGCAGAAGAAGTCTGCGAAGAAGCTCCAGATGTAGTTGTATGCGAAACTCCAGCAAAAGATATTAAATGTGTGGAGACAAGCCCGCAAGTTGTTGATCCATGTGTAAAGGTAAATGATACAACCGGGCAAGTGAATATATCAAGTACTGATGAGCCAAAAGAGAATACACTGAGTAACTTTATTAAAGGTATTCTCGATATGTTTAATGGGGATACCCCTTCCGAAGTAACTCTGGAACAGACAACTGCTCAAAATGCCAGTACTCCAGCAGACCAGAACCTGACCATACATTTCCTTGATGTTGGACAGGGCGACTCTATCCTGATAGAATGTAACAATAGTACCATGCTAATAGATGCAGGGGAAAGTGATCAGGGAGAAATTGTTTCAGACTACATGCAAGACCAGGGGATTTCCACGCTGGATTATATAGTTGCAACCCATCCGCATGCAGATCATATTGGTGGTATGAGCGATATTATAAATGGCTTCCAAATTGATCATTTCATTGACAGTGGTTATCCTCATACAACTCAGACATATGAAGATATGCTGACCATAATTGATCAGAAAGACATTCCTTTTGAAATAGCTCAGGTCGGTCAGACAATCGACTTTGATCCTGCTGTTGATATTGAAGTTCTCAACCCTGGAACTACATATTCAGATGATCTGAATGAAAACTCCGTAGTTCTCAAAGTAAATTATGGGGATACTTCTTTCCTGCTCATGGGCGACGCAGGTTTGGAGACTGAAGAAAATATAATGAAAGCTGGCTACGACATAGAATCTGACATTATTAAAGTAGGACATCATGGAAGCCAATCTGGAAGTGGTGAAACCTTTATTTCAACTGTAAGTCCTGAAGTAGGTATTATTGAAGTTGGAGCAGAAAATGATTACGGACATCCTGATCCTGAGATTCTTGAGAGATTGCAGACAGCCTCAAAAGTTTACAGAACAGACCTAGATGGCACAGTTACGATCACAACGGACGGGTCTACTTATACTGTAACTACTCAGAAATCTGATACCCCATTTGTAAGTCCTAATCCAACATTGACAGAAACAAGTGAAGTAATACCGACAGAATCATCAACATCTGAACCGGCAAAGGCACAAGTTACAGCACCAGATTCAAAGACACCAGATATAACTACGAGCAGTGAATCTAACTCACTTTATATCAGTGATTTGTATGTCGGTGCTCCTCATCAAACAGCAAATCAAGAATATGTTAAAATTACAAATAAAGGAACAACATCAGTAAATCTGAAAGGTTGGAAAATTGAAGACAAAGATGCAAAGCATACCTATTCTTTCCCGTCTTCTTATACCTTAAAATCTAAGAATACAGTGACTCTCTATAGTGGAAAAGGCACAAACACTGCAAATACGCTGTATTGGGGAAGATCGGAAAATGCGCATGTCTGGAACAATGATGGAGATATTGCGTATCTTTATGATAATGCTGGAGAACTTGTTTTCATGCTGGAGAGATAATAACGGAGAATTTTAAAGTTACATTAGACAGGATCGAAGAAGATACTGCGGTCTTGCTTGTGAGGGATGAAGAAACAATTAAAATTAATATCCCTCTTTTTTTACTGCCTGTAGGAAGCAGGGAAGGAGACATTCTGGATATTACCATTGCCAGAGATGCAAAAGATACAGAAGCTGCAAAAGAGAGAGCATCCAATTTGCTTGAGAAGCTTAAAAACAAAAATGAGGCAAATTTTGACTATGAATAATAAAGCTTTTTTTGAATCATTTTAGTTTGATAGCTAGACAACGAGAGCCGTTTTTCGGAACTGGCTTGATGGTGTATGTTATGGATTGGTTAACAGATTAATGAGAATATGTTCCCGTCCCTATAAGTAATAAAACGGTGTCATTTATTTAAATAAAATTGAGAAAAATAATAGCACTAATACAATCATTTTATGAATTCTATAAGTAAAGAATCAGAAGTGAATATGAACAGCTCGAAGTACAATAGATAGCCAGAATGAAAAATATACCTGTCAGTTCGGGGAACGAGCAGGCAGTTCAGCCCATTCGTCAATATGCAAAATTCAAACGCTGATGATTCTGAATAATCATAAAATTGAGTCTCACATTTCTGTGGTTCTCCAACGGCAAAAATATATTAATTCTATTTATCTTCCAAAATAAATCCTGATTTTGTTAGCTACCGTTATCCATAGAGTATCTACAGCACAAAAGCCAATTATAACGAGCAACTCAGGAAGTTTCCAAAACGAACCAGGAATCAAGAAAATAAAAGTACTACATGTCATTATGAACCCAAAAGTATAGGATAACATTCTCACCGGAATGCTGGAAGAAGGCATGTTAAAAATAGAACTTAAGGTTATAAAAAATTTGTGGAGTAAATTGCGAGCTTATATACATAACTGCAAAAACCTTTAGATTCATAGACTAGCTAGGACGTAAAGGCATGTTTGGGGAACGAGCAGGCAGTTAAGCCTACTCGTTATATGCAAAAATTCAGACGCTGATGAAAACGTCAATGTATTATTGGTCTAAAGATACTTAAATTTTTTTATCAGTCAGTTGTACTCAGTACACTGGTATAAAGAATTATTCCTAACTATTTAGAAAAGATGTAGATGGGCGGGTGAAACAAGTCCCGCCCTGGCTTGAGGTGACAGGTCGAAACAACTAGACCTGTCCCTTATGAAGATACCAGCCGATTGGTTCTTCAAGATATTATCAGTTTCCAAACTATTTAAAATTTATCTAAATGATTAAATTAATAGTTGTCATTTTCTAAACTAAATGTTCCATTTAGCAATTTCTCAAATCTTTCCTTTTTTCTTTTAATGTGGAAATTATCATGTCCGTAAAGAAAATCATAAATTTTTTGACACCTTTCAAATCCACTAGTTGTAATATGAAAAATACCACTATGTCTCCCAACGTTAATATCCAAATCACAATTTTCCTTTAATAAATAAGCATAATTTTCACATAATTGTTTTCCAGCAGAAACAACATTAAATTTAGGTTTATATTTATCTGTTTTCTTATATGAGATCATTCCATCAGCATCGAATATACCTCTACAAATAGCAGCTTCCTCTTCGGGAGTTTTAAGATAATCCAATGGAATGTATTCATGTCCGGTTTTATTAGGCACAACACCATATTTTGCAAGATCAGATTTCCATTGTGTACTACAAACATTTATATCATAACGATCATGCCAACCCTGTTCATACTTATGTATACTGATTTTGGTTTGTATATTCATGTGGTTATACATGTCAATCAAATTATCTTTATCTTTTTTGTTTGTGGAAACAGATGTGCAATTGCCTCTGATACTTCCATCGCCAATAAAATAGCCAACGATATACCATTTCTTTAAATTCATGTTTTCAAAACTAAAGAAATATTCATCTATTCTATTTTTAAAAGGAGCTTCCTTTAATGCATTTAACCAAGAACTGAAAAATTTTATATAAGCATTTGAACTAGGATATCCATTTTGATTTGTCATATCTTCAGGTAAAGGTAATCTTCCATTCTCCCTTTCAAATCTTAATAATTCTTTAATTAAGAACTCCTCTGTAAGATATGGCGACCAATCCCAATATTTAACTTTATTTTTAAATGAAGCTACTTTTAAAGCATTTAAAAAAGAACCAAATACTTTATAATATTTTGAATCATCAGGATATCCATTTTTAGCACCCATATCTCTTTGTGTAGGAATACGACCAAATTCTTCTTCAAAACGCAAAAGTTCATTTATTAAATATTCTTTGTCCCTGTTATAATTTCGATTAGTTTCATATCCACTTAATACAAGAGCCTCATTCCATGATTCGAAACAATCAGAAACCGTTCTATATGAAGGATATCCATTATTAGGATTAAAATCACTTTGTGTAGGTACTCTACCATTTTCTTTGTAATATCTTTGAATTTCCGAAATTAAGTAATCTCTTTTTTCAGTTTTCTTTTTATTTTTATATTCTTGTGTATAAAAAGTCTCTTTAATTATATGCAAAGAACCAAACACTTTATAATATCTATGAAAACTGGGATATCCGTTTGATGCACATAAATCCTTTTGTCCCGGTATCCTGTTATGTTCTTTTTTAAACCTCAATAGCTCTGCAATCAAAAATTCTCTCTCGTCCACGTTTCCCCCTCTCAACGAGATTTGATGTGATAGATATAATGTATTTTGTAGTCAATAGGCTACAAACTTTGTAGTCTATAGACGTCGATAATATTTAATCATATCTTCCTAAGTTAAATGTCTATGAAAAATGAGGAAATATTTGGAGTCTTAATAAAAGATGCCCGAAAAAATAAATCCCTTTCACAGGAAAAATTAGCAGAAAAAACTGGCTTAGATAGAACATTTATCAGTTCAATCGAAACGGGAAAGAAAATTCCTACACTTACATCCATCTGCAAACTCGCCAAAGGGCTGGATATGAAAGCTTCTGAGCTTTTAAAATTATATGAAGAAAAAGTTGCTGAGTATGGTGAAGATTCAACTTAAACATCAGTTCGTGGAGTAAATATTTTTCTTTTATTTTTTTCATTCCTTCGCATATCATCAAAATTCGAGAATGTATTCAGGGAAGAAGAGGAAATACAATAAATTAAGACAGCTTGAAGCAACTCCGTTATGTAAACCCCTATTATATAATTAGAGGTTAACAATATAAAAAATTTCGTATTTTCAGCGAAAAAACTGTTTGGGGTATAGAATGTTTGAGATAAATTGTATTACAGAAAATACAACCCTGTATTATTAGGGAAGTGTCTAGTGATAACGATTTGTTTTTTGCCCAAATACATGGTAAAAAATATATTTTATGAATCGGCTGCCTTCTTTTTGGGTAAAATAATACAATTAATACAATTTTCGAATATAAGAGAGTATATTATATAGAGTTATATTAGATTAAAATTTTAAATTACCTATTATTATTTTGTATTATTTGTATTATTTGAATTAGAAAGAAGTCTATTGCTATTGAAAACACTGATTTTAGTATGTATTACCCTTTATATACTCAGTAATACAAATAATACATGAGCTTACTGGACCTATTTTCCTAAAATTCAGGTTCAGAAACAGTAACTAGCATATCTGTGGAGTTTGTCCCAATTGGATTAACAATATTTCTTATGTCAGATATAATGAAAAATAATTTTAGTCCTTGATAGCTCTTATTGTTTTATTATTTGTATCTATCTCAAGCACTTTAATACCTTTAAGCAGATGTCTATAAGTTCTAACGTAGTATTCTGCTAGAGTTTCATTCTTTTTAACATGCGTAGCTTTTTCCATAATAATTATCTTGACTGTTTCAGCAGGAAGAAACAGCATATACAAAACCGCTTCATTAATGGCTGCCACTTTTGCACTAGGTATATTTCCAGCTTCTGTCCATCTATAGCATTTACATTCCGCTACATATTGCTTATCTTCTGATACGCAATCGAATTTATGTTGTTTGGCAGGCTCGCCTATGAGTATAGCAATGTCAGCACTAAATGGTTTATTGTAATATTCACTCAACAACACTGTTGACAGTTCTTGAAACATGCGTCCTACTATAGGGTTATCACTGTTTGCATTCACAATATCACAACTTTTCTTACAATATCTCCAAGAGCATATTTTTACATCTCTATCTTCAGATAAAAGCAGTTGCTTTTATATAATCAAATAATTGAATATGAACTGAATGAATAATTACAATCTATCTCATGTGTGCAAGAGTGATTAAAAAATTCGCCTTTTTATTGATCTCTTCAAACCTCCTTTATTCAAATTGCAGTTTTGGCAATCCATTAACAATATCAACAGTCTGGACACTGAGATTAATAATACTGAGAAGCAAATCTAAGATATAATGAGGATTACCTGCTTCCTTAGCCCAGTCGTTAGGATCATTGGTAATTCCACTATCTTTATCAGTTTTTATTTGGTATCTCTCCATTATCCATTCAATAGCACTTTTTCCATTTACTATGTATTGATAAGCCTTGTCTGGTATTTCGGAAATTGTGATTTTGCTATTATAGATTATGGTGTCCTTTTGGTCTTTTTTAGGGAATTTCATCTTACTAACTATAAAGTATTCGCTTTCAGTGCCTGTGACCCCCACGTCAGAGTAAGGGGGAACAGTCTCATAGTTCATATGTAAGTCTGCTAATTTTCTTCCAGCCTTACTAAAACTCCAAAAGTCTTCAACGTTGTTAACTAAAGGTATTTTAGGTAACATCTTTTTTAGGTCATTTGAAAAGGTTTTACGATAATCAAGGCTGTGGAATATGCCATAAACATAATAGAATAAATCTTCTTTGGTTAAACCAGGTTCTCCATACTGCTTTCTAGCTTTTTCGAGAATAAAATCACTTATGCCATCCCTTTTTATGAATCTATTTAATGTTTCAGGCTCATTTGTATCAAGAAGAGTTTGAAAAGCGTTTATCTTTTTATTATTCTTGTCTCCGATTTCTTCATAATAGTGCAAGGGGAAACATTGCGAATCTCCATTTAAATGTAAGTCTGGTATGCAATCAGCAATTATTGCTGAAAATTCTTTTTTACCACCAGGGGCAGGTACGCATATCACAAAATTTTTAGTTTGAGAGTTAGGAAAAAGTTTAGGCAGTTGGCCTAGTCTGTGATTAAAAGTCTTCTCATAATACAGATATTGTTTACAAAACGGTCTATAATGACCAATTATAATATTGTTTTTATCAAAAACAGCTTTTATACACCTGCTAGCATAAGAAACTAGACTGCTTGACCAACTTATTTTTTTTGGATCATTGTCCTGTATTTTACTAAAGTCAAAATTTGGATTATTTTTCAAACAATTTTGAAAAATAGTTATCTGTTCATTGTAAGAATGGACTGTAGCTTCCATATTTTTCGTAACAGAAGAAGAAGATGAATTATATACCCACGCATCACGACTAGAGCCCAAACCAAGTGAATAAGTTACAAAAAAAGAATTACTTTTCATGTCAAACTTATTTTGTGGTGTAATTGGAATGAAAGTATCAAAGGCAATATTACGGTGATTAATCCAGTCTCCTTCTTTGTTTGAGGTTATAGGCTTCCAGTCTATTTCAGAATTAACAATAGTTCCGAATTTTTTAATAATTGATAGTTTTTCATCTCTAGAGAGATAATCACCAATATCATAATAGTAGATTGTAGCCTTTTTATTAGTATTATTTGGATTTTTAACAAGTAATGTTATAGATACCGGGGTTCGTGAACCAGAACCAAATATTTTCCCCCCTTCTTTTCTACTCAACTCTCCACTGGTACGTTGATTTCCTCGCAGATTGAATACATAGATAAGATTAAATTCTTTTTCCAAACGTTTTCTAAAACCATCTTGAGCATTACCATCAATCCAACTACCATTGGATACAAAACAGATAATCCCACCACGTTTTTTATCCAACCGGTCAGATGACCAACGAAAAGCCTTAATATATGCATCATATAGTGAGTTTTTGTTAGTAGCATTTGATTCTTTGGCATAAGTGTCTGCGATGCGCTCTTCCAGTTTTGGATATGACATATTTTGTGCATTATCGTTTGCTGAGTTTTGTCCAACGGAATAGGGAGGATTGGTCATTATTACCATTATTGGTGTCTTTTGTTGAGCTCCAACAAGTTCACTGTTCTTTGGGAAGAAGTTAGGGCTAAGGAGATCACCTTGAATATGCTCACCTAATTGAAAAGTATCTGTTAAACAGATACCGCCAAAACTCTGGTAATCCTGTGTTTCGGGCAATAGATCATGATACGTATTTTCAATGTTTACGGCAGCAATGTAGTACGCCAGTAAAACAACTTCGTTGGCGTGTATTTCACCCAAATATTTGCGCTTGAGATCGTCTGGTTTTATTAATCCGCTTTGAAGTAATCTAGTAATAAACGTACCCGTGCCTGTAAATGGATCAAGGATATGAACATTTTCGTCTGTAAGACCTTTTTCAAATTCATTCTTCAAAACATCATCAACTGAACGGATAACAAAGTCGACAACTTCTACGGGAGTGTATACGATACCAAGTTGATCGACCATCTTTGGGAAAGCAGTTTTAAAAAACTTTTCATAGAGTTCTTTAATAACACGCTGTCGGCCCTCAGCATTATCTATATCTGATACCTTTTTTTTCACAGAATCATAAAAACGGTCTAAGGTCTTAGCATCTTTTTCAATCGCCTGCGATTCTAACAAATCAATCATTTTTTGCATGGATTTTGATATTGGATTATGTTCTGTAAAGGAGTAATTTTCAAAAATAGCCTCGAAAACAGGTTTGGTAATCATGTGTTGTGATAACATCTCAATAGCCTGTTCTCTGGTAATTTTAGGATTGATATTTTGTTGAAGTTCTGATAAAAACTCATCAAACGTATCCTTAACATCCTCATTCTTTACCAGATTATTTAAGCGTGCAATCTGCTTTTCAGCTATTTCTGCAACGCTTTTAGCCCATTGTTCCCAATAAAGACGGTCTCCAACTTTATTGACCATCCGAGCAAAAATTAAATTTTGTAATTCCTCAAACTGCAATAGTAATTTTGTTTGGATGGTCCTTTCTGACCTACTACGTTCAACTGAAATAGGATTACCGTTTTCATCGAAGCTGGTGTCAGGTTTACCAATCAAAATATTATCAGGTTTTTTACTATTAAGCTCAATCTTATTTATCGTGGCATTAAAGCGGTCATCATGTGCTCTGAGAGCGTTTAATACCGTCCAAACCACTTTGTATCGGCTATTATCATCCAATGCCTTTTCAGGCGGGATACCACTTGGAACGATTACAGGAATTATGATATAACCATACTTTTTCCCTTCAGAAAGCCTCATTACACGGCCGACAGATTGCACAACATCAATCGGCGAATTACGAGCAGATAAAAACATCACAGAATCCAAAGAAGGAACATCTACTCCTTCACTCAAACATCTGACATTAGTAAGTACTCTGCACTCATCACTCTCTTCTTTCAACCATCCTAGCAAATCATCTCTGGTTGTTGAATTCATAGTTCCATCAACGTGCCGAGATTCAACATTGAGAATTTTTTCTTGTTTCTCTTCAGGTAAATCAGCAATATATTTCTCAGAAACGGCATTGAAATTGTCAGTAATTTCTTTGCTAACACTAATTTTTTGACAAAATGCTACAGCCCTTTTCATAGGTAGAGGGTCTGTCTCTTTTATAATCCCTTCATCACCTACAATCTGTTTTGACAAAGCATTTATGCAACCTATCAGCTTCGAAGCATCATCAGCATTTATTGAATGCTCCTTGTCAGCCACCATTATTTGTACGGACGGAGAAATATCCTGATCACTTAAAGTAAGAACTAACACTTTGTAGTCAGCAAGTAATCCCTCGTCCACGGCCTGACCAAAACCAAGCCTGTGAATTTCCTTACCATACAGATTTTCATCATCCATTGAGCAGAGAACCGCATCATTGAGATCAGCTCTACTTTTGCTATCATCGCTGAAAATTCGTGGTGTTGCGGTCATGTAGAGGCGTTTTTTCGCTTTTAGAAATTGATCATCATGAACCTTTACAAAAGCAGATTCATCTTCACCGGCTAAGGTAACTCCTGTAGTGCGATGGGCTTCATCACAAACAATAAGGTCAAAAATAGTTCCCAGTTTTTTTTGCGCTTTTGAAACAACATCAATGCTTTGGTATGTCGAAAAAAATACAGTCAGACTGTCATTTCCATTTTTTTCTATATATTCACATTGTTTTAAAACATTGTCAACACTTGTACTAGCGGGTAAAGCTAAATTTACTATACTCGTAGAATCTCTATCATCGTTATCACTCTCTTTTTTCCTTGAAACTTCAGCATCAGAGCAGACACAAATAGCATTGATGGGCTCATCAGCATCATAATACCATTCCGTTAACGTCTGTCCCATAAGGGCAATAGAAGGAACTAGAGTAAGAATTAATCCTTTACCCTGCGTTTGCTTCTCAGCAATTTTTAAGGCAGTGTAGGTCTTACCTGTCCCACATGCCATAATGAGTTTTCCTCTATCAGCTTCCTTAAAATGCTCAAGGACTTTATCGATAGCTTCCCGTTGATGTGGCCTGATAGTTTTTTTGGTAAGTCGAGCACCAGTACCAAATATTCCTTTATCAAGTCTTTCCCAATCAATAGGAGCAGACTCTAAATCAAAAAAATTTATTCGTGATACAGGAGGGGTTTGATTGTGAAGAGTTTCTTCGGCGTTCTGACCCCATTTATTAGTAGTTGAAATCCAAAGACGATGTGAAAATCGTTCTTTTTTATCGTCTATTAAAAAAAATCGACTAGAAGTAGCTAAAAAAGAGTCTACATGTTTTTTATCAATTTTAGTATCTTCTTGATAGCATTTACACTGAATTGCCCAATATTCTTTGTTTTTAGTTAGAGCAACCAAATCAATGCCTATATCAGACTTCCCAAATTGATCGTTATAAGGAAACTCATTCCATAACCAGACCTTTTCAAATTTGTTTTCATATATTGGATTTGTTAACAAATACCCTTTCATTAGTCGCTCAAAGCGAGCACCTTTATCTCTTTCAGAAAAAGATAATTCTCGATGTTTATTAAGGATAGTCTGAAATCTCATGTCAATCAGTCTCTTTGAAAGTAACTTCTGCATCAATCTATATATAGATATAATGATTTGATCGGCGAGTATTACATATTTTTTCAAACTCCGAGAGTGATTTGAAAAATTACAGTGGTTATCTAAAATAAGATTTTTGCGACATTTAATGTAAGTAAAAAATGGGACACATTGAACATGGGCTAAAGCACTACTGGTCAACCAAGCATTACTGATATTTATAGGTGCATTTGAATATAACAGGCTTTATAAGAAGCACTTAGTTGAGTTTTTAAACACAGAAAGGTAGAATCACAAAGGGAGCAAACAATAACTCAGCTAAGAGCCTCTGATGCTTCCCTGAGTGAATCATTTCTCAAAATTTATCTACACCGCTTAGATATGTCCATTTGTGTGGTTTAACCAATGCTGACGGCGAAGATATATACACTTACTCATTCGATTAAAAACTTAAACTTGCTAAGCATACTTTGTTAACTCACCGGGACTCAGAAGCAGTTGAAAAAAAAAGATGAGAGGATTAACCCCTCATTTTTCACATCGTATTTTGCCTTTTTTACTTTCTTTTATACAGGAACACCATAATAAGGCAAACTATCCCACAGACCATTCCAAATCCGGGTATGCTTGTAATCTTTCCCGTCTCAGATTTCTGTCCATCCTTACTCCCGGCGGCAATACTCTCTTGGCCAGCATCCTGGACACCGGTTGCAGGTTCAGTTTCGTTTCCGGTTTCTTTCTCTACGGCTTTCCCTGTTATTGCAAAGGATGAGAACTCCGGAGTTTCTGCTGTGAAGTAAAGATATCTTTCATCCTCTTTCAATAGTTTTGCAGGCATCTGTGACCATTTTTTCTCGTTGTACCTGTTGAGCGCGATTGAGTTCTGGTCAATCTTCTTATCTTCAAGCCAGGATTTCTCAACCTTGAAGCACACTACAGGGTTCTCAATGTTCTTTTCCGTTGCAAATCCTGCATTTCCCACCCAGAGGTTGAAGTATTTATAAACCTCACCTGAGGATAGATTCGAAGTCAGGGTTGATTTTGCCTTGAGCTGCTCGGCAATGGTTGTGGTCTTTCCGGTAGTTTTCTTTGCATCGAAGCTCACATATGCAACGCAGGTTGCATTCTTTGTGAAATCAAACTTTATGGGCTTTCCATTTGCAACATGAGCCTGTGAAATCTCCTTGGCTTGAACATTCTTTGCAGGTTCTGGTGATCCGCCCCCGCCACCGCTTCCACCACTGTTCTTGTGGCTACTTCCTTCACTACTACCACTTGAGCTGCTTGGTGTAAGTACATTTATTGCAGCATTCTTTGAGGCAGTTCCATTTTCGTTGCTTACAGTTAGGTTGACAGTATAAGTTCCAGCATTTGCGTATATATGAACTGGACTTGTATCATTGGAGTCCGGCTGTCCATCACTATTGAAGTCCCAAGCCCATGAAGCTGCTTTCTGAGAAAGATCATAAAACTGCACTGTTAGGGGAGCATAACCCTCAGTAATATTGCTACTGAAATTTGCAACTGGAGCGTTTGGATCACTAACAACTATGTATCCCGGTTTTGTCGCTGTACTGTCCCCTACATCGTTTCCCGCAGTCAGACTGATTGTATAATTTCCTGGTTTTGTAAACGTGTGAGTTACATTCATGGAGTACTTTGAATCGATACCACTGTACCACGATAAACTGCTACCATCGCCAAAATCCCAGTACCACGTATTAGGTGCTCTTTCAGTACTGGTATCAGTGAATAGAACAACTAAAGGTGCAGCTCCAGAAGTTACATTAGCAGAGAAATCTGCCACTGGTGTTTGTGGGGAAGTTACAGTAATATAATTCAGTTTCGTCACTGTACTATTGCCTGCTTCATTTGCCACTGTTAAAGAAACGTTGTATACACCCGACTTAGTGAATGTGTGTGTTGCATTCATGGCATGTTTTGAGTCAATCCCGTCCCCAAAATCCCATAGCCAGGAAGTTGGTACTCCACCAGTGCTGGTATCATCGAATAGCACAACTAAAGGTACATTTCCAGAAGTCACGTTTGCAGTAAATTCAGCTGTAGGAGAATTTTCTACTGTTGATGAGAGATCATATAAATAAATACTACTTTCTTCACGATCCTCTGGATCATTGCGAAGGTCCGCATATACGATTTTATCTTCAAAAATAGATGGACAGTGTGCAGTACCGCTGTTCGTGATCCGAGTCATTTTGCCAGTAGATATGTCATACATGTCGATGTTACTCATCCATTTACCATCCACATTGTATTCGCTTTCCCATACAATCCGATTACCATGAAAAGCACGATTATACATCCCTCCGCTAGTATTAATCTGAGTTGTTATATGGGTAGCAATATCCCGCATATATGTGCTGCTCTCTTCATTGTGAGTCTCTCCCCATATTACAATATTATTGTAAATATCAGGGTTTCCGGCTGCGCCACTAGTACTTATGCTACCTATCCGCTGCGTGGGTATATCGTATATGTAAATATCTCCTTTTTCTGACCACACTATCTTGTTCCCGTATACGACGCAATGAATACTATAGTCACTTGTAGCAATTTGCGTTTCTTTGTGAGTGACAAGATCATACAAGTATAAACTATAAAATCTACTAGTTGGACTGCTATTGGAATACTCAGATTTTACATATACTATCTTGTCTTCGTAAATATCTGGATTTAAATACTCTATACTATGTCCGTAACTATCAGGACTATCTGTACCAGAATCTACTGGAATTATTTGAGTTTTTTCACCAGTGGAAAGATTATACATCATAATTTTTTCGTTTAGACCCTCACTCCATACAATTTTATCACCATATACAGGAATATTACCGAATGTATATCCAGTAATATCTATTTGTTTTCCGGCAGCTATATCATATACGTTTATACTATTCCCAGAATTATCATACCATGTAACTATGTTACCGTGGATTCTAGTACCCTCTACTAATCGCTGCCCATGTACGAGTTGAGTTTCTGTTCCAGCCAACGCCACAGATGAGCCGAAAATTAAAAAGAATAAAACTAGTAATGCTAAAGGTATTGAATACAGTTTTTTCTTATTTGTCATTTATTTTCCTTCGTCACCTAACATTTAAAATATACAAATACAGATTACATTCCAATATTCTTTAAATCTTTCCTTCAACTTTAATTGGCTCGGTACTCAAAATATGATTATAATTTAGAGTTATCAAAAAACGCAACTGTTAATTCACATAAAAACAATCAGTAACTGATAGTTGAAAAATTATTGTAAATTGGATGGGAATAGATTGTGACTGAAGGATAATTAAACCAAAATGATTTCAGGAGCTAGCCATTTAGATAAAGCAGTTACCTTATTCAATTATTAGACCAGAAGTTCAGTTAAGTTGAGATAAATGAGCGTTAGAATGGTTCTGAATTAGGAAAAAATTAAAAAATTTTATTGACTTTTGCATGCGATCCTTAGCACCCCTGTCTGTTTAAACTAAGTACCTCTTTGTGGAAGCATACTCTATATAGATTTATAGTCAAACCGTTTATACATATTTATACTGTGCTTGTAGAAAAGTATCTCGATATGTAGTAAAGTTTGTTTAGTATGCTCACAACCTTGGATCGGGAGACGGTTGATCAAATAAATCGATACCGGCTGGAGGTCAATCTGTTGGATCAGGGGTAGTCAAAACAATTTTTTTTATATAACGCATATACTGTTTCTAATTACAAAATATAGTGTTACTAATGTAAAAGTTCAAATGCCTCATCTAGTTGATCCAAGCCTACTGACCTTGATCCAATCCTGATCCAATAATAGATAATTGGGGATTAGTTCTGATCCCATTCCAATTGTTCATCTGTTCTGTAATTGTCAGAATTGTATCATACCCAACTGTTTTCACAAAACCTAGATATTTCTTACTAAAGTCTTTAACCATTTCTGGTACATTTTCAACAACTGAATTATAATGTTAAGGGTTTAATCCTATTATTTTCAGTATAATTTCGTAACTTCAATCGTGCATAGTCCAAATTCAGAACCTTGAGTATATGGGTATAGTGATCCTTCTGAAGCAGGGTCTATTATGAATTCGCAATTTTTTAATTCACGATCTTTCAGTATATCAGTTACTTTTATCCTTGCTTCCAGTTCATTCTCTGCTTTAATCTCTAATTCCTTGACAAACGGATGATAAATATTCACCGCTTCACCTTTAATCCGCACGCTATATCTTTGCATTTTATCTTCCTATTATTTTAATAAAATACCCAAAAATCCTTATAGGGATATATGCCAGTTTTGTTTAAGTAATTATTGAGCTCATCACAAAACCTACTTTATTCAGACATTAATGAAAAATTCATGATAATTGTCCTAATCAATAGATTAATTAATAATTCCATATTTGAAGTACAAGGACGCAAATTTGAGTTTTGTGATGAGCTCATACTATATCATATGGGGCTTTTCGGCTGTTTCGGATACTGTATGGAGTATGAACCTAAAGATATGTATGCTGCTATAAGGAGAATCCATTAGTGCAGGTATTTGCATCATGTGACACGGAAGAATCAAAATGGATTGATTAGATGGGACGCATAAAGCCGCCTAATTGGGAAGATATTATTATTATCTTGGCTGCAATCATAGTGCTTTTGCTTTTGCACGATAGTATTAGTGAATTTCCTAGCGCATTTTATTAAAGGCAAATCTGTAATTAAGCTGTGACCTGCACTAAATCCACTGAGAGGGTGATAGAAGAAAGAAAAACATACAGGTTTTCAAATTACCGGAAACAAAAACAATTCAGCTACAGAGCTTATAAAGGCTCTGAATTAGGAAAAAATTAAAAAATTTAAAAATTTTTAGAAAAAATTCAATCTTGAGCCTCATACTTAACAAGTCAATATCCAACTTATCCATCCACTCTGTGCGAGCATACTTCAAATTTTATATAATTCAACAGGTTCTTTAAACTGGTAAATTGTAAACTAAGAAAGTGGGGTTTTTTAAAGACTTTTTATCAATTCCACCCCCGTTCATTAAGCTTATTCGCTACATCCAAAACCGTTTGTTCCCCAAGCTCACGTTTGAAGCCGGGATATTTCGTGTTAAACTTCTCAACCATTTCTGGCACGCTGTCAACTACAAAATGATACCGTGATTGAACGAAACGTTTTAAAATTTCTCTAAGACGACTATAAATACTGGCTTCAGAATTCAAACTACATGGGGCAGAAATCAAACCCTGATCGCTATTGGCTGAGGCAGAATTCGCAGAATTCACAGAATTCACGGTTTTCAAGGGGGTCTTAGAAATGCATGTATTTTTTTCCATCTGCGGGGAGGAGGGATACATGTTTATTTCACCCCCTTCTTCATCCCCCTTTTTATGATTTCTGCCCATATTATTATCATTTTTATTATTATTATTCACTATCGGGAAATTGCTTGAGGCGAAATTCTGAGCATTTGAGTTCTGCTGATTTCTGCTGATTTCTGAGGGCTTTTTTTGATTTCTGTACTCACGCTTCCAGTTGTACAACTCCCTTGAGTTGTCCTTAAGTTTGTACACTTGAACAGGATCATCCTTAAAAACCTGCTCCAAAGCTTCCGCAATCTCATAATCACAGCTCACGAAAATACCGTTTTTTATAGCTTCAACAACGTCAACGCCTTCAGGTAATCCATCGAAAAGGTCACCATCGTATGAATAGCACAAAGCCCTGGTTTTCCCTGCTCCCCTTATCTCGAAACCGTTTTCACCAAGTATAGGCTGCTCTACTTTATCATAGGTGAATCCCGGCACTTTCTCTTTGAATCCCTGCTTTCCTTTGGTATCCCCTAACAAGATTCTTTTTAAAGTGGACTCCGATTTTTTGAATTTGTTAGTTTCCTTCAGTTCTTTGAATAGCTTTTTGTGTTGTGCTCCATCACAGTAGAGTTGACACATTTCGTGAATTGTATGGAGTATTACAATTTCCTCATCGGTTAACATACACGAATTGTTTTGTGCTACATACGAATAGATAGAAACAGCTTGTTTCCAGTCTTCCAACGTGCCTACTAAGTTTCCATGAACCGTCTCTCTCTGCCGATAGTTAAACACTGTCACAGATAATAAGACATCAAGAAACTTTTCTTGATTCCTTTTCTTTGATTCCTCGCTCCAAGTAGAAACAAAACCGTAAGCTGAGAAGACGTTATACAGGTTATCACAGATGTATTCTAACATACATCTACAGATCAAAACCTTCTCGCTGCTCTCTTCCGGTGCGATTCCTAAACATCTTCCTTTTTGCTTGTGGTTTACTTCGTGGTCATGCCCCGTTTCGCTTTCGGTGTTGGAATATATGAATCGAGTTCCTAGCTGAACATCATCAATACTATCTACTGATGAAAGCCAAAAATCAATCCTCGCTGGAATTGACTTAGTAACAGGCTTTCCATCTATAACGGTATCCATTACAGTTTCGTTTTCAAAGTCCGCTGTTGCTTTTTTTATTGTCGATACAACGCCTTTATCTGAAAGGTCTATATCATCAGTGTAAAGTATCGTCCCTGGTATCAGATCAGGCATGTAGTACAGTACTTTAGGTGAAAATGTGGTTGCTCTGAATTTCCAAGGAGGACATAACTTACCCATTGACAAACAAGCGTGACTTTTTCCCGATTCGGAGTCACCAGAAGGCTTTTCATGGATTCCTATACCTGCGTTTAATAACTGGGTGCAGGCTATAGAACAGGCTAGCATTTCCCCTAAATTCCTATCTCCAACATGAATTTCGTTCCATGTGTCGCATATATAAAGGAATGGATCACCGCTGTCTAGTATTTCGTTTGCTTTCCTGATTACTTCCTCAGGGTATGCCTTAAGCCTCTCTTCTAGGGGCGGGAGTTTGTACCGTGTACTTTCTTCCTCTCCCTCTTCTCCGTTTTCTTGGGTCTTCTGCTCGCCTGCTTCGTTTCTGTTCTTCTTTTGCCTTTCCTTTTCTATAGCTGCAAACACTTTATTAATGTCTGTTTTGTTCAATCTGAACTTTTTTGCGACCTCGTTTTTTACAAAAACCTCCCATTCATCATCTGGCATAAAAGAAAGGTCATTTACAGCAAAAACCTTGAAAGCTTTGAGCCTTGTTGTGCTTGTTGAGGTCGTTGATATTACCTGTTGCTCTAACAGGTAGTCACAGAGTTCCATACTTGAATCCATGAGCTTTTTGAAGTCTTCTGGGCTGTACTCCTTCATGTAGTCGGCAATATCTATTTTATCACAGCCTTCAGGCTTAGGCAGTATGATAAGCCGGGTTTCAATTCTCGCTCTCTCAAGTGCTTCGGCTGTCTTCAATGCACCTTTGATTCCTGCCTCATTTTCCTCATTGTCATTGCAGATGTAGACGCATTTGAGTTCCCTTGTGAGGCTTATTAATTTAGTGTGGTCTTTCTCCCTAAACTGTACCGTAACCGGGGATATGCAAGGAAACCCAGCCTGTAACATTACTATACAGTCTGTCACTCCCTCGGTTATAATGCAATAATCAACACCACGAAGGCTGTCTTCACCGTAAAAACAAGAATTCTGTACTTTTATCTCAGGATATTTTTCACTACTGACTAGAAGTTTTAGGTATTTTGGTTGCCCATCCAGTGTTCTACCAATCATGTAGGCAACTTTACCGTTTTTCCAATATGGAAATATTATCCGGTGGTTAAACACTACATGGCTAAAACTCTCGTATATAAGACCTGATTGTTGAAGTGTCAACCTATCCAGCTTTAATAAATCATCGCCTGAAATTGCATACCCGATCTGTAACCGATCAACAGTTTCCCGATCAATCCCCCATTTTTCCTTAATGGTGTCGTAAAGTTCAGGTGTTAGATTTTGGTGGTAAATTCCAGCTACCTTAGTCAAGAGATTATAGACTTCTACTCTTTCCCTCTCTTCGGCTGTTATCTCTATAAGCTCTACACCTGCTCGCTCTGCGGCTATCCTAAGTACCTCCGGAAAGTCCCTTCCTCTTGGATCACTGAAGCTCCTACCGATCCAATCAAACACATCTCCACCATCACTATTTTTCATATCGTGCCATATCTGCAAATTTTGATCTACTTTCAGGCTTTTACCACTATGCCCGACAGGTGGAACTGATCCAACAAAATGACCACCGCCTTCATCCTGTAACTCAATCTCTTCTCCAATTACATTAACGATGTCGAGTTTGCTTTTGATTTCATCTATTATGTCTCGGTTAGGGGAGGTCATCGTATCCCTCCCTAGTTAACGTAGTATCACCAAATCTTATCATGGCTAACGGAAACGCTTGAAACATTTCCTTAGCCAACAGCGGGTCTGCACCCAACTCATAGAATATGTTCTCGAAATATCGGTCAATTAAATTCTTCTCATGCTCAGATGATACTGTGCTTAGTATCTGACCAAGTGTCCTTAATTCTTTCATAATAATCCTCCATTTTAGATAGCAAAAGCTAAAGCGGGGGGCATCAAAAAGGTATAAATAAGAACAGCACGTAGTTAATAACAACGAAAAGTTATATTATATACACAATTTTATGCCGAGATGTGGAAGAGGGGACGCTCCTCCATATCTCTCCTTTAACCTTTGCTCATTCTTTACATCTTAACTGATTCTCTTTTCTCTATTATCACCCTTTTAAGGCTCAATTTTAACCTTTAAAGCATTCTTTAGGGTATGTTGCACGTATGAAGATCGTGAAAAGTCTTCCCGTACGTGATCAAGTTCCTTAATCAAATCATCATCCAAATACAAACTTATTATAGATCGAGTCATCTCTCACCTTGCAAATTTTTATTATAATTACTATAAATATCTATTAGAAGTTATTAATAAACCTTCGCTAGTACAGAAGGTAAAAGGCTTTAATAGACCAATAAGTGCTTATTAGGCTTAATTGCGTAAAGATAATGAGTAATTATAGCCTATCCGAAATATAGTAAGTCACTGCACTTTTTGGATTGCTCTTTATCATCTCCACATGTGCACTCTTTTCCGCATGTTTTACCGCACAAGAAACATGGTTGCCTTCTCAGCAGTCCTGATTTCAATCTTTAATCTTTAAAGGCTTTATAACATCAGGAAGCATTCTTAGTCACTACTGGTAGCGTTTTGTATGATTCGCTTTGCTATAACCCTGTCCAATAAATCCGAACTTTTTAGCATATATTCAAGTATGTCAGGATGTTCGGTAATTACTCGTTTAGTCCACTCCAAAAATGATAAATTACTTTGAGGCGTATCTTTCATAACCGGCACATCTCCTTCAAACGGTCGTTTGTCGGTACTCCGATCCCTTTAGTGCCTTGCCCGGACTGAGGGATCGGGCAAATCTTTAAATCTCTGTCATCAAACATTTTAATTACCATGTTATTATTTTTTTCATATTGTTTTTTATCCTTTCTGGAGGTAAGGGAATAAGAATCGAACCCCTACCTGTCACAGTTTTCTGTTTCCACGGGTTAGCATGCCTTAACTGCAATTCCTAATGGGCATTAAATGTATAAAAAGGTATAATCTTATGGATATTTCTCGAAATTTATATCCATGTGGTATTAAAAACAAGCTATGCACAATGCGATTTTAGTCATAAATAGACAATTTTAAATATCCTTTAGGTCTTTACTACATATGGCTGAAAATAAAAAGACTAGAAGTAGAGGAGAGCGTTTAAAGGAGAATGAAGTAAAAATCGGGATTATCAGGTATATTATCAGTGAAGATGACAAAGTATCTGGACCGGATATAACAAAATATCTACTAGAAAAATATAATATAGTAGATGAGAACAACATCAGGAATCATTTAAACGATTTAAAAAACCAATGTTGTATAGAAAAAATCCGACGTAAACCAGGATTGGAGAACAAATGGAAAATTGAAAAAATGGAAAGCTTACGAAGTATCTGGGAACATTTTCCTGAAATACAATTGAACACATACGACAAGTCTATAAATATAATCCTTGAAGAGCGAGACTGTAAAGAGTACATTTTTGGACCTGTACATTGTAAAGCGTTTCGTATTCAGTTGTGTCTTTGTGATTCTTTATTTAATATGTGCTTGGAAAAAGGCATCAAAACAGTACTTGACACGGCTTATAAGATGTTTCAGTATGGTGAAGGTTATGAAGAGTATGATCATATCCTAAATGACATTAGAACCTTCTACAATACTTATATAGAACATATTTCAGTTAGCCCTACAATTTGGTTAGACGTTTATAAAGAGAACATAGACAATATTTCAGAAGTAGAGGTTTGTTCAAATTCCATAATAGTTCTTCCAAATGTTAAAATAAATGAAAAAACTTTTCGAGAAATATTTGAAACTACAGATTTATGGGGAGTAGACATTGGTAATTGGGAACTAAAGTTTGTGGAAGAATATGCCATAAAAATGGCTGATTTGATGAACCAAAAAATGCTGCATAAAATTAATAGAGGGGTTTATAAACGGAATTATGACCTGAAGGTATTATCCACTTATATTTTGGAGAAGTTCTTAGCAGATATTCCTGATGATATGTCAAATATTGAGAATTATATTCTTCTTAAAGAGCTGTCTGTTAAAATCTCTTATGAAATATTCCAGACAATGTTTAAAGAAATTCCCGGAGAATTCCTTGCTATACCAGACAATATCTGTAAAGTATTGATTGAAGTATTGGTAAAGGTATTTCGAACAGTAATACAAGAGATGCAAGGTTTCCCAGAAAAAGTGCAAGCTTCTCCAGAAGAAATAAGAAAGATATACCAAGAATACCAAGAAGGATTGCAAGAATACCAAGAAGATACTCAGAGATCAGAAGAAGAATTTCAAGAGTACCAAGAACGATATCAAGAATACCTGGAAGGATTAATGTCGGAATACGAAATAGAGCTGTGGGAACACCGAAAAAAAATAGAAGAATTAATAATGGGTATGAATTCAATATTAGGTGAAATATTAGCTCACCAATATACGGTAAGATTTTCAATCTATCAAGTAATGTTCGAGCACTATTTCCATAGAGATATTGAAAGTGGAATTGATTCAGAAGATGAAAGAAAATATGTAATTATTATGAGAAGGTTGCAAGCTGGGCTAAAAAAGAATCTAGTACCAAGCGAGAGAGACATTCTTGCTTTAGACAGATTCTGTGAGAACTATATGGAAAAACGTAAGGAAAAATCGGAGAGCCCAGAAATTTATACTGTATAATATTTTATTTGGGAGAGTTATCTCCCACCCTTAAGCATCATTTCCTTTAATTTAGAAATTTCCTCCAACTCTTGTTCTAAGTCTTTAAGCTTTTGATCTAAATTATTTCTCATTTCTATAATTTCGTTCACATCTGCAAACTGCATATACCCATCTTTTATTGATCCGGCTTGCTTCAGCCTCTCCATTTCTGCCCGGAGTTCAATAAGTTCGTTCCTTTCTACTGTTGCGTTTGCCGCCGCCCTAGCGTAAGTCTCTGATTCCTTTTTCAATATTATGAAATCTGGGTGCTGCTCAGGATCAAGAGCTTTTTCAATCGTGATATAGGGAATATATTTTTTGTAAATTTCCTTTAATTTCCCCTTATCTGCCCTAAAGTATGCAGCCTTTGTATCATCTAGGGTATGTCCCATAAAAAATTCAACGTGAAAAGAATCAGCTCCTGCGTTGAGTAATGCGCTGTTAAAGTATTTTCTCATATTATGGGATCGAATTAAATTCCAGTATCCTGCAGGTGTGTTTTTCTGTGCCTTCTCAGAGATATTGCGGTAAACCTTCGAAAAAGAGTATTGATTAAGGTTTCGTAGCTCATCATCATGGCTTTTTAAATAACTAGGGTCAATAGACCTTTTTATAAAAAGGTAGTCATTATCCGAAAATACCCTTTGCTTCTCAAGCTGGTCTAACCTGCGTTTTTCGTTAGTTTTCGCTGTCCTTGCTCTATATGTGAGGTAATCCTGAACAGCTTTTGAAGCTTCTGGGCTTAAAAATGTTATAAAATCGAAGCCTACTTTACCCCTACGTAAATCTAAAGTTGTTATCCCTGTTTCAGGATCGTATCCTTTCTTAAAATCAGCTACTTTTAAATTGCATATCTCATGCGCACTCAATCCACTGGAAACCCCAACAAGTAGGATAGCTTTTTCCAGCGGACCACATACTTTTAAAGTTTCTTGAAGGTCTTCTTTTGAGGGTATTTCCTTATGTCTTTTAAGGGTTTGTGCTTTGTTTCCTGACCTTGTGAGATTAGGAAGCGTAATATCAAATGCTGTATAAAAACTCCTTACCCCTGTAATATATCCTTTAATTGTCTGCGGTGCATTTCCTTTATCTTGTAAATACTTCCTGAAGCCTATGAGATATTTTTTTATGCTCCTGTGCCGCATGAGAAGCCCGTCTTTAGTCTCCTGTTCAGCTTCAAGTAATAGGGCTTCTGGCTCTTTACCTGTCCATTCTGTGAACCATTGAAAGCCTAACAGGTAATTGCACTCGGTGTTAGGTCTTGAATTAATTGTGGTTAACCATTCGATTATGGTTGCGTCTTCTTTTAATTCACGCACTTTCAAGCTTGATCATCCTGAAGTGTTTATACTTCTCTTTTATTAAAAACTTACTTTATAATGCAAAACACTTCATGATATTATCCCGTCGGTGTTCTTAGGGGCGCCGGATGGGGATACTGCGCTCACGGTCCTGCCGGGACACAGGCTTCTGATTGAAGGGGCAGGAGCTGAGGCGGTCCGGCTTTCAGCACTCGGAAGTGCAGGCTCGGTAATTGCTGCTATGATTTTCGTGCTGCCATTCTCACTTTTCTTCAAGGCTGTCTATCCCTATATTGAAGCGCATATGGCAGTGATTCTTATATTAATCGTGTTTCTTATGCTTGCAACAGAGAAGGGCGAGGATTCAAAGGAAAAAGGTCCGCTTGCAAAGTATAAATACAAAGCCTTTGCACTCATACTTTTTTTGATAACAGGCGTGCTTGGGCTCTTTGCTTTTGCCAGGGAATCTTTTATGGTGCCAATTGTTAATTTTGGGGAGCCTTCCATACTCCTTCCCCTCCTCAGCGGGCTCTTCGGATCATCCCAGTTAATCATAAGCCTTCTAACAAGCTCGAATATTCCCGAGGAGTCCGTTTCGGCACTCAAGCTTTCCAGAAAAAGGATTCTCCGGGGAATCCTGACAGGCAGCGCAGCAGGCTCACTTGTGGCATGGCTGCCTGGTCTATCCTCGGCAATTGCAGCACTTATCACAGGGCTAATTGCTAAAGTCGATTTTGACAGGATTCCACTCCGGAAAAAAGTTCCCGAACCCGGAAAGCTCAAATCCTCTCTCTATTCTGACCCCTACGCCGGCAATCCCGAAACGCTTGAGAGTTCGAAGGAATTCATAATTTCAAATTCCGGAGTAAATACCTCAAACGCAATTTTCGGGCTGGTGGCTTTTGTGGTAATAGGAAGGACCCGGAGCGGAGCAATGGTTGCTGTGGAAGACATCCTGGGAACAAATACGCTTGATTTATCCGCTTTGATGCTCTTTTTTGCCGCTATGGTGTTAACAGCGCTGTTTTCCTACTTTTCCACAGTCTGGATTGGGAACAATGCCCATCTCATCCTAAAAA
Source organism: Methanosarcina sp. MSH10X1 (assembly GCF_004099695.1). Classification (GTDB taxonomy): domain Archaea; phylum Halobacteriota; class Methanosarcinia; order Methanosarcinales; family Methanosarcinaceae; genus Methanosarcina. Next base: position 39,438 of record NZ_SCHL01000001.1, on the reverse strand, counting down.
AACTCGATTACAGTAAACTCTGTGCAGGAGTCCTCATCGGGCTTGCAGTAATGGTCTATCTCTTCACCGGGCTTTTCGGGTTTTTCATTTTTGTAATTTCGACTCCCATAGGTATGCTTGCCTCTTTTATGAATGTCAGGAAATCCCATGCAATGGGAGTTATTCTACTGCCTGTTATCCTGTACTTTTTATAAAAAATTTCTCAAAATATTCTTCGATTTCTTCAATTTGATGTCTCAATCGACCGCGTGTAAAAATATAAAACTTAAAATGTGTTGGGCTGGAATTGTACAGAAAGAAAAAAAGCCTGATATAAAGAGGAGAACAACAAATAAAACGACAGGTATATCAAAAAGGTTAAAACCAGGCTATAAAGCCAAAAGAGTCAAACCGGTCATGAAGTCAAAATATTAAGCCTGGAAATACAGAAAAAATATGCAAAAGCGTAAATCAGGGCTGGTTTGAACCTGAACTGAATGTCGAATTGTAGAATAATACCTCATAACATAATGGAAACAATGATCAAGAAGGGGTTTGCAGGAGTATGAAAACACAACTTGAACAGCGTTTAACTGAGCTCAGGGCAGAATACGAATCAGGGCAGAAAATCCTTAAAGACATAGAATTAAAGCTTGCAGAACTCGAAGACCGGAAAAAGAGCCTGAGTGAAACTCTCCTCCGGATTAGTGGGGCAATTGACCTGCTCGAAGAAGTGCTTGAAGGAAGAGAGGGAACTCAAGGGCTGGAAGATAGGGCAGGAACTGTAACAGGAAGTGTGGAAGTTCCAAACGTTATGAAACAGCCCCTTGAAAAAGCCCTGAAAACCCTGGAAGAAGCCGGGCTAAGAGCAGGAGAGATCATCGAGAAAAAAGGAATTCTTCCCATAGGGGTTAAGGCCGGAGATATTCTCCGACAGGAACCGGAGCCGGGGACGGACTACCCGGTCGGATCGGCTGTAAAGCTCACAGTCGCAGCAAAAGGCAAGTATTTGCCACCTGAGAAAAACTCATTATGCCGCGCTTTTTCCGACCACAGCTGAACAGAGGCAGGAGGGTTTAAAACGGAGGCTTATTCTTTTAGAACAAACACTTCCCTGAACGAACTTCGGGACTACTGCAGGGCAGCGATTTCAGCCTTTACTGCGCTTGAGCAATCCGGGAGCCAGGCCTCCCTGAGGCTCTGCCTGGGAAAATTTCTTGTCGAATGCCAGGATGTTTCAAAGGCTTTATGGCGTAATAACGATAGAAAACTCGGAAAATCCTTCAGATCCGCATTTTCGATTTCAGGCAATTCCCCTCTTTCTCCAGCAGCTTTTTCCGGGCTGAAAGCTGTGATTAAAGGAATAGAAAAAGAGAAAACTACAGGAGTAGAAAAATCCCCCAGAGGTAAAAGAGAGAAGGATGTACAGGAAGAAAGTACCGATCAGGAGAAAATGGCAGCCTTTTCATATGATAAGGGAACAGGATTGCTTACATTTCACGGGGAAAACTATGAAATCCTGTCTCTGTTTCTGGCTGTAAGAAATCTCTATGCCTCCCTGCCTTTCTTCGAGGAACTTCAGGTTTGCTCTGAGCGGCTTGAGATAAATCCTCAGGACGCCACAGCCCTTTTTCAGAAAGCTGTGCTGATGTATAAAGCCAGGCGGTTTGAGACTGCCCTGCAGCTTACTGCGCAGGTCCTGATTATTGCTCCTGACGATCACCGGGTCTGGTATAACAGGGGCGTTATCCTTTCGGAGATGGGCAGGCTTGAAGAAGCGATTGAAGCCTATGACAGGACAATTGAACTTGAGCCGGCTTTTGAAGTTGCCTGGGACAATAAAGGGGTTGCTCTTGCCAGGCTTGGCAGGTTTGAAGAATCCCTCGATACCTATGAAAATATTCTTCTGAAGTATCCGGGATATGCTGAAGCCTGGGCAGGAAAAGGCTCCGTACTTTCGTCTCTGGGCAGGGAAGAAGAAGCCTTTGAGGCTTACAGTTCCGCCCTTCGAATAAGGCCCGATTACCTTGAAGCCCTTGCATCGGCCGGAAGCCTGCTTTCCAGGCTCGGCAGGTTCGAAGAAGCCCTGATTAATTACGACAAGGCACTCCAGTTTGCCCCGACCGAACCCCGCCTCTGGGCAGCCAGGGGTTTTGCCCTTTCCGAAGGGGGTAAACAAGAAGAAGCCCTGCAAAGTTGTAACCGGGCTCTCGAATTGAAGCCGGGATTCGTTCCTGCGCTTGAAACCAAGGTAAAAATCCTTTCGGAGATCCGCAGGCAGAAAGCCAGAGCTTCTCAGTAACCTCTTTTTTATCTTTTTTTCTGATCTTTTTGACGCTTCACCTTTTTTATTTCTTTCTCTTAGTCCCTGTACTTCATACTGTTCCGTTACTCCTACTTTCCTACCCTGATGCTTTGAGCTTAAAACAGACTATGTTTTAATTAAAGAATAGTTTTTATATTCGGTAAAATTCCAATCAGAAAAGGTATATTTCATTGAAAACAAAAATGCAGAATACCAGTTTTAGCTCTGGTTCCATGCGTGAAATGTAAAAATGACCAGGTGTGGCAAAGTCCCGGAAGGGGTCCGGAATGAGCTTTCACTGGAAAAGCGAGGATTCCGATATGACAGATAAAGATGCGAGTGCGAAAATGGATAAAATGAAGCAAAAAGAGTCGGAAGCGGCAGGAAAAACCGGAGAACCAGAGGATCCCAGACAGCTCCTTACGAAGGCTAGCGAGACTGACAATTACGAAGACAAACTCAGACTATATGATAAAGCCTTAACGCTGGACCCTTTATATCTTGATGCGTGGATCCAGAAAGGTTTCGCCCTGGACAGGATGGGAAAATCAAAAGAGGCTCTTGTCTGTTATGATAGGGCTCAGGAAATCGATCCTGAAAACCCAGGTATCAGGTGCCTCAAGGGTTTTGCCTTCAATAACTTAAAGGAGTTTGAAAAATCGATCGAATCTTACGACGAAGTCCTGAAAGTAAAGCCTGATGATGTATTTTCACTGTATCAGAAAGGCCTGGCTCTCGAAAGCCTTGGCAGATACGGGGAAGCCATGAAGTGTTATGATAGAGCGCTCGAAATCGATCCTACTGATGTTCTTATAAGAGAGAAGCAAACAAGGCTTCTTGAACTGATCTATAGGAAAGGAACCTTAACGGATTCTCCGGACAGTGGCTTTAACTGAATTTAATTAACCGGTCTTAGGAATTTTAAGAGCCTGAGATGGGTTTCAAATCAGAGATAAGTCGTAAGCAGATACCAAAATAGTTTAAGGGATCACAGGAAGAAATAGAATATTGTTAAAAGAATTGCAGGGATTCTAAAAGAAGAATAGAATAGAATAGATAAGAAATAATTCCAGAAATCGTACAGAGAAGAATATTATTGAAAAGAAAAAGCAATATTACTAAAAAGGATTGAAATATTTCCAAGAAGGAAGTGGGGCCGGTTACCGGCCTTTACTTTTTGTCCGTTTCTTCTTCCCTGATCTCTTCGACGATTTCCATAAGCTGTTCCTTGATTTTTACTATAGCGTCCACAGCTTCGCCGCCTACCTCAATAGGAGCCCGTTTTTCAAGATCTGCCTGCATTAACCTGGGGTCAAAGGGAATCTCTCCAAGCACCCGGATACCCAGCTCTTCAAGCTTATCGTTAACTTTTCCCGAGCCTCCTTTATTGATTACGGCAGCAAGGTGTTTTATCCCTATCTCGGAAGAGAGCTTTTTTATTCTTTCAGCCGTTTCAAGCGATCTTGCCCCTGGCTCGACTACCACGATCATAAGGTCCATTCCTCTTGTAGTGCCCCTTCCGAGATGTTCGATCCCGGCTTCCATATCGAGGATTACTGCACTCTTTTCCTTGTACATAAGGTGCCTGAGAAGAGCTCTCAGAAAAGCTGAGGCAGGGCACATACACCCGCTTCCTCCGCGATCCACGGTGCCCATGACAAGCATTCTTACTCCGTCGGGCCCCATAACTCCGTATTTGCTTGCAATATCATCGACTTTCGGGTTATAGATGAAAGCACCGCCTTCGGCACCTGCCCTTTCCTGAATCAGGTCTTTGAAATCTGTCAGGGGCTTTGGGGGATTTTCTACCCCAAGCGAAGAAGCCAGATTCATATCCGGGTCCGCATCTATTGCCAGTACCTCGTATCCGTCCCTTGCAAGCAGTCTTGCCAGCGTGCCTGATAAAGTTGTTTTTCCAACGCCGCCTTTTCCGGTAATTGCTATTTTTATGAGGATTCCCCCTGAGCATTAAGTCAGATCAACTACAGTTATTTTTAAGCAAGGATATGAGCATCAAACTGTTTATACTTACTCATTTCTTCCCGGCTCATCACTTTATTCCTTATATAATATTATTTAAAGTCTTTTCGTTTGATATGAATTAAGGAATTAATTTACCTGACTATGCATTAAAAATACATTTGCCTGTCTATCGAATACAAATTTGACTTACCGGATTATAAAATCGAATCCCTGGTCCGTAGCGACCTGTTTAAGGTACCTCTCAATATGATTTCCTTCCCGCTTTGAGAATCCAGCCTCCCGGGCAAACCTGTCAAGTACCTTTTGAACTCCTGTCCCGTACTGGATTGCTTTCTTTTCCTTCCAGAGAAGTTCCGGCGGAAGCATACCTTCTGCGGCTTTTCTCAGGATATACTTCCTTATATAGAGATTGTCCCTTTTAAGGACTTTAAGTTCGGGGTGGATTGCAAGCCCTGTCCTTATTACTTCCCTATCCAGAAAAGGTACCCTTAGCTCCACGGAGTTTGCCATGGTAACCATATCATCTCTTTCAAGGTTAATGGTAGAAATTTTTCTAAGATCTGAGTAAATTTCACTGTCCAGCACTTCAGGCCCTTCTTCAAGAAAGCTCTCGTGCCTGCTATAACCTCCAAAGAGTTCGTCTGCACCCTGCCCCGTAAGAAGGACCCGCTTCCCTTCTTCTTTTGCAGCTTTCGCAACAAAATACAGGGGGAGCCCGATTGAAATTTTCATAGGGTCAATTGATTCCGTCGAATAGATCACATCCGGGATTGCAGCTTCGATCTCTCCGGGAGAAAGAAAGCGGATTTTGAGGGAAGCCGTCAGGCCAATAGCTTCAGCCGCACGTTCAGCCTGGGCAAGATCATGGGAATTCGGAAGCCCGACAGCATAAAGTGGAATCGAAGGATCAATGTTTTTTGCAAGGGCTGCTAAAAAGACACTGTCTATACCTCCGGAAAACGCAATTCCTGCTGTTTTTGTAAGCCTTATCTCCACGGCTCTCTCAAGGGCTGCCTTCAGGAGGGATACTGCTTCACGCTCCTGCGTGAGTCTCTTTTGCGGAAGCTTAATTTCAAGGGATTTTTCCTTAACAGCTCCGCTCCTGATATTGAAACTCTTTATGCTGCCAGGCGGGAAAGGTTTTATATCATCCTTCTGGCTTGAGAAGGCTTTTTTTTCGGATGCAAAGATAATTTCCGGTTTCTTAGTGTTCCTTTTCACAAAATAAAAAAGAGGTTTGACTCCTACCGGGTCTCTGGCAAGTACAAGCTCGCCATCCAGAATATAAGCCAGAGCGTAGTCTCCGTTTACCCTGGAAAGTGCTGAAAAGACTGCATTTATCGGCGAATCTCCTTCCTTAATTCTCGTTTCTATCAGTGTAAAAAGCACTTCGGTATCGGACTCGGTTTTGATACCCTTCTCGGCTGCAAGTTCCCTGAAATTAAAGATCTCTCCATTGAGTACCAGAGCCCCTTTTCCAGCAAGGGGCTGGGGCATATCGCCTGTGATCTTAAGCAGGGTATTTCCTATACTCAAGCCTTCTGCCAGATAGGTTCCGCAAACATCAGGCCCCCTGTGTCCAAGGGCTGCAAGCATTCTTTTTACTTCGTTATTCGTGTCAGGAGTTCCGACTGCTCCTGCTATTCCGCACATGTTTACTCCTTTTTCGTTCTGTTCGGTGTATACACGCGCTCTATCCCTATTTATCGTTTTTTATCATTTTGAACAGGTATTTTTTCTGTATTTTATAAAATTTCCAATTTTGCATACTATTATACAATAAAATGAAGTGAAACATAGAATCTTTAGAATATATAACAAGATTTATTAAACATAGTAAGATTTTGAATATAAAGGAGATAGTATGTCATCAAAAGTAAACTTAGATGCTCTTATTCCAAAGGAAGATTTTGAAATTCAAGAAAACACTAATTGTCTTTTAAATAAAGATTCGATGCTTTCAATAAGACAATTAGATGAAGGCTCATTTTTACTACCATGGCTAAGAAAACCTGATTTTCAAAGAGAAACAAATGAATGGGACTCTGAAAAAATATGTGATTTTATCCAAAGTTTTCTTGATGGAGAATTAATTCCAGCAATTATCTTATGGAGAAGCGCAGGAGGTATCACTTTTGTTATAGATGGAGCCCATAGAATTAGCGCTCTAATTTCATGGGTATATGACGACTATGGCGATGGAGCTATTTCCCAAATATTTTACGAAGGTGTTATACCAGAGAAGCAAGTTGAAATTGCAGAGCAAACTAGAAGCTATATTAATAATAAAATAGGATCATATCAAGATTATAAAAATGCATTGAAAAACTATAATAACCTAGATTCAAAATTTAAAGAAAGAGTTAGGTCACTAGGCGTTTCTGCTATTCAATTACAATGGGTTGAGGGTAATGCTGATAAAGCAGAATCATCTTTTTTTAGAATTAACCAGCAAGCTTCTCCGATAAATTCAACAGAACTATTTTTTCTGACGAGAATCAAGTAAAAATACAAGCTATTGCAAAAGAGATTAACGGTCTTCTATTTACTCCAAACCTAAGCTATCCTATTAAAACACTCGATTTACCAATCGCCGGGAAAGTAAACGCAACAAATAGCCTAAATTTAGTGTTTACTTTTGTTAATATCGTTAATGGCATAAGTGTTAAAACTGAAAATAAAAATAGAAGTTCTTCTAACGTAATTGCGACAGATGAAAAAAATAATAACTTAAAAGATGATACTGATGGAACGATAACTGTAGAATTCTTAAAAAAGTGTAGAAAAATTGCTAAAATAATCAGTAGCACAGACACTTCTTCTTTAGGCTTGCACCCTTCTGTTTACTTTTACTCCCAGTATAACGGATATCATAAAATTTCCTCCTTCTTTGCAATAACTGCTCTTATTTTAGAGTTCGAAAAGAATAAACAGTTATATAAAGACTTTATAAACGTTCGCGAAAAATTTGAGGCTTTTCTGTTAACACATGATTACTTCAGTTCGCAAATAGTTCGCAAGTATAGAGATGCTCTAAATAGCTACGAGCATTTAAAGAGTTATTATTTGCTAGTTATTAGAAAAATATTAGAAGGAAAAACAGAAAACGAAATTATAGATGAAATTATAAAAGATTCAGAGTTTAAGTATTTAAAGAAAGAGATTGAAAAGGAAACAGAATCTGAAGAAATTGATTTTGCTAATAGTAAAAAATCTGCTATATTTATTAAAGAAGCTCTTAATAGTTGTCTCAAGTGTAAAATTTGTAACGGATACATCCACAGGAATTCGATCTCAATAGATCATAATATACGAAAACGGGATGGAGGGATGGGCTCAATAGAAAACGGACAGTTAACTCATCCTTACTGTAATTCAACAATAAAAAATTAATTTAAATTTTAATTTTTCCAATTTATATAATGTTTAAACATCAAATTGCATGTAGCCGCCCTATCCTTAAAAATAGGTTTCTACAGGCTACACGCTTGTCTTTTTTTGAAACTCGTGAATTGCCTTCCTTTGAATAAGTTTCCCTATATACGCTATTGAGACTTTATCTTTGGTTTCAAATTCTTTATTAGAGCTTTTATCCTTCTGATGATCTAATTAAGAGAATACTTTGAAGAAAACGGACAGAGGAATGAAAATATAGATTTAAAAAGGGAATTCCGTTTTTAATTTTGTTTCTTAACTTCAGATCCTTGCCTTTATCCCTGCCTCATCCGGAGATTCTTCTCTTAAGACTTCGATTGCATAGACCGGATCTCCTTTCAGGGCGGCAAAAGGGTTCATTGCGCTTTTCTCGTCCCCTATCCAGATTGAGTTTGCGCAGTAAAGACAGCAGCAGCGGGTCAGGTACAGGTTGTTTTCAGGCCTGTAGGCGCTGCAGCAGTTACTTCCTCGCAGAACTCCGTGTTTACAGAGGACAAGCTGCCTTGTAAGGTGCAACTCCTATTCAAGGCTGTCATGGTTGTAGTTCTGGCTGTTCAGCTCATTGAAATCCAGAATTTCACCCCATTTTATAATTATGTTTTATATACTTTTAAAACTTTCTGGTTTTGTACTTTCTTTTTATAATATTAAAGTTTTATAATACGCGGGATAAGTGTATCAGGATAGCGAGGGCTAGAGCAGGGAAATTTGAAAGTCCAATCTGCAGTCGGCTGTGAGAAAGCGAGAGCAGTTCTTAAGGAAACTTTTTATCCGTGTTTAAGGAAACTTTTTATCCGTGTTCTGCAATATACGCAACGTTTTTAAGCATCTTATAATTATTATGGTGCAAACTGACAATTATTTGCTTTTAAATCGCATTAGATCCCGCGCTCGGGACCCCTGAAAACAGGGATATTCGGTTAATTTCATAATTTAGAATTGAGGCTTATAAAGATGCAGTACCAGGCAACAGTTAGAATTGAACAGAAAGCAGGTATGCTCGATCCTGAAGGCACTACCGCAAAAAGAGCTCTAGGACAACTCGGCTACCAGGTAAGCAGCGTAAAAACTGCAAAGCTGTACGAAATCGTGCTCGAAGCCGAATCTGCTGAAGTTGCAGAGCAGAAAGTTGACGAGATGTGCCAGAAACTTATCGCAAACCCAATCGTTCACAATTATACAATCGAGCTCAAGCAACTCAATTGAGCTGCTACGGAGAAACGTTTGAGGTTTCAGAAAAGCTAAAGCTTTGAAAATTGAGGGAAAAAAATGAAAATTGCCATACTTCAGTTCGGAGGCACGAACTGCGACCTGGATGTCCTGCATATCCTTAAAGACGTCGTGGGTATTGACGCCGAGACTGTCTGGTACAAACAGGAAAACCTTACAGGTTTTGACGGAGTCGTAGTCCCGGGCGGTTTCTCCTATGGGGACTATCTCAGGGCAGGGGCAATTGCAGCCCGCACTCCGATAATGAACTCAGTAAAAAAACTTGCAGCCGAAGGCAAACCTGTCCTGGGGATCTGCAACGGCTTCCAGATTCTTACCGAAGCCCGCGTGCTTGAGGGAGCCCTGACAACTAACGAATACCCAAAATTCCGGTGTCACTGGACCAACCTCAGGGTAGAGACCGTTGATACGCCTTTTACCTCGAAGTTCAGGAAAGGCGAGATTATCAGGATGCCCATTGCCCATATGGAAGGGCAGTTCTATGCCGAGGAAAAAACCCTGGCAGAACTTGACGAGAACGAGCAGGTTGTCTTCCGGTATGTGGATGAAAATGGAAAAGTAACGGATGCAGCTAACCCTAACGGGTCTCTTGAAAATATAGCAGGAATAGTGAACCCTTCTAGAAATATCTTCGGTCTCATGCCCCATCCGGAAAGAGCCTCCGAATCAATCCTCGGCTCAGATCACGGTCTGCGGGTTTTCGAGTCCATGGCGGACTATATCACTGAGAATTTCTGATTAGTCCATTTTTATTCTTTAATCCATTTTATTTTTAATTCATTTTATTCTTTAATTGATTTTATTCTTTAATCCATTTTATTTTTAATTCATTTTATTCTCTAATCTGTTTTCCGTTTCTGTTAATTTTGTGCTTTTTTCTCTAATTCTATTACTCAGACATTTTATAATTTTGAAATTCTAAGTTCTTTCACTTTCCTAAATGATCTCACTTGATGGATTTTTATTTTAATAATCATATCCTTCCGGTCTTTCAATCTAGTCTTTCAATCTAGTCTTGCAACCTAATCTTGCAACCTAATCTGCAATCTCACCTGATAATTTGTTCTTGACAATTTTATATTATAACTTTTATCTATCTCGGTTTTCTTCCTATTACTTTTTCATTTTCTTGAAAATTTCCGCCGGGCTTAAAGTCCTGAATTTGTTACACTGTACGGAATTTCCGACTACGGGCGCATCTATTGAATATACTGGTAAATATAAGTTCAGGCTTATTTTTCAGAATATATATTTCAAAATCTTTTTATTATCTCAGATTATTATTCTTACGAATTATTATAAAAACGGATTTGACTTTCTATCTATATAATTTAAAATTGAGGGGAGTATCAGCTCATGAAAGGGAAATCAATTCAGAGTATTTGCATAACTCTTATTCTTGTGCTTGGGGCAGTAACTACTCAGGCAGGCGCTGCGACTTTTACGGTGGGCAGTAATGGGGAAGGAAATAATAGCTCCATTCAGGAGGCAGTCAACAACGCACAGAACGGAGATATTATCTTTGTAAGCCCTGGCATATACAGGGAAAATATAAACGTGAATAAGGAACTTTCAATTATCGCAAGCACCGAGCTCTCGGGCGACCAGATAAACCGTACCTATGTGATAGGTGCAATTCCGACAAACGATGTTTTCAGCATCACGTCAAATAACGTGAGAATAAGCGGCTTCCATATTTTAGGAGGACCTTCGGGGATGGATACATACGGGGAGGTCGGGCTTTATCTTGAAGGTGTGCAGAATTGCTCAATAAGTAATAATACCCTGATGTTGAATGATATTGGCATCGACCTCAATAACTCTCAGCGTAATGTCCTTGACAATAATTTAATAGGCTTTGGAACCAGCGGAATCTTCCTGACCGATTCTAACGAGAATCTTCTGTCAAATAACCTTGTAACAACAAACAGCCAGGGAATCTGGGTGATCAATTCTACTAACAATACCCTGCTGAATAACACTGCAGACTCAAACGAAGTAGGGTTTTACCTGGGTATGTCAAGAATGAATATGCTTGAATCTAACCTCATTTCGAAAAACGATAACGGAGTTGTTCTTGCTGATATGGCTGAATCGAATATCCTTGCCAATAACAGCATGTATATGAATGGGCTTGGGGTATACCTTAACGCATCGTCCGGTAACAGGCTTTATCAGAACAGTTTCTTCAACTTCTTTAATGCTGAGGATGAAGGAATGAATATCTGGAACAGCAGTTCGGCAGGGAATTTCTGGAATGACTACAACGGAACAGATGCTGACGGAAACGGCATAGGGGATACGCCTTATGTTGTCAACCAGACAAGCGGAAGCATAGACTACATGCCTATCGTGGAGAATGCTCCCTCAGACGAAACCCCGGAAAATCTGAATGGTAATAACACCGGAACATCTGTGTAACGAGAAATTGCCAGCAGATCTGATAAATCTCAAGTGAAAAGACTTTTTCTATTCCAAAGTTCTTTTCATTTTTTATATATTTTCTCCTTTTTCCATTTTCCGGTTTTTCTCATTTCAGTTCGCTCTTTCTCAGTTCTTCCCGGATATTTTGTACAGTCTGCCAGGATTGCCTGACTATCCCTGGAAATTCACCTGAGTGTTCTTTTCCCCATTTCAGCAGAAATTCTTTTGTTTTCGGATCTGAGGGGTAACCGCTGCCGAAGTCCACACCCCATTCCTGCTTGAGTTCCTCTATAAGCTCGTCCCTGCGCACCTTTGCAATAATTGAAGCTGCAGAGACCACGGGATAAACTGCGTCTGCCTGATGCATGGATATTATTTCGATCTCTTTTGCATGCGCAGGGCTGGTTTTTTCATACTGTCTGCGGATGTTGTGCGCAAAACGTTCGGCTTTGACATCCGCAGCATCGGCATACAAAAGGTCAGGTTTCAACTTTTCGAGCACTTTCGAAAAACAGACTACCATAATCTCGTTCATACTCATGATCTTCCGGAGTTCGTCAATCTGGGAAGGGCCGACCTCAAGAATATAAAAGCTGTCCGCATGTTTCTTAATCTGGGCTGCAAGCTGTTCCCGCTTTTTCGGGGTCAGCTTCTTGGAATCCGCAACCCCGAGCACCTTAAGAATATGGGCTCTGGATTCCTCAATTTTTACGCCTCCTATACACATGGGCCCTATTACGGGACCTTTTCCGGCTTCATCAATTCCTGCGATCATCATTTTCCGGCTGCCTCCTGGTTTAAGGGAAGAGAACTTTTTTACTATTTATAAAGGTTATTTTTAAGGATAGTTCCCCTCTTACGTTATTAGTTTTTTCCCTGCTATTTTTCTCTTTTTCGGGCTGTAGTTCCCGCCGGTCATGGCCTCCCACATTGCTTCGGCTTCCTCCCCAGGTTTATAGGGTAGGCCTGCAGTATTTTCATGCTGCTCTTGCTGAAAAAAATCTATGTGGTATCTCGTGGCGTTTTTCGTCTTTTGGCTAATCTAAATTTTCTTTCCGCTGTTTGGATACATTGTATTCTATATAGTCAATGTCTCTCAAATTTAAGATAGTTAATTAAAAGATTCACTTTTTTAATATTATTTAATATTCTTCTGGATTTGAATGTTTTAAAAAATGAAATAGGTGCCCAGATGAAGAAAACTAATCTATTTTTGTAAATCATTAAGTTAAAGTAAAAGTTAAAACGGTTATTAAATATACCTGAATAGAAAATCCTCAAACAGTAAGATCAGGGTTAAATTGAATTCTCACTGGAAATATGGACTGAGCATAATTTTCAAGGCTACAAAATGATTGAAAACAACTTAAACTGGATAACTAACTTCATCTGGGGAATTGCAGATGATGTGCTGCGAGACCTCTATGTTCGTGGCAAGTATCGTGATGTAATCCTACCGATGACTGTCCTGAGACGTTTGGATGCGGTGCTTGAACCTACAAAACAAGCTGTTCTCGATATGAAAGTAGCTCTCGACAGGGCAGACATAAAAAACCAGGATCAACCATTACGCCAGGCTGCAGGGCAGGCTTTCTATAACACATCACAATTCACCCTGAATGATCTGCGTTCCCGAGCAAGCCAGCAGCAGCTAAAAGCCGACTTCGAAGCTTATCTTGATGGTTTTTCTCCTAACGTACAGGATATTCTTGATAATTTTGAATTCCGAAATCAGATTCCACGCCTTTCTAAAGCTGATGCACTCGGTAAAGTAATCGAAAAATTCCTTGACCCTTCTCTAAACCTTAGCCCGAATCCGGTTATAAACGGCGATGGTTCGATAAAGCTCCCTGGTCTTGATAACCACGGTATGGGTACGGTTTTTGAAGAGCTTATAAGGCGCTTCAACGAAGAAAATAATGAAGAGGCTGGCGAGCACTGGACTCCACGCGATGCTGTAAAGCTCATGGCACGGCTTATCTTCCTTCCCGTAGCCGACCGGATCGAATCAGGCACATACCTGCTCTATGACGGTGCGTGCGGAACCGGCGGCATGCTGACCGTGGCTGAGGAAGAACTGAAGCAGCTTGCAGAGGAGAATGAAAAGCAGGTTGCAACTCACCTTTACGGCCAGGAGATCAACGCTGAGACCTATGCAATTGCCAAAGCCGATTTTCTTCTTAAGGGCGAGGGCGACGCAGCAGACAACCTTGTTGGGGGACCTGAATATTCGACCCTCGCTAACGACGCTTTTCCAGCACATGAGTTCGATTTTATGCTTTCAAACCCGCCTTATGGTAAGAGCTGGAAGAGCGATCTTGAGAGGATGGGTGGAAAAGATGGCATTAAAGACCCGCGTTTTGTTACAGAGCATAAAGGCGACCCGGAATACTCATTGCTGACACGTTCCAGCGATGGGCAGATGCTATTTCTGGTCAACATGCTTTCGAAAATGAAGCATGATACCAAACTCGGAAGCCGGATTGCCGAAGTTCACAATGGTTCTTCGCTCTTTACTGGCGATGCAGGTCAGGGTGAGAGCAATATCCGCAGGCGGATCATTGAAAACGACTGGCTGGAAGCTATTGTTGCCCTGCCTCTGAATATGTTTTACAACACCGGCATTGCGACCTACATCTGGGTGCTCACAAACCGCAAGCCAGAACACCGACAGGGCAAGGTTCAGCTTATCGATGCAACACAATGGTACAGACCTCTGCGCAAGAATTTGGGTAAGAAAAATTGTGAGCTGTCCGATGAGGATATCCGGAAAATCTGTGAAACCTTCCTTGTTTTTGAGGAATCCGAGCAGTCAAAAATCTTCCCTAACGCTGCTTTTGGATACTGGAAAGTGACAGTGGAAAGGCCATTACGCCTTGTTGTTGACCTCACGCCGGATGCGACCGCCAATTTCAGAAAAGCCTGTATGGAGGCCAAAGAAGAGCAGCTTGCCACACTTATCGATACGGCTCCAGTTGATCTCGGTCCAGGTCCGCATAATGATTTCAATACTTTCCTTTCTTCTTTCGAGGCTCTTGCGAGCAGAGCCGGAGTCAAACTCACCGCCAAACGGCTCAAACTCCTCCAGAACAGCCTTGCCCGGAAAGACGAGTCAGCTGTACCTGTTATCAAAAAGGTTTATAAACCGGGAAAAGCTGAAGCCGATCCTCTGCACGGCCGGTTTGAAACCACTATGGACGGCAAACTCTGCGTGGTAGAATATGAGCCTGATACTGAGCTTCGCGATACTGAGCAGGTGCCTCTTCTGGAGAAAGGAGGCATAGAGGCTTTTATCCAGCGCGAAGTGCTTCCCTACGCTGGAGACGCCTGGATCGACGAGAGCAGCATCAAAACCGGATACGAGATAAGTTTCACCCGCTACTTTTACAAACCGCAGCCGCTGCGCTCGCTTGAGGAAATCCGAGCAGACATTCTGGCACTGGAAAAAGAGACTGATGGGCTACTGGATGAGATCATAGGGAGGGGTGAATAATGATCAATTGCAGGGAAAGACCCAGGGGATTCTCTGTGCGCCTCTTTCTTCCGGGCGGCGATCCGGACGGCGTCAAGACTGTGGAGAAGTCAAACTGGACAGGCAGAGGGCTGGTAATTCCGAGATCATTGTTTGCCGAGACCCGGTCCCGCCCTGAACTGGGATGCACAGGTGTATATATTTTGATTGGCCCCGATGAAAAGTCTCAGCTTCCCCGCGTCTATGTCGGCGAAGGCGACCCGATCGGCCCGAGGCTTGACCAGCATGCGAAAAACAAAGACTTTTGGACACAGGCGATTGGCTTCACAAGTAAGGATCAGAACCTGAATAAAGCACACATCCAGTTTCTTGAGTACAAGCTTATTGATTTTGCAAAGGCTGCAAAGAGATGTGTGCTCGACAATGCTAACACGCCACAGCCTCCGTCTCTGTCAGAAGCGGATATTGCCGAAGCTGAAGGCTTTCTTGCAGATGTCCTGCTCTGCCTGCCAGTATTGGGATATGGGTTTTTTGAAGCAGCACCCGCGCCCACGCAGAGAACTCTCGAATTCGTGTTGAATGCTAAAGGTATAAAGAGCAAAGGTTACGAGGCAACCACGGGTTTTGTCGTGCGGGCAGGTTCACAGGCAGTTAAGAGCGAGACTAAGTCAATTCACGCATATCTGAGTGAGATGCGTCGCTCACTGGTTGAACAGGGCGTTTTTATTGACCGCAGCCAGTACTATGAAGTGATACAGGACTATACTTTTAATACCCCCTCAACAGCAGCAGGTGTAATTCTCGGAAGGGCGGCAAACGGCCGTACGGAGTGGAAAACTGCTGACGGACATACACTAAGATCCATTCAGGAAGCTGAGGTGGACAAATGATTCACGACCTCAAGCCCTACCCCGCATACAAAGATTCTGATGTGTCTCCGGCGAGCATGGTATTTAATGGCTTTATAGAACTGAAAATAAGGAAAGGTGAAAAATGAAGCGGCTTAAATCACCACAAGAAATTGCAAGAACTTCTCATGATGTTTCTACAGAGTTTGACGAAAATGCCTTTGAAGAAGTGGTAGAGCTTATCCAGAATGCTCGCAAGGGGGCGTTTACCGCTGCCAATAAAGCTCTGATTGATCTCTACTGGCAGGTGGGCGAATATATAAGCCGTAAATTACAGACTGCGGAATGGGGCGAGGGCGTTGTTAACCAGCTTGCCGGACATATTGCCACTTATTATCCGGATATTCGGGGATTTACAAGGCCAAACCTCTTTCGGATGAGGCAGTTTTACGAGACTTACCGCCACGATGAAAAAGTCTCACCACTGGTGAGACAATTACCCTGGACGCACAACCTCCTGATTATGAGTCGTTGCAAGCAGCCTGAAGAGCGTTTATTCTATCTGCATATGTGTCTGCGTGAGCGGTGGACGAAACGCGAACTGGAAAGGCAGCTTGCAGGTGCACTCTTTGAACAGGCTGTTCTCTCTCCTCCAAAAGCATCAGCGGCACTGAAACAATTGCATCCAGATATGAGTTTTGTTTTCAAGGATGCCTATCTTCTTGATTTCCTTGACCTGCCAGAAAAGCATTCCGAAGCTGATCTACAGCAGGGACTTGTAGCAAACCTTCGTAGTTTTCTGCTTGAACTCGGAGCAGATTTTGCATTCATAGGAGAACAATATCCTTTGCAGGTAGGAGGCCGTGACTTTGCCCTCGATCTGCTGTTTTTTCACCGCAGCCTGAACTGTCTGGTAGCTATAGAACTTAAAGTCGATGAGTTCCAGCCTGAATATCTGGGCAAACTTGAATTTTATCTGGAGGCTCTGGACCGCAATGTGAAGAAACCTCATGAGCAGCCCAGTATAGGACTTCTACTCTGCGCCACCAGAGATGTCGAGGTGGTCGAATACGCCCTTAGCCGTACTCTTTCCCCTGCTTTAGTTTCTGAATACCAGACTCGCCTGCCGGACAGAAAGCTTCTCCGGGCCAAACTTCACGAGTTTTACACCCTGCACGAGGCAAAGGGGGTTTACAATGCTTCATAACCTCAAACCCTACCCTGCATACAAAGATTCCGGTGTTCCCTGGCTGGGAGAGGTGCCGGAGCATTGGGAAGTTCTTCCTAACCGTGCCCTTTTCGAAGAAGTAAAAGAACGAGATTATCCTGAAGAGCAGCTATTATCAGTAACCATTTCACAGGGCGTAATTCAACAAACCGATTTACTCACCAATAGCTCAAAAAAAGACTCTTCTAATGAAGACAAGACTAAATACAAACTCGTTAAGCCTGGGGACATTGCTTATAACAAGATGCGTGCATGGCAGGGGGCTATCGGAGTTTCCAGATATAGAGGAATTGTAAGTCCTGCCTACGTGGTAGTCCGTCCGAGAGGTGCACAAAATCCTAACTATTCCCACTATCTTCTCCGAACACCTGACTTTGCTAAAGAGGCCGAACGCTGGTCTTACGGCATTACTTCTGACCAATGGAGTTTGAGGCCCGAACATTTTAAGATGATCTATTGTTCACTTCCGCCAAAGGATGAGCAATCCGTTATCGTCCACTACCTCGATCATATCGACCGGCGCATCCGGCACTATATCCGTGCAAAAAAGAAACTTATCAAGCTACTGGAGGATCAGAAGCAAGCAATTATCCATCAAGCCGTCACCCGTGGGCTCGATCCTAACGTTAAGCTCAAGCCGTCGGGGGTGGAATGGTTGGGGGAAGTGCCGGAGCATTGGGATGTAGTTGCACTTCGCCGTTACTGGGAAGTTGTTGACTGTAAACATGTAACAGTTCCTTTCGTGGATGAAGGAATTCCTCTTGCAAGTGTTCGCGAAGTACAGAGCTTCGACCTCAATCTTTCTACATCGAAGCGAACAAACAAAGAATGGTATGCTCATCTGATCAATGGTGGTCGACAACCTAAGAAAGGTGACCTTATATATTGCAGGAATGTGAGCGTGGGTGCATGTGCATTCGTCACGAGTGATGAGACTTTCGCCATGGGTCAGGATGTGTGCTTGATTCGATCTGAGACTGAAAACGGGCGGTTTCTGAATTACTTTATGCGAAGCCCTGCAATGCAGCAACAGTTATCACTTGTTCTCATAGGATCGACGTTCCATCGAATTAATGTCAGCGAGATCAAATCACTCTTAGTTGTTGTTCCTCCGAGAAATGAACAGGACTTGATTGTCTCTTCTCTTGATGCCAGTCTTTCTAAGTTAAATAAACCAATAGAATTAGCCCAAAGAGAAATCTCCCTTCTCCACGAATATCGCACCCGCCTGATAGCAGATATTGTAACTGGAAAACTGGACGTGAGAGAGGCGGCGGCGAACCTGCCTGAAGAAACTGACGAGATTGAAACTTTCGATGATGCACTGGCTGAAGATGAAGAACTTGAAAACAACGAAATAGAAAACGAGCAGGCTGGAGAACTTGAAGAGGAGGTTCTTGCGTGACCCTTTCCTTAATTTATAGCCGATAAAACCTTAAAGAGGCGAAGTAATTCGCCTTTATTCCCTTAATTTTGCATTTTCAGCGTTTTCCGCGGTTTTAATCATTTGTTTTGTATTTTTGTAACTATTCAGGCAGCCTTCTAAGGCTCCAAACTTTTTCCACGAGAAAGTTTCTATATCTAATTGATGATGTCAATTACAATTACAAACTTATGGATAAAATAAATTAAATTAGGAGTGGATAAAAATGGTAATTAAAGAAACTGATTTCAGTCGATTAAATGAAAAACTGGTTGAGAATCCATCTGCAAAATTCTTCATTTGTATGCGGAATATTCCTGCATATGTAAAGAATGAACTGATTGTGGAATGCCCTGTACTCTCACCCAGTAATAAGCTAGCAAATAACTATAGACTGGGTTTAATAGATCACTGTCAATTTTATACGAACTATTATAATGAACTTAAAAGTCCAATTTGTCAAGAATTAATGAAATCTATACTAAATATATCTAAAAACTGCGATATTTATATTGTAAATATTAATAAAGACGCAAGGTTATTACTGTTGGACGTATTGGAAAATATAAAATAATTTTACTTGTTACTGAATAAGTGTGGACCCTTCCAAGTTATCTGAATTGTTACGTATTTTTTATGGTTGTTTGATTAATATCAAACATTTCTTAATTTCAAGCTTATTTGGGTATATTAGAAGCCTGGAAACGCTTAAATAGGAATCTTTAAGAGAGAAAACCCTTAAATAAATGCCACAAAGCATTAAAAACGGTCTGGAAACCGGTAAAATCCTGTTACTTATCAGGGATTCTTGAAAGAGGGTTATGAAACTTGACAACCGATACCACCGAAAAGGGGCTTGAAACCTTAATCGTCGAAGCGATGGCTGGAAAGCCGGTAACTTCTCCTGCACAGGCTGACACAGGCCGGGAACCAAGTGCTCTTTACGGAGGGACCGGCTGGATACTCGGGCGCTGGCAGGACTACAACCGCGAGTATGCGGTGGATCTGGTTCAACTGGCTGCTTTCCTGAAATCCACTCAGCCCGAACTTGCAGAAGTCCTTGACCTCGGGAACTCCAGCCCCACGCGGCAGAAATTTCTTTTCCGGCTGCAGGGGGAAACCACAAAGCGCGGCATAATCGACGTGCTGCGCAAGGGTATAAAGCACGGGCCTCACCACATCGAGCTTTTCTATGGCACTCCCACGCCCGGAAACACAAAAGCCGAAGAACGCAATGCTCTGAACCGTTTCAGCGTAACCAGGCAGCTCAGGTACAGCCGGGATGAAACAAAGCTTGCCCTCGACCTTGCACTTTTTATCAATGGGCTGCCTGTAGCTACTTTTGAGCTAAAGAACAGCCTCACAAAACAGACAGTAGCGGATGCGGTAAAACAATATCAAGAAGACCGTGACCAGAAAGAGCTTCTTTTCCAGTTCGGCCGCTGCATAGTTCATTTTGCTGTGGATGACCATGAAGTAAAATTCTGCACGCACCTTAAAGGCAAAAGCTCCTGGTTCCTTCCCTTCAACCAGGGCTACAATGACGGGGCAGGCAACCCTCCGAATCCGAACGGCATCAAGACCGATTACCTCTGGAAGCGTATTCTCACACCGAAAGGACTCACCGACATTCTTGAGAATTACGCGCAGGTAGTGGAGTATAAAAACGAGAAAACAAGGAAAAAGGACAGGGCAGTACAGATTTTCCCCCGGTACCACCAGCTCGACGTAGTTAGAAAACTTCTTACGCATACGGGACAGCACGGCGCAGGCAACCGCTACCTTATCCAGCACTCGGCTGGCAGTGGCAAAAGTAATTCCATTGCCTGGCTTGCACACCAGCTAATTGGGCTCAAAAAAGACGATAAAGAGATATTCGATTCCATTATTGTCATTACCGACCGTCGTGTTCTCGACAAGCAGATCCGCGACACAATCAAACAGTTTGCCCAGGTTAGTTCGACGGTCGGGCATGCCGAACACTCAGGCGACCTCAGGAAATTCATAGAGGGCGGGAAAAAGATAATCATTTCCACGGTGCAGAAGTTCCCCTTTATCCTCGACGAGATTGGAACGGACCACCGTGGCAGGAAATTCGCAATCATAATCGATGAGGCTCACTCCAGCCAGGGGGGACGCACATCGGCAGCAATGAATCAAGCTCTTTTTGATCCAGAAGATACCATAAACGATGCACTGGAAAAACGGATGCAGGCCCGCAAAATGCTTCCAAATGCCAGCTATTTTGCATTTACCGCAACTCCCAAGAATAAAACCCTGGAACTCTTCGGGGAACCTTATGAGGAAGACGGACAGGTGAAGCACAAGCCCTTCCACAGCTACACCATGAAGCAGGCGATTCAGGAAGGATTCATTCTCGATGTGCTCAGCTCCTACACACCTGTAAACAGTTATTATAAACTGATAAAAACTGTCGAGGCAGATCCGGAATTCGATAACAAAAAGGCAAAAAAGAAACTCCGCAAATATGTTGAGGGTCATAACTATGCTATCCAGCTCAAAGCTGAGATCATGGTCGATCATTTCCATGAGCAGGTAATCGCTCTTGACAAGATTGGGAGGCAGGCAAGGGCAATGGTGGTTACGGACGGGGTAGACCGTGCAATTCAGTATTACCATGCTATCCGCAGTTACCTTATAGAGAGGAAAAGCCAGTATAAGGCAATTGTCGCTTTTTCGGGAGAGCGTGAATATGGTGGCGTAAAAGTTACCGAGGCCTCGCTCAATAGCTTTCCATCAAATCAGATTGAAGAGAAGATCAAAGAAGATCCCTACAGGTTCCTCATCTGTGCCGACAAATTCCAGACCGGCTATGACGAGCCGCTCCTGCATACGATGTATGTGGATAAGGTATTGGCTGGCATCAAGGCTGTTCAGACCCTTTCAAGGCTTAACCGGGCACATCCCCAGAAACACGACGTTTTTGTGCTTGACTTCCTGAATAACACTGATATAATCCAGATGGCTTTTTCGGATTACTACCGCACGACAATCCTGAGCGATGAGACTGACCCCAACAAACTACACGATCTCAAGTCCGACCTTGACAGCTACCAGGTCTATGCGCTTGAGGACATAGAACAGTTGGTTGAGCTTTACCTCAGCGGCTCTGATCGTGATAAACTCGATCCCATTCTTGATGCCTGTGTAGCCACTTATAAAGACCAGCTTGATGAAGACGGACAGGTCGACTTCAAAAGCAAAGCAAAAGCTTTCAACCGTACCTATGGCTTTCTTGCTTCGGTCCTTCCATATACGGATGCCGAATGGGAAAAACTATCAATATTCCTTAACTTTCTGGTTCCCAAATTGCCAGCTCCTATCGAAGAAGACCTTTCGAAAGGCATTCTCGAAGCCATAGACATGGACAGTTATAGGGTTGAAAAACAGGCTGTAGTGAAGATCCAGCTTCCGGATTCGGATGCCGAAATCGAACCTGTCCCTGCAAGCGGAAGTGGACTTAAGCCTGAACCAGAGCTGGACCGGCTCAGCAATATTATCAGGAGTTTTAATGACCAGTTTGGCGGCATCCCCTGGACTGATGCCGACCGAATTGTTCGTCTGATAACTGAAGAGCTCCCGGCAGCAGTGCTGGCTGATGTCGCATACCAGAATGCCCGAAAAAACTCGGATAAACAAAACGCTCGTATAGAGCACGACAAGGCTGCCCAGCGTGCAGCAATTGCCCGAATGAGCGTTGAGACTGAATTCTTCAAGCAGTTTAGCGACAACGAATCCTTTAAGCGTGCCGTGTTGGATACTTTATTTTCGCTTACTTATTCGTAATGTAAATACATTAGCATTTTATTAGCTACTGCTAAGGTAGGCAGTCTGATCTAAAACAACTCGGAATTTATGCGTGCTCTCGGTAAGTCCCTCTTAGCTCCTTTGGCGCGGATCGAAGACCTGAAAGCTCAGCCCAGACTTTTTACGACCAGCTACACACGAAGGACAAGCAGATCGAAAGGCTTATGAGAATGTGCATAAGCAGGCACTCTATATGCAAACGTTGACCAAGAGGACAGCAGGCTACAATAGGATAGTTATTCACTCTAATTTTATGAAATCATTTGTTACTCAAGATTACTTAGTACATAGCATATATGATACCGTAATTATGAATGGTTAAATAAAGTTGCAGTAAGTAATGTATTTGGATGGGCTCATAAGTATGCTTTCAGCTTGGAGTTTTAAACAAATGAACCTTATTTCGTTTCATCAGGCTTCTCCTGCCTAAAAAATCCTACAAAGTCAAAAAAAGCTTCTCTTTGACAATCTCACCATCTTTCCATTGAGCTACTGTACAAAGTTCCACTTCAAATGGCTTATTTGTAGGTCCAATTTTTGTTTCATTAACTGTTATAGTGTCTTTTATAATGCCCTTAAATATAGCAACTGAACATGTCCAGTCTCCTTGGCCAAAAAGTACTTTATAATTTCCGTTCTGAATACGATTCTGAGAAAACTTATGAGAAAGTCTTTTAGCTTTTCTGCAATTCTCCATCCTTCCACTTATCTTTTCCGTTTCGTCTGGCCAATAAACAACTGTATTTTTAGAGTGGAGCTTCTCGAACTTGTGCCAGTCTTTATCGTTCCACGCATCGTGTAATGTTCTCATCAATGTAGTGTTTTCTACGATTTCCACATGCTTTTGGAAGTTTCCGAGGGACATTGCTAGGTATGCAAGACCTAACAAAACAATAGCAATACTTATAAAAAAAACCCGGAAATCAGATAAATCTGAAGAAATGCTTAACTTAGATCCAAGAAAAAAACTTGGATAAATAAATGGGATGACAAACAGAATTATCAGATATTTGAAAAGGCAGTTTTGTTGCAACTTTTTACAAGATGTCTTTATACAACCTTGATTTGGACAAAAGAAGTCAATTAGTTTTGTCTGTTGTGCTATTTGCTCTAGTACTATTACAAATCCAAGCTGAATAGAGATAGCTATACCTCGATGTAAAGTTAGAAAGTTATTAACCCAATGAACCCAATCATAATAAAACGGAGGAAACCAATCAGGAATATTTGTTAAAAAAATAGCAAAAGGCATAATAATAAATAGTACAAAAAAATGCAAACCTGTAATAATGTAATTTTCTTTAATTTCTTCTTTCTCCGTAGCACCGTTGTACATTCTTCCGTAAAAATAAAAAAATGCTATTAAAATGCCTGAAATTATGAGATAAGCGTAATTAGTGTTTTCATTAAAGTCCGAAAAACTTAGAAATACCATATTTATTTACCCCCATTATCATAATTAGTAAGAAATTTAATCAGCCTACAAGGCATCGGTTTAATCTATGAATACCTTTGTGAGATGCAAAATAAAGTATAACCGTTATTAGAGGACTTAAATCATTGATTTTTAGAATTAAGCATAATTAAATCAAAAAATATGCTTTATTAATTATAATTTTCATTTAATATAAAAATAACCACTAAAAAATATCTCCATTTATCTAACATTGCTTTTTTATGTATCTTGAGCCTATTCCATGCTATTTGTTCCAAGAAAAACCTAAACATCAACATTTCGAACATATTATTTAGGAATCTAGAATTCGTGTCGAACGCGTAATCAAAGTACTGCAAACACGACTATTAATACGATGAATATCATATCAAGAAATGTTTATATTTGCTATTGTTCCATTGTGTTCGCTAATGAATATCTCTTTGCCTGTGAATACCATGCGATAGTATAAATGATGAAACGAACTAATTTTATCTCTCTTACTTGATATTAAAAATCACTCAAGCTTACCTCTTCAGTAACTATAAAATGAGTCTTTCCGTATTGATGAGCCTGCTATCAAGCTTTTAAGGTCTCCAACTGGATCTTTAACAAAAATTATTCCAGACTTCTGTCCATAAAATATTTGTTTCCTGTATCAAACTCCCTCTACAAACAAAAACATTAAATCTGAAGTTGAGTATGTTTGGGGTTAAGTTAGCGAGCAAAAGACGAGATGAATTCCCAATGCCAGTAATTACCTTGCAGTATGACGACCTCGAGAAACTCACAGGAACCGATAAGGAAACCATAATAAAAAGGGTGCCCATGATAGGGGCTGATATCGAAAGGGTTGAAGACGAGTCTATCGATATCGAGTTCTTCCCTGACAGGCCTGACCTTTATAGTGTGGAAGGAGCAGCCAGGGCAATGCGGGGTTTCCTGGACCTTGAGACCGGGCTGTCCGAGTATGAGGTAAAGCCGTCAGACGTTTCGATCTCGGTCAGCGAGGATATCCTGAGAATCAGGCCTTTTCTCGGGAGTGCGGTTATAAGAGGCGTAAAATTCACGTCCTCTTCCATAAAATCCCTTATGGACCTTCAGGAAGACCTGCACTGGGGGCTTGGAAGAAACCGGAAAAAAGTGTCTATAGGCGTGCACGACCTCTCAAACGTAAAGCCGCCTTTCAGGTATATGGCTGTCGACCCGAGCTTTGAGTTCGTGCCGCTGGACTATACCGAAAAGATGAGCATGACCGAAATTCTGGAAAAGCACCCCAAAGGCACCAGGTTTGCCCATCTTGTAAAGGGCTTTGACAAATACCCGATCATTCTGGATGCCAATGACAATGTGCTGTCCTTCCCGCCGATCATCAACGGGACACTCACAAGTGTGACCGAGCAAACAACCGACCTTTTTATCGATGTCACGGGGCTTGGAGAAGCCGTATACACCGCCCTGAACATTGTGGTTACCGCGCTTGCTGAGAGGGGCGGGCAGATTGAATTCGTAAAGGTTATCAGGCCCGACGGTGAAGAATTAGCCCTGCCTGACCTTGAGCCGAAGTCCAGGTTCCTTACAAAGGCTGAGGTAAAAGCCCTTCTCGGCATGGAACTCTCTCTTGAAGAAATCGTTAAACAGCTTGAAAGAATGCGCTTCGGAGCAGAAGCCCTTGATGAAGAAACCGTTGAGGTAAAGGTCCCGGCTTACAGGGCTGATATTCTTCACAACTATGACCTTGTAGAGGATATTGCCAAAGGCTACGGTTACGAGAATATCAAAGTAAGGATTCCCGAAACGTATACCGCAGGAAAATCTCACCCGATTTCCCGGCTTCGCTCTCCAGTAAACGAGATAATGGTCGGCCTCGGCTATTATGAGGTTATGCCCTTTACGCTCACCAGCGAAAAAATCAATTTCGAGAACATGCGCAGGCAAAAGACCGATGATGTCACGTATGTCCTCCACCCGATCAGCGAAGATCAGACAATGCTCAGGACAGCCCTGCTTCCGAACCTGCTTGAAATCCTTGCCTTAAACCAGCACAGGGAGCTTCCTCAGAAAATCTTCGAGTTCGGGGAGGTTGTACACAACGAAACAACAGGCCAGCACGTAGCTGCAGTTTCAATTCACCCGCAGGCCAATTTCACCGAAGTTTATGAGATTGTAGACGCCCTTATGAGGGAAATGATGCTTCCCTACGAGATAAAAGGGTCCGAAGACCCGGCTTTCCTCGAAGGCAGGCGGGCTGATATCTATGTTAGAGGCAAAAAGCTCGGAAGCTTCGGAGAATTCCATCCTGAGGTCATAGGCAATTTCGCCCTCGGATACGCCGTTGTCGGGTTTGAACTTGATCTTAATGACCTTATCGGTTAAAGAATTCCTGTTTACAGGATTAATTTTTCTTTAACCTTTTTTCATTAATTTTAATTCGCTTCTGCGATTTCCTTCATAACTTTTTTTACAAAATTTTTGCTTATTTCTATAATTGTTAGCAACTTAATTATTTATTAACTATTTATTTAAAAATACAGAAAATAATGGTTATTTAATATCTAACTTTAACCTCGGAAATCCAACTTGGTCTGTTAGTTCTCATATTAAGAATAATAAAGAGCTGTCCGTTAAAGAATCTCGAAGAGTTAACCTGCCGGCAAAAAGTTAATTCTCTCAATAAAAAATCCAGCGACCGATCTTCCTTCAAGCCGCTTATTGTCAGGCTCTTCATTCTATCCAGTTCGGTATTAACTCATTTTCCTCTCAGCGTTTTTTCCATTTCGGCTGCGATTTTTCGCACTTCGGATATATCTTCAGTTCCAGCCAGCCTGGAGGTGAGTTCAAGCAATTCTTCTTTAAGGGAATTAAGTTCTTCAAGGGCAAAATTAAGTTCTTCAACAAGGGTACCCAGGTTTTTTATTTCTATCAGGCCTGAAAGCTTTTCAGGGTCCGCTTCTACAAGGGAGAGCGCCTCAGGAGAATTGAGGTCAATATCATATTCTTCCTCGAAATCCCCTTTCAGGAGCATTTTAAGCCACCTTACTTTCCTTATGTGGCTCATAAAATCGCTGAGCTGCCGATATTCATAGTCACCGGTAACCTTTCCTATAGCTACCTCATTCCTGGTCTTGAGTGGGACTGCCACAAGGTCTCCTTTTCCTATTTTTTTAATAAAGGCATGGATATCCCCCGCCCAGGCAGAACTACGCGCTTCCTGCATCCCGGGATATTTCTTGAGCATTATTTTCTTTACCTGTGCTTCGTTTTCAATACCTGACAGGTCCGGGAATTCGGCCCATCCTATTGTAATCACGCTGTTTTCGAGAATCAGTTCCTCATCTTCCAGAGTGCCTGCAGCTTTGAGCAACCAGAGCTTCATAATCTGCCTCCCTACCTCGATTGGATTTGGTATTCTTATTCTGAATTTTCCGGAGAGTTTTAAGTTCTATTTCCGATTTTACCAGTTCCGGGATTCTTATTCATGGATTATCAGTTAATCAATATTTAATCAATAATTAATTACTAATTAATCAACATTTAATAAATATAAATCAATAATTAATTACTAATTAATCAATATTTAATCAATATTCAATCAATATTCAATCAATATTAATCAATATTTAATAAATATTAAATCAACAACTAATTCCCTCGTATCCACAAAAAGTTTTAAATTCGCATCCCTATGTGCATATGTGAACAAAAGGGTTTTTGTCGGGGTTGATGGCTGTCGAGCCGGCTGGTTTGCAGTGCTACTGGCTATGGAAAACGATCAAAATTACGATTGGGAGATTGGGGTTTTTCCTGATTTTTCGTGCCTTATTGATTTCCTGAAAGAGAATTACGGACAGTTCGAGCCACTGATCCTGATCGATATTCCAATTGGTCTGAAAAAAGGAGGTTCCGGAGAGAGGCTTTCGGACATTGCGGCACGTAGCATCCTGAAAGCCCGGAAACCAAGCATTTTCCCGGTGCCGTGCAGGGAAGCTGTCTATGCGGAGAATTATGAGAATGCCTGTGAAATCAATAAAAGACTTACAGGAAAAAGCATTTCCAGACAGTCCTGGAATATAGTTCCCAAAATCCGGGATTTGGATACTTTTCTTATCAGAAACGAGACTTTCAGGAGTAAAGTGAAGGAAACGGCACCAGAAGTCTGCTTTCAGGCGTTTATGGGCTCTCCAATGCGATATCCGAAAAAGAGCCTGGAAGGTTTTTCCGAAAGAATAAGAGCCCTTAAAAATCTTTGCCAATCTGCAGATAAGATTGCCGGTAGTGCGCTTTCACGGTACAGGCGGAAGGAAGTTTCAAAAGATGATATCCTTGATGCGCTTGTGGCGGCGCTCACTGCACAGCTGGGACAAAAGTACGGGTTTGAATACGTGCCCTGCGACCCCGAAGAAGATCCTGAAGGACTGAATATCCAGATGGTATTCTGTACTCCTGAGTCAAATGTCAGAGTCAGGTCTGAAAAAGAATGAAAGATTGAGGATCATAATTTCAGGAATTCCTTCTCATTCAGGGGTTCGGCTGCTTCCATACAGTAGCTGAATAGTTCCTTACCCCAGGATAGAGCTTTTTCCCCGAAACACAGGATTATCTGGTCCCTTAACTTTCGGTCTGTCTCGAAAAGTTTGAGTGCAAAGAGCCTGTCCGTCACAATCAATGACGGGATCATTGCTGGTTTTCGCATTATGAAAAGCCTGGAATTTCTGGCTCCGCACAGTTTCTCTGCTTCCTCCCGATAATTGGAAAATAAGCGCTCTGCAACATTCTCGGTCATGCAGAGTGTGATCTCGACTCCCTTCTCCGCAAGCCCGGAGTAAATTAAAGGAGCTTGAGGGTGAGAATAGCCTGTAAAGGTAAGGACTTCCTTTGAGCTCATTATATTCTCGAGAAGTATTTTTGGGGTTTCAACCAGACGCTCGATATCAGGCTCCAGTAACTCGCAGTGCTCCAACTCGTCGATTCTCTCCAGCAGGAAACCGGGAATCGGGCTCAGGTCGTGGCTCAGCCAGTACTCAGGGTTTTCTCCGAAGATTTCAGCCATGCTGAGGAGGGGCTGCATGTTTTCGACTATCGCCTCTCCCATTTCGGATAATCTGTAAGTTTTGTTTTTCTCGATTATAAGGCAGGATTCTTTCATTTTTTTAATATGAGGCTGGATAGAGCTCGCATCTACTTTAAGCAGTTCTTTTATCGTATCGATATCTCTTGGTTTTTCCTTCAGGAGCAATAGGAGGTCTTTTCTTCTGCCCGAAAAGAGAACCATGTTAAGCAGGCACTGTTTCATTTTTTCTCACTTAAGGTCTCTTCCCCTGCTACTATACTGATATCTTAAAAACTTTTTCATTTTGAATACTAAGTTTTTAACTATACTTTACTTTTTGTTGCGTATTATTATTTTGCTCATTATTTTATTGTGTCCTGTCTCTGCAGAGAATCAAAGTTGGCTGGTTTTATTTATCTGAGAAGGAGACAGTAAATAGAAAAGATAAAACTTTAGAGCCTGTCCTGAAATTTTTATCACTTATCGGAAATACCAGGAAAGGAAAATGGAGGTTCAGTACATTATATGTACATATTGACTTGTGCCAGGAGGAAAACACTATGTTAACCAATGAAACTTTAAGTACTATTAAGAACCGAAGAAGCATACGTAATTTTAAGAATAAACAAATCAAAGACGAAGAATTACAGGCTGTTTTGAATGCCGGGACCTATGCGCCAAGCGCAAATGAGCAGGCCTGGCATTTTACAGTAATACAGAATAAGGAGCTGCTCGCCTGGTTGAATTTTGAAGCAAAGGAAATAGCGAAACAATATGAACCCCTGCAAGACCTGGCGAATAACGAAAGATTCAATATTTTCTATAATGCTCCTACAGTGATTCTTGTTTCTGGTGAAGAAAAAGCTATAGCAATCGAGTCTGACTGCGCTGCAGCAACTCAGAACATGTTACTTGCAGCAGAATCCATTGGGCTTGGTTCATGCTGGATTGGCTTCGTGCTGGTTATGTCTGGCAGCCCGAAGGCTAAAGAATATTTAAAGAAACTGGGTGTTCCGGATGGTTATAAACCATATGCTTCTGTTGCCCTGGGCTATAAAAACGCTGAGGTAAGTATCGCACCTCCAAGAAAACTCAATGTTATTAATTATATCAAGTAAGACTGAAATCACTCCTGTACTGTCCTGGTTTGGATTTCTCTTACCTGCTTAAGGTCTGACTCGGCTCAGTCGCCTGATCAATAATTCAATTAATATCTCAATTGGTAATTCAATGAATAACTCAGCTAACAACCCAATAAATAACGTGTCCGGCAGCTTAACAAGCAGCTCCATCGGAATGGAATTTGTCCTGATACCTGCCGGAGAATTTGATATGGGTTCTCCGATACGTGAAAAACGCAGAAAGCTCTGGGAAAGCCCCGTGCATAAAGTAAAGATTGGGAAGCCTTTTTACCTGGGCAGATATCCGGTGACACAGGAACAGTGGCAAAAGGTTATGGGGGACAATCCTTCCTATTTCAAGGGCGAAAAGCAGCCGGTTGAAAATATCTCCTGGAACGAAGTCCAGATTTTTTTCCGGAAACTCAATGCTCTGGAAGAAACCTGTGGAAATAACCCGATCTTTCGCCTTCCTGCAGAAGCCGAATGGGAATATGCAGCCAGGGCCGGGACTGCAACCGCCTATTTTTTCGGAGATGACGAATCGAAGCTTACGGAATATGCCTGGTTTCTGAAAAATTCCGGGCTTGAAACCCATCCTGTGGGCCTGAAAAAACCGAATCCCTGGGGACTTTACGATATCTATGGGAATGCAGGAGAGTGGGTGCAGGATGAATATCATATAAGTTACAAAGGCGCCCCGGTAAACGGCAAGGCCTGGGAAAACTCTTTCCCAAGTATTTCCACGCCAGTGCGGATAAGAAGAGGCGGGGGCTGGAATGGAAATGCAGGCTGTTGTCGATCGGCTGAAAGACTTTTTGCGCCTCAGGATAAAAGTTTAAACAGCCTTGGATTCAGGGCTGTCAGGGAAGTATAATACAGGTCCTTTCAAAAAATAGCTTGATCGCAAGCCTTTTCAAAAAAGGCTTGAGCGAAAACTCATGCTTTTCGAAAAAAGGCTTGATCCGGGATGATCAGCCTGATTTTTAAGCTGATTTTAAATTGAGACTTTTCGAAGTGAACGAATTAATTTTTATTAGTGATTATGAAAATCAGTTATGCATCTTAATCTCTGACTCTACCTGCCGCACCATAACCCCTGTCTGTTTCTTGCAGGCAGGGGTAAAATAGTTTCAGGTGCTTTCGACAATTTAGGAGGCGACATAGATTCCGCGTCTGCCTGGTAGAGACATTTAACTATACTACTAACTAATATTTAATACCTTTGTTAGATTTTGTGCTACTTTATATTAAATATATTGAATATCTTCTTAAGCAAACCAGATATCTATTTTTAAATTATGTGGAATAAATCCGGCAATAAGTAATCGACAGAAAATAGTTGACAGAGTATGTTGACCGGGTATTTGAATCAGGTCTGGATTTAAAAAATATAAACATAAGAAAATGCAATGTGGAGAAGGGAATCTGTTCCGCTCAAACATTGGATGAATTCGGGAGCACACAGTTGGACTCAATATGAAAAAGAAAGCATACAGAATCCTGAATGCCGACAGTATTCCCTATCAAAGGGCAGCCTGAACCCATTCCATACTGCTGATTAATTGATACTTTAATTCTCCAGTAACGGCTGAAAAGTTATCCGACATTAACTGCTGAAGTTAAAGTCTGGATTTTGCGCATTTCATTCTCTTTCAGGGCGTTCCTTCAAACACGTACTTTGTGCCGACCGTATTGAGCAGGAATTGTTCAGGCATGGCTTCTTCAAACCGGTTTATGGCTTTCCAGCCCGTGCAGTGCATGGGTACGACATACTCAGGCTTTATCTTTTTCATTTTGTCAATTGTAGGCTGGATTATCGGATCAAAGATCCTACCTGTCAGGTGGAAGCCTCCAAGCACGGCATGAACCTGGTCCGTTCCTGTAATTTTCTTTGCATACTCAACCGTATTGATAATTCCGGCATGGGCACAGCCGCTGATTACCACAAGTCCCTTGCCTTTCAGCTTTATCACAAGCCCCTGGTCGTCCCTGAAGGGGTCAAGAATCCAGTTATCGTTAATTTTCGCCTCAGCCCAGGGGAATCCTTTTTCAAATGGGACTTTACGCTCAATCTCTCCGGTTGTGTGGATAAGGCCGTTAGCGATTGGAAAAGCTCTTTTGGATTTTATGATATCAGCTCTTGCCTCTTTTAGAATATCTTCATTGAGGGCGGGTATTGTGACAGAGTGCCCGATCGCAGGAATATTAAACCGGCGCTCAAGAAAGGCATCGGGATGAAGCATAAGTGGGACTTCTTTATTCTGCTTTTCACTTACAAATTTCAAAAGCCCTGCAAGTCCGAGAAAATGATCTGGATGCCCATGACTGAGGGCAATAGCTTCTACTTTGCCAAGGTCAGCTTTTAAAAGCTCTGCGTTACTTAAAAGGGAAGCTGGGGTAACTGCTGCATCCATCAATACGGTGTGTTCCTCACTCCCGGCGCAGACTTTGATTAAGCACGAAAATCCATGCTCGGCGAAGAGTATCTGCGGAAAAAAAGGAATCTGAGGTCGTCTGCATACATCATTACTTTCTATTAGAAATATATCCGTATAATTATCCATAAGGACTGTTACTTCCAGCAAATCGGCTTCCCGAATCTCCAGTTCACTCATGTAAACCACCCTGCGTTTAATCAATTTTTTAGTTGCCATATACAACTTCGTCAGTTTATGCAACTAAAAGTATGTAACTTGCAGGACGGGAAACTTTATATCTTTTTTCAAAATAGTTTCTGCGGTTGCTTGCCCGCAGGAAGTTAATTACTTTGCTGCATTTCTACGAACCCAACCCTTACCCAAACCTCCCGGCCTGTAACCTCTGTCAGGTGGTCGTCAATTCTTTTTGCTATACCGGGAGGAATCTCCTGTCCTACGCGGCTGTACATTATTAAAGTTATTCTGGCAGGCTCTCCTAATATCATATCGGCAGGTTTGTAATCAACATCAATGCTTTCTGTCGCCAGCCTCATTTTCTCATAGTCGGATTCATTAAGCATTCTTGATACCTCTACGTTTACCTGCTCCTCCATATGAGCAGCCTGGAACGAAGCGTATGTAACAAGTCCAAGTACCGTAGAAAGTATGAGAATCGAACTAAACAGGATAAACACGTGCCCAGCCACCTGCTTTCGCGCAAGATGGACAGCAGAGGATTCGTAAGGTCTGAAGCCTGAAACCCAAAACAGGATAAGAGCAGACACATTTATTGCAAGCATATTCACGAGTACCAGCACTATCGAGGAGAATGCAACCACTGGGAGTCCCCACGCGAGACCTAGCCCCGATGTTGCCGCAGGAGGGATCAGCGCGGCTGCAATAGCTACCCCTACCAGAGCTGATCCCGCGCTCCGGATAATGCTGATTGCACCGGCTATCCCCGATCCCAGTGCAAGGAAGAGCGAAAGGAAGTTAGGGCTGGTGCGCTCGGCTACCTGGGGTACCTGGCGAAGATCAAATCCCGGTGGCAGCAGGTATAAATCTTTAATTAGCAAGCCGATCATCCAGGCGACGACTACTGCAAGTAAGAGCCCTCCAATCTGCAAAATTATCCCACGGGAGGCAAGCTTCCGGTCATAAATAACCGTTCCGACACTTGCGGAAATTGCTGGCCCCATTAGTGGGGCAATCACCATAGCGCCAATAATAGTTGCAACTGAGTCAAGCAAAAGTCCCGCAGTTGCAATAATAGTGCTCAAAATAAGAAAAATAGCGTAGGTTGAGATTGCAGGCGCAAGTTCCTCAGCTCGCCCAATCAACTCTTCCCTGGAAATCCGTTTGTCAGGATACCGCTTATTAAGGGTTTCTATATGTTCGGAAATTACTGTTTCCGGTGAGAGAATGATGGTGTATGTATCCCTGCTAATTCCTGCCTTGCGCAACTTGTCAAGTACGGGTTCTACACCAATCGGAGGCACTGGAAACTGCACAAGAGCCTCAAAGTTCCCACGCCCGGTTTCATCCCATACTGCGTAATCGATCTGTTCGGCATCCAGTACTTCAAGTATTGCTTCTCTCTTCCCATTGGGAATAAGCACCTGAACAAGACGCATGAAAATATATGGTCTTGAATATTTATCTATATGAGCCGAATCAAAGTAAACTAGAAGTTAATAGTAGCCGGAAGTCCGTAAGTCCCATGTCTTTAGACTTCCATAACTGAATTGCATCTGGAATTTCTGAATTTCTGGATGCTTCGGGTTACACTGATAATTTCTAAGTATGTCGAAAAGTCCTACCAATTAAACATTGTTATAGGGCTGCTTTCCACAAATCCCATGCTTATCCGATTGCTTAAAATAGGTTAGCAGGATCAGTTTAAAATAAGAGTACGGAGTCTGAAACAGGACTTCTCCTGGAATTTGCCGCCCTAAGGGGGAAGGGTGAAAATGTACCAGGTGTCTAAAAAAAGCATTGCCCCTGACAAATAATCCCGGATCGATACTATGGAAAAGAACCCTAAAAGAAAGACTGACAGGACAGCACAGAAAGGTCTACCTGAAAAAGTAGGAAAAGAAGGCAGGAAGGGCAAAGCAGCCGGAAAAGGTATAGATAAGACTCGTGATACTGCACATGACCGGCTGAGTAAAGCCCTTGCGGCCCATGAAAAAGCTCTTGGGAAAAACCCGGAAGATGCAGCTGCCTGGGCAGGTAAGGCGGCAGTGTTTCTAAGGCACAGGATGTACAGGGCTTCCCTTAAAGCAATTGAGAAAGCTCTCGAAATCGAGCCTGATGATCCTGGCTACCTTTATGAAAAAAGTTTTGTGCTCCTGCAGCTCGATAGGGAAGAAGATGCACTGCAGGCTCTTGACAGATTGCTCGAAATAAA
Organism: Methanosarcina sp. MSH10X1; assembly: GCF_004099695.1. GTDB lineage: Archaea > Halobacteriota > Methanosarcinia > Methanosarcinales > Methanosarcinaceae > Methanosarcina. The sequence continues at coordinate 4,850 of NZ_SCHL01000001.1, read as the reverse complement.
TCCTGACAGCGATAAAGCCTGGAACCTTAGAACCTCAGTACTTTGCAGGCTAATCAGCACGAAAAAGCCCTTATTGCCTCTGAAAGAGCCCTTGCCGACAACCCGAAGCTTGCAGGCGCCTGGCATGCAAAAGGCTCTGTGCTCGCTGGTCTGGGAAGTTACGAAGATGCAATAAAAGCTTACGATGCTGCACTTAAACTTAACCCAAATCTTGCAAGAGCCCTGGAGGGCAAAGCCTTTGCCCTTTACAGCCTGAGCCGGCCTGTGGAAGCAATGATCGCATATGATGCAGCCCTCAAAATAAATCCTGATAATGCAAAGACCTGGGCAGGAAAAGGCCTTGTCCACCTCAAGCTCGGCAAATCCAAACGAGCCCTTGAAGCATGCAGCAAAGCGATTTCGATAAAGCCCAATCTTGCCGACGCCTGGTATTGTAAAGGCATGGCTCTCTCTACCCTGGATAAAAATGTAGAAGCCCTGGGCGCCCTTGAAAGAGCCCTCAGAATCAATCCGGATCATACCGATGCTAAAAAAGCCAGGGCTTCAGTTAGCTCCAGACTTGGAATAGACCTGGATGAAGACGATGAGGAAAAAGCGGAAGAAGAAAAGCCAAAGATGAGGAAAAGCGTCTGGGCAAGAAAAAAACCAACAAGCGAGATAATGAAGAAATATCCGGTCAGAGAAGGGAGAAAAAAGTAAGAGGAAGCGAAAAGAACTCAGGCACAGGGAAAATGAGAAAAGCCGGAGAGTCTAACAAAACTGAAGTAAGAGGAAGAGAGAAGATAAATGATTATCATTCTCCCTCGATTTTCAAAATAAAGGCAGAAATTAAATCTCATCCCCTATTATCTTTCTCGACTATGAGATAATTTGAGAAATACAAATGCAAGAGCCAGAATAGCAGTTACCAAACTGAAAGCTGGTGCAGACGCTGGCGAAGTTGAGTTTTCTGAAGACGGTTGCTCTGGGGTGGATTGAGTTTCCGAAGCTGTAGCTTCGCCTTTGTAGTATTCATTAGAAATGGTGCAGTAAGCGACTGTAAATTCACCATTTACGGCTGGTTCATCTTCATCCGGAAGATTAATCTGATAAAAAATGTTTATAGGGATGGAACCACCAGCCCATTCATCTGTGGGTATAATTGTCCACTCAAAAACATGTGTTCCCGGATCTAAAGATTTCATATATTTCATTTTTTCGAACTCTGATGGACCGTCTATAACTTCAAAAAAATTCCCTCCTAAACTACAAACTTGCACAAACAAAGTACTTGTTTGGTTTAGTTTCATTTCTAATTTTACTTTGAAAGGTTCCCCAATATTTAAGAAGGGTTTCGCTATTTCTTCTCCGGGAAGAAGCTTATCATTATAATATACATCATATGTATAGATTTTTCCGTAAGGATTGGACGCAGTTGCTATATTAATAGCCGAAATTAATATTAATATTATAATCAGGCATTTTATTTTCATATCTACTCACCATACTCGTTGAGAAGTTCTTCAAAAGCAATTGATTTTTCAGTATGACCACCTTTTTTATCGCCAACTCCCTTTGGACCTGGACCAACAATAGTAGCAGAGTAGCCACTGAACCTAAAAGTAATTGGCTTATTCTCGCCTAGATAACTTCCGTTAAGGGTAACAGGTTCCAGTTTTCTCACGTATCTCTGTCCCTTATGTCCAAAGTAAGGTTTGGGGATAACTTCATTATCGTTATCAATAACAGTAAATGTCTGATATTTCCCCATAATTTCATAAGTCCACAAATTCACTGTGAAAGTCCAATGCGGTGGCAATACCGGCAGTCCAGATGGCACAGCTGCCATCGTCCTATCCATCCTTTTTGAAACCTTATCTCCAACTTTACCAGAATATGTGTCAATAGTTTCATTTGCCAGGTTTTTCAGTTCACTATCAATTTTTCCAAAGTTAGAATCAATAACTGTACCTTTGTTTACCATAGTCGCACAGATTCCATTTGAAACACCGATTCTAGCATCACTATCAACTCTATTGAGAGTAGCTTCGAGCTCATCAGATCCAACCGATGGATTTGAATTTCGAATTTCAGTTTTGATAATGGAAGAAATTTCAGTTGAAAGCTCGTCCGCGGTGGACTTTTGGATTATATTATCGTCAGAAAGACTGGTCAAATAATTCGTCGTTACTTCTCTAATCCGACTCTCTTTAATCCAGCCCGAGACAACAGGATTTGAACTTATTTCATCAGCTACTTTTTCGGGAATTTGAATTCTCATTTCCTGAGCGTATGTATTTTTCAGATTCGATATTTCAGTATCAAGAAGTGCGGTATCCATGGAGACACTCTGTTCGCTGAGATCCTGCTCAAGCAGGAAAACTTCTGTGTTCAGGTTGGAAATGCTCTGGCTGATTTGCTGAGAGGTTTCGGTTTTTACATATTCATTACTTGAGGAAATACCGTCTGCAATTTCATCGGAGATACCTGTTGTGAAAATACAGGTATTTCTGACGCCCAAAGGATAAATCGTTTTTCCTTTTGGATCTTTTAATTCGTACTCTTTCCTGAGGTCGAAATCAGGATCATGATAAAGATAGTTGGGTTTCTGATCAACGATCAGCGTCAGGTTTTCTGTCCAGTTGTATTTGCTTTCCGGCTGACCGGTAACAGTCATAGTGGAGATTATGCCCATATTCTCTCCTAGAGCTGAAGCAGCCCTTTCCACTGCCGGATTATTGAAAAGAGTCATAGGGCCTGAGGTTACACTGTCAAACGAACTGGTATCAATGCCTTTCTTCTCCAGAGCTTTAAGAATGTAAGCATTGAGATCCGAGTCCAGTTTACGATTTTTTCTGTCGATGTCTTCTATCAGCCTGTTATAAGCCTCATTTTTCGCAATGTACCGGGCAGAATCACTTGAAGTGTACATTTTTCCTGACGATGTGAGGTACTCCTCTCTGTTCACGTAAGCCTGCCTGTATTTGTCGGCAGCATCAGAGCAGCAAGAGTCGGACTTTTCGCTTCTATTGTCAATAGCATTAAACACCTGACATTTTCATCAATTTACTGATGGAAGAATCTGAAGAATGCAAGCGCAAGCGCCACAATAGCAGTTAATAAACTGAAAGCTGGTGCAGATGCCGCCGGGGCAGAATTTTCGGAGGCTGGCTGCTCTGGAGTAGGTTGGGATTCAGAATTCTCAGAAGCAGGAGTTTCGCCTTCATAGTATTCATTGGAAATAGTGCAGTAGGCGACTGTGAATTCGCTGTTTACTACAGGTTCAGGATTGCCTTTTTCTACGATTGAATAGTGAAAATTGATTGGAATTGATCCACCGGCCCATTTATCTGTTGGTATGACTGTCCATTCAAACATATGGGATCCGTTTGCTTTCAGAATTACTCTTGAATACTGGTCTATTTTAGAAGTCCCATTTATGACCTTGAAATAATCCTCACCTAATGTTGTGAGTTTACCGGATACCCTGCATTCTTGGTAAACGGCTACGTTTACTTTAACATTAAAAGGCTCATTAACTCTCAAACTAGGTTGTGCAATTTCTTTCCCTGGCAAAACATTGTCATTAAAGTAAACATCTATTTTACAGTAGGGACTGCTTGCTAAAACTACACTTGGTAAACAAAGAAACCCAATAATTGCTGCAATAGCTAAGTATTTTATTTTCACGATAACCCCTCATATTCAGATAAAAGACTCTCATAACCAATTGACTTTTCAATGCTTCCTCCAACCTTATCTCCAACACCTATTACTCCAGGTCCGACCACTGCTAATGCATATCCATTAAGATCGAAATAAATAGGCCTATTATCTCCTAGTATCAAGTGATATCCATTTTCATCGGTTTTTATAGGATCATCAATTTCGGAATCCTCTCTCACATACTTTTGTCCCTTATGCCCAAAGTAAGGTTTGGGGATAACTTCATTATCGTTATCAGTAACAGTAAACGTTTGATATTTACCCACAATTTCATATGACCACACATTCACCGTAAAAATCCAGTTTGGAGGCAAAACAGGCAGTCCGCATGGAATAGCCGCTATTGTTCTGTCAAGTCTTTTAAAAATTTCATTTCCTGTCTCCCCCGAATACATATCAACAGTTTTGTTTGCCAGGCTTTTCAGTTCACTATCAATTCTTTCAAAACTAGCATCAATGACTGCACCTTTGTTTACTGTAACTGCACAGATACCATTTGCAACCCCAATTCTGATGTCAGTGTCCACTCTGTTCAGAGTAGCTTCAAGTTCATCTGATTCAACAGGTGGGTTTGAATTTCGGATTTCATTTTTTATAATAGATGAAAGTTCGACTGAGAGTTCATCGGTAGTAGATTTTTGCATAAATTGATTGTCAGAAAGGCTATTCAAATAACTTGCTGTAATCGCCCTGACTTTTTCTTCTTTGATCCAGTTTGAAACAACCGGATTCAAATTTATTTCTTCTACTACATCTTCACTTATCTGAGATCTCATTTCCTGTGTATATGTATGCTTCAGATTGTAGACCTCATTATTCAGACGAGTTGTATCTAGTGAGATATTCTGCTCGCTAAGATTTTGTTTGAGCAGGAAAACTTCTGTATTCAGGTTGGAAATGCTCTGGCTAATCTGCTGAGAGGTTTCGGTTTTTACATATTCATTACTTGAGGATATACCGTCAGCGATTTCCTCTGAAATTCCGGTTGTGAAAATACAGGTATTTCGGATACCAAGTGGATAAATTGTTTTTCCAGTTGCTTCGTCTACCCATTCATATTCTTTTCTGAGGTCAAAATCAGGATCATGATAAAGATAGTTGGGTTTCTGGTCAACAATGATTGTCAGATTTTCTGTCCAGTTGTA
>NZ_SCHL01000019.1 GCF_004099695.1 Methanosarcina sp. MSH10X1 | reverse complement strand
GTATCCTCAAAGAAAATAGAAAATTCGTCAAATTTCCCGGCCATTAGAATTTCCCCAAAACAAAATAAGTAAAAATTGAACTGAAACAAAAAATTATTAGAGTTTCCACAATAAATACTTTACTTTGAAAAAAAATGGACTATAATCCAGTGAAAAAATTAATCTCTAATTAACGGTAGCTTAAAGCCTGTTAAACTAGCTTTATTGCCTTAAAAAGGCTTATAAAGTATTATTCGACTATAATACTTTATATCATTTATTACAATCTTATACTGTATGAAACCTAAGACAATTTTAATCCTGATTTTCGTACTCGTTTTAATGAGTACGACAGCAGGCGCGGCGAAGACGACTGTAAACCCGCACGAAGGTCGGACTTATATGGTAGGCGGCGACGGCAAACTCATCTCTATTGTCAATTATGACAACGCTAAAAATCCTACATATTCTCAGCTTGTCAAATTTATCAAGAGTGATCTAACTGATAAAAAGAAATATACCTCTACCTATGTCTGCAGCGACTTTGCCGAAGATGTACATAACAATGCAGAAAGAGCAGGTATTAAAGCAGGTTGGGTAGCCATCAAGTTTAAGCGCGGCCCAGGCCATGCCTGCAATGCTTTCCAGACAACAGATAAGGGGCCTGTATATATAGACTGTACGGGTTCTCCTTCTCAGAAAGGAAGTTTTGATAAGGTTATAACATTAAAAAATGGAAAATCAATAACAACCAGGTCTTTATATCCGCCGATGCTTAAGTGGTCTGGAATGGGGACAGTAAAAAGTTTTAAAGCGTACTGGTAATTAACCGGTAATACACTCGTAATGTACTGGCAATATACTCTTCTATTTTTAAAAAGGGATTCAATATTCGAATTGAACTATACGTTTAGATAAGTTCTCGAATCGCTTATAAATTTATTCAAATAGTCTTAATACAGGTTATTTAAATAATTTATTATATATTGTAAAAATCGCGCTCGATAGATACTTTTGGTTTATACGTCCGGCACTGCCAGGTCTGTAAGGGTTAGCCAGCCGATTATAGAAAGCCTTCGATAGCTCTACGCCCTTCATGTCAACATACCTGTAAAATAGATAGCTTAACGGTATAATTAGTAGTACGGACAGGGTACATGAAATTAAAACAGCTGCACCATATGGTAACACCGAATGCAGGGCAAGAAACAGTGCGCAGGTAAAACTGCTTATTATCAGGAAATGTATCAGGTACAGGGAATAGGATATTTTTCCGAGAAAGACCGGCACAGGGGAGGAAAATATATTTTGCAGCCACTGGCTGTTCAATAAGACATACATTACCATGCCTGCGCCCAGAACATGATAGCCAAACTTTGGTGTGTGGAAAAGACCGTTATCGAGAAATCCATATAGCGAACTGCTTGCCACGGTGCCTACAGGATATGACCCCAAAAGCAATCCGGAAATAAGTATAGTAGATAGTATTATTTTATTATTCGTTTTAAATACCGGGCTCTTACCGTTGAAGGCATCTGCAAGTCCCATTCCTATTATGAAAGCCAGATAATAAGTGTTGAAGAAGAGCACGGCTGCGACAAGATAAAATGTCCAGCGGGTACGCAGCGGTCCGAACAGTAATGCCATTCCGAAAACAAGCATCGACCCATAAAATTCTACTGTCATGGTCCATAAGACCGGGTTATAGGTATCATCACCTCTAAAAAATGTCCCCCATACCGCTTGTTTAACTGCGTCGGCAAGGTCTGGCGTAAAGGTCCAGTAATTGGCATAATTATTATTCCCGGAAATCATTACAGCTTCAATAAAGTAATGGAATACTCCGGTCGATGCCAGCAGGAACGATAATATTATGGCTGTAAATACCGGCACAACCAATCTTATATATCGGCGCACTGCGCCGCTTATAATTATATTCCTGTCTTTTGTTTTAAAGTATTTTTGGGTTAATACGTAGCCGCTAAGAACAAAGAAGATACAGACCGAAAAGTTCCCTGCGCCAATTAATCCCAGTGGTGTACTCGTAAAAATCTGTTCAAGGTTACCCAGATGTGATGGCATCCTATCACTATAGATCATCGCCGGGAGTAATATGATAAAGAAATGCATTATCATAACATTTATCGCAGCTATACCACGCAGCCCATCAAGATAGGTTATTTTCTCGGTCATACTTATCGCTAAGAGCTTTTATTTAAACGGTTGTATAGTTAACCGTAGCGGTTCTAATTAATTCTACGCTCGTGACTGTTCTTACCGGTTCATATTAACCATATGGTGCAGGCGCGATTCGGTGCTTACCCTTTTCCGGTTAGCCACTGTAGTTTCAGCCTTTTTACAGGCTTGCAGGCACCTGCGTTTCAGTCTAAAAGCTTGCTTAAGCCTCAAAATTTCTTGTTTTAGTGGGTTTTGTTCCCGGATAACGATAGCTGCAGACAAAATAAGTCTTTCCATTTGTTCCAATCGTCTTTACTGGATTTTACTCTCGGATCCAGGTTATATTGAAAAATAAGATTGAAGAATAAACAGGAACCATTTAGTGAAACTTCAAATAATCAGGAACCGTTTAATGAAACTTCAAATAATTGTAACCGTTCAATGAGATTTTATATAACTCTTGCTTAGTGAAAAAAATTATCCATTGATAGGTTCACTTATTCCGATATAAAAGCAGCAGGTTCTATATTACAATTTTTTTAATCAGCCAAAAAATACCAAAGCAAAAAATTCCGAAGAATGGATTCTCTCGAATCCAGTTAACCTGCATTAATTTCTTATATTAATATAAACTCAGTCTTTCAGGAGGGTACCCCCATCATCACAGTTAGCTATGAACACTCCATTGTTAAGGATGCCACCTGGAACGTTAATTATTCTATCCTCAATCCAGATTCTGAAGTTCTCAGAAATTAAACACCCTTCCTCTTTCTGGAACAGTGAGGAGTGTTTAAAGTAGTTTAATTGTACAGTATCCGGGGTTTCGTCGTAGAGTCCGCATTCTTTGAACTTTTTATTCATATAAACGTCAAATGTACCGTCATCGTGGAGAATAAAATGGGTTGTTTTGTTGGCGTATTTTCTGGGCATAGGGATCACACTGATTTTTATAAGTTAAGTTATACAATCTCGTTTTTAACTTCATTTATAGGGTTTTTTTTGATGCTGTTTTATTAAATGTATAATAATAGTTTTTGCTTTATTAATTTTTATAACACTCGCAACAGCACATACAACAGCAATAAGCCATAATAATATAAGTTTTGTCTCTTTAAAATCTGATTTTTATCCAGGCTGATGAAGCAGAAATTCAAAGTGGTATCTTTTTCCTGCTACAGTGGATAACGCTAACGAATCCGGCGATATTACATAAGAGGGCAGACCTTATCGTCTATGTTTTTATTAAAGACTAAAGTTGGGAGTATTACGGTACTATTATTTTATGCAATGTAGCCGGATTACAAGGTTTCCATCATCTCTGGAGGTCTATATAATTTTTTAAAACTTTATTAATTTTTTAAACAAAAAGTTAATATACACAGTGAATAAAATATTATTATGTTTTCTGGAGATAAGGGAACGTTCCCGAATTTCCTCATTTACTTTGCTAAGTTCCAGAATTTTCTAATAAAAAAAGTGATTAAGTACACATAAATTTAAGACGGAAGGGATAGAATAGTAATGGGTGGTAATATTGGGAGACGCCTTTGAATATGGCAAGTACGTAAAAGTGCCTGGAAGATTACCTGAGCCTTTAAATGGTATGGCGAAAGCCGGTCTATATAAAGAAGAACAAAAAATTTTGCAAGGGTTTTTGCACAGTAAGGCTGAACAGAAAATTGACTATTATAACAGAAGAATAGCCGAGATGAAAAGCAAATACGACATGGATTTCTCATCTTTTCAAAATCGGATCTATTTGAGGACAACCGAGGTAGAGCTTGAAGAGTGGAATGATTTCGTACTCTGGGGAAGTTACGTGAAAGCATACCGATACTGGGCACAGTTTTGTTAAGCTGAAGCTCGATACCCCGTGATTCCTTTGTCTCTCAGGCTGTTCATGCGAAACGAACGGCTGTCACGGTAGAGGGCAATCCAAATATAGTTTATTTACCGTAATCAAAAAAGTAAGCAGCAGTTATCAGATCATCCTCCTGACCTGCCGGTCTCTATGCCTACCGGTTTCCGAAGGTCATATGATTTTTGCTTCTACTTCCAAAGTATCCTTAAATAACAGGCCCTTAAATTACAGGCTTTTTCATAGCAACCTGTCTACTAATCTTAATGCCTGGGCTCGAAACCTGTTTAGAAACATTGTTTCAAAATCGTTTTAATATAGAATAGCTATCATAAAAATAGTTACAGTTTTTCAATATTGTATGGAAAAATCATAATATGTTTGCGTAGTGCTTCTATGTAACGTGTTTGTGTAATATGTTTGTGTAATATCTCCGGTTTATAAGAGGCAGGTGCAGTTTATCAAACACCAATACTGACTGAAGTTTGGGGGTAGAATCAATGAGTGAAATATGCCGTAATTGTAGTGGAAGCGGCAGGGAAAAGTGCTTGAACTGCGACGGTACAGGTGGAGAATGGAAAGAAGTTAAAGGCAAAATGGAATGGGAAGAATGTTTATTCTGCCTTGGAGATGGGGTCAATAATTGTATCAACTGTGATGGAACAGGCAAAATCTGATTGGAACAGAATTCATGAAAAATATAAGATTAAGAGACTATTCACTAACCGGAACTGACTTTCTAGTTTCTCTCTTTAACTCCGCTTCTTTTTCAAATTCAGTTGAAGTTTATTGAACTGACTTTCTAGTTTCTCTCTTTAACTCCGCTTCTTTTTCAAATTCAGTTGAAGTTTATTTTTCGTGCTGACGGCTTGCGGTAATATCTAATTTCTTGCCTGATTTCTTGCAGATCTGAGTAATTGAAAATTCAGTCCAGGGTGATTGGTGACAGGCAATTTACAGAGAAAGCCAGCCCGGTAATTTAGAAATATTTTTTTCTTGAATACCTTAGTTCCTTAGTATCGGGAATCCATAAAAACCGCATTATCTAAATATAAATATATATTCCTTATTGTTTTGAAAGGTCTAATTAATGTAGAGCAGCTTAATCTCATTAATGGAGAAGCAGCTTAATCTCATAATGTAGAGCAGTTTATTCTCATTAATGTGGAGCAGCTTAATCTCATTAATATAGAGCAGTTTAGTCTCATTAATGTAGAAGCAATTTTTGTTCTTATAGGAAAACTCCGAATAATTAAAAGAAAAATTTTAAATAATTATTAATAACCGTTTGTATAATAGTGAAAGACTATTTTATATGATTATGTCATATATATTGTTTAAAATTTACAGGGGAATACCTCATGGTTCGCGATGATTACATGTTAATTCTGGGATCAAACGTGTACGCAGATCCGGTGTACAATCTGTCATACCAGCCTGATGGGAATTCCGGAGACCGTATACCTTTGTTCACTCTGGAAAACTGTGACGGCAGCTTGCTTCTGACAACCGAAATCCGGGATGAAAATTCTGAAATTATAGCTAAGATTGATAAAAATGAGTTTATCCGGATTAACGAGAATTTCGATGTTCAGGGAGAAATCGAGAAAGAAAACGGGCTCGTGTTGACAAAGAAAGATGACGGTACTGTTATTCTCAATGCTAAGATTACCGAAGACCAGTACGTAGAAGTGACCGGGACTTTTTATGTCGGAGACAGGAAAATCCGTGTAACTGACCGTACCGTGGAAATAAATGATGTGCCTAAGAAATCAGTAAACGGGGTGGACATGCATGATACCATTTTCGTCGGGACCTGTAATATTACGATAACTGATGATGGATTGAAGATTTAAAACCGGTCAGTTAATTTTCAGTAACCAATTTTAATCACTTCCTGACAACCGATAAAAAATAAGTTTTCCTGCTGTCCGGGCCGCAGCGAGAATCAAAAGTTGTGTCCTTACAGACTATACTAAAAAGAGACGAAAAGATACTCGATTTCAATTTTTGAGACTCTCCTGAGCTCGTATCCGGTTGGCTACTTATCTGAGGAACAGAGCATGAAATATTTGCCGCCTGTCCTGAGCACCCTTTTTATCTGCCGCGCAAAAACCTGCTTCTCCTCATCCGTCATCACATGAAACAGGCGGGAATCAATAACAGTATCGAATTCTCTCTATGAAAAGCCGGTCCATCCGCAGTACACCTTCTATAATAAAGCCTACCTTAACATGACGTTCTATAGTTTTGCATTTGCATAAGTGATTGTATTTTCAACGAGATCTATACCTGTGACATCACAGCCATTCATAGCCAGCATTATAACGTTCTCGCCTTTGCCACATCCGGCATCAAGGACCCTGCCGGGCTTAATTTCTCCTCATTTCATAAGGGTCTGAAACGCAGGCTGGAGATAGCCGATATCCCATGACGGCTTTCCCTTATATGCTTCACCCCAGTACAGGTCAATCCCTCAAAGCTTATTTAATATTCTATAGAGATATCGTCATAACTGTATAAAAGCGGAAATACTGCTTTTTAGAGATGCAGAAAGTGTCTGGAGAAATTAAAAAGCAAATTGAATACCTTATTTCTGAATCCAATAACCTTCTTGAGGCTTTTCGTAAGCTCTTCTATTCAGTGCCCATTCAGTATGACCCTTTTCTGGAGATTGGACCCTTCAATTTATCAGACCTGCCAAAAATTTGGGATTACGATACTGGAATTGATACAAACTCCTATGCAGGAGAGCCAGTTCCTCTTCACTACCGATGGTTCAGGTTGACAAATGACCAGTTTCTTGAGCAGGATGAACTATTTAAAAAATACATAACGTGGGCTTCTTCTGCCAGAAACCTGATTGAGAAATTTTCACCTGAGAAACTGGCTGTTTTTGATGAGAAGTCCGAAACAGTCAGGAAATGGATCGAGATGAGTGAACGATTACCCTCGGATGACAATGCCGGGATATTTTTAGATTTAAAAGAGATTTCATAAGCCAGCAAACTCTCGTTTCCGCTTTACTGGAGCAGGTTGAATAATTGATTATCCATTTTCAAGCCCTATTTGAGAGGGAGCACTTTGAAGGGCTTACTTAGACAAATCTTCTTTTTTACTGTAGTGGCTCTCTGATCAAATTGAGAATCTGTTAATCGATTATGATATATGTTTTTACCAATTTCAAATCCACATCGGTACACTGATTTTAGGTACGCTGAATAGTTACTTGAGGGTTTAAATAAAATTATAGCAATAAAAAATCATAGTCATCGAGGAGATGAAGAGTAAATCCAGCAAGCAGCTATACTTTATTTCTTGCCGTAACGCGAGAATGTAATTAAGACTCATCATCGGGTATGATTATAGAAAGAAAGTTAGATAAGAAAATTAGAAAAGAAAAGGGGAAAGAGCATGGAAGGTATGGAAAGGTATGTAGATGGATTTTTAATTCCTATCGCTAAAGACAGGGTAAACGAGTACAGAGTAATGGCTCAAAAAGGCAGCGAGATCTGGAAAGAGATAGGTGCCCTGGAGTATTATGAATGTATTGGCGATGATCTGGATGTTGAAGACATGGTTTCTTTCAAGAAGGCAGCAGATACCTCCGAAGATGAAACCGTAATTTTTTCATGGATTGTTTTTGAATCTAAGGAGCACAGAGACCGGGTGAATGCGGCAGTTATGAGCGACCCAAGGATTAAGGAAATGATGGAATCAGGCGCTGAACCACCATTTGATTACAGGCGCATGGCTTATGGTGGCTTCAAGACCTTAGTCAGATCTTAACCTGGCATCTTGCTGTAGCCAGCCTTAGCCAGAGGCTAAGGAGGGGCTGGACGAATGGAGAGTATATGAAATGAAGGCAGCCCTCACGTTCTGGCGGCGGCTCGATACTACAGGACTTGATACCTGTAGTCTGGAGGAAAACGACGCCTCTGGGTTCTTGACGGTACGGTCGCTTTCTGCCAACGGGACTACTGCATGCGGCGAATGGAAACGTTAGGAAGCAGAGAGTATGCAGATCAGACATTAACTTTTGAAGTCCCGTACATTATATTGCCCGGGCTGCTCATAACCAGAGTACGATAACATACTTTCAGTTATCTCAAACATACTTTCAGTTAGTTATCATTTTTTTTCAAACAGGCAGGTTGACATATGGCGCACAATAATAAGACAAAGATTTCAGCCGAATCCGGCAAACAGGAGATCGTTATTACTCGTGAGTTTGACTCGCCGCGTGAGCTCGTGTTCAAAGCATTTACGGATCCAGAGCTTTATGTTCAGTGGCTTGGGCCGCGCGGCTTCACAATGCAACTTGAGCTCTTTGAACCTGAGAATGGCGGCAGGTGGCGATATATTCACAAGGACCAGGACGGCAACGAGTATACATTTCACGGAGTGTATCATGAAGTCACAACTCCTGAGAGAATTATCAGCACGTTTGAATTTGAAGGGCTTCCGGAAATGGGGCATGTTGTTCTCGAAACTGCAAGATTTGAAGAGTTGCCGGGTAACAGGACAAGGCTGATGTCCCAGGCTGTCTTCCAGTCGGTAGCAGACCGTGACGGTGAACTCCAGTCTGGGATGGAGGAAGGCGTTAACGATTCTTATGATCGCCTTGACGAGCTTTTAGAGAAACTGGTTAAAGAATCGAGATGAGAATGGCTGACGGTTCTGGACAGCGGGCTGTATGAAAATGAGCATAAGATAGTGAATTCTCCTTGCGATTACGACAGGTCGCTACAGCCTTTTAAAAACGAGCTGGTTTTATCCAGTAAAATTTATTTTTTGCATTCAAGATCCATTCCCTGTGTGAGAATTTTATAATTAAAATAAAATTCAGATCTATTTTTCAATTATATTTATTGAGTGTGTGCATAGATAATAAACAAAGTTTTTCAATTTTTCTTTTAAAACAGAAGGGTTTAGGAAGGTTTTATAAAAGAGTAAAAATTTCTCGTGTCGTCCGGAGTCTTCCTCAAATAATAGTCTGCAAGATGATTTTTCGCTACGGAAAATCACGAAGAACCTCCTGACCTTATCATTTATTTTCTGATTTCCCAGGAAGAAGGCCCAGGAATAAGAGGAAAAATAACAAACTAAGATAGTGTAATTTTGGATTAATCTCTCCCAAAAATCCCAGGAACCCAAGAAAACCGAGAAAACCAGCTGGATGAAATTCTTGTTTCATAATATTCTTTTATTATTACTGGATAATATATTTTTTGTTACATTGTTGAGTACAGTAAGATTTTTGTCCGGTTGTTGGGTCCAGTAACAAAGATTGTTGAATTAGTAACAATACTTGTTAAATAGAGATATGTGACCTTTTGCAAATTAAGGAGAACACTTTGAGGAACCGATTAACTTCAAAATTTAAAAATATTTTTAGAGAATGCATTATTCTCTGTTAGCTTTTTACAGCCGATAAAAGGTAGCCTTTTCTGCTGCGCGGATTGAGCAGCGTATCGAAAACCGCGTCTTTTATATAAATAATATCAAAAAGAGGCGAAAAGATACTCTCTATTTCAGCCTTTGAGGCTCTTCTAGGCAACTCATACTCTCCCGGCTCCTTATCAGAGAAACATAGCATGAAGTATTTGCCTCCATCCTTAAGCACCCTGTGTATCTGCTGTGTAAAAATTGGTCTATCTTCATCCCTTATCACGTGAAACAGGCCGGAATCAATGACGATATCGAACTTGTTTTCCTCTAAGAGCCGGTCCATCTGCAGTACATTTCCTATGGCAAAACTTACTTCGGCATGACGCTCTATGGCTTTTACCTTTGCGTCGGAGACGGCTTCTTCTGCAAGGTCTATACCCGTGACATCACAGCCATTTATAGCCAGCATTATAGCATTCTCACCCCGACCACACCCTATATCCAGAGCGCGGCCAGGCTTTATTTCTCCATTTTGTATAAGAGCCTGAAAAACAGGTTGTGGGTGATTAAGGTCCCACGGCGGCGTGCCCTTGTATACGTCGTCCCAGAACAAATTTATCCTCCTCTAAGCTAAAAATATTAAGTTAAAATTTGATATGTGGTTAACGATAAACCTTAATCTTAATAACTCTTCTGGGCGACATCTGTTGAAATATTTATTCGAATTATTGTGAAGTGTTAAAACTGGACTGAAGAATACTAACGAAAGTTTTCCACTATAATCTCAGTTTTAATATATTTTTCTGCCGGCGGTCTGCTGAAATCTTCCTCGAATGTGTTTGTTATGATCAAAGAGAAATTAAAAACCCGGGAGTTTTCCGGATTAAAAGGGTTTAAAAGGAGCTCTTTGCAGGACTTTTTTAATTGGAATGATCTTTCCTGCTGGAAGGGCTGTTTTCGAATTATAGTGAAATTTTTTAAGTAATCCTACTTTTAGAAGCCATCTATAAATGGTCTGGCTACCTTCTCTGGGAATTAATTTAAAAATTTTTCTCATTTGAGAGAGTGTACTTCCTTTACTATAGATGCTTTTATATAATTTGACTATATAGTGTATCATGCATCGAAAATAAAGAGACGTATAATCTGTCATTAAAAACCAATTTTGTTTTTTAATGTAAGGGGCTATACAATCTTGTTTTTAACTATTGATTATTTGCTAAAGCGGAGGTGAAACGAAAATGGCTTTTAATGACAGAAATTTCAGGGGAAATTCCGGAGGTTTCCGTGGTAACAGCGGACCAAGGGAAATGACAAAAGTAACCTGTTCTGACTGCGGTGTTGAAACGGAAGTACCTTTCAAACCTACCGAAGGCAGGCCAGTATACTGCAGAGAATGTCTTCCTAACCACAGGAAATTCTAAAGATAATCTGCATCAGGTGTTACTAGTTTTGTAAAATTAAATTTTACATTAACGCCTGATTCATCTTTTTCTTTTTGTTTTTTGGTTTATTCTCTCTTGTTTCTTGCTTATTTTCAACTCGTGCAGCAGGAAAAAGTAAGGACAAAAAGGCATTGAGAATAATAATTGGTAAGAATCATTCAATTTTCGACTTATTAATTTTTCAACTCAACTCATTAATTTCCACTTATAAAAAATCAATCATAGATTATCAAGGAGGAATTAACCTGGCTAACTATAGAAGCACTATTAGAAAAAGAAGATCAGGATCTACAAAACCAGTAAACTCAGGAGATACCCCTGAAGTATCCAGGGTAAGAATCCCCCGCAAGGACAGAAATGAAGTCCTGGCAACAGTTGCGTGTTTACTCGGTTCGAAAAGGGTAACGCTTCAATGCATGGACGGAGTTGTCCGCATGGGCCGGATTCCAGGCTCTAAAAAGAAGAGGATGTGGATTCGCGAAGGCGATGTTGTAATAGCCAATCCCTGGGAAGTGCAGGACTCCAAAGCCGAAGTAACCTGGAAATACACAAGGCCTCAGGTCGAATGGCTTGAGCGAAAAGGCTACATTAAGTACTGATCTAGAAGTATCAGACTGAAGATGCCTGATAAAGGTATCTTAAATAAAGGTGTCTGAAAAAGATACCTGAAATCCATATTTTCACTTTTCTGCAGGAACGCGCCTGCTTTGATGCGAGCCAGGTTATATAGACAATAACTTATTGGCGTATCATGTACTTTAGCACTTATGATTGCTATAGAAGAATGCTGACTTTTTCCATTCTATTTTAACTCAATGTTAATATATTTTTCCTGCGAGCTGCATGCCCCAATCTAAAAAAACTAAAACCCAGGGTTTTGTAGATTTAGAAGGAGTATTTTACGGGCTGAAGTTGATCAACAGAATAAATTTTTGACAATTCAGATTGAGGAGAAGCAGCCAATTTGGAGTTGTGAATCGGAAGCTTAATATGTGCTGTGCAAGATGCAAGTATAGACAAATAGATCAGCACAGAAATTTATAAAATTATCAGAGACAACTTCCGCATAGAAGTTTCGCAATGATTATGCTTATATGAGCAAGTTGACCATGTTTGATATCTAAAAAGAGCTGGATGAAGCAGGCGATTCTGTTCTCAATAAGATCAAGAGTGTTACATGATATTGTTTCTTATATTACTTTATGTCCTTAAGATGGTTGTGTTTTATTGGATTGCGAAAAGGATACTCAGATGGAGAAAAAAAAGACAGGGTTATGTCGACTCTCTTGAACGAACCTGATATCTAAACAGCGAGACACAAATCAGGTCAAGTTATAGCCAGACGTCAGTATAGCCAGATGTCAGCCAGGAAATTCATGAATCCGGAAGGATTAAAGGGTTCTCGAAAAGAAAGAATAGTCTGGTTTTGTGTTTTCCATCGATACATTTATATATTTTAACTGCTATGTATGTGTGTTGACAAATAAAGATCCGTATAATCATCTGTTATTAAAAACCAATTTTTGTTTTTAATCAAAGAGTTCTATACAATCTTATTTTCAAACAAATAACAAAAACTAAAACAAGGTGAAACAAAAATGGCTTTTAATGACAGAAACTTCAGAGGAAATTCTAACTTCGGCGCTCCCAGAGAAATGCACAAGACAACCTGTTCAGACTGTAAAGCTGAGACAGAAGTGCCTTTCAAACCTGACCCGGAAAGACCGGTTTACTGCAGAGAATGTCTTCCTAACCACAGGACACCCAGAGAAAACCGCAGATACTAAATATTGTTTGTGTAACTGAGTTTACATCAACACTTATTCGTTCCATATTTCAGGTCTATTTTAGACCTGAATATACTTATTTACCTGTGACCTTTTGCAGTTTGAAAAGAGCACTTTACAGGGAACGTTTTCCTAACCACAAAAAATTTTAAGAATAATCTGCATCAGGCATTATTTCGTAATTAAGGTTACATTAACGCCTGATTCATCTTTTCTTTTTGTTTTTTTGTTTATTCTCTTTGTTTCTTCACTTATTTCCACATCTGAGGAAAGGAAGAATAGAAACAAACAGGCATCGAAAGTGAGGATTGACACAAACTGTTCAACCCAAAACCTATAATAAAAAATCATAAAGTATATTAAGGAGGAATTAACCTGGCTAATTATAGAAGCACTATTAGAAAAAGAAGATCAGGATCTACAAAACCAGTAAACTCAGGAGATACCCCTGAAGTATCAAGGGTACGGATTCCTCGCAAGGACAGAAATGAAGTCCTGGCAACGGTTGCGAGTTTACTCGGCTCGAAAAGGGTAACGCTTCAATGTATGGATGGAGTTGTCCGCATGGGCCGGATTCCAGGCTCTAAAAAGAAGAGGATGTGGATTCGCGAAGGAGACGTTGTAATAGCCAATCCCTGGGAAGTGCAAGACTCCAAAGCGGAAGTAGCCTGGAAATATACAAGGCCTCAGGTCGAATGGCTTGAACGGAAAGGCTACATTAAGTACTGATCTAGAAGTATCAGAGTAAAGATGCCTGATAAAGGTATCTTAAATAAAGGTGTCTGAAAAAGATTCCTGAAATACATGTTTTACTTTTCTGCAGGTTCGCGTCTATTTTACTGATGGCAAGATTCTATAGATGACCTATTGAATCATACTTTAGCATTTATAATTACTATAGAAAAATGCTGAAATTTCTTTCATTGCATCTTATTTTCTATTTTAGAGCCGATCCCAAAGCTCAAAACCTACTTTCCTGGATCTTTTATTTTAAATAACCAATCATGTCTCGGATTACGAAAGCAATCCTGAATAATTCTGATAATTAAGACTAGAACTTGATTTTGGGATGAGTTTTTAATGTATTTTCCTGCCGGCGGTCTGCTTAAATTTACCCCTAATACGTTTGTTAAGATAAACTTAAGAAAAGAGAAATTGAAAAACTCGTGATTTTCGCAGGTTTATAAGGGGCACTTTGCAGGGCCTTTTTGCTCAAAGTGATCTTTTCCTCCAAGGGAGGTTTTTCTGATTCACATCTCATCCAGTATGCGTTTGATATCAGGTTTTGCTTCTGGAATACCTTCTATAACGGATAACCAGACTACCTTCAGATTTACTCCAAAATAAGCATGAATCAACTTGTCCCGTATCCCTGCCAGATCTTTCCACGGAACAAAAGGATATTTTTCGCGTACTTCGGAAGGGATATTCTTTGTTGCTTCGCCAATGATTTCCAGAGCTCTGATTACTGCAAACTGGGTTTTGCGGTCTTCGGTAAACTCTTCAAATGTCCAGCCGCTGACAAATTCTTCTGCTGCTTCCATTGCATCATAGATATCCTGAATACAGTCTTTTGCTTCGCGAATATCGATCCCTCTTCAAACAGCTTCAACTTCACTCAGGATGTGTTTGCCTATGTTCGGCTTTAAAGCGTCTTTCATAACCAGATCCACTTTGATACCTAGGGCATCCGAAAGGTAGTTTTCAAGGTTGACAAATTTAAAAATAGTAGGGGTTCTGGAAAACTCAACGAGTATGTCCAGGTCGCTTCCGGGTTTCTGTTCTCCCCTTATGTAAGATCCAAAAATACCCAGATAACTGACATGATACTTTTCTTTAAGCTCAGGGAGCATCTCATGGAGTTTCCTAATATAGATTTCAGCTTCCTTTCGGCTTTCCGGCATTTTTTCAGGCTCTGTCTGGTTCCTCTTGATATGCTGTAGTATTTGCGGTTGTAGTATTTATAACTACTAAAGAAGGAGGGTGAAAACTTTTTAACGTTCAATTAAATTAAGATATATTTTTCCTGCTGACGGTCTGCTTAAATCTACCCCCAACACGTTTGTAAAGATGATGTTAAGAAAAGAGAACTAAAAACCCTTAATCTTTGTAAGTTTTAAGGAGCCCTGTGCAGGGTCTTTTTTGCTCGAAGTGATATTTTCCTTTGGGGGAGGGATTTCTGATTAAAGTGAAAACTTGTCAACTATATTCTGTTTTCGTAAAGCTGTCTGAAGTTAACCCCTTTTACCCATACAAATTTAAACAAAAAGCCTTATAAGCGATATTTATGCGGTTCAAAATTATCCTTGAGGAAGATGAAGAAGCAGGGGGATTTATTGCTAGCTGCCCAGGTTTACCGGGCTGTTTTTCGCAGGGAGACACGACAGAAGAAGCTATTGAAAATATAAAAGAAGCAATTCAAGCCTGTTTGGAATCCTTGGCAGAAGATGAACTGCAGGAATGCATTGGAAAGTCCTCCTGCAGAGTGGTTGATGTGGTTGCTTGAATGTCTGGACTTCCTGTGATTTCCGGGATGCAGGCAATTAAAGCCTTTTCTAAAGCTGGCTGGTTTCCTCACCGGCAGGTAGGAAGTCATGTTGTCCTGAGAAAAGAGGGATCAAAGGTTACGTTGACAGTCCCGAAGCACAAAGAACTGAAACCGGGCCTTTTAAGAAACTTGATAAAAGCCTCAGGACTGACGGTGGAAGAATTTGAAGCTCTTTTAAAGTAAAATCTTTGTGAGTTTAGTTGTTTTACCTAACAAAATTCAGTTTTAATATATTTTTTCCTGCTGGCGGTCTGCTAAATCTTCCCCGAATACGTTTGTAGATATTGAAAAACTAAAAAACCGAGAGTTTCTAAATCTAAAAGAGTTTAGAAGTAGCCCTTTGCAGGTCCTTTTTTGATCGAAGTGAATTTTTTCCTTTGGGGAGGGAATTTTCTGATTGGAAGTGAACTCTTCTTCACGTTCATTTCAATTGAAATATATTTCTCCGACTGACTGTTGCTTTAATTTCTTAAAACTATTTTTGCAAATGTGGTGGAAAAGACAAATTCTATGAGTATACAAATACATTTAAGATTGGAGAGACAAAATGCTAGTTAGGTGATACTATTGGGAGAAGCTATCGAGTACGTAAAAATTCCTCGTAAAATCTTTGAGCCTATAAGTGACATGGTGAAAGTAGGCCTTTATAAAGACGAACAGGAGGCATTAAAGCAACTTGTGCATGACCAGGCTGAACAAAAGATTGATTACTATGGTAAAAAGGTAGCTGAAATGGAGAAAAAGTACGGTATGGATTTTTCTGCTTTTGAAAAAAGAATCCAATCGAGAGTAGAGGAAGAAGACTTTGAAGAGTGGGATGATTTCATAATCTGGGAAAGCTATGTCACAGCATCACGATATTGGGAAAAGTTCTTATGACTATAAGCAAAATCGTTTCTGCTCTTTCATCCAGTGAGATTGTACTTGAATTAAAAGTTCTCAAAGCAATAGTTGAACCTCCTGTCCAGGCTTTAAAAGCAAGAGCAACTCTCAAAGATGGCTACCTATTGGAGATTAGTGAGAGTGTGGGCCCCGATTTCAGACGATATTCTTATCACCTGCAAAAAGAGGATGCAATGATAAAGCGTTGGGATAATTCTCCACACTGGAAAAATCTAAAAACGTTCCCCTATCATGTCCATAAAGGAAATGAAGCAGAACCCAGAGAATCTCCCGAAGTATTTATAGAAGATGTTCTCCGTAAGGTGAAGAAACTACTGAGTTTAAATCCATGATTCTCATAATTTTTCATTACTGTACACTAGAAATACATTTTAGAAAAGTCCAGGTCTGAGTTATCTTCTTTTGATCTTCTTTGTGAGCAATTTCACTCATTTTACCAGTTCAGTTTTAATATATTTTTGCTGCCACCGGACTGCTTAAACCTACCCCGAATACGTTTGTGAAGATAAAGTAAAGAAAAGCGAAATTGAAAAACCCGTGATTTTTGCAGCTTAAGAAGGGGCACTTTGCAGGGCTGATAAGTTTAATTTATTTCTTCCTCTATTAAGTGCCAAGAATCCAAAACTTAATCAACCGATCCGTAGAATCTATATAAGATCTAGACAGCATAAAAGTAAATACAAAAAAGTTCGGACAGGAGTCTTATCATGCTTATACAATACACCCAGGCAGCTCTTGAGAGGGCAAAATACGAAATAATCGATGACGAATAACCATATTATGGAGAAGTTCCCGAACTTGAGGGTGTATGGGCTACTGGCAAGATCTTGGAAGAATGCCGCAGAAACCTGAAAGAAGTTATTGATGAATGGATTGTCATCAGATTAAGAAACGGACTGCTTCTGCCTGGATTCTGCAAGTTTTCGAATTATATTTAAATACCCCTGAATACAGATTAATATGAAAGTGCGTGAGGTTATTAAACTTCTTGAAGCCGATGGTTGGTATCTGGTTGCTACAAAAGGCAGTCACAGGCAGTATAAGCACCCAACCAAACCAGGCAGGGTAACAATTGCAGGTCATGGTGGAGATGACCTTGCACCCGGCACTTTGAACAGCATATTAAAACAAGCTCAATTGAAAATGGAGAGCTAACCATGTACCGTTTCCTTGTTGTAATCGAAAAAGCAAACAATAACTATTCAGCGTACTCTCCTGACCTGCCGGGCTGTGTGGCTACCGGTTCCACCCGAGAAGAGGCAGAGAGGAATATCCACGAAGCTATTGAGATGCATGTGCAGGGGTTGCTGGAGGATAATTTACCCATTCCGAAATCAGAATCTTTTGCCGAGTATGTGGCTATTGCTGAAAAACCCTCTACCGGTTCCGAAGTTGTGTAAGTTATATTTCTCATTGTTAAATCTTTTTTAAGTAGCTCAAAATATATTTTTCCTGTCGGCGGTCTGCTGATATCTTCCCCGAATTCTTTTGTAAATTCAAAGTGAAATTGAAAAACCCGTGATTTTCGCAGGTTTAGAAGGAGCCCTTTGCAGGGCCTTTTTTCCTCGAAGTGATCTCTTCCTTTGGGGAGGGATTTTTCAGATTCAAGTGACATTTTTCAAGTGAATTATGGATCAAGATAAGCTGTCGAAACCGGACCGCCAAAATCGAAAAGAAAATCTTCCCTGTTTCCAGTTCAGTTTAAATATATTTTTCCTGCCGGCGGTCTGCTGGAATCTTCCCCGAATACGTTTGTTAAGAAAATAGTGAGATTGAAAAGCTGTGATTTTGCAGGTTTAGAAGGAGCCCTTTGCAGGGCCTTTTTCGATCGAGGTGATCTTTTACTTTTGGGGAGGGGTTTCTGATTAAAATAAAACTTCCAGCTAGACTTTGCGTATAAATTTGTTAGCTAAGTTCAATAAAGATTATTTATAGCATTTTTAAGTAAAGAAATAGGGGGTTATTTTCTGGATATACCTAAATTTAAAAGACTACCAAGGCACATAGCCATAATACCGGACGGCAACAGGCGATGGGCTCTAAATCGAGGTCTGGAAAAGCATGAGGGATACAAAAATGGAATAACTCCAGGCCTGGAAGTATATGATATATGCGAAAAAATCGGAATAAGTGAAATTACTTTCTTTGGGTTTACTCAAGACAACACAAAAAGGCCTCAAATTCAAAGAAAAGCATTTGTTGACGCCTGTATAAAATCAGTTCAGGAAATTTCTAAACGCGATGCAGAAATACTTGTAATAGGTAACACTAATTCGGATGTGTTTCCAGAAGAACTGCTTGTCTATACAAATAGAGTCAAAGTCGGGAAAGGTAAAATAAAGATAAATTTTTTGATAAATTACGGCTGGTATTGGGATTTAATGTATGCATTTGATAACTCCACGGATAGTAAGAGAACGATAGAAAATATTGCATCAGCAGATATTCCAAGAATAGACCTACTTATTCGCTGGGGAGGAAGATGTAGACTTAGCGGAATGCTTCCAGTTCAAACGGTATATTCGGACATATATGTAATCGATGAAATGTGGCCAGATTTTAAGCCAGAACACTTATTCAATGCACTGGAGTTCTATCAGGACCAGGATATTACATTGGGCGGGTAATTTACCTTTTTGTCTTTCATCTATTTTTTAAAATTGATTTCATTCTTCTTTAGGCTGTTTTCTGGTTAAGTTGAAATCTGTTAACCAAATCCTGTTTTCATATGAGATATCTGAAACTTGACCCCCCAAATAGGAGATGAAATCCTTTCAATCATTCATTACTACTTGGTCATACATTTTTTAGGTTGTAAATATAGCTACAGGATTTGCAATAATAGGATTAGTGATTTTTGCAGATTTATAAGGAGCCCTTTGAGGGCCTTTTTTGCTCGAAGTGATATTTTACTTTGGGGGAGGAATTTCTGATTCAAGTGACATTTTTCAAGTGAATTATGGATAAAGAAAGATTGTCTGAAACTGGCCGCCAAATACGAAATGAAGATCTTTCCCACTTTAATTTACTTAAAATAGGCTTTATCT
Source organism: Methanosarcina sp. MSH10X1 (assembly GCF_004099695.1). Lineage (GTDB taxonomy): Archaea > Halobacteriota > Methanosarcinia > Methanosarcinales > Methanosarcinaceae > Methanosarcina. Next base: position 48,955 of record NZ_SCHL01000019.1, on the reverse strand, counting down.
GCCTGTTGTTTGCCTGAATATTGTCCTGGTATATTTGTTAAGAACACAGAAATCAAACATCCTTTTTTCCGTGCTCGGATAGATACTGATCAACCGCACGTCTTGAACTATGCCACGTCTTTCCTATTTTTACTGCATCCAGAAGCCCCTGTCTTGCTCGTAGACTGAGATATTCCTGAGAATAAGGTGTTTCCAAGGAAAGTTTTTTAAGGGGTATCAATTCATCGGCTCCGCCTGAGATCGAGAGATATAGGGTTAAGTTTTCATCCACGGATTTTGCTATAAAATTGGCAAATGGTCCCAGGTTTCCTGCATCCGCGGCTCTAAGGGACTTGTAATATTTTACCCTGTCCTCTTTTTTGAGCACGACAGGAGGGTAATCCCTTGAGATCAAATACAGGTTTGTGAGAAGTCGGGCTACCCGTCCGTTTCCGTCACTGAATGGATGAATTTCTACAAACCTGTGATGCAGGAAGGACGCCATTTCAACTGGATGCTCACTGTTTTCAGATATCTTTTCGATAAGTTCATCCATCAGTTTCACTATCTTCGACCAATCGGGCGGAGATTTCACTGCGCCGGCTATCCTGACATTTCTTGTGCGGTACCTACCTGCATCTTCAAGTATGCCTCTGGTTACAATTTCATGGATTTCCTGAATTATTATATGGTCTATTGAACATTTTTTCTTTGCCAGCTCTTCCATCCGGTCAAAAGCTTTTGCATTGTTGGTCGCTTCAATATGTTCCCTGAGAGATTTCCCGCCAATAGTCAGCCCTTCTTCCAGGACAAGTTTTGTTTCCTGGAGTGTTAGCGTGTTCCCTTCTATTGCGTTCGAGTGGTAAGTGTGCACTAACCTCATCTCTTCATGGAGCCTGCCTAAAGCATCTGCCGGAATGGGTCTCATGGAGGTTAACTGCTCCATTTTTTCGTTTATTCTTGCAAGAAGTTCTTCTTTAATCAGGGATGTATCGGTATGTGTCATAACTTTATGTATCCGATATATGCCCTCTGATATATATCGGTATCGGCAAATTTTTGAACAATCCGATATAAATAGTTCCTATTTAGTTCAATTCAGCTTTAACACATTTCTTCCGCCGGTGGTCTGTTGGAATCTTTCTCGAACATGTTTGTAAAAATCTGAGGAATCTAAAACCGTGATATTTGCAGATTTATAAGGAGTTCTTTGCAGGGCTTCTTTAAATTAAGTGTTTCTTCTTCCTCTTGGGAGATTTTCTGATTTTATTGAAATTAAGAAGATTTTTATTGTAAGAAATTGTATGAAAAAGGCAGATTCGTTAATAGTTCCTTCTTTCTCATTATAGATTTTCAAATTTAGATACTGGCAGTGTTAATATGGCGAATATAGAAAAAGAATTAGATCTCTTGCGTCAAAATCTTTTAGATCTTTCTCTAAGAAATAACTTAGTTAACTATAGGGTATCAAAAAGTCAAACTTTATCGATAATAGATGAACATCCTCGTGAGATTTACAATATATTTGTCCTTCAAGAAAAGTCGATGAAGTTTTTACCAGCTATAAATCAGGATTCTAACACATTAAAAACTGATTTTGAGGCAGTTGATAATGCAGATATTAAATGGGCTCCAATAATTAATGAGGACGAAGAGCCAGAGAATTATTTTGACAATTACCTTAATACTCCTTATGAACCTGAAGAGCTTGAAAAACGTCTATTCTACATAGCTAATAAAGCTAATTCAGTATTTGAAGAACAAGGATATCCAGTACTATATCTTGCCCTTGGTTTTCTAAATTGGACAGAGAGCAAAGATTCAAATATCGTACATAAAGCTCCCCTAATTCTTGTTCCAGTCGAACTTAAACGTCCGGGAGTGGGACGTAAATTTACGCTACAATGGACTGGAGATGATATCTTTACATCGATCACCTTGCAGGCAAAGCTTGCTGAACAAGGTGTTGAACTCCCAGAATTTGAAATGCCTGATGAAAAAACTGGTATCGACACTTATTTCCAATCTGTTGTAAATGCTATTTCAGAAAAGAAGGATTGGAAAGTACTTAGTGAAATTTCACTTGATTTTTTTAACTTTAAAAAATTCGTTATGTACAAAGACTTGGATCCTGTGGCGTGGCCTGGAAATTTATCTCCTGCAAATCATCCTCTTATGGAACAAATTTTTAACCCAAAGTCAGATCCAAGGAATTTACAGAGCTTTTCAGAAAACGATGTTGATATAAAACTTTCTGCAAAAAATACATATCATATTATGGATGCTGATTCTTCTCAAATTGCAGTTATTGAAGATGTAAAAGCTGGAAAGAATCTCGTTGTAGAAGGACCTCCAGGAACTGGAAAATCTCAGACAATTGCTAATACCATTGCTGAATTACTAGTACAGGGAAAAAGCGTACTTTTTGTTAGTGAAAAAATGGCAGCTTTACAAGTCGTGAAAACTCGTATTGATAATACAGGTCTGGGCGATTTATGTCTCGAGATTCACAGTAATAAAGCAAAGAAAAAAGAGGTACTGTCTGAACTTGAACGCACTTTAAACAAGCCTCCAATAAAACAGGTAAATATTGATCAAGAGATTAATAAACTAGAGCAGTTAAAGTCAGAATTAAATGAGTATGCAAGGGCTCTTCATGAACCCATTGGAAAACGTGGCATTTCTTTATATAATCTATATGGTTTAAGAGAAGAAGTCCGACTTTATTTTACAAAAGTAAATAGATCAATGCTAAGAGTTGAGTTTTCCGATCCCGATAAATGGGACAATAATCAATGGGATAAAGCAATTTCAACACTTGAGAAGTTGACAGAATTGTTACCTTCTATAAACACAGTATCATCTAACCCTTGGAGAGGTTGTGAACCCGATGACCTTTTGCCTCCTGACATTGAGGAGCTTAATAAATTAATTGATGAGACTTTGCAATCGGTCTCAGATCTAGAATCCCTAGTTAAAAAAGTGGTGAATCTTACTGGAACTGATACTCCTTTATCAGAATCTCAACTCATCCCTTTAATTGATGCTGCTAAAATTATTGTCTCAATGCCTCAGATAGATGAAGAGGTTCTAAAAAATCCAGAGTGGAACTCTCCAAATAAAGATGCAGAGGAGCTCATATTAGAATTAAGAAAATATCAAGAACTGGACTCAATTGTCAAAGATAAATTTAAAATTTCTATATTAGAGATTGATGTTTCTTCTTTTAAATCATTGTCTTCAAAGTTCCTAAAATTTTTAAGTTCAAAATATAAAAAGACTAAACGTGAAATTCAAAGTTATTATAACTCAAAGCCTCCTTCTGATGATATTAAAATCTTAGAAGACTTACGTTATGTATCTGACTTGAAGTTAACACTAGAGAATTTTGAGAGCTTACAATCTAGAGGAAAAAAGTTTTTTGGAATTTATTGGAATAATGAAAAAACAGACCCCAAATCATTGGAAGATCTCAGTAAAATGATTGTTTCTTTTAAAAGGTGTGTATTAGAAGGCAAACTCTCAGAAAATGCTTGTAAGCTAATAAGCAAAGGTTCTAACAAGGAAGATTTGAGTTTGGATATTAAAAATATACAGCAAATTAACACTAAATTGGTAGACCAGCAAAATTCATTGTTCAGACTAATCAAGCCAGACTTTGAAACTATATTTGGAAGAAGTTTTGATGACGTTACATTTGAAGAGACAAAAAATAAATTAAACTTGTGGAAGTACGAACAGTCATCGCTTATCACATGGAGTCATTTCATCAATCACAGAAACAAGTGTTTACATACCGTTGCAGCACCTTTAATCCATTTAATTGATAATGATAAAATTATTGCAGAAGACCTTGTGTATGCGTTTAAAGGTAACTACGTAGATAGTTTATTGAGAATTATTTTTAGAGAAAAAAAGTTCCTTCCAGAATTTGTTAAAGAACTTCAGGATAATAAGATCAGCAAATTTAAAGAACTCGATAAAAGAGTTATTTTCTTAAATCGTCAACGTATCGCATACGAAGCATACTGTCATAGACCTAATTTATCTTCTGGAGCTTCAAAAGATTCTGAAGCTGGCATCCTCTTAAAAGAGTTTACTCGAAAGCGTGGCCACCTACCAATTAGAAAACTCATGACTAAAGCTGGAGGCTTAATACAGAAAATAAAACCCTGTTTTATGATGAGTCCTCTCTCAGTTGCTCAGTACCTTGACCCAAGCACAACAAAATTTGATGTAATTGTTTTTGATGAAGCCAGTCAAGTTAAGCCCGAAGACGCAATTGGAGCTCTGTTGCGTGGAAATCAAGCCGTTGTGATGGGAGATTCTCGCCAACTTCCTCCAACAAGCTTCTTTGATCATGTTGCTGATGCTTTAGACTTTGATCCTGATGATGATTCAGATTATAAAGATATGGAAAGTATTTTGAATATGTGCAAGAGAAGTTTTCCTTCAAAATCACTTCTCTGGCACTATCGGAGCAGACATGACTCTTTGATCGCAGTTTCTAACCGTGAATTCTATAATAATCGCCTTTACGTATACCCCTCTCCCATGCATGATAGTGAAAATCTCGGATTAAAATTTGTGCATCTTCCGGATACTATATACGATAGAGGTAAAAGCAGTGTAAATCTTGGAGAAGCGCATGCAGTTGCAAAAGCTGTTCTAGAACAATATAACCTTTATCCCTCTAAAAGTATTGGAGTAGGTACTTTCAATACCAAACAGCAGCAAGCAATATTAAATGAAATAGATTTACTCATACATCAAGATCCTGCAATATACTTTAAAAATGAAAAAAGTGAGAAATTTTTTGTTAAAAATATCGAGACCATTCAGGGAGATGAAAGAGATATTATTTTCATAAGTGTAGGCTTCGGATTTGATTCTTATCATAAGTTGTCCCGCAGTTTCGGTGCTCTTAATCAGGAAGGTGGGGAAAGAAGACTTAATGTTTTGATCAGCAGAGCGCGTGAGAAGTGTATTGTTTTCTCGAATTTCACAGCAAAAGATCTAAGCATTGACGGGAGTGCTTCAGTTGGTTTGAAAGCCCTAAAAACTTTTCTTGAATATGCAGAAACTAAAAATTTTAATCCAATATCTGGTCCTGGCGAAGATAGCGACTCACCATTTGAGGATTCCGTGTACGAATTCCTGAGAGACAATGGATACGAAGTTCATAAACAGGTTGGATGTGCTGCCTATAGAATTGACCTTGCAATTGTAGATCAGCGTAATCGTGGACGTTATCTCATTGGAATTGAATGTGATGGTGCACAGTACCATTCTTCGCCTGTTGCACGCGATCGTGATAGGTTACGTCAACAAAGATTGGAGGAGCTTGGATGGAAAATTTACAGAGTATGGTCAACAGATTGGTATCGTCACCCTGTAGAAAGTGGGAAAAAGTTATTGGAAGCTATAGAAAGCACAAAATTAAGCAAGATGACTGAAGGAATTAGTCCGAAAAATAATTCGGAGACTTATCAGGATAAGATCAGGAATGATGAGAAAACCAATGTGATCAATTGTTTTACATCGCAGAATGAAACATTGGAAAAGCCTCAAAATGAAATTCCAAAATATAAAATTTGTCCACTGACTGATATTTCTACAAAAGATTTCTCTGAATTATATGAATTTCAATTAGAAGAAATAATTACAAAGATTGTTAAGATTGAGGGACCTATCCATTCAGATGAGCTAATTCAACGCGTTAAAATGCACTTTGGAATTGCACGTGCTGGAAACGTAATAAAAAGCACGATTCAGAGTGCAATTAAATCTGCGGAGAAATCAAAAAAGATATTGATTAAAGATCATTTTCTTTGGCCAGATTCTGAGCCTGATTGTTTATTGAGAAAACGTTGCGGGGACACATCAGTGAAAATTGAATGGATTTGCGATGAGGAAATAGCTCAAGCTGTATTTTTTGTTCTTAATAACCAGTACTCTACTGCTCAGGAAGATCTAACATCTCAGGCGGCACGAGTTCTTGGAATTAAAGTGGTACGAAAGAACGCTAAAGATAAAATTAACAATATAATTGAGTCTCTAATACAAGATAACCACCTGACAAAACTACCGAATAATATGTTATACTTCAAAGAGACCGTTACTGCTAAGCAAATTATTCAGCATTAAACGTATCTCTAGAAAAAACGAACAAACCAGGTCTTCGGAATAAAGGGCATTTAGAGAGCTGCGAGCAAGGATAGTAAGTGCGCCTTTGTAGAGTTTGACCTTCACTATATGTTTATAAGATAAAGTAAAGGAATAACTATTTAACAACTCTAAAAAAGAAAAAAACGTAAGTTTTAAGCAAATTACATATTATGAAGAAGTATGAGCGAATCAAATGATCAACAACCTATAAGTCACCATTATGTACCAAAGTTTTACCTTAGACAATTTTCAACAATGAAAAAGAAAGAATATCATATATATACACTTGACAAATATACAAAGAAATATTTTAAAACTAACATAAAGAATGTTGCCTGTGAAGATTATTTTTACGATATCATTAAAGGCGAACCGGATTATTTTTATAAACGATTTTTAAATATTCATAAAGCTGATAAATCTAAGTTGAATAAAGTGTACAAAGAAATTAAAAATTTAAAAGATTTAGCTGAATTGAATGCCGGTGAAGAACCCCTATTTGTTATTTCTCTTGAGCAGTTTCTTAGTGTTCTTGAAACTGAGTTTAGTAAAGTACACAAAAAAATAATAGACTCAGAAGATTTAGCTCAATTGAGTGAATATGAAAAAGTGTTGTTTGCTTTATCAGTCTTTTTTCAGTATAGAAGAACTAAAGCACAAAGAGATAATATTAAAAACACTACTTGCCGCTTTATAAAAGAACGGATAGAAAAAGCAAAATCTGCTAACGAAATCGAAACTTTAGTGTGTTTGCTTTATATGGAAGAGTTACTACCGTATCTTCATATAACAGCTATGTTTAGTACCATGGAAAAAAATAGAAATGTCTTTTTAAGCATGGGTTGGACACTATATATAAACCAAACTAATTCGTCTTATTGGACCTCAGACAACCCAGTTGCAGTAGATAACATAACTGATTTTGATCCATACAAAGAGTGCCAAGTCCGAAAAGGATGTAAAATCTACTTCCCCCTAAGCCCAAAAATTTGTTTGCTCATGTACGATTCCTCTTCATATGAATATCCACCCAAAATAAGAGATGATAATCTTCAAAGTGTTATTGACAAAAATAAGTTTCAAGTGAATAACTCAGTAAGGCACATTTTTTCTCGTGATGATATTTCTCTTACTGAGGAACAAATACAGATCCTTACAACAAAGTGCTTATAACATATTCGGAAATTCGAATATTAATTTGGTCAAAATGCTTGGGAGTATATTTTAAGTTAGAATAAAGTACTTATAAAGACTTTTAAAGCTTGATAAATTAGTCTCATAACCTTATTTTCTATACCAATCAATTTTCATTATTCATTAGGAAAAAGCCGGTCTCCTTCGTCGACCGGTGAGAGCCCGGGGTATAACATGTGATCTTAAAAATGTTACATGTTTATTAGAAAATAAAGAGATTTGATTCCACGCAAACAATAATCAAAACAGAAAAAACAGCTAGAGAATAAGCGAAGTTCAATTAAAAAGTAGAAATCTGCTCCCTTAAAAGGAACAGACAAAACTCACAACTTTATTTTTCCATTACCTTCCTGTACATCCTCGCCTGGAACCCGTGATACTTCGCAAACCCTTCTGCATCCTTCTGGTCAATCGTCTTACTATCAAATGAAACCAGATCCTCGGAATAGAGGGCATTCGGCGAACTGCGGGCAAGGATTGTGAGGGCGCCTTTGTAGAGCTTCACTTTTACTGTGCCTGTGACCCTTTCCTGGGACTTGTCGATAAAGGCGTTGAGGTCGGCAAAGAGGGGGTCGTCCACCAGGCCGGCGTATGCCATTTCGGACCACTGGTCGTCGACGATTTTCTTGAACTTCAGTTCCCCGCGGGTGAGGACGAGTTTTTCGAGGTCGGCGTGGGCTGCGAGGAGGACGGTTGCAGCGGGGTGCTCGTAGTTCTCGCGGGCTTTTAAGCCCAGCACACGGTCTTCAATCATGTCGGTTCTGCCGACGCCGTTTTCGCCTGCAATGACGTTCATCTTCTTAACGAGGTCGTAGCCGCTGAGGGTTTCGCCGTCAAGGGAGATTGGGACACCTGCTTCGAAACCGATGTCAATAATCCTGGGCTGGTCAGGGGCTTTTTCAGGAGAGGTTGTCCACTCATAGATTTCCTCGGGCGGGACAAAAGAGGGGTCTTCAAGCCTGCCGCCTTCGATGCTGCGGCTCCAGATGTTTTCGTCAACGCTCCAGGGCTTGGATTTTGTGGCTTCCACAGGGATTCCGTGCTCTTTTGCGTACTCGATTTCCCACTCGCGGGTCAGGTTCATTTCCCGCATCGGGGCGATAACATCCATGTCGGTCTGGCGGAAAACGGCTTCGAAACGGAGCTGGTCATTGCCTTTCCCTGTGCAGCCGTGCGCAAGGGCGACTGCGCCTTCTTTTCTGGCAGCCTCTACCACTTTTTTGGCGATCAGGGGGCGGGCAACCGAAGTTCCCATTACGTAGCCTTCGTAGCTTCCGTTGGCTTTGATGAGGGGGAAGATGTAGTCTCTTATGAACTCTTCCTTTGCATCGATTGTATAATGCTTGTCGCTGATCTTCTCGGCTTTTACGTCCGCCCTTTTGATTTCCTCTTCAGGCTGGCCGACATCGACCGAGATTGTAATTACTTCATCGTATCCGTACTTTTCCTTGAGGATGGGAATGCACACCGAGGTGTCAAGCCCTCCTGAATATGCAAGTGCAACTTTCTTTGCCATGCTTTTACTACCCCTTTAATTTATTAATTAAGACAAATAAGAGTGATAAGTGACCTGAGTGATATGGTGACTTGAGACAGATAAATAAGGTTGAATAAACCTGTTAGTCAAAGCAAAATATTTAAAGATGGCAGACAGGCCATCTTTTTCGGTTCAGATCGTTTGAGCAGAACGCTGGTTCGGAACTTCCCGGCTTTTATCCGGGTTCTGCCTTCCAGGGCTTTGATTTACTGCTCCATCTCCCTGTGGTACTCGTTAATGGATTTGATTGTAAGGTCCTGCCCTTTCTTCATGGTCTCTATAGCATCGGCTGCGGCAATTGCTGCCTGCATTGTGGTGATGTACGGAACCTTGAAATCCACGGCTGCCCGCCTTATCCTCGAACCGTCCCTGCGGGACTGTTTGCTTGTCGGGGTGTTGATAATAAGGTCAACCTCGTCCCTGCGCATCATATCTATGACATTAGGGCTTCCGTCGTGGACTTTCTTTACCACGTCCATGAAAACCCCATGCTTTGCAAGATAGTTTACAGTACCCTGCGTGCCCATAAGTTCAAGCCCTGCAGCCTGCAGTTTCTTTGCAACATCTACAAGGTCGGTTTTGTCGGCATTCCTTATGGAGAGGAAAACCTTTCCCGTAAGGGGCAGGACGTTATCGGCTGCAAGTTCGGCTTTATAATATGCCCTTCCGAAGTCGTAGTCAATACCCATGACCTCGCCCGTGCTTTTCATCTCCGGACCGAGTACAGGGTCTGCGCCTGGCAATTTATCAAAAGGCAGGAGAACCTCCTTAATCGAGACATGTTTGGGTTTCGGTTCGTCCGTATAACCCAGGCTCTTTAAGCTGTGCCCTGCAATAACTTTGGCTGCGATTTTTGCAAGTGGAATTCCAACCGCTTTTGAGACAAAGGGAATTGTTCTGCTTGAACGGGGATTTGCTTCAAGCACAAAGACCTTTCCACCTTTTTCTGCCATCTGAAGGTTGATCAGGCCTTTGACCTTGAGACCAAGGGCAACTTTTCGGGTATAGTCCCTGACCTGTGAAAGCACTTCAGGCGAGAGGGTCTGTGGCGGAATTACACATGCCGAATCCCCGGAGTGTACGCCTGCTTCCTCGATATGCTCCATAATTGCGCCTATAAGCACATTTTCCTGGTCGCAGACCGCATCGACGTCGATTTCAGAGGCTGCCTCAAGAAAATCGTCAATAAGGATCGGGTGTTCGGGTGAGACCCTGACTGCCTCTCTCATATAACGCTCAAGGTCGATTTCATCATACACGATTTCCATTGCCCGCCCGCCGAGCACATAGGAGGGGCGCACAAGCACAGGGAAACCGATCCGTTTTGCAACCTCGATTGCCTCCTGCTGGGAAGTCGCATATCCGCCTTCAGGCTGCGGAATACCGAGTTCTTGCATAAGAAGATAGAACTTTTCCCTGTCTTCGGCAAGGTCCATGTCTGCGGGATCAGTGCCCATTATTACGGTATCAAGGTCGGTCCTGCGCTTCAATTCCTGCTTGAGGGGCAGTGCAAGGTTCACGGAGGTTTGCCCTCCGAACTGTACAAACACTCCGTAAGGTCTTTCGCGCTCGATTACGTTCATCACGGATTCCAGGGTTAGAGGCTCAAAAAAGAGCTTGTCCGAGGTATCGAAGTCTGTTGATACGGTTTCGGGATTGTTATTGATGATATGAGTCTCAATGCCTTCTTCCCGAAGCGCAGTGACTGCATGCACGGTACAGTAATCGAATTCGATTCCCTGTCCTATCCTGATCGGGCCTGCCCCGAGGATAAGAATCTTCTTCCTGTCCGTGGGATTCGTCTCGCAGGTGTCTTCGTAAGTTGAATAGTAATAAGGAGTAGCTGCTTCGAACTCGGCTGCGCAGGTATCCACCATCTTGAAAGTTGCCAGAATTCCGGCGTCATGCCTGAGGTCGCTTATTTCCGGTCTTGTCCTGCCGGTAAGCTCGGCAAGGCGGGTATCCGGGAAACCCATCCTTTTTGCTTCGCGCAGGAGTTCAGGTGTAAGTTCCTCTGCCCTGATGCGCTTTTCCATCTCCACGATCCTTTTCATCTTCGAGATGAAGAAGGGATTGATGCCTGAGAGCTCGGCAATTTCCTTTATCGGCATGCCCCGCTCAAGCGCATGGAATAATACAAAAAGGCGTTCGCTTGTAGGTGTCTTGAGGAGAGTTTTTATTTCAGGTTCTTCCCAGCGCTTTATCCCTAACTGGGAATCAATATCGAGGGACTTGAATGCCTTTAGTAAGGATTCTTCAATTGTCCTGCCGATTGCCATGACCTCTCCCGTACTTTTCATGGCTGTGGTCAGGGTCTTGTCTGCCGTTGTGAACTTGTCGAAAGGCCACCTGGGAATCTTTGTAATTACGTAGTCCAGAGCCGGCTCAAAAGAAGCAGGAGTATTTTTGGTAACGTTATTTATGATCTCATCAAGCGTCATTCCGATTGCGATCTTTGCGGTTACGCGGGCAATCGGGTAGCCTGTAGCTTTTGATGCCAGGGCTGACGATCTTGAAACCCTGGGATTTACCTCGACAATGCGGTAGTCGCCTTCTTTTAAGGCATACTGGATATTGCACCCACCTTCGATCTTGAGGGCGCGGATAATCTTAATCGAAGCGCTCCTGAGCATCTGGTGCTCGGCATCGCTTAAGGTCTGGGAAGGGGCAACAACTGCCGATTCTCCGGTGTGGACGCCCATGGGGTCAATATTTTCCATATTACAGATCACGATGCAGGTATCGTTTGCATCCCGCATGACCTCATACTCGACCTCTGCCCAGCCGAGCACGCTCTCTTCTATGAGCACCTGGGAAATCCGGCTGCGCCTGAGCCCGCGTTCCGTGATCTCAAGCAGTTCTTCTTTTGTACGGGCAATTCCACCGCCAGCCCCGCCAAGGGTGTAAGCCGGACGGACGATAAGGGGAAGGCCGAGCTCCCCGACAACTTCTTCGGCCTCTTTTAGAGAATGGACTGCACGGCTTAAGGGTACTTTTTCCCCTATCCTGAGCATGGTCTCTTTAAAGAGCTCCCTGTCTTCGGTATTTTTTATGGCTTCAACAGGAGTCCCCAGAATTTGAACCCCGTATTTCTCAAAAACGCCCATCTCTGCAAGTTCACTGGTAATATTAAGGCCGGTTTGCCCTCCAATGCCTGCGATAATCCCGTCAGGGCGTTCTTTTTCAATAATCTTTTCTATTATTCTGGCATCAAGGGGCTCGATATAAACCGAATCCGCCATTTCAGGATCGGTCATTATGGTTGCAGGGTTTGAGTTTACAAGTACAACCTTTACCCCTTCTTCCTTTAAGGACCTGCAGGCCTGACTGCCTGAAAAATCGAATTCAGCAGCCTGTCCTATAGTGATTGGGCCTGAGCCTATAAGCAGAACCTTCTTTATGTCCTCACGCCTGGGCATTAAATCTCACCTCCGAGAACCTTTACTACCCTGCCAAAAAACGTTTCCTCGGTATCCAGCGGTCCTGCTTGGGCTTCAGGATGGAACTGCACACTGAAAATATCCAGGTCTTTATGTGAAACCCCTTCTACGGTCCTGTCGTTTGCGTTCAGGCACTTTACATAGAGCCCTGTCCCGTCAAGAGAGTCCGCATCAACGGCATACCCGTGATTCTGGGAGGTTATGAAAATTCTGTTTTCAACCAGATCCTTTACAGGCTGGTTTCCTCCCCTGTGCCCGAATTTCAACTTGTAAGTCCTTGCTCCCATGGCAAGGGAAATAATCTGGTGCCCGAAGCAGATTCCGCAGACAGGAATCGTACCTGCGAAAGCCTTTACGGCATTTATTGCGTCCTTTGCTTTCTCAGGGTCTCCCGGACCGTTTGAGATGAAAAGGAGATCCGGGTCGTAGCTTGCGATTTCCGAGGGTTTTGCAGTTGCAGGAACCAGAGTGAGGTCAATTCCCCGACTGTGCAGGTTATTTATGATATTGCGCTTTATCCCGAGATCTACTACAACCGCATGTTTGCGTTTGCTTATGCCCTTCCAGGCGCCTTCGGCTCCGGGAATGAAGCGCGGCTCTTTGCAGGTCACAAGGGAGATAAGTTCCTCGTCCGTGGTCTGTGGAGAATTCCTTGCTATATTGACCGCCTCTTCCCCATCGTCACTGCCAGTTATAAGGGCTGCCCGCATGGTTCCGTGCTCCCTTGCTCCTATAGTGAGCATTCGGGTGTCCACCCCTTCAATTCCTGGCTTTCCCTCATCCTCTAAAAATCTGTGGATAGAACGGGTTGATTTGTAGTGGTAGGGCTTTTTGCAGGCTTCCCTGACAACAAGTCCTTCTGCATGGATATTATCGGACTGGAAACGCTCCCCGCTGACTCCATAGTTTCCGATAAGGGGGTAAGTGAACATTAAGATCTGACCCTTGTAGGAAGGATCTGTCAGAGCCTCCTCATATCCTGTGAATTGAGTGGTAAAAACAAGTTCGCCGCACGCTGTGCCTTCGGCACCAAGACCAGTGCCTTTAATAACTGTTCCATCTTCTAAGCCTAGTACTGCTTTCATCATCTGAACCTGCGAGTAAATATCATAAGACATGTATAAGTTTTGCGATGAATCCCTTGATTCCCGGATTTTCTCTATTTTTTCAGTCTTTTAATATATAAATCTTTCAATTAAATATTCCCACCCGGAAAATCGTCCTTCATATTGTAAAATAAGGCTTATCTCAAAAAATCCGGGCACAGATATAAGATTTTTTTTTCACCTGGTGGGAATTACACTTTTTAATGCAATGAGAAAATAAAATTTTTAACGTAAAAATTTCGAATACCTGGTGAAAGATACTGGTTTACTCGTGGATTATCAATGGAAATACTTCTTAGTAAATTAAAACTATATTCTATGACTTAGATATGCTAAATTGAAGCTAAATTTCATACTTTTTGATCATGAAACCATAGGTATTTTATGCCAGATTTATGGCTCGGAATTATTATCATATATTAAATTTTCGCAAAAATATTATATATCATTGGACACGAAGTACAGGTCAGGAAAATAAGTTGTTTAAGCTGCAAAAATCGAGAGCTCTCTTAAACTTATATTTTCAGTTACCTGAATCTTATCAGTTACCTGAATCTTATCAGTTACCTGAATCTTATCAGTTACCTGAATCTTATCAGTTACCTGAATCTTATCAATTATCCAGGGTTTTTCAGTTATCTGATTATCTGAATATCTGCAAAGAGGGCTAATTAACTCGAACAAATTCAGATTTTACAAAATGACTTTTTGCAGCAATTTTGTAACAACTTCTACCTCCTGTAAAAATTAGATATTTTAACAATCACTTCGGTGGAACTTGGGTATCATAATGGAAAAAAACACAAAACTCGAAGTGCGAAACATTAATAAAATTTTCGGAAAGAATCCTCAGAGAGTGATTTCCCTCTTAAACAAAGGCTTATCTAAAAATGAAATTTTTGAAAAAACAAAGCAGACTATTGGGCTTAACAACGTTAATTTCAAAGTTAATGAAGGAGAGATCTTCGTCATAATGGGGCTTTCGGGCTCAGGGAAATCCACTCTTTTACGCTGTTTGAATCGCCTTATCGAGCCAACCTCTGGAGAAATTCTGATAGATGGAAAAGACATTACCCGGATGAGTGTGGAAGAGTTGCGGAACACTCGCAGAACCAGGCTTGGCATGGTATTTCAGAACTTTGCCCTGCTCCCCCACAGGTCAGTGCTTGATAATGTGGCTTATGGGCTTGAGATCCAGGGGATTCCTAAAAAAGAACGTAATTCTAAAGCTCTTGAAGCCATAGAAACCGTGGGGCTCAAGGGTTATGAAAATAGCATGATAATCCAGTTGAGCGGAGGCATGAAGCAGAGGGTAGGGCTTGCAAGGGCACTTGCCAATGACCCTGATATCCTGCTTATGGATGAGGCTTTCAGTGCCCTTGACCCCCTTATCAGGAGTGATATGCAGGATGAGCTGCTTGCCCTTGAGGATCGGATGCAAAAAACAATTATTTTTGTCTCCCATGACCTGGATGAAGCCCTGAAACTCGGAGACCGCATCGCCCTCATGAAAGACGGAGAAGTAGTCCAGATAGGGACTCCTGAAGAGATCCTGACCGACCCTGCAGATTCCTACGTCTCAAGGTTTGTTGCAGGGGTTGACAGGTCTAAGATTTTCACTGCCGAATCGGTTATGAAACGCCCTGAACCGCTCGTATCCATCAATTCCGGGCCCAGGGTAGCCTTACAATTGATGAAAGAATATGGAATTTCATCAATCTTTGTGGTTGAAGGGAAAAGCAGGCTTTTGAAAGGCGTCCTTATGATTAGTGATGTTGTGGAGGCTCTGAAATCAAAAAGGAGCCTTGAGTCCATTGTCAGGGAGGTTCCTTCCATACCCCCTGAAATGCCCCTGTACGAGATTATTCCTTTAATTGCAGACAGCGATTATCCTCTTCCCGTAGTCGATGAGAAAAGAAAGCTTAAAGGAATTATTATCCGTGGAACCGTGCTTGGGGCTCTGGCAATGTCTGAGGATACTACTGAGGAAGCTTCAGCGGGGGATGATGAGCCTGTTATGGAAGATAAAAATGAGGAGATTTCCTGTAAAAAATGTCAGCAGGGAAACTTAATTCCTGAGAAAAACCTCTCTTCCGAGGTGGAAAAACCAGGGAAAACCTCTGAAGCCATGGAGGTGAAAATATGATCCTCCCCAAAATTCCTGTAGGAGATTTCGTTGAGACCTCTGTATTCTGGGTTGAGCTCCATCTAGGCTGGTTCCTGGACCTCATAAGCGATTTCCTTGATTTAATAATCTCTGGATTCAGCGATATTCTGATGTTTTTCCCGCCATTTGTGATTGCACTAATTTTTGCATTCCTGGCTTATTCTACAGGTAGTAAAAATTTGAAACTTGCGGTGGGAACTTTTGCCGGGTTCCTCTTGATAGAGAACCTGGAAATCTGGGAACTTTCAATGGAAACCCTTTCGCTTGTCATATCCTCGGCATTTCTAGCACTGATCATTGGGATTCCACTGGGAATTCTCACTGCGAAAAGTGATTTCCTCCTCCACATTTTGAAACCACTCCTGGATCTTATGCAGACAATGCCTTCCTTTGTTTATCTAATTCCTGCCCTGATTTTTTTCGGGCTGGGTAACGTGCCAGGTATGATTGCAACTCTGGTGTTTGCAATGCCTCCTGCAATTCGTCTGACTAACCTGGGAATTCGACAGGTGCCACTTGAACTGAAGGAAGTTGCAGATGCTTTCGGGTCTACGCCCTTACAGAAACTTGTCAAGGTTGAGCTGCCTGTAGCCCTGCCGACAATTATGGCAGGGGTAAATCAGTGCATAATGCTTTCCCTTTCAATGGTGGTTATTTCCGCCATGATAGGTGCAAGAGGACTCGGTTACCAGGTGCTCTTCGGAATTCAGCGTGTGGACATCGGCATGGGGTTTGAGGCAGGGCTCGGGATAGTTATCATTGCAGTGGTCCTTGACCGAATTACCCAGAACCTCAGCCCGGATAAATAAGCCCTGTCCTGACCCTCTCTTTAAAGAGAGTTCAGGATAAGGTTTTTCCACTCAAACAAAGCCGCTTTCTTCCAAAACTGAAGAAAACGCATTATTTCAAACCCTGAAATCTCAAAAAAAGATCATATAAATTGAAAAAAATTAAAAAAGGATGTAGATATTTTGACTAATGAAAGGTTTATTTCAAGTGTAAAGAAGCTCGGGCCTATTCTTGCAATCTGCCTGGTTATAGGACTTACACTTTTTGCAGCAGGCTGTGCAGAAAAAGGAGACGAAACCGCAGAAGGAGCAGAAGCTACTTCCCCTGCATCAGGAACATCGGAGTTCAACGAACCTGTAGAGATAGGATACGTCTTATGGGACGGCGAAATTGCAAGTACCAATGTGATACAGCAGGTGCTCGAACAGGCAGGGTATGAAAAAGTGAAAATAACTGCGGTTGATGCAGGTCCACTCTATCAGGGAGTTGCTGACGGGCAGTTTGATTTCACCACCTCAGCCTGGCTTCCTTATACCCACCAGAACTACTGGGAAACTTACAGTGACCGGCTCGATCCGGTACAGACAAACCTTGAGGGCTGCAAAATCGGACTTGCTGTGCCCTCCTATGTAACCATAAATTCCATTGAGGAACTCAATGCCGAAAAGGAAAAATTTAACGGCAGAATAATCGGAATCGAGCCAGGAGCAGGTATTATGCAGGCTTCAGAAACTGCGATTTCCGATTATGGCCTGGAAATGGAGCTCGTCTCAGGCAATAGCGCAGCAATGACCGCCTCCCTGAAAAAAGCTGTGGATTCCGAAGAATGGGCAGTTGTGACTCTCTGGTCTCCTCACTGGGCTTTCGACCGCTGGGACCTCAAGTACCTTGATGACCCTAAAGGCTCGTATGGCGATGCCGACCACGTTGAAACCGTTGCAAGGCTTGGCCTTGAAGAGGAAAAGCCCAGGCTCTACGGCATCCTGACTCGTTTCCAGTGGACTAACGATGACATCCAGGCTGTCATGATGGATATTGAGAACGGGATGACGCCTGAAGCAGCTGCAGCAAAATGGGTTGAAAATAACCCGGAAAAAGTGAATGAATGGATCGGAGAAGAGTAAGTCTCTTTTCCCATCATCTTTTCATACAGCTTTATTTCCTCCGCTTTACCTTTACTTTTTTACCTTTTTCTTTTATCGGATTATTACTCTGAAGGCACGCCCTCAGAGGTTTAATATTATATATCATAGAATGCCAATCTTTTATCAGAATAATTTTTCAGATTAAGAGCAGACTACCTATGTAAACCATCTCGGAATGCGAATTGTGGCAGTTCAAATTTTGGGAATAAGGTTTTAATTATTCTTTCCAATTTCTGAGGCGGAAAAATGGCAAAAATGGCAAATACACTTAAAGAACTAGACAGGTTAGCTGAAGAAGCTTACAGAAAGGGCAGGATTTCTTTTCAGACGGGCAGGTTCGAAGAAGCGCTTACCGCTTATGGCGAGGCGGCTGATGCCTGGGACAAAGTGGCAGGCGTGTTTTTTGAAAAAGGGAAAGAAGCCAGCGGAAAAGAGTTTCTTGAAAAAGCCGGGGACGCCAGATCGTGTTACGGGATGGCACTTTTCAAGCTTGAAAGGTACGAAGAAGCCCTGGGAATTGTTGATGCCGCCCTTGAGCTTAAGCCTGAGAGCCCTGTTGAGTGGTCCAACCGGGGTTTTGTACTCTCAGCCCTGAACAGGAACGAAGAAGCTCTGAAAGCCTTCGAAAACGCGCTCGTATTTGACCCAGAATCCCCTAAAATCCTGACCAGCATGGGTATAGTGTATTTCAGGATGGGGCTACTGGAAAAGGCTCTAGAAATTTTCGATTATGCTCTGGCAGCCGAACCCAGAAAAGCGTCGGACTGGGCCTGCAAAATTCCCAGGTTCAGTTTCTTTTCCAGGAACAAAGCTCCAATTATGAAGCCTGATAATGCAGGGACCTGGTACTGGAAAGGCAGTGTATTGCTCGAACTCGGTGAAAAAGAAAAAGCCCTTAATGCCTTCAGGACGGCTCTTGAAAGCGATCCCGACCACCTCGACGCGCTTCTCACAGGAGGGGATTTGCTTTGCGAATTTACCGAATATGTCGAGGCATTCAGGTGCTATGTACGGGCCCTGAAACTCAGCCCGGGAAATGAGGCTGCCAGCAATGGAAAAGAGTACTGTGAGGCGAAGATTAACGCTTATTAACAAACGAGTATTATAAAAGAGTATTAGTAAAAGAGTATTTAACAAACGGATATTAGCAGGGAATTGTTCGCGAGCCTGCTTAAAGCTCCGAATCTTTATATGTTGGTTATAAAACCTGTAACCTTCCAAGCCATTTATATTTACCAATTCTTATAGTAATGTTGTCTTTTTGGAATCTCACAGGTCCGGAACACTTATATCCGGATAGCATCGGGTATTTGCATATCTTTCAGTGGAGCATTCGTCTCTTGATTCCGGGAAGAATTGATAACCTGAATAAATCTGCAATTGAGAACTGATAACTAAATAAATGTACAATTGAAAAGTGATAACTAGATAAATGTACAATTGTACACATTTCGTGAGGCTGAGTCATATAAGTTATCGAGTCATATAGGTTATCGAGTCATATAAGTTATATTCTTGATTTTGTGCTTCAATCGAAAATGCAAAGATCGCTCCAGTGTGTTAGATGAGAAAGTTTTAGATATTCAGGAGAAACGTTAATGGGCTTTATATCTAATTTATTCGGCAAAGATAAAACACAAAATTTTTTAGACGCTTGCAAACACGGGCAGACAGAAAATGTAGAGAAACTTTTGAACAGCGATAAAATTGAGGTTAACCTGCAGGATGCATACGGTAAAACCGGTTTGATCTGCGCGGCAAATAACGGACACAGGGACCTTGTAGAACTATTTATTGAAAATGGTGCCGATCTCAACGTTCAGGATGAGAACGGCGATACTGCTCTGATTTCTGCGGCAAAGATAGAACGTGGCGATATTCTGGATTTACTCATCAAAGCCGGTGCGGACCTCAACATTCAGGACGAAAACGGCGATACTGCTCTGAAGTTTGCGGTAAAAGTAGGATTCAGGCAAATTGCCGGACTGCTTATTGAAAGCGGAGCAAATCCTGATACCCAGGACAGGAACGGCGAAACCGCTTTGATTTCTGCCGCATATAGGGGGCATAAGGATCTTGCCGAATTGCTCATTAAAGCTGGTGCGGACCTTAATATTCAGGACAATAATCACAATACAGCCCTGAATGCTGCAGCAAAAACCGGGCATAAGAGTATTGTTGAGTTACTCATTAATGCCGGCGCCGATTGTGATGTTCAGGACAAAAGCGGTAAAACGGCTTTGATTTATGCAGCAGAGAGAGGATATAAGGATATTGCAGCGTTACTTGTCAAAGCCGGCGCCGATCTCAACATTCGGGATGAAAATGGGCTAAGCGCTTTGATGTTTTCGGCACAGGCAGGATATAAGGATATAACCGAACTGCTCATTAAAGCTGGTGCCGACCTTACTATACAGGACCATAATGGAAATACTGCTCTTGAGATTGCGGAAGAAATAGGATTTGACGAGATTGTTAATCTGCTCACCAGAGCCGGCGCAGGTTCAGGGTCCTGATTTTCCGGAATATTTCCATAACATTGTTTAAAGGATTGGGTTCGAAAGCCCTTTTTTCTATGTTTTCAATATAATGAAAAAAGCAGAAAAAGCCCTCGTATAATTGATATACCATCGTGACAATCCTTACTGCTATGAATAGCAGCAAATCCGAAAATTCAGCTTTACCTTCTCATTTAACTGACCGTGCAGCCCGTGAAAAGGAGCTTGCCGGAAAGATTACTCCTATTTACGAGTCCGCTATTTTCTCAAGCCCTGTGCTTGACCAGTTCAGGGGCATTATGCCCGATTTCAATAAAAGGCTCTCGCCTGACAGGAACCTGGGACTTTCGTCTTCCGGTTATCTCCGCCTGAGTCCTGAAACTCTTCCGAGGCTTGTTTCCAGCTCCTGTACAGGGATTAAATCTGCTGCTCTTCCGGAGACCGTTTTCGAAAGCCCGAAGATGCCTGCAGGAAAAGGGCTTGAGATCCTGTGTGACCTGCCTGGAAGGATGCTGACAGAGGCAGGAATGCGTACGCTCAAAGCAGACCTTCCTATGGCTCCTCTTGCAAGCAGGCTTTTGACGCTCAGGCAGGTAGAGAACAAAATGAAGGGCTCAGAGCAGGGCAGGGAATAAGGAAAGCGTTGAAAGAATAGGGGAACTGCGTTCCCTATTTTTATTGTTTTACCTCATCTTACTTTCCGGAAACAGTATACTATTTAATGAAAAAAGAAGCCGTTTTTATGCTTTACGGAAAATGGATCACAGCATAGATACCATTATTCCTAGAAGGCTGACTGCCGTCGCAATAGTAGTTATAAAAACAATCAAAGCCGAACCATCGTTCTCAAATAGGTCATTGTTCTTATAATCCATATTATTATATATGCGATATTTGGTTA
This sequence comes from Methanosarcina sp. MSH10X1, assembly GCF_004099695.1. GTDB lineage: Archaea > Halobacteriota > Methanosarcinia > Methanosarcinales > Methanosarcinaceae > Methanosarcina. Next base: position 28,031 of record NZ_SCHL01000019.1, on the reverse strand, counting down.
AAAACCTTTGTAAGTTTTACGGGATCTATTCTATAAAATTACTCTGCAAGAGCATCGAATCTATTTTAAAAAACCCCAAAAGTAATTTAAAAACCCCTAAAATTTTTTACATAAACTCTAAGATTTCTTAAACTCCTCTCAGGTTCTTAATTTTTTATTTTTTTGGAAATTCAAGCTCCTGCTCTTTTCATAGCCTTCTCAAATTTCTCAAGCCCGAGGTCAAGCTCTTCGGCTGTAATTACCAGAGGCGGAGAGAAGCGAATTACCGAATCCCCACAGGGAAGGAGCAGGATTCCTTCTTTAAAGGCTTCCCTGAGAATTTTATCCCGTCTGGAAGGATCTATGGATTTATCAGGTTTCACTATCTCGGCTCCGATCATCAGCCCGAGGCCGCGTACATCCCCAATGAAGGGGAAGTTTTCCTGAAGTTCTCCCAGGCGCTGCTTTATATAGGAGCCGAGTTCCTTTACCCGGTTTTCCGTATTTTCCTTTTCCAGAAACTCAAGGGAAGCGAGGGACGCAGCTGAAGCCAGGAGGTTTCCTCCAAAAGTATTTGAATGGACGCCTGGCGGCCAGTCCATAAGCTTCTGGTCTGCAAGCATTGCGCCTATAGGAAGGCCTGCTCCAAGAGCTTTTGCAAGGCATGAAATTTCAGCCCTGACCCCAAAATTTTCCAGGGCAAGGAAGGGGCCTGTCCTGAAGCAGCCTGCCTGGACTTCGTCGGCTACAAGAAGGACGTCATTGTCCGTACAGATCTGCCTTACTTCTTTATGGAACTCGGGAGGAGGAACGATGTACCCGCCTTCCCCCTGGATCGGTTCTACGAAAACGGCAGCCGTATCCTCAGGACTCAACTCCCGTCTGAAGATGAGATTTTCGAGTTCTTTTGCACATTCGATCCCGCAGGAAGGGTATTCGAATTTAAAGGGACATCGGTAGCAGTAGGCATAGTGGGAATGGGCTGTGCGAAACGCAGGAAAGTGTTCCTTTTGCCTGACTTTTGAGCAGGTCAGGGAGAGGGAACCCAGAGTCCGGCCGTGAAAGGCATTATAAAAAGAGATAAGACCCTGACGCCTTGTTTTCCAGAAGGCAAGCTTGATTGCAGCTTCCACGGCTTCAGTCCCGCTGTTGCAGTAAAAAACCTTTGAATAGCCTGAAAGCTCTTCCAGCTTTTTCGCAAGCTTTAACGGAGGCTCGGCAAAAAAATCCCCGTATCCGCAGTGAGTCATTTTTTCAAGCTGGGCTGAGATTGCAGCCTCAACCTGAGGGTTGGAGTAACCTGCATTCATTACCGCAATCCCGGCAACGAGATCAATATATTCTTTTCCATCGACATCCCTGATAACAGAACCCTTTGCACTGTCCACAACAAGCGGATAGGGACGGGCTGCGCAGGCCGACATTATATTGCAGTCCTGCCCGATAATTTCCCTGGCTCTCGGGCCGACAATATCAAGCAGTTCGATTTCCCCCTCATAAAAATCAGAATCCTGCCCCATATCCTTTGATGCATTCTTTGCCGGCTTTTCCACTCCCTGTACCTTTCCGAATTCCTCGGTTTTCTCCTGATCCAGAACTCATTCCTCCCCGGTTTCTCCATGCTCACGAATCTTATTCTGCCGAATCGATCTGGGCTTTTTGCAGCCTGCCGCTATAATCTATATATACGGCTTTTACCTCGGAAAACTCCCTGATGGCATCGGTCCCGGCTTCCCGGAAGCCGTTTCCTGTCCCTTTCACACCCCCGAAGGGGAGATGGACTTCTGCTCCTATTGTAGGGGCATTGATGTATGTGATTCCGGCTTCGATTTTCTCGATTGCCTTGAAAGCATTTCCTACGTTTCCGGTGTAGATTGCCGAAGAAAGCCCGTATTTGGAATTATTGGCAACCTCAATTGCCTCTTCCAGACTTGAAACCGTAAAAATCCCTAGTACCGGCCCGAAGATTTCTTCCTGCGCTATTCTCATTTCCGGCATGACATCCGTAAACACTGTGGGCTCGAAGAAATACCCCGGAAGCCCGGGATCGGTTCTTTTTCCTCCTGTAAGCAGAGTCGCGCCTTCTTCTTTCCCTATGCTCACGTACCTTTCGGTTTTCTCAAGCTGAGCTTTACTGATCAAGGGCCCGACATCCGTTTCAGGCAGGATCCCATTTCCTATCCTGAGAGCTTTGACTTTCGCAAGCAGTCTCTTTGTGAACTCGTCTTTTATTTTCTCGTGCAGAATCAATCTGCTCGTCGCCGTACAGCGCTGTCCGGTCGTCCCGAAAGCTCCCCACAGCACACCTTCAAGGGCAAGTTCGAAGTCGGCGTCATCCATTACAATTACCGGGTTCTTTCCTCCGAGTTCCAGAGAGACCCGTTTCATGGTTTTTGAACATTCTTTCATTATCCATTTCCCGGTGTCAAGGCTGCCAGTAAAGGAAATAGCTCTTATCCGCGGGTGCTGGACTACGGCTTTCCCGACAGTCCCTCCTGGCCCGGTAACCAGGTTTATTACTCCGGGAGGCAAGCCTGCCTCGATAAGTACCTCTATCAGTTTAAGGGCAAGCAGGGGCGTATCACTCGCAGGCTTGAAAACGATTGAATTCCCAGCTACAAGAGCCGGCATAATCTTCCAGGCGGGAATCGCAATCGGGAAGTTCCAGGGCGTAATCAGGCCGACAACCCCTAGCGGTCTCAGCACGGTCATGCAGAACTTTTCATTGAGTTCGGAGGGCGTTGTCTCCCCGAACATCCGCCTTCCTTCCCCTGCGGCATAATTTGTGATATCTATAGCTTCCTGTACGTCTCCCCTGGTTTCAGGCAGGATTTTTCCCATCTCTTCTGTCATAAGGACAGCAAGTTCTTCCTTTCTTTCCTGCAAAATCCGGGCTGCCCTGAAAAGTAGTTCAGCTCTTCTCGGAGCCGGAACCCTGCTCCATACCCTGAAACCGGCCTCTGCTGCATCAACTGCCTTATCCACATCTTCGGTTCCAGCTATCTGTATCGTGGCAAGGCTTTCCAGAGTAGCCGGATTTATATCCTCAAAGACCTCTCCTGTTGACGAGTTTTTGAACTCTCCCCCTATAAATAACTTGTACTCCTGAACCATAAAATCCCCCTAAAAGCTTGAATATACAAGGAGATAAATATATTGGAGAAATTTTTTTCCGGGCCTGCGGGCTAATCCAACTTTTTATTGGGCAGGAGTAGACTAAGTAAAAGAGCAGGCTATGTAAAATCGGACATAGAGCAGGCTATATAAAAGAGCAGGCTATGTAAAATTGGACATCATATCTCATAAAAACCTGTGAAGAAAAAAAGCCCGAAAACCGGGTTTAGCAAAAGCTATTGACAGATACAATTATCATTGGCCTGAATCGATCCCTGAGCCTGGTTGAAGACTACTGCAGGGATCAAGTTTCTTCTTTTGCTCCTTTTAGCAGCCTGCGCCGCTGCTGACAACCTGCCAGATTCGTTCTGATAGTTCGGAATACTGTGTTCTTGGATCTCCTATCTTCTGGATAAAGGAATTTGCACCATTTTCGATTGCCTGGTGCATAATCTCATCCCTGTTCACGCCTGTGAACAGAATGAAGGGGGTGTTAATGCTTTTGTCACGAATGGTTTTCAAGAGTGTAATGCCGTCCATAAAAGGCATATCATAGTCTGAAACTACCACATCATATGTGTCTTTCTCCAGCTTCTGAAGAGCTTCCCTCGCAGAGTCTACAGTATCCGAGGCGATATCATGGAAAAGTTCTAGAAAAGTCTTCGATAGCTCTAAGAACAGGGGGTCGTCATCTACAAGCAGTACTTTCATGGGGGTCTTCTCCTGAGGTTATTATTCTGTAACCTTCTTGTGGATCAGTTACCATTTACCAGTTCCTGGTAAGAGGTAGCAAAATCTCAGCCATATCTATTATTATTAGTATAAATGTCTTAATTAACATAAAAAGTTAACTTCTATACCCTGCAAACGGGAATCTGCGTGTCTCGGGAGTGAAATTTCTGTCTTTCAGGAATAAGAATTTGTTATTTTATCTTTCTGCGTGCCTGAAGCTTTCTTAAGGAAATCCGGTATAAAAAAACGATGGGAATATAGTATTTCTCAGGAAATGAAGAGTAAAATAAAAAATACAGAAAAACAGTATGAATAAAGAGTAAAGAAAAGATAAAGAGATAGAATAAAAAAGAACAAAAATAAGAGAGAGAAAAGGAACAAAAATAAGAGAGAGAAAAGGAACAAAAATAAGAGAGAGAAAAGGGACAAATAAATAGAGATAAAGAAAAGGAACAAAAAATAAAGATGGAGAAAAGGAACAAAAAATAAAGATGGAGAAAAGGAACAAAAAATAAAGATGGAGAAAAAAGAACAAAAATAAGGAGGGCAGTTTACCCCTGACTAATAAAAATGTCCAGTTCTTTTTTCAGCATCTGGCTGAGGATTTTTCCATCGACTGTGCCCCTGTATTCCTTCATAACGATACCCATTAGTGGGCCAAGAGCTGCCGGACCTTTTTCCCTGATAAAGTCTCCTTTTTCCCTAACCGTTTTCTTGATGAAGTTTTCGACCTCAGCGGGGTCAAAGGCACTGAGCCCGAGATTTGAAATCGCTTTCGGAGCGCTCAGGTTCGGCTCTCCTGCAAGGGCGGTTAGAAGGTCCTGAATGGCTTCCTTTGCGATTTCCTGTTTTGAGATCGCTGCAAAAAGCCCTTTGAAATGCTCATCCGTAAGGTTTTCGGTTTCTACCCCGTTTCTCCGGATCTCCGGGACAATTCCCACAAGCGTCCTGGCAATAAGGGTAGAGTTCACATTTGTGTCTTTCCTGTAGGTCTCAATCAGGTTTTCAAAGAGAGGAAGATATTTTGAGTAAGCTACTTTTTCAGCAAGCTCCTTATTAAGACCATTTTCAGAAACAAAACGTTTCGCCCGCTCGGTCAGGAGTTCGGGAGTTTCGATTGAATCAAAATATTCCTGAGAAATTTCAACCTGTGGCACATCAGTTTCAGGGTACATCCTTGCCGCGCCCGGAAGAGGACGCATATAAGCAGTGTTCCCATCGGGAAGGGCTCTTCGGGTTTCTTCTGGAATCCCTTCGATTGCCTCTTTTGCCCTTGCAATAACCGCTTCGATTGCAAGCCTGGCCTTTTCAGATTCATCTGCGACCATTATTACCGCATCCTCTGGATGTGCACCTATCGCATCCCTGACGGTCTGGACTTCCTTTTCGGTTATCCCGTAATTGGGAAGCTCATCGGTGTGGAAAATCCCTCCTACTCCCGCGGTCTTTGCCCGGTCTGAAAACTCGGTACCGAGCCTTCTTCCCGGCTGAACTTCTTTGCCTACAAGCCCATCGAATTTCCTGAGAAGGGCGGCGAGAATTGCACCTTTTCTCACGCCTTTTTGCAGGACCTTGGATTTTGTGTCTATGAAAAGCCCTGTTATGTCGTAAATTTCTTCGCAGACGAAAGCTTTTCTTTCCATGAGTTCCTGCCGGATAAAAAGAAGGTTCAACTGCCTTTCAACTTCCCTGCGGACGATATCCTCTATGAGGTCAAGCGCCTGCACGCCCTTTATTTCCACTCTTGCGCCTTCGGCAATCGAGATATTTACATCCTGCCTGATCGTGCCAAGCCCTCGCTTTACTTTCCCTGTAGACCTGAGGAACATTCCTATTTGCTCGGCAACCTCTCTTGCCTGGCGGGGGGACTTTATATCCGGCGCAGTCGCGATTTCCACAAGCGGGATTCCCAGTCTGTCCAGGGAATAGATAATCGAGTCTCCGATTTCCTCTATTTTCTGGGCAGCTTCTTCCTCCACACAAAGGCTGTCAATTCCACAACGCCCGTCCGAGGTTTCAATATGCCCGTCGCTTGCAAGAAAAGCGGTTCTCTGAAACCCGCTCGTGTTCGACCCATCCACGACGATTTTCCTCATAACGTGCATCTGATCCACAGGCTTCATGTTGAAGAGTTTTGCAATCCCGAGGGAAATTTCAAGGGCTTCCTTATTCAATTCTCTTGGAGGCTCTTCATCATTCTCTACAAGGCAGGTCGTGTCATATGCCTTATAAATATACTTCCTCCTGATTTTGGTCTGCTCCACGGCAGCCCTGTCCTTTTCTCCCATTTCGCTTTCCGTAGCCCTGAGATACCTGAAAAACTCAAAATCCGAATCCCTGACATCCCTGATAAGGGTAGGACACCTGCAGAACAGCTTCTCCTTCGAATCAAGCTGCTGGTGAATTTCAAGCCCGGCTTTCAGCCCAAGTTCACTGTAATCGTACTTTTCCATATTTTCACCCGAATCTAAGCAGGAAGCGCCTTAATTTCTCTAACTCCCGTTAACTCTTATTAAATTTTCTTAAATCTTCACTAAATTTCCCTGATTTCTCTTTAAATTATCTTTAATTCTCCCTTCAGCCCTTTCTAATTTTCTTTCAAGTCCTGTCTTTTAAATTAAATCTTTTTGCTCTCCCTTGGGTTTTAAGTCCTTCGGCTCATTACTTCCTTTCTTCTTTTAAACCTTTTTGCGCTCTATTCCTTTCTTAGTTTTTTCGGTCAGCACTGGCAATTATATGTTAATGTTGAATAATCATTAAGTAATAAATTGAATGTAAAAGGTATGACAGAATGTATAAAGGTATCTCTGTATATAAGAGTAAAAGAGTGAAACAATTTAATTGACTCACCAGGTAATAAAGAATGGTAACGGGCTGGTCGCTCTCCGGCAGATAAGTGATTATTGAAAACTATTTTAATTTCCGACTTGCCCAGAAAAAATCTCCTCCGGGATTATGGCGGTATTTCTGGAGCGTGCTTATGTGAATTAGCGAGGTTTTAGCTTCTTCAAGCAATTTAAAAATATCCAGTACATTGATAACCACTGAAAAAACCGGAAGTATGCAAATCTCTATCTGGTGCTTCCTTTACTTCGCATCTTCCTCGTTTTCCATTTAGCTTTTTGTTTACAACTAATTTAGAGCTTATATTTATCTATACTTCACTTTCTATATTTCGTCCTATGAAATTTAACAACAAGCAAGCAATGAATACGAAAAGTCGAACCTTTTCTCTTAAGTGTGAATTCTTACAGCACTTTAAACAAAAATATCCGCCGGACACATAGTATGCCCCGACCATTCAGTATTTTAACCCATGTGACTGCAGGTTCTGCACCGCCGCCCCTCACAAACTAACTCAACAAAAATAAACAGCCAAATCTTCCTATAGATATACGATTTAGAACAAACGTTTACGTTTACTAATACAATTTCTTAAATTCTTATATAAATTTCATATTCTTTGATATAAGCTAAAGTAAATATTACAGTGCCTGGAAGAGTAATCTCCAGACCGCTTTATTTTCGGGGGAATGATATGAAAAATTTTTGGGAGAATGACATGAAAATTAAACATATATTGATGATTTGTCTTTTTATCGCTTTGTTATTAATATTCGCAGAAACAGCTACTGCAACGGTAGCCGGAAAAAGTGAGATGCAGATTACTACCGACGAAGCCGATCAAAGCAACTCTGCCACGTTCGGCGACATGGTAGTCTGGGAAGATTATCGGAACGCCGACGGCTATGAGTCTACTGATATCTATGCGTATAACCTTTCTACAGGGCAGGAAACGAAAATAACCAGCAATACCTCATTGAAGTACTCACCTGTCATTTACGGAGACAAAATAGCCTGGGAGGATAACCGCAACGGAAACTGGGATATTTACCTGTACAACCTTTCCACTTCCAAGGAAACCCGGATCACTCTGAATGAATCCGACCAGTATGCCCCTGCCCTTTATGAAGACAGGCTGGTCTGGCTGGACGGGCGCAACGGAGGAGGAAGTCTGGATGTAGACCACTGGCCTGAAGGAAACTGGGATGTCTTCATGTACAACCTTTCCACCTCAAAGGGAACCAGGATCACTACGAATGAATCATGGAAGACTTTCCCTGCAATCTATGGCGATAAAATCCTCTGGGTAGACGGGCGAAACGGCGAGCCTTTACACTCACACCAGATCGTGGATGGAGATCTTTTCATGTATGACCTTTCCACATCTGAGGAAACCCGGCTAGTTTCAAATGTCTCTTCTGACACCAAGCCTGACATTTATGGGGACAGAATAGTCTGGGGAGATGACCGCAACCAGAACTCTGATATCTACATGTATGACCTTGTAAATTCTACCGAGGTCCAGATAACCGACAATGAATCCGAGCAGTGGCGTCCTGCTCTCTATGAAGACAGGATAATCTGGACGGATTATCGCAACGGTAATGGATGGGATAACCCTGATGTTTATATGTACAACCTATCCACTTCCGAAGAAATGCAGATAACGACCAGTGAATCTGAGCAGTGGGCAGATGACATCCATAGCGATATCGTCGTATGGACTGATAACCGCAACGGAAAGAATGATATTTACATGTCCATTCTCCGGGCTTCTGAAGAAGAACCTGTAAAGGAAGAACCTGCGGATGAAGAGTCATCTGAAGCGAGCTCCGTAGAAGAACTGAAGAAATTAAAAGCACATGTAAACTCTCTGGACATAGAGCCCTCTGCAAAGGATCTGCTCGATGCAAAACTCAGGTATACAATCCAGTCTCTTGAAGCCGGGGACACTGATGCAGCCCTGGTTAAGCTTGGTTTTTACATTGAATGCGTTTCAATCATGGAAGCAAAAGACAGGATAGAAAGCGAAGATGCAGATTATATAATTAGCAAAGCCGAGAGAATTTTCGATATGATAGAGAGTTCGTAAAGTTTTACTGGATAACGTAAGTGTTTGTGGCATGAAGTGTGTTCATAATACTGTATGTTTTATCACATGTGGTTCGCGTTTGTAACACGCAGTATATGCTAATGGCACGAGATATGTGTTTATAACATGCATTACTGAAACACACAGGATCTATTCAAATAACAGATGGTGTATCCCTGAGATCCAATGCCTTTTATTCTTTTTCCAACTCAGGGATTTTCAGTCATGAAAGTTATCTTATGAATTTATAAAACCTGCCTTTCTTTCCCGATCAGTATGCCAGTTGACCAGGATTCCGTTTGCCCTGAAATCAGGCTATATTGCTAACAGTCTGTTGAGGTTAAATGAACGTTCTTACCAGGAGGTAAAATATACCGATAAAGCTGAGGAAAAGAAATAGATGGAGCATTATTCCAAGAGCTACTTCATGATTCACGTCACGGTCTTTTAAATATGGGGTGTTTTGTTTTAGAGTGGAGAGAAAATTTCCAATGGAGTCTGCCATGATTATACAATAATTTTTTCCCATATATAGAATTATAGTTTTGAATCATAGTTTTGAACCAGTGCAACCTCTAAGGAAGTAATCCGGTTTAATTTAACAACACTGCCTTTTTGCCTCAATCAACCAAGATCAGTGTAAAAGGTGAGGGAGCTGTATCATCCATAGGGAATCTCTGCATGGGAGTACCGATTTTCTCAAGGGTTTTATCCATTCGGATGCCGAGTCCCATAAGGCACGGCCTGCGGAGAGTTGGGTGGTGGCAGGGACCTTTATCTCCGGCGCATTTTACGCTCGAGTAGTCGCTTGTGGCACACCAGGTACACATGCCTGGAAAGGTTGCAAGAGCCGTATTATAACCAAGGGTCCAGGCGAGTTTTTCAAGCTCAAGGACTCCGGGCTGGATTGTTTCTTTGCGGTCTTTCAATATTGTTTTCAGGCTATTCTCAAATTGCTGTTTTACGGTTTCATCTTCAGGAGGTTCGATGCTGAATTTTACGAAATTCTCGCTGACCTCCCTGGAAAAAACGTTCTCCGACTTCCACTCAACAAGCAGGGCACATTGATAGTCTGCAAGCATTTTTTTAAATTCGCTCACTGTGGGGATATGAGGAGGACAGACCCGGCTTCCGTAGCCGTTGCATCCGAAAATACATTTTAACACAGTTCGGTCTTCGACCACGATATCTTCGGCAGGAAACAGCCTTACACTCTTTGCTCCCAGTTCTTTTGCCCTCTCTTCCAGCTTCTCGTAATTTTCCTTACTTATCATACTTTTACATTATAATTTTCAGGAAAAAATAGTTTTGCAGTATAAATCGGCTTCTCAGGTTAACTTTCTCATTTTAACCGGATTTTCCATTTTCCGATGCTGTTATATTTCGTGCAGGTGAATAGGTAAATGGTGATTTTTCATAGGGGACGTTACTTTTAAGAAAATAATGGTTGCAACTGACGGCTCAGTTTGCTCAAGAATTGCTGCCAATAAAGGAATAGAACTGGCAAAGTTAAGCGGGGGGACGGTTTACGCAGTTTATGTAGTATCCACAGAATACTTTTCTTCAATGGCTGTGGACTTTGACTGGGAGAGGATGCACGAAGCGCTGAAAAAAGAAGGTTACAAAGCTCTAAATTATGTAGAAGGTATAGGAGAACTTGAGAGTGTCAACGTCGAGTCCATCCTGCTTGAAGGCCATCCTGCCGATGAGTTGATAAGGTACGCCGAAAAAGAAGAAATGGATATCATTATTATGGGCACTATTGGAAGGACAGGCCTGGAAAGGCTGATCCTTGGTAGCGTTGCAGAAAAGGTAATACGGCACTCAAAAATTCCTGTAATGGTCATAAAGGAAAAAATGCGGCTCTTGAGATAAGTTTACAGGTTATAGCTTGTAACTTTGATAACTTGTAACCTTAAAGCTTTCTCAAGCCTGCATTCTTTATTTAATCCGAAGCTTTGTCTCTCAGTTCGGTTTGTGTCTTTTTTCCATTACTCTTTCAGCTTCTACAGGTTTTTTCTCCCGCCCTGAGCTTCTACCGGTTTTTTCTCCGGAGCTAATTTTTCCATCTCCGGTCCGGCTTCTTCTCTTTGACTTTCAGCCCTCAATCTTCTTTTTCACGGCTGCGGCTGCATTTTTCGGAGAGTCGGTCTCCCAGAGTTTCCTGATTCTGGCATTCCTGAGGGCTGGCTCCAGAGCCGCGAGCTTTGCCTGCACAGCTGCAAGCAGTTCTTCGTCAATTCCCGGGGGCTCTATGCCCATAAACTTCTGGGCTTTAAGGGTCTCGGTTTCCCTGGCAACTGCCCGGTCGACTCCTTTCCTTACTCCGGTCTTCAGGGACTCGATCGCATCCCTCCACTGAGAGGCCCAGGGGGTATCAGGAATTTCGGTATGGTGGATCTCAGTCCTTTCCACTTTGATGGCGTCAAGGTGGCAGGCTTTCACACAGGCTCCACAGTAAGTACAGTAATCCTCCGCAAAAGCAATTTTTCGCGGGTCTTCAGGGTCTGCAGGTACATACCAGAGTTCCGAGGGGCAGACATTGAAACAGCCGCGGCAGCCCTGAGGATCACATTCCTTCAGGTTTTTATCGATAAGGCTCAGTTGCCCTTCCATAGGCTTTTGCAGGTCTACGGCTTCATACGGACAAACCGCTTTGCAACGGGCGCACTGTGTACACTTCAGTTCATCTACCTTGACTTTTCCTTCAACCCTCGGAGCCTCGCAGGGGCGTTCCCCTTTAACCTTTATTGCTTCCTCAGGGCAGAGGTCCTGGCAGAGTACGCAGTAATCACATTTGTCCTCATCCACGAGTATCTGCTCGAAGGGTACGGGATTTTCAGGCGTCGGTTCGCGCTCCAGCAGGATGAAGGCGTCACAGAACCGGGCACAGATTCCGCAGAAATTACACTTTTCAGTGTCAATCTCGATCTCTCCCTCTGCCCCTTCCTTTAAAGGTGCGATCTCTTCTTTTTTCGGGAAAGTGAATTCCACTTCAATTGCATCCTGAGGGCAGGCTCCTTCACAGAGTGCACAGGGGAGGCACTTCTCGTTTATCTTAACATAAGTATCATACTTCGGGTACTGTTTCTCATCGGGGACTTCTCCCACAGCCTCAAAAGTGATGGCATGCACAGGGCAGAGGTTTGAACACATCCTGCAGAAGGTGCACTTTTCAAGGTCCATCATTACAGCAGGCGCATCAAGCCCGGTTGCAATTTCATGAATTGGCCCCATCTCAAGGGCTTTCGTGGGGCAGATTTCTGCACAAATTCCGCAGCCGTTGCAGCGCTTGTAGTCATAATCCAGAGTTTTGATGGATTTTTCGGTTGCCTGGGTATAAAGGAAATGGGAGCCCTGAAGATCCATGCTGGTTGTAACCGTGATCTTTTCCTGGGCTTCCTCCTCAGCAGTTTCGGGTGCTTCAGCTTCAAGATCTTCGGCTTCGAATTCCTCGGCTTTTGCCTCTATAACTTCACTTTCTCCGGCCCCGCAGCACTCTTTGCATGCGTGAATTTCCTGTTCGGTGTACTCTTCGCTCATTATGCCACCTCCTCAAGTTCGGTTCCGGTTTCTTTAATTCCGGTCTCCTTTACCTTGAGTTCGGTGCCTATTGGACCAATCTCTTCAAGTTCCTTTACAAATTCGGTAATCGTGTTTGAGAAACGTTCTCCTTCCGCAGCCGAGATCCACAGAGTTCTAAGCCGCCTGGGATCAAGCCCGATTCCGTTTATAACTTCCTTTAAGACATCCATTCTTCGTTTTGCATCGAAATTCCCGTGGATATAGTGGCACTCATCCATCCTGCAGCCTGCAACGAGTACTCCGTCGGCTCCGCCTTTTAAGGCTTCAAGCACGAATTCCGGGTTTACCCTTGCCGAGCACATAGTACGGACGACTCTGATATTTGTAGGGTAATGAAGCCGCGACATCCCGGTCAGGTCTGCACAGGCATAACTGCACCAGTTGCAGAGGAAAGCCACTATAAAAGGACTCTGCGACCTGTGCGCAGTTGCAGCCCGGACCTGGGCGAAAATCTGTTCGTTTTCGAAGTTCCGCATCTGGATCGCTCCTGCAGGGCATGCTGCACTACAGTCTCCGCAGCCGTAACATGAAACCTCGTCTACCACGGCTTTCTTGTCTTCAATGGTTATTTTCCCGAATTTGCAGACCTCAAGACAGGTCCGACATCCGATGCATTTTTCAGGATCAACATGGGCTCCCATAGGATCGGCTTCAAGTTCTCCTGTGCCAAGGAGCTGCATAGCCTTGGAAGCACATGCACTACCCTGGGCAATCGAGACCTGAATCTCTTTGGGTCCTGAAGCGCAGCCTGCAAGAAAAACCCCGCTGACAGGGGCATCCACAGGGCGCATTTTCGGATGGGCGCTTGCAAAGAACCTGTCCGGCCGCCTGGCAAGGTTAAGCATCCTGCCTATACCTTCTGCCGCTTTGGTGGGCTCGTAGCCTGTTGAAAGCACGACAAGGTCACAGGCTTCCTCTTCAACCCGGCATTCCAGGGTGTTTTCATACCTGAGTACAGGCCTTCCGTCTTCGCCTGCATAAATTTCCGCAACCTTCCCCCGGATGAAATCAACACCCATTGCCTGCGTCCTTGTATAATATTCCTCATACATCTCCCCTGCAGCCCGGATGTCAATGTAATGGATCGTGATCTCAGCATCAGGGTAGCGTTCCATGATCATCTGGGAATTCTTGAGGGCAGCCATACAGCAAACCCTTGAGCAGTACTCATTGCCCACGGTTTTATCCCTTGACCCGACGCACTGGATGAAAGCTACGCTTTTTGGGGGCTTGCCTGTGGAGGGTACAATAACTCTTCCACCTGTAGGCCCTGCCGAGTTAAGCATGCGCTCAAGCTGCATATTTGTGATAACATCAGGATATTTCCCGAACCCGTACTCCTTTTTCCTTGACGCATCAAAGAGCTGGTAACCCGTTGAAACGATTACCGCCCCGGCTTCAAACTCAATCTCTTCAGGTTTCTGCTCGTAGTCCACGGCATCGGCAGGGCAGGCCTGTAAACACAGCCCGCAGCCGACACAGTGGTCTGGATCTATGAGCACTACCTGGGGAACGGACTGGGGAATGGGCATGTATATGGCTCTTGACTTTCCTACCCCGTAATTCATGGGATTTTCGATCTCTACAGGACAGACAGCCGCGCAGAGGTCGACACAGCCTTTGCATTTGTCTTCAACTATGAACCTTGGCTTGCGTTTGACTTTTACATGGAATTTGCCAACGGACCCGGAAATATCGGTAACTTCAGAATAAGTATAAAGTGTAATATTGGGGTGGTTCTGGACTTCTGTCATTTTAGGGGCAAGTACACAGATGGAGCAGTCATTTGTGGGAAATACCTCGTTCATCAGGGCCATTTTGCCTCCGATAGTGGATTCCCTTTCCACCATTGTGACCGGAAAACCGGCTTCTGCAAGATTCAGGGCTGCCTCAATCCCGGCAACTCCCCCTCCTATAATAAGGACATTTCGGCTGGCTCTGGAACTTGTTGCATTCAGCTCCTTGAGGAATTTTGCCTTTGCAACCCCCATCCTTATAAGGTCAAAAGCTTTCTGGGTCGCCATCTGGGGGTCATCGGCGTGTACCCAGGAGCATTGCTCCCTTATATTTACCATTTCCATGAGGTAGGGGTTCAGCCCGGCTTTTTCCATTACGTGCCTGAAGGTTTTTTCATGCAGCCTCGGGGAGCAGGCAGCTATTACGACCCTGTCTACTTTGTTTTCCTTTATATCCTTGATGATGCCTTCCTGTCCGGAATCGGAACATAGAAACTGTACTTCCCGGGCGAGCACCACATCTTCCAGTTCAGCTGCCATTTCCTGCAGAGCCAGTACATCTATTACTCCCGCAATATTCAACCCGCAGTGGCAAACATAGACTCCGATTCGCATAGTTGGTGACTCCATATACCTGTGTTTTATACTTGTAACGTTAATGATTGCGTCAGGCAATTGCTTCCAAGATTGATGTATAATCTCAAAGTTATAATTCTGAACATAACTCAGAACCATTTAACAGAGCATTCTGCCATACAGAAAAGATTCGATACGACTGCTCAAAAAACTTTTTTGTTGAGAATAATTTTGCCATTGCAAACTCATGAGTTTGTTGTTCTGAGTTTGTTGTTCTGAGTTTGGTGTTTTTACATGAATTGATAATTTTCACATGAAATTATTACTTTTTCACGTTTATTATTTACTGATGAATTGTTGCTTATCAATGAGTTATTACGCACCAATGAATTATTACATACTGAGATCAACATATTAACAAATTTACTTCGCCAGTTAATGTCTGGTTAATAAATCATACTTATCAATTTTATTATCCAGCCATGAATCTGTAACTTAGTCGAAGATAGTTACTTTTACATATCACTATACTTTCTCTTTTGAACTGAATAAAAAGATAGGTGTTTTGTGTAAAATCAAAACCTTTATTTCATACGGCTTTTTCCGAATTTATTAAGAACTGATTTATTAACTTGGAAGTCGGATAACTTCCGGATGCTCCTATAATTCAGTATTTATCAATTACTTTTGTTATACTCTGCAACAGTTTATCTGCAGGACAGAATTTGACAGTTTATTTATATAATAAGATTTATATTATTGGTATATTAACTTTCTTATTTGTCCTGAGCCAGCCGATTATCCCGGTTTAGCATTATAACCTGAGTTCCGGACTGTCAATTCCAGTCTGACCAGTGCTCAGCTGACTGTATACCTGCAGGTCATAGAGAAAACCTTAACATTATTACTTCTGCCCTATCACCGGAGTTTCACCAATTGATTTATAGTTTGAGAGCTTAATTCGTAATCGAGAAACCAGTCTCACACTGACAGCTCAAAGGGATTCAGGAGAAATTGGTTATTGGGGATGAGTGAGTTAAGACCGATTTATGAACTGAGTGAGTTGAAACTGGTTATACGGCAGGAACTACGGAATTCCATAAGGATAAGATATTTCTATAAATAATTTAAATAAAATTAAATATATGAATAAATTAGAGATATGGATAAAGTTAGAGATATGGATAAAGTTAGAGATATGGATAAAGTTAGAGATATGAATAAAATTAGAGATATGAATAAATTAGAAGTGCCAGTAAATTAGAGACAAATATAACTGGAGATATATAGCATTATAAGCCGAAGTTGATGCTAAATACTTAAGCTATTACTGTAAGCGTTCGTATGATTAAGAATCTCCAGTATACTTTATGATACTACCATTCTATAAATAGCACTACCTGTATTCACATGGTCTTCTCATCAAGGTTCAGGATATTTTAATTTAAAGCGAGGAGTTCTTTGTATGGCTGAACATAATGAATTAAAAGAGAAAATGTATGAATGGACTCAAAAATATGCAGAAAAAGCAGGCTACATGCTTAATCCGAATAAAGAAGCTCTTGACTATGTACTTGACGGACTTACGGTCAAACTTGAGAAATTCGGAAGGCGTTACTGCCCCTGCAGAATAGTTACCGGAGATGAAAAAGAAGATAGAAAGATCGTATGTCCCTGTATTTATCATAAAGAAGAAGTCGAAAGGGATGGAAACTGCCACTGTGAACTTTTCTTTAAAGCGAATTAAATTAACCGGATTCGATTTGCCTGTAGAGAGGTTTTACCAGTTTGCTTCTGAAGGTCAGGAAAAATTAATTTACGCGATCTCCTGCCTGAAAGATTCCCGAAGTAAAAGCCTGCATACCTAATGGCATCAGAATCTGAAGGTCTTAACTAATTTATGAAGGTTTGCAGGGTATCCCCCTATAAGCTGAAAGTAACACTGAAAACAAAAAAGCGAGAGTTTAAGGAAGATTACCCGGATATATTTAACTGAAGGTTGTTCGACACATGTTTTCAGTGATACGCTTAATCTTACTTTTTAATCATATTTTTAACCCTGCATAATCTTTAATGAAAACTGACGTAAAAAACTTGACTCAAGGGTGACCTGGAATGACAAATGCAATGGAACTCTATCAGATGCTTCCGAAGACTAACTGCAAAAAGTGCGGAAAAACTTCGTGTATGGCGTTTGCAGTAGCCCTCATGGCCCGCGAGCTCACACCCGAAGATTGCCCGCCCCTTAAGGAAGAATCGAAGTATAGAGAAAACTACGAAAAGCTGAAAGAAATCTTCAAACCATCCGAAGGCGCAACTGAAACGGGCCTTATAGTGCATGAGGACCTTTGTTTCGGATGTGGAAATTGTGTGGTTGCCTGTCCCCCCAATGTAGCAAATGATCCTTATGGAGTAGGTTCGGGAAATGCCCCCAGGAATGTTAATAAGCTGGTCCTGACCATAGAAGACGGCATTGTAAAAGCCCAGAACCTTGAGGAATGCCGCCGTTTCGGAAAGAACAAAATTCTCTGCAATGGTTGTATAGTAACCTGCCCTGTAGAGGCCATAGAGTTCGTGTGAGGAATGTGGATATGGAGAAAAACTATTATGTATGCACAGGCTGCGGACTCCTTTGCGACGATATCGAGGTTGAGTCCGAGAAGAATATAATAAACAAAGTTTATACAGCCTGCAGAGTTGGGGTAGCCCACATGAAGGAAGTCAGGGGTGAAGCAGGCTTCCGGGTTGATAACGCACCTGTTGATGAGGCAACTGCGATCCGTGAGGCTGCATCGATCCTTAAAAATGCAAAAAATCCCCTGATCTTCGGACTTGGGACTTCTACAGACGAAGCCCAGAAACTGGCAATTGAGCTTGCAAGAAAGACCGACGCGACTCTTGACGATACATCCTCGTTCTGCCTGGGTCCCCTGGTCGAAGCTCTTCTTCAGGATAAAATTAAGACCTGCACTCTTGACGATGTAAGGAATAAAGCCGATGTTATTATATTCTGGGGGGCGGACCCGTCCGATTCCCATCCTCGCCATCTCTCCAAACATTCCTATTTCCCCAGGGGAAGCGAAAAGCAGCGGGGCTGGGAGGAAGAAAGAACCGCTATTGCGATCGATGTTCGTAAGTCCCATACTGCAAAAATCTGCGGGAATTACTTCTTCCAGATCCCTCCGGAAGGAGATGCCGAATTTATCGATGCCCTGATCGCAGCACTCTCGGGAAAGCTACCTAAAACCTCCTATAACTACCCGCCCAAGAAAATCCTTGAACTGGCAAATATCCTTAAAGGGGCGAAATTCGGGGTAATCTTTGCAGGGCTTGGCCTGATCTACTCGCTGAAAGACATGGAACCCGTTTTCAGGCTAATGAAAGCCCTGAATGAAAAAGCAAACTTCCAGCTGGTGCCTATGGTAGGGCACTATAATATGCGGGGCTTTAATGAAAACCTCTATGCTGAAACCGGGTACGTAAACAGAGTAAAGTTCGAAAACGGCACTGTAAAGCACGGACCTGAGTACTCGGTTGTCGAATCCCTGAAAGCAAAGACGGTGGATGCGGCTCTTATTATCGGTTCTGACCCACTTTCAAGCCTTCCCAGATCGGTTTCGAAGAACCTGCTTGAAATTCCGGTTATCTCAATTGACCCCTGTGAAACCCTGACCTCAAAGCATTCAAAGGTTTACATAAATACCGCAATCAGCGGGGTGGAATCCGGAGGTAGTGCCACACGCATGGACGGGATCAAGGTAAGCTTTAAGCCTGTTGTAGAGACAGCTCGCCTGTCTGATGAAGCAACCCTAAAGAAGATAATGGAGGCACTCTGATGGATTTCGGATCTTTTCTTGCAGCTCCTGAAATAAAAATCAGAATCGTAACTTACAGGGATATCTTTCAGGATAAAGCCATGATTGAAAACCGCTTTGGGGAGGAATACAGGGACCGTTCAGCCATTATTAAGCTGGACGCTGCAGACCTCAAGCAATTGAATGTAAAAAAGGGCGACACCGTTATCCTGAGCAATTCCTTTGGAAGGATAGTGGTCAAAGCCGAGGAATCAGGATACGATACTCCTCACAGGGGTCTTGCATATATGCCTAACAGCCCCTGGTCCAATATGCTGGTCTCGGATGAAACAGGTGGTACAGGGGTTCCGAAATTTAAAGATATCTCCGTAACC
Source organism: Methanosarcina sp. MSH10X1 (assembly GCF_004099695.1). Classification (GTDB taxonomy): domain Archaea; phylum Halobacteriota; class Methanosarcinia; order Methanosarcinales; family Methanosarcinaceae; genus Methanosarcina. The sequence continues at coordinate 9,184 of NZ_SCHL01000019.1, read as the reverse complement.
GTTACCAGTGCAAAAGGAGAGAAAGTGACGGAATTCAAGCCTTAAATTTTTCCTGTTGAAATTAAATAGTCCCTTTATATATCCTTAAAAACAGTAAAAATCCTTTTATTTTTTTCCTTTTTTATGTCTAGTTAGCTGCAAACCGGATGAGAGTATGACCAGTAAACTCCTGAAATTTACCCGAATCCTGAAAAACGGAAATGTTTTCTATCGCTTTGAGGACTTTGAAAATATAGATTCCAGATGGGAATTGCCCTGTGAATACCTTTCAGGAGCTCATTTTGCGGCATGGGATGGAATTCTTCTATATTCGGACGGGAAAACCCTTTTTTCACTTGCCTGTGGAAGCGAACTCTCAGAAAGCGCCTACTCCGAACTGATGCTCATCGTCGATACCGGAAAAGAAAGGCTCAGGGAAATCCGGAACCGGAACTCTTTTTAAGCCTCCTGGTTCTGGGCTTCAGAAAGGCTTCCTGGCGGAAAGTACTGCAAACCATCCTTTTCCGTGCCCTTTTTCCGGAATTTCGGCTTCCCTGATTTCCTCAGGCTTTTTAAAGAGTGTCTGGCAGGTCTCAAGCCCTTCGAATCCGAGACCGGTCAGATATCCCGACACTTCGGTTACCGAGAGGAAATGCGCTTCCGAATAAAATCTGCCTTTCCTATTCCCAGACTCGATCCGGCGCCCCTGGGGACTATCCCTGTCAAGGATTCCGGTTATAATTTGCCCGCCAGGCTTCAGGACCCTCAAGGCTTCCCTGAGTGCCTGATTCGGATTTTCAAAAAAAGCAAGAGCGGTAATTATCAAAACCAGATCAAATTGCTCTCTTTTAAAGGGCAGAAACTCCGCAACTCCAAGTACCACTTCCAGACCCCGTTGCTTTGCGAGCCTGGCCATAGCCCGTACCGGTTCAAGCCCGAACCCGGGAGCCTGGGCAAACCTGCCTGTGCCAGCCCCGATTTCAAGGGCTTTCAATCTCTCCTGATTCTCAGGGAGGAAAGTTTTCAAGGCAAGCAGTTCGGATTCGTATGCAGGTTTATACTTGTCATACCAGGCATCGTATTCTTCTGCATACCTTTCAAAATTTTCCCATGACCTCATTAACCCCCCTCCAGTTCCCGATCTTCTATTTTTTCCGAATTTTTTTACTTTTTCCTGCGCAGGGCGACTGCAAGCAAACCGAGTATCCCGTAACCCAGTCCGAAACCAGGTAAGCCTTTAATTCCACTCTGCTTCTCACTTCCTTCCACAGCGGTTATTATGTAGACTTTGGAAGCAGTCCCGTTTCCGTTGCCCGCGGTAAGATTAACTGTATAAGTTCCGGGCGCTGCATAGGTATGAACCGGGTTTTCATCCGTTGAGTCGACATTCCCATCATTTTCAAAGTCCCAGTGACTTTCGGTTTCGTTCTCTGAAAGGTCGGTAAACTGGACCGAAAGGGGAGCATATCCGCTGGTTGCATTGGTACTGAAGTTTGCAAAGGGAAGAATCGGCTCCTCAGTCTCGACTTCTACGAGAGGCATGTAATCGACATAGTCGCTATTTTCAAGCCTGTAGAGTTTATCCGCAACACCGTCTTCATCCGTATCAGGCATAATTTCCGAGTGCCCCAGGCCGTCGGGTTTTGCCCAGTAATTTCCTGCAAGGTAGGGCCCGCCTACAATATTCGTACCTGCGGTTTTTTCAATATTGTAGACATTGTCGGTTCCGTTATTAGCCTCGGCATTAACAGTATTATTGAAGTAATTATTGAGCACACGGTTCTTGTCACTTTTGGGGCAGATAAAAAGCCCGTAAACCTGATTCGAAACAATAGTATTATCTGAGATCTTATTACTGTCCGAATTGCCCAGGTGAATGCCCCTGCCGTTATCTGAAGCCTCATTTCCTGAGAGAGTGTTGCCTGTTGCAGTCGAAAGCAAAATCCCGTAATCTTTGTTTTCCGAAAGCGTATTATTTAATATGACATTTCCTTCAGAATTCGGGATATAGAATCCATACCTGTTTTTCGAAGCCCGGTTCTCGGAGATTGTATTATAGCTGGACTGCTCAAGTTCTATCCCTTTCTCGCCTTTCCCAATCAGGTTGCCGAGAATCAGGTTATTTTCCGAATTCTTCAGATATACTCCAAAAGTATTATTCAGCAATCTATTATTCTCAACAGTGCAGTTTTTGCACTCGTACATATAGATTCCTGCATGGTTATTTCTTGAATCCATTATCTTGAATCCGCTAATTGTAACTTTACTCGACTCTATATTGAACACATCTGCAGCCGGGTCTCTGGCTATTATTATCGTATTTGCAGGGTTTCCTGATTCTGACTTTATTACCAGGTTATGTACAGTCACTTTGACATTCTCAATATAGGTGCCGGGCTTTACAATTATCATATCGCCTGAGGCGGCGCTATTAACAGCGGCCTGTATGGATTCTCCTGGCTGGACGAAGATCTCAGCCGCCGTTCCGATACCAGAGCTTAACACCAGGATAAGAAAAACTAACAAGAAAATGATTGATTTGCTTATTCCAATTCCTCCGTCCACTCAGGGAAAGCAATGAAACTTCTGCTCTCAAACTGCTTTAACCAATTTTATAAATCGGGGTATTACGTAAATTATGATACTGTGTAAATTCTGCTGTTCATCATCGCATAAATAAGCGTTTACCAGCTGCATAGAATATGCTGAAGATAATTTTGTAGAGTGCCGTATTGATGACGTTGTATTCAATTCCCGCATAAGAACATGTAGGAATTTACAGGTTGTTTGAATTTAATTCGTTTTATCTTTAAGAAATTTTTATACAAATTGTTAGAATAGCCGGAATAATGTACAAAACAATATAAATATTCTGGTTTAAATCAAAATAAGTGAAAAAGAAGAACAGGACGTTAGACAATAGTTAAATAAGCTAAACTTAAATGAAAAAAGTTCACGCTGGAATAAACCTGTTGAAATCAAATCGGTTCAGCCAGCTTATACCAGGCTTGGTGGAATCTTTCCTGATTCTCCTTAATTAGAGACCTGATAAATAAAAATATGATAGAGATCTGAAACCTCCATCTTTAATTTAAATTAGTCGTTCTATCCTTTATGATTTCAAATTATACATTTATTTTTTCTTACTGAGATATACAGTAAGAATACAAACTACGGTGTACAATAAGCCGGGTCCGGGTATGCTTGTGATTTTACCCTCCGTCTCCTCCTTATCTGTTTCCTGTTCGGGATTACGTTTCTGTTCAGTATCCGCGATTGTTGTACCTGTATATTCAAGTTCCTCCGTATCGTTCTCAGGTTCGATTTCATCCCCAGAATCTTTTTCTATGGCTTCCCCTGTTATTGCAAAATGGGTGAAGCCTGGTGTTTCTGCCGTGAAATACATATATTTGTTATCTTCTTTCAAAGGTTTTACGGGCAGCTGTGACCATTTTTTGTCGCTATACCTGTTGAGTATGATTGAATTCCGGTCAATGTCCTTATCCTCAAGCCAGGGTTTCTCGACCTTGAAGCACACCACAGGGTTCTCAATGTTCTTTTCATTTACAAACCCTGCATTTCCTACCCAGAGGTTGAAGTATTTATAGACTTCACCTGAGGACAGATTTGAAGTCAGGGTTGATTTTGCTTTGAGCTGCTCGGCAATTGTTGTGGTCTTGCCTGCGGTCTTCTTTGCATCAAAGCTCACATATGCAATGCAGGTGGCATTCTTTGCGAAGTCAAATTTCACAGGTTTTCCGCTTGCAACATGTGTCTGTGAGAGTTCCTTGATTTCGACATTTCTCGCAGGCTCGGGAGAACCGCCGCCGCCACCGCCGCCGCTCCTGTGTTTCCTTCCTTTATCGTCATCATCCGGATTGTATGGATTTATAACAGTTATTGTAGCAGCTTTTGCCTGGGAAGTGCCGTTTGCATCTGTCGCGGTTAAGCTAACGGTGTAGGTTCCTGCGGTAGAATAGATATGCACAGGATTCTGTTCGGTTGAAATAGCTCCGTCCCCAAAGGTCCAGTTCCTTGAGCTTACATTCTGTGAAAGGTCAGTAAACTGGACCGAAAGGGGAGCATTACCGTTTATTGGATTGGCGCTGAAATCTGCTACAGGGAGCACTACTACCGGCTGCTCTAAAACAATTATTGTAGCAAGTTTTGAATTCGTACCATTCTCATTGCCTGCGGTTAAGTTAACGGTATAGTTTCCCGGGGTCGTATACGTGTGAACCGGATCTCTATCTGCAGAGTCCGCATTTCCGTCATTTTCAAAATCCCAGCTCAAAGATACTGCATTCTGAGACAGGTTCGTAAACCGGACTGTAAGAGGAGTATATCCGCTCGTTGTGTTTGTGCTGAAGTCCGAAACAGGCATTACTGGTTTCTGCGGGCTGGAATAAGGTGCAAGAGGCAGATAATCTGTAACGTTCTCTAAGTCGCCAGTATACACATTATCAGCAATCCCGTCTTTATTTCCATCTGTTGCAGTCTGTGAAAATCCATTGCCTCGGGGTTTTGCCCAGAAATTACCTCCGAGATAGGGACCTCCTACAATATTGGTGCCAGCGGTTTTTGTCGTGTTCCAGGTTGTATCTGCGGTGTTAATATCCGCATTCAGGTCGTTACTGGCGTAATTATTGAAGAAGAGGTTCCTGCGGCAGGCCCGGCACTCATAAAACCCGGATACGTTATTAAAAGCAACAATGTTTTCCGAAACTGTGTTGCCAGTTGAGGAATCCAGATAAATACCCCTGTTCGTTTCATTGGCTGTGTTTCCGGAAATTGTGTTATCGTTCGAATGCGAAATCCACATTCCATGTTCTCTGTTGTTCGATACATTATTACCTGAAATCTTGCTTTTATTTGAGTATAAATGATTAATGCCTCTCTCATTCGAGTTTACGCTATTGTTTAAGAGCCTGTTTCCTTCAGAGTAGAGGACCTGAATTCCATGCTGTCTGTTTAAGTTTACTCTGTTTTCCGAGACGTTGTTATAATTCGAACCATTCAGAGTTATCCCTATCTTATTGTCCGAAAGATGATTATTGGCAACCGTGCAGCTATTGCATCTGACCATATAAATTCCGGTCTCAGCGGATTCAATTCTAAACCCGCGAATTGTCGTGTTACTCGCTGCAACAGAGAATCCGGTTGTTGAGTTAGTGTTGATTATCGTATTTGATGGATCTCCTGATTCGGACCTTATCACAAGATCCTGTTTATTGATTCGAATATTCTCGGTATATACTCCGGGTCTGACGATTATTACATCGCCCGGATCTGCACTATTCACAGCAACCTGTATTGAATCCGTCGAATTGACGGAAATCTCCTTAGCCGCCCCGATTCCACAGGCTAATGCAAAAACGAGCATGACCATTAGCAGGATTAGTGATTTTTTCATATTGGTTCCCCAGTGTAAAAAGTAGAATTCGGCTGAAACTTATTGAATAAATTAGAAAATAAGCGCAAAACAATATAAATATATTGATCCAGTTGGTTTTCCTGAGAGTAAAAATGTGAAAAATATAAAATAGTGTATCTATTAATATCAATTTTCCTGAAATAATTCTCAAAAAAGGTAAATATTTAAAAAATTGCTTCAGACTTTCCTGAAATAATTCTCAAAAAAGGTAAATATTTTAAAAAATTGCTTCAGACTTTCCTGAAATAATTCTCAAAAAAGGTAAATATTCTAAAAATTGCTTCAGAGACGCCTGGAAGAAGTAAAAATAGGAGAAAGGGGATGAAGGATCAAGCCCTCAAACCCGGAGCTTTAGCCTGATGCTTTATCTTTTTGATATCAGGCTGCTTCAATCAAGTTCCATATATTCTTCCGTCTCGTCACTATCCATTTCTACCTTGCTGTAATCGTCTGTTTCAGTTTTATTGGTGTATGTTTTAGTTTCGTTGACAGTTGCTTTGGTTTTATTTGTCTCTGTCACATTTATCTCAGTTTTATTCACCGTTTTATTTACTTCCGTTTTGTTTACTTCCGTTTTATTGACAGCCGTTTCATTTGCCGTTATTTTTGTTTCGTTGGTATCGGTTTCAGGTCTGGGAATACTGTAGTTTACCGGAGGTGCCACAGACCTTTCGGGTTCAGAGCCGCCTACCAGAGGCAGGAAGTCCGAATAATTATTGCCCTGTAATTTGTATGGTGTATCAGCAATCCCATCTCCGTCGGCATCAGTTGCTGTCTGGGAAAATCCGGTACCGTCAGGTTTTGCCCAGAAGTTTCCTGCTATGAATGGTCCGCCAACAATACTTGTGCCGGCAGTTTTTGTAACATTCCAGATATTGCCTTCGCTTCCGTCTTTAACATCTGAATTAAAGACATTATTCAGGTAATTATCATATACGATATTGCCATTGCTTGTAGAACTCATGAAAATGCCTGAAACGCTGTTCAAAGTGATAATATTTCTTGAGATAATATTATTCTGGGAAGTGCTCAGGTGAATTCCACGACCGCCACTGGAAGCTTCATTTCTGGATATATTGTTGTCTGTGCAGTACGATAGCAGGACACCGTATTCCCTGTTATTCAAAATTGTATTGTCGAGGATATTGTTACCGCTGGAAGATATCAGATAAATGCCTCGGCTATTGCCTGAAGCCGTATTATTCTCCAGGAGATTGGTGCTTGAATTGGTCAGATAAATCCCGTGCCCTCCGTTTGAATCCAGGGAATTGCCTGTAAAGTTGTTATTGGTGGAATTTACCAGCACAATCCCGTGATTAACGCTTGTACTTACCATGTTATTAAGCAACGTAGTCCACTGCGAGCGTGTAACATAAAATCCGTACCTGTTGTTTAAGGCCGTATTATTTGACACAAGGTTATAACTTGAATCCCGCAGGCTAACTCCCCTTCCGCCTTCCAGGAGACTGTTGTTAAGAAGAACAGTATTATTGGATAATTCCATGTCTATGCCAAGACTGTTGTTTGAGAGCAGATTCTCACTGATGGTACAGTTAACAGAGTTCAGCAGAGAAATCCCTGAGGCATTACAGTTCGAGACCTCGTTTCCTGAGATATTGGTGTTCATTCCTGAAGAAAGCCGGATCCCGTACTCGTTGTTCAGAGCCAGATTGTCCTGAACCGTGTTCTCCCCGGATCTTAACAGGAAAATACCCCGGGTGTTGTTGACAGCTGTATTGTTTGCAACGCTGTTATTACTGGAATCGGCAAAAGAGATGCCATGAATCATATTTGAATCTGCAGTGTTCCCGGTCAGGTTGTTACTGGTTGAGTACGCTATATAGATACCATAACCATTGTTTGCATTTGCGGTATTGTTTTCCAGCCTGGTATTATTACAATTTTCCAGGACAATACCGTGATTAGAATTCGTGTTTGCCGTGTTTTCCGAAAGTTCGTTCCCTTCGGAAGCAGTAACATAAATTCCAAATCTCTGGCTTGAGATATCATTATTCGTTATTGTATTATAGTGCGATCTCTCAACATTAATTGCTCTTTTACCCTGTTCCACCGTATTATTGAGAATACTGTTGTACATTGAATACTGTACGTATATTCCAAGAGCGTTGTTAACGAGTTGGTTATTGTCTATGGTACAATTATTGGACCCGGACAGATAGATTCCTGACCTGTCAAGCCCGGCTCCCGTAATAGTTAGTCCCTTAAGTACTATGTTATCCGCATCTATGGAGAATACGTTTGAAGCGTTATTATTGGCCGCAATTACGGTATCGCCAGGATTCTCCGAACCTGACCGTATTACGAGATTATCCTTCGTTATTGCAATATTCTCGTTATAGGTTCCGGGACTTATGACTATTTCATCTCCAGAACTTGCATTATTTACCGCGGATTGAATTGACTCTCCGGGCTGGACTGTGAGCTCAACCGCAGTGCCTATACTCGAAGCAAATGTAAATATTAAAAGGGCTATCGCTAAAGTAGCAAATCTGTTTATTTAAATCCCCCACTCTTTTATGTACATTATTATTTAATTTTCTATTAATAAATCTGATTTTAAACATTAAATGATATAAATTTATTGGATTAGAATAATATCAAAATAAAGAGATAAAAATTAAGGTAAAATGTAATCAATAGCCAGCTCAACGAAATAAAACGAATAGTATTTTTTCTCTAATGTTCCGGACTCACTCTCGTTATAAAATCACAGGCTGCTTGCCTCGACATAGAAAATCGCCCTTACGCGTGATAAGGATGGCTCTGGCTCAACAAGCCACACTCGGGTGAATATACAGAAAGCTCATACCGGCGCGGCTGCCGATATAAATTTTGAGTAGAGATGCCTGTATATCCATCGGAAGGAATGAGAATAACTCATAAGCAGAGGGCGCCGAGAAAGAAGCTGGCGAAATAAGTAAACTTACGGCAATAAAGGAAAATAAGAAAAATCACGGAATTAAGAAAAATAGAGAGTATGAAAAATCACGGAATTAAGAAAAATTAGAGAATATGAAAAATCACGAAAATAAGAAAAATTAGAGAATATGAAAAATCAGGGAATTAAGAAAATAGAGAGTATGAAAAATCACGGAATTAAGAAAAATAGAGAGTATGAAAAATCACGAAAATAAGAAAAATGAGAAAATAAGAAAATAAGAACATAGGAAACATGAGAAATAGAAAATCACGAAAATAAGAAAATGAGAAAATAGGAGAATAAAAGGTGAAGCAAAAGTTTAATGTCTTCACCTTACCTGTTTTACTTAAATTTTGCCTTTTACTTCTTTTTCTACCTTTTTTCTTATTTTCATTTCGTCTTTTTGATTTTACATATTATCTCTTTTTCAATTTCTTCTTTTTATTTTTACTCTGTAGTTGTATTTTATTTTCTCTTATACAGGAATACCGTAATAAGGCAGACGACAACGTAAAGCCCTTCAAATCCGGGTATGCTTGAGATTTTACCTTTCCCTGTCCCCTGCTCAGTACTCTGTTTCTGTTCAGTATCCGCTACTGTTGTATTATTCTGCTCAAGATCCTGCGTGTCATCTGTATTTGTCTCAGCAGAGGTTTTTTCTACGGATTTTCCCGTTACTGCAAAATGGGTGAAGCCTGGAGTTTCTGCCGTGAAGTACAGGTATTTGCTATCTTCTTTCAACAGTTTTGCGGGCAGCTGTGACCATTTTTTGTCGCTATACCTGTTGAGTATGATTGAATTCCGGTCAATGTCCTTATCCTCAAGCCAGG
>NZ_SCHL01000018.1 GCF_004099695.1 Methanosarcina sp. MSH10X1 | reverse complement strand
CAGGATCTATAACTTTTTGAAAAATGAGCGGAGCAGGCAGAAAGAACCAAAGCCCGCCAAGTTTTTTAAAAGCGGCAAGAAAGAGGTAAAATTGCCAAAAGAAGATCATTCCGAAGAGATATACAGGAAGATCGATGTGCTGCTGGACCCTAAGAACTGAACTCCGGATAGCCATAAGGGATTTAGGAAAGCTTCTGTAAAGTAGTTGTTTTAGGAGTTTTTTGGAGATTAAAGTATGAATGATAAACCTGAAAAATTAATCGCTGATGATGGGCTGCGCCTTGACGGGAGGCATGCGGATGAAATCAGGCCCATGAAAATCGAGATCGGCGTACTTTCACGAGCCGACGGTTCATGTTATCTTGAATGGGGACGGAATAAGATCCTTGTAGGAGTATTTGGCCCGAGAGAAGCTCACCCCCGCCGTTCGCAGCGTGCAAATACTGCAGTTATCCGTTACAGATACAATATGGCTTCTTTTTCCGTAGAAGACCGTGCCAGGCCGGGGCCAAGCAGAAGGAGCATTGAGATTTCAAAAGTTTCCAGGGAAGCCTTTGAGCCGGTAATTATGGCAGAGCTTTTCCCGAAGACTGCAATTGATATTTTTGTGGAAGTGCTCCAGGCTGATGCAGGAACGAGAACAGCAGCTATCAATGCCTCAAGCATAGCTCTGGCTGATGCAGGTATTCCTATGAAGGGACTGGTTACTTCCTGTGCTTTTGGGAAAGTTGACGGGCAGATCGTACTCGACCTCAACAAGGAAGAGGACAATTATGGTGAGGCAGATTTTCCTGTTGCTATGACCCAGGATGGAGAAATTACCCTGCTCCAGATGGACGGAAATCTTACTCCGGACGAAATTAGGAAAGGCTTCGAACTCGTAAAGAAGGGCTGCAAGGAGATCCTTGAAATCCAGCAGGCAGTTCTGAGAAAGAAGTTCGAAACGCCCGTTGAAGAGCCTGAGGAAGAAGCTGAAGAGGCTGAGCTTGAAGTCACGGAAACCGAACCTTCTCTTGAATACGCTACGGAAGCAGCGGCTGTAGAAGAGGTTATTGAGGAAGCCGAGGAGTTAGAGGAAGAGCTTTCCGAGGAAACCTTTGAAGCCTGCGCTGTTGATGAGGAAGCTCCCGAGTGCGAGAAACTCGAAGAGATTATTAAAGAAGCCGAGGCGAAAGTAGTAGAAGGGGAAGTTATAGAAGAAGTAATTGAAGCCGAAATTGAAGAAGAAGCTTTTGAAGAAGAAGCTGAGTTTGAAGCTGCTCTTGAGGCTTCTTTTGAGGAAGTTTCCGAACCCGAAGAGACCGAGGCGTTTAAGCCCGAAAAACCCGTTTGCGAAGAAATGGGATTCGAGTCTGAAACTGAGGAATTTGCTGAAGAAGCAGAGGTTGAAGAAGAACCTGAGCTTGAAGAAGAAGCCGGGATGGAAGAAGAGCCTGAACTCGAAGAGGAAGCCGGGATCGAAGAGGAGCTTGAGCTTGAAGAGGAACCTCAGTTTGAAGAAGAAGCCGGGCTTGAGGAAGCTGCTTTAGAAGAAACTCCTGAATCCGAGCCAGAGGTCGAGTCCGAAGCAGAATCCAGGGAAACGGCTCCTGCCGAGCAGGCAGTAGAAGCCGAACAGGAGCCTGAAGAGGAAAAGTCCAGAGGGCCCTGGAAGGTAGTAAAAGACCCCTCTGAATCCGGAAGCAGAGGTGAAAACGATGAGTGAAATTATCGCCACACTTAAGAAAGACTACATTTACAACCTTATGGTTAAGGGAAAACGCCAGGACGGGCGCGGATTTAAGGATTTCAGGGATATCAAGCTCGAAACAAATGTTATCTCGAAGGCTGAAGGTTCGGCAAAGGTGACCCTGGGAAACACCCAGGTGCTTGTAGGGGTTAAGCTTCAGACAGGTACTCCTTTTCCGGACTCTCAGGATGAAGGCGTGATTATTACCAACCTGGAACTGAATCCTATTGCTTCCCCGGAGTTTGAGCCAGGGCCACCAAGGGAAGAAGCAATCGAAATGGCAAGGGTTGTAGACAGGGGTATCCGGGAATCGGGCGCAATTAATATAAAGAAGCTTTGCATAACCGTTGGAGAATCCGTCTGGATCGTCTTCATAGATGTCCATATCCTCAATGAGGATGGAAATCTCATTGATGCGTCCTGTCTAGCTGCTATTGCGGCGCTTATGACCACGGTTGTCCCGAACGAACAGCATGGAATCGGGCAAAATGTGCCCCTTGCAATGAAAGAGCTTCCTGTGGGCGTGACTCTTGCCAAGATAGGTTCAAAGCTTATGGTGGACCCTTCACTGGATGAGGAAGCCGTTTGTGAGACAAAACTGACTGTGGTTTCAGGCTCGGATGGAGCCGTTGCCGGCATGCAGAAAATGGGCTCTGCTTCTTTTACCGAGACCGAGGTGCTGGAAGCAATCGATATGGCATGCGAAAAGGCAGCCGAAATCAGAGAGCTTTACCTGGAAAGTCTTGTAAGGCAGGAATGATTCAGACCGGAATGATTCTGGCAGGACTAATTAAATATAAATATGAAATGCCAGTATTACGGTCTAAGTACACGTGCAATAAGTGACAAGCAGAATCAGGTTTTAAGGGACCCGACCCATAGCCAGCAGATTCCGGCTTAAGTCGCTTCGGATTAAACGTTTACATTTTAAGGAGTTATTAACGATGGCAAAAAAGTTCACTAAGAAAGGAAGGATTTCCAGATCAGCAGGCAGATTTGGTCCAAGATACGGCAGAAAGGACAGAAAGCTTGTTGCAGACCTGGAAGAACGCATGCGAGCCCCGCACGTATGTACAAAATGCGCCCGCCCAACTGTGAAAAGAATCGGGACCGGCATCTGGAAGTGCAGCAAATGCGGACACACCTTCGCTGGCGGAACCTACATCCCGTATACCAGTGTAGGTCAGACTCTGTTGCGCACGATGAAGAATGTTGCTGAGGCAAAATAAATCTATAAGGTTGTGGTTGTATGGGTTACAAATGCACTCGATGTAAACAGAAAGTGGAAATTGACTACGAGTACACAGGTATAAGGTGTCCCTACTGCGGGCACAGAATCCTGGTAAAAGAACGTCCTACAACCATTAAACGCATTAATGCCGAGTAAATATCTTACTCCTGGCAAATAAAATATTAGATAAAGACTGGGCTTCTGTGAATATTAGCCCTCCTATCTAATAATTTGATGCGTAGGACAAATGAAAAGTAGCGTTTTCTACTCAGATAATATTATCAAGCTCTTTTTTATTTTCTGTACTGGTAGTGGCAATAAGCAGTTGCTATCTGTTTTTTCCCGGTTATGGCTTAGGGCTTCTCTAAAGTACCCTTTTGCATGGCCCTAACTTCCTCTAATCCGATTGCCTGTCCACCGACCCCCCAGCTTCCGCTCTTTACTTCCTGGACTACTACTAATGTATAGCTACGGAGATTTTCTCCCATGAAAGAAACTATAACGTCTGTCACGTCCTTAATAAGCTTCTCGATCTCTTCCTCAGAGAATACACCTTCAATGAGTTTGATATCAACAAGTGGCATTTCTCTCTACTCCCCTATGTACGGTTTGAATTTTTATATTTTCATTTTTATTTAATACAATTATATAATATGTCCTTCTATAAATATACTATTTACAAAGAGAATCGGAAAGTGTTCTAAAAGGTTGCTAAAACCCAAAAATTTTCTTAAATATGTGGCAGCATTTCAATAAACAAAAATATGTTTTTGGCACTATTTCAATAGACAAAGTGCGCATATGAAATGGAATCAACTAATAAAGGCAACTCTTATTCTCAGTTAAATTTTACTAAAGGACAATATATTTTCCCTATAAGTTGAAATTCATATAGATAGGGCATTCACTCAATTTTTATTCAAAAACAGACTGATTTTATGCGTTCTGCTATGAGCTACAACCCTGACGCAATTGTAACCTGAGGCTTATGCGCATGGTTATTGAGAATAAACAAAAAATAAAAACGCCTTAAAATAAAAATACCTTTAAAATGAAAACAAGAAAATAGCAATCTTTACAACATAACTATTAACTTCTCATATCATTGCGCTTCATAAGATCTCTGGTATTCCATCCCTGTTTTAGTATATCCTGCCCTTGAACCTCTAAAGGATAATCTGTCAATACGATCCCATATAACAACCCATAAATATTTAGCATATGAAAAAGGATAATCCACCCAGAAAACCAGTTTCCTGAAAAGCGATAGATTTCCATAGTCCTCTATTAACATAGATTCGCTTAGAAATCCTCTCCAGACAGGGGATTTTTGCATATGTTTCCATCGCCTGAACATGTGACCTGTTACGAAGAAGGTAAAAGCGATTGCAAATATTCTTTTAGTCATATTTTTCACCCTCAAGGACCCAATAAATGTAATAATAGGTTTACAGGAAAATGTATTAAAAGTAACGCGTTTCTTACAGATCGTATCTTAACCGAATATAAATGAATATCTTTTCAAAATTACACTTTCTTTTAAGAATTATACTTTCTTATACTTTCTTTCTCCCCATTTTCTTTCGCACATACCTTAAAACCCCATAAGAACAACCCAACAGAAGCATAATTTTAACCGGTTTTTCACCTGCTTTGAGGAGTTCTTCGATTTTTTCATGATCGAATTTCGGTTTCTGACCTCTCCTCTTTGGAGGAGATCGGCTTCTCATTAAGATTCCACCCCTTGATATAATTTACTTTACTTTCAAGTTTACGAGGGCTGCTCATTTACAGGTTCAACTGTAGCTGAAAAAATCCTTAGCTTATACAGACCTGAAAGAACCCCAGGAAGGTTGGAAAAATATCACTTAACAGCCCAATATTATCCTACCCCACAATATAAGGTTATTATAACAAAAATATAAAAGCTTTTCATATTAATTATTAATTTGAACTATTAATATTTCCTGTATCTATTAGGTAATCAGGAATAAAATAAGTAAAGGGCTATTGAAAGGTTTATTTTCAAGCTTTATATGTATTTCTCAAGAAGATTTTGCTCTAAAGTGAAAGGTAATCGGTCATAAATTGTGTGTTCCTCTTGTAGGAAGAACGAATCAGTTTAAAAGTATATTATGAAGGGACTAAGAGAAACAATATAATTCAAGTTATTATAAAATTCTAACAGTATATTTTCTCTCTGATTTCAGTCTCGTTTATGTTGTAAATAATCTTCAAATCCAAAGTAAAATTCTCGGAATTCTTCGATATAATTTACAATATCTTTAAAATCATCCGGTATGCCGTCAGTGCGGATAAAACGTGACGTTTCTTGTTGAATATATTCACTCTCAAAAATAGACCTTATATCAGATTTCTCTGAGCGTCTAATCTGAAAAATTAGACGCTCAGTAACCCAAGTTGGGTAATTTTTCATGATATAAGTACCGATAATCCATAAGTATATTAAAGAATGCTTTAAAGTTTCGTTGTACTTAAATCGACATATGTATATTTTGCCATCTTTTTTACTAATAGGTAACACTTTTACACATTCAGGTTCTTCTAATCCTGTACGATGAGATTGATGACTCAAAATTGCCTGTTTATATTCCAGCACAAGGCTGTAATTACTTATATTACCGAAAAAAATTATAGTTTTCTCATCATCTATTTTTTTAATATTCCAAGCTTCAAAATACATTTGCAAATCTTCTCTGAAAAATTTATTTATTTTATCTAAGTCTTTTCTTGTAACGTCGTTCCAACAAAATAGGGATTCCTTTTTTTTAGTTGCTTTTTCAGCTATTTCGAATAACATTTCAGCTATTGTCGGAGTTTTCCGGTTACTCCAATCTCCTCCTATTAGGCTCAATTGATTAGGGAGAATCATACGTAATTGACGAGATATGGTTTTATGATAAGTAGTCCTAATCTTCTGAACATACATATACCCAATATAAAATAGAAGCTCACACGAAACAGATACAGTCAATTCATCAGAGTTAGTATCAATACTACCAATACAGATTTCCCTAAACCCGTTTGTGATATTCCAAGCAATTGGGTATTCAGGCAAACTAATGTTACTATTCATTACAGGCCAAGGTACTGGATAATATCCGATTTTAGTTTTTTGATTCATTGCTATAAAACCTAAAGATTTCAATTCAATGATAGCTTGAGTAGTTGAATCTTTTAGATTGTTCTTAAGACTAAGGTTTCCAAGTCTCCTGATGCCGGTTGTAATGGACATAACTTCGTCAGGCAATGATTCTTTCAACGCACTACGACCTAATTCGCCTAATCTAGAAATATTATCTGAAGAAACAACCTCATTTCCAGAATTAA
Source organism: Methanosarcina sp. MSH10X1 (assembly GCF_004099695.1). Classification (GTDB taxonomy): domain Archaea; phylum Halobacteriota; class Methanosarcinia; order Methanosarcinales; family Methanosarcinaceae; genus Methanosarcina. Next base: position 63,514 of record NZ_SCHL01000018.1, on the reverse strand, counting down.
TCGCAACTTTTGCCTCGCCATACAATTTCGATATACCCACCTCATATTTTGCGATTCTATTAATTTTAATAGTAAATGGTATTATTGCTAGAACACAGAAAGATGCTAAGATCATGTCTAATGCTAAGAAATCTATATTTCCAACAGAATATAGATTAATTGAATGTGTACCTATTTTCAGTTGTAGTAAAGGTAAAGTTATACCCTTATTTTCCAAAAATAAAAACAAGTTGAATGAATATTTACCTGTTATCAATTGCCATATAGGGAAAATTATACCAAAAGAGAACAAAACCATGTACGTTTTTGTCCATTTGTCCATAACTTTATCTAGTGCTGTAAATATTCCCATCGTTTGAGCACCGAAGATGGAAATTGTAAATACTAGGGCAAAAAAGGCTGCAAGCCCTTGGGAAATAGAATTAAGAAAAGATTGAACATTATCTGTATTATTTTCATAAAAATTTGAATAGAGATGAGTCAGATAACCTACCAACAGAGAACAAATAATACAAGAAGTTACCCAACGAAAAATATCACTGCGTAATTCTTTTCGTATTCTTCGCTTAAGAATTATTAAGAACCTTTCTATTTTCTGTATCGGGTCTACTATTAATAACTTAAAAACTTTCAATATGAAATGTGCCAAAGATTCTATAGTCTCCAAAATGAGCCCTATTAAGAATCTTACTATATCCCAAAAAAAATCTCGATCAATCGTATATATAGCCTATCCCAAAAGTTAGTAGTATTTGTTGAAAAGTCAGAATTAGTATATAAAACCAGACTATTTGCTTCGATTTGAACATATTCTTAAAAAATAAATCATAACTTACATTACTCAAATTGCTTACTAAAATTCCTATCATTGTTTACTATTCGTGGTAATCTGCGGTAAAAGTTTAATATTCAATTTGCTGTTTTCCTATATTAAACTCTGAATGTGTACCCTATGTTTTTGTGACCTTAATGCGTTTAAAGACAAAATCCAGTTTTCCTTTTTTATGAGATATTGGGCTAACTCCATTACCTTTAGAAAGAAAGATAGTATAACTCCCTGTGTTTTCATTCGAGATTCCTATATTCCGATTATACTCGCTCCCAACTAGAAAAAATCTAAAATCTTAACCCAGCAAGTAGAAATTAATATATACTTCTAACCTGTCAGGGGAAGTATGCTAATTACTACCTCTCGCAAACCTTCTGCGCGGACAAGGACGCTTTGCAAGTTACTTTCGCGGTTCATAGCTGGCAGGTGTATAACACGTGGAAAGATGGGCATGCAGGAGCTTCTGGAGTTCGCGGAGGGGGGGCCTCTTATAGTCATAGGAGAGTACCACGGAAATCCGGGGGAGCTTGGCTTTTACGATGAAAACGGAAAGCTTCTTTTCTCGCTCAGGTTTACGGACTGGTATTCCAAAGAGCTTGATTCCTACTGGTTCCCGGATATCGAGCCCGCGCTCGCAGGTCAGGGTGAAATTGCAGACGCCCTTGGGTCTTATTTCCAGTTTCAGAGGGTTGAGAGCGATAAAATCGATCAGCTTCCATCCGATTCCACACTTATGCTTGTCGGGGAAAAAGATGTCGATTTTATGGGCAGCGGAAAGTCCCTTTTTAAGCTTAATATACGGGGTTTTAAAAAGTACTGACCTCCAGACCCCTTATTTTGACCCTTTATTTTAAGAGTTCGGTTTTATAAACCGATCTTTCTTATCGCTTCAAAAACTGTCAAAGTAATTAAAAACAGCATTTTAACAGGATTTTTCAGGAGGAGTTCCTTGAAACTTTTCGCAGAATTCACTTTTGAAACCGAAACCGCAGAAACTATCTACAGGGCTGTCCTGCCCGAACTTCATGATAACTTTTCCGAAAGGTCTGCAATAGACCTGTCCCTTGAGGACAAAAACAGGCTGGTATTGAGCGTAAAAGCCGAAGACGTCGTTTCCCTCCGCTCAGCCCTGAACACCTGGTTCAGGCTTATCCAGATTGCCCAGGAAGTCCTTGAAACCACTTCTGAGACCACATCTAAGACCACATCTAAGACCGATTCTCCTTGCCGCATTAGCTGATGTGGGAATTTAAACAGCAGAATTCCGGTGAACTATATAATATGTGGAAAATCCTCTGAGTGATGTTAAGATAAGCAGGACTAAAACCAGACAAAAGTTAAAAATTTAATGAGATTTCTTTTAGCTCGCTTAATTCCGGCAGGCAAAAAAAGAGAAGTTGTATATGCATCCCGGAATTCCTGTGAGGGCTGGAGGTCATTTCAATTCATCTTACACTTTAAACCTCTTTTTAAGCTCTTTCTTATTTTCGGGCTTTTCTCTGCCTTTATTTTTCTGTTTTTAATAGCTGCGCGCTCCGGACTTTTTTGATCTGGGGCCTTTGTTTGGTCTGAAAGCCCGCTCCGGGCACTTCTTGGAATCGGTTTTCCCGCGTACTTCAAAGCCCAGGCTGAAACATTCGCCTTTCAACTCGTCAATAGCCGTATAAAATCTGCAGTCTTGGCATGTAGGCATTTTAATTACTACCTCCAGATATGTGAAGGCACCTGGTTTTCATCCCAGAGTGTTTGCCCGGATACAAACCCTGAAGCAAAAAATCGCTCCTCCTCAGATACCATGAGTACGAGGATGTATCCCCTAAACAATATGTATCTGTAAATAAAAAATTTTTGGTAGGCAATCCGGACGGAGATAAGGGTTTGTGTCGGTAAATTGCCGGAGATTTCAAAACTAACTAAAGTTATTTATACTAAAATTTTGAAAGCTTTTGCCGGTCGTTTGCCGATTACTTATCTCTGTTTATCGGTTTTCCCAAAGGAATGGACACTTTGTTGTAGAGAGTTTTGTAGAGAGAAACTTTAACCGGATTTTTCAAGGCTGCTACTTAAGTCAGAATTCCTCGTAATCTTCAAATTCCACATCAAGCACAGGAAGCTCGATTGTTTTTCCTTTTTTATCGTAGCATGTCCAGCTTTGCTTATTATAGGGGCGCCCCACTATGATATGGTAGTTTCCGGTTCTTGAAAAGAGTTGCAGGTCAGCCTGCGAAGGGCTGCGGTTCGAGCCAGGATGGCTATGGACAGAGCCGGTAGCTTTAATATTCGGCATCATGTAAAGCCTTAGAATTGCGTTCGTATCGCTGGACTCCGTACCGGGCAATATAAGCACCTCACTGATAATGCCGTCTTTCTCCTGCAAAAGTCCGGCGAACTCCACAGGAGCCATGGATTTGCTGGCTTCGAGGATAAAGTTGAGGGTATCCCGGGCTATTCCCTTAATTTGCATAGAGAACTATTCTCCTGAAAAGGTATATCATTTCTGCGGTAATGGCTCAGGAGTTATCGGGCAGTGAGTTTATTTACGGTTTGCATAGACTATTAACAAAGGAAATTTAATTTCTCAGAGCCTGGTCGGGTTGAGGCTTCGCTCTCAGTGTTAAATATTGTCAGGGGGAATTGGAGTAAAAGATACTCGCTCGGTTTCAGATGTGGAAGCTCGCCTTAAACGGAATTCCGGAAGGGATATGGAGAAGAAGCTTGCAGTGGATACGAAAAAGGATGCTCTAAGGGATCTGGAAATACATCAGGAAAAAGATAATGATACACATACATCCCTCTATAAGGAATCGCTTGCAATGCACCGGCAGCTTGGAGGCGTACTTGAGGTCGCAAGTAAAGTCCGCCTTCGAACAATACATGATCTCAGCGTTGCCTATACTCCCGGGGTCGCCGAGCCGTGCAGAAGAATAAGCAAAGATCCTGAGCTTGCCTATTTTTATACACTGAAGAGAAATACCATTGCTGTTGTCACTGACGGGTCTGCGGTGCTCGGGCTCGGGAATATTGGACCCTACGCTGCCCTGCCTGTGATGGAGGGAAAAGCGATCATCTTCAAGGAATTCGCAGATATTGATGCCTTTCCTATCTGTCTGGACACCCAGGAAACTGAAGAGGTAATAAAAGCAGTAAAGCACCTTGCTCCTGTTTTCGGAGGCATTAACCTTGAGGATATCAGTGCTCCCCGCTGCTTTGAAATCGAAACCAGGTTGCGTGAGGAGCTCGAACTGCCGGTTATGCACGATGACCAGCACGGGACTGCAATTGTAGTTTTTGCCGGGCTTCTTAATGCCCTTAAAATCGTGAATAAAGAGTTAAATGAGTTGAAAATCATAATTTCGGGCCTTGGGGCTGCAGGAGTTGCAATTTTCCGGTTTCTTGTCCGGGCAGGTGCAAATCCGGCAAGAATTCTTACCTGCGACAGTAAAGGAATCGTGTATCAGGGCCGGAAAAATGGTATGAATTCTGTAAAAGAAGAGATTGCCAGGCTTACGGACCCTGAAAGATTGAAAGGAGGGCTCGAAAAAGCCTTCCATAATACTGATCTTTTTATCGGGGTCTCGGTCGGAGGTGTAGTTACCGAGGATATGGTTCGTTCTATGGCGAAAGATGCAATTATTATGGCCATGGCAAACCCTGTGCCTGAGATAATGCCTCATGCTGCAAAACGGGCAGGAGCAAGGATTGTTGCTACAGGCAGGTCGGATTTCCCAAATCAGCTTAATAACTGCCTGAGTTTCCCGGGCGTTTTCAAAGGGGCTCTGAGCACCTGCGCAAGGAAAATAACGCCTGAAATGGAAATGGCTGCAGCCCATGCGCTTGCTGAGGTCGTAACTGCCAGCGAGCTTTCCGAAGACCACATAATTCCTGACCCCCTTGACAGGCATGTAGTACCAGCCGTTGCAAAAGCCGTTGCAGATGCATCTCTTGAAAGTTGCGTTGCTAGGAAGAGCCATGAAGACAATGCCTGAGATCCCCCGGGTTCCGGCTAAAGTCCTGCTTGTAGCCATATTTCCCATTTTTTCCGGCATATTAGCCTCTTTTTTTACCTGGTAAAAGCCCTTCAATATAATATTGGGTTTGTTTCCTTCTCCAGTAGCAGATTCACAAACAAATCTTCAGAATTATTGTTTCGCAAATCATTTGAACCTGAGTTACATACTTTTTCTGTCATATATCGGAGTGGTATGGAATGAATTGCAACGATCTGAAAACTGGTCAAACTCTTGTCTGTGAGAGATGCGGACTTGAACTCAAAGTAATAAATGAATGCACAAGTGACAGCTGCGCTATGGGCTGTGCCGGCGATATGGACTGTTGCGGAGAGCCTATGAAACTGAAAGAATGAACAATAAAGCAAACGCAAGAGGTCAAATTAAAAATAAACAGTACAATAAACAGGATAAAAGATAATAAAGAAGATAAGTTACTGTGATAGTAAAGTAATAGATTATATAAAGTTATTCTAAGAAGAATTTATTAAAAACTTTCAATAAATGTCTATATTAAAAACCTACATTAAAGACGTTACCTTATGATCTTTCCTCGTTAGTTTTACATCCGTTCTTACTCTCTACATCCGATTCTCATTTTTCTATCAGATTCTTATTTTTCTATCAGATTCTCATTTTCTACATTAGATTCTTATTATTCTACATCAGATTCTCATTTTCTACATTAGATTCTTATTATTCTACATCAGATTCTTATTTTTCTACATCAGATTCTCATTTTCTCTTTAATTGTCTGTTTATTTTGAAGTTTTCAGGAATTCCTCAGGAGTTTCATGCGCATCATGGAGGCAGTATATCGAGGGAAGCGGGTTGCCTGAAGAAGAAAGTCTGGCTGGTTATGAGAGAATAAAGCTTGATAGGGAAACAACACTGGATCAACAATTGAGCCGGATAAAAGAGACCGGTTTTTGTGATGTAAGCTGCATGTATAAATTGTATCATTTTGCAGTGATTTTTGGGAGAAAAATTGTATAAAGTCAAGCAGATACTGTAATTTCTGTCCTGTCCTCAGATGCTGGCTTTGCAGAGGCTATATAAAAGCTGCCTTCGAGGAAGGTAAAACTCCGGAATAATCTGCTTTTTTTTAAAGGATGAGTGATAATACTAATGCAAAGGAGATAGAATATGCAATCAAACCTGATAGAATATTTCAACAAAGCTCCCAGGCTTGGCGTTCTCAGCACGTCCGGCAATGACGGACGGGTCGATTCGGCTGTATTCGGCTCGCCTCAGATGGTCGATGAGAAGACTGTTATAGCGGCAACTGCGAATAACCGTACCTTTGCAAATCTTCTGGAAAACCCGCATGCAATGTATACGATTATGGAGCCAGGAGACTCAATTACTGACTGGAAAGGCATCCGGGTTTACATGAAGCTGAAAGAGCATTCAACATCCGGAGAACTGCTCGAAATGATCCGGACCCAGGCTGCCAATTTCGTAGGCGAAGAAGGCGCAAAGCTGATATACGCTGCTCTGACCTTCGAGGTGTATGAAGTCAGGCCTCTGGTAGATTTCGGGCAGGGCTGGGAGAAATCGATCTGAATTCAAATCCTCCGAATTGAACGAGAAGATAACCGGACAGTAGCCGGGAAGCGGAAGGATCACAGGTTAAAATTTACAGGCTCGCTTAAAAACGTATGCCCAGCCTCCCGACCTGCAATCCTTCTCTAATTCCGGAATCGGGAAAAACGGAGTTTTCTGAAGAAACCCAGGCTGCCAGCCAGGATCAAGTTAACTTTTCCTTCAGGTTAATATTCTCAGTAAGCTGTGAACAAAATATAGGACCGCCAGTATATTCTTTGACATCCTTTCCTCTTCAAGCTCTATTTCTAATTATTATTGGATTCTTATTTATATTTCTCTAGTTATTATATGTCAGTAATAATAATCTCTTTATGATGCCAGTAGCTTTTTTCCAGTCTCTTATCTTTGTTACGGCAGCCGTTAGTTGAATCATTGCTAGGGAAAAGGGGGCAATCGAGCATGCATGAAGGTCATGAAGGAATGATGATGGAAATCTGGGAAATTCTTCCCGAAAATCAGAAAAAAGAAATCGCTTTAATGAAGATGGACATGAAGATACTCTGGTTGGAAGCCAAAATAGCTGAAATGGAAAAGATGATCGAACTAAAGAGAAAAGCCATAGAAAACACCAGAAAGGTTCAGGAAGCACTAAGGAAATAAAAATTAAGGAAATAAAAATTAAGGAAATAAAAATTAAGGAAATAAAAATTAAGGAAATAAAAATTAAGGAAATAAAAATTAAGGAAATAAAAATTAAGGAAGTAAGATTGAGGAGATTAAGGGGATTAAGAGAGTTCAATATTAAGGAAATCGAGAGCTGCACTACAAAGAACCGCATATTCTGAGAATTACAAACTAAAAGCCAGGTTACAAATCGGAAACAAAATATATTCAAAATCGGAGATGACCTGAGAAATCTGCTAGCTCTCGATTCTTAGTTCCGGTTTTTCTGGTTCAACTTTTAATTGCAACCGTTGTGCCGCGACCGTTGCGCCGGTCGATCACGCCCCGGTTACAGCGGTCTAGATAAATCAGGGTTTTTGATCAAACTTTTTTTGAAAAAGTTTGCGTATCGCCGGTCGATCACGCTCCGGTTACTCCGATCTAGATAAAGCACGCGTTTTTGATAAAACTTTTTTTGAAAAAGTTTTCGCTCAAGCCTTTTTGTAAAAGGCTTGTAGGCTTGCAATTATTTAATCATTCTGAGCTCTTCCAGTATGCTTTTCTGTGTTTCTGCGATCTCTTTTAATGTTGCATTGATCTCTGTCATGAGGTCGATCGTGTTTTGTGTTATCCTTGATTCCGGAGTTTCTGCAGGGGAGATCTCGTTTTGCTCCATCTCCTCTTTCTGGAGTTCGCGTAGGAGTTCTCCCATTGCTCCGAATTCACGGCTCTGGTCGGCGTCGCCTGTCGCTTTATCTTCGTTATTCATGTCTTTAACAATGCTACAAAATATAAAAATAATTTCCGGTGAGTTGTGGCGCCCGTTTCTTCTGGATCAGGATCAACTTTCTGCCGGGTAATAACGCGTATTTTCGGTTTGTCATTAAGACCTGCTATTCAAAACTAAACTCCTTCAAACTCTCTTTAAAAAGGAGGCAAATATAACTAGACCATTAGGCCTAAAAAAACACACAATCTTCTTTTTTGAGTCAGGTATATATAGAACTTTAGCATTATATTCTATGGGTGGTGGGGAATTAGCGTATGTAACGGGATCTCTTTAAATTGGATAAAACCTCTTTGACGATCCCCACGCCCTAGAAAATGCTAAAAAATAGTTTTCTGGAATATTTTTGTTGCTTTTCTTCTATATCATTATCTTTTATATCATTATTTTTCTTTTGGCGGTTAGTCGATAGTAACCGTTAGTGCAGCTCTGATTTTTCATAAAAGCTGGCTCAGGATAAAACAAAAACTTTATATTCGAATTTTACGTACTTCTTCCCGCAACACTGTACATAGATGGGCATTAATTTTCCGTGGCGCAAAAACGGTTAAGTGCCTTAAAGTGGTTTTCAGGTTCTCAAAATGGTTTTGATACATGGTTTTGAGAATTCAGCTAATTCAAATTCTTCTCAAGTTTACTTGTTTACTTCAGGATTTATGGAAGTTTATTAATATTATCAATTTGTTAAAATATTACCCGCGATTCGAGATGATTTATTGACTGATAAAAAACTGTTAATGGGTAATGAAGCCATTGCACTTGGAGCAATTGAAGCCGGCGTGCAGGTGGTTACGGGATATCCGGGAACTCCTTCGACTGAGGCTCTGGAAACGATTATCCGGTATGCGGACAGGTGCGGTATCTATACCGAGTGGTCCAGCAACGAAAAGGTTGCGCTTGAAACAGCGGTGGGGGCGGCTTATTCCGGGGCAAAGGCGCTTGTGACCATGAAGCAGGTAGGGTTGAATGTTGCATCCGATCCCCTCATGAGCCTGAGCTATATCGGGGTAAAAGGAGCCCTTGTCCTGCTTGTTGCCGACGATCCCGGACCTCATTCCTCACAGACCGAGCAGGATACGCGGGCATTCGGGCACTTTGCAAACATTCCTGTCCTGGACCCTGCAACCCCTCAGGAAGCATATGAAATGACAAAGCTGGCTTTTGAGCTTTCGCACGAATTCGAGATTCCCGTTATCCTGAGAACCACCACGCGGGTTTCTCACAGTTGCGGGGACGTTGAAGTTGCAGTTGCAGAACCTGAGCCTGTTGAAGCTGTTGGCGAGGGTTTTGTAAAGGACAGGCGCTGGACGATCTTTCCGAGGCTTACCGCCGAGCGGCATCCCTGGCTTGAGGGCGTGCAGGAGCAGCTTTCCGAGCGCTTTTCCGAGCTTCCTTTCAATTCGGTTTCAGGCACGGGAAAAATCGGGATTATTGCCTCAGGCGTCTCAGCGCTTTATGTAAAGGAAGCAATGGAGTCTGTCAGGTATTCTGAAGAGCTTTTTACCCTCTTCACAGTCGGGACGGTGTACCCGTTTCCTGAAAAAGCAGCCCTTTCCTTCCTGAAAGAAATTGACCGGTTGATAGTGGCTGAAGAGCTTGACCCTTATCTTGAAGAGCAGGTGCTCCAGCTCATAGGAAAAGCGCATTTACCTGTCGACGTCTACGGAAAAAAGAATGGCTTTTTCCCTGTGGGCGGGGAATACAATGTGAACCTTGTAACTGACGGCATTAATCTTGCACTCTCAGCTTTCGGGGAGAGTTTGCGCCTTTCCAGTGCCGTTCCCGCCATCTCAAAGGAAAAGCTTCCGCCGCTTCCGGTCCGGGCTCCGACTCTCTGTGCCGGCTGCATGCACAGAACCGTCTTTTACGCTTTCAAGCAGGCTGCAAAGCAGCTTAAGAAAGAAACCCAGGCTGACACGATTTTTTCCGGGGACATCGGCTGCTATACCCTTGGAAATGCCTATCCCCTTAACATGGTAGATACCTGCCTCTGCATGGGAGCCGGGGTAAGCATTGCAGGAGGGCTCTCCCGTACCAACCCGCAGGCAAAACAGGTGGCTTTTATCGGGGATTCGACTTTTTTCCACTCAGGCATCCCTGCGGTGGTAAATGCTGTTTATAACGGAGCCGACATCACGCTTGCCGTACTTGACAACCGGACAACTGCAATGACAGGTCACCAGCCCCATCCCGGCATAGGTCTGACAGCACTCGGAAGCGCCTCGAAAGCCATTGAGATTGCAGACGTGGTCCGGAGCTGCGGGATTGAGTTTATAAAGACTGTAAATACCGTAGAGGCGGACAGCCTTGGGAGTTGCGTAAAAGCCGCAAAGGAAGCCATGAATTTTAAGGGTCCATCCGTAGTAGTATTCAAAGGCAGGTGCGCAGGGATTACAAAGTCTGGCAAATATTATGAGATAAAACCTGAAGCCTGCACAGGCTGTGGTTTCTGTGTAAAAGAACTCGGCTGCCCTGCGCTTAACCTTGATGCGGATAAGCCCGTTATACAGGACAGCTGTAGCGGCTGCGGGCTCTGTGCGCAGATCTGCCCGTCGGAAGCTATCGGCATAGGAGGGGTAAAACTGTGAAATACGATATTCTGATTGCAGGTGTCGGTGGGCAGGGCGTCGTGCTTGCCTCCCGCATGCTTGCCCTTGCTGCAATGAAGTCCGGATTCCATGTAAGTACTGCCGAAACCATAGGCATGTCTCAGAGGGAAGGCTCGGTTAGCAGCCATATAAGGATAGGAGACAAAGTTTCCGGATCACTTATCCCCATTGGGCAGGCAGACCTGCTCTTAGGCCTGGAACCCGCAGAAACCATACGAAATCTACCTTTTCTCAGAAAGGGTGGAAAGGTTCTGGTAAATACCCATGCAATCCCTCCGGCATCGAGGCCTCCAGGAAGCCCTGAATATGACCCTGCCGCTTTACTCTCCTTTTTATCTGAGTGCTACCCTGAGATTCTCTGCTCCGATTTCACGGAGCTTGCAGAAGATGTGGGAACATACAGGGCTGCAAACGTAGCAATGCTTGGAGCGGCTGTGGGCGCTCGAGCCTTACCCTTTTCGGAAGAAACTTTAAAGGCAGTACTTGATGCCGAAATCCCTGAAAAATACAGGGCTGTGAACAGAGCCGCATTCGAACGTGCAATGAAGTGTATCCGATTTATCTCCGGCACCTGAACCGGGGAGCAGAAGGTGAAATTATATGTATGAAGCATCTACTGAGGCTGAACTTGATCCCAATGCCGAGCTTTACCATCCTGAAATCTCGGAAGAAGATTCCTTTGCAAAACTGAAGGCAATGCTGAAGCGCGTAGTTGAAAACAGCCCTTTTTATCAGAAAAAGTTCGGGGAAGCAAATGTCGATATTGAGAGCATAAAATCGCTTGAAGATCTGAAGCTTCTCCCATTCACGCATAAAGAAGAACTCAGGGATGCCTACCCGCTTGGTTTGAAGGCCGTGTCTGATTCGGAGGTTGTAAGGATTCATTCCTCGTCAGGAACCACAGGAAAACCCGTGATTATCCCTTACACCCGGAAAGACGTGGATACCTGGGCCAAGATGATGATGCGCTGCTACATGCTGGCAGGCCTTACCAATCTGGACAGGATTCAGATTACTCCAGGGTACGGGCTCTGGACTGCAGGGATCGGGTTCCAGCTCGGGGCTGAACGCCTGGGAGCGATGGCCATACCTACTGGTCCGGGAAATACCGAAAAACAGCTCGAAATGCTTGTTGACCTGAAATCCACAGCCCTTGCAAGCACATCTTCCTATGCGCTTTTGCTTGCCGAGGAAATTGAAAAGCGTGGGCTTAAATCTCAGATTCAGCTCAGGGTAGGAGTTATAGGCTCGGAGCGCTGGAGTGAAAAAATGCGCAGCCGAATCGAAAATGAACTCGGGGTAGAGACTTTCGATATTTACGGGCTGACCGAGATCTACGGGCCTGGAATTGCTCTTGACTGCTCTTTCCATGAAGGCATGCATTACTGGTCCGACCACCTGCTCTTTGAGATAATCGATCCTATTACAGGCGAGCAGCTTCCTGAGGGCACGCTCGGAGAACTTGTAATCACGACCCTCACAAAGGAAGGGGCTCCTCTCATTCGCTACAGGACAAGGGACCTGACAAGGATTGTTCCGGGACTCTGTAAATGCGGCTGTCCGTTCCCGAAAATTGACCGGATTCTGGGAAGGTCGGACGACCGCATAAAGTTCAAAGCTGTAAATATCTACCCCGGACAGATTGAGGATATTATTCATCGGGTTCCGGGCGTGAGCAGCGAATACCAGATCCTGCTTACACGCAGGGACGGCCGGGACAGCATGATATTCAGGGTCGAGATTGAAGGCGCAGAAGATCCCGCAATAAAAGAAAAGACCCAGAAAACCCTCGGAAAAGCCTTCAAAGACTTCATAGGCGTAACCGTGGATGTTGTGGGCGTAAAGATAGGAGAACTACCCCGCAGCATGAAAAAGACGAAAAGAGTAATTGATGAAAGGGAATTGTGAAATCCCGTCTTAACCCTTCATCAACCCATTTCTTACTTTCCGAACTGCCAGTATTATTAACTGGCTTTTACAACGATTAATCGGCTTTAACAACACACCTGATTTTATCTCCCTCGGCACCGGATAACTTTTCAGCAACTTTCTTTTCTTTCCCTGGACTATTTTTATACACAATAGTCCTATGTGGATATGGAATTTCTACACCTTCCTTATCAAAGCGCTTTTTAATAGCTTCCATGATTTCGCAGCCTGAACTGTACGCAACACTCCTGTCTTTGAACCAGACATTCATACGGAGATTTACGGAAGATTCTCCCAGTTCGACAACACTTACTTTAACTTCTCCTCTTTCCCTGAAATCCGGGTCTACGGGGTGAAGCACAGGGGAGTCAAAAAGTCCCATTCTTATGGTTTCGGACCTGATTAAGCTCGGCTTCACCACGTTATACTTAACTTCCTGCGGGGGCATGACATTGGGATGCTTTCTGGCTTCCTCGATCATGATTCCTCTTGCCTGGTCAATATCGGCATCATAGCTTATTCCTATGTCGATCGGCCAGATCACTGCAGGATCTTCTATAGTCCAGTTAATTATTGCTTCATTGCTGATTATGGAGTTAGGGATTATGAGCCGCCTGTTATCCCAGGTTATGATCACGGTATGCCTTAGATTAAGATCCGTAACTTTTCCGTACTCGTTCATAATATTCAACCGATCTCCAACCCTGAAAGGCTGAAAAATGGCAAGGGAAAGCCCTGCAACTATATTGCTGAGTGTGCTCTGGGCTGCAAGACCGATGACAATACCGGCGATTCCTGCCCCTGTAAAGAGAGCAACTGAGAGGCTTCGAAGTCCGGGAATGCTGAAAACTACAACAACAATTCCCATAAAATAGATTAATGCGACCACAATATGCCTGAACATCCGGAAAGACGTGGTATCCACATGCAGCCTGCTGTTTGCTCTTTTGAAATAACTATCCATAAGGCGGTTTACATTCCTTGCGACAAGGATAGTGATCAGGCCGATGAAAAGTATGAACAAAAACGTACCAAGGTTATCTGAAAACCAGGTAAATGCCTGTTCTAATCCTCTATCAAAATAAGATATATTTTCTGTAAAAGAGGACGGGGGTTCGGGGGTTTCCATGCCCTGAGTGATTGGCAAGAAGCTTTAAATAAATATTGATTTAAAAAGATGAAGACTGTAAAAAAGTAAAGGTTGAAAAAAAGGTTCTTCCGGCTGAACAGCAAGGAATTAAAGCAAATTTTAAGAGGATTCTTAATGTAAAAAGATTTTGAAAAATCTAAAATAAAATTTTGGTTAATCTTTAAAGTGAAACTTTCCCAATTATTTAAAAATTCGAAGAAGGAAATTCGTAAACGAAATCTCCTTCTCCGGCTTTTGAAGTTTTTTCCAAATTTTTATTACTTCCTGTTCTAATCCCTTATCATATCTTTTATTCTTTCATCTTCTATCGAGTTCTTTATATCCAGTCCCCGTATCCGGTTTCTCAGGCATACAAATCTTGCTGATCCACAAATACCCAGTACCCCTCGAAAGGCCTGACTTCGAACTCGTCAGTCCCCAGCTGGTTCTCGGTTATCGTTCCATTAAAGCCATTGTATCCGACATACTGATAATAGCCTGTAGTGTTATTGCCTGGCACCCAGGGTCCGACAACTTTTGCAAACGAGCTGTTATTCGAGCTATTGTTCGAGTTATCATTCAGGCTGTCGAGCGTTATGAACGCAAGTTCTGCAGGGACAGTAATATTTACAGGTGAGCCCAGAGCATTCCATCCAGGGTAAACCCTGAGGCTTGGCGGAACCGTAACAAGCTTCTTCTCAACTGAAGCGAACTGCTGGGAAGCATTGAACTGGGTTCCGTCAGGAACATTAATCCAGTATGCCTTCAGCGGCTCGATTCTTGAAACATTCTCAAAGCGTTTGCTTGAAGCGTTGTAATAGGTCAGAGAGTTGTAGTTTACTCCTGAAAGCAGGTAGTTCACGCTTGTATTATTAGCTTCAAACGGTATTGAGAAGAAGTGCCAGATTCCAGTCTGGTTTCCTCCGGTCTGGTTGACAACGGGAATACCTCCAGTCAGGTTATCGTCTGTCTGGTTGTCTTCTATCCCACTGCCTGGAGGAATGAGCACCCCATCAATCTCACAGATAACTCCGTTGTTTACAACGGTTATTTGCGTAATATTCACATTTTGTATCATTATATTATTCTGTTCGACATTTATCTGGAGTATACCGCCTCCAATAGTGGTGAGATTATTCATACTGACAAGCTGCTCGCTGGTCAGTGTTTCGTTTACGGTATGGTAGGAGAGAACCTCCCTGAGCAGTTCCGTATCGTTCATAAGCTCATTGCGAGTTTCCGCTGGCAACTTATTGAAGGCTTCATTGTTCGGGGCAAAGACCGTATAGTTCCCTGTGTTGAGGGTCTGGGTCAGGTTTGCAGTTTGCACGACATTTACAAAAGTGGTCAAATTTGTCTGATTCTGTGCTGCCTGAACAATAGTCTGGTTTATGGTCTGGTTCCCGCCCGTCTGGTTTGTGGTCTGGTTCCCGCCCGTCTGGTTATCTTCCGGTTCCATACCTTCTTCTACGGCAACCGTAAGATTGGCAACATAGGTTGCATTGTTAATCTCAGCTTCTCCGTTCCGTTCAGTTGTGTACCAGAAGCTGATATTGGTTCCATTGGTTACGTTATTCATTCCGAGGCTTCTGTTTGCCGGTATTCCGTCAATGTAAGTGAACCACATCTCTCCGGTCGTATTATTGTTCCTTATGCCTTCTATGCTCTTGAGCATGAATTCTGGAGTTACGTTTCCTGTCATGTCACCGGCCATATTTTCTTCCGGTGCCTGGGTAACGGTTCCTGTTTGAGTCTGGGTCAGATTTGCGGTCTGAGTTCCGGTTGTAAGATTTGCACTCTGGGACTGAGTCACGCCTCCGGTCTGGGCTCCAGTCATGTTTCCAGTCATATTCCCGGTCATATTCTGCATTACCGAGGCGTTAAAGTCAAGTTCTGTCGCATTGAGAGCCCCGAGGTCTGTGAGGTTATTCACCTGGTAGGTCCGGGTAGAGTTTTCCGGCCTGAACATGAAGGTTCCCTGAGTGAGATTTACGGTATCATTATACAGCTCGGTCAGTTCTTCCCCGCCATCGGAAGGAATTCCACTGTCCGGAGGGATGAGCACTCTATCAATTACGCAGAGGACTCCGTTGCTTGCAGGAGTTACCTGTGTGATATTTGCGTTTTCTATTGTGATATTGCCGTTTGTCGCATTTACCTCAAGTACATTGCCCTGAACGCTGGTAATATTGTCAGTTCTGGCAAGCACCTCCCGGGTAAATTGTCCCTCAGCCATATGGTAGGTCAGGACTTCCCTCAGCATTTCCGTATCATTCATCAGTTCGTTAACGGTTTCTTCCGGAAGCTCATTGAAGGCTTCGTCACTCGGCGCAAAAACCGTGTAAGGCCCTTCCCCGGTGAGGTTCTGTGTCAGGTTTGCAGCCTCAACTGCACTTACGAAAGTACTTAGGTTTTGCTGAGTTTCTGCTTCCTGAAGAATATTCGATAGCTCTTCTGCGGAAACCGTAATATTGGCAACATAAGTCGCATTCTCAATTGCGGCTTCTCCATTCTGTGCAGTCGTGTACCAGAAGCTGAGGTTATCTCCGTCAGTCACATTATTCATTCCGAAGTTTTCATCAGCGGGTGCTCCGTTTATGTATACGAACCACATCTCTCCGGTAGTATTGTTGTTCCTTATGCCCTCTATGCTCTGGAGCATGAACTCTGGAGTCACGTTTCCGGTCATATTTCCAGTCATATTCCCGGTCATGTTTCCAGTCATATTCCCGGTCATGTTTCCAGTCATATTCCCGGTCATGTTTCCAGTCATATTTCCAGTTATATTCTGCATTACCGAGGCGTTAAAGTCAAGTTCTGTCGCATTGAGAGCCCCGAGGTCTGTGAGGTTATTTACCTGGTAGGTCCGGGTAGAGTTTTCCGGCCTGAACATGAAGGTTCCCTGAGTGAGATTCACAGTATCGTTATACAGTTCGGTCAGGTTTTGTCCCTGCTCCATGCCTTCTTCTCTAATGCCTTCTTCCCTGGCAACTGTAATGCTGGCCACATAGGTTGCGTTCTCGATTGCGGCTTCCCCATTTTCTTCAACCGTGTACCAGAAGCTCAGGTTGTCCCCATCAGCTACAGGGTTCATCCCGAAGTTTTCTTCAGCAAGTTCTCCGTTTATATATACAAACCAGATTTCTCCGCTCGTATAATTGTTCCTTATGCCCTCTATGCCTTCCAGTACGGACACATTGGTCATATTCGCATCTTGCAGTACGGACACATTATACTGGAGTCCTGTTGCATTGAGAGCTCCAATATCCGTAAAGTTGTCTACCTGATAGGACTGGGTAGAGTTGTCCGGTGTGAAGGTGAAGTTTCCTTCAGTCAGGTTTACTGTATCATTGTACAGTACGGTTGCTCCTACCGATATATTTCCTGTCAGATTCGTCGTAGCCGTTGTTTCTTCATCCTGCGCAGACGCGATGCAGGCAGCCGCGCTCACCAGTAGCAAAATAGTCAAAGTATAAACTACAATATTCAATCGTGATCTAATCCTGAATTCCCCCGCTTAATCCCTTCAGCAGACAGCAATCCCTTATGTTCCCTTATGTTAGAGCTATACCCCGTTTTAATCTGCCTAAAGATTTATTTTGTGTGAATATGTATGATTTCCAACTTTATATATCATACAAAGAGTATTTGTATCTTCTTATTAATATTATTTTATAATGAATAATGTGTATTCTGTGAAATTTATTCAAACCCTTAAAATTTAAAGAGTCTTCCAGACTCTGCTTGTAGTTTCAATTTCTTTATTCGATATTGCCTGCAAAAAGAACTCTTTTGTTCGTATTTCAGGACTTAAATGCATTATTCTTTCCTGTCCGCTTATTTGCAGGCAGGAGTCAGTCAGTAAATAACTAAAAATTTTATCTGCGAAAAAGCGGATCTTAAATATAAAATTATTATTATTTTTTATTAGTATGTAAAAAATTGTCTGCTAATGTTCGAAAAAAGTCGACGATCCAAAATAAATTACATACTTTATATATTATTACTTTTGCCTTTTAAAGCCAGATCTATGGTTTTATCCCCGGCATGAATGGTCAGACAAGAACAGCTTCGATCAATCACGGCTGGTCTGATCCGTATTGATTTGATCTTTATTGATTGATCTTTATTGACTGATCTTTATTGATTGATCTTTATTGACTGATCTTTATTGATTGATCTTTATTGATTGATCTTTATTGACTGATCTTTATTGATTGATCTTTATTGACTGATCTTTATTGATTTGATTCGTATTGATCCAATCAGTAAGGATGAATAAAAATTCAAAAATTAATGAAAGGAAGGGTTACTTCCTTTCTTTGGCGTAGGCAATAAGTGCGTCTTTAACCCCATATTTGAATGCGACCACGATTGCAACTCCCCATGCCAGCGGCCTGAAGAATATATAGACGATGGTAGTGTCAATTAGCATGGTATCCAGGGCAACCAGAATCACAATAAGAAGCAGGAAGCCTCTGAGGAGTGGGATAATTATATCTGCTCCCTCTATCTTCATGCCCCTTACAGTTCCGCTCAGGTAATCCATCACTACGTCAATCGCAAGAATTCCTATCACCAGGATAAGGATAGCTACAAGGACACGTGGCAGGTACTGAGTAATATCTATCAACAGATTGGTAATCATGGTCAACTGCAGGATATCAGATGCAGCCGTGAGGAAGATCAGGTACCCGAATATCCTGACTACTCCAGCTATGACAGCTGATACTGTCAGCCCTCCGGATCTCAGCGAGGCTCCAATAGGAGTCTGTTCAAATTTCTCGTCCACTCCAGCGGACATGAGCAATCTCTGCAGTAAATCGCTGATGAAATCCACGATCAGCAAACCTATGAGCAGGACAATAATTGCCGAGATCACAAGCGGGATGTAGTATATTACAAGATTGACAAATTCATTCACAACCTGAATATCCAGGAGATCCAGAATGATTACAGCGAAGATAATGTAAATGAACCAGCGGATGAGTGCTTCAAAAAAGCCTATCGTACTCACCTGCGCCCGTCTTAACATTCCCCCAATTACGGTCCTGTCAATCAGGTCGTCAAGTCCTATTCTATCCAGTATCTTCGCACCGATCTTGCCAAGGAATTTTCCCAGTATTGTTCCTATGATAATTAGAAGAATTATAGCTACTAATGTCGGAATAAATGCTATGAACTGATCGAGCATATCGTATAAACTATCTATAACCTCTGTTTCAACCATATTAATTACCCCTATATTTTAGTTCTGAAGCTGACTATCTTTCCAAATTCCCCAATTTTTGGAAGAAATCAATTATATATTTAATACCTTATTCTATTAAATATATAATACATATATTTATCTACAGGCATATAAAAAGCTTATTTCAAGTTGAGAATCCGGTGGCATTGAGAACAATCCCATCTATTTGATAAAATCAGCAAAGATATTCAGGCTAAAAGCCGTACACAGGCTTAAATCAATGAAACTTTAATTACTGAGTAGTCCATTTTTATTAGAAAGTGAGGCAGAGATATAAGCATGGGGACTTTTGGAAGAAGAGGCTCAAAAACCGGGCTTGCACCTGGAACGCTTATCCATGTAGGGGAAAAGAAAGTCGAAAGGGTAGTAATCCGGCTCCTTGCATATAACAGTGAGAGGCTTATAGAAAGAGAGCTGGAGACTATTGAGGAATGTATTGAGTTGAAGGGACATCCCGAACTCAATTTATGGATAAATGTGGATGGGCTGGACAGGGTAGATATTATAGAAAAACTCGGAACATACTTCAATATCCATCCCCTTACCCTTGAAGACGTGCTCAATACAGGGCAGCGGCCCAAAACTGAAGATTACGAATCTTATATTTATACGGTTTTAAAAATGATGCTTCTTGACACGGATAGGGAAGAAATTATCGTAGATCAGATAAGCATCATTATCGGCCCCAACTATATCCTCTCTTTTCAGGAACGGCAGGGGGATGTTTTTGACCCTGTGCGGGAAAGGTTTGGAAATCCGGCTTCCCGCCTGCGGAAAAATGGAGTCGACTATCTCGCCTACAGCCTCATTGACTCTGTGGTCGACAACTACTTTTTGATTCTTGAGCACTTCGGGGACGAGATCGAATATCTTGAAGAGGGACTGGTAATACAGCCAAAGCCTGAAACTCTCAAAACCATCCAGAAATATAAAAGGGATATGATTACCCTCCGGAAATCCGTCTGGCCTCTTCGGGAGCTGATAAGCGGTTTGCAGAGGGTCGAGTCCGACCTTATCAAAGAAACCACCCGCATTTACCTCAGAGATATTTATGACCATACTATCCAGGTAATTGATTCAGTCGAAGATTTCCGGGATATTCTGTCTTCAATGGTTGATATCTATCTCTCCAGTGTAAGCTACAGGATGAATGACGTTATGAAGGTACTGACAGTCATAGCAACGATTTTCATCCCCCTAACTTTCGTAGCAGGTGTTTATGGAATGAATTTCAAATATATGCCTGAACTCGAATGGCGCTGGGGCTATCCGGCAGTAATGCTTGGAATGACCCTTCTCGGAGTCAGCATGTTTCTATATTTTAAGAAAAGAAGGTGGGTCTGACCTTCTTTTTTCGCGGCAGATTTCTCTTTTGTCCCCTCCCCTGTCAGCCTATTTTTTCCTCTCGACCCGGGAAAAGTTTTTAAACATGAAAATTTTTATAATGTTGCATGTCTATATTAAGAGATTCAGGCAATTATTAAAAATGCTAATTTCGGATTATTATGTACGGTTATTATAACCCCCCGTTTTCAGTTGAGAAGGAAGGAATTTCCATCTCTGTGGAAAACAACGGACAGCACTGGATGTACAGAAGGACGCTTGGAACCGATAAAGTAGAGAAGATTATCCTTGGGGATGGAAAGCGCCTGATAATAAATCCGGTAGAACCCTTAAACACGCCTAAAGAAATTACCCCAAATCTGCTGATAGAGTTTGAGAATACTCTGCTTCTTGCCGGAAGTGCAAAAAGAAGAATTTTCCTGACTTTTCCGATAGAGATAGGCGTTTTCATCTCCGATAAAGGAGAGAAAAATATCCAGCTTCTGGATGTGATGAGCCTGGCAAGGCAGAAATTCACCCTTTACGGGGAGGTTTCAAACGGAGTTCTCTGTAAGCACTGGAAAAGCAAGGTATATTCAATTTCTCCTTCTCCCAATCCTCTGGAGGAGGGAATTCTTGAACTGACCCTTCGGAATACTTCCTCGGATTGGGCGTCGATTTCAAAGGCAGTCTTCAGTGCATATGGTATGAAACTTTACTATGGAGGGGATGGTGATGCTTTCATGCGGGCACGTATGGACATTCTTAACAGGAATACGGCTGAAACAGGTTTTGAGCTACAGCATATTAGCGGGGAGCTAAAAAGCAGCCCCTTGAAAGACTTTAAAACCAGGAAAGAAGCTTTCGGGGTTTACAGCCTTCAGAAGCTTGGTTTCGTACCCCTTAAATTTTACATGGAGTGGGGCTTTTGATACTGGATATTAACCTTCTCGATATTGTCCTGTACAATACCTCCAAGGCGCCTGTAACCCTGGGAGACCTGCTGAAATTTGTGCTTATTTTGTTTCTCTCCATCTTTCTTACCAAAATTCTCACAATTTATCTTCGAAGGTCCCTGAAGGATAAAGTCAGCAAAGATGTGGGTGAGACCCTTCTCAAAATCCTCTATTACGGCATACTTATTATCGTTTCTATTTCGATCCTTCCTCTCATCGGGCTTAATCCCTCAGCACTTCTGGTGGCGGGAGGAGTCACAGGTATCATCCTCGGTTTTGCAAGCCAGAACATTGTGGGAAATCTGGTTTCGGGTTTTTTCCTGATGGTGGAAAGGCCAATAAAAATCGGGGACCAGGTGGAGATCAGCGGAATCTCAGGCTATGTGACCGATATTCGCATAATCTCGACTCTCATAAGGACCTATGACGGGCTCCTTGTCCGCCTGCCCAACCAGCAGGTCTTTACAACAAATATCACAAATATTGTCGGGCACCCTGTCCGACGGTTTGAGTATACAATCAGGATCCGTTACAGTGACGATGCAGATGCTGCAATCTTTCTTATCAAAGACCTTATCGACAAAGAACCCTTTGCTCTCCTGAATCCCGCGCCCTCGGTTTTCGTAAATGATCTCGGGGACAGTTCGGTAAATCTTACTGTCAGGATCTGGGCGCCTGTTAATGAGTGGTTCGGGATAAAAACCAGAATCCTGTGGAATATAAAAAAGACCCTGGAAGAATATGGTATAGAGATTCCTTTACCTCAGCGCATAATCCGCATTCAGAGCGATGTAAAAAAGATTCCTGAAGAACTGATACCGGGAAAAGAAATCGAGAGCGTATTAAATTATGAGGAGAGGGTTTTAGCCTGAGTAAACCTGTTAGCCTGCTCCTCAATGTCTTCATCACGTTAAACGCCACAAACCCCTCAATTGATTAAGAACAATTGATTAAGAACAATTGATTAAGAACAATTGATTAAGAACAATTGATTAAGAACAATTGATTAAGAAGCCCAATTGTTGCCATCAATGAAGCCTCTTTCCTAAATAAAAAAGACTGCGACTAATCTGAGGCAAGCTATTACTATCTGCGATGTAATAGTAGTTTTGTATAAAATAAAATGGATTTTTGCATAAGATGAAGTCAGTGCTAACAAACGGGTATAATAAACTGATATTTTATCACACAAAGGTAGCGGTCTTATGAAATCAAAATCGGTTAAAGAGTTTATAGCTTCAGGGATGTTAAAAGGGTCCCTGGCTCTAGGGGCATTGCTGTCTTTTGCAGTTTTTCCGGAAGAAAAGGCTTCCGAGAACGCAGAGAAGTCCTATGAAGTCACAAATAAGGAATCCGGATCCGGAGAGGTCAGTGCCGATAAGGTTACTACGGAATGGAATGATACGTATCTTTTCAGCAGCAGGGAAGATGCTTCGGAAGAACTTGAGAAATTAAATAAGAAATCGCAGGAGATAAACGAAACTTTCCGTCCTAAGTTTGAAAAGCTCTCCGGACATGATTTGCTCGGTTTTCTGGAAAGTGAAAAGGAGTATTCGAAATCGCTGGAGGTTCTATATACCTATGCACACACTCAGCTGAGTAAAAATGTAAATGAACCGTTTTTTATTTCCCTTGTAGGAAGTGTCCAGGATCTGTTTACCGAATATAAAAAAGCCAGAGCCTTTGCAACCGTAAAATTGACTTCGCTCGGGGAAGAGGAATGGGACAGGCTCTTCTCTGAAGAACCCGGGCTTGAGGCTTACAGGGCTTATCTTGCAGCCAGTTATATTAGGTTTTCAGAGCACAGGCCGGTGAATGAGACCCAGGCTATGTATCTTGCAGAGCTTGAAAACCAGCGCATGAAACTTGAGACTGAAGCGCTTTCTCAAATTACGAATAAAGTCACGAGAGCAGGCGAGATAACGCTTGAGAACGGAGAGAAATTTTCCGTCAATTCCCAGTCCTACAACACTCTGCTTTCCACAGATCCGAGCCGGGAAAACAGGAAAAGGTGTTATGATAAGAGGTTCTACCACCTGATAAAAGAGTCCGAATCTATGGCGTCTCTCTACTGCAAAAAAGCCCGGATTGACGATCTTGTTGCAGGGGAGCTTAAATACGCAGATTTCTATGACTATACCCTGTATAATCTCTATCTTACCCGTGCTCAGATTGATGACATGAACGCCGTTTTCAAGCAGAGAAAAGGAATATTTGAGGACTATAACGAATTCAGGAGGAACAGGCTCGGACTTGAGGCGCTCAAACCATACGACCTTATGCTGCAACTGACAAACGAACCCGGGAAAAAATATGCTTACATAGACGCTGTGAGAGAGATTGAGAAATCCTATTCCGGAATGGATCCCAATTTTAAAGAGATCTTTTTTAAAATGGTAACCGGGAGCTTCATAGATGTATATCCCGACCCTGAACACGGAAAACAGCCAGGAGGATACTGTACCGACTCCTGCGCCCTGAAAGCTCCTCCTCTTATCTTTATGAACTATGACGGCCTCATCAGGGACCAGAAAACCCTGACGCATGAACTTGGGCATGCCGTTAATTTCTACCTCATGGGCAATTCCGTGGATTACCTTTACTGCTCGGGTACGATTTACGAGATGGAGATTCCTTCAACTTTCAACGAAGAGCTCCTTGTTGACCATGTTGTCGAAAGTTCGGATAAGGATACCGCAATTGCCGTACTCTCCCAGCAGATAGATGATTACCAGAACTTTTTTACCAGGCAGCCCTTAATCACGGAATTCGAATATAGAGCGCACAGGCTCTGTGCAGAAAAAGAAACGGTAACCGGGGTGGAACTTAACGCTATCTGGACGAGCCTGTCTAAAGAATACAGGAGCCCTTCAGTTGAGTATTATCCTGAGGATTCCGCAGAATGGACTTACATCAATCATATTTACCTGACAAGCAACTACTATACCTTCAATTACTCGGTTTCAAAGGCAATAACCCTGGCTCTCTTCAAGCAGTATGGAAAAGATCCGGAAACTTTCAACAAAAATTACATAGCCTATCTCTCGGCAGGTTCGACAATGCCTCCCGAAGCAAAACTTATCAAGTACTTCGGGATCGAAATCAACAGACAGCTCTTTGAGGACGCAATGGATGTCGTTGAATCAAGGATTCGGGAGTTGTATAACCTGGCAAAAAAATAACCCTGAAAAAAGAGATCTGGAGAAAGGAGAATCAGGATACGAAGGAAGTATAGCGAGAAATGAGAAAAAGCCAGCACACGCCTGATTGCTCTTATATTCTTTTCTCAAGCGAGTCCCGGATAGTTTTGACGGTCAGGGCGCCAGGGGTTCCTTTCATGTTATGGGGCGGCCAGGCTCCTGATTTAATCTCTTCGGAGTTCTCATCGTGCTCGTCTTCGAGAAGCAGTATAACTTTTATGTCTTCCGGGACCCCGTCAACCATTTTTGCGCCGCATTCCGTAAGTTCCCTGAAAGCCTCTCTCCCTTTTGTTTCATCGAAAGGTGCTGTACACCCTTTTACGATATTCGTTTTAAAACCTCTCTCAAGGAAACCCATGCTATTAATGTATATGCAGACTTCCTCAACCAGACCTGTTATGAAGACTTCATTGATTCCCAGTTCTGCAATTTTCAACTCGAGTTCGGGATTCATAAAGGCGTTGACGTGATCTTTCGAAAGCCTGAAAACGCTGACTGTTCCCCGATTTACTGCTTTTATTACCAGCCTGGCAATATTATCAACTATAGCTTTTCCCATAGGGGCTACAAGTTTTCCCTCATATAACGTCCCTTTATAATCATATGTATCGTACACAAAATCGTTAGTCATATCTATAATAACCAGAGCTTTCAAAGTTTCACCTTTTTTCATTGACTCCATACCAGGCTCACCCCTTCTCAATCCGATCTGTATTTTTCTCTATCTGTAAATTACTGCACGAATAACATAAATCTTTTTGGAACTTCAAAATCTTTTTGGAACTTCATGTAGTCTGCTTAAGTTTAACGTTTTAGATTTCATAACTACAATCGGATTGAGAAATTCATTCAAATTGCAAATATTATAGAAAAATATTTACCTGTACCCTATGTTTATAAATATATGAACACTGTTACAAGTCCGGTTACTACAATGACTACTCAAGCGGTACCTGGAGAAATAGTAGTTTCAATTTTTTTTATTTTGACGGCACTTGTATTCATTTATTTTTACAGAAAAAAGAGTAAAATTTGAAGACAGATCGGGTCCGTTTTTTCCATTAATAATATAATTATTAATATAATTATTAATTCTTAATATAATTCTTAATCTAACTATTAATTAATAATTGTATTATTAACACAATTATTAACACAACTATTAATATAATTCTTAATATAATTCTTAATACAATTATTAATATGATTATTAATTGACAGTCATAATTGAAGTTTATAGTTTTTTGCCTGGCTTTGTCGATTATCCGCCTGCAACAGGCGGAATAAGGACTACGGTATCCCCTTCATTTAACTCTGTTTGGGGCCCTTTAAGGAATTCTATATCCCTGCCGTTAACAAGAAACATAACTCTGGGATTCTTATCCTCAAAGGGCTTTCCAACTGCTTCTTCGAAATCTGCTCCGAAGCGAGATTCCAGAATCTCAAGCAGGGATTTCACTGTATTGCCTGGACTTATTTCGAACGGGATTTCGTGCGCTCCGACGATTTCACGGATTGAAGCAAGGAATCTTACGTTTACTTTCATTTTATCATCCCGCCTGAAACCCCTTAGCTTTACTTAACCCGTAACCTGAGCCTTAAGCAACTGTACCAAGCTGCATCTTCCGATTTCTGGAGATCCCGAGTTCTTTTAACTTTTCCTCAGCAGGTCTTCCGTCAACCCAGCCTCTGAGTTCGTAATATCTGTCAATCATTTCAGGTACATGGGAAATTTGCCCTTTGGAGGGACCGCTTGAAACCGCTTCTTCGGTGAGGCGCTTTGGAAGTACATCCTCTTCTCTGGCAAGCCCATAACTGTTATTTATCAAACGCTCGAGGTTTGTGATCCTCTCTCCTATCTTTAGCAGTTTTTCAGGATCAAGTTCCATACCTGTAATCGCTTGCAGCATGCCCGCATACTGGGGAAGCCCTATTGCAAAACTTGTGAACAGACAAATTACAGTTGAGTTTATCGCAGAGACCATATCCTGCATGAAAATTGTCCATTCAGGCTTGCCTTCAGTGGAATACGGATCGAGCTTTTTCGGTAACCCGATAATCTCGGCAGGAATGGTATAGCCATAAACATGGTCGCCTCCACGGTTCGCAGTCGCATACTCAAGCCCTATCCCCTGAATCGGGCGTGGATCGTAGGCTGGCAACTCCATACCCTTGACATTTATAGAAAACTCCGAAGCATTGTACTTCTCTGCAAGCTTTCTCGAACCAAGTGCAAGGTCGGCTCCGAACCCGGCTTTATACGCTGTTCTCCAGACACAATCTACCATTGCCGCTGCATCCCCGAATTTCAGAGTCAAGCCCTGCAGACGTTCCTCAGGGATTTTTCCTTTCTCAACAAGTTCCATGGCGCAGGCAATAGTCCCTCCCATAGAGATCGTGTCGATCCCGAACTCATTACAGTAATGATTTGCTTTTATGACTGCATCAAGCTCTTTTACTCCACAGTTCGACCCGAGAGCGAAAATAGTCTCATATTCCGGACCCTCCGTGTATTTGATGCTGAAGGGGCCCTCGGGAACACTGGACTTCCTTCCGCAGATAATGGGACAGCCCCAGCAGCCAATCGTGCCTGTAAGATAGGTTGAGGTAAGCCGTTCTCCGCTTTGCTCATCGGCTTCAGGGAAATGACTGTTCTGGAAGTTTCTTGAAGAATATGCGCCATGCGCATTCACTATATTTACAAGGACCGCAGTTCCGTAAACGTGCAGTCCGCCTTTCGGACCCGTAACCGGGTTTTCCCTGATAAGTTTCATCGCCTCTGCGACCTCTTCGACAAGCATCTCAGGGTTTGCATCTTTCGGCCTTTCGTTTCCTGAAACCACTATCGCCTTCAGCTTTTTACTGCCCATGACAGCGCCCGATCCTGTCCTGCCCGCTGTCCTGTATTCGTCATTCATTATACAGGCCATGGAAATCAGGTTTTCACCGGCAGGACCTATGCAGGCGACTGAGGTTTTTCTGGGATTCTTCGTAGTCCTGTCAATGAGTTCAGCCGTGACATTAATCGTGGTCATGCCCCAGATATCAGGAGCTTCCACGAGTTCGGCTTTCCCGTCCATAATGCTCAGGTAAACCGGTTTATCCGAGATTCCGCGGACAATCACGCCGTCATATCCAGCAAACTTCAGGTATGTTCCCCACTTTCCTCCCGAATTTCCGCTCCCCAATCCTCCGGTCAGGGGGGATTTACTGGTAAGGATATGATAACGCCCGCTTGTAGGCACTCTTCCTCCTGTTGCCGGTCCGGTCATAAAAATCAGGAGGTTGTCCGGATCAAACGGCTGGATATCCTCTCTGAGCTCGTCATATATGAATTTCAGGCCAAGCCCTTTTCCTCCGATGTACATCTTCAGGACTTCTTCATCAAGCGGTATATCCTTAAGCTCTCCACTTTCAAGATTAACATCCAAAATTTTCCCTAAGTAGCCCCCTAACATAGATAACCTTCCCCAAAGATTTTATTTTCAATTTATTCAAATGACAGCCTCAATCGGTTTCTAGCCCGGTTCTCCTTCTCTCACAAAAATTTCCTGACCAAAGCTGCCCGAATAGAGTACATTTTGAGTATAATCTCAATTTTAATAGTATTTAATTATGCTAAAGTTCCTTTATAAAAGTATTCACATAAAATAAGTTCCTGTGAGTACGCAAATAAATCCTGTAAATGCGAGAAATCTCATTCAGGACATCTGTGAATATTCAGGCCTTTGTGATATGTTCGTACCTTATCCTAGCTCTTGTAATCCCTGGTATCTGCCCCCACACGCCGATATATTCTCCCTGGATTACGAGTGCCCCCTTTATTCCCGGAATTCCCTTTACGGCTTTGAAAGAAGCTTCTACTGATTCTTTTCCTGTACCCACCTCGTTTCCAAGAGCCGTTGCAGCCGCATCTGCCAGGGACACGTCATCCGAGAATACAGCAGCTGCATCTGCAATCCCGAAACTGATTGAGGGCCCAACCGTACCGGCTGAAGTGCATACGCCTGTAATCGAATCTCTGGGTTCGAAAACCAGGCCCAGATTTTTAACGGAGGACTGTCCGGCGTAGATCCCAACCACTACAGGCCTGTCATTAATGAGTGCAATATCCCCACCATTATCCACAATCGCATACCTTGCCCCTGCATCAACCATAGCTTCCACTGCAAGCGCAGAAATCGTACCTGCAACCGCACTCATCGGACCTATTCCCATAGTGTTTCCGGCTTTTACCATCCTTTTTACAACTTCAGGCGCATTTTCCGGACATTCGTAAGGTTCGAGAGTAAGCTGAAAATAAGGATCGGAAAGAATGAAAGTCTCAAGGGCTGCCCTGTGGGTGCGAATTGCTTCTTTTGCAGCCTCGATATGAGCCTGCCTGTCAGCCGCAATCGTAACTATGGTTTCCCTGAGCTGGAAATGTTCCTTGATCGGGCCACCGTCAGGTTCTTTAGCGGGTTCTTTCATGGGATCTGGCATGCTGATCCAGATAGGGTTTATTGCTTAAAAAAGGTATTATCCAAATTCCATAAATCCTTTCAAAAAAATCCTTGATCGCAAGCCTTTTCAAAAAAGGCTTGAGCGAAAACTTTTTCAAAAAAAGTTTTATCAAAAACGCGTGCTTTATCTAGACCGGAGTAACCGGAGCGTGATAAACTGGCGCAACGCAAGCCTTTTCAAAAAAAGTTTGAGCAAAAACTCACGATTTATCTATACTGGTGTAACCGGAGCGTGATCGACCGGCGCAACGGTCGCGGCACAACGGTCGCGGGTCAACGGTTTGTTTGAAAAAGGGGCTTTTTAAACCAGGCCCCTGCGCCTTTCACTTTTATATTCTTCAAAGAGGCTTTGAAGTTCGTCCTGTTTGGCTTGGTGGCGTTTGTCATCGGCTTCTTTTTCCCAGGCTGCGATTGCGGCTTTGAGGGTTTCGGGTTCAGCCATTGCAAAGTCTTCAGCCCTTTCGAGCGGGATGTCTTTTAAAACCGGCACATCTCCTTTGAAGAAGGTTTCGTTTGCTGCGTGCGAAATGTCCTCCGGAATAAGTACGGCGCGGACTCCGGCTTCTACAAGAATCTGCGCGGTTGCAGCCCCTCCTCCGCTTGGGTTTTCGAGGAAAACCACGTCGCCTGTCTTAAGCCCGTATTTCTCCTTTGTTTCTGCAATGGATTCCTTCGTAAAAGCGGCAATAACCTTGACAGCGGTACCTTCGCCGCGGACCTCCATCTTCTGGATTTTACGTAGCTTGTTACTTCTGCGCCGCAGTTCCTTTACGGTTTTATTCTTATTGCTTACCTCTTTTTTCAGGCTTTCAATCGTCTCGTCCCTTATCCGGATTTCTTTAGATTTCCGTATTTCCCCGTAGGCTTCCTTCTTGAAACTATTCAGCCTTGATTCAAGCTTTGAGATTTTCCTGTCTTTTGCGATCAGTTCTTGCTTTAATTCCTCAAGATATTCCTGCAGGTTCTGTATCTGCTCGCTCTGCCGCTGGGCAGTTTCCCTCATTTTCAGGAGGGTCTCATCGACTGGTCTGTCTTCCTGTTTTTCAGCACGCTCTCTTGATTTTGGTTTTTCAGGCTCACCTGAAACCCGAACTTTTTCAATTGCAGCCTCTATCGAAGCTCCGCGGATTACATGCAACTTTATTAGCTCAAGATCTGCGTTTTGAGGAGCTTTCTTTTCAATCCGGGTAAAAATATTCTTATAACTTCTGTAGGTGAGAAGAGCCGCAGTCAGTGCATCCCTTTCATGGTCATTGGAGTAACCGAAGGTCTTCCCAACTGCAATTTTTTCCTCGGCAGAAACCTCGATCCCCGGACTTGCAGGCACGGCATTGAAACTCCTTCTTATTTTCTCAACCGAGCCCGGCATGGGAGTCACATCACTGGCTATTACTGCAGGTTTTCCGTATTCTGCTATAAGTTTGACCACTTCGTCAGGAGCAATTCCCCTGAAGCTTTTCAAGTACAGAAGGTCTCCGTCAAGTGAGAGAATAGCTATTCCTACGGTTGTTCCTGGATCGATTCCCACGATTGTAAATTTACGCCTCGTATTCTTCGGTTTTAGGGGAACGTATCGGATTTTATCGCGTTCAACGCTTCTTACGCTTACCTGAGCATCATTGCTTGCCATTGGATGTATCGGGATCTCTCCGCGTTTTGCATAAACAGTGAATTCGGACCTGACATACCCTCCGAAGCCTTTTACGTTTACGGCTTCGAACCTGATGCCTTTTTCCCTGGAGAGATCTTTCAGGGCATTTTCAATTTCTCTGCTCCTTTGCAGCACAGCCCCATGTACCTTCCTGCGGTACCGGTTCTGGCTCCAGCCTCCCCTTCCCAGAGAGCGGGCTCTGCTGACTTTAATCTTTGTGATGTCTTCAAAGAGGGAAACCTCATGCCCAACCCCCATTTCCGCAAGGCGGGCACATGCTTCGGCTTCATCATTCGGGTTTTCGGGATCAAGTGAAAGCCCGTGTTTCCGTGCAAGCCTGACAAGCGGTTCAGGGTGCAGCCCACCTGTGACCTGAACAAGTTTAACGCCTTCAGGCAGCCGTTCCATAAGAGAAAGAAGTTCGTTTCTGTCGGCTGCAAGCTCGAAAATATTGTCAACAGCTATTATCTCCGGCTTTTCCCTCTGGATCATGTTGAAGATCTTCTGGCGACGGAGCATACTTTGATGGGAAACTTCGCCGTCCTTAAGGATAGCAAGTGCATATCTGGGAAGTTCCCTTGCCCTGGGAGAGCCCCGGGCAATATCGATTCCATAGATAATCCTTTTTTGCATGAGCGTCTATATTTTATTTTTTATAGAATATATATTTAACTGCACTCAATTTTATTATTTAAATCTATTTATTAATATGATCTCTAAAGTCATTTTATACGAAAAACCCATTTTACATGAATCTCAGGAATACGGAGCAATGCTCAGGATAACTTTCCAGCCGTCTCAAAGGGAGCAGGTCTCGGGAGCCTGTAAATAATAAACCTGTTCAGGGTTGCCTGCGATCATTCGGGAAATATGCAAAAAATAAGATGAAAGGATTAGTAGCCTTTCATACATTGTTTCCATATCAGATTTAAGTCTTCGGTTTCATACGCCAAAGTCAACACTCTTTTTTATAACTTTTTATTATTGCCGCTAATTTTTCCTATTTTTTGAGGCGGTTCATAACCTGTGATAGACAGCCTTTCCGGCACTGTCATTGTTTAAGCTGCCTGCAGGTCCGGAATTCTCAGTTGTCTTTGAGGCAGTAAGGTCAGTAAGTTCATCAGGACTGGAAGTTTCAAGCTCTGCACCGGAGTCTGCAGGATTTATACCTGGATTTATAAAATCTGTACCCGGATCTGTAACAGGAAGCTCCTGCTGCGGATCGGATACGGGCACAAGAGGCAGGTAATCCGTAACGTTCGTTCCATTATACTTCATATCTGCGATGCCGTTTTTGTCCCTGTCCGGTGCGGTCTGGGAGAAGCCTGTCCCGTCTGGGCTTGCCCAAAAGTTGCCTCCCATATAAGGTCCCCCTACAATGTTTGTGCCTGTCTTCTTTACCGTGTTCCAGGTATTTCTCCTGTTTCCTACATGTACATTCAAAGTATTATTGAGATAATTATTGAATATAGTGTTATTGTCACAGGCTGGACACATTGAAAGACCTGAAACATAATTGAAAGCAAGAATATTTCCTGAAAGCGTACTGTTATCCGTATAGTTCAGGCGAATACCCCAGTTGCTTTCTTTAACGGCATTCCCAGAAATTAAGCTATAGTTTGAATGTGATATCCACATTCCATACCTGATATTCTCAAAGAGACTGTTCTCTGAGATTATACTCAGGTTTGAGTTTGTCAGGTAAATCCCCATATCGTTCCTGCTTATAGTATTATTGCTGAGGTTGTTGCTGCTCGAATTTATTAGATAAAAACCGAATCCCGCATTCGAACCTACAAGGTTCCCGGTAAGGTTGTTGTCACTGCAATTATTCTCCAGGACAACTCCGTGATGGTTTGAATCAACACTGTTGTTTGAGAGTACATTTCCTTCCGAATGCATGAGCTGGACCCCGTATTTCCCGCTCAGGTTCATTTTATTGTCCGAAATCGTGTTATTTTTTGAATTACTCAGGTACAGCCCGAGATAATTCTCTGAAAGGTCATTATTGCATATATCACAGTAGCTGCACCCGGTTAAATAAATCCCTGTTACGCGAGCGTGCTGGGCTGACCGGACTTTAAACCCGCTAATTGTCGTATTATTTGCCCATATGCGAAATACGTTTGCGCCCGGATTGTTTGCTGTAATTACCGTATCTTCGGGATTTCCGGAATCTGACATTATTGTCAGGTTTTGTGTGCCGATTACAATATTCTCGGTGTAATTGCCTGGTTTCACAATTATTACATCACCTGAACTTGTATTGTTTACCGCAGCCTGTATAGATTCTCCCGGCTGGACAAGGATTTCAACCGCAGTTCCAGTACTCGAGCCTAATATGAAAATAAGAAAAGCTAAAAATAAGCTGATAAACCTGTTTATGTAAATCCCCCGCATTAAATATAAATTATTAATTAAACTTTTATTAATAGGCTAGAATTTAAACATTAAATAATATTAATATATTGGATTACAATAATATCAAAATAAAGAGATAAAACTATAAAACAAAGGGTAGCCAATAGATAGTATACTGCTAATTAACCGTGAAATTTTTCTTTTCGGTATTGAATGCCTCTATAATGAATCTCAACACCTGGCTCACGCAAAAACTACCTCTGTACTTAACATGAAGTGTTACAATTGTTAAAACAGGAAGGGTTAAGGTAAGTAAAAGGTATAAGCGTAATGAATCGAAAAAGGAATAAAATGAATCAAAATTGAAAATAAGATGAAGCCAGGAAAGCTTCATCCCATTTACTTAATACTGAAATTTTTTCCTTCAACTTCTCAGTTCTTTATTTTTCTTTTATGCCTGAATACCGTAAGGAAAGAAGCTAAAACGTAAACCGCTTCAAATCCGGGTATGCTAGCGATTTTTCCTGTCTCAGGTTTTTGTCCTTCCTCATTTCCTGGTGCTCTATTGTCCTGTTCAGTATCCTGGGCATCGTTTGCAGGCTCATTTTCAGTTCCTGCTTCTTTCACTATGGCTTCTGAAACAGTACACATGTAGATATCCGGGTTTCCGTTACGATCATCCCACCATACAATTTTGTCATCGTAGACGGCAGGGGTTGATTGGTTAGATTCATTTGCTGTAATCCGGGTTTCCACGGAACTGGAAAGGTTGTACATATAAATGTCAGTGTTTCCATTACGGTCATCCTCCCATACTATTCTGTCCCCATATATGGGAGTTGACCACTTCTGGTTTGACTCATTAGTGGTGATTTGAATTTCCTTTGAAGCAGAGAGGTCGTACATGTAGACATCTGCATTTTTGTCCTCAAGTTTGTTTCCATTGCGCCAGTCCATCCAGACTATCCTGTCCCCGTAAATAAAAGGAAGTTCCTGATTTAATTCGCTGGTAGTGAGCCGGGTTTCCGTGGAAGTGGAAAGATCATACATATAGATATCGTGGTTTCCGTTGCGGTTATCCTCCCAGACTATCCTGTCCCCGTGGATATAGGGATAATACTGACCGAATTCACTGGTCGTGATCTGGCTTTCTTTAGAAGTAGAAAGGTCGTACATAAAGATGTCCCAGTTCCCTTCGTACTCCTCATCAGCATTTATACTTCCTCCGCTGCGACCGTCGTTGTAGACTATCCTGTCGCCGTAAATAATGGGGTACTCCTGATCCGACTCATTTGTAGTAATTTGAGTTTCTCTGGAAGTGGAGAGATCGTACATGTAGATATCGAAATTTCCATTGCGGTCATCCATCCACACTATCCTGTTCCCGTGGACGGTAGGCCAGGTCTGGTTTGACTCACTGGTAGTAATCCGGGTTTCAGTGGATGTAGAGATATTATACATGTAGATATCGGAATTTCCATTGCGTTCATCTGTCCAGACTATCCTGTCCCCGTAAATAGCAGGATACGATTGATCGGATTCATTAGTGGTAATAAGGGTTTCATTTAATTCGCTAATATAAATCTTAGATTCGTTTACCGTATGTGCATTATTTTGTGCAGAGGCTGCCAGTGCCGCAGGCAATATGGATATCAATAAAATAAAAACCAGAATCATTGAAGCAAAAGCCGTTGAGCGCAGCTTTTTTTTGTCTCTCATTTATTCTACCCTCTATATCTTTTACCTGTTTTTCTATAAAAAAATGCTAATATTGTCTACTCTCTA
Organism: Methanosarcina sp. MSH10X1; assembly: GCF_004099695.1. GTDB lineage: Archaea > Halobacteriota > Methanosarcinia > Methanosarcinales > Methanosarcinaceae > Methanosarcina. The sequence continues at coordinate 28,984 of NZ_SCHL01000018.1, read as the reverse complement.
ATAAATTTTAAAGCTTTCTTTAAAATCCGGATTTCTGGAGTTTTCCTGAACTGTAATAATTCATTCTGAAGCAGGAATAAATTGAATCTAACATCCGTAAAAATATACATTAAAATATATATTAAAGGCAAAAATCGAATCCAATATTTGCAAAAATCAGATTGGAAGTAAAATCAAAACCTATATTTTAAAAGACAGATTAGAAATAAAAAATAAAATCTAGAGTCCGGAGACCCAAATGAGCTTAAGAAGAGTTAAATCATGAATTCGATTTGAGCTTGTTGAAATTAATCTGGACTCTCTTAAGCCAGTGTTTAACGAGTGACAAAAAAGGGAATAAGATGGATATTCCAATATCTTTTATTCTTTATCTTAAGCTCTTTATCCATTTATTCTCTTAATCAACTATTTTTACTTTCTCTTATACCGAAACACAGCAAGCAGGCAGACTACTCCGCATACCACTTCAAATCCAGGCATATTTGTGCTCTTACCTGTTCCGGATTCCTTTCCAGTTTCGGCTTCCGGCTCAGTTTCCGATGCTTTGCTGTCCTGTAAGGGGTTCCGGGTGTCAGTTCCGGTTTCGTTTTCGGCTTCGGATCCTTTCTCCGCGGCTTTACCTGTTATTGCAAAGAATGAGAATCCGGGTGTTTTGGCTGTAAAGTACAGGTACCTCTTGTCTTCTCCTGAAAGGGATACCGGCAGTTGTACCCATTCTTTGCCGCTGTACCTGCTGAGCGTGATTGAATTTCGGTCAATTTTTCTGTCATGCAGCCAGGTTTTTTCAATCTTGAAACATACCACGGGATCTTTTACATCCTTTGAGGTTATTATTCCGTTGTTTCCACACCAGATATTAAAGAACCTGTATACTTCACCTGAAGGCGTTTCGGGGACCAGATCGGATTTCTTTTTCAGCATTTCGGCAGTAGCCTCAGTTTTTCCCGGGCTTTTCTCTGCATCGAAGCTCATATACACAACACAGGTTGAATTCTGAGTAAAATTGAAGCCTATCTCTTTTCCAGCAGTAACCAATGCCTCTGATATTTCTTTTACATCAACGTTCGTTGCCGGTTCAGGAGATGCACGTGTGCTGGCTTTATGGCCGCGACCGGAGTTTTCTCCAGCCAGTACGGTTATCGTAACCTTTTTTGAATCAATTCCGATCTCGTTAACCGCAGTGAGCCTGACTGTATAATTCCCGGGCTTTGGGTAAACATGAACAAAACTCGCATCCGTGGAATCTATAGTCCCATCACTGTCAAGATCCCAGCTTCTTGATTTCACGTTCTCGGACAGGTCCGTAAAAAGGACAGAAAGAGGTGCATCCCCGCATGTGACATTGGTGTTTAATTTTGCAACAGGAAATTCCGATTCAGATCTTTTCTCCAAAAAAATGCATATGTAGATATCGGAATTTCCATTGCGTTCATCCTGCCAGACTATCCTGTTCCCATAGATAGCAGGCGACTGCTGATCCGACTTATCTGCAGTTATCCGGGTCTCTCTGGATGTAGAAAGATCATACATATAGATGTCGGAGTCTCCATTGCGTTCATCCTGCCATACTACCTTATCGCAGTAGATATCAGGATTTTGCACTCTTACACTACCTTTTGTGAGCTGAGTTTCCGTAGATGTTAAGATGTCGTATACGCAGATGTCAGAGTAGTCAGTATCGACTTCGCTTACTTCACCGCGTCTGTCTACCCATACTATTGTGTTGTCATAGACTGCGGGAAACTCCTGATTAGAATCATCAGTGGTGATCCGGGTTTCCTTACTTTCAGAAAAATTATACGTGTAGATATCGAAGTTTCCGTTACGCCTATCTTCCCACACTATTAGATCCCCATAGATTCTAGGAAGAAAAGCTTGTCCGCTGTTACTTATTCGGGTTTCCCTGGAGGTAGAGAGATTATACATGTAGATATCGTAATTTCCATTGCGATCCTCCGTCCAGACTATTCTGTCCCCGTAAATTTCGGGGTAACCCTGCCATAAATTTAAACCGCCGGTGGAGATCGGAGTTTTTGTTAAGCTGGAAAGATCGTACATGTAGATATCCAGGTTTGAACCATAACCGAGAACACGCGTCCATACAATCCTGTCATTGTAAATCCTGGGGGATATATTGCTTATATACACGCGATCTACGTGAGGATTCGTATTATACTTATTATGTATACTCGCATCTAAGCCGTCGGTGGTTATCTGGTTCTTCCCTGAGGTGGACAGATTGTAAATATAAATATCCGAATAAAAGTAATGGTCCTGGGTCACCTGGGGTCCATCTATCCAAATTATCCTGTCGCCATAGATATCAGGTAATGTCTGATCGGATTCATTGTCAGTTATTTGAATTTCTCTTAGAATGAGCTCACTGTCTGCATGCTCTACAGGAAATGAGCTTAGTGGAAGGTAGTCAAAATCACTCTCATTAATATTATAGGGCAGGTCGCAAATCCCATCCTTATCCGAATCAACGCAGGTCCGCGAAAAACCGGTTCCATCAGGCTTCGCCCAGAAATTGCCTCCAGAATAAGGACCTCCGACAATACTGGTTCCCGATGTTTTTGTGATATTAAAGGCGGCATTATGAATACCCCACTCGTAATTTGCTTTTTCAGTGTAATTAAAAAAGTTAATTGTATTGTTGAAAAAATTGTTGAATATGAGGCTCTTTCCTTCTAAAAAAACCTCACCAGGGGTCTGGTCAAGATAAATCCCACACTTTTTATTTAATTCTATTACGTTGCCCACAACATTGATCCCGAGGGAAGAGCTGCCTGCCGATATTCCAATCTCGTTTTTTGAGATTGTATTATTTGTGATATTTGCTGTTGAGGATTCACCTATCGATATTCCGATATTATTTTTTGAAATTGTGTTACTTTTTATGGTTCCGTCAGAGAGATAGGCAAGTTGTATTCCCACGGTGTTTGAAGTTATTGTATTATTAGTTACGTAATTGTGACCGCAGATAAAAGGCATAAAAATGGCGCAGATAGTGCTGGAAATTGAATTATTATCTATAGTATTGCCGCCGGATTCAGAAAGGACAATTCCGTAACCATTATCGATTCCGCTAAAAATGTTGTTTTTGAGAATCCTGTTTTCATCCGAACCCGCCAGGCTTATACCGCCCTTTAAAAATGTGTTATTAAGGATGATATTACACGTCGGTTCTCTGCCTGCATATATAGAAATGTTCCCTTTAAAAAATACATTATCGGAAAATGTACAATTATGAAACTCGGAACTGATGCCTGAACTGTCCCCAAGAAATATATTCCTCTCAACAGTAGCATTATAACATTGATTACCGTCGATGCCGTGTTTCAGGAACTTATTGTTCTTAACAGTACAGTTTTTAACCGGATAGTGAGAACCGGAGTTACCAGGGTGCGCGTATCCTGTTAAGGTTAAACCTTCCTGTATACTGAATCCATTCACAGTAATATTATTTTCATTGATTTTGAACGCCTTAACCGACGTGTCCTCAGGATTTCCGGATTGTGAAAGGATGCTTATATTTTGCGTTCCGACATACACAATTTCATTATAGGTGCCAGGCAAAACAAAAATTATATCCCCTGGAAAGGAATTATTTACTGCATCCTGAATCGATACAAAATCCGCTTCTCCATTATCATCTACCTTACTTTCCTTCGCCGACGCAATAAAAGAGATGGAAGTTAAAAATAAAAAAACAAGAAATGTTGAAATTAGAACCATCCTGAATAGCTTTTCGTTACTTTCCATTTCCTCTCCGTCCTTATTTATCTGCATAACAATAATAATAGAGTATCTCCAATACTTTAATAATTTTCTTTAACGCTGGCTCCAGGGAAACTCTATATTAAAGGAACGATAAGGGATGAAAACCGAATTGGAAAAATCCGAGAAAAATACCGGATATAAAAATATAAATTAAAAAGAAAAGTAACAGAAAATTTTAGAAATCTCAAATGGGCTCGGAAATGCATTTGTCAAAAATGCATTTGTCAAAAATACTTTTGTCAGAAATACTTGTGTCAAGAACACTTTTGTCAAAAACACGTTTGTCAAAAATGCATTTGTCAAATGTTTCTTTCCCGAGCAATCCGGGCATTCGAATGTGAGAGCGAATAACTTTCAGATATATCACAACTAAAGAATAAATATTCTAAATCCATTAACAGGGTCAAACGGTTGCTGTTTGAGGAATCTGTTGTTTGAAGTGGACAGAACTTAATCTCTATCTTAAGACTATTTTTTCGAGGCAATTATTTTGAAATCCTATGCTTTCAGGTTTCCTTCTCTGTATCTTCTTCAGTTTTTTCGGCTTCGGTTTTTCCAGTCTCAATTTTTTTGATCTCTATCTCTTCAGCTTCGAATTTTTCGGCTTCTATCTCTTCAGCCTCAAATTCTTCGGCTTCGAATTCTTCGGCTTCAATCTCTTCAACCTCAAATTCTTCGGCTTCGAAGTTTTCGGCTCCAAAGCCCTCCTCCTGAAGTATATCCTCTTCAAAAATTTTTTCTTCCGGCTCTTCCTCAAGCTCCCATTCTTCTGCATTACCGCCGACCCTGTTCTCTTCGCCTTCTTTTTTGTCTCCTGCATTTCGGGGCGCCTGACTCTTAATTTCACGGATCGTTTCTTCAAGCTCCCTTTTAATTCCGTATTTCCGGTAGAAATGAGTCAGTACATTCGAAACGTCCCTTTCGAGAATTTCATCAGCATGAGGGTGCTCAGGCGTGATATACTGAGGCCAGTCAATTAGCTGGACACCTTCTTCGGAAGCAAAAATATTGTACTCACTTAAATCGGCGTGGATGATTCCCAGCGAATAGGTAATTTTCACCTGTTTGAGAATCTCATCAAGATACCATTCAGGGTCAAGAAGTTTTGTTTTTGAGAGAAGGCTGCCTTTCGCAAGTTCCATGACTATTGCATGCCTGTTATGGTCAAAAGGCTTCGGGATTGAGACTTTGGGATACAGGGCAGCCATGATCCCGTACTCCCGCTGGGCGGCAAGCCTGGCTGCATAGATCCAGGAAAAGTGTTCCCTTTCCCCCAGATGCTCACGCACCCGCTTTATCTGCTTGAAACTGGTTCGCCCTTCCCTGTGGAACTTGATCACGACCGGGACAGGCTCCCCAATCGCGAGCTCGGGAGGCAGGATCGCTTCATAAATAACCGATTCCTTTCCTACCCCGACTTCGTCCCCGATTGCACTGATACTTTTTCGCTTGACAAAGGCATTGAGGGCAAGGACATCATATCCTTCGAAGTAAATCTGATAACCTTCATATGGCTGCGTTGTCCTGACCACAAGCTTATTCCGGACAAGCTTCTTCAGCCTGTACTCCAGCTTTTCAAAAGGCAGCCTGGTGTATTTATTCAATTCGTCAATAGGCACCCATTCAAAATGCTTCATTCCGGTCTCAATGCCAGTCAGGATCCTGAAATCCTTTGAGTCAAGCTCCTTAAAAACCCTCAGCGCTTCGTCGATCATCTTGATAGTACTATGATCCACGATATTTAAATAATGACTCCTCACGACCTTTTATAATCTGGATTGAATTCTCTGCGCCCGATATGGTATGGAAAGCGAGACAGCGTGGGGTTCTAGAAGATACTTGCAATCTGAAATGAAGAAATAGAATTAGCTTTTCTGCATGTCGGCGGCATTTATAGAGTTTGAGTAAACTATTGTAAATAGCTTCGCTAAAACATATGATTTCTGTCAAGCTATTCTGCGGGTTTTAAAGAAAATGCCGGAAAAAGCTAGAAACAGGGACGAATTGAAAGTAATAAACTTAAAAGTTAAGGAAAGATTCTGAGATTAGAAGTTAGATCTCAGATTTGTATTTCCTGTTCAATTGTTGATCATTTACTCCAGCAGCTTGATCATTTCTCTCCCAAAAGCATACAGGTCAGCAGGGCTTCTTGAGGATACAAAGTTTCCGTCTATAACAACTTCCTTGTCCTCGTAATGCGCTCCTGCGGCTATAATATCGTCCCTTATGCCAATCCAGCAGGTTGCTTTCCTTCCTTTTATAAGGCCTGCGGAGATAAGAACCTGAGGACCGTGGCAGATTGCAGCAACAGGCTTGTTTTCCTTGAAAAAATGCCTTGCAATCTCAAGGGCGCTCTCGTCTAGCCTCATTTTTTCAGGACCCTTTCCTCCGGAAATTACGAGAATATCGTAATCTGCAGGGTTTACATCCTTAAAAGCAACGTCAGCCTCAATCTCATACCCCTGCTTTCCTTTTATCGGTCCCTTTTTCATTGAGGCTATATGCGTTGTAATTCCTTCTTCTTTCAGGCGGTGGTAAGGATAGAAAAGTTCAAGATCTTCAAAACCATCGGCTCCGAATACAAGTGCTTTCATATGAAACTCCCCCAGTTTTATGTTACGGTTTAAACGTATGTCTTTAATTTACAGGATTAATTTACAGTTCAATTTACAGTTCAATTTACAGGTTTAATTTTCGTATCTGATTTTCAGATTTAATTTGCGAATGAAAGATTATTCCTGAAGCACATATACCTTGTCTGACTTCGAAAATAAAACAGGTAAAGCCCGGCCCTGTCTGGCAGGCTTAAATTGCTTCCAGTGCCTGCTCAAGATCCGCAATTATGTCTTCGGAAGCCTCGATCCCTACCGAGAGCCTGACGAGCCCGTCAGTTATGCCTACGCTCCTTCTCACTGAACATGGGACACATGCATGGGTCATCGATGCAGGATGCTGGATCAGGGTATCCGTAGCCCCGAGGCTTACGGCAAGAGAGCAGAGTTTTACATTATCCATGAGCTTCCTCCCTGCTTCGATTCCGCCCTTTATTTCAAAAGAGAGCATACCGCTGAATCCGCTCATTTGCTTGCTTGCAAGTTCGTGCTGGGGATGGCTCGGAAGTCCGGGATACCTGACCCATTCAACCTCGGGGCGGGATTCTAGAAATTCCGCAATTTTCATGGCGTTTTCAGCATGCCTTTCCATCCGGATGTGCAGGGTTTTAAGCCCTCTGATACAGAGCCAGGCTTCATGGGGACCCATAATGCCTCCCGTATACCCGACAATTGAAGACATGCGATTCATGAAATCCTTGCTTCCTGCAGCAATTCCGCCAAGCAGGTCCGCGTGCCCGCCTATGTATTTTGTACAGCTACTCAGGGAAAGGTCTGCGCCAAGCTCAAGAGGTCTCTGGAAATAAGGGGTTGAAAAAGTGTTATCCACGACGCAGAGAGCCCCGTTTTCCTTCGCCATGCCTGCGATCTCCGTGATATCGCATACAGTGAGTGTGGGATTGGCAGGGCTCTCAAGAAAGACCATTTTTGTTTCGGGTCTGAAAGCTTGTCTCACATTTTCGGTTTCAGAGGTATCTACAAAACTGACCTCGATCCCAAGCCCCGGCAAAACCTGGGAAAAGAGGCTGTAAGTGCAGCCGTATACCACATCCGTTGATATAAGGTGGTCTCCCTGCCTGAGGGAAGTGAGTGCGATTGCGGTAATTGCTGCCATTCCAGAGGCAAAGGTCTGCCCTGTTTCTCCACCTTCAAGCTCAGCAAATTTTTCAGCCAGAACTGCATGTGTGGGGGTATTAGGAGGAATTCTGGCATACACGTATCCTGCTTCCTCTCCTGCAAACCTTGCTGTCCCCTGACTGACATTTTCAAAAATAAACGTTGAAGTCTGGAATATAGGAGTCGTATGCGCCCCGAATACCGGATCCGGCTTTTCTGCTGCGTGTACACATTTTGTTGCGAACTTCACTTTTCTTTCCATCTCCCCAAGCCCCTTCAAAATCAATCTCCAGAATAAGTATTTGCTTTTCGGGTAATTATTTGTTTGGCGGGAAGAAATATCCGGCTTTCGGGAGGTTAATAAAGAAAATTTGATTTTATCTTCAGGCATTATTACGCTGTGTCAGAAATTTTAAAAATATAGCGGGTATATATGTGGAGCAAAAGGTACGATTAATAAAAAGACAGATTTGCTCTATATGCAGTTTAAAACGATACAGGAAGACCTTCAGTGATAAAATCCATACTCGATAACGACCTTTATAAATTCACCATGCAACTTGCAGTGCTTGAACTTTTTCCCAGAGCTGAAGCTGAATACCGGTTTACCAACCGGGGTCCTCAGCGCTTTTCTAAGGAATTTGTAGAAGAACTGGAGAGGATTATAAGAGAAGATATCTCAAAGTTAGCATTGACGGAAGAAGAATACGGCTGGCTTTCCGGGCACTGCCCTTACCTGAAACCCATGTACCTGGAATATCTTAAAAATTTCCGCTTCAAGCCAGATGAGGTAAAAGTCTGCCTTACCGAAGAAAAAGATCTCGATATTCGTATAAAAGGCCCGTGGCACAGTACTATTCTCTGGGAAATTGTTCTTATGGCTGCGGTTTCCGAGCTCTATTTCACAACCCTGGAAAAAGCATGGAAAGAGGACTCGAAAAATAGCTGCACTTCCGAACCCGTACTGGCTGCTTATGAGAGCACAATCTTTGAGATGGGAAAATCCCTTGAGGAAAATAACTGCCTCTTTTCGGAATTCGGAACCCGCAGGCGAAGAAGTTCCGAGCTTCACGACCGTGTGATGAAAATCCTCACTGGAATGAAAACCCTTATGGGAACAAGCAATGTTTATTTTGCAAAAAAATACGGCCTGAAACCGATCGGGACAGTCGGGCACGAGTGGATTATGGGCACCTCGGCGCTTGTAGGGCTAAGGTATGCAAACCGGTTTGCTTTTGAAAACTGGATAGAAGTTTATAACGGAGACCTGGGAATTGCTCTTACGGACACTTTCGGCTCGAATGCCTTTTTCAAGGACATGGATCTGAAGCTATCGAAAATTTACGATGGTTTCAGGCACGACAGTGGAGACCCTTACGACTTTGTGGATACTGTGATAGAGCACTACCGGAAAATGGGTATTGACCCCATGAAAAAGTTAATCGTTTTCAGTGATGCCCTCAACGCGGATACAGCAATTCAGCTCAAGAAATACTGCGAAGGCAAAATCAATTGCAGCTTTGGCATAGGCACGAGCCTTACCAATAATTCCGACTTCTTCCGCGAAAGCCCCCCTCTTAACATGGTCATAAAGCTGCACAGCATTGACGGCATTCCTGTCGTAAAACTGAGCGACTCTCCGGAAAAGGAAACCGGAGAAAGAGATGCCATAAGGGTTGCAAATTATATTTTCGGAAGAAAAGGTCTCGATGAATGAGTAAAAAATTAAAATCACGTATAAAACTTCTGGAATAACCTGCATTAAACCGGTTTGCTTTTGAAGGTACGAAGTGGATAAAGATTACACAGGGCAATAAAAAATGGGAAAATTGACAGCATTAATAAAATTAAAAAAATAAAAAAATGAAAAACGGAAAAGAGGTTAAATAAAGCAAAAAGTGAAATGAAAAATCGAAGTTCAGCACGATATTTCCGGTTTTCATGACACAGATACAGAATGTGTATAGACCTCCAGACCCTGCTGGTCGAGATCCTCAGAGAATTGGGGATCTCTTGTGTAAGCGTCTGTAAGGTCATTCTTCAGTGCAGCCCGCACAAAGAATCTAATTTCTTCGGTTTCATTATTCAGTGTTTCACTACTTATTGTTTCATTATTCAGGGTTTCGCTACTTATTGTTTCATTATTCAGGGTTTCATTCTCGGTTATTAGTGTCAGATTGAGGTTTTCTTCCTGTCCCTTAACCCATTCGTGTTCGACAAGTTCTACAAGTATATATTGCGCAGGAAGCTCCCCAGCTTTCCCCTGAATCGGGCTTCCTTCCGGATATATCTTTATATCGTCGCCTGTTCCTTCCGCTTTTACCAGTTCTCCGCCATCAGGGAAAGAAACCGAAATGTAACCCTCACTTGCGTTTCGCCCTTCATTTTTTACGGTTATGGAAATATTGACAGCTCCACCTTTAGAAATCTCGTGAGTAGTGTTGATTTTGACACCTGTAACTTTCGGTAAAGGAAAAGCCGCAGATACGGGACCGAGTTGTATAATAGCAATGTCAGAATTGCCTGTTATTGAATAATTCGAACCATTTTCCGGCATGGAACCTGAATCGTGTGTTAAAGGATTGTTTGCTATTAGAGAATTATCTTCTGATATAGAATAATTTTCTGCTGTAGAACTATCTCCTGCCTCAAAGTTGTTTACTACCGTATTTTCTGCTTCGGAGTTATTCTCTGCCGTGGAATCGTTTGTTACTGCAGGGCTATAACTGATTATAGAGTTATCAGAATCACCTGATAAAGCAGAAGTCAAGCTATCCATCGTGGAATTGCCTGAAATGTTCTGTCGGCTATGCGCAGCAAAAACGATTTTTGAGCCGTCAGGGCTCCATCTGGGGATCGAATCAATCATTCCGGCGCTGTTCGTAAGCCTGGTCCTGTAATTTCCTTCTATATCCCTGAGCCAGATTTCAGGCTTACCTCCTTCGTCCGAAACGTACACTATTCTTTTTCCATCAGGGCTAAAGGAAGGATTCCATTCCCCGTATGGAGTATCCGTCAGCTGAGTCTGGTTTGTGCCATACCAGTCTATTACCCAGAGATCAGGCTTTTCCTTTGAGTTTTTAGCGCTGTACAGGACCTTCAGGCCGAGAGGGCACCAGTCTTTTCCCATTCCAATATTTTCGGAATTGCCGAGCCTGTGCTTGCTGCTCCCATCCCTATCAACTATCCAGAGCTGGGAAGGTGAATCTCCCGATTTTTGCGTGTATACGATTTTCCGTCCCAGCCGGCACCAGGCTCCCCAACCTTCGGACTTATCGGGATCGTCTGCAACAGGGCTTATTGTTCCGTTCTCAAGATTTACAAGGTAGAGGCTAGGCTGGGAATCAATTGACTTTGTTATAACCAGCTCTGTTCCATTGGGATTTATATCGCTAAAGCCAGTAAAGTTTCCTTCCGCTATGCCTGTTCGCCTTATCTCGCTTCCGTTTGCTCTCATTGTATACGATTCGGAATTTCCGGGTCCGTTTCTCTGAACCGTGTACATAATATGATTTCCATCGGCAGTCCATACCGGGAATAATTCCGGTTCCGGGCTGTCAGTAAGAAAAGTAATGTTTTCCACAAGATCTTCCGGGTAAATTTCTTCTCCATAACCTTCGACCTCTCCTGTAACAACACAAATCAAGCCCGAATCGGAATAAAAATAATTCTGTGAAGTATTCTGCGTTACGTTCCATCCAGGCTCCCCCGTAAAATTACCGTATCCGGATACGGTCTCAGGTTCTGCACCTGCAGGTAGGGTAAGAAATACAAGAGATAAAAATAAGGATAGATACCTGCACATTATTCTCATGAATTATCACCGTTAACTTAAAAAAATTGATTCTATGAATATAAATTATTAATTATATAATATATAGAAACCATGGTTCATATTATACATATCGAGCTTAATTCAGGATCATGTTTATAAATTAAACTTGAGACAATGGCATAATTAGCCAAAGGCTTACATTTTTGTCAGGCAAGGGAAGAAATTCGAAAGCAAAATAGAAATTTACCCGGAGAGAAAAAAATCCGAAATTCCGGGTAAACCTCAGGTTAAATAAGGTTCAACTTTATCAGTTGGCTCTCCTTATCGCATTATTTCCTTTCTTTATTTTTATCGATTGATTTTCTTTATCTTAATACCCTGGGCTGCAGGGTCATCTCAATTACGAAGCTTTATTATACCCTTCGGCGAGGTTGACGTTTACATATACTACGGCCTCGTTAGTGTGCCTGTATGCGTAATCGTCAGTAACCTCTGGCAGTTTATCGGCTTCGGCCTGGGAAGTGACAACCGTGCCTGCCGGGATATACCTGCCGTCAGGAATGGTTACGCCAATTGCTGCCGATCTCGGCTCAAGCACGCAATTATTTCCTACCTTTGACTTGAAAACGAAAGCCTGCATTCCGATGAAGGTATCACTGCCTACCGACGCCGGACCATGAACCTGGGCCTGATGGGCAAGCGAAACATTTTCTCCTATATATACTGCATATTTCTTGCCTTCAATCTCAACAAGGTTCTTTTCTACGGTTTCTCCTTCCTCGTCAATTGTTTCAAGGGCGTGGAGCACAACTCCGTCCTGGACATTGGTCCTGTTTCCGACGAAAATCGGCATTCCTTCATCGCTCCGAATTGATGCCATGGGGGAAACCATAACGCTAGCGCCTATTGTAACATTTCCTATGACTGAAGCCTGGGGGTCAATACAGGCTGTAGGTTCAATCACAGGCGCTACAGGTTCGGGATTCCACGGTGTTACCGGATTTTCCCTGATATTCGAAAACTCACTCTCGGTTGTTTCCTGTGCAACATTGTCCTCTGCTCCTTCACCTTCGGAGATGCACCCGCTCCCTGCAAGGGCCAGTGAAAGAGATAGAATAAGGATTGTAAAGATCTGCTTGTTGAATCTCATAGAGGTCCTCCATTAACAGTATGAAGATTATAAAATATATAGACATTTCTATTTTTATTTGGAAAAAGATAAAAATATAAAAAAAGGTGAATGATTAGCCCACAAAAGTCGTTCTGTAATCAAACTTGTAATCCGAAAACTCTTTCTGATGGATTTAACCAGGGAGAACTATGACAGATTCAAAAAATTCTTATATTTAAATGATATGGAGTGTGTTATGGAGGCTGTGCTTCAAATCTCATTGGAATCCATACTGACAGACCTGCCCGTATTTGCGGTACTTTCAGTCTGGAATCTGTTCGTGATTCTGGTTCTCTCAAAAAAAGTATATGAATTTGCTTTAGAAAAGGGCAGGTCGGTTAATTCTTCAATATATTTTTCAAGAAAAGCAATCCATTTCCTGGCGGGCGGATTGACAGCAATGCTGCTTCCCTTTGTCGCCCATGAGCCTATTGTGCCGGCAGCTACTGCTTTCGGTCTTGCTCTTATAACCTATCTGCCGCATAAACTCAACAGGAGGATGTACTGGTTTCAGGACCCTGAAAATCTCTATGATGTGGATTTCTCATTGAGCTGGGGATTGATAGTGCTTTTTACCTGGTACATTGACAGGAGCTTCTGGCTTGGAGTGGTTCCGGTGCTTTTTATGGCGTACGGGGACGGGATTACGGGTGTAATAAGGAACCTTAAATATAATAAAAGGACAAAAGCCTGGGAAGGCACTGCAGGCATGCTGGTGCTGTGTATAATCATCGGCGCAAAGATGGGTCTTGCTGGAATTTTTGCAGGAATAATATGTTCATTTGTGGAGAGGATAGAGAATATAGATGATAATGTTACTGTGCCGGTATCCGGCCTGTTAATCTTGCTCGCAGCTCATTATTATCTTCCTTCGCTTACGGCTTCCCTTTATTGAGCTTTCTGGTGAAGCTACTGACTATCTTTACTTTTTCAATTTATAATTTCATTTCAATTAAAGTTTTTTTAAATATTACTGCAACCTGATAGTAACCTGACATCTACATATTATTTATATTATCAATCTAAAAGTTCATATATCTTAGGATGTAATATATTTAAAAATGCAAAATGTCATGGGTTAAATTCCAAAGTGTGAGGAGGGGCACCTGTGTCTTTTTAGGCACGAAGTTAAATATTTGGGTTAAATTATGTCCGGATTATGCAGCTACTATATAAGGGGTTCCGGGTTGAAAGTTCCGGGATCAAAATTCAAAGAGTTGGGCACATTCTATTTATTTTAAGCCCATTTAACTGCATCCTACTAAATATTTTGTTTTGAAATAAATCCGGATAAAGTTTTATACTGATGGGGGATAAAAGGAAAATGGATGAAAGTATAAAAGATTTGATTAAGAAATTGGAACGTTCGGTTTTTGCAGGAAATCGAGCCGCTGCTGCCGAAGAGCTTGGAAAACTAGGAGACCCTTATGCTTTACCCGCGCTAATTGAAGCGCTGGAAGATTCAAACCCGAAGGTAAGAACAGCCGTTGCAGAAGCTCTTGGAAAATTTAATCTTCCGGGAGCTGTGCCTGGCTTAATAAAGGCACTAGATGACCCTCAAAGCCCCGTTAAAAAAACTGCAATCGCCTCTCTTGAAAAAATAGGCACACCTGAAGCGATCTCAGGTATTGTCAAAGGATTTGGGGACGCGGACAGGTTTGTTCAGAAGGAGGCCGTGAAAGCCCTGATGAGGATAGGTTCCAGAGAAGCTGTTTACGGTCTTGAGAAAGCCCTGAATTATCCGGATGACTCGCTGAAAAGGATCTCAATAACGGCTCTCGGAAAAATCGATACTTATGAAGCTGCTCTCTTGCTGGTAAAGGCAATTGAGGATTCCGATAATAAAGTAAGGAAGCACGCAGCCGAAACCCTCGGCAAGAGGGGCAAATCGGATGTACTTGACGAGCTAATGGAAACCCTCAGGGACCCGAGGCAGCCTGTACAGGAAGCTGCGTCCGAAACCCTTTGTAAAATCATAGGTTCGTCGATATCTATACCTGTGCTCATCAAGGCACTTGGAGCTTCAAGCAGGGATGTGAGAAAAACTTCAATTGAAACCCTCTGGAAGATGGGAACGCCTGAGGCAGTTTCGGGGCTTTTGAAAGCCCTGGACGATCCGGACTGGTACCTGCGAAGCAGGGCTGCAGATGCCCTGGGAGATATCGATTCTCCCGAAGCGGCTCGGGGACTTGTTAAAGCCTTCGATAGATATGAAAACTCCGTAAGAAAGACGATTACCTGCGCTCTCGGAAAGAACAGGTCCCCTGAAGCTATAGAAGGGCTGCTGAAAGCTCTTAATGACCCTGACAGTTCTGTAAGGGAATCAGCAGTTGTGGGACTTGGAAAAGCAGGCACTCCTGAAGCTATCTCAGGGCTTTTAAAAGCACTTAAGGATAATAAAGCTGCAGTCAGAGAACCTGCGGCTTCAGCACTCGGCGACCTCAGAGCACAGCAGGCTGTTCCGGAACTGGTAGGCATTCTTGAAGACCCTGAAAGCCTGATGCAAAAGGCCGCAATCGGCTCACTTGAGAAAATCGGTACCCCTGAGGCAATTTCAGCGCTTGTCAGAGCCAGTGAAAATTCAGACGCCTGCGTACGAAGAACCGCATTAAAAGCTCTCGAAAGAATTAATAAATCAAATCCGCTATCGGCAACCTCTCCGTCAGAGGCTGAAATTCCTGATGCGGAGCCTGCCCAGAAGGGTTGTCTGTCAGGCGGTAATTCTGAAGTTCGGGTTGAAATTTCAAATCTCTCAGGTGGTATCCATAACATGACCTCTCTTAAGGAGCTTGAGCTCTCAATATCTGCTGAAGAGACTGAGGAATCCAGAGCCCATCAAAATGCAAGTACGGGAGAAAGAAAGAGTGTCGGGCTGACATGCCCATACTGTTCAAGACGTTTGAATCTTCCCACTGCTCCTAATTTCTGCCCTTTCTGCGGGATGAAGTTGAAACTGAAATATTAAAAACACCGATTTCACTGTAAGTGAAAAAAATTAAAACCTTATAAAAGCGCAAGAGGAAAGAGAAGAAAAATCCTTCCTTTGCGGTCTTTTTTAAATTCTAAGCTTATTTTTCTCAGGTTAGTTAAAAGGATTCAAATTATTCCCTGGTCTGCCGAAAAAAAAAGTCTTCACTTTGTTCAGTCTCGGAAGAAAAGCGCCTTCTTCGGCAGAACTGCAGTTCTTCAGTGCGCTGGTTCTCCCTTATTAGCTTCAGGCGCTGTTGTCGGTTTTGTTTTCAGTTGAATTATCCTGTACTCGGCAAGGCTGACTCATTGGGCAGCAACCCCCCTGGCGCGCAGGACTGCTAGCGTACATTACATCCATCGCAGTATCTCTGGCTGATTATATTATTTCCTTCAGTTCGTTAAAGGATTCGGCTTCCTCGATTTTTTCCATCAGGGGCGTGAGTTCCGCAATCCTGTCCGTTGTGTAATTGAAGTCAGGAATGTGTTTGCTTAAATTAGGGACATAGCTCAAAATAAGATAAAATTGTTCATTAAATGCCTTTATATGAGATCCGGGCACCTGGAATTTGATAATTAAGGCATATAAAGGATTAAATCCAGAAAGAATCTCTCTTAAAGTGTTAACCGTAAATTCAATCCATTAATCTTACTGAAAAAGTAAGTATTCTTTTATTTTTAAATCCAGATATAACATTTCTGTCAGGAACATATCGGGCAGTATCATCCACCCAGGAACCCGGAAGTATGCTCCAGAATATAGCCCTTTACTGTGCAAGTAAAAACGGGTAAGGCATTGAGGAAACCATATGTGTATAGCCCTGCGATATTAGTCCGATAGTTCCTGACAGCTCTTTAACCTTTTAATGGACTATTTTAATAAATTTTTAAACATCTACCCTGAACACGAGAAAACTGCAAAAGGATGCAGATGCCGTATAACCCGGAGGAAAAACTGCTGTTTCTGCAGCCTTCCGAAGGCTCCGGTAAAATTCGTAGAAACAGCAAAACCCGGAACTTCCTGGAGTTAATATACGCCTGACATTATTCGGAAAAATTCCATTTTACCAGAAAGACATTGAAATAACCAAACATTAAATACAGGAACTTGAATAAAAAGTACAGTCCAGCAATCAGTTCTTTCCACAGGACGTGCCCAGTATGAAAATCAAATCTCTGTTCCTCCTTATAATTGCAGGAGTTATTGTGACCTCAGGCTGTGTTGATGAGGAGACTCAGTTTTCTACTTCCAGGGCTCCAGAAGGCCTTTACAGGACTATTTTTTGCCCGTATGCAGGGCTCATGGACTGTGAAGGACCCTTAATGCAAGGCATGCATCTCCCTGATTCACTTCCGAGAGGGCCACATCCAGGCTATGAATCCATAAATGATCTGAGAGAAGCAACATTCCTTCTTGACAGCAATATCGAGAAGGCGGAAATCATTTCAATACGGCTTGAAAGCGGGATTGAACGCTATAAAGCCGAAGGGGAAGACGTCAGCAGACTTGAAGTATTGCTTGAAGAATATAACCTTCTTGTAGAAGAGGCGAAGCAATACCGAGCCCTTGCAGATACAGCCGCAGGCGGGAAGAACAATAGCTCAGTTACGGATTCCGATGCATATAATGGTTTATCCGGAGACATGCAGAGGGACTACCTGATCAGGTCACAGGAAAGTATGATCCAGGCTAATTATGTGCTGAAAGATATTTTCGATGAGGTTCAGCTTCTGATGCCTGGAAGCGAAGAACTCAACAGAACATCCCGGCTCAGTGCAGCAGGAAAAGGAAAGGCTATCCTTATGGGCAGTTTCACCCTGAACCTGCACCTGGAAGAAGGAAAGATGGCAATTGGGGATCTTTCCAGGGACTCCGAAATTGATATAGAGGGGGACTACACATTTGAAGAGAAAAACGATATGCATGATAGGGTTCGCCTTTACCATATAAATTCTGCCGATATCAGGGTTTCAGGCTCCGGTAAGACAGTAATGTTAAGCAGTGAAAACATTACCCTCACTGCAGACGGGGAAGGTTATGTAGCTTTCCAGGGAAACGGCACATACAGCGTTCAAGAGGAAGATGGAGCAGTAAAAGAAGAGAACTGGGCGAAACCTCTCTTTGAAGAAAAAATGGGTCACGGAGAACACGGGCCTGACTGAAAGGACGATAATACAGGGTACACACGGACAGGGTAATAAAAGGTAATCGGGGACAGGCCAGGAAGTAATATTACAGGTATTGACCGAACCAATCCGGAAATCAAAAGCAATAGACGCCTTATCCCGGTGAGCCCTCGAACCTTGAATATAAGAATCAAAAATGCCTGGAAGAATATAAAATCAAAATGCAACTCTGGGTTTATAAAAAATGAATCTGAGGCTCTTTATTATTTGTATCACGGCTGTACTTGCTTTAGTTGGACCTGCCTTAGCAAACAGCACGGCCACAGTCCACGGCGCTGTATATGGCTGGGATACCTTCGAGCCCCTGGAAAATGCCGTAGTTGAGGTAAATTCGACTCCCTCGCAGTCCATGGTAGCAAAATACGGCCTGTATTCTTTTGATCTGGTGCCTGGAGATTACACTATTAAAGCGAGTTATTATCAGAGCAGTACTCTTATTTATTCGGCAGAAGAGACTCTCAAAATCCAGGACGAAGGAAAATACGTACTCGACCTTCTCCTTCTTCCGGTCTATTCCAAAGAGCTAATGGACGGCTCTGAAGTAAACGGATTTTCCGAAACCCCGAACGAAAGTGAAGAAAACTCATCAGCGAATAATGTAAATCCCGTAACCGATGCTGATACAGGTCAGATGACCAGCTCTGAGACAGATAATTCAAGCAATAAGGATTCAGCCGATCATAACTGGGCTGGTTCTTTAAATTTGAACTACCTGTCGGCAGCCCTTCTACTCTTTCTCCTGCTTGCAGCAAGCTACAGGCTCGCCAGAAAGGATAAGAAAATAGAAGAAAACCAGCCTCAAAGAAAGGAGCATATTACCGAGAAAGGGCATACGGCCGGAGAGCCTTCCGAACCCTTCAAGGTATCCGGGCTTTCGGCGAAAGCTCCTGATAGAAAGGTAGAGCTTTCCCATAAAAACGTAGAAAAAAGTCTAGAGGTTCCTGATAACCTGGAATCCGAACCAGATGAGGGGTCTCAGATAAAGGAATCCCGGGTAAAGCCCTCAATTGCATCTGCAACAGAACCGATAACAGTCTCTGTAAAAGAGCCTGTGATAGAGTCTCTCAAGGAACCGGTAATAGAGCCCGTGGGAGAACCGGTAAAAGTGCCATTAAAAGAGCCAGCATCCGAAACCACGGAAAAGCTGCTGCAGGGGGAGCCAGCAGAAATTAAAACGGATATTCAGGCGAATGGAATGGAATTGGCTGGATCCGAGCTGCAGGAAGTTTCCTCTGAGAAAGTTGCAGATAACCCTTCAGAGAGCCCTGAAACTGAGATTCCCGCTTCCAGAAAGAAGCTTCCGCTTCCCACAGACCTCCAGGAGGTTATGGATATAATTCGGGGTCAGGGAGGCAGGATTACCCAAAAAGACCTGCGCAGCAGGTTGAAATACTCCGAAGGAAAAGTCAGCCTCATGCTTGCGGACCTGGAAAGAAGAGAACTGATCGAAAAGTTCAAGCGGGGGCGCGGGAACGTTGTGATCCTGAAAGATGAAGAGCGCTAAACTCAGGATACGATACCTCTCGATTTAGTTTTTCAAATTCATGATTTCCGTGTAATCGGGTATGCTTACTTTTTTCTATGGGATGTGCCTGTTTTCCTCTGTTAGAAGTGCCTATCTCTTTTTTGTTATTTTCCCTGTTATACGCTTGTTTTCCTCTGTTTGCTGTGGCGGTCTGTTACGGGTAAGATCTGAACGGGTTAAGACCAGATTGCCTCAGAACTGTTTAATGGAAAAACTGGCAGCTAGAAATAATGTATTTTTTGCAACTCTTTCGTAAATTAACCCTTTAAGAGATACATAATAATTTTTTAGAGGGCTTCTAAAGAATTAATTGGTGATATAACTCACGGAAAAGCTTCACTGATAAATTCATTCCCTAATCTTCCCCTTCGTGGTTAAGTATGCTTTTATTATTAAATACCAATGAAGGGGTTGACTGCCTTCTCCTGTAAGCTGGGAGATAGATCTACTGCATCTCGCAGATGCCTCAATCCGTCAGCGTTCAGTAGAAAAACATGCAGGCACGAACACCTCTCAACCTGAGTCAGGGGTCCTTCAATCGACATTCAGTTTTCCCATTTGATGAACGAATGAAGGAAGCAGTTAAAACTACACTCCATAAAATGGGGCATTTCGCATTTGCAAATGCCCCAAAAACGCGGTTGGCTTTCAATCTGTTTCCGATCAGTTATCAGCCCTGCCTTTTTTAATCTCGGCGATTAAAGGCAAATAATAGTGACAGGAGAAATTTCGGGTTAACGGTTGTAAAAAATTTAACATTATAATATTTCGGCCAATTGCAATAGTAAAATTTCAGGCTAAAGCGGTAAGGAACTATCAAACTGACATTCAGGCGGAGTATGGACAAAAAAACCGAGTTCTTGAAATTGCCCTGAAGAGGCGGGATATGATTTAGAGGGTGTATATGGCACTTACTGAAATTATAGAGATATTTAAAACGAAATTAAATGTCTCAGGTATTCTGAATTCGCTCGATAAAGCCGCAGATTTCTACGGTGAGTCGGATATTTATTCTGAGATGGACGATCCCGGGGAGACTATAAAAAACAACCCTTATAACGGTCCAGGCGGTGCTTTTGTCAAGAATGTTGATGCAGGGAAGCTTTCCGGGAAGAAGGAAGTTCCGCTTATCAAACTGACCGATGTCTGGAAAACCTACCAGATGGGGGAGTCTGAATTTGCAGCCCTCAGGGGAGTAAATCTTGAGATCTACGAAGGAGAATTCCTTGTAGTTCTTGGCCCTAGCGGGAGCGGAAAAAGCACACTTATGAATCTGCTGGGTTGCCTGGATTTACCTTCGAAGGGCACGGTCTTCCTGAACTCAAGCGATATCTCGGAACTTGACGAATCCGAACTTGCCAGAATCAGGGGGCAGATGATAGGTTTCATATTCCAGAGTTTCAACCTTATTCCCACTCTGAATACTCAGGAAAACGTGCTCCTGCCTCTTGAATTTCTAGAAGAGGATGCACGTACGGCCCGGGAAAAAGCGGCATACCTGCTTGAGATTGTCGGACTTTCAGATAAAAAATATAACCTTCCTTCCCAGCTTTCAGGCGGGCAGAGGCAGAGAGTTGCAATAGCTCGCTCGCTGGCTGTGAACCCGCCTGTAATCCTGGCGGATGAGCCTACCGGAAACCTTGACAGCAAGACCGGGAACTATATTCTGGAATTTCTTTACGGTTTGAACAAAAAAGAAGGCAAGACAATAATCATTGTGACCCACGACCTGGAACTCGTGAAATACGCTACAAGAATTGTGTACATCAGGGATGGCCAGATAGAAAAAATTGAAGAATACACGCAAAATAAACCGGAGGGAATGATATGAAAAAATTTTCTTTATTAACGCTTTTGATTCTATATTCATCAATGCTGGCGCTGGGAGCGGGAACGGCTTTTGCTGCGAGCGGATTGATAGATTCCTCGTCCGTTCAGGCAAACGTGACTAACCAGAATCCCGATGCTGCACGCCCTGGGGAACCGGTCGAACTTACTGTCAGCGTACAGAATGTGGGGAGTAATGACCTGAAGAATATTAATGTCGCAATCCAGCCTCAATATCCTTTCAGCAAGGTGTCCGGAGAATCGCTTGAAAAGCAGGTCCCGTACCTGAATGCACGGCAGGAAGATAATGATGCAGCCGCTCTTAAATTCAAGCTAATGACCGACCCGAATGCTTCCGAAGGCACATACGACCTCCATATTATCACAACTGCGAGAGAGGACGGATCCTCGTCAAAAACGGTTAAAACCACAAAGACCATCCAGCTCGAGGTAAGGGGCAAAGAGTACGCTCAAATCGTTACCATTAACAAGGCAAATATTGACCTGGCAAAGGAAGAGCCTCTCGAATTTATAATAACGAATACCGGAAATTCGCCCCTGAAAAATATGGTTATTTCCTGGAAAGACCCCAAAGGCGTTATCCTGCCGGTATATTCGGATAACACAAAGTATGTCAAATATCTGGAACCTGAGGATTCCGTAACAGTTGCTTATTCGGTCATGGCAGATGTAAACGCTAACCCCGGACTTTATACCCTTGATGTAAATCTCAGCTTTGAAGATTATGGATCCAATGAGAAAAGTATCCAGACAACTGCAGGGCTCTTTGTAGGCGGGGAAACCGATTTCGATGTTTCCTTTTCGGAAAGCGACCCGGGAGAGATTTCCCTTTCAGTCGCAAACGTGGGCAACAATATGGCATATTCCGTGAAAGTGTCCGTTCCTGAGCAGGAAGATTTCAGGGTAACAGGGAGTTCTTCATCGATTGTTGGAAACCTTGAGAAGGGAGACTACACGATTGCGTCCTTTAATGTTGCGAGCTCACAGGCTGCAGATAAAAAGGAGACTCCAGGCACAGCAAAAGCAGATGAGGTTATAGCCGAAGGGAATAAAGGTTCGGTTTCAACGGCTTCTCCTCCTCTAAAAGTCCAGATCGAATATACCGATGCCAGAGGGGAAAGAATAACGGTTGACAAAGCTGTTGCAGTTCAAATGGCTTCATCCGCAGCCACTGGCACAGAATCCGGGCAGAGAGCGCGCAGCAGCAATAGCCTCAGTTCATACGCACCTGATCTCATTTTAGTAATAATAGTTGCAGGAGCGGGGTTGTTCATATACCGCAGGAAAAGACAGGCAAGAAGTGAAAAAAAATCCGGAAATAGAGGAACTGAAGACCAGAAATACGACTCCGGAGTAACAAGAGACTAAAAGAGAACTATTGATATGGAAGGGAAGGATGCGGAATTAGAAACGCAAAATTTTTCAAAAAAAGTTTGATCAAAAACGCAAACTTTTTCAGAAAAGTTTGATCAAAAACGCAAACTCTTTCAGAAAAGTTTGATCAAAAACGCAAACTTTTTCAAAAAAAGTTTGATCAAAAACGCAAACTCTTTCAGAAAAGTTTGACCAAAAACCATGCTTGATTGATAACGGCATGGTCGGCGTGATGAAACTGAGCAACGGTTTTAAATGAAAGGAAGGATGCGGAATGAGAAACTCAACCTACGTGAAAATGGCCCTGAATATGCTTCTGCACAGCAAACTCCGGAGCTGGCTGACCATTATAGGGATTGTTATAGGGGTCGGGGCGGTTGTCGGCATCCTCTCTCTTGGGGATGCTATGGAGGAACAGGTCCAGAGCAGGCTTGCCGAGATGGATCTGACGAAAATAGCCATAAGCCCCGGATACACCAGGGCGATGTCAAATATGCCCGGCCCACATGGGGAGGGTGGCAATACAGCTAAGGATTCTGAATTGACAGATGACGATATCGATGCACTTCAGGGTGTAGAGGGCATACAGCATATCGCAGGTGAGATCTCCGGCAGTGAAGAAGTGGATTATGCAGGGGAGAATGCAACCCTCTCGATTACAGGTGTGGATCCCCAGGTCTGGAAATACATGACTACCCTGGAGACGCAGTCCGGAAGATTGCTTGAGCCAGCTGATAAATACGTAGCAGTTATAGGGAGCGATGTCGCCAGTGGAATTTATGATCAGGACATAGGAATTAACCAGGTAATAAAAATAAAAGGTAAGTCCGTGCGCGTTGTTGGCATCCTGACTGAAGAAGGCGGGTTTGGGGACAGCAGTGTTTATATACCTATTGACGGGGCAGTAAGCCTGATCGAGGATGCGGAAGAAGGCGTCTTTGATACGATTATGGTGAAGGCGCAAAGTGAAGACCTGGTGGATACGGTAATGGAAGATATTACGGATAAGCTCATGATTTCAAGGCACATAGTACGGGAAGACGACATGGACTTCTCCGTGACCGCATCGAAATCCATGGCTGAATCCGTTACCGAAATGACCTCCTCCATGACGCTTTTCCTGGGAGCAATCGCTGCCGTGTCGCTGATTGTAGGAGCTGTGGGAATTGCAAACACGATGTTTACTTCGGTCCTTGAAAAAACAAAAGAGATCGGCACTATGAAAGCTATAGGGGCCAGGAATCGTGATATTCTTATGATTTTTATCTTCAATTCCGCAATGGTCGGTTTTGTCGGGGGGATTTTTGGAGTTATGCTGGGGGCATTCATCTCAACGCTCTTTCCCATGCTTGGTATGACCATGATGAGATCTGAAGGTGATACAGGTATCTTCCTTTCCCCCCGCCTCATGCTCTTCGGACTTGTCCTGGCAGTTGTTATAGGCGTTGTATCCGGAGCCATCCCCGCATACAGGGCTTCCAAACTCAAGCCTGTGGATGCCTTGAGGTATGAATGACCTGTTAACTGAATACAGATAATTTTCGGCTGGGAAACTGAAATTTTAAATGTTCCTCCAGGTCCTATTTTTGAGCCGGATTTCATGCTTAATTTTTAGGCTCTTTTTTTCTTTTTTCCGTTATTCCTGAGTTATGAAAGCTCCTTTTTCGACAATTAATTAGTCCTTTACTTTTTTCTAAAGATGCCATAAAAAAAATACCCAAGTTAGGGCAGAATTTGTTTCCTGTATATCCAGTAAAAATATAAATGATGTTCAGGCAGGATAAGCTGTTTTTTATTCATTCTATTCAAAACTGAAAAGCCAGAAAAACATTGTAAAAACTTTATTGTATATACATCTTTCGAAGGCGAAAACTAATTATTACTCTTGACTTAAAGCCTGACTAGTTCCTATTTTTTATGCCTGGCTAAAAAACGTAAATTGGGCATAAATGTAAATATTACTTGTAAAAAATTATTTATTAAGCCTAGCTCGGATCCCAGAGGTTTTCAGGTTGATTCTCAAGAAAATACCCATGCAAACATATGAAAACTTCCACAAGATGTTTAGTGGGAGTAATCAAAATACTTTCAATATTTGCAGAGAATGCGGAGGAGCCTGCGAACACAATAAGATCGGTACCCTGCTGCCCGGGGAAGAAGAGTATATGGCAGAGAAAATGGGTATAAGCGTTTCGGATCTTAAAATCCGGTATCTGGATATGCTTAAAATGGATGACGGGACTCAAATACAGGTGTTAAAACTAGGAAGATTATGCCCTTTTCTAAATGAAGACGAAGTATGCAAGTGCGGGGATTTTAAGCCGATATTCTGTAAAATCTATCCTGTAATTTTGACGATTGAGAATGAAAAAATAAATTATATTATTGATGACTGGTGTAACTTATCAAAAAAGGAAGCATGCAGGCTTTATTTTGAGACCGCTATCCCGCTTTTATCAAACCTTGCAATTCCGATAGAATGGTTAAGGCATGTAATCAGCTATGATAATCTCTGCTTTGATTACGATGAGCTGGAAAAATGCAGACGCGGAAAAAACAAGTATGCGATTTTTTCGCTGGACGAATTGTTGAGTTTGCAGAAAGCCGAGCTCGAGACCTCTAGGCTGTGTATCGACTTTGGTCAGAAGGCTGAAGAGCTCATTTTTTAACTTACGCCGGAATAATTGAGCCAGATCACCGACGGGAGACTGGGTTTACTTACTGGTGAAAAGGCAAATAGCTTAAACAGCTTAAATAGCTTAAACAGCTTAAATAGCTTAAGTAGCTTAAATAGCTTAAGTATTTTAGCGGCTTCTGTTTTAACCTGCGTTGTTCGTCTGCTTTTCCAGCTCCGCTTAAGTTTCAGTCCTGTATTTTATTCCCTGATTCGGGTGCTTCACTACTGCCTGTCTTACCCTTTATCGGAATTGCGAAAGCAAAGGTGCTTCCTTCTCCCGGATTGCTGTTGAACCAGACATATCCGCCATGAAGCTGGACAATCTGCTTAACCAGAGAAAGACCAAGTCCGGTTCCCTGGAATTTTTTGGACAGAAAGGAATCAACCTGGCTGAAGGGCTTGAAAAGTTTGCCCTGATCCTCAGATTTAATGCCAATTCCCATGTCTCTGATCGTTATTTCCACCATATCTCCTTTCTTTCTTGCTCCGATTTTTACATTCCCGTTTTCATAGGAGAATTTTATAGCATTGTCCACAAGATTGTACATTACCTGAACGAATCGGGATTCGTCAGCACAGATTGTGGAAAGGTCGCTATCAGTGTCGATCTCAATTTGAATATTTTTTCGGTCGGCTATTGGAGATACAAGATTTTTTATCATGCTAAGCTTGCTGGCAAGCTCAAACTGCTTATAACTCAGCTCCAGTTTTCCGGCTTCTACTTTAGACAGATCCAGGATGTTATTTATCAGGCTAAGAAGATGCTTTCCGCTCTTTGAGATGTTCCCGACGGACTTTAACTGCTTTTCATTCAATTCACCATATATCTGCTCATAAAGCAGGTCCGAAAATCCTATTATCGAGTTAAGCGGGGTTCTCAGTTCGTGGCTCATATTTGCCAGAAACTCGCTCTTTGTATGGTTTGCAGCTTCTGCGATTTGTTTTTCCTGAAGAAGCCTTTCTGCGGCTTTTCTTTCCGTAATATCTCTAAAGGTTTCGAGAACTCCTATAATCTTTCCGCCCTCTTCGGTTACAGGAATAGCCTGAACAAACCAGACCCTGCCGTCTATGGAAGTAAATTCTCCTGATCTTTTATTACCTGTTACGAATATCTGCTCAAGCTGCAGATAATCGGACAGCGGGCAGTTTACATCCGAGATATTCTCAAGGCATACCCCAACCGCCTTCTCGAGATCAAGCTTCAAATATTCAAGGGCAGCCTTGTTTGCCCAGATAATCTTACGTTCAGGGTTTACGAAAATTGCCAGCTCATTCAGGGAATCGAGCAGGACCTTTTTTTCCCGTTCCTGTGCTTTTAATTCCTGTTCTGCAAGATAAATCTCGTTTAACATCCCGTTGATCTCTCTTGAGAGGCGGTAGAGCTCGTCATTATCTTTAAGCGACAATCTTCTTGAAAGATCCTTTTCCGACCTGACCCGGGTAACGAAATCGTCAACTTCTATTAATCTTGAGACGAACAGCCTGTCAAGCGCAAACTTGACTCCTATGCCTGTCATAAGTCCGGTTAGCAAAAGGAAAAAATACATATTATTCAGGGTCTTCTTGCCATTCGAATAGAGCTTTCTCGGGAAATCCGCTTTAATAATAAGAGCAGGCTTGCCTGAAATGTCTTCTAATTTAAAGAAACCTGCTATTTCTTCATTGCTGTAGGGCTCAATAACAGGTTTATCCGGAAAATCCGAAAAGCTTATGGACTCTGGTTGAACTTCATCAGGGATTTTCTTATCGACCCTGTACATTTTAAGGGAATAGCAGGTAGTATCCTCAAAAGAAGTCAGAAGAGCATTGTCAAAGTATTTCCCGAAAATCAAAGTTCCTTTAACAGGTCCTTTAGAATTTGTTGTAAGGATGGGATGGCAGGAGACAAACATTGGATCTTTCTCAAGCAGAACAAGACCGCTCAGGCTATCATTTTCCGTTTTTGTGAGGAGAGTTCCGTCTTTAACCAGTTTGAGCAGGTCTTCAGGAATAGACGCTTCTTCTTTAGTGTCCAGATTTACTGCTTTTGCATAGACTACAGATCCGGATTCATTTACAAAAATCATAACATTAACGTTAATTCCTACAAGGGTCTGATCTTGAAGATTTGCAGTTATATACTCCTGGTTTTTGTCTCCTATGAATTCATAAGTATTATCCCAGCAGGCCCAATCCTGTACGTTATAATCAAGATACCTCTGTTGAGTTGAAACGGCATTCCTTACTCTTTCTAGATTCGCCAGTGTGTCCTCATGTTCAAGCTCCAGAAAGCTGGAAAGCTGCATGCTATGGGTAAGCGTAAATGCAGCCGTAAGAACGGCAAAAATTAAAAGGGTTACTAGAAAAACCTTTTTACTGATATCTATCCTGGACACCCCAAAGAAGTTAGATACTAGAAACAGGTTGAATGCAATAGATTAGTATATTAAAAAGATGAAGAAGTATATAAATTTTAGCAGTCCTTACAGGCGGTTCAAAACTGATTAAAGCCCTTTCTCTGTATTCGATCCCGTGATCCTGCCGAAAAAGCTAATCTGGATTTAAACGGGCTTTTAACAAAAATTTAAACACACTTAGTCACCGTTTTTCAGCTGCACCATTTCGAGCGTTCAAATAGGACTGTTCGGTAATTTCCACATTGCCTTTGAGATTTACAACTTTCATGTCATAGGTGCAGGCAAATTCTTTAACGTTTACATGAAAATCCGGATCACTCAGAATCCCACTATCGATTTTTGCTGCCAGGCAATAAAGTGGATTTTTCAGGTAATGTTTATTGAAATCACGGCTTCCGGCTTTATTCTCCAGCCGCTTCCAGCTCGAAGCCCACATGGGGGTCAGGTAAATTGTTCCCATGCCCTGGAATTCGGCCATGGCTCTGGCATAAGCTTCATTCCCTCCGAGTGCTAAACTTATGCAGTCTTCTATGGTTTCCCCGTTCCTGTCTTTAAGGAAAAAGAGCGGACACTGGAGGTCTGCGAGATCTTCTTCCAGCCTTCCCAGTGCGTGCCCGCAAGTACCGTAAAAAATAAGGATCCTATCCGAGAACGGAGCCATCTCGCGGATATTTCTATATACTTCAGCCTTCAAAACCTCAAGATCGGTATGCAGGTCCAGGCTTAGCAGATTCACAATAACGCTTACCTCTTCCCTGAAATCTCTTCTCCTGCAAAACTTTTTGAAGAAAGGAAAGCGTGAGAGAAACCCTGCAGAAATTCTGGAACCATGGCTGTGTCGGCCCTGAAGGAGCATTGGAACACGGTCCAGGAAAACTGTCCTTGGGATGCAGTTTGTTGATCTGAGCTTACGAAGAAAGCCTGAGCTGTCGCGGTTTTCCACAACGATTAACTGCTTCAGCTTGCGGTCTTCAGATAATACATGTACAAGCTCATCTTCAAGCATTCCGCAGGCAATAATGCTCAGTACAGGCATATCTCAGGTATCCATTTTCGTAAATCTTTATTTTAAATCTTTCTTCGTAATTTTTATTTTTTTCAATGCTCTGCAGAAAGTAAGGTACTGGCAGATCTGCTTCAGGAATTCAAGTGAGAGATTTGCCGGTACTCAAATATAAAATCAACAGCAGAATTGAGAAAATTCTCAAAAAAAACCTCAAAAGAGAATAGGTGCAAACAGGACGGGATAAGTTGTTCTTTCCTTAATTCCGTTCTTCCCACTTCTCTTTATGGCAGTATTGATTAAATAATTAAATTATAAATGATATGGCTATAAATGGTCCTATAAATATTCGGCTATATATAATCTGGTTATAAATTGCTCAGGATTTCATCCATTTTTAGCATTTATTTCCTGAAATTGCTATTATAAGGGATTCAATTCATCATAGTATCAGTTATGGCAATTTATAGCATTTTATTACTATGGGAGCGCAGAGGGTCACGAATACCCCGTCCTTCAGGTCGGGGATGAAGTGAACCCTCGCCTCTTC
>NZ_SCHL01000017.1 GCF_004099695.1 Methanosarcina sp. MSH10X1 | reverse complement strand
CACAAGCTGTATTTCGGCTTCGGTCAGGGTATCAGGGTAGGCTTCGGATGCAATCTTCAGGTTTTCTTCAATCTGGGATTCCTCATTCATGCCTGAAAGTACAACTGTAACCTCGGGGTGGTTCCATACCCAGCGGAGCCCCCATTCGGCAGGTGTGCGTTTTACGGATGCTTCATTCCAGATCTCCTGCACCTCAGGAGGTACCAACCTTGTCAGTTTACCCCCTCGCAGGGGTTCCATAACAATAATGCCAAGACCCTTTGAAGCGGCATACCTGAGCCCTTCAATTCCTGCCTGGTTCTTTCGGTCCAGGAAATTATACTGGATCTGGCAGAAAACCCAGGGATATGCGTCCACTATCCGCTTGAAATCCTCGATTGACCCGTGGAAAGAGAAGCCGGCATTTATTATTCGCCCGTCAGCCTTTGCTTTATCAAGGAATTCGATTACTCCGAGGCTTTCCAGCCTGTCCCATAAAGCCCCCACAAGCCCGTGCACAAGGTAATAATCTATATGATCCGTTCTGAGTCTCTCAAGCTGTGTGTTCAGGATCCTGTCCATATCCTCTGTATTTTTTATTGTCCAGGATGGAAGTTTTGTGGCAAGTTTAACCTTTTTCCGATATCCGTCAGCTAGCGCCCGACCCACAAAAGGTTCGCTTTCTCCCATGTGATACGGCCAGGCTGTGTCAATATAGTTCATCCCGTGGTCGATTGCATATCGCACCTGCCTGGCGGCTCTTTCCTCATCTATCTTTCCATCATCTCTCAAAGGAAGGCGCATGCACCCGAATCCCAGTATAGAAAGTTCATCTCCATTTTGTGGCATTTTTCTGTACAGCATTTCAATTACCCTTCCGTTTTAAGTTATTTCCCTCACCCTTAAGACTTTCCCCACAAGCCTTTTCAAAAAATCCTTGACCGCAAGCCTTTTCAAAAAATCCTTGACCGCAAGCCTTTTCAGAAAAGGCTTGAGCGAAAACCCTGATTTATCTAAACCGGTGTAACCGGAGCGTGATCGACCGGCGTAGCGCAAACTTTTTCAAAAAAAGTTTGATCAAAAACGCATGCTTTATCTAAACCGGTGTAACCGGGACGGGCTCAAGCGACGCCACGCTTGCGGGTCAACGGTTTATTCTTAACTGGTTTTTTCTTGGTTTTACTTATATGCTCACGGTCAATAAAAGCACCTGTTGCCCGGAAGATTCTGAACGGGGATGATGTGAGATTTTTTAACCGTACGTTGTGATTGAGCTTCAGGAGCATTGGGACAGAAGAATTCCCCGGAGTTTTGATGCAATTAAAACAGCGTTGGGTTGGTTTCCGTGGATTCCAGTTCCAGATGGCTTTTTGCATCCCGGTCTTTCCTGAACTTATCCCTTGCAGCGTCTTTCCAGGTCTCCAGATCAGGGCCTTCGAATTTCTGTACAATAGTCTTGAGTAAAGAGGGTATATCCAGGTGCTGTGGACATTTTTCAAGGCATTGTCCGCACTGCACGCACTGGGAAGCGTAGCCAAGAACGCCGCCTCTTAGTATTCCGCCTGGCTTTGCTGCGTACATAAGCTTGCCTTCGTCCTCATCGCCCGAAAGGTATACATTGTCATAGATTTCGAAGCATCCCGGGATATCCACACCTGAAGGGCAGGGTAAACAGTATCTACAACCTGTGCAACCGGTATTCATGAGCTTGCGGTACTCCTGCTCGACCCTATCCACAAGCTGTATTTCGGCTTCGGTCAGGGTATCAGGGTAGGCTTCGGATGCAATCTTCAGGTTTTCTTCAATCTGGGATTCCTCATTCATGCCTGAAAGTACAACTGTAACCTCGGGGTGGTTCCATACCCAGCGGAGCCCCCATTCGGCAGGTGTGCGTTTTACGGATGCTTCATTCCAGATCTCCTGCACCTCAGGAGGTACCAGCCTTGTCAGTTTACCCCCTCGCAGGGGTTCCATAACAATAATGCCAAGACCCTTTGAAGAGGCATACCTTAGCCCTTCAATTCCTGCCTGGTTCTTTCGGTCCAGGAAATTATACTGGATCTGGCAGAAAACCCAGGGATATGCATCTACAATCCGCTTGAAATCCTCAATTGACCCGTGGAAAGAGAAGCCGGCATTTATTATTCGCCCGTCAGCCTTTGCTTTATCAAGGAATTTGATTACTCCGAGGCTTTCCAGCCTGTCCCATAAAGTCCCGATAAGTGAGTGCACAAGATAATAATCTATATGATCCGTCCTGAGCCTCGCAAGTTGTGCATTCAGGATCCTGTCCATATCCTCCCTGCTTTTTATTATCCAGGAGGGGAGTTTTGTAGCAAGCTTAACCTTTTCCCGGTATCCGCCGGCAAGGACCCGGCCCAGAAAGGGTTCGTTCTCTCCCAGATGATATGTCCAGGCTGTATCGATGTAGTTCACTCCATGATCGATTGCGTACCGAACCTGGCGCCTTGCCTTCTCCCTGTCAATCTTCCCGTCTCTGACAGGAAGCCGCATGCACCCGAAACCCAGTATTGAAAGCTCGTCTCCGTTCTTTGGAATCCTTCGGTAAAGTATCCACTTTCCCCCCTTGCTCTCCCTTTTCCCCTTATTCTCTCTGCCTTTAAGATGACGTCATTAACGTAATTATACGTTATCATATCTCTATTAAAGGAATAAAGTATCCGGATTACGTAAAAATAGGAAATGTTGATTTAAAGTTTTTATTTAACTTAGATAAAAAATACCCGATTTTTATGTAAAAATTGAATTTTACTCTTACAGATTAGATACAAATTAGATCGTTTCCGGATAATATCCGTTTTCTTCTTATCTGCTTCTCTCTTCACGAGCTTTTCCTGTACTTTCCTTCAAGAATTCTTCTAGAATTGTATATAAATCTTAACCTTAGTTTAACCTGCCCTGAATCAGTTAACCTATTCCCGATACGCCGAAAACGGCATAAAATCAAAAGTTTAGATTAGAATTCCGGATTTTGCTCGTACACATGTGACGGAATGGGTTTGAAAGTGGAATAACCAGGCTCAGCAGGTTTGGTTCAACCTGGCGTGTCCAGGGAATCACCGGGTGCTGGAACCTCGTTTCCTTTGAGCTTTACCTCTTTTCCTTTTATTTTTCTTTTCTTCTTATCTTCAAGTATTGGGAGGCATGCCACTATTCCGTCAATTATGGCTTCAGGTCTTGGAGTACATCCAGGAACATGTACATCTACGGGTATGACCTGGTCCACTCCGCCTATTACATTATAGCACCCGTGGAAAATCCCACCTGTGGATGCACAGGCTCCGACTGCCAGAACAACTTTGGGGTCAGGAATCTGGTTATAGATGTTTTTGAGTACGTTTACATTTTTGTAATTTACCGCGCCCGTGACCACCATTATGTCCGCCTGCTTGGGGGTGCCGATGTTTAAAACACCAAATCTTTCAGCGTCATATAGAGGAGTAAGGCAGGCTACGACTTCAATATCACAGCCATTACAGCTGTTACAATTTACGTGTATAATCCATGGAGATTTTGCCAGTGACATAGATACCTCATTTTATAGTATTATACTTTATAATGAAGTAATTTTATATAAAATTAATTATAAAATTATGAAGCTCTCTAAACATTATAAATAAGATATAACCAGAAAGATAGGCAGGTTGAGTTATGTGTATATTCAGAGATGATAATGTGCATGGCTAAATCCTGAAGAATTAGCGTTAAAACATTCCGGAAAAGCATGAATACTTCAGTTTGAACTGTCAGGTTCTCTTTAAAAAAGGAAAAGCATCGGTTACGATGGCTGCAATAAACTTGCTAACTGAGAATTAAATAGAAAAAAATTATAAGACAAGCTTTAGATATTTTTCTGTTTTATAAACGGCTCTGACCAGCATTTTAACCTGTGTCTGCATTAAAAAAAATTAGATTTTTAAGGCACTCAAATTTGTTCCTACCATGAGTTCTCAGGCACGAAAATTGAGTCCTTACACAAAAAACCTCTGAATAACCTTGAAAGCTTATTTTAGACGATTATTACTCATCACGCAACTCATGGAATTCAAATTGCCGGTTACCCAGGTCAAAAATATTGACAATCTTCTTCACCGTTGAACCGTTCTGCATTTTGAATTCCACTATAAACTCGCGCTGCGGCGGATTTGATTTCATGAGATAATCGGTCAGTTGCACAGACTTTACGCCCTGCTGCGCCCTGAGCCAGGCTTCAATCTCGTCAAGAGATCCAGCGCTGTCAACAGCCGAAGCTAACTTTTTTTCGAAGACCTTAAAGTCAACAGTTGAGAAGGACATGGTGCACGCTTCTGTTATTTGACAATCATTAACCGACAAACTCCAGGGGCATAGCTAAAGAAGCTGACGCCGGAAAGTATTACTCTCGGGAAGATACTGAACATGATGCCGGTTTGGCAGCGAGATCAATAAACCGATGACGCCTGTCCCTGAAAAAACTCTGGCTGATGCTTTCCCGGAGTTGCTGAGCTCAATGCTGGATAGGCTGTTCACGCCGGGATGGCTCGGGAATAAGTTGCTGGAACTCGGTAGTCCGGGTACAGTCTTCCCCCCGGCAGCCCGTACTCGGGCAAACAAGGGAAACATTGCAGGTACCCTGTCTGACGAAATCCGTTTCTCCCCGGACGAGAATGCCTTCAACCTCATGCGTCTCGCTGTTAAAGACCGGTGACCCCGAGTTACCTCCGTAAGTATCGAGATTGGCTATAAAAAATGCACCCGGTCGGTTATCACGAACCGATGCACCACCTGCAAACTTTGTGGGCAAGCCTGCAGGGTGCCCGATCACGTGTAATGTCTGAGTATCACTTACTCTGCCGTCCCGCCTTATCCGGGCAATGCGATGGTTGGTTACCGGGCGGTCGATGCGCACAAGTGCCCAGTCAGGCCCGTTTCCGGCTTCCTCCCTGCCTAGAAGCTCTACCCCGCGGTAGATCTCCATATTGTCAACTGCAGTTTCCGCAGTGCTCGAATCACGCATACGGAATCCGAAGACGAAGCAGATGTTTGTTACATTGCCGGCATTGACACAGTGCCCGGCCGTGGCGATGATATCCGGTGCAACAAGAAAACCGGAACAGAAAGCTCCTGCTGGCTGGTCTCTGAAGCGTTCCCCAGGGCACAGGTTGTGAGCTGCACCGAAATTATCAATCTTCAGCGCAGAGGTGCCATCCCCATTATCAATCACTTTCGAAGCTCTGAAAAGGGCAACAACACTGTCCACGTCATCCAGGTCCGGTCCGCCCGGAAGATCGCACACGTCTATACGGTCGTCAATCCCGTAAATTACTTTCTGGTTCTCTTTAAGAACCCTGACAATCGTTGCATCGTCGAACTCTTTTAGACTTTCACTCGGTTCTGCCGGCACTGCCAGGGCAGATTCCACGGTTTTTGCTTCACGGGCTCTTAATTCCTGCAAAAGCACATTAACAGGCATTTCTTTAAGTTTCTGAATATCTTCCAATTAACCCCCTCCCGATTTCGAGTTTCCCGGAGTCCATGCTCTTCCCGATCATTGATAGTTTTCAGGATTAGCTCTGGGGTTTCGGGATTGGCTCATTGCCTGAAACCTTCCATACTGTGAAAGCCAGGACTATGGCTGGCTTTTTAAAACAGTATATTAATATCTTATTCTGGCAGATATCTGTCCTGTGTCCGGAAGACAGTTTCTTTTTGCTATTTTGCTTATCGAATGCGTTTCATCTATCTACGTGAATAAGATATTAATATAAATGTAATTATAGTATAAATCCTCAAAGAAAATGTGTTTAGAACCTATACTCACAATTATGTATGGCTTGCCGGAAGGGAAATACTCAATATGAGTAAAGCTGAATAATACAACCGACGTCTTTTAAGGCTGTTGAATTCTTTGTATTTAGAGAATATCCCTGAGGGCTTCTGAAGCTGTATAAACGGCTCCAGCCCCGAAAATGTACTGGGTAATCCTTACTGCCTGCATTACTTCTTCTTTTGTCGCTCCGGCCTGCATTGCCTGAATTGCAAGGAATTTTACTCCGCCTGCCGAACCATTAGCTGCATCCAGCGCCATTGCAAGCAGGAATTTGTATTTAAGAGGAATCCCGCCCTCTACAAAAGCAAGTTCACGCGTATTTTCAAGCAGATTAAATAATTCAGGGTCCTGGTCCACGATAACCTGTAATGGGTTTTCTGTCAATATCTCATCTCCATTTCTTTTCCGGAAATTTGATTCTATTGGCTGTTATGATCGTATATTATTATGCCTATCAATGAATTTTAAAGTCTTCCCCGAATAATCGGGGATGCGGGAAAAACAGGAGAAAAGGGAGAAAGCAAAAGGACGAACTCATTTATAGATCCTGTTTCCAGAGAGGTTCAGAAAGTTTTGGAGAAAATAAATTCCTGGAAGAAAAGGGCATCCGTCTTAGAAAGGAGGAACAGGGATAGAAGAGGGGATGTCTAAAAGAAGATTTTACAGATGCCCACCTATATATAATACTCACAAATATATAAAATTGAGTTTATACTGCTATTTTATAGGGGTTTTTCGAAGTACTCAATTATTTTATGCAAAAACCGTTTCCCCCTGAATTTCTCAGAGAGCGGGGACTGGATTTCTATTTCCACTTAAAAATTCATAAGCTATTGTCCCTTCTTCCGGACCTTTTCCTTTTAATAGGAAGCCGTTTTTTTCCAGGACTCGAATTGATGCCTTCAGATAAGGATACGTATAAGCTATAATGCTGTCTCTTTTGAGGCTGGAAGAAGCCCACTGTACCATTGATCGAACAGCCTCAGTTGCATATCCTCTACCGTGATAGGCAGAAAGCATAGAATATCCTATCTCAAGTGTCCCGTTCTTATGGACAAGAAAACCTCCATTGCCTACTAAAACCGGCTTTTCGGAGCCTTTCTGAAGGAGAATCCAGTAAAAACTCCAGACTTTTCTTTCCTTTGCCTGAATCCGCCCTATAAAATCTTCGATTACTTCAGGAGTTATCTGGTCAGGAGGCCACTCCTCAGGAACACGAACATTGAGAGTCGAAGCAAAAGCCTGAAGGTCATGCAGCTCAAGAAGATACAGCTTCGAAGTAGCAGGAAACAGGTACAAACGTTCGGTACGGATTGGGGATACGATGGTAGGCATATATTTGAGTTTGGAGCTACTTTTACATAATCTTTTTGATGACAGAATCTTAAAGTAACTCAGATCTGTGATTCTTTAAGTGGAAAAACACAATCAAACAGTGAAGTAGAAGATTATTTCAATCTAGAGGATTTGTTCGCTCTTAATTAAGTCAATAGAAAAGCAAATAAAAACAATTAAGAAGTTGTTAAGATAAAGAAATCAAACTGACTGGAAAGGCCGAAAAACTTACTGGAAAACAGAAATAAGAAGATAAGAGATTTAAAAAGACATATAATTTAAAAAGATAAAAGATAGGAGTTCTAGATAATCAAAAAATTGTGGAGAGTAGGCACCTGATATTGTGGAGAGTAGGCACCTGATATTGTGGAGAGTAGGCACCTGATATTGTGGGGAGTAGGCATCTGATAAGGGAATAGTTGGGATTTTGGGGGGTATAAAACTGGTTGGGTGTATAAGAAAAGCGTTTATCAGATGCCTTACATACTAATATTAGCTAATAATATATAAAATTATTGTTATAATACTATTTCGTCGAATTTTATATGGAAGATGTGGCAAAAAACCAGATATATTGTAATTATTTTCCAGATACTTTTCTTAAACCCTTGGTAAAATAGTAAATTACAGGTTAGCTTTTTAATCCCGGAACATGTTACAAAAATCTTAAAGTAATAGAAAAAATAATATAAAGACTAATTCGGCCTGGACTTATAATGTTTATTTTGTATAAATCTGGTAGCAATAAAAGATTTGAGGTATCATGTTTTACAAGAGTGATGCAAATGGCTACAGGGAAGTTCTTCCTGGAATTAGAATGAAAGCTATGGTCTATGGAGAAAAAACTCTGATGAGCGAATTTTTTCTTAAATGTGGCAGTGCCCTTCCGACCCATGACCATATTCATGAACAGACCGGTTACCTTGTTTCAGGTAAAATTATTCTAACCATCGGGGAAGAGACTTTTGACGTGGAGCCCGGGGATTCCTGGACTATTCCGGGCGGCGTAACTCATGCTGTTGAAATTCTGGAGGATTCCATAGCTATTGAGGTATTTTCCCCCAGAAGAGATGAGTACATGGGATAACATTGCTACAGTCAGCCAGCAAGGTTCTGTTTCGCTGGATTTTCAGATCGGGTAAAAGAAAGCATCCCGTTAAGTTTAACCGATGTATCCTGTTAGTTATCTTCGAACCGGCTCCGGAGCCATAAGTCTTATACCTGTTTTTAGATAATCTATATTATGGGGAATCGGACATGGATAGAGAAAACCTTCCACCGGGTTTTAAGGATGTTCTTGACTTCAAGTTTATAGACGCACTTTTCGGCAGAAGAGCACGCCGTTTCTTTATGGGGGCTTCCATTCCGGACGGATATTTCAAATATAAATCGAAGCATGACCCCCTGCCTTTAACCGAAGAGGAACAGATGCTGGTACTTTCGGCAGCAGGAGGCAATACCGGGTGGCATAACCTGATTATGCGGGGGGAGAGATATGCGCCTGACCTCTCTAACTACGCTTGCAGTGCAGGAGGACGTACTTTTCCATCGGCTGCCGGTTTCCATACAAGTGAGCTCTTTTTCACGGATGATAGCGGCGTTTACTTTTTTGAAACTCGAGATGCGCCCGAACTTGCCAGACGTTCGGAAAGCGGAACTTTCGAAACCGAAGAATTGCTCAGGGCACACAGGGCAAGAATCCGAAAAATCGCGGACGGAAGGTTGAAAATCCCTCCTGAGACTCCTTATGTCGAAGCCCATAATACCTGGGTCGTTAACCATCCGGGCACAACCCTGATTATTCCCGTTGCCGACCTTGCCCAGCATGTGCTTGCAGGACTCTGTTATTATACTCAGAACGGAGTTTGTTTTTTTGATGACGTGCATGGGGAAAAGATAGAGGGGCTTGAGGAATTCAAGAAGCTTGTTGATATCGAAAATCCATTACCTTTAAGTTTCCTTGAACTGTGGTCGTTCTCGGAAGCCACTGCCGAGCTTTCAATCACCTGCTACGCAGGAATGCTTATGCTGCAGGCAATGGGACTGGGTGGCTGGATGTTTAACGGTATGGACCCTTTTTCAGTTCTCGGAGCAAGCGGGAATCCTGACGTGCCTGGCCTTGGCTTCAGGTATGATACGGATGAGCGCTGGGCGCTTCCCAATCCTACCGGACTTCCTGGCGTGTTTGAGGGTTATACGCCTCCTCATTATGTGAATATGCAACACGCCGTAGAAGCCCTCACCGAAAGGAAGTTCGGCCCCGACGGCCCTTTCAATCCGGAAACTCCGGGTTATTATAAAGACACG
Source organism: Methanosarcina sp. MSH10X1 (assembly GCF_004099695.1). Lineage (GTDB taxonomy): Archaea > Halobacteriota > Methanosarcinia > Methanosarcinales > Methanosarcinaceae > Methanosarcina. Next base: position 61,396 of record NZ_SCHL01000017.1, on the reverse strand, counting down.
GGGGCAGTCCGGAGCAGGGCAAAGCACCACAATGAAGAGTTCAGGGCGTGTGTTGCTTTGCAGGCTCAACACATTTATGACCGCTTCGGAAAATTCCCTGGCACGGTTCCAAGTATCCTTGTCATGCCCTATCTGCAGGCCCAGCACCTGGACCCTGACTTCTATGACCATTTCTATGAAAAAGGAGCCTACCTTGAAACCCATGCCAGACATATGGAACGCTGGCACTAACCGTTGACCCGCAAGCGTGGCGTCGCTTGAGCCCGCCCCGGTTACATCGGTTTAGATAAAGCATGCGTTTTTGATCAAACTTTTTTTTAAAAAGTTTGCGTTGAAACCGTTGCGCCGGTCTATCACGCCGCTACGTTGTTTTCGCTCAAGCCTTTTTTGAAAAGGCTTGCGGTCAAGGATTTTTTGAAAAGGCTTGCGGTCAAGCTTTCTTCAAATTCTGCTATGATCCTTTTTTGTGACATTGCTTTATCAATGTCTTATGATAATTTTTCTGTCTATACTTCTGAATAATGTTTCTCATATTTTTAAGAACTTAATTAACAACTGAAGTATATCTATTTATTTTGTATATCTGCTCATTTCAGGTATATCTGTTAATAGGAGGACTAAATGGGGCTTCTAGGTGAATTTAAAGATTTCCTTTATGAATATAAGGTAATCCCGCTTGCGATTGCCTTCATTATGGGTATTGCATCCACAGCTCTTATAAAATCCCTTGTGGATAATGTAATCATGCCGTTAATTACGCCTTTTATTCCCGGCGGAGCCTGGAAAACAGCAACCCTTGAGCTAGGATCTGTAGTGATAAGCTGGGGACCTTTTGTGGCAGAATTAATAAACTTCATTATTATTGCATTTGTGGTTTTCCTCATTGCAAAGAAGGTTCTTAAAGAGGAAAAAGTAGAGAAAAAGTGAAAAATGGAATAATTATAACCAGCAAAACCTGATCTTTAAGTTAAGCAATTCACTTCCTCTTTTATTTATTTTGACTTCGGAGTGCCTCTGGCTTGAAATATCGATCTGGCATTCTTTCATTCAAAGTTCCGATTTACTAAAATCAGATCATTTCTTACGGAGGTCCGGACCCTTAGATTCAGAATAAACTTTTGTAAACTCCGCACCGATAGTAATCATGATCGAGGAATAATAGATCAGAAGAAACAGCCCTATAATCGACCCTATTGCTCCGTATACACTTGCGGGGTTGGCGTACAGGAAATAAAGCCCCATAGCATATTTGCCTATGGTTATCAGGATTACTGTTATCAGGGACCCCACAAATACCGATTTCAAATCAAAACTCGCATCCGGGAGCAATCTATACACAAGGATAAAAAAAAGTACAAGCATCAGGAAACTGACTATGGAACCTGCGTAATCTGCAATGGAAGGTGAGAAAGGCAGATAATCCTGAAAAAATCTTGTAACCGTATAAACAAGCCCTTCAACAAGTATGCTCAGTACGAGCAGCCCTCCGAAGAAAATAACAATAACAAAAGATACCATAGCATCCTTTACAAAATCCTTGATAGTATTTGGCTCAGAAGGCTTTATGCCCCAGGCTCTTTCAAGGAAATTCTTTAATTGCCTGAAAATATTGCTTGCACTCCAGAGAAGAAGTGCAAATCCTATCAGTGCACTTATTGATAGAGAATCAATATCTGGAATACGCTCAAAAAGTAAGGTTATCATGCGGATTATGCTTTCATCAACTACCCCTTCCAGATAATCGAGTATTTTCTCCTGAATGCCTCCTGACATCAGAAAAATACTACCTATGGATACCGAAAGCAGCAGGAGGGCAGGAAGACTCAGTACAAAGTAAAACGCCAGCGCAGCGCTGTAAGTCATTGCATCGTCGTCCTGCCATTCCCCTATCGTTCCGGTAATCAGATTTTTTACGTACCCCCGACTCATATTTTTCCCCGATATATAATATATTGCGCTTTTATTAAACACCTATTATCAAATTATTGCAAACTTTATTTTTTTCATACAGGTGGATAAAATGGTATATCAAAGAATATCAGGATAACGAAATCCTTTCAGGTAACTAAAAGTAAACTTTGGCGTAATAAAAAGCAAAGGACTGTTCAGAAAGGAAAAATAAACCAGAAGGCTGGAACAGGACTTAATTAAAAATGGATATAAAAGCCTGAAACATATTTGAAGATATATTAACTGGTTTACACGGATTAACTCGTTATAAAGGGTAAACTGGTTAAAAGGGGGGTAGCAGTTGATTCGAACAAAAAGAGTATATGAACAGCCGTCCGACCAGGACGGATTCCGGGTACTTGTGGACAGGCTCTGGCCCAGGGGACTCAGGAAAAATGAAGCAAGTTTTGATCTCTGGATGAAGGAAATCGCTCCTGAAAACAGGCTCAGGAAATGGTTTTCTCATGAGCCGGAAAGATGGGAGGAATTCAGGAAATGCTACCTTAATGAGCTGGAGCATAAAGAAAAATATGTTTATGAACTTCTTGAGAGAGCGAGAAAGACCGATATAACCCTGCTCTATGCTGCAAAAGATGAGACTTTAAATAACGCTACAGTTCTGAAGGAATACCTGGAATCCCTATTGAATAGACAGTAATTTTGAAAACCTGAACTGCGTATGAAGCCTTAAAGCTCCGTGTAATTCTGTTGAATGGTTTTTGACGCCTGAATATGGGATTTTTTATTTAAAATTGCAATAAATGTAAAAAAGAGTTGCCGGAACCTTCGATAAGAAGGATGCCGGCTTTTCCTGCGCCGGGATCAGATTACGGCTGCAAGGGTTCTGACCATTTCGGGGATACGGGGGCTAATGTTGACTCTGATAGCCTTCCGGATCTCGCCCAGCATCTCAATTTCAGTGTTATCCAGTACTTTTGCCCTGTGAACAATCGTGAAATACCCTGCTATGAAGACTGCGTATTCCCAGGTTGCTCCGGTAAGCAGATGTACGTTTTTAGCTGCGAGCATGACTCCGACCATCAGGACAACGATGCAGGTCAATTTCCTGTACATTGAGGTGAACGGATGCATGTTCTGCTTCCTCCAGGCCCTTAAAGTCATAAGGACTTCGATTGATGCATACGATACTGCAGTTCCTATTGCTGCACCCACCATGCCATACTCAGGTATAAGCATGAAGTTGATGACGGCATTAATGCCTGCACTTGCTACCGAGCACTTCATCAGGAAGTCTGAATCCCCGGAGGCTAACAGGGTGTGGTAGTTAAACCCGAAGTATGAGTTTGTTATGAACCCCAGGGCAAGGATCCTCAGGGCTGTGGCGCCGCTTACATATTCCGCTCCGTAGAGCTTCGTAATGAAGTACTCAGGGTATACGAAGATCAGTGCAAAGAGAGGGAATGTGAGCAGGAAGCACCATTTGGTCATTACCGCATAAATTGAGCCGAGAGGTGCGGTATTGTTCTGACCCCAGAGCTTGGCTGTTACAGGGACATACACAAAGCCCATGGAAGCAATTACCAGGGACAGAAACCCTACAAGAGGGTATACTGCATTGTAAACCCCAACGACTTCAGCCGGCTTGAAGTAGCCGAGCATTATTGTGTCTATCCAGCTCATGAGATTGAGTATGGTTGCGGTTATTAAAAGCGGGAATGAGTACCTTATCAGCTGCTTTGTAGGCTCGCTGAATTTAATTTTCCATTCCTGCTTAAATGGTGGCTTCTTTATGAAGTAAACTGCCATTATACTGAAGGTAAAGACCATTGAAAGCAAGTCCGCGAAGACGATTCCTTTCAGGGAAGCTCCGATAAACACGGAACCTAAAGCAAACCCTAGCATGGATACCGGCCTTATAATGTTATAGAAATACATGTTAACATTCGTGCGGTCGAATCCTCTGTAGATTGCTACTGTCAGGTTCAGGAGTATTGTGAACGGAACTGCAAAGATCAGGATCTTCACAACGGACAGGATATGGCCATCTGCATCAAAGCCATTTCCAGCCAGACTACGGAACAGGGAAGGCGAGACAAGAATTGCAAGCAAACCTGCAAGCAAGCCCATAAGCATGGCTGAAATTATTAATTCATGTACCTTTTGTTCTTCGTGCCTTCCCCTGAAGAACGCAATATACCTTGGCACGCCTTCGTTGAGTCCCAGGGTCGCAAATGCACCTGTAATCGAGATAACGGTAAGTGCAAGGGAGTATGTACCGAAATCGGCTGGTGTGAGATGTGATGTAAGTACCTTTTTAGTAATGATGTCGAGAAGCATTCCGATGAAGGTTCCTGCGAGTATTATGCCGGAACCCGCAACTATCCGGTTGACCGAGTCGTTAACTGACATGTTAACTCCGTTTTATTGCGGCTAGTTCCCGACTTCCGGGGTCAACGGGCAGGAGCAAGCTTCTGTTGCCTGACCACTGACAGTCTGTAAACGGTTCTCAGTCAACTGCAGGTTAAATCCCGGATAGCTTTTCTTTGCAGTTTGCAGGAAAGCCAGGTCTTGCTCTTCAACCTTGCAGGTATTACCAGATAGGGTACTGGTACTGGATGGGATTAAAAATCTCATTTTAGGGTTCAGGGTTTCAAAATTTGCTGTTTCAAATTCCTTCAAACAGCTGTGAATTTTAAGTTTGTCGGATCTTTCTTTTTGCTCAACTGCTTGTCTGGCTGCCCCGTTATGAGCTTTCAAGACAAGGTCTATGTAGGGTTTCTTGATAAGCTGCATGATTTCTTTCGACCTTGGGTTGGATCGTAGGTAGTCTTTGATTGGATCCCGGGGTCAATTGCCAGGTTGGATCATGGGTTGAATCCTGGCTGGGTCCCGAAATGGCTCGAATATGGATTTTGGGTTAATCCTCGGTTGGGTGCCGACGCTTCGAGCTGGATTTTGGGTTGAATCCGGGAGGACCCCTATTGGATCGCAGGTTGGGTTGGGTTAGTTGGATCCCAGGCAGGATCTCTGTGAATTTCAGGGTGAATCCTGGGTAAGATTCAGGGTTGGGTTATGTAAGGCAGGTCTGGGTATACCCGCCTTAAGTGTAATTGTGATTTGCTTACGAATTCGTCAGGCTTCCTGCCTGCTCTTCGAAGCTGGGAATCTGTTTTTGCACCAGTAAATCTTCTTACGAATTGCATTGAGCCTTTTTAACTCAAGAAGCCCTCGTAATCATTTAGCCATCTCATTGATGGCGAAGCAAACTCTGGATTGTTATTTCTTTGAAACTTGAAGAAACCCCACTTATTAAACTCCTTTTAGGCTTCCCCCAAGATTTCTATGATGTACCTGCCCGACTAAGTATAAAAGCTTTTTGGAATCATCCTGTACTTATCATTATGAGGCAAGATAACTGCCTGAGGGAAAATTGATTTGATATGTCTCCTGCCATAGCTCTGGCTGGATGCCAGGTCCTGACTTTTGCAGTTATTGACCTCAAACAATCCAAGGCAATTAGAAGTTCCTAATTCAGGAAAAAAGCCTTTAAGTGGCTTGAATCTAACCTGAAAAATCGGCTTGCCTTTTCCGGATAATTCTGATTTCTTTTATTCGGTCAGGTATAAACCTGATTTAAAGGAGTTATTGCAAATATATTAGCGTGCAGGCAGGCTAGAGAAGCTATTTCCGAAGTAAAGATTAATAGAAACGGAACTTTTTAAAGACCGTTATTAATTACGCAATTATTTTTAATTACGCAATTATCTTTTTCCCGAAAATCCCGTATTACTTCCCGCATGAGTTATTATAATAATAATTTTATATAAATATTTTTTCATTAATAAACCATAAATAAAATGATTTGTATGTCAAAAGTAACAGAAATACCCCATACTCTCAAATTTTCCAATTAATAATCCTTAAAAAATAGAACTGAAGGTTTTAAACCTTCATTTGAGGTTCACCTTAATTTTCCGGCTTCATTTTTCTGTACAGGAACAGGACAAGCATTGAAACAATTAAATAAACAGTCTCAAATCCTGGTGCAGTTGCTTTTTTCTCAAGTGCGATCTCAACATTTGTATTATTTATCGCGCCAGGATTTTCTCCTCTAAAGATCTTCGCTCCCGGACCGGACTGCGAATAAGGCTGTTGTTCAGACTCCAGGTCCTTAGCCGAAACTTCTCCAATCTTACTCTCACCGGTTATTGCAAAGAATGAGAGTTCCGGGATTTGTGCTGTGAAATAGAGGAAGCTGTCATCTTCTCCGGAAAGGTTTGCTGGCAGCTGTTCCCATCTCCCGGCATTAAACCTGCTGAGGGTGATAGAAGCCTCATTGATATTTTTATCCTCTATCCAGGCCTTTTCAACCCTGAAACACACAACCGGGTTATCCATATTATCTAAAGTCGCATATCCTCCGTTTCCAATCCCGATATTAAAATACTTGTAGACCTCACCTGAAACCGGCACTGAAACAAGTGAGGACTTTGCTTTTAACTCCTCGACTGTGGCGGTTATCTTACCCACGGTCTTTTTTGAACCAAAAGTCAGATAAGCAATGCAGGTCTCGTTCTTTTCGAAGTCAAACTTCACCTCTTTGTCGTTTGTAATAAAGGCCTCCGAAATTTCTTTACTCTCTACATTGCTTGCAGGTTCAGGGGATACTTCCGTACTTCCATCGTTCTCACCTTCGTTGATGCTGCGGATGCTGCTTTCGCTGGTACTGTCAATCTCAAAATCTGATGCCAAAAGCGCAGGCTGCTGCGGCTCTCCTGCCGGGACGAGGGGCAACTCATCCGAATAGATGCTGTTTGTGAGCCTGTATGCAGAATCTGCAATTCCATCTTCATCCGCATCGACTGCAGTTTCTGAAAACCCTGTACCATCAGGTTCTGCCCAGAAATTGCCTCCAAGGTGGGAACCCCCTACAATATTTAAGCCTTCAGCCTTCACAATATTGTAGGCATTTCCGATTCCATTTTTGATCTCTGCATTTACAGAGTTATTGAAATAGTTATTAAAAACCAGATTATTGTCGCTCCTGGGGCAAACAAAAAGCCCATAAACGCCATTTGAAGAAATAACATTGCCTGAAAGTGTATTGCCTTTTGAAAGCAGGAGATAAGCTCCATACCCATTATTCAGGATTTTGTTTTGCTCAAGGATGCAGTTATTACATTCAGAGAGATAGATTCCTGCATAACTGTCTATAGCTCCTGTAATCCCAAGCCCGCTTACTTTGACGTTATCAGCCTGCAGAGTAATTACATGATCGCTTGAGTTTCTGGACATAATTACCGTATCCTCAGGATTCCCGGATTCCGAAATTATTGTAAGGTTATCCTTACTTATTTTTACGTTCTCTGTATAAATTCCGGGTTTTAAGAGAATCGCATCCCCTGAGATTGCATTATCCACTGCGGTTTGTATTGAATCTTCCGGCTGGACATGGATCTCAGCCGCATTTCCAATACCCGAGCTTAGTATTAAGAAAAGAAAAGTTGCCAATAAAATGATTAACCTGTTCAATTTGATTCCCCGGTACATGCAAAGTATGGATGGTACTTCGATTAGTTATCCGGGAATTCATATAAAGTAATATAAATATATTGGTACAAATTATATTGGACTAGCTCTATAAATCTAGATCGTAAACGATACTTTGATCGTCAGCTACTATCAGCTATTAAATGATTCAATTAGAACTAATGAGTTTAAGTTTAAGTTAATCATGTTATAAAGACCGGTTCAAAGACTAACTTAGAAAATCGGGCTTCAATATCGAACTCAAGTTTTTAAAGTTTTGCAGGATTACCTGTTACAGGAAATTCTGAAACCCCATAAAACCTGCCAGATATATAAAGCTCTCTATTTAAAATATAAAAGTAAGTTTTATGGCATCGGTTTTTTGATGGCATCGGTTAGCAGTAATTCTACCTCAAATGAAAAGAAAACTAAATACATTATTTTTCAACTAGCCTGATGAATAGTTGTCAGGCAAAAATGTAAGGAAAAATTAAACTGGTTCTGAATTTTAATGTATTGACTCCAATATATTATTTATCACCCCGACCTGCATAAAGTATTCTGAACCAGCGCTCACATCATAGAGCTCTCGTCATAAGAACAACGATATGATTGCAAGTATAATAAAGATTATAACGAGCCACTTTGCAATCTCCATTGAGAAGCCAGCAATCCCCCGTGCACCCAGAATATATGCGATCAATGCTAATATTAGAAAGACCACAGCAAGTCCTATCAAATCCGGTATGTTTAACTCCCCCATTGATTATTTAATTAATAAATCAATTATTAGATTGAAGGTATTTATAATTTGACTGTCGAAGTAAGTCGCCTTTTCATAAATTTACTCTTTATAATTGAAATCGTCCTTTTTAAGATTGCATGTAAGTATTCCAAGTCCTTCCTGCTTATCACAATTAAAGCTCATTGAGTGCGGACTAAAGCAATAGAAAGCAATTAGCAGAATGAAATGATAATTGTTCAAATCCGGGATTCACAAAAATGAGTATTTATCTCACCTGAAAAATGAAAAGTTCAAGGAATGGTGAATTAGAAAAATAAAAAAGATAAGCGAGGCAGGAGAAGAAAGAGAAAAAAAAGATAGGGACAAGAAAGGAAAAAAAGAAAGAGATAGCAAAAGAAAGGAAAAAATAGGGGGAAGGAAGGAAAAGAAAGGAAAAAAATATAGGGATAAGAAAGGAAAAAAAGAAAGAGATAGCAAAAGAAAGGAAAAAATAGGGGGAAGAAAGGAAAAGAAAGGAAAAAAGAAAGAGATAGCAAAAGAAAGGAAAAAATAGGGAAAAGAAAGGAAAAAAATGAGAAAGAGAAAAGAGAGAGGGAGAAGAAAGGAAAAAAATAGGGGGAAGGAAGTAAAAGCGAGGCAGGAGAAGGAAGGAAAAAAGAGAGGGAGAAGAAAGAAATGAAAAACTGCAAGATGTTTCGGGGTAGGAAGCCTTATGGAGTAATCTTTCTGACCTCAATGTAATATCTTTTCTCGTTTTCCTTCCCAAGGGAAAATGATTTTCTCGGGAGGACTCCTTTCTTTTTTATAAGAGAGAAGAATTCGCTTTTCTTTAGCGGGGGAAGGAAGAAACCTGTATTTCCCTGTTCCCTTCCGAGTTTTTCTACGACTTCAGGATCATGTTCATATTCGATTGAATAATTATCAATAATCTCATCAAGGGTTTCGACCTCAAGCTCGTGCGCAGGATTCTCAAAAACCATAATACCGCAGCTATCCTTTGTGATAAAGCCGATTGAGTGTCCCATAGCTTGAAAATCCATGTTTGAGGGGCAGGACTGAACTTTCTCGATCCTTGCATCGAATTTCCTGAGCAGTTCCCCAGGGTCAATTCCGCTTACAACCCTGTGAATCGGCTCAAAGGAAAGTCCCGGGTCGTGAATGTTTACAAGTTCGACCATGGCATACCGTGCAGGATGGTCGGCATTTACCGTCCCTTTAATTTTTTCCCAGAAACTCTTTGCGGCAGCAAGACTATGGTTTCCATCGCCGACAAGAAGGGTTCCCAGGTTAAGGATTTTATCCGAGATTTCTTTAATGATCTTTCCGTCACTGATTCTGTAACCTGTGATATGGCCGCCGTTTTCCATCAGGTCAAAATCATAGACCTGATTATCTTCACAAACAAGATCATCCGGGTTACCGGGAATAACCATGAAATCCGGATCGTCATATAATACCAGGATATGCGAGAGTTCCAGTTCCGCATTTTCCCTTATTCTGACTCTTGCAGGAAGCCTTGCTCTAATAGTACCTTCCGTTGGTCTGATAAATGAATCTGATCCGTTGAACTGATATTTTTCCAGGTCGACTGCAACCACAAGTCCGGTTCTTTCCCCGCCTGAGACCGAACGCTTCACAAGAATAAAGCATGAACCGTGGTCAACAAGAATTTCTTTGTAGTCACTTAGAGTTTTATGGATCTTATTCACTCTATTTTCATCTAAAGGAAGATATATTTCAGGATAAATAAGTTTAAAAGTGGAAGGGGCATCTCCAATAAATTTTTCAATTCTTTTCCAGTATTCCAGATCCTGAGTATGCTGATCACAGGCAATTACTGCCCATTTTTCCCAGTTGTCCTTTGGAAGAAGAATGCGAGGAACATGTAAAACCATGGTAAATTAAAAAAAGAGAGAGAATATAAAGATTTCTAATCTCCTTTTCTTAGTATAAATAAAGTAAAAATTAAAGTTACTTTACTACGGCATATCCGGCATTTTTCCATGCTGTCATGCTGCCAAGCACGTTGTATACGTTCTTATAGCCATGCTTTTTCAGAATTGAAGCTGCTATGCTGGAACGCCGGGAACTATCGCAATAAACAACTACCGGAGACTCCTTAGGCACTTTATCCAGATTTTCTTCAAGCTCGCCAACATATACATGTTCAGCTCCTTGAATGTGCCCTTCTTTCCATTCCTTTTCCTTTCTCACGTCCAGAAGTGTCATCTTCTCTTGCTTCTCCAGTTTATGTTTCAGGTCATGGACGGATACGAAACTATACCCGTCTACTGGCAAGGCTTTCATGTACCAGGCTGCAATTCCCCCATTTAAGAAACCCGCTATATTGTCATAACCCAGGCGAACCAGATACCTTACCGCAGTTTCAAGCTGTTCCTTTTCTTCCAGCACAAGAAGTATGGGCTTATCATAAGGGAGCATCCATCCTGCAAATGAAGCTATTCCTCCGAGCCAGATGCTGTAGCTACCTTTTATATGCACCCCGGCAAAAGAGTGAGGCATGCGCATATCCACGACTACTGCCCCTTTTTCCATTTCTGCTCTGAAAGCTCCGGGTGATAGCTGCTTCGGAATTGGCAGACCCTGTAGCAGAGGGGGACCCTGCCTGTTATATTGCTCCATTTTCCTGAAGTAAGGAGGTAACTCAAGCTTTTCTTCCAGTTTGAATTTGATAAACTCTTCCCTATCCGTTTTCTGCAGAAGAGGATTCTGGATACGTTCAAGTCCGAGGGTGCTGTAGTCCCGCTTTGCGATAGCTCCCCCGCAGACCGAGCCTGCACCATGCGCAGGGCACAGTATGACCCAGTCCCCGAGTGGAAGGATTTTATTAAAAATACTGTCATAAAGGTTTGCTGCCAGCCTCGGAGCTTCCTCAGGTCCATAGAGATCGGTTCTTCCTGCGTCCCCTATAAACAGGGCATCTCCTGTAAAAACCATTACCGGTTCTTTTCCCGTATCAAGGTCAGTCAGGGTATAGGACATGCTCTCGTCAGTATGGCCAGGCGTATGTAAAGCAGCCAGTCTCATAGAGCCAAAATCGAATTCATCACCCTCACTCAAATAGTTTCCATATTCGAAATCCACACCCCGGCCGTGATAAATCTCTGCGCCCGTAAGCTTCTCCAGTTCCAGGGAACCGATTACGTAATCTTCGTTTCTGTGGGTTTCAAAGATATGTTTTATACTCATGCCCTCTTTTCTGGCAAGATCGGCATATACCTGACAGTCCCTGCGCGGGTCGATGACTATTGCTTCATTTTTCGAGCCAATGAAATAAGAAAGGTGAGCCAGGCCTTCCGATTTAATGCGTTCGAATTTCAAGCTAAACCCCCTCCAATCTATTCTATACGTTGTATGATAACCTGTACGTTATATGATAACTTTCCACGTATTGCAGATGCCTTTCTATCTAACATATACCGCATAGCTCATATTTTTTATGAAAAATCGAATCTTTCAGATAACCATTAAAGAAGTGAAATTGTGACATTGTGACAGCAAAAAAGAATAAAATTGTAGTGAAATAGGAATTCGAATTATAACATTAAAAGAAATAGAATCACATTAGTAAAATAAATCTAAAAATTAAAGAGTAGAGACAGATTCTGGAATAGTTGAAAACCAGATCTGTCAGTTACTTATATTTCTCTGATATTGACGTTTATTTCAGTTTTTTCTCGGAGTCCTCTACGGTTATTGAGTAGTCGAAATTATTTGTGTTTTTCGGAAGAATTGTAAGCTCCCAGGCTCCGATTGCCCCGGATGCTTTATAAGTTTCGAGGTACTGCCTACTGTAGCTGTTATAGCTTGAGTCTTCCACTATCCAGATCGGGAAATTATATCCCGTAGAGTATACAGTGCCGCTCTCAATAGTCTTTACAAGGGTCAGATTAACAGGGCTTGAATTGCATTTCAAGTTCATCTCAAAAGCTGGCATTTCCTTCTGGGGTAAGATACGCGATACGTCAGGGTCGTTAGTTACGGTGGAAACTTCAATCTTTATAGGGTCAGTGGTTGAAGTGTTAAAGGTTTTTACGTAAGGAGCATAAGGCTGTTTATTAACCGCAAAGCTCAGGCTTATTTCCGGGACTGATCCGTCATACTCTTCTCCGTCAGCATTAAATTCTATGAACCCGTTATAACTTCCGCTTGCATTTTCAGGGACAGGCACCAGAATGGTCATATTTGTGATCTCACCGGCTTTTATAGTTGAAGGTGCAGTGATTTCTATTGCATCGTTACTGAAAGCAGGCTCGTCAGCTGAATAGTCATACAGGTCAGGACTTATTACTTCCGGATCGATATTGATATCCTTCTCTGCCACATTTTTGATTTTTATAGCGTATACATATTCCCTTCCAGGCTCAATGATATCAGAAATGTAATCTGCCTGAAGCTCAAGTTTCGGACGGACCGGCACTGAAATTCCGAGATACATTGTATTAACATACTGGGCATCGGTATATTCTTGATCATATACAGGGTCGTCGTACACAGGATAAATATCATCTGTAAAAGCTATCTGAGCCTGATATTCCCCGCTTTCCGCATCTGCAGGAACGGTTACTTCAATGGCAAAATCCTGTTCTTTGCCAGGGCTTACTGTTGTGTTTGCCGGGGAAATTGTAATCCAGCTCTCATTCACATTATCATAACCGTAAGGTACAGCCACGACTTTAGGAGCTATATTCAGTATTTCACTACCTTCGTTCCTGAAACTGACATCAAAAGTTTCACTTTCCCCCGGCAGGAGAAATGCGGAATAATAGGTCGGGTCTATTAAGTGTACTGTATAATTCCCGTTATCTAATCCAGCCTCAGGAATTTCGTCTTCATAAATTATACTTCCGCTAAGCTCCTCGGGCTGAGCAAATGCCGCCGGTATCAGTACCAGGCAAATCAGTATACTTAAAAACTGAGATACTGCTTTCAATGCTATACTCTTATTCATGTTTCTGGCTCCTTTCTTCTGGTAAGGAATTAGATTTTCCTAATCGACGCACTAGGGATCTCCAGCCCTCTGCAAGATATCAGCATAAAATCCTGTATGAATGGATATAATTTTTAAACCGCGTATAAGGGTGGATATTTTTTACAATGTGCATAAGTTCATTATATGACCCGCTATAAAATACTTATGCAACTTACTAAAACTGTAAAATCCGGAAGATGCCTGCAAATCGAGACTGAAAACTCGTATTATTTAACAAATTATCCGGACCGACTTCTCGAATTCTCCAGATCAAAAGTCAGAAAAATTATATTAAGTCTGACGAGGGAATAGCTTTAAATATTTTTAACCAGTAACACAGTATAAAAAGAGTTTACTTAAGTATGAATTCATTTATCTCGTTAAATGTCCCCGGATAACTCCCGGGTAAATATCCCCTTTACAGGGTTTTTCTTGAATCAGATGAGTGTCCCTCTATGCAATACCCATTTTATTGCATATTTTTAATTTCTCTCTCCCAGGACATTCTTTTTTTAGAGGGGTATATACTTTTGGCTACCGTGCATCGGTCGCTCATACCCGGAAAGTAAGCCTGATGCTATCTTACTCGGATGGCTTTCGGGATGTTTCTCTCTTCTTTTCCAGAAGTGCCCATAATTTGTCACATTCACTGGCAGTCAGCCCGATCTGTTTTACCAGGTATTCTTCCGTTTTCTGGTTCCTTACCGTATCTTTGATAAGATGGCTTATCGTATCCCTGTGATGCCCTGTTATCCTTTCAATGCTCCGAATCCCGTTTTTTTCAAGAAAAAGCCGATATATCAGCTTTATCTCATCTCCGGGCAGATGTTTGCGATAAACGGCGGTACCAATAGTATCCATAAAGAATTTCCCACAATGTTTACAGTAGTACCTCTGGTGTCCTGTCTTATACTTTCCCCGCTTTATGATAGCTTTCCCTTCCGCCCTGAGATAATATTCACATTTGGGGTTTGGGCACACAATCTCATTCGAGTTTTCAACTGGCATAATATAATCAATAAGTTGTAACTTCACTAATATATTTATTTTGCTCGCTCTTGTCTCATCTGTTCCGTTCCAGACAGATTATTAAGCACAAAGAAAAATCGTTATTCAAAACTCATCATGGAATTAACACATAGAATTATCAAATAATATCATACTATATTTATTATTTGTGAGAATTGAAATAAAAAAAGTATCAGGTTCCCCTGATAGTTAATTAAGCTTGTAAGTTCTTCATTTTTCAAATTCTATTATTACCTTTGTATAGCCATCCGCACGTTGAGAGAACTCTTTATAGGCAGCAGGAGCGTCTTCAATGGAGATTCTGTGACTTACTATGAAACCCGGCTTTGCCGCACCTGCAATTATCATATCCCTGAGCATCAAAATGACTTTTTTCACTGGTGTCTGGCCGGTCCCCACGGTTAACCCTTTTTCCCACAACTGTCCAAAGGGAAGAATGTATTCTCCCTTCTTAGCGTGCTCATCGGAGCCGCCGGGGTCATCCGCCGTGAAGACCCCTATGATTCCGAGATGTCCTGTTGGGTTGACTAACCTTACCAGGTCGCTTATCACCTGGGTCGGGTTTTCTTTTGAGGGATTATTCCTGTCTCTTGCCTGATAGCCGACAGCGTCTATGCCGGACATAACGCCCTTCATTTTCTCCTCACCCGGCAGGAGTGACTGCACGATTGCCGGGTTCATAGCCCTCATCAACTGAATCATGGCTACGGGGTCACTCCTTGTAATGTCAATAGGAACGCCTGCACGTCCAGCCAGGTTTTGTACATCTGATACGACTTCCTGAATTTTCTTATCTCCAGGCAGCAGCGTATCTACAGCAGAATACTGAGACCTTAATGCTTCGATCTGGGCTACCGGATCGCTTATGGTAAAATCAATGGGTATAGCACCTATACTCCTTGCCAGTTCCAGTCTGTCCGGGATATAATCAACCACAAAGACCTGACCTGCGCCCTGCAGGATAGCCGAGTAAGCCGAAAGCAAACCTACCGGGCCCGCACCAAAGACTGCTACGGGTAATCCCGGCATTACCATCGCCAGCATGGTAGCGAAGAAGCCGGTGGGAAAGACATCAGACAGCAGGAGAAAATCGTCCTCCCATTGGTCTCCAGGCGATCCCGGAAGTTTGGTACAGTTAAAATCCGCAAAAGGTACTCGAAGCAGTTCAGCCTGTGCGCCTTTATATGGGCCCATCTTGGCATAACCGAAAGCTCCGCCAGCCATCTCGGGATTTACGGTCAGGCAAGCACTGGGAAAGCCCCGGACACAGTTCATGCAGTGCCCGCAGGCAACATTGAAGGTGACGACTACTCGATCTCCTTTCTTAAAAGAGGTTACGGCATCTCCAACTTTCTCTATAACCCCTAAAGGCTCATGTCCAAGCACTCTTCCCGGCTTTACAACTGTTCTTCCCTCATACATATGAAGGTCACTTCCACATATTCCACTGGAAGTGAGCCTGATTATAGCATCTCCAGGATGTTCTATCTCCGGATCGTCTACATCTTCTACAGCAACCTTATTCGGTCCTTTGTAAACAACAGCTTTCATGATACCACCCCACAACCCTATGAAGTTCCCCTGTCATTTTTCTATAAATGTTTTCATAACTAGCTAATTTAACCCTTAAAATGCAGAGTAACCTCTATAAGAATAAGTTTAAACTGCTATTTTATAATAGCTACTTTTATAAAAACCACTTGAATCTATATATTTGTTACAGAATTTTATCTAAGGGTTTCAAATTATGTTCGGCGTTTCCGGATTGAAACTGTAGCTTTCTTTGCTTTTCCGGTAGCAATCGTCGTCAGGATTTCATTAAGTTAGATTTCATTAAGTTAAATTACAGTCAGAGCAATAAGGTTTCTACCCTTAACAATTATGTTCCGTAAAGAAAAAGGCATTAGAAGAACTGGCTTCAATGGATAGATTCTCAAAAAGCAAATTTAAGGGAGGAATGTTAAAAGAAAATTCGGTTTTATTCGTTCAAAAGTTCCGACAAATTCTTTATTATTTTTACACATGGACATTGAAAAAACTCGGCTTTTTCTGTCGTTCCTGTGGTCACTGCTGCAAAATCGACATTTGCTGCCAATGCGGTTTTAGCATCTATCAGACTATCTCCAATGTATAGAACATTACTCCGTTCTTCTTTAAGGCTGTCAATTGCAAGCAGTAATCCTTCAGGGGACGGCTTTGGTACTTTCACATCTTCCCCCCCAACAATAATGTCTATTAAGTCCAGGGCACCATGCAGGTTTAAGGTCTCAACTATCCTGAAATGATGTTTTGTGGTTACGATACCTGTATTAATCCCGCTCCTTTTCAGATACCTTAATGTATTTACCGTATCGGCATACAGCACAGTGTCTCTGGACATTACCTTATTAGCTTTCTCCCGGAACAAGCTCAGAAAACGGTTTGTCAAAGCCTCATTTCTGCTGTTTGTCAGCTGGATAAATGCTTTATCGAGCGGTAATCCGACGGTCTTTTTTATGCTTTCAGGGTTACATTCGGGAAGATCCAGCCTGCTGAAGGCGTAGTTGAAACTTGATACAATACCTTTCGTCGCATCGGCAAGCGTATAGTCAAAATCAAAAAGGATAGTACTGTATCTCATATCTTCCTCCCTGGGTCTGCTGAACCGACACAAGCCTCCCTTTTACTGATATAGAAGCCTCCCTTTTACTGATATAGAAGCCTCCCTTTTACTGATATAGAAGCCTGCCATACTGGCATACAGTCCTGCTGTACTTACATAATATCTTTTCGTCTGAAACTGAAAGTTTTGCTTATTCTTTACTTTTCGGGAATTAAAATTTTTGGAATAGAACGCATGTAATATACAGTAGATACTCTTCTATACAGTAGATACTCCTCTCAAATTCCCTTTGCATCCTGCAGGATAAAGGTATTTGACAGATTCCGTGAATAAATGGAATTTACGCCGGGAACAGGCATCTCCTCGTAAGATTAAATCAAAAGAAATATACACTTTAAGAAGTAACACAGGACAAACAAAACCCCTGAAATAGTGCATAAATAATCTGCACATGGTGTGAAGAGAACTTGCCACCAGTTACAAAAATCTTAGAATTAAAACAATACCAGTAGCTACGACAATACCAGTAATACAAGAATTATCTGCTGAAAATATGAGAGTATTTAATTAGTAAGAATCTGCTGAGGGGAAGTTAATTGGTAAGCCAAACATATAAAAACTTACTTAGACTGTTCGAGAGTTTAGAGAGCCAGCGGCCATTTGACAGATTAAAAAAGATGTTCACTGTTCTGCTAGCTATCTTTTTCATAATAGCCCTGACAGTCCTGGTAGCAGGCTTTTGCGGTGTGAAACCTCCAGGCTACCAGCAGGGCTGCGAAGACGGCTATCGAGCCAGTTACCAGGCTGCTTTCGAGGGCGAAAATTATAATGTCAAAGCCGGCCTGGCAGAAAACCGTGTCTACAACGACGGCTACGTACACGGCTATGATGAAGGCTATCCTGACGGGCAGGTAGACAGGGCAATCAGCCAGGAACGCACAACCAGTCCGAAGCTCGAAGCTGATCAGGAACCTCAAGCTGGACAGAATAACGAAACCAATCTGAGCCACGTAACTGACCAGAATCAGGAAACTGGCCGGGATAATGAAACCAGCCGATTCGCCGGACCCAGCCGTCCCCGAGAAATCAGCTACAGAAGCGACAATTAAGGCGATTATTGTTTAAAACCAGAAAGGAATATTTTTGCACTTCTTTTCCGGATTTCGCTGCAATTATGCCTTTATAAGTCACGAAACAATATAGAAACCAGCCAGAATCTTGGATAGTCTTTAAAGACTTAAAAGAATTTATCAATTGTAATTTCTAATATTCAACTATGCCTGTAGAAACGAGGGAAATCTCAGTAATTGGAAAAGAAGACTGTGGAATTGTTGATATTACGGAAATAGTCTCCGAGGAACT
Organism: Methanosarcina sp. MSH10X1; assembly: GCF_004099695.1. Taxonomy (GTDB): domain Archaea; phylum Halobacteriota; class Methanosarcinia; order Methanosarcinales; family Methanosarcinaceae; genus Methanosarcina. Next base: position 43,225 of record NZ_SCHL01000017.1, on the reverse strand, counting down.
CAGACAGTCAAAAATAAGAAATGGGACGGTTACAATCTTTTGCATTGGGTCAACCGGAGCAATAACTACGGTGGAATTTGAGCCAAATCTCTCAAAAGATGTTTCTGAAACCCTTGATAGGCTAATCCCTCTGGATAAGGACTATCACCACCATAAAACCTGGGGCGATTACAACGGAGGTTCCCATTTAAGAGCCCTGCTCATCGGCCCGAGCCTTACTGTTCCTTTCGTTGAAAGGAGCCTGACCCTTGGGACCTGGCAGCAGATTGTATATATTAATTTTGACAGGATTGAGAAGGTAAGAAGAATAATGCTTCAGGTTCTCGGGGAATTTTAAAATCGTTTTTATAAAAGAGAGCTTCTCAAAGGTCATTTATCTAAAAGGGTTCTTCCTTTAGTGAAAGATTGAAAGTTCCTTGAGAAAGAGAGAATTAGAAAGCTTATTAGAGAATAGGAAACGCGTAAAAAATTAGAGTTTGTTTGATAATTTTTCTCCCGTGCTGAGTTTTATAATGAATTCCGTTCCGTTATCCCTTTTTAGCTCCATTTCCCCATCCAGCTGGTCCACAAGAATGGACACAAGCTGCAGACCAAGCGTATCCGGGTTTTCAAGATCGACACTGTCGGGAATGCCGGTTCCGTTATCAGAGACCACGAGAGTATACCTGCTACTTTTTCCGTCAGGCTCCTTTTTATTCAACTCGTTTCCAGTCTCCTGACTGAAGAGTTTGATCCGGATTTCCCCTTTATTCATGCCTGGGAAGGCATATTTTAAGGAATTGGAAACAAGTTCGTTGACAATCAGTCCTAAAGGCACTGCTGTATCCATATCAAAGAAAATATCCTCTTCAAGCTCCATATTTAAGCTAATACTGGAATCTCCAAGCCTGTAAGTCCGGAGAAGATTTTCAGCGAGTCTCTCCAGATACGGCGAAAAGTTAAGGGCATCGACTTCTCCACCTTCATGCAGTTCTTCATGGATAAGCGCCATTGATATGACCCTGTCCTGGCTCACCCTGAAAGCCTCAAGGATTTCCGAATCCTTAATACACCCCCGGTCACTGAATCTTTCAGCCTGGAGGTCAAGCAGGGAGGAAATTACCTGCAGGTTATTCTTTATCCTGTGGTGAATCTCTTTTTTGCGGGCAGTTTCGATATTTGCGAGCATCTCCTCATTTCTCTTCTGCTCGGTCAGGTCTGAGATTACGAGGCACCAGGCATTCGAAAACCCCCTTGTCTGCAATAAGCTGATGGACAGATACACAGGCAAAGCTTTGCCTCCCTCAGCCTGGAGATTGATTTCCCCTTTGCCCCTCTCACGCCCCAGGATTGCCTTAAAAGTGTTTATGCTATCAGGTACAATAAATCGATAGATAGATGTGCCTACTATGGCAGGAAGGGGCATCCTCAGGAGTTCTGCGAAATGGCGGTTGCAGTAGAGGATGGTGCCATCAAAAGCCAGGGTGGCAGTGCCCTCATTCATGGTCTCCACCAGGACACGATATGCGTAATCCGCACTATCCAGTGTGAAAACCATTTTCCCTTCAGGACCTGGCAGTACCAGGGCATCAAGATCCCCCTCGCTGATGGCACGCCTGAGTTCCTCAGCTTCTTCCAGACTTGCTTTCAGGCTTTCTACCTCGTTTTTTAAGGCATGATTCTCATCCAGCAAAGCCTTATATGGTACGGGCTCCCGGCTTTTTTCCGCTTTAGAGCTCATATTCATACGGTCCTTCAAGAAGTCGATTATTCTTTATCATTTTTGAATTTCAGATCCATTCCAACGAGAACCCTTTCGGTATCCGCCATGCTCCCGATGAGTTTTTTTAAGGGTGGAGGGAGCTCCTTTATCAGTGTTGGGGCTGCCACTATCTGCCCATCTTTGGCAAGAATCGGATACTGGTAAATATCAATGACTTCCAGCTCGTACCTGCCTGGAAGGTATTCTTCGCATATCCGCTTGATATTCTCGATCGCCTGTACGGATTTGGGACCCATGCCCGCAACATAGAGATGCAGAATATATTTTCCATCTTCGGTTTTCTCCAGGGCTTCCTCAAAAGAAGTTTTGAGCTCTTCGGAATCCGAGATTCTGGTTTCTTCAGCCCCTGTCTCTTCATTCCGGGTCATTATGCGCACCTCTCAGGAAGCAAATCCAGTCCAACCAGAACGCGTTCGGTATTCGAGAGATCCCCTATTATTTTCTTTATGGGTGGAGGGAGCCTCCTGACTAATGTCGGGACAGCCAGTATCTGATCTCCTTTGGCTAGCTGCGGATTCTCTACAAGATCCACAATCTCAATCCTGTACTTACCGCCCAGGTGTTCCTCGCAGATTTTTTTTAAGTTAGCAAAAGCTGCCAGGCTTTTCTTGGTCTGCCCGGCCACGTATAATCTCAAAATGTAAATATCCTCATCAGACATATTTTCGGACTCAAGAGCATTGGGTCCATCACAATTTTGCGCTGCTTCTTTCATTAAATATCCACCACTTGAACCTGAGAAGTACCCCTCTTCCTGACAGGCTCTTTCCATACAACTTTTGGAATCCATAGATAAATAACAATCCATAGATTATAATAATCCATAGATTATAACTATACAGGCTACGTGGCAAAAAATGTTCACTTATCCCGCCTTTATAAATAGAGCAGTAATGTTTATTCAGGCTCATCAGCCTTTCTCATAAGAGCCATTCTGTTTTTGCTTTTCTCCAGTGCCCCGGCTTTAAATTCATCCTCGGTAATTAGCAGATCAAGTTCCTCTTTTTGTGTCTCAAACTCCGAGTTCAATGCTGCTATCTGGGCATCCAGGGCTCTGAGCCTGGTCTCCAGTTCTCTTTTCTTCCGCTCCACCCTCTGGCTTTCAGCTATAGCCTCAGCCATCTCTTTTTCCTCCTGGGCAGCTCTCGCTGATCCCATGAGCAGGTTTCCGGAGGGTCCAAGGTATACATCCTGGATTTCTATGCCATGATCGGTCAGCAGGTATTCCCTGATCTGGTTGGAGTGTCCCATACCCCTTGATTTGATTACGGAAATACCGCGGTTGCGCTCGCCGTTATGCTCAAAGAAGCGAAGGTTGATCCAGGTATCTATGATAGAAGACACGCCCTGGGCATTCGCACCTATACCTTCTATACTCTCTTCTTCTACAAGGCTTGTGCATACTGCTGTAATTGTATTGGATTTCAGGTAATCGATGAGCTTGGTAAGCGTAGCCCTGACATCAATCTGAGTACCCACATTAGTAAGGTTGGATATGGGATCCAGTATCACAATTTCGGGCTCGAAGCGGTCTATGAGCCTGCGCATCCCTATCAAATGCATCTCCAGGCCGTAAGCCATTGGACGTGTAGCGTTAATTTGCATAAGCCCGGCATCAATATAAGGCTGGAGGTCTATGCCTATGGATCTCATGTTCCTTATTATCTGGTCTGGCGACTCTTCGAATGCAAAATACAGGCAGCGTTCTCCTCTCTCGCAGGCAGCTTTTACAAACTGGGCTGCAAAGCTGGTCTTGCCTGTGCCTGCAGTGCCTGAGATCAGGATAGAGCTTCCGCGGTAGTAACCCCTGCCTCCAAGCATTGTATCAAGGCGTTCTATGCCTGTCGATACCCTCTCACTCGATACATCATGTTCCAGACCCAGGGAAGTAATGGGCAGGACTGATATACCGTCTTCTTCTATCAGGAAGGGATACTCATTGGTGCCGTGCCTTGAGCCCCTGTACTTAATTATCCTCAGGCGCCTGGTAGCGATCTGCTCTTCCATCCTGTTATCAAGGAGAATAACACAGTCTGCAACGTACTCCTCAAGCCCGTATCTTGTAAGGGATGCCTCTCCCCGTTCACCGGTAACTATAGCGGTTACACCTTTATCTTTAAGCCAGCGGAAGAGTCTGCGAAGTTCGGAACGCAGTATGGCTTCACTCTTAAACCCTGAAAACAGAACCTCTAACGTATCAAGAGCCACACGTTTAGCGCCTATGGAATCTATAGCCAGCCCAAGCCTTATGAACAGACCTTCCAGGTCGTAGTCGCCTGTCTCCTCATACTCGCTCTTGTCAATGTGGACATAATCAACTGCAAGCTTGTTTTCTGCCTCCAGGCTGTCAAGGTCGAATCCCAGGGAAGCGAAATTCTTAACCAGCTCTTCTTCGGTCTCTTCAAACGCCATGAAAACCCCGGGCTCACCATATTCTCTGGCTCCCTTTACCAGAAATTCCATGGAAATCAGGGTTTTTCCTGATCCTGCGCTTCCCGCTATCAGGGTCGGACGACCCTTTGGCAGCCCTCCATAAGTAATATCATCCAGACCTTTTATACCGGTTGGGGTTTTCTTCAGGATTTTTTCCTCTAAAGTCTTATTCCTCTCTTCGACCATTTAATGCTCCCCTTCAGCTCAGAAATTGACTGTGTTCCTATTTCTTTCTCAACTTTTATGTCCAACTTTCTTATCCGGTTTATTCATCCGATTTTCTCACCAATTCTTAGCCGATCGATGAATCCACTGTTCTACTCCCTTGCATAGTTATTGTGGAAAGTACTTTAAATTTGCCCTTCCCCAGGCAAATATCAGGATCAGGAATGGCTTTTGGAAGAACTTTTTAAGGGTGGCTCTGTCTCTTTTTCTTCCGAAGCCTGTGTGTTCGGGTACAAAATTCATTATTTTCCAGTCCTGTTAAACCCTGCTATGGAGTATGAATGAAAAGTGGCATAGAATCTTCTTTAGTCTGATAGAATTAGCAAAAATGTGTTTCCCGGATCACGTCCGTTTATATTGATATCAGAAATAAAGACTTTCTCAGTTTAGATTCGAGTGGCATTTTTCTCTAATGATCTAGTGCGATTTTAAAGAATTAATAAAAAAACCTTGTTATATAGATAATTTTATTCTGAGGCAAGAAAATATCCTTATAATGGTACATAGAATACTATTTTTTTTTCTGAGGCAAGAAAATATCCTTATAATGGTACATAGAATACTATTTGCTACATTTTAGAAAAATAATCTGTCTACATAGCAATTTTAGTATTTTATATTAAATCTGGCATATATTAACGTTTTTACCTTAAATACTTACCCTGATTTTGTTATGAACCAGGCAAAAAAGCCGGATTTTGCTAGCCATGATAGATGAGGAGCATTGATGAGATACGTTATGAAATATGATAGCAAAAAGTAATTTAGAGAGCTTCTTGGAATTTTTTAGCTCTCAATTTGTTAGCTCGGAATACCTTCCGTTTACCCTGGAAACTTTATTCTCTTAATCGGCTTTCAGTCGATTTTATCAAATCTGGACGGAGGCGCCCCGCAAATTGGACAGTTTCCTTCAGGTTCACCTTCTACCGTATATCCACAGACACTGCAGACGTGGTAATCAACCTCCTCGTTCTGGCCGATTTCGTTCAGGGCTTTTTCATAGAGTGCGGCATGGATTTTTTCCACTTTATTTGCCACCTCAAAGCTCCAGAGGGCTCTTTTGTCCCCTTCTTTCTTTGCTTCCTCTATAAACTCGGGGTACATCGTCATAAATTCATATGTTTCGCCGCCGATAGCATCTTTCAGGTTGTCCATTGTAGTTCCGATCCCGCCCATCCGCTGAAAATGGTTGAAAGCATGGACCGTTTCCGCAGCAGCCGCTGCCCTAAAAAGTTTTGCTATCTGGTGATACCCTTCCTCATCGGCTTTTTTCGCAAAAGCCAGGTATGTCCTGTTTGCCATCGATTCGCCAGTAAATGCAGCTTTGAGATTATCCCTGGAACTCAAATATATCTCCCCTGATTAAACTCTTATTTAACCTTATTTACAAGGTTATGTATATCATCCTGGCGCCCGGAACTACTGCCAGCGGATTGCTCCTACTGCTTTGCAGGCTGGGAGAGTTCCTGGGAGTCTTCAAAGGCTGCGAGTTCCTGCCTCGACTGTGAATCTACTGACTGCACAGACAACTTATCTTCCTTTTTTACGATAAACCTGAAATAACCAAGCCCCATCAGAAAGAGCGGATATATAACCTTCCAGGTAAATCCTGAAGCAAGAAAGCTCAAAGACAGAAGTGAAAGAACCGAAAAGATCCACTTCTGCCATCCAGTTTCGGTTTTCCAGTAAGCAATTATAATGAAGCCGCAAAGGAAAATAAAGTTCTGGTTTACTAGCAGCATCATAGCGGTAACAGGAACCTTGAAGAAATAGCATCCTGTAATAAGTGAAACTGATAGGGCATATAGAATAACAAGGCTGGATAGAGGAATATTCCTTTTTGAGAGCTTCCCGAATACGGCAGGAAAAACATCTGTCCTGCCAGATGCATAGAGCAGGCGGCTTGCCGTAAAGTTCCAGGAACAGGCATTTGCTGCAAGCACTATTATTATGAGCCATATCAGAAAATTTCCGCCCGGTATAAGAAGAACCAGACTGGAGAGCCCGGCAGCTCCTTTAAGGGAAACTCCCGTAGCACTGGCTCCTACGCTTATCAGGGCAAGTAAAACATAGATAGCAGCAACCAGAACAAAGCTCAGCCAGTATAGCCGGGGAACGTTTTTTTCGGGATCCTTCATCTCTCCAAGGAAAAAAGAAAGATTCTCCCAGCCAAGAAAAGCCCAGAAAAGCAGGGCTGTAACATTCCATACTATGTTTGGGTCCGCATTTCCGCGGTTACTCAGAGCTTCTCCGGCAATCCTCAGCCCGGAATCGATAAAATCGATATTAAAGACAATAATCAGTCCTATAAGCAGAAAAAGTACGGTCAGCGCCAGGTAGTTGATCAGAGTGATGGCTCTTATCCCGAACAGGTTTGAAATAAACATCAGGCTTACAAGAAGGATGGCACAAAGGGCTCCTCCTAATTCGGAGAGATTAAAAAACTGCCGCATATATTCACTGCCAATAAAAGCAATAGCAGGAAGCCCAAAAAGGTAAGAGCCGCTTACAAGATAAGAGACCGAATACCTGCCCCAGGGCCCGACTGCTTCTTCTGCGTAGCCGGCAAGCCCGGCGGTCGAAGGGAATCTCAGGCCAAGCCTTGAGCAGATCTGAATTCTCGGAATGGTAACAAAAGTTATAAGGAACCATCCAAGAATTGCTTCATGGACGTTTCCCACACTTAGAGCCAGGCCTGGCAATGCAAGAATTCCTGTACCTATGAGCATGCAGATTGCAAGCCCTATACCTCTCTTTAAGGTGATTGTTTTTTGGAGCCCGGTCATTTTATAAGCCTGTTTTCTCTAAGATTCTGGTAGTAAAACACTTTAAGATATCGGGATAGAATCGATGTACCCGCGCCCTCAAGCATTTTAAAGGCAATTGCGCTAAGTGCAGGCATCGGTTCATACCCGTATGTAAATATAGAAGTTATCCAATAGCTTTTATTCGTTCCGATTTCCATTTTAAGTTCGTTCTAGCACTCCTCAAAAATTTCCTGATCCCAGTCACTGAATTCCCTGGCATTCCCATTTTCAACTATAGTTATCTCATCAATAGGAGAGTTCTTTTCGAGAATCCGGATGATTTTTATCCTGCATTATCTTGCATGAAATAATACTCATTAAGGTATCAGATGTTTCCTCAGAAGTATTCATTTAAGGTAAACATTCAAAAAATTTTAAATGCTTTGTGTTTTATATGTATTACTGATAAGATTTCTCTTGTGAACTAAAAATTGTGAGCTGAAAAATAGGACATTGTCAGTACAGGCTATTGTCAGTATTATGCCTGAGAATACAAATTGTCAGTATTATGCCTGAGAACACAGATTGTCATCAGGGTTACTTCCGGACTTTGAAATGTAAGCCTGCCTGGGAAAGGGGAGATAATTGAGTAGCAAAGTTTTCTTATTAATTTTAGTTTTTTTATTTTTTATATCAACTGCATCTGCAACGGATGAGGCATTATCAGATTCAATAAAGCCTGTAGCTGCATTTACTGCCGATATAACTTCCGGTCCTGCGCCTTTAGTCGTGCGATTTACTGATACCGGCACCGGAGGAGTACCAGCTTCCTGGAATTGGGACACTGGAGACGGGATTTACTCTAAACATGCCATGAATGCAACTCACACATTTACAAAGCCAGGTGTATATACTGTCTCCCTGACGGTAACTAATGGAGCAGGCAGCGACACGGTAAGTAAGACGGATTATATAACGGTATTATCAACGCCGGAAGCGCCCGAGGTCTCTGAGCACCCGGAAAAGCCGACTGCTACATTTACATCTGACGTAACAGCAGGATATGCCCCATTGGGTGTTCAGTTTAAAAGTGAAACAACTGGTAACCCAACCTCATACTACTGGATTTTCGAGCCCGAGACGAGCAACGATTGGAACTCTCGCCACCCTGTTACAGCTGTTCACACATTCAAAAAGCCTGGCGTTTACACTGTTAGCCTGGTTGTAACCAATTCCGCAGGTAGCTATACAGTGACGGAACCTGATTATATCACTGTTCTGGATCCGGCAGCGCCCGTGCCAGCGCAAAAACCAGCAGCTTCCTTTACTGCCGACGTAACAAGCGGAAAAGTCCCATTAGAAGTTAGATTCGCTGATACCGGTACCGGAGGGGCACCTGCATCATGGTACTGGAATTTCGGAGACGGTACTCATTCAACGGATGCAAAAACAGCTACTCATACCTTTACCAGTCCTGGTACGTATACAGTTACTTTAACGGTAACTAACGATGCTGGTAGTGATACGGAAAGTATTACCGGCTATATAAAGGCATCTTCAGCACTAAAGGCACCAATCGCGAATTTCTATTCCACGCAGGTACAGCAGGCAATTACATCCGGCAAATCGCTCAGCGTACCGGCGACTGTATCATTTATCGATTGCAGTACAGGTTCACCGGCTACCTGGCTCTGGGACTTTGGAGATGGTGAAACATCGACCAATCAGAATCCAGTTCACACATATGTTGAAGCTGGTAGTTACTCTATTAAATTGACAGTAAGTAATGATGCTGGAAGTAATACAATATCCAGGCCTTATTATGTATTAACCAGTGTAAAAGAACAGCCTGCTGACACACAGACAGATTCTGTAAATAATAATCACCAGACGAACTCTGTGAATGATAACCGTCAAACCACTACTGTAAATAATAACTATCAAATAACCAATGTAAATAATTATAATAGTAGCCCATTTACAGAGCAAGGTGAAAACATATCAACAGAAAGATCCGCTCTACCCTCTTCAAGTGTCAGTCTCTATGGTGAGAAAACAAACGTAGTAAATGGTGAAGAAGTTCTTCTCAAGCTTTCAGTAGTAAACCTTATAACAAAACCTGCCATGCACGTTCAGGTTATCATTATCCCGCCTTCGGGAATGAGCGTTTCTTCTACAGGATTTGCTGAGTCCGGTGCCGGACAGTATATGGCAAAATATTATCTGGAACCCGGAACGGGTAGAGATATCGAAGTGAAGATCGTAGCCAATCAAGCTGGAAACTTTAATGTTAACGGAAGGGTAGTTTATTATTTTGGCGAGAACAAACAGGATGCAGAAGATTACGCTTTTAATCTTCCTATTCAGGTAGAAGAAGCTCCCGATATTCCAGATATTCAGCCTGAGCCTGCTCCAGAGACCCGCAATGTCGTGTCCGGGTTTGGAGTACCGGACCTGGTACTAATGCTATCGGTGGTGTTTTTATTAAGACGGAATTAAGGTAATGCACATAAATAAGATAAAACAGTTCAGAAAATGGAGCCAGATCTAAGCTCCAGGTCTATATATTCTTTTTATTAAATACTTTTTATTTTTGTTTATTTTTGTCCGTATTCCCTTTATGATCTCATTCTGTCTGTATACTTTTTATGATCTCATTCTGCCTGTATACTTTTTATGATCTCATTCTGCCTGTATAAGTACCATAATTTATACATCTGTCTACGATAGTACAATAATATGGGAGAAAGCCAGTATCAGCACCGCATATGGCAAGATTTGCTGTCCGAAGGAAAAATTCTATGTGTGCAATATCTCCACCGGCAATACAACCAGGATCCTTAACGAAAAATTAGAGTTAAATGGAATCAAATATTTGTGCGTGTGGGGTTCGAACCCGAAAACCTTTTAATACCGGATCTTAATTTCGGGTAAGTTTCACTCTATAATGAACCTGAAATTTTTTACGTCAAACAATTTTTCGCTTGAATACAAATTTTGATATCATTTATTTAATATATTTTATGATATTACTATGTTCTTGAGTTAGGATATATTAAAACAAAAAGTTCCAGAGATTACTGACTCTTTTCCAAATTATGAGGGATTTAATTATGAAACATCTAAAAACATGTCCAAAATGCCAGGCTAGTCTTAAAATGCACTCGGATGGCGAGACCCAGTATTGTAGTATTTGCAGCTACTGGACAAAAGCAGGCACCGCGAGACTTGATTCAATAATGATTTTCGGATAAGAATACTACATGAAGAATACTACATGAAGAATACTACATGAAGAATTTAAAATTGGGGGATAAAAATGGAATACGAACTCGAAGAAGTGGAAAGAGATTACATAGAATTTAGAAAAGAAATGGGAGAGGAATAACTACTCTCCAGTTTTATATATCATATATTAGCAAAATATAAATTATTTAAAATCTGTTTAATTTTTCTAAAAATTGGCCGACATGTTTGAGGCTAAGATAAGTATTCATTCATAAATTCCGATTTATTATTGACTTTTCTGAAAAAATAACCTGTTCTTCTTTATCTTTTCTATATAGATAGATCTTATGAAAAGATTTTTGCAACGATGGCGAAGAAAATCCGGCCCTGTAAAAAACATGTCTAAAGCAGCATCAAGAAGCTGAAATCTAAATGTGTGAAAAGGATCATATTATTCAGTTCAAATAAATCGAGATCAGTTAATTCTGAGAATTTCAACAAAGCCTGAATAAGTTATTCAAAATAATATTTAAATCCGGACGTTAGCTGAGAGACATTCTGTTTTTTTATTTATCATCTTTTGCAACAGAACCTGTTTTTCTTTATAGGGCAATTTATTAAAAAGAAGGTGCTGTTGATCTGTTGCAGTAATGCATACTTTAAAATTATCTTTGCGTCCCGTATAAAATTGGAAAGTTAATTTAAAATTTTACAGGTTGAAAAAGCTATGCTGCGAGACGCAGGAATAAGTAGACGAACTCTGGGGGAAGCTCTCTGTGGGTGGGGAAAATTCGGTCACCACTGTTTGCTTGTTACGCATGTAAATGATATGTCTGACGAGGAATTAGAAAAAGCTATAAAAGTAATGTTTTCCAGGGATTGAATCCGATTCTGGAATTCAGTCATCGTTGCCAGTAAATTGCCAGCATAACTTTGATTTCTGGAAGATATGAAGCTACCAGTCATTGAGCTTGCACGCAAAATGAAACTGACACACAAAAAATGGCTGTCGGCTTAGCCCTTTTAGTCTGTCAGACAGATTGTGTTTCATTGTCTGATCCGAGGCAACAACCATCAAGCGATCGTATCAGAGCATTATATCCGCAGCAGAGCGAATCCTTCGGATATTTCTTCTCTGGCTTTCCAGATCTTTTCCGGTTGCTGCCCGCGCCATAGGATCGGCATCTGCAGGCAAGCCGAATGACAGGCCTGTCAGCGCCTCAACCTGCGCTACCGGTACTTGCCAGGTCTTGAACTCATCGTCGAAGAACTTCAAGCTCTCCAGATAATTCTTCTGCGTGCGCAGGTAGGCAGTGGCGCTGAGCTTGCCGTTCTTATTGATGAATGCCACCACCTTCCAGAAATCGGCAGGCAGGAGGTACTCATTGCGGTAAATCATATCGTCTTCACGAAAGACCGGACCGGTGAATACCGCTATCCGCTCATTGGTATTATCTGCGGTCTTCAGTATGTAATCTTCCACTTCGAGCCAATCACGCTGGTTGAGGCGCTCGTGCTGAGGTGAGCAGTTTGTAAAATGGAATGTATCCTCTCCCGCTTCCCTGGCATTTGATCCCCAGCAGGGATCCAGCCGGCGAACCAGATGTCCGCGGTCAAGTGGATTGCCTTCATACAATTTGGGTCCGGCTTGAAATTTCTGGTCGAGACGCGGATCAAAGTACCATCTGTCGCGGCCGCGTTTGATGTTCTCCAGCTTCTTGCCGTCAATATTGACTGCGGTGTAGAAGGCCAGCCTTCTATCCGCATTCATCACAATCGAGAAATGCAGGTAGGTGAGAACCTCTCTCCCGTCTTTGAGCTTTGCGACTCTGGACTGAAGATTATCTGCCAGCTTTGGAAGAGGCACAGGATGCAGAGAACCCAGGAAATCGGGGTTGTAGCCATCCGCCAGGAGGTAGTGTTCCGCGGGCAATTCTCCCAGCTTCATTGCTGCTCCGTGGATTGACTCTGGGGCGGTTATGACTGCAGGTCCGGCCGGACCAGTGACATGGCTTCGAAGCCTGCACAGAGCTTCCACTGCCATCGGCTCGTTCTCGCTGCGCGACTCCAGTGCCTGGATGATGCAGCTGATGCGCACGCTCTCATTGGCTACCCAGGCTAGAGTGCTGGCATTATCTATGCCTTCACGATAAGGCTGACCATCTGTTTTAAGGATGTTCCCCTGTGCATCTTTCATCGGCACTCCTGAGTGTTGCAGGCTTACAACCAGCCACTGATCGTTGAATACGGGTGAGCCTGAAGCTGCAGGCTGAGTGTCGGTCAGATAGTACAGCCAGTTGCCGAAGATATCTACAACTTCGTTTTCCCGCAGGCAGCAATGCTTGAAACCGCCATCGGGATGCTGAATTATGGAAATGTGTTCGCCGGTCAAGATCTTGCCGGTGTCTTCCACAAGATGCAAAAATCCGTAATCGCTAAGCTCTGTCCCTTCTGTGGCAACCGGGGCTACGGATACCAGTGTGAAGTCCAGGTCCGGATCAGTGACGAAGATCTCGTCGGGCCGGAGGTCGAAGGACCTGGATGTCTTCCGTCGACCTTTTATATCCTGTTCGAATTCAAACTCTGCAAAACTCTTCTTTGCCAGTTCTGCTGTATCGAGGATATGGTTATTCGTCAGCAGCAGATTTGGGCCGACAAGAAAACCCGTACCGTAACCCTCTGACCTGCCAAAGGTATTCACGATCTGGATCCTGCAGACAGGTCTGGCAGCAAGCAGTCCAAGCTCCAGATAGGAGATACCGACGAGATCGCTCTTTCCCCTGATCCTCTCCAGTGCCATGCCATCCCCTGGTTCAAGAAAGATCAGGCGCTTCTCTATAGATTGTGCCTCCCTCAAGGACCTGGTGATTTCATGTCTTAATCTCTCGCCCGGTCCCCCCGCTTCAGCAGCTTTCTGCCGGCTATAATACCTTTGAGAAGCTTTTCTCTGTTGCTCTACTTTTCGCAGGTTTTCAAGCATATCTGTCCCCTCGTCACAACTCAACCGTTTTAAATAGTTAAAACTCCAGGAACAAGGTTTGAGTTTTAAAAGAGTTTTAAAATAAATTTATCAATACAATCCGGGTATATTATTATTTATTATTAATATAATACCTAAATTATAATATGTTAATATATATCACAATATGATATTAGACAAAATGAATATAATTGTTTGGAATTTTATATCAGTATCAAATTTTTGGTTTCTTCCAGATTAGCTTCTAGATATATGCGCTTTCAGGATAGGAACCCGGTATTAACAGAAAACTAGCAAATATGCATAAGGCAGGGTTGATTTTGATTTCGTCAGGCGGGAAAATCGCAGCATCAAGTTTTTCATGCGAAATGCCATGACCACTCTCATAATCCTTAGACCAGCACCCTTTACACTTCAAATTACAATTACTGGTCGGGTCTACCAGAAGAGCCCTTTTGGAATGAAATATTTATTTTTAAATCAACGGTAGAGCTTCTTTCAGAGTAATGAAATTGCCCATTGTTAAACGAGTTGACATTCCTTTAGCAAAAAAGAACTGCTTACTCCTGTAGATGAAAGCCTTATGATGCGGAAAAGGAGGGATCTCTTCTTTTTTTCCATTGATCATCAAATATTTCATGTGCAAAACCTCAGATCTTATTTTTCAGCTCCGGATACTTTCTATAGAATTATCCAATTAAACTCTGAATTTGATGTCAAAAATTATCTCATTCCCAGGAAAATTGTATATATATGAGAATTATTCTTTCATTACACTTACATTTTTCTTTTCGTATTTATCTGAAGGTGGGACAGCTCAAGGATTGAATGATTCCTGTGACCTTCAGGAACCTTTCAGGTTTCTTGTTTTGCAGCTATTAGTCTGATTGAAAGCGAAGCTATGGAAACTAAGGATTTCATAAGGACTGAGAATTACAATCTCGGGCTAAAACCTACAGGAGCCAGGAAGGTTGTTAATGAGTACTCCAATATGCTGAATAAAAAAGTAAGTTTTCAGGGTAAAGAAAGCACATGGAGTTATATTATCTTTCTGAAGGTAAGAGGATTAGCCCAATACCTCATAAGCAAAAAGGAGAAACTGGATTTTGTTAAGCCTGAGTATGAAATTGAAAGAATTGATTCATATGACATAAGGCAGAAGATTCTTAATATTTCTTATGTTGACTGGAAGAAACTAGGGTTTTCTAAAGGTACTTTGCATTATATGAAGCAGAATGCAAAATCAGATAAGCCGTTTACTCTTAATGCTAATGTTCTGGAAAGAGTGAATAAGTGGGAAGCTCTGGTTTCAAGTCAAAGTAAAAATGTGTAAGTTTTACATGTAAATTGTAGAAATGTAAAATTTATAGTAAAATTATAAAACAGTACCAGAAGAAATTGTAAATTTTACAGTAAAATAGCAAAAGGCGGCAAGCACTATCATTATTAAGATATGAAAATCAGCTACAAAAAACAATGTTTATAAGTGAAAATATCTCAGTAGCAATACAATGAACAAGTTTAGAAAAGTAATTCATTATTTTTTTCAGCAAACAAAAGAAATTTGGTTATCACTACTTATCTTTTTTTTCACTTTATTTTGCCTTATATATGCGGGGTTTTCTTGTTTTATATTTACAGATCCAGATAGTGCATTATATTTGTTGACAACTATTGTTCAAATTAGTGCTTCTATTGTAGCCATCGTTATAAGTCTGAGCTTATTAGTGATACAGTATTCTGCGTCAACCTATTCAGCAAGAGTTGTTGATATTTTTAAGAATGACTTGAGACTGCAAGCGCTTATATTCTTTAATGGCTCTTCAATAATTTTTTCTCTTATTGTCATCAGGTTAATAAATGCCTCAATTAATGATTATCCGTACTTCGATATCAAATATTTAGAAGTGTTTTATACTGTATTATACCTGGGTATCAAGTATTTAGAAATCTTCTATACTCTAGCTCTTTTACTCTCAGTTTCCGCATATATTTCACTCGTTGCCTATATTCCATATATCTTAAAAATGATGAAACCAAGCTCAATAATTGACGTTTTATCTGAAAAAATTGACATAAAAAATTTATCAAGCTCTTTATATGAAATAGGCGAATACAAAAGTAAAATTTTCGAAGACGAGCCTAGAATTAATAGGACTATTATAAGTCTAGACGATGATGAGAAGGATCCTTTTTTACCGATAATTGACATCATACAGACTTCAATTAAGCGATATGATTACGCTACCGCAAGATATGCTCTTGGAGAAGTAACAAATAGCCTTTTTATTATTCTTATAAAAAACCCAACTGATGAAGAACGAATATCAGGACATGTATTCAATCGTATTTTAGAAATTTGGAAGTTAGCTTTGAGAGATAATGATCTTAGATTAATCAAAATGATACTGATAGAATGTTGCTTCATTGGTCGAGAATGCACTTATCTCGTAAATGAATCAGATTTAAATACTGATTTTGTTTCAAAATTAAAAACAAAAGTTTTGATCACATTACACAACGCCATCGGTACGCCCGAGGTAGAAGAAAAAGTAACGCAAAAAGATTTTTTATATACTACTTTTTTGTCTGAGTATTATTTAAAAGAAGCTTTTAAATCAATTATAAAAATAAAAGAAGAAGAATTTGCCGAATTATCGATATATTTAATAAAGCAGATTCAAAAAATTGCAAAAAATACTTTTATCAGGCGAAATGAAATCAAAATAAATGAGCAAATAAAAATTTTTGAAAAACTCGAGGGTTCGATATCCGAGTTATCATATTTTTTAGGTGATATAGGAATCGCTGCAATTAACTCAGACTCAAAAAATGCGTTAGATGAAGTTATTAAAACTCTCACTTATATTGGAGAAAGAGCAATTGATAATAATCTTATACATAGTGTATCCCACATTCTGAAAAACCTATGGATCATCGGTAAAGAATCCACAAAAAGAGGAACTGAAATTGAATATTCAACTGTGCAAATAGTGAAGTGCTTAGAAAACTTAGCATTCAAAATAGATTGCCATTCAAAAGAACTTTCCGACGAAACACAATATCAGGTCGTTGAATATTATGACCATATTAAATCAAACTATAAATATGCACCCAGAGCAAAGAATTCATTGGAAAAACTACATCAAAAAGTGCTCATTGATATAATAGATATTTCAGCTTATATAGCTTCTATAGGGGAAAACGCCGTTGAAAATAACCTTTTAGATGCACCAAAACAATGCCTTAAATCGCTAGAAATTATTGACAGAATTCTTAGAAGCGGCACCCAATCCAGAATTATTTGTCAGAATATAGAAAATATTGGACAGAAAGCCATAAATAAAGAAAAAACTTTTCCCTTAGTCGAAGACATAATTAAAACTTTATATTCAATCGGAATACTTCATTTTGGTTATTTGTTTGAATGGGATATAGATAAAAGTAAAATAATTGAGTTTCTAAATGAAGAGTATAATGCACATCTAGATGAGGAAGACTCGCAGATATATTTTACCAGTTGGTGGACAATAACAGTTGAGGATAAAAATAATTCAAATCTTTCTTTTTCATTAGAAATAACCGATAGAAATGATGAAGACAATGCGCTGTTAATAAATAATGTAAAAGACAAAAATATAAAGGCATTTCACCTTAATGATATAGAAGGCAAACACTTTGCATCTAATTTAAAAATCTTTAAAATAGGAGTTATTGAAAAATCTAAGAAGGCATATTATGAAATACCCAATTCATTAGGAAAACTTGCTGATCCTATACTAAATTATGCGCAAAATTCACCAACCTTCGAAACGCTAAAACCTTTTACTATGATAATTAAATGTTTCGAAAATTTTGGAATTATATCAATTCATCTTCGGAACAAATTTTCGTTGAATAATATTTTTCTACCGTTCCTTTTCTCCAGAGCAAATTTTCTAGTCTACGACTTCAAATATTCAGACGACAGCGATAAGCCGGAAAGTGAAGAATGCTTATATTGGATGGTAGAAGAGGTCTTTGAATCATTTCATAGATTAGCAATCCTGTCTTTGAAACATAATCTAATAGAGTATCATGAATTAAGGCAATTAGTAGACAGTTTAAAACGTCTTAAGAAAAAGTATTCTTATATGTCAAGATTGACAGTAGATGTATTTGAGGAAATTTTAGAGATAATAAAAAACCCGAGCTTAGAGAATGTGAATGCACTGAGATCATAGAGTTGATAGAAAATGCAATCGAAGAATTCAGAAACGAAAATAAGGTTAACTGAAAGCAACTCTTTACACTATTAACATTCTCGATTAAATTGAATCATTTGAATGTTTTCATCCTCTTGGCAAAATTAGCTATTCATTAATTTGATACAAAAAGTGCAAAAAGAGGATTTTTTATTTGACCTATATTATAGAAATATAGTAATTTATTTTGGTTAAAACAACTTTCTAAAATAATCGGTTGTGCATAACTCTTGCACTAGCGTACAAAAAATTTGACTTACCTATTACCCAAAAATCTAATGCGAGGGGTGGGATTCGAACCCACGAAATCCTTCGATACCGGATCTTAAGTCCGGCGCCTTTGACCGGGCTGGGCAACCCTCGCGCTTTGAAAAAAAGCAGGATTTTTTTGAGCCGCAAAGATTCCTTATGCGGACATGCTTTAAATAAAGTTAAATTATTTAAAGTTTATTCTTTAACCCATGGAAATTACATTTCTTGGCACTGGAGTTGCGATCCCTCAGAGGAATCGGGTACAGTCAGGAGTGCTTGTCAGGCTTGAGGAAAAGCCGCTACTAATCGACTGCGGAAGCGGTGTATTGAGCAGGTTTCCTGAGGCTGGGGTTTCCCATACCGAAGTAGATACGGTATTGCTCTCACACCTTCATCTTGACCACGTGGCTGACCTGCTTCCCCTGATCAAGGCAAACTGGCTCCGCGGAAGTACCAGTATGAAGGTATACGGGCCTGAAGGAACCGAAGAATGGTTTTCGAAAGTGCTTGACGCTTATGAATATCTTCAGGAAGAAGTGGATGTGGATGTTATAGAGCTCTCCCCGGGAAAAGAATTCACTCCTGACGGTTTCGACTGTGAGATCAGCTGCATGGCAGCCGCGCACAGCGTTCCGACTCTGGCTTACCGCGTGACCGGAGAGGATGGGGAATTCGTTTACTCCGGAGACACCGAGCCCTCCAGGGAGATAATGGGGCTTGCAGCCGACGCCGATCTCCTGATTCATGAGTGCTCCTTTCCCTCAGGCATGAAAGTCACAAACCATACCACACCAGGCACACTCGCAGGCCTCCTGGAAGAGTCAGGTATAGAAATAGGAAGCATCTGCCTTACACATTTTTACCCGGAAATGCAGGGGCATGAAAAGGAAACCGTAAACCGCCTTAAAAGGTACTTTGAAGGAGAGGTGATTCTTGCCGAAGACCTGATGAAACTTGAGTTATGAAGGCACGGAGTGAATTATGAAGCATAAAAACCCTTGTAAAGTAAAAAAGCCCTTATGAAGCATAAAAAACCCTTGTAAAGTAAAAAAGCCCTTATGAAGCATAAAAAGCCCTTATGAAACATAAAAAAGCCCGTGTGAAGCATAAAAAGACCCGGACATAAAGTGAAATTCCAAATACATAAAACAAGCCTGTATTGTAAAACGAGAGAAATCCGAAGAATAGCTTCAAATTCTTCGGCAATCCTCAGACTTTACACTTCACGCTTGCTGAAAACAGAACTTGACTCATAAATGACTCTTTGACTCATAACTGATTCTTTGACTCATAACTGATTCTCTTATACATACTTTTTACATGCTTCTTATATGCATATCTTGCATGCTTATCTTAACCGCTTAACCTTATATCCAGTTCTCATATCCCAGACCGCATCCATCCTTGTACCTTAATTGCATACGTTTATTATTTCTGAGATGTAAATCGTATATATTCACTATCTCGGAAGCAAAGGCTGCATACTTTTATCAATGGTGATCATCATGGCAAGACTACTCTCAGAAACGGATATCGGGATTCTGAAAACCGTTGCCCCGGAGTGCGAGGGGTATCTCTGTTCAGGCTCAGGAATGGCTTATCGTTCCATACTCCCTCCCCTGGCAAATCATTATGCAAAAGATGCTCAGGATTTCCTGAGGAGGATAAAGCTGCTATCCAGATATGACCTGGAATACCTTGTCAGGCTTATCCTGTCAGGAGAGGAAAGCCTCGGCTGCGTACCCTTCGAGTACATCGAGCTTTTTATCCAGAACGTATCCGAGAGACTGGGTGAGGAAGTGGCGACTCAGGTAAGGGATTCCTATAACACTTCAGAATGCCCGGATTAAAAATAAAGATTTAAAAAATTTATGAACGAAAACAGTAAAAAGAACAGTAAGGCAAGAAACTGAAACAAAAAATGGTAAAGAGAAATCGGGCAGGGCTTATGACTCAGACAGGCTAAAGCAGAATCATAAATTGGAGAATTGTAATTCTGTTTCATAAACTGGAAAATTATATCTGCTTAAGCCTGTAGTATTATAAGTCTGTGAGAACCTGCACAGCGCTCCAATCCTTATGCAGATTTCTGCTCATGCAGTTCTGCTCACGTCCTCCCGTATCTATCTTCAAGCCTTTCGATATCGTCTTCTCCCAGGTAGTCTCCGCGCGAAACCTCAATGAAGACAAGATTCTGACCGCCTATATTTGTAATCCGATGGATCCCGTTTACCGGAAGATCAACCGAATCCCCGGGAAGCACCCTGATCTTACTCCCGTTTTTAGTTACAAGCCCCTCTCCACTGACTATGTGCCAGTGCTCACTTCTATGAGCATGGCGCTGGAGTGAAATTTCACTCTGCGGGAGGACAGTAAGGCTTTTGACTTTATATCCTGGTTTCTCCATAAGCACTTCGTAAAAACCCCACGGTCTTTTGTCCTCACGTTTGCGCTTTTCAAGAATGGTCTCATACACTTTGATATAGTCATCCACCATTCTGTCAACAGAAAAACGCTTTTCAACACTTTCCCTGCAGGCCTTGCGGGATACGGAGCCGAGCTTTTGCACAGCTTCTGCAGCTTCATCAACGCTATTGATCAAAAACCCGGTTTCCCCATCCCGAATGAGCTCAGGCATTGAACCCCTGTTCATTGCAATTACCGGCGTGCCGCTTGCCATAGCCTCAACGATACCAATCCCGAAAGCCTCATCATAATTGATCATGTGCAGCAGAGCAGATGCATTCGACAGGAGTTCTTTCTTATATTCAGGATCAACATGCCCTTCGAAAATAATCTGCTCATTATCTATAAAGGGCTGGACTTCTTTTTCAAAATAAGCCTGATCCGCAACGAAGCCGGCTATTCTGAGTTTTCTGCCGGTCTTTCTTGCAACTTCTATCGCTTCCCTTACGCCCTTGTCTTTATGCAGGCGCGATAAAAAGAGAAGATAGTCCTGCGGGTTCTCGTTGAAATGGAAACTTTCTATGTCGATCCCATGCCGGACCGTTGCTATATAATCAAGATCGCGGCACCTGTAAGCATCACTTATCGATACATAAAAAGTTCTGTTATTGTACTTCTTATAAACAGGCAAAATTTTCCTTGAAGAAATGCCGTGGATTGTTGTTACGACAGGCGTATCTACAAGCGCACTGTAGGTCAGAGGAAGATAATCGTAATGGTTATGAATTATATCGAATTCATTTGCTTTCTCGAAGACTTCTGATATGTGCATGCCTTCATAAACCTTCACGATCATATCCTTATCTTCTTCATAGGGTCTCGGAGCCACAGCATGAAGTTTCGCTGCCGTATGGGAATCCGCTGTTGCAAATAATGTAACGTCAATACCCCTTTTTACCAGGCCTTCGGTTAATAAAGATACTATAGATTCCCAGGGACCATATTTTTTAGGTGGCGTACTCCAGGCAATCGGAGATAACATCGCAATTCTTATACTAATACCCCCAAATCATCCCCACACTCAATTTTCGGCTTTTTGAGTCTTAACTTTTAATCTCAGGCTTTTTACCTGAACCTTTAACTTCTGGCTTTTTTAACCTGTATCCATTTTCCTTTAACTTTACTTCTTATTTTAATTTTGAATACCCTCTTTTCGGATCAGTTGAGCTTTCTATATCCTCCTCAAACCACCTGCAATACTCATCCGGGCACTGCTTTTCAGGGCATGAGTGAATATATCTCATGACATCGCGGACTTTTGCAGTGGCCAGCGATACGGAGGTATCGGCACTTCCATAGTAAATACGGATTTCATCGTCCACCATAACCCACCCGCAGGGGAAAACAACATCGTTGACATCTCCGCTTCGTTCATACATTTCACGCGGCCCGAAAACCCAGCCTTCCGACCTGTGAAGCACTTTTGTGGGATCGTCAAGATCAAGGAGAGCCAGCCCAAGCCTGTAACTTGCTTTAGCCGTTGTCTGGCGTACTCCGTGGTACATGATCAGCCATCCGTCAGGCACACGGATTGGCTGTGGGGATAATCCGATTTTGTTCGCGTCCCACCATCCCCCTTCCCTAGCGTACAGAAGCACATTATGCTCTCCCCAATATTTCATATCCGGGGAAAAGGAAATCCAGATATTTGCCTTTGCACCGCTTATTAAAGATACAGGCCTGTGCAGCATTGCCCACCTGCCATTAAATCTTACAGGAAAAACTGCAGCATCTTTGTTTTCAGGAGGCAAAGTAGCACCTACCCGATCAAAATTACGGAATTCTTTCGTAAAGGCAAGTGCCGTTAAGGGACCCGAATCCGAAAATGCCGTATATGCCACAGCCCATTTTTCCAGCTCATCTATATAAGTTATGCGTGGGTCTTCAATACCGTATATTTCTTCAGGATAGTTTGCAGGATCCGGAGAAAAGGTGGGTTCAGTATCAATTTCCCAGCCATCAATCCCATTCTCACTTGTTGCTATTGTAAAGTGAGAAAAGCCCCGGTGGTCTTCAACACGCACCAGTAACAGGGTTTTGCCATCAACTATCGCAGCCGCGGGGTTAAACACCGAATGAGCCCTGTATGGCCAATCCTCAACAGTCAGTATAGGATTCCTGTTATATCTAACAAACAACTCCCCATGGTCTTTCCAGATCATATTACCCTCTCACTCCATTTGATTTGCTGACAAAGGACCCTTTCTTTTCTGCAGGGTTTCATCCACTTCGTCGCTTGCTGTGGATTGCAGTATTGTACTTAATGTCTTATCCATGTGTTTATTTAAAGCTCCCAAAGCCATAAGGAAGCAAACTACAGATTCCGCCCCCTGATTACAGTTCATACCATCGCGGTTGAGCCCGTCACAGACTGCACCTGTGGAATAATCATACATAACAGTTCGCAATCGATTTCTTCCAAGGAAGTATTCAAAAGAATATTTTGCAAGTTCCAGATATTTATTCTCACGTACAATCTCGTAAGCCGAAACATAAGCCTGGGTCAGGTAACCTGCTTCAATAGGCTGCTGGTCAAAGATCGGCTTTTCCCCTTTATAGGAGTACCAGCCCTCGTTTCCAACCATGTCAAAAAAGTCACCTTTCCACTGTATCTCGGTAAGAAAGTCCAGCGTAGCAAGCCCAACCTTCCGGTAAGTCCGATCTTTAGTGTAATTATATGCCAGTAAAAGGGATTCGCTCAATTTTGCGTTGCTGTAGGTTACTGTAGGCTCGAACCAGTTCCAGTCTTCGGTATGATTGGCTTCATATAACCCGACCAGAGAATTTGCGTGGCTGGTAAATACGGATTCAAGGGCATCTTTACTTACAAGGGAGTCAATGGATTTCACGGCATCCCTGCGCGAATTGAATACCGATTCGAATTCGTCGGCTTCCACACCTGCCCTGAGCATTTCGTACAAACCACAAACGGTATAGGCTTTTGCCCTGGGATAGTTGAGTTTCTCCATCTCAGGCATAGCCCTGCTTATAAGGGTATGAGCAAGAGTGCGCATATTTTTTGACAGGTAAGGACAGCTTACCACATGACCAAGCCCGTAAATGGCACGCCCGAGCGTGTCTTCGCTGCCTTTTTCATCCAGAAATTCCCGTTTATAACTCATAAAGTTGTGGAAGTGTCCTGTATCGGTCTGGGCATGTTCAAGGAAGCTCATGTATGTGGTAATTAACTTCCAGAATTCCTCGGTCTTCTTCTGGCTATCGATCAACTGTGTCAGTGCAACAAGAGCCCGACCTACATCATCAGTACTGTACCCGTGATGACGAGCCGGCACTCCAAGATTGCTGTGCTGTATAATACCCACGTCATCGGTCAACAATTTAAGGTAATCAAGCTTTACCTCAGGCAGCTGACTTGGAAGGAAATTGAATTTATTTGAGGTACTGGAGTAGGTATTGTAGCTCTTTAAAGCTCTTGTGAAAACCGTATTATACTGCTTACCTACATTTTTCCATGTCATTTTTCTACCAAAATCATATGCCTTCTTGCGCATAATATCACACTCTTCTGGATTTTCAATCAGGTGCAAGAGAGATTCTTTAAAACCGTTCGTGTCACCGAAATCTACAAGCAACCCGCGATTGTCGGAAAGCATTTCCTGGGCGTACCAGTAAGGAGTGGAAACTATTGCCTTTCCCATGCCAATTGCATAGGTCAGAGCCCCGCTTACTATCTGTTCTCTGGAAAGGTAAGGAGATACGTAAATATCACTGGCGAGGATGTAGTTGCAGAGTTCCTCTTTTTCGACAAATTTGTCATGGAATACTACATTTTTCTCGAGCCCGAGTTCCGAAACTTTGTTCTTGAGGTATTGCCTGTACGCTTCTCCGAAGTTCTTTTTAATAGTCGGATGCGTGGCACCCAGTATAAGGTAAACAAGATCAGGGTACTGGCTTACGACTTCAGGAAGAGCCTCAAGCATACTTTCGATACCTTTGTTCTGGCTCAGCAGGCCGAAAGTAAGGACAAGCGGAGCCCCCTTCAGCTTCAACATTTTTTTATACTTACTGCAGTTATTGAACGGATAGTCAGGCACTCCATGAAAAATTAATTCTATCTTGTCCTCTGGAGCCTTATAAACATCTTTTAACATATCGACTGCAGTCTGGCTCATTACAACCAGTTTCTCGGAATACCTGATGAGTTTTTCCGTGGACACACGATACTCAGGCTCAGGTTCCCGGATTACAGTATGCATCGTGCTTATTACAGGCTTGTTGATCCCTGAAAGCAGGGCAAAAATGTAGTCTCCCGCATTTCCCCAGAAAAGCCCGAATTCGTGCTGAAGGCATACGAGATCAATATCAGACTGGTTTATATAATCCGCAGCCCGGTAATAGTCCTCAATTCTGTCCCTCTGGATTTGAAAAACGACTTCTTCAGGATAGTTGTAGGTTTCAGAGGGATCGTTCAAAGCGATTACTTCACAATGAACGTCATTATATTCCCCGGATACTGAATTTAAAAGATCGGCTGTGAATGTGGCAATCCCACATTCTTTTGGAACATAGGTTCCTATAAATAATATTTTAAGTTGCTTATTCAATTAATACCCCCCAAGCTAAAACAACTGAGCACATTAAATTCTATTCTTCGTTTTTTTTCTGTATATAGTTTCTCAATTACATACCAGTATTCCCCTTTAACACAATATTACCCGCAAACTAACGCAAAGAATCGGTATTGATAAAGTTTATTAGGGTTTTGAATCAAAGCTATATATATTTACCCAAAATGCGGGTACAGTAGAGATATACAGCCAACTATTCGTAAAACATAGTTTTCGGTCAGTTTCTGGAATCACCTATAATCTGGTGATTACTAAATAGCAATGAGTTTATAATACCCACCCAATCAGTCACTTTGCTGGGCTTCAACAAAGTGTGTAATAAAATGTTGACTAGACCTAATAATTGTATTCAATGTTATTTAATATTATTCATAAATATATTTGTGCGAGTTAATCAAACAAGCTAAGGGGGTTGGGAAAAAGTCTGGTTAGAAATAGATATAGCAAGAACCTTTCTAACTGAGGATCTATTAATACAATATGTGGTCCTTTAGTATAAAGAAAACTCTACTACTTCTTTCTATAAGACCTTCCGCCCAACAAATCTAAGTTTAATACTGAACGCTCTAATGTGAATAGTAATGCTGTAAATATAGAGAAGTTCAGGAAGAAGAGCTTATTCCCTCTGGGAAGTATCTTGTTATCGAATCCTAACATTTTCCCCTGAAAGTTTCTTAAGCTTTAAAACCTGAATTAACGAATTTGCCAGTATCACAAACTCATCAGGCTTAATTCTCAATTCATTCAGGGAACGAAAAAGAAGTTTCTGGTATTGGACAAAAGAATAATTCATAGTAAAAGCAGCTTTTTGATGACGTATTGAAATGATACATAATGCAGTTACAAGCTAATATACTTTGAAACTAATATGTCTCCGAATTAATCATTATATCACCTGAACCGGAACTTTGCTTGCAGGATTTTGAGAAATAAAGAAAAAGAAGCTTGCTTATGAAGCGGGTGACAGTTTGAAAACTACACAACCTCAGTTTTCGGGAAGTCAATTGAGATCTCAGGTGATATCCCACAGCCTTTTATTCCTTGTTGTGAGGATTGGATGGATTATCACTAAAGTTCTCGACTTCTGTGCCTTTCCTGAGCTTATGGACCGCTTATGGCAGGTTATTAAGCCTGAGACCCGGGGTCTTTCTGCAGTGGAGGAACAGGAAGCTCGAAGCATATTCGGAAATCGAATCGATTACCGGAAGGTACGTATTGATGAAGCTTCGTTCATCGCCTGGACGAGAGCGAAGCTAAAGAGGTGTTCAGGAATGGGGGTTACGACCTTCCATACAATCAACTTTACAAGAAAGCTTAACACAGCTCCAGGCAACTCCGACATGAAGTGGCTTGTACACGAATTAACCCATATCGCCCAGATGGAACATACAGGTTCGCAATATATGGTTGAAGCATTTCGTGCGCATGTGAAGGAAGGATACGCATACAGACCAGGCGCAAAAAAGCATTTCCGGGAATATAACCGCGAGCAGCAGGCTTGTATTGTTGCAGATTATTACGTTGCAAGCTTTTCAGGCGGCTCAACTGCCGCTTATGATCCGTATATTGCAGAATTGAGAGCTGGAGAGCTATAAACTATAGATAAGGCTGTTCACCTCCGGAGCCGGCTTATTGAACTCCTCGGCTATAAAACCCTGCATCAAAGTATCTGGGATCCGTATTGCCTGTAAGAAGAGAAAGCCGTTAAAGGAAAAAAATTGCCGGTTGGCATTAGCGGAATATCATCAGAGGGATAATATTTAAAGCTCCCAATCATAATATTACCTGTAACGTGGGTAATATGTATTGAGGCTCTCTTGCTTTCATACGTCAAGACCCTTATCGGTAAGGGTTTAAGCCTGGTTTGGGGATCTCTACTGAAGAGATGCAGGCAATTATCGATCCATGTTTCGGGTACGAGCAATTCAACCATCCCGAGACCGGCAAGTTGATGAAATTTTGTTTCAGGAGTCAATATACTGTCACTCGCTGATGGCACCAGTTCAAAAATTCCGAATGGGGGAAAGTCGCTTTTGCATGAAGTCATCGAGAAATATCCGGATAGACAGGGGACTTTTGTCTGCCCGTTCTCAATTTTATATTATGCTTCATCCATACTGTCCTGAACTAATGCCTGAGTTCAAGCTGTAAATTCTTTACATTAGGAGGCGCATTTTGGAAGATAATTCAGGGTTACTGGATAGGGAGGAAAGTATAGATAGCCCGGCGAAAGCTCAGTTCTCTAAACCGGCTACCCGACGGAACTCCTGGCTAAAAGTTATAGTATCCGCAACAGCTTTCTACATTCTCTTACTTGTGGCATTGCTGATGACTGGCAATCCCAACCTGTTCCCAAGTTTGGTGTTAGTCGGCAACTTTATGGTACCTGTTGCCTATGTGGCGTTCTTATATGAGCGAAGGCATTTTAGCCGCCTGAGAATGCCTACTGTCTCCCTGGCTTTCCTGTACGGTGGGCTGGTGGGTATTATCGCTACTTCTTATCTGGGGCCGTTATTCATTATCCCTTTTAATCTGGGCGAGTCTCTGGCAGTAGGGCTAATTGAAGAATTTGCTAAAATCCTGGGCGTACTTGTAATTGCACGCCGCGGACGGCATGATCTGGAAATGGATGGGCTGATCCTGGGCGCGGCGGTGGGGATGGGGTTTGCGGCTCTGGAAAGCACCGGTTATGCCTTTACGAGCTTCCTGATGAGTTCGGGGAGTATTTCTGCAACAGTGGAAGTGACTTTATTCCGCGGTCTGCTTTCCCCACTTGGGCATGGAACCTGGACAGCAATTTTAGCCAGTGTACTGTTCCGTGAAAGCAAGGACTGCTGCTTCCGGGTTAACCTGCAGGTAATTGGAGCATACCTGTTTGTTTCTATCCTGCATGCAATGTGGAATGGTTTGTCACTGGTTCTCACTCCAGTTATTGGCCTGGGACTGGGTGCGATCACAACCTGGGCTGTGGTTGGATTTATCGGGTTGTATGTGCTCTGGGTGCGCTGGCGAGATGCCGTCAGGTCGCAAACTATCCTGTTACCACAAACAGAGGGCGAATAATCCGGAAATGGAGTGTGATAGAGGTACATGGACAGGAGCTGAGAAAACGAGATCCTTTTAATCCTCAGTCTCTCGGGTAGATAGCCGGAGATGTTTCCGGAACGGGATCTGAGGGAAATTTCTCTTTGTGCCATCTGAAGGAAATTTCTCTTTGTGCCAAAAGTATATCTTAAGGGCATCTGGAAAGTCTCGAGACTCCCAATAATAAGATTTAGAAAAGTACTTGATATAAAAAATACAAAAACAGAAACTCTTTTTTTGCCTGAATACAAAAGAGCTTTACTTACATAGTGTGTATAGCCCGGCACGGATTCGAACCGAGGTTGCAGGATCCAGAGTCCCGCATGATTGACCACTACACTACCGGGCTTCGATGATTTTTCGCTGCGGGGCGCAATTCTTTCGCCCTGAAGCGTATCTTCTAAAGGAAGATCTCATATATATACCTTTCGGCTGAGGAGGTGAAATTCCAAAATTGAATTGGGAAAAAAGTTTAATATTTTTTCAAAGGTTTTCTTCGGGCTGATTGAGAACTGCAGTCCACCACCAGCGGGCCATGTCTAAGAGATCTTTTGAAAACTGGCCTGAAAGCCTGTACTCTTTATCCTTTATCGAGATAAGTCCGGCTCCAAGCAGTTTATTGCGCATCGCATAAAATGAGGCACGTCCTATCTGGAGTTCTTCCAGAAGGAGCTTCCATTCATCAGTCCTGATTGCGTTTCCTGAAGCCTGGCGCTCTTCAATTATTGTCAGAAACTTTTGACCTCGAACAGCCGTTGAATCCTCTTGAAAAATACGCCGCATAAGGGTATAATAAGGGTCCCTTGAGTTACTTATGCGAGTATTTGCATCCGACCTTACCACAATAGTCGTTGCTGTTCTTGGTGCGTTTTTAACGAGTGACATTGTCCATCAGGCAGCTGGGGGTAAAATAGTGAAATAGTAAAAATCTCAAACCGAGAACTCAGCCGGTGTCTTGGATGAGGATACAATCTTCATGAGCAGATCTATATACTCCTCTCTCAGAAGGTAAACCATTGGGGTTTTATAGGATTCTTTATGCGCCCTTAGAATTCCAAGTTTCGAATGGATATACCCTACCATGGATGCGACCGTATTCCTGGATACATTATAATTACTCGTAAGCATTTCATGTAACTCGTCAATGGTCGCTTTTTTTACCTTGATGAAGATGCACAGGATTGCCCTTCGATATCCACTGGTATCAACTTCAAGAAATTTCTCTAACCTGGATTTAATTTTAGCTCGGATGGATACCATTAATTGCCACCTCTACTGATGTAGTAAACTATGTAAGTTATAGCTCTATATATAGATTTGTAAATTTATTCGTCCAGATGGGGATGGATACAAAAAATTGATACCCATTAAACAATTTTACTTTACTTCAAATCCAGTTCCTGTATGCATATATATTCTTTCTCTGATATATCGTTTTTTATGCCTCATCCGCACCGGATATAATCCCAAATCTTTCAAGAGCTTTTTACTATAAATGTCAAACTTTTATATTTTTATTTTTAATTCTAATTCCTAATAAAAGCTTTATATTCAGATAAATCGAAAAAGCTTCTATTCCATGGGAGAAAATTTCGAATACTTACATAATATATTTACTCAAATACTCTATTATTTTCTTATGAAAATATATTAAGTTTGCGTTTAATCCACTAAAACTGTCCAGTTAATATACATCAAAAAGTAAAAACTGTGAGATTTCAAACCTCACTGTAAGCTTGAGGTTAAGTATTAGTCTTACAGTGAAAGTTTTTTCTGGAAATTCATTCCGTTTGCGGGCTGTTTTCATTCCCAAATATTTCAGGTAACAGGCTTTTGGAAGCCTGTATTTAAGTTCTATTCTTCATGAATCTTGCGGCATCCTTCCTGTATATAATTAAATCTCAAAAACGAGTAGAATTATCTCAGTGCATGAGGGTAGAATAGAAAAGCTTCAGAGTACAATAAATTTTAAACTAAAAAAGAAGAGAAGAAAAGAAAAAAATTAATGAAATATAGGGTAGCCCGAAAGCCAGGAGCTTTCATAAAAAGGGGATTAATATTAATAGGGTTATAACCTTTACAAAGAAAGAGAGTAAGAAATAGGAGAAAATCCTGAAAACCAGTAGCTTCGACCCTATCAGCCTCATCCAGGAGCATATAATATGGATTATAGCTATGACCTTAAAGGAAACAATCTATACATTGGAGAGAACCGAATACCTGCTTACAGCCTGGAAGAAAATGAGATAGGTAATTGCACCAGTTGCGATTCCATACTTATAAGCCTCAGTTACCACAGAGCAGGTGAAAAAACCGTAATCGTAACAAAATGTGTTTCTTGCGGGGTTTTCTATGCAAATGTTTATGATTCCGGATGGAATTGGGCAGATGAGGTCAAGGTATCCCTGCTTCCAATTCCGATTCCCATAAGCAGCCAGGTCGTTGACGACTGGAAAGGGCTTGAGACAATTCCCATAAAAAAGCTTGAAGCCGTCTTCTCCAGAGGGGAAATCGAAGCCCTTTTTGCCAGGGCAAAGGACGAAACACCTGTCCGCCAGTACCTTTACAGGGCCCGCAAAAAGTACAAACTCTTTGAAGAGATATTTGACCTCGAACTTGCATTATAATTTAGTTACGGACTTTTTCTATTTACTTATTTCCTGCGTACAGGGAGGTTTTAATTCAGAATTTATTATTCGTACTAATATATTAGTACGAATAAATAAGGAATAATATTATTTTTAACATATAGTGTTTAATTAATTAAAATAAGATTAATAATTTAAACTTTAAAATTTTTGAATTATTATTTTTAAAAAATAATATTTATAATATAAATGTGTTATGTTGAATTAAAAATTTTTATTTGTTAGACAGTCCGAATTTTTGTAAGTGCAATACAAAACCATGTCCATAAATATTCATCTATCAATATTTATTTTAAAATTTTAACCTAAATTGAGCTGTCTGTAGAAATTCCTTGGCTGTTTTTAGCTATGTGTCGCTGTATATTTTTAATTTAGTAAGCCTACACTATTCGAATCAAATCATATAATATAAATATACCAGCATAAAACAGTGAATTGATTAATTTCTCCTTTTTATCATATAAATGATGAGATAAACTGAAGTATCCCGTAAAAAAGTAGTGAGAAAGGCAGAGAAATTTTTTCATCCGAATTTTACAAAAATACTTTCTCTGGATAATTATTTCTGTCTGGGGCACTGTTAGAAATAATACTGGCTAAAACCTTTAACTCGTGTGAACAAACCTCCAATTTTGTAATAAATCATATGTTTATTTATGACCCAACTGCATATTACAGGGTTTGTCTCTTATTTTTTATTTTTTTAACCATTTCTTCATTATTTGAACAAGTCCGAAAATTAAAAAGCGAACGGATAAAATCTATTCCTATATGATATGGGTATAGATTCATCACGATGTACAAAAAAATATTTATGCTCCAATTTTGTAAAGTCGTTTATTCCAGATACTATAGGAATATGCAGGTTTCTGCCGATAACTGTACACTTTAATGCAAAAAGAGGTTAAAAGTAAAATGGTTGAAAAAGTAAATATAACTATACATATAGACTATATGAATAACTTATACATTCCATATCAATATATAAATTCGGTCATTCTCAATTTAAATCAAATATTGTTTTAAATAGAAAGAGTGTTATTTTTTATGTCTAATGAGAATAATTTGTTGCTATATGTTATTATCCAAACTTCAACTGTGTAGTCTACCCTATTTAATCGAAAAAACATATTATAAATATAGAAGAATTTTAACACTACTGCTTAGCAGAATAAGCTAAAAATCTAAAAATATCCTTATGTCAAACTGAACAGTTTTTAAATGAGAAATAATTCCTCAAGTGTATACATCTCAGATTTTGTATATTAAAGAAATGTAAATAATTGTAAGAGTACATTATAATCATCTTACTATATTAAACAATAAAAAAATGTGCAACACAATAACTTACTATTAAGCACATATAACATGTAATAAATTATACCTATTTCAATAAATGCTTTTATGATATTATATTGTTACGTAGCATCTTGAAAACATTCACTAAAATAAATATATTATCAAACATTCACTGTTTTATTTAATATGTGAAAATGATACATAATAAATTAATCAAGAAATAACTCATATTCTATTGTATATTATAAGTAGATTAGCAGATAATTTTTTGATAAATATGAAATTAAACATATTATAAAGATTATAATTAGCTGCACGTAACACCAGAAAGTCTTAATTAACTAGTTGCAATAAAAAACATATATTAAAAAGTAGATTTAATTGATTAGTTATTTAATAATAAGAAACTATAAAACAATCAGAATAGGATATATTCATTTAATTATACATAAGTTATTGTTCAATATAATTATGAGAGAAATTCACCAACTCGTTTAAGTCGTCGTATATAATATACAATGAGATGTACAATACAGGGACCAAAACACTGCACTGAGTACAAATATTACTGTTTACGACCCCAAAATAAAGATAATTATTAAGATATATTTATAAAATGGTTTTTCCTCTGCTTCGTATAGACTCTCTGAAACAAAAAGTCTGTAAAAAGAATACTTGATTTTGAGATTAAAGGTTTACTAATTTTACATTGGATGGACTAAATTTAAACTATGATATGGAATTAAACAATTGAGTTATAGACACATTGATTACAAAATGATCTGAATGAATAAAATAAACAAAATAAAATAAAATAGTTGAAATAATATAAAATGGTTAAAATAAAATAAAATAAATAAAATAAATATAATTAACATTAATATATTAATAGAGTCATGAAATGAAAGTTTATCAGTTGAGTCTGCAAAAATATATAGTTCGCCAGAAATATATAACCCATCTTATCACCGGTATCCAGAAATTGGGGCAAAAAACTGAAATAATTATCCAGTGCATATACATTATATCATTATTTTCGAAGTAAAAATTGTATAATTTCTGATTGAATAAATTGTTATACTTTCTTTGAATAAATTGTATACTTTCGGATTGAATATTTAATAATATTAAAATAATCATCTCTTTTAGGAATAAATGCGGAGCTCCATCATGCTAGAAAAAATTGATCTCTCAAAGACAATAACAAATGCCGATTACAAGAAAAGCGAAAAAATGCTTAAACCCAAGCTAGGAGAACTGCAGCGAAAAGCCTGGGACTTAAAAATTCCCGTTATTCTCGTTTTTGAGGGCTGGCACGTATCCGGGATGTGTGAGGATATCAACAGGTTTATTCTGTCACTGGATCCCAGAGGATACAATTTCCATACAATGACAAGACCCTGCTACGAAGAACTCCTCAAGCCTTTCATTGTACGCTTCTGGTCCAGAATTCCCGTGAGAGGAAAAATTGGAGTTTTTGACAGGAGCTGGTACAGCAGATCGATAACAGAATGCCTGGGAGAAGAAAAATCCGAAAGAAGAATGGAAAAATGCCTGGAAGAAATAAACTATTTTGAGCGGCAGCTTGCCGATGATGGGTATCTCATAATAAAATTTTTTCTTCATATAAGCGAAAAAGAACATAAAGAACGTTTTAAAGAGCTCAAAAAAGCCGGTATCCCGCTTCTATTTGAGGAATACGGAAAGGAAATGATACATGACCTATATTTTATTGGCAATTACAATAAGTATCTCCCATCTGTCGAAAAACTGCTGGAAGAGACTGATATGCCTTACGCACCCTGGACAGTCGTGGAAGCTGATGACAGGAACTTTGCAACTCTTAAAATCATGATGACGGTTATTCATGCACTGGAAGCCTCTATTGAACAGGCAACCCGGACACCAGCAGAAAAGACACTTAAATATCTGGATCTGGAAGCCCAGGGAATCCCTCAGCTTAACAATTCTATCCTGGAACAAATTAACCTTTCCCGAAAGATTAATGCCGATGAGTATAAGGCATCAAAAAAGCTTTACCAGCAAAAGCTTGCAACTCTCCAGTACGAGCTTTTCAGGATAAAGCGTCCCATGGTTGTGATCTTTGAAGGCTGGGACGCTGCAGGCAAAGGAGGCGACATTTACCGCCTTGTAGAAAATCTTAACCCCAGGCTCTACAGGGTAGTCCCAGTTGGCTCGCCTAATGACACCGAAAAAGCCCATCATTACCTCTGGCGTTTCTGCGAAGCAATCCCTAAAGCCGGAAATATAACAATTTTCGACCGGAGCTGGTACGGCCGCGTCCTGGTAGAGAGGGTCGAAGGCTTTTGCAGCGAGGAAGAATGGAAAAGAGCTTACAGGGAGATCAACGAATTTGAAGAAATCCTTACACAGGCCGGAGCAATTATACTCAAGTTCTGGCTTCATATCGATAAGGAAACCCAGCTGGAACGCTTTAACAGCCGTCAGCTCGACCCGGAAAAGAAATGGAAAATTACTGCCGAGGACTGGCGAAACCGGAGCCGCTGGGAGGATTATGAAACCGCAGCCGACGAGATGCTCCAGAAAACAGGCACAATGAATGCGCCGTGGGTTGTCGTAGAATCAAACGATAAACGATATTCCCGGATAAAAGTCCTGAAAACTGTTGCTGAGACTCTTGAAAAAGAGTTATAAAAATAACAACAGGCTCTCAAAGTTTACATTGGCCCGTCAGAGCCAGGAAGGAAACTGGAAGGAGTTCTGAGCCTTTCAGAATCCTCCCGAGGTTTCCCCGGATTTCTTTTAACGTTTCTCTTCTCCAGCCTGTGCTGCATAAGAACGGAATCAATACCTTTTTTCAGATCCTTTTCGTCAAAAGGCTTCGTAATATACCCGGATCCGGTATCCCAGATTCTTTCAAGAACCTTATGGTCGGAACAGGCAGTAAGGTAAACGACTGGAATCCCAAAGCGCGATATTATCTCTTTCGACGCTTCTATGCCGTCAAGGTTGCCTTTTAGCATAATATCCATAAGCACAAGGTCAGGCAGGTTGCTTTCAGCCTTGATAATTGCCTCCTCCCCCGTCGAAACCACACCCGTAACCGTATATCCCAGATTACTTAACATTGCCCGTATTCCCATTGCAACAATATGTTCGTCCTCAACAACCAGAATTTTTCCTTCCACCATTACCATTACACCTTATTTCAACTTCCAAAAGCCGGATTTTAATCAGGTTTCCTGTCTATCTTAAGCTTAAACCGAGTTTACTGTCAATTCTTTTCTATTCCTTTAAAGGATTTGTATATAAATTAAGGTATATAACCCACGCTATCATGGCAAATACATCAGGAAGGGAAGTTTATGCTCCCCCTGTCCCAGGCAAAAGTGAAAGGCTTTATCCAGGGCTAAGGGATATTTTTATTCATTTGAAAATTTTAACCGCACTGTCAGGAAAAATTGAATTTATGAGAAGCTGAAAATTATCCTAATATACCTGATTAAATTAAAAATATATACATTCCATATTCCTTTTTGAGGAGTTCTATGAGATTTTAGTAAATGAAAATATATTTTTTACTCAATTCATAATGCATTTTAATTATTAATAGATTGTCAAAAAGGTAATATAATTAATCGAAATTACTTCCCGTCACTCGTAAATATAGAAAAGATATACAATCGTCTTTGTTTTCATACTGTGCAGAAAAGTACACATTTTTCTGTTACTCTTGTGACTTCTGTTTTATTATTACCTTGGCTACATGGTTGAGTTTTTCTTGCAGTTGTAGTATTGTACTTTTATCAAAGTATGCCTGTTCAGCTCTTATTATTACATCAGCAATTAGAAAATAAAGCGATTCATTAATATCATAATATTTAATTAGAAAATCAATTTCTGAAATTTCTCGTTCTATAGCTGCACGTTCAAGTAAGATCTTTGCCAAATGCTGCTGTTTTTCTCTAAGTAGCAATCTTATTTCCCTATCAATGCCAGTTTGCACTGCCTTTTTAATTAAATTATTGAATTCAAGTGAAAGCAATTTAATCGCTTCATACTCTTTTGGTTCCTTACGAGAAAGAATTTGCTGGATTTCGTTTAATAGTGTAAGAGTTTGTTTTTTTTGGCATGTCTCTTGATAAGCTTTTATTTTTTTTTCAATCTCTTTAGAATTTAGTTCTTTTCTTTCTCGTTCTAATCTTTTTCTTGTTTCTTCTATTTCTTTTGAAGTAGTTTTGAATTATAGTCATATATATAGCTTGACCAGTCAGGACTGTCAAAATAGCTTCTATCATATAACATTCCATTATAATATAATGTTGCCATTACAGCTTTTCTCTGCTCATCAGACTCAAAGGACATAGGATCTCCTTAATAAACATTATATGAATAGAAAATAAAACTTGATTTACTAGATATAACTTTAAGTACAAATAGATCTCTTGGTTTAAAATCAGTTAGATTAATATTTAAAAAGCCAAGATATTAATTTCAACACGGGAAACAATTATTAAGAGATGGATTCAAAAATAGACAAACATTAAAAACAAATAAATTGAATAAAAGATTAAAGGAAGATAAATTACAAAAAGGCACAGGAATAAAAGAAAAAGTTCCCGCGCCTCTAAGAAAAAAAGTGACCTGGCGGCAAAGAATTTCAGGATTTCTTAAAAAGCCCGCAGGAAGGAATATTCTATAGAATATTTTTCCCTGGATTATTCCTGTATTTCATTCTGCTTAAATTGCTCCGGGCTTTTTTCTTGCTGGTTTATTCTGATTTTTCTTTTTCCCTGAGTTATTCCGGCTTTTTCCCTGACTCATTCCGGTATTTCTTTTTCCTTCCTGTACCTGTGCAGGGCTACTTCGATACTGCTGTACAGGTCTTTTTCGTCAAAGGGTTTTATGATATAACCGAAGGGTTCGGTTTTCTTGGCACGCTCAAGAATGTTATTATCGGAATAAGCAGTCAGGTAAACGACCGGGACATCAAATCTTTCCCTGATTTCTTTTGCAGCTTCCACGCCGTCAATATCGCCTTTCAACATGATATCCATAAGCACGACATCAGGAAAGGTGCTCTCTGCCTTGCTTATGGCATCCTCTCCCGACGAGGCCACCCCGGTAACCGTATATCCCAGGCTTTTTAACATTCTCTTAATTCCCATTGCGACGATATGCTCGTCCTCAACGACCAGAATTCTTCCTTCTGCCATTTTTCTTCCTTCCGCCATTTTCACACCTTTTTCTGGATTTCATCTCCTGAAAAAACTAATTCTGAAACCTGTTCCGCTACTCCTGTCAAGTTCGATTTCCCCGTCAATCTGGTCCACAAGCGTTGTCACCAGTTGAAGTCCCAGGGAAGCCGTCTCCCGGAAGTCGAATTCTTCAGGGAAGCCCCTGCCATTATCCCTTACTATAAGGGTTAACCGGTCTTCGGAATTCCGCGCTGCGCCGTTAAGCCCGGACCCCTCATTATTCGGGCACCTGACTTTTCGATTCCCGGAATTCGCCGGACTCTTTTCCTGCGAGGTAGATTCCTCCTTACTTCTGTGCAGCCCGATATAAATCTCTCCTTCCTTCTCTCCGGCAAAAGCGTGTTTAAGGGAATTCGAGACCAGTTCATTGACAATTATTCCGAGAGGGACCGCCGTATCCATGCCCAGGAAGACCTTTTCAACATCCAGCTTCAGGCTCACTTTTCCGCTGTCAAGGGAATACGACTGGAACAGGTAGCCTGCAAGGTTCTTAATGTAATCGGCAAAGTCCACACTTACCATATCCTCGGACTGGTAAAGTTTTTCGTGGACAAGTGCCATTGACTTGACCCTGTGCTGGCTGTCCCGGAAAGCTTCGATTACATTTTTATCCGTGAAATTTCCGGACTCAAGGTATAGAAGCGTGGAAATCACCTGCAAATTATTCTTGATGCGGTGATGGATCTCTTTTTTGCGGATCTCTTCCATCTGGAGAAGCGCATCCTCGGCTTTCTTATGCTCGGTTATATCGAGAATAATGCCCTGAAGGCGGATTTCGCCGTCCTCGTTGCGCTGGATAACCGTTCTTTCGTCAACCCAGCGGATATCGCCCGATTTTGTGAGAATCCGGTATTCCGAGGTATAATCCGAACAGCCGGCTTCGATGTGCATCTCAAGTTCGGCAGCCATCCTTTCTACATCTTCGGAATGCACAATATTCCCGTAAAGAAGCCTTTTCGAAGTGAAATCCTCCACGTCATAGCCCAGCCTGGTAATATTCTCCGAAACAAATTCTGCAGGCCACATTGGTTCATACTTCCACAGGAACACGATTACAGGGCTTGTATTGATAACCTTTTCCATTTCTTCCTTAAGCTGGTTGGAGCGCTCAAGCTCTTTTGCATAATCCAGCAGGGCTCTCTCCGCCTCTCTGCGCTGGGTGGTAACCTTATCGAGAGCCTGGCGCGTCTCTTCGATACCATCTGTCAGCAGCTTGAAATCCCCCTGCCCGTGTATAAGGATCTGCCGCTTAAAATCATTCTGCTGAAAGGCTGTAAGGACTGCATTTGAATCGTCAATGATACTGTTTAAGGTTTCAGAAAATTTGTCAAGCGTATTTCCGAGTTCCCTGAATTCTCCCTGCACATCGGCATTTACCCTTTCTTTCAACTCTCCTTTTGCAAGTGCATTGGTCACCCGTATAGTTTCCCTTACAGGAACAATGACAGCTTTAAGAATCTCATTTAGGCCTGTGGGGATCTCCCTGAAATCGATTTCTACATCCGTATCCGCCCTGACATCGAGCCTTCCCTTAACCGCATCCTGGGCAATGCTCTTGAAATCTTTAACGATTTCATCTATTGGCCTGGTGATGGAACGTGAGATCATATAAGCAAGGGCTGCCATAAACAGGATGGAAATTGCGGAAATGACCAGCAGCCTGTTCTGAAGGTCAACAACGCCTGCAAGCATTTCCTCTTTCGGAATTACAAGCACAAAAGCAAGATTCCCGGTCTGCACAGGTTCATAGAACATTACAACGGTTTTGCCCGTTGTCGAATCTCTTACCTCGATATACCCGCCGGTTCCGTTTTTTATGTCATCTGCTGCCCTGGTTATTTCCTGTGAATTAAAATCATAGAGACTCTTTTTCCCGATCCAGTCCTTGCGCACAGGATGAGAAAGCAAAACGCCTGTATTACTTACCATGAAGGCATATCCCGTGTCAAAAGTCCGAACCTCGCTTACCACTTCATCCACATATTCAAGAGGGACATCTACTCCTCCTATTCCGACAAACTCCCCGTCCCTGAAAACCGGGGAGACCTGACTTACTATGAATATCCCTTCATAAAAGTACGGCTCAGTCAGGACATCTTCCCCTCTGGCTTTGGGCAGCTGGTAGTAATCCCAGGAATCGTAATGCAAAAGGGGCGCAACCATAAGCCGGCCTTCAATTTTATTGCAGTAAGGGACAAACCTGCCTGTTGCATCGTGCCCGGGGGCGTTAACATATTCCGCGTCCCTGCCGTCAAACGCGTTTGGCTCATATCCCACATAAACGCCTATAAGATTCGGATTTTTTTCAAGGATATTCTCAAGGACGCCGATTACCTCAGTCCTGTTGGAAGCCTCGTAATTTTCCATCGTAAGGGCAAGAGTTTTTGCAATTGCACTGTTAGCCTTCATATCGGCATCAAACTGGTTTGCATA
Organism: Methanosarcina sp. MSH10X1; assembly: GCF_004099695.1. GTDB lineage: Archaea > Halobacteriota > Methanosarcinia > Methanosarcinales > Methanosarcinaceae > Methanosarcina. The sequence continues at coordinate 3,595 of NZ_SCHL01000017.1, read as the reverse complement.
GTTGCTTGCCATTTCGATTGATTTCTGGTAAGCCAGCTTTTCTTCCTGGGAAGTGACCGTACTGATAATTACAGCCGTAGAGACCGCAAGTACAAGAAAAACCCCGACAACAATATAAATAACCAGCTTTGACTTCAGGGGAAAGTTTTTAAATTGCATAGTTCAAACTCCAGCCAGTTATAAAGGGTGATGGGAAGCTTGTTCCTGTTCTGCCTGAATAGACCGGGCAGCTTTCAGGTTTCGATCACTTCTTGCGACAATTCTTTATAATGCATGAAAAGTTCCCTTCCCCAGCGAAGGGCACTGGCATCAAAGCTCATTACCTTCCTGTGATCATATTTCCCCTGCCTGTCGAAAAGGCAGAGATACATAAACTTTTCAGTAACAGCAATCGTCGGAAGCTGGAGATTTTCATTACAGACCTTAAAAACCGTATTTTCAGAGTTGAGCAGGGTTTCGAGTTCATCCCTGCAATCGTTTTTGAGCCTCTCGAAGACGGCTTTCGTTAGCACGATTTCCATTTCAGCCCCGCTTTTTGCAAGCCTGGAATAAAGCGAAGGATAAAGAGGATGATAGTAAGAAAGCGAACTCATTATGAATCTGGATTTTATGAGATTTTCTGTAAACTCCCTTGGAAGGTCGAAAAGATGATTCAGGTCAGGTTCGATTACCATGCATTCTCCCAGTTCTCCAAGCCGCATAAACTGTTCACCGGGTATGACGCCAGTATCCCGACTTGCCCAGTATTCTTTATTTTCCTCGATGACTTCGAGTGTGTTCAGGAGAGGGAGCATATTTCCTACTACAAGTCTGCCAATCTCCGAAAGCATATAACTGTCCCCTTTCTGGAAGATCAGGCCCTGTTTTTTAAGAATTTTAATCTGAGGCATCATTGCCTTTGAGGTCACATTGAGAGAAGTTTTTATCTGCTCAATATCCCTGGACCCTTCCATTAGCAGGAGGAGGAGATTTTTCCTTTTTTCAGAAAGCCAGATGGTATCGCATAAAGATGAGTTCATTGCTACTCTATATTTATTGGAGACACTTTTATAAAAAGATTATGTTAGATAAGGAAATATATTTAGTAAAAAGTAAAAGCTTAAAATCCTGACTTTGAAAACAGCTCAGGGTCTGATTGAGCTCTATTGAAAATTTCAATCGCATTAAAAAATCGCTTTACTCTGGAACCTGCATGTAGCCCTTTCTTTTACCTGAAACTTTTGAAAGAGCCACGCGGATCGGGCTATATATTATCAAAACTATGAATATATCACTTACCACTAAACAAAAACAAATCCAACATAAGAAATTGCCTGAAAAATAATGAATATTTCAGAAAGGCAATTAAAGCATAAAAATGGCACTAAAAACGATTAAAAAAATGGCAAAAAATTAAATTGGTCATTAAAATGGGTTAAAAGACCGGTTAAAATGGCAATAATAACCGGCTAAAATGGCAAAAACGGATTAAAATGACCAGTAAAACTGTTAAAATGGCAATAAGAAAATCAGCATAAAAAACGAAACAAAATGGCTCACCAAATTTGAGTTAAAAGTAAAAACTTAAGAAATACTAAAATTACTGCATCCTTCAAAAAGGTGTAGATTACTCAGGCGGTTGTGTCGCTGTATACTGGAATACAGCGTTGACTCGAAAACCTCTGAGAAAAAAATAAAGAAGAGAATTTCAGGCTTGATAAGCGGAAATTTTCTCTACTCCGAACCCCTGCAAATGCATGAAAAACGTACCTGAAAGCTGTGGCACGTGGGAATGCCATAGTTTTCGGGTGCCTCCAAAACCTGACACGTTTTTTCGAAACAAAAAGAATATTTTCAGTCTTCTGTACTTTTTCTTCTTTCCTTTTTCCTTATCTCTTTCTTCATTCCTTATCTCTTTCTTCATTCCTTATCTCTTTCTTCATTCCTTACCTCTTTCTACATTCCTCATCTCTTTCTTCATTCCTCATCTCTTTCTTCATTCCTCATCTCTTTCTTCATTCCTCATCTCTTTCTTCATTCCTTATCTATTTCTTCATTCCTTATCTCTTTCTTCATTCCGTTCTTCATTCCTTCTCTTTTTCTGTTCTCTTTCTGCTCTTTCCTTTTGTTTTTCTTCTATTACGTTTTGTTTCATATTGCCAGCTTGTTTTTCCGAAGCTTTTCGGGTAATTGTGACAACCTATGTATGATTTGAATTTCTGGTTTTGTAATATTTTAAGCCATTAAAAAATCTAATGATATAGGTATTATCCGGAGATCGGTTCCATAACCCGGAGCTGGTGAAGAAACTTCATAGATTGGGCTAAATATATCCAATTCATATATCACGCTGTCAGAAATACTGAGATTCTCAGTATATACTGAAAGCAAGCAGGTTTTCACAGGAAATAAACTCAACCTGCGAGTAGTTTTATTTAAAAACAATATGAGTTTGGGAAACTCCAGTTCGAGAAAAGAGTGCTTAAAGGGATATGAGTTTGGGAACTCATCAAAAAGAAACGGAAAAATGTGTGCAGTTCTGAGGTATTCAAACAGAAAACCCCACCAATAAGAAGACCCCAATTTAAAACTGCCAGAATAAATAACAGTCTCCAGGCAGGGTTATTGTCTCTGGCACGACCCTGCACTGGTACTTCAGGCTCAAGGAATCACAATTTTATCACAGTTCCTGCAGAACTTACTTAATCGCTTTTCCTTTAACCCCTTGTTTTAGACCTCAATTCTGTAAACCGTATTCTGAATTCGGTTCCCCTGCCTGTACAGAGTTCAACGCTGCCTTCGATCTGATCGACAAGGTTAGTCACAAGCTGCAGACCCAGAGACTCCGTTTCTCTAAAGTCTATTTCTTCAGGGAAGCCTGCACCATTGTCCGCGACGACAAGTGAAAAACGCTCGGATATATTTCCTGTTTTCGCTTCGCTGGCACTCTTCTTTTTGGGGATTTCGTCCCTCTCAGCACCGGGAAAAGACTTTCCGAAGCTTTGCTTTTCATTTTCCTCCCTTTTAAGGCAGACACTTATCCTACCTCCGGTTTTGCCTTCAGGAAAAGCGTGTTTAAGGGAATTCGAGACCAGTTCATTGACAATTATTCCGAGAGGGACCGCCGTATCCATGCCCAGGAAGACCTTTTCAACATCCAGCTTCAGGCTCACTTTTCCGCTGTCAAGGGAATACGACTGGAACAGGTAACCTGCAAGGTTCTTAATGTAATCGGCAAAGTCCACACTTACCATATCCTCGGACTGGTAAAGTTTTTCGTGGACAAGTGCCATTGACTTGACCCTGTGCTGGCTGTCCCGGAAAGCTTCGATTACATTTTTATCCGTGAAATTTCCGGACTCAAGGTATAGAAGCGTGGAAATCACCTGCAAATTATTCTTGATGCGGTGATGGATCTCTTTTTTGCGGATCTCTTCCATCTGGAGAAGCGCATCCTCGGCTTTCTTATGCTCGGTTATATCGAGAATAATGCCCTGAAGGCGGATTTCGCCGTCCTCGTTGCGCTGGATAACCGTTCTTTCGTCAACCCAGCGGATATCGCCCGATTTTGTGAGAATCCGGTATTCCGAGGTATAATCCGAACAGCCGGCTTCGA
>NZ_SCHL01000016.1 GCF_004099695.1 Methanosarcina sp. MSH10X1 | reverse complement strand
TCTCTGGCTTTTTCGGGCTCGGTAAAATAGTCCGAAAAGTCCGTTCCTATCAACTCGTTCCTGGAATGCCCCGTAACGAGTTCTGTAGCCCGATTCACATCCGTAATCTTGCCATCAGGTCCGATAGTCACCAGGGGATCCAGACTGGCTTCAATAAGACTTCGGTTGTAAATATTTGACAATCTCAGAGCTTCCTCTGCTTTTTTCCGCTCAGTAATATCGCGTGCTGCCGCAAAAACCCCTATAACTTCTCCAGCCTCATCCCTGTAAACCGATGCATTGTACAGAACAGGCGTTATATGTCCGCTTCGATGCCGAATCTCCAGCGGGTAGTCCCTTACCAATCCTTCCCTGAACACCTGTTGATAACCATCTCTGGCTTTTTCGGGCTCGGTAAAATAGTCCGAAAAGTCCGTTCCTATCAACTCGTTCCTGGAATGCCCCGTAACGAGTTCTGTAGCCCGATTCACATCCGTAATCTTGCCATCAGGTCCAATAGTTACCAGGGGGTCCAGACTGGCTTCAAGAAGACTGCGGTTGTAAATATTTGACAATCTCAGAGCTTCCTCTGCTTTTTTCCGCTCAGTAATATCTCTGGCAATAGTGGAGATCGCTACAAGCTCTCTGGAAGCATTAAAAACGGGGGAAAGGGTTATTGAAATATTTATTATTGTGCCGTCTTTTTTTAACCTTAAGGTTTCATAGTGATGAATCCTTTCTCCCTGTTTAATCTTCTTAATTAGCTGTTCAATTTCTCCTTTAAGCTTATCCGGCTCAAGCATTGATACGCTTTTTCCCAGAATTTCTTCAGCGGAGTATCCATAAACCTGTTCTGCCCCTTTATTCCAGTTTGTAATAACACCGTCAAGCGACTTGGTTATAATGGCATCGTCCGATGACTCAACAACGTTCGCAAGTATCCTGAGCTTCTCTTCTGCCTTTTTCTGTTCGGTGATATCGCGCGCTGCAGCAAAAACCCCTATAACCTCTCCAGCCTCATCCCTGTAAACCGATGCATTATACAGAACCGGTGTTAATCGCCCGTTTCGATGTCGAATTTCCAGCGGGTAATCCCTTACCAGTCCTCTCTGGAACACATGCTGGTATCCTTTCCTCGCTTTTTCAGGCTCGGTAAAATAGTCTGAAAAATCCGTTCCTATCAACTCTTCACGGGAGTAACCCGTAATAAACTCCGTTGAGTTGTTAACATCAGTAATTTTACCATCCTGACCGATAGTAACAAGGGGATCTACACTGGCTTCGATGAGACTGCGGTTATACGCATTAGCAAGTTTTAATGCCTTTTCAGCCCTTTTCTGCTCAGTGATATCCTGAACTGTCCCTCTCATCCGGACAGGCACGTTTTCCTCATTAAAAATAACTTCAGCCTGCTCGTGGACTATGCGTTTTTCTCCACCGCTTGAAGTAATCCTGTGATCAATACTGTAGGGTTTTCCGTTTAAGGCTTCTTTAACGGCATTATCTACATATTCCCGGTCTTCCGGATGTATATAGTCCAGAAAGGCATCGTAGGTTGCCTCGAATTCCTGCGGGAGGCGTCCGAAAATACGATAAATCTCATCCGACCAGTAAAGCTCATTGGTAACAATATTCCAATCCCAGTTTCCAAGACGTGCCATTCTTTGAGCTTCAGCGAGACCTTTTTCGTTTTCTTTAAGGGATTCATAGGCTTTTTCAAGCTGTTCCCGGTGCTTCTTTAGCTCCACCTCCGCGCGTTTTTGCTCGGTGATGTCGATGTCCATCTTAAGGATCATGGGCGAACCGTCAATGTCGGTGAACGGAAAGTCATAGGAATCAATTACGCTTCCGTCCGGGGTGGTGCCCTCCCAATGGTGGGGATTACCGGTTTCAATCACTTTATGTATTTCGCAGAATTCACAGGGTCTGGTGCGCCCATAACAATATTCATAACAGTGTCGGTCGTCGGCTTCGCCAAACTTTTCACGGAACCCGCGGTTGGCAAAGGCTACGTGATAGTCAGGTGTAAGCAGGCTTATCATTGCCGGCAGTGTTTCCAGCACGTCAAATAGTCGCTGACGCTCTGCCTGAACTGCTGCTTGCGCCTGTTTGATCTCAGTGATATCAACGCCCATTTCCATGATGAGTGTGGAACCGTCAGAGTCCTTGAACGGATAATCGTAGACGTCATAATTGCGGCCGTCCGGACCGGTCCACTCCCAGCGATGAGGCGCACCCGTTCTGAACACCTTGCAGGTCTCGCAGGTCTCGCAGGGCTCGGTGCGCTGGAAAAGATATTCGTAGCAGCGCCGACCTTCAGATGTGCCGAAGCGCTCCTCGAAGAAACGATTTGCAAACGGTACGCGGTAATCCGGTGAGAGCAGTATTACGTAAGCAGGCAGCATGTCCAGTACGCTGTTCAATCTCTCCCGTTCAGCTTGCACAGCCTCGGTAACCTTACGGCGCGCTTCGCTCTCGCGCAACGCCTCTTCAGCCTGCTTGCGCTCTGTAATATCCCTTAAAATTACTGCGAACTTCCCTTTCTCAGGGCTGAATACGTAACTGTCAAGATATCTGCCCAGTGCCTGGCTAAAAGTCTCAATATGTGCTGGCTTGCCTGAGAGCGCTACTTCACCATACTTTTCGATAAGCAGGTAGTTTGGGTTATGCAGTATTTCCCTTATAGTCCTGCCCAATATCTCTTCCCTTTTTAAACCTGTTTGAGGCTCAAAAGCAGGATTTACATTAAGGAAACGATAGTCATAAGGCGTACCATCCTTATCATAAATAAACTCTCCAAGGAAAAAACCCTCGGTCATGTTTGTGAAAAGCATTCGATATTGCTTTTCACTTTCACTCAATGCTTCATAAGCATCCTTAAGATCCTCGGTCTGAGCCTGCAATTCTTCGGATTGCATCTGGAGATTCTCGTATGCTTCACGCAGGGCTTCTTCAGCCTGCTTGCGTTCATTGATGTCACGGGCAACGTGAACGCTTCCTATAATTTTTCCATGGGAGTCGTGAAGTGGCGAGACACTCACTATACAATAACCACCCAGACAGTCTTCACAGAGTTCAACTGTGTGTTCAAGCCCATCATCAAGCAACCGCCTGTGCGGACAAAAAGAGGGGGGCTCATCCATTCCGTGCACAGCCTGATAGCAGGTTAAGCCTTTACACTTTTCCGGCTCCGTTCCCAATCTTGTTGCCATTGCCCGGTTTGCGCGAATAATCCTGTATTCATTGTCAAGTATGGCTATAAGGTCAGGCATGGTATCAAAGGTAGATCCCCAGTGCTGCGTCGCTTGAAGGGCTCTTTCTTCTTCTTTTTTGCGCCTGGAGCTTTCGATCTGCTCCCATTTTCCTTCCTTTTTAACCAGAGCGAACTGATGATTGATGACTACATCGATAATCTCGGTTGCGTTGCATTTGTCGAGGCAATAGGTGCACAGGGCCATCATGGGGTAGCTGCCAATGATACTGTCGATTTCTTCCTCGTAATCAACAAAACTGTCCCAATCTTTTTTCTCCAGCCAGAAAGTATTCCCACTCAACCTCAAGCCACCGTAATCGTCAGCCAGGGCTTTTTCAAGCTTTTCAACCCAGCCGTTAAGCACTATCTTTGAATCGAAAATTCCCTCTCGGACATACCAGTAACTATAGGGAATAATTTCAATCTGCCCCTTTTCAAGGTAAACATCAATCTCAGGAACAGCTTTTCTAAGGGCTTCTTTTGCCTCTTCCACTTCCAGGGGCTGTGATGTAATCCACATGCAAAATTCATTATTTTCCAGCCCTGCTTTAAAATAGGGGACAAGAATATCAATCAAGTCCTGTTTTGTCTGGTAGAATTGACAGAAGTGTGTTCCCCACGGCACTTCACCAATAATGCCAATCCCGGATTTTCTCAAACTGTTTTGCATTCCAACCCTCTTCCCATTATTAAAAATATTTTAAAATCCATACTTCGTAAGCTTTCTCAGGTTCCGGAACCTGACAGCAAAATCTCTGATTTCTAATATTCAGTTTTTACCCATCACTGCCAGAGCTTTAGTCTCAGAATATTTTCTCATACTCAGGATATCCATTATTTCTAAGCCAGGTTGATCAGTACCTTATGGCAAGATCTCAGGGCATTACGGCTCCTGTGGCATGATTTTGGGCAAGTTTTTTCATTGAAAATTGAGTTCAGGCATTTTATAAAAAACACCAAATATATTCTTTATTAAGACGTTTTTGTAAAATTAACTGTATACTATCTTATATTCTTTGTGATTTTTTGAACAATAAGACTGTCTATAACAAATATAAAAATATTACCTTTTATTGGAAATTATTAAAAATTACACCATAAATCTCAGAAGGTATAGCAAACCTCCATGGACTATAATAGAGACCATAAGCTGCGGTAAACATTGTCACCTTCCAGAATGAGATGCAACAAGAATCACTCCAGAAAGAGATGAAGTTATTAATATAAATTATTGAAAACTGAAATTAATAATAATGAAATTAACAAAAAATAAAATTAATAACAATGAAATTAATAAAAATGGACTTAATAAAAATAAAATACAGTAATATTACTGTATTCCTAAAATATAGCAATTTTTATTGCAAAAAACTCTTTTACTTTTCTAATTTACGTTCCGCATTCCCAGCCGGTCATGTAGCATTCCTGCGCCTCTGTAAACTCGTCGATGCTTATGCCCATTGATTCGAGCTTCATTCTGGCAACATAATTATCGAGTCCAGGAGGTACTTTATGGACACCATTCGGAAGTTTGTTTTCGGCAATATGCCGTACACAGAGGGCCTGGTTTGCAAAGCTCATATCCATGACCTCGGCAGGGTGACCGTCGCCGGCAGCAAGGTTTACCAGCCTGCCCTCGGCTATGACGTTGATGCGCCTGTCGCCGATATCGTATTCTTTTATGTTGTTCCTGACAGTCCGGACGGATTTCGCAAGGGAGGCAAGGGCTTCCATATCGATTTCCACGTTGAAATGGCCCGAGTTCGCAAGAATTGCCCCGTCAGGCATGGCTTTGAAGTGCTCGGCTGTGAGGATATCACGGTTTCCTGTAGTGGTTACGAAGATTTCCCCTAATTTTGCAGCGTCAGACATTTTCATGACCCTGTAGCCGTCCATCCTGGCTTCGAGGGCTCTTATTGGATCGACTTCGGTAACGATTACGCTTGCCCCAAGACCGGCTGCCCGCATTGCAACTCCGCGCCCGCACCAGCCGTAGCCTGCAACGACAACGTTTTTGCCTGCAACCAGGAGATTTGTAGTCCTGTTAATCCCGTCCCAGGCTGACTGGCCTGTACCGTAGCGGTTATCAAAAAGGTACTTGGTCATGGCATCGTTTACTGCGATTACCGGCATTTTCAGGGCGCCTTCCTTTTCCATAGCATGAAGCCTGTGCACGCCGGTAGTTGTTTCCTCGCAGCCTCCAAGGATATTCGGAAGCAGGTCGGTTCTTTCCTTGTGTAATTTAAATATGAGGTCTGCCCCGTCGTCAATGGTGATATCTGGCTTGAAATCAAGGACCCTGTCGATTGCTTCATAATATTCCTGGCTTCCGACCCCGTACCGTGCAAAGCAGCTTATATTCTTGCGTGTGCCAAGGGCAAGGGCTACGTCGTCCTGCGTGCTCAGGGGATTACAGCCTGTAATTGATACCTCCGCGCCGCCAGCAGCCAGGGTCTCTACAAGGACTGCGGTTTTTGCCTCCACATGCAGTGCCATTCCTACTTTCAGCCCTTTCAGGGGTTTTTCTTCCTCGAATTTTTTCCTGACTATGGCAAGCACAGGCATATGGGTTCTTGCCCAGTCCATTTTCATGTTTCCGGATTCTATGAGTTCTTTTTCAGTCATGGTGATCCCGTAGTATAGATAGTGATTGGATTCGATTTTTATCAGGTTGAATATAAGGTTGATTTATTATCGTGGTCTCAGATGCTTGTCTCAGGTACTTACTTTTCCCGTATAATTTAAATCATTTCCCAGATACGGATTTCTCAGGCATTCACCCTTGATACAAGCTCTTCTGCGGCTTTTCTGGCTTCTTCCATTACTTTCTGCTCGTCAAAAGCCAGCACCCTGTAATCGTTCATCAGGATTTTTCCGTCTACAATAGTTGTCCTTACATCGCTGCCTCTTGCAGAGTACACCAGGTGGGAATGAACATCAAAGCAGGGAGTAAGATGCGGTTTCTTCATATCCACAACAATCAGGTCCGCTTTCTTTCCAACTTTCAACATGCCGGTTTCCGTGCCAAGGGCTTTTGCCCCGTTCACCGTACCCATCTCAAGTACCTGCCGCGCAGGAAGGGCAGTCGGGCTGAAAGTATTGACTTTATGCAGGAGGGCAGCCATTTTCATCTCCTCGAAAAGGTCAAGATTATTGTTTGAGGCGCAGCCGTCCGTACCAAGGCTGACATTTACTCCTTTTTCGAGCATTTTATGCACAGGCGCAATCCCTGAAGCCAGTTTCATATTACTTATGGCATTGTGGGAAACGTTCACACCTCTTTTTCCCAGAATTTCTATATCCCCGTCCGAAAGCCAGACACAATGGGCAGCAAGCACATCAGGCCCGAAAAACCCTATATCTTCCAGAAGGTGTACGGAACATTTCCCGTACCTTTCTTTCATGGCAAGGAGTTCGGCTTCCGTTTCAAGGATATGGATATGGATGCCTGCTCCGTCCCTGCTGGCTTCCTCCCTCACCTTTGCAAGAAATTCCTCGGAGCAGGTATTAGGGGCATGGGGCCCATACATCGCCTTTATCCTGCCGTCTGCCGCTCCCTGCCAGGCACGGACAAAGCGCTTTCCTTCCTTAAGGTCGGCTTCTCCTTTTTCTTCGTTCCAGAGCTCTATTAACCCGTGACAGAGCGAAGCCCGAAGCCCTGACACCTCGACAGCTTTTGCGGTTTCATCCATATAGAAATACATATCTGCAAAAGAAGTCGTTCCCGATCTGATCATCTCCAGACAGGCAAGCAGGCTGCCTTTATAGACGTCTTCTGCAGTCAGCTCTGCTTCGGCGGGCCAGATATGCCCTTCAAGCCAGTCTGCAAGCTGCAGATCGTCGGCATAGCCCCGGAAAAGAGTCATCGCGGCGTGAGTGTGCGTATTTACAAGCCCGGGCATTACTACCGAATGTTTTGCATCAATTACGGTCTCGGCACTTTCGTCGGTCTTTTCCCCGATTTCCGTAATCTTCCCGTCTTCAATGACAACGATTCCATTTTTGAGGTCCCCCTTCTCAGGGTCCATTGTTAAAACGTAAGCATTTTTTATAATTATATCAGCCATTTGATCAGATCCGTCAGGTGATGAAGGGAATTTTTGATTTAATTGAAGTTATAGAAGTATTCTTTGAATCCGGAATTAAGAGGTTACTGGAAGGTACCTGGAATTAAGAGGTACCTGGAAGGTACCTGGAATTAAGAAGTAACTGGAATAAGAGGTTATCCTAAAAAAAGTTGTCCTGAGAATTATACAAAATTCTGTGAAAAAAGAAATCATAAATTCCTGGGAAAGCAGGATTTTTGCAGCTTCGATTCGCTGTTAATCAATTCCGGTCTCAAAGTTAAGCGCTTCAAGGTAAAGGCGCATAATTTTGAGCCTTTCTTCGGCAAGCTTTTTCGCGGTATCGGTATTCAGCTTTTCAGGGATTGTGAAAGGTTTATACTGCATATATTCGTTAAAGCCTTCAATGGGGTCTTCTATATACACGGTTCTTTTAGAACTCCCTTTATCGATCCCAGTTGCATGTTTCAGCATTCTGAGAGCGCCCATCGAAAGCACAGCCCTGAAGATTCCTACTGCTCCCAGGGCGTCAAGCCGGTCGGCGTCCTGCAAAATCCGGGCTTCGAGGGCTTCCGGGCTTTCCCCTGCACTGAAGCGATGTGCCCTGATGCAGCCCGTAACAGCTTCAATAAGCTCTTTTCCCATCCCGGCTTTCGAAAGGAATTCGGAGGCTATCTCCGCGCTGTATACTGCATGGTCCCCGCCTTCTTCATGTTCCTTAATCACGCCGACATCGTGAAGAAGAGCTGAAAGCTGAAGGACGAAGGGATCTCCCCCTTCTACTTTCTGAATCTCAAGGCAAAGAGCTTCTACCCGGTTTATATGGGACATATCATGGGAACTTGGCTCTCCTTCAAGGAAAGAAGCCACAAATTCCCTCGTTTTTTCTATAAGGTCCATGTTCAGTATTCCGCCTCTGCAGCCATGGCTCTAAGGTGTTCCTGAATTTCAGAAATCGCTTCGGAGAGAGCTCTTTTATTATCATAGGTTGTGATTAATTTCACAAGTTCCTCTTTCTTCTCCTTTTTCAGCTCTACTCCGAGCTTGATCATGTTATCGAGCGCCCGGGTAAGGTTGTCAACTATTGAGATTGTAGCTGTCTTTGAAGTCCGTGAGAGTGGATTGAGGTCAATGGTTATAACTGTCTTTCCCATTTCCACGAGCTTTTCACACCGGTCTCCGTCTTCCAGCGGAACGAGCACAACGTCTGCGGAATAAATCCCCCGGCTTTCCACCAGCCGCCTGTCGTGAGAGAGTTCAAGGGCAGCATCCGGATTTTTCCCGAGTACCTCGTAAGCTCCGTTGGCTTTGAGCTGTTCTATTATAAGGTGCACCCGCGTCTCAGTCCTGTGAAAGAGATTCACTTCAAGCTTCGCCCCTGTAACATCTGCAAGGGCAACAACTTTATCAGGAGAGAGGGCTGCGACATTGCCGTTTACGGAAATTACAGGGTTGTTTGCCAGAATCAGGGCAGCAACTGCCGCCCTTTCAGCGTACAGGGCTGACTTGGTGCTTCGTTCGCCTAGAAGGTAATCAAAGCTTTCGCCTCTTCCCTGGGCAATCAGCCCCTGAATGCTTGTAATTCCCATTTTTACCCCGGCTGCAACCTTTTCGCGGGCTAGCAGGGACTCATACCTCGGATGGTCTTTGGGTATTTCGGTCATAACGGTCGCTTACCTTTTTTAGTTTAGTTTCTCATACCTTTTTTATTCACTACTTCAAATCAGCAACCTGATTTCTTCAGATTACGAATTGCCTGATCAATTTGAGGCACTCGGATGAAGAGTCAGACAGGCGATCAGACCTGGATGAGGAGTCAAACAGGCAATCCGATGCGCATGCAAATACTCACTCAAATACACGCAGTAAAGACTCTAATATATCCTCTGAACTGTATGTCACCTGTTTGATCCAAGTTTTCTATTTCGATCCTATTTAAGCTGTAGGGGAATCAGTTATGTAGCAGATTTTTTCAAATATATTTTTCCGGGAAGATCTTCCCGCAGAGATTTATATTCTCCTGATAGGCATTAAAAAGTCTGTTTTTTACCTGAACTTATTCATTCATTAACTTCGGCACACAGGTGCTTATACCGTATTCCAGTACCTGCCCGAATTCCTGAAGAGCTTCGTAGAGAGGGAACTCCTGGGAGTATGGGGCAATTGCAAAAACAGTATCACCAAGCATTGCCTGGGAAGCAAACCCACCACTTGCGTTTGCGGCTTCGATCACGTCTTTCGCTCTGCTGCTCATAAGATCGGTTTTACTGGCAAATGCCTTTGCCTGTTGCATGAAATTCTCAAGTGTGGGTTTTTTGAGCAGCTCGGACATGGCTGTTTTTCCTGCACTGTTTATTCTTCCGGCTGCAGCTTCGTCCCCAAGCACTGAATTGGTGGAGATTTCGCCAAGCACAATACAGAAAACCCTGGCTTCGGGAGCCGGAATCCTGTCCACAAGCCCGTATTCGGGCCCACCCGGCCGGAGCCTGATTACAACTCCCCCGCTGGACTGGGCAGCAATATCCCCAAGCCCGCTGCGGTTAACAACTTCGGCTACGTGGGCATATTCGGTCAGGTTTTTTACGGTCTGGTTCAGGGAGAGTGCCCTGTTCAGGGCATAAGCTGTCCCGAGAGCTCCTGCACCCGAAGCTCCGAATCCGCAACCGGTAGGGATTTCTGCCCAGCTCTTAATCCTTACAGGCACCCCGGTCATTGCCTCTGCAACTGTACGGCTGGTTCTGCCTTCAACCCTTTTCCCGTTAAGGAAGACCGCGGATTCTTCTACAGACTCGCCGACCTTTACTTCGGTGGTAACGCCACCGTTCAGTACGATTCCGCAGCCTGTAGAACCCTTGCGATGAGGATTTTCATGCTCGTGGATCTGGAAAAAGCCTGTAATGTGTCCCGGAGCATAGGCTTTTGCCAGAAAGTCTGCTCCCTCACTCTCATATGTATACATAGAAAACGCCTTTTTTACAATTTCAATCATTTTTTCAAAGTTCGTTCCTGTTTTGCAAAATGCTTTGCAGAATACTTCCGGACTTCTGTGAAACACCCTGGAATACTCTGCAGTATATTTGATATTTTCAGCAGAGCATTTACTTCACGAGAGTTTTTATTTTAACAGTTCGGCTACCTCTTCGAGAATAGAGGTTGCAAGTTTGCGCTTGTTCCCGCTTACGTGTTTGGGGTCGCCTTTTACCCGCCCAAGCAGGTACAGTTCGTTTTCTTCGGTGCCCATACCGCCTTTTGCGACATCGTTTGCTGCAATAAGGTCAAGCTTTGAGGCTTTAAGGGTTGAAACTGCCCTTTTCAGAAGTTCCTGCCTTTCAACCCCGGTTTCAGCTTTGAAGCCTACGATTACAAGGTCAGGATGTTTCTCACGACATTCCTTTATCAGTTTGCGGGTCGGTTTCAGACTCAAGGTAAATTCTCCTCCCGATTTTATTTTTTCGGGAGAGGGCTCGGCTGTATAGTCTGCAATTGCTGCCGAACTGATAAGGACATCATACCCCTTCTCAAGTTCCGAGAGTACAGTTTCGGTCATGTCGGCAGCGCTCTCTGCAAAAATCTCACTGATTCCCGCAAACCCGAGCCTGTCCCGGTGTACCAGGGTTACGTCAGCCCCATTGCGGTAAGCTTCAAGGGCAAGTTCCCTGCCGGTTTTGCCCGAAGCCCGGTTCGTCAGGATTCGGATAGGGTCCAGCCTTTCGGCAGTTGAGCCGCTCGTGATAATTACCTTCCGGTTTTCAAGGGCTTTGCTTCCGAGAACTCTCTCGACTTCGAGCACGATTTCTTCATTTGCTGCAATTTTTGCAATGCCTTCTTCCAGCCTGGGACCCACAACCCGGATTCCCCAGCTTTTCAGTTTTACCAGGTTCTCAACTACAGCCGGATGCCTGAACATCGATTCGTGCATTGCAGGGACAATCATTACAGGCACGCCAGAACCAAGGGCAGTTGTTGCAAATGACGTCACAGGAGTATCGTCTATTCCATATGCGATCTTCCCTACGGTGTTTGCTGTTGCAGGGGCTATAAGGAGAAGATCTGCCCTGCCCTTAAGCCCGCAGAATTCCACATGCTCGACCCTGCCTCCTAGTTCGGTAATTGCAGGGTTTCCCGTAGCATAGTGCAGGGCATCAGGGTGCAAAATATGCGTGGCAGCCTCTGTCATGACAGCGTGGACTTCAGCTCCGTTTCTAATCAGCTCTCTTGCAAGTTCCACGGTTCTTACCGCCCCAATGCTGCCTGTAATGCCGAGAACTATGGTTTTTCCGGCAAGAGAAGAACTTTTCTGTCCCTGGATCCAGAGCGTGGGATGGAAATTTTCGGTTTTGCACCTGGGGGCTTTTTGCCTGTCCTGTTTGTCCGTTTCGTTTACTCGATCCGGTTCCTTCTTACCGGGATTCTCCTTATTCGGACCTTTCTGGTCCGTCAGGTTCTGAGCGTCTTTTAATGGGGTTTTCATTCAGGCACCGGAGTGATCTATAAAGTTTATAAACTGGGCAATGATTTCTTAAATCGATTTGCTTTTCAGAAAACGTTCCTGAAGCAAAGTGACATTCAATACGATATTCTTAAAACTTTCGAAATACAAAGGATTAAAATTGATAGAGAAGCTTTATAGGAAGACTTTATTTTATTAATAAATCTGAAATATAATCAAAAAATAAAGCTAAACCTTTAAGAGTTAAAATATCAACTATAAAATTATTGACTCTTATTGAAGCCGGAGCATGGTCGGGAAGGAATAGATGAATAATAAAACAGTAAAGAAAGAAGCCCCTGAAGTTACGAAAAAGGGACTGGGTACGCTTATAGGAAAAATTTCGGGAAAAGGGCAGCTCGAACTTGAGATCGACCGGCTCAACTCGCAGGTCGTTAACCTGGAACTCGACCTGCGGACTGCAAAAAGCCAGCTTGAAAAGAAAGAAGCTCTTGCGAGGCAGGCAGTTGCGGACAGGCAGGAAGCCGAAGCCCTTTTAAACCAGGAACGTATTCGAACCCGGACTCTCTCCCACGAGCTCGAAACAGTCAGGACTGAATCCGAGGGCAAACTGAAGTTCCGCGGGATTGAAACCCTGAGTCCGCAAGCGGTTCTGGCTTACCTTTCAAAACTCAAATCCTTTTACTCTCCTTCAGGCGACCTGCTGACCGTTTATCTGCCCCCGGATACCCGTCTCTCAGATGTACTGAGTGAAAAGCTTCTTGAGCGCGTAGAAGAAGAAACCCGTACGCTTCTTGACAGGCTTGATTCCGAAACAGGCGCTGTACTGTTCTATGACCTTCACCGCATAGTCTGCGAAGCTATAGCTCTTCCTGTTCCCATAACTTCTCCAGCCTGGCAGCTCGGGAATAGTTTTGAGGTTGCTTTGCTTGAAGAAATTTTGAGTAAGGACTACCGAATGCTTGTCTGTGTCCTGCATGCAGGCGAATCTTTCATTGGCTTTACTCCCGATGCGCGGGTCTTCGATACCGAGGAGCTTATCCGCAGCAGCGTAAAGGAGAAACACAGCAAAGGAGGCTTTAGCCAGCGGCGCTTCGAGCGCCTGAGGGAAGAGGATATCGCGCATCACATGGACAAAGTTATTGAGGCTCTGGATAGGGTTCTTGAAGAAAACAGGTCAATTGACTTTGTCATTCTGAGCGGGGATTTTCAGCTAATTGGGGAAATCCGGAAACGTCTGCCCCTTAACCTTGAAATAATTGAAAAGCCGTCCGATATCAGGGTTGAAAAGACAGACGGTGAAGAAATTCTCAGGGCGGTTTTAAGCTCAAGACGGTATTTGCTGTAAAGCATGAGAATCTTTACTCGAAGTTCCGAAAAAGCGTCAGAGAAGAACTTTCAACTTTATAACCGCGAATTTACAGCAAATTCGGGAGACTGCCTATTGTTTAGAAATAAGAATCCAAGAACCATAAAGGTAGCAAAAGTATAATAAGCTGTCAAACAGTAAGAATTACTTAGATATGTATGAGTGAAACATGGTTTGTATTTCCTAATGTCGGTGGAGTCAACTCTAAAAATTGTAGAGGAGGATTGCTTAATCGATGGGAAAAAGCAAAACGATATAAATTTAATTTTGTAGAGTTACCTGCTCATTTTGTCAGAAAAACCGAGACTGAATTTTTAGGATTAAGTGCTGGTGAATTTCTAACTAAAGAAGCTATAAGTAAATTGTATTTGAAAGATGATGAACGTCCAAGAGACATTAGATACATTTTTCACACGGAACCTGCTTTAGCCCCTAAATGCTATTTAAAATGGTACAGTGAACCATGGGTAAATCGGTTTATAGAGATGAATATAGATATTGCCAAGTATATTGGATTACCTCCTTCCGTGATAGAAATCCATCCAGGAAAAAAGCCTAATACGAACCAATATATTGCTGAATCTGCTATTAAATTGTTTAATAATTTTAAAGACGAATTCGAAGTAAAGCCAACTATTCTCATTGAAAACAGAACCGGACATGTGATCTCTAAAGGTATACAGATGAAAGAATTCTGGGAGTATTTAATTACAAATTATCCTTCATATCAGAAGTATATAGGCTTTGTTGTAGACTTTAGGACTATGTGCACACCGGTATCCAAAGATTATTCTAATAATGTAAATAGTCATTTTATCAATAACATTGAAATGATACCTGACGAATCTATAAAAGGATGCCATATCCATAATTTACACATGAAAGCTCCAACAATTAGAGATGATGTTCCCTGGCTATCGGTTTTTAATAAAATAATTAACGTTAAAAATGATTTGATATTGAACCCAGAACTCTTTAGCCTTGGATAGCAGTAGAAACTAAAAGATTTTGTATTGATATGATTAATGAAGCGAAGACTAATTTTAACTGAACCGGATATATTTCTACTGATTTACTTTTAGCTTTTTGAAACTGGCTTATATAGGTTTTCTATAAAGCCCGAAAATAATATAATCGGACTTAAGCAGTTGAACTGAGAAATAAGTATATTAATTTTCCAATTATCCAAAAATGGGGTTTGACTACAACGTCTGTTATGTATGATTTTTTACACCAGGTGCGTAAGTCCTCTATATTTTATAAAAAAGCTTAAATATAATAAGGAGGCAGGCTTGTTACAATTAAATACGATTCTAGAGTTTTGAATGATAAAATGCAAATGATGAAAAACGACAATAAAATAAATTTCAAAAAATTGACCTCCGAATCTGTGGAGCTTGGAATACTCCTTGCAATAGTAGGGGGATTTCTTGATGCTTATACATTCGTAGGAAGAGGCGGGGTTTTTGCCAATGCCCAGACAGGAAATGTCGTGCTCATGGGTATAGAAGCTGCAGCAGGAGAATGGGAAAAGGCAGTACTTTACGCAGTACCTGTTCTGGCATTTGTCGTCGGAGTAGTAGTTGCCGAGATAATTAAAAAACCTTCGATGAACCTGTTAATACCGGATACCGAAAGAGCAGTTTTAATTCTTGAAATTGCAGTCCTTTTTATCGTAGGTTTTATACCTTATACAGGTCCTGATATGATGGTAACTGTTGCAATCTCATTTGTAGCAGCTATCCAGTTTTCTGTATTTCGCAAACTTGTCGGTTCTCCGTATAACACAATTGCGATCACCGGAAATCTACGATCGGCTACCCAGGAAGCTTATATTGCTGTCACAAGAAAAGACTATAAATCGGCTTTTCAAGCAGTCCGGTTTTCCATGATTAACCTTTCGTTTTTAGCAGGAGCTATTCTGGGAGGATTGCTTACTTCGTTTATTGGAGTTAAAGCAGTATGGATAGCCGTGATCATACTGATATCTTCCGTAATTTTATTCAGTACAGACGAAGGCAAGCATACAAATGCTCATATTGAAGTATAAGATTCAGTATTGGTAAAAGAAGAATAGCAAATATTGACAACAGATCCGGAAATCATTGACAATAGATCCGGAGATAATTGACAATAGATCCATGAGTTCATAATAAAAACATTTTTGCGCAATCTATATCAGCTTTCAGTGCAGGAAAAGTAACAATGGCAAGAGACAGAAGAGACTACTATTATCGTCAGGCAAAAGAGGAAGGCTACCGATCCAGGGCTTCCTTCAAGCTTAAACAGATTAATGAAAAATATAAAATTATCAACCGGGGAGATTCGGTTGTCGATCTGGGAGCAGCTCCGGGCGGATGGCTCCAGGTTGCAAAGGAACTGTCCGGGGGAAAGGTCCTTGGCGTGGATTTGCAGAGAATTGACCCAATCGAGGGAGTCGAGACCATTCAGGGCGATATAAACGCCGAATCCACAATTAAAAAGATTATTCAGATCGTAGGGGCAAAAGGAGCCGATGTGGTAATCTGTGACGCAGCCCCTAATCTGTCAGGAAACTGGTCTTACGACCATGCAAGGTCAATCGAGCTTGCAACCTCAGCCCTGGAATGTGCGAAAAAAATTCTCAAGCCCAAAGGGAACTTTGTTGTCAAGGTCTTCCAGGGAGATATGTTTGGCGACTACATGCAGACGGTCAGGGACAACTTTGTCCGGACTACAGCCTATTCTCCTCAAGCTTCACGGTCACAGAGCGCGGAAATCTATGTTATCGGAAAGAAGTTCCTTACAGCCCCGCTCCGTAAAGGCAACGAATTCGTTGTGGATATCGAGAAGCTGGGCTCAAGCGGGGACGGCGCCGTGCTCATCGAAGGGTTCGTTGTCTTCGTAAAGGAAGTTGAGATGGGAGAAAAAGTCCGGATTAAAATCACGGACGTCAAGCCGAACTTTGCTTTTGCCGAGGTCGCAGAAAGGCTCGGGAAAACTGAGAAATCTGAATAACTTCTTAAAAGTCCAGTCAATTATAGTGCTGTGCCGAATACAGTAAGATGTAACATACTGCATACAGTAACATACTGCATACAGTAACATACTGCATACAGTAACATACAGAATACAGTAACATACAGAATACAGTAACATACTGCATACAGTAACATACAGAATAATACAGTAACATACAGAATACAGTCACATACAGAATACAGTAACATACAATACTATAATTAAATATAATATTGTAATTAAAAACTGAAATGCAGAAAAGTAAACACAGTAAAGGTTAAGATGTCTTCCAAACACGGTGATCCGGTTGATTGATCTTCATACTCACACGATTTTCAGTGACGGGGAACTGATCCCCAGCGAGCTTGTCAGGCGGGCGGTCATTCACGGCTATGAGGCTATTGCACTTACCGACCACGCCGATTATACCAATCTCGAACAGCTTATAGAAGCTGCAAAGAAAGCAAAATACCTCGAAAGCGAGTGGGATATCCGCGTTTTGTCCGGTGTTGAGCTGACGCATGTGCCCCCCCGGAAGATCGCTCCCCTTGCAGAGAAAGCAAAAGAACTGGGTGCAGAAATCGTGGTCGTGCATGGGGAAACTATCGCCGAGCCGGTTGCCCCCGGAACAAATGCAGCGGCAGCCGCATGTGAATACGTGGATATTCTCGCCCACCCTGGCTTAATCTCCGAGGAAGATGTCGAAACTGCGGAAGAAAACGGCGTTTGTCTTGAAATTACAGCAAGAAACGGGCACAACCGGACAAACGGCCATGTAGCCAGGCTTGCTCTTCAAACCGGTGCAACCCTTCTGGTGAATACTGATACCCATGCCCCTGAAAACCTTATTACGGATGAAACTGCCCTGAAAATCGCAATGGGAGCCGGGCTTACCGAGGCAGGGGCAAGAGAAGCACTTAAAGCATCAGCAAGGAAGATCGCAGAGATTGTTTAATTACAGTATCTTCAAAAGCAAAATACCTGAGGGCAGGTTTATAATGATGCAATTATCTGCCCCGGCGTTTTAATTTCCGGCAATTATTCTTTAATTGACTGTATTTTTTCCAGATGCGGAGCTGCCGCACTCTTCCCAAATACGTAGCTGAAAGGTATGGCTATCAGGTCCCTGCAAGATCGGTAAGAAAGATCGCAGCAGAGAGATATCCGTGAGCCGGAAGCTGCCCTTTATATTCTGGGCTTATCTACCAGTTCATTTTTGCAATTCAGCCTTGAGATTACCAGTTATACATTTTTTCAAGTAAATGGGCTCAGAAAAAGCTGGAAAAGACCAGAAGGCTTTCTCAAAAATTACATTTTTCCTCTTTTCACCCAAAGGTTAGATATATTTTATTTGGAAAATTATATATCTGCTTAGTCTTTGTCTAATTTAACAAATAATTCGCTGAGCAAATACAGGTTTGGATTGCTTTGACTTTATTAATATGATTCAGATATGATCAAGGATCTGAAAATATCCGAATTATAAACTGTACGTTAATTTTGGAAAATAAAACTACTTGGGGGTAGATAAATGATAAATAAGGGGAAGCTATGTTCAACAGCTTTAGCTTCAGCATTCCTGGTTTTCATTTTTTTAATTTTAATCTCAGCCGCAGCTTCAGCGGCTCAGGTTATGAAAGTTGGCACAGGATACGATCCTGCTGTTTATGATAACAAGGTAGTGTGGACAAATGGAGTTGTCATTCATCTATACAACCTGACCGACGGGACAGACACTAAGGTTAGCTCTGCCGGATCATCCAGTCCGGATATTTACGACAACAAATTAGTTTGGCATGATGAAAGCAGCGGGACACCAAGGCTTGTTGTGTACGATATTCCAACAGCCACAAAAAGTTACATTACGCAGAATGTAGACCAGTATAGCAAACCTGCTATTCACGGCGACAGAATCGTCTGGAGTGCAAACGATAGCGTGTACCTGATGAACATATCTACATCCACACAAGCTGAAATCGGAAACGGTAGTAATCCCGACATATATGATACAAAAGTGGTGTATTACTCATATTCAGAGGATCCGCAAGCAGACATTACTATCAGGATGTATGATATCAATACTCAGGAAAAAGCAACTGTCAGTTCATATGGAGATCCAAACATACCTCGCATATGGGGTACTAAAGTCATCTGGGCTGACCTGTACAATCAGCAGGGATATATTGCGATGTACGATGCATCAACAAATGAAACCATAGACGTTACACGTCAACTTGACACTGATCCGGATGGAAATGAATACGGCGCCAGTACAGGGACACACATTGCCATACAAAATGATAAAATTGTATACAATAAATGTGTTGATGATTATGAAGGCACACCTGGAGTATATGTATATAACATAACTACGGGGCAAAACACACTGGTATATGGCTATCCTGAAGACGTCTATACAACACCAGAAGTGTACAATAACACTATTGTATGGGGAATGGACAGGAACTATGTTGATAGTGAAGACAGCAATGATATCTACTTATACAACTTTTCAGAACAACCTGGAAATCTCACAATGAGGTGAGTGGTGGACATCCACCACACAATTTTTCTGAAAAACATCTGAATTTCTGGATTCGGCGGGGATAAAAAGAATATTTGAGTATTCTTTAATTTTCAGATCTATCTGGATTAACCTTTAGACATATGTGGATTAACCTTTAGACATATCTGGATCGACCTTTAGACATATGTGGATTGACCTTTAGACATATGTGGATTGACCTTTAGACATATGTGGATTGACCTTTAGACATATTCGGATTTCTTTTTAATTCTCTTCACTTTCTCCATTGATCGTAGCCATAATCTCCTTGAAACTTGCCAGGGAGGCTTCCATATTCTCAATAATTTCGTTTGCGAGAATATCAGGGTCCGGTAGATTGTCAAGGTCAGCCAGGCTTTTGTCCTTGAGCCAGAAAATGTCCAGATTCGTTTTATCCCTTGCCACAATTTCGTCATAGCTGAATTTCCGGAACCTGCCCTCGGGAGATTCTTCACTCCAGGTCTCTTTCCGGTTATGGCGGTTTTCGGGGTTGTAGCATTTGATGAAGTCTTCCAGGTCGGAGTATTTCATCGGGTTTTTCTTCAACGTATGATGCACATTTGTGCGGTAATCGTAGATCCACACTTCTTTTGTACAGGGTTCTTTGGCTGCCGGTCTGGCTTCAAAGAAAAGCACGTTTGCCTTTACGCCATTCGCATAGAAAATCCCTGTCGGTAACCGGAGGATTGTGTGCAGGTCTGTGGTTTCGAGCAGCTTTTTGCGGATGGTCTCTCCTGCTCCGCCTTCAAACAGTACATTGTCCGGCAGTACCACTGCTGCCTGCCCGCCGGTTTTGAGAATGGTATGGATGTGCTGCAAAAAGTTTAGCTGCTTGTTGCTAGTGGTTGTCCAGAAGTCCTGGCGGTTGTAAGTGAGATCCTCTTTTTCCTGCTCGCCTTCTTCGTTGGTGAAGGTCATGCTGCTCTTTTTTCCAAAGGGCGGGTTGGTCAGGATGTAATCGTAACGATAACCCGGATCGGCAATGAGAGCATCGGAATTTGAGATCATGGGCTCCCCGTCGATTTCCCCGATATTGTGCAGGAACATGTTCATCAAAGCAAGCCGCCGGGTTCCTGCAACGATTTCATTCCCTCCGAAGGTTTTATTTTTCAGGAAGCGGCTCTGTTCCCTGTCCAGCCGGTAATGCGAGGTAAGGAAATCATAAGCTGCCAGAAAGAACCCGCCTGTACCGCAGCAGGGATCGCCGATTGTTTTCAAAGGCTCAGGCTGGAGGCACTGAACCATGACCCGGATGAGCGGCCTGGGGGTGAAATACTGCCCGGCTCCGCTTTTCGTATCCTCGGCATTCTTCTGCAGGAGCCCTTCGTAGATTTCCCCTTTCGTATCCACGCCCATCATGACCCAGCTTTCCTTGTCAATCATGTCAATAATCTTATACAGCATGGCAGGATCGCTGACCTTGTTCTGGGCTTTAAGGAAAATCTGCCCGAGCATCCCCGGCTTTTTTCCCAGCTCTTCCAGCAGTTCCTTATAATGAGTATCGAGTTCAGCCCCACGCTGCTGTTTCAAATTATCCCAGGAATATTCCTCCGGGATGCCGATATTCCTGTTATACGGCGGTTTCCTGTATTCTTCAGCCATTTTCAGGAATATGAGATAAGTCAACTGTTCCAGATAATCTCCATAGCTCACTCCCCCGTCCCTCAGGACGTTGCAGAAGCTCCAGACTTTGGAAACGATGGATGAGGTATTCTCAGACATGTTTTTGAATCCCCGGGTTGGAATAATATTTGATTAAAACTTGATTATTAACGTTTATTTATCAACTTGCTCGGTAACTTGCTCGGTGGCTTGCTCGGTGACCTGCGCGGTAACTTGCGCGGTAACTTGCGCGGTGACCTGCGCGGTATCTTGTTCAAAAGCTTCAAGGGTATATTGTTGAGTAAGTTCTCTGTCGTCCAGAATAACGCTTTTCAGCTTTTCGGTTGGCTGCTTTCCCTTTTTAACCTTTCCTTCCTTTACAGCCTTTATTTCCTCCAGCAAAACCTCAGCCGGCTCCCAATCCTCTGCGTTTCAAACATCTAACAGTCTTTTTAAAGCTCTTCTGTCAAAATCAATCCTTTATTTTGTTCAAAAAAAGAAATTAGCGCTTCAAAGTTAAAATTGGCAGAATTCTGTATTTCTGGCCTTATTGTATAATTTTTTTCTAATTGGCGTTTAACACTGTATGTAATAATATTATCCTGAAATTCAACCAGAAGTTGTAATGGTTTAGACTTTGAATCTTGCTTAGTGTCATAAATCGACAACGAGAATTTTTCGACCCCTGGGTGCGGTCTACCTTGAAAATCGATATACTTGTGTTTGACTTTTCCCTTTAGTTGCAATCTGTTGATTATCTCATTTCTGAATTGCTTTACAAAATCATCAATTACTTTGTGTTCGTAAGGAGCAAGGAATTGCTGAAACATAAGAAATTCCGAAAACAAGTCAAATTTTTCTTCATTCCCTGTACGATGTTTACTAATAAGTTTTTTAAATGTTTGTTCATCAAGTTTATTCCCGTGCCGAAGATATTTTAGCATCTCCTTACGTAGATCATTAATAGGACCTTTTTTTGATTTAAACTCGTATTCTAATATAGCCAAGTGCTCTTTATCTACACTATTGAGTCTATCAATTAGAGCATTTCTATCATTGTAATATCTAGCTGTCTCTTTAGATAAATCGCACATTGACTGTATACCTTTTTTGATCTCATCTTCTCTCATAAAAATCATCTCTGTTTTAGATTCACCAAAATTATTATTTTTTCGCTCTTTCCGCTTTTATCCTTTCTAATAAAACCTCAGCCGGTTCCCAATCTTCTGCCCCTCGAACCTCTGCCAGTTCCCTTTCATTAAGCAACTTCCCCTCAAACGCTTTTTTCAGAATACTCTGCCTTAGCGCTTCGGCTTTTTCCAGATTCTCTTTAATATCCTGCTCTATCTTATCGCAGACTGAAAGGCGGGTTTCGATTTCCTGAACGATGGCGTATTGCTCTTCGATTAAACAGATCGGAAACTCAAGTGGATCAATATTCTTTTTATTAATCTGAGGAACATTTGAACCATCGTAGATTTTTGCTAAGTCCAGTTTTAAAATCCAGTAAAACAAATATTTACTATCAACTTTATCGTTTGGCAAAACTCCCATAATATTGAGGTCAAAAGCTGAGGGTTTTGACAAAATCCTTTTTTTATTTGTTAGAATAGCTCCTCCTCTTTTAGGAAAGATTACTGTTCCTTCTGGCCATAATTTAATATTTAAGTTATCCAGCTCATTCTCAGTAAGCATTATATTAGAATACTTCATTTCAACCTCATTTCCTTCCAGATTCATATCGCTTACTTTATAAAACTGGATTGTGCCAGAATTAGAAACTGTATCCAATCCCTTAGGTGTGTTACCGCTAACAATTTCGACTATCTTGCCCAATTGAACAAAAGTGATTGAGTTTTGAATCTGCGTTAACTCCCCTTCAAAAGCTTTCTTCAGCACCGCCTGACGATAAACTTTGAGCTGTTCCTGTGCCAGTTTGAGATTGGAAATGCCATTATCAAGTTCGCTGAAGAGTAGCTCGATTTTAGAAACAATAGCGCGTTGTTCGGGAAGAGGAGGAAGGGGAAAAAACAAAGGCTCAATGTCCTTATTGTTTATTTGTGGGACATTTGAACCATCATAAAGTTTTCGAAGGTCTAGTTTTGAAAACCAATACCATAAAAAACCATTTAAGATGTGCTTGCTGACTTCTTTTACTCCCATTATATTCAAGTCGTAGGAAGCATTACAGCTTAATCTTCTCTTTTTATTGGTAAGGATTGCTCCTCCCCTCTTTGGAAAAATGATTGTACCCTTTTGTTCTTCCTTAACTTTAAAGAGTACTTTTTCATCATTTGTTAAATATAAATTTGAAGTTTTCATCCATGTTTCATTACCTTCTGAATTCATGTCAGAAACTTTATAAAATGGGAATTGACCTTTGTTTTCAGCTTCTTTTAAAGATTTAGGAGTATTTCCACTATTTATATATGCAATTTCTCCCAGTTTAGTCCGTCTCCAGCTATCCGGCAGCTTGGGCAATTCGGCTATTTCGGCTTCAGTAAAGGATTTACTCGTTTTCATCTTAATCAGTCAAAGCCTCTTAATTTGTTAATATGTCGTTCAAAGCTGGAGTATTTTCTCCGAACTCTTCGTTATCTATTTCGAACTACTTTTAAGATGTCTGTTGATTTAATAATTGTCTACTTATGTCTTTCAGAGATATAATCAAAATTTGAACCATGTGTATCATATACGTCTATAACAGGTAAAAACGAAATAAAAATGTCCCAAGATATAGCAAAATAGTACTCATTTTGAGATTTTCACTCAATAACTTAATGGGCACAGGTGCAGAAATAAATTCTAGTACTTCAAAAAAGATAAACCGCTTCAGTACTGCCTGTGTCTCTTATCCTGACTGCCTGTTTCCTCTCAATCAAAAATCACTTCCCTCAGAAAAAGTAACCGATGGAAAGGAGTCTTCTATTAATGATCCGGTTATACCTCCTTGCTTTCCAGTTCTTTAATTTCCTCTTCTACTCTGGAACACTCATCTTTGAGTTCTAAAAGCTTACTCTGAAGTTCTTCCTTTTTTAGCTTGCCTTTGTCCCGATTTTCCCAGAAAATGGTCCCCAATTCCGATTGAGTTTCTTCATCTATATTTACCACCATGTAAAATATGGGCAACTCCGGATATATAGACGCTGAAATTATCCATTTATTTTTATAATGTAATTTTAATAAACCAGCCTGCCCAGGGTTTTCTCCGCAGTTTTCTACAAATTTTCACCCGACTTTCCACCTGACTTTTTTTCCAACTTCCATTCAATCAATTTTTTCTTCCATTTTTACGCCGCCAGTGCCTCATTTAATTCACTGATAACCGTATTCATCTCGTCTCCGAAAAGCTGGTACATTCTGCCGCGCCCGCCAGGGGTATCAAAGGGGTTGTAGTCAAGGTCGTCGATTTCCAGATGGAAGCTGGTTGCAACATAATCTCTTATCATACGGAGCCAGTTCATCTGGTCTTCATTAAATTTCAGGGTTCCGGCTTGCTTCTTAAATACCCAGTCCTGGAAGTTCCGGTTTATGGTCTGGTCAAAAGAGGTCAGTACAGGATCGATTCCGGTTACCCTGCGGATCAGGGAAACCAGGGCTGTGAGTTCGTTTCTCGGGGAGTTGCCGTTCACCTTTTCAAGCTGCTCGTAAGCCTGCCAGACTCTAAGGGGGGCAAAATGGGGCTTTTCCAGCTTCAGTTTGTCCAGCACTTCTTTTATCATCGTAAAGGTAACTTCCCTGCGCCGGTAGGGCTGGTTGTAGAATATTTTAAGGGCTGTGATCTCGTCTTTATTAGCTTCCAGATATGCTTTAAAGCCGTTGACCAGCTCATCCGCCCGTACAACTGCATCTTTGTCCCATTCGGCTCTGTTAAGGGTATCAAGGTTCACGGTATCAATTATTTGTTCATGGACTTTGCGGACGTTTTCGATATAATTGTTCAGCTCGCCGGAGAAAGTGGACCTTGCAATATCAATGAGAGTCTCCTGTGCCTTTTTCCTTGCATCGGTTTCTGAAATTTCCGGTTGGCGTTGTTTAATCTCATCAGCCTTGAGATCAATCATATCAGGATTATGTGCATTGAGCAGATCCTTTACAGTTTGACTGATAGTTTTCCCATTCGCTTTTTCAGCAAAAGTAGCCCTTTCGTCTTCACTTATCTGCCTATCCAGCCTTGCAAGCCGGGAAGCCAGTGAAACGTAAAGGTCTTCATCCTTAGCTCCAATGGTAACTGCTGCCAGCAGGTCTTTCAGCGGAGTGCTCCGTTTGCGTTCCAGAGGCCGGCTGTCGGTTTTCATGGTCTTTGTAACACCGATAGCATCCACAATTACAAAATGAGTTTTGGCTGAAATAGCCGAAGGTGTCACTTTGTGCAGGTCATCGAAGCCCAGGGTTCGTGTACCCCTGCCTTTCATTTGCTCAAAATAATTCAGGCTTTTAACATCCCTCATGAACAGCAGGCATTCCAGCGGCTTAACATCTGTGCCCGTGGCGATCATATCCACTGTAACTGCTATTCTGGGATCGTATTCATTTCGAAAAGCTGACAAAATCGATTTGGGGTCTTCCTCGGCTTTGTAGGTTACTTTTTTGCAAAAGGCATTGCCTTCTCCAAACTCTTCCCGCACAATATTGATAATATCATCGGCATGGCTGTCATTTTTAGCAAAAATCAGGGTCTTAGGGACTTCTTTTCTGCCAGGGAAAATCTCAGGTAGCTTTTCATTGAATGTCCGTATCACACGCCGTATCTGGCTGGGATTGACCACTTCCTCGTCCAGCTTTTTAGCCGTATAGGTTAAGTCTTCATCCAGTTGTTCCCAGCGTTTTCTGCGGGTAAGTTTCTCCCGTCTGTCTACAAACTCCTTAGCAGGTATCTTTGCCCCGCTTTTGCTAATCTCAGTCTCGATTGTGTATACGTCATAGCCAACATTCACGCCGTCTGCAACAGCTTCTTCATGGCTGTACTCGCTCACCACATTCTCATTGAAAAAGCCGAATGTGCGTTTATCCGGCGTGGCGGTCAGGCCTATTAAAAAGGCATCAAAGTAATCCAGAACCTGCTGCCATAAATTGTATATGGAACGGTGGCATTCGTCTATAACCACAAAATCAAACTCTTCAATAGGAACTTTCTCATTATAAACAACAGGAAGAGGCTCCTTTGGCTGCCAGCCTCTCTCAGCAGGATTGGTTTCTTCCAGTTTTTCATCCAGCTCTTCACCCTTCAAAATAGAATACAGACGCTGGATTGTTGAAATACAGACCTGGCTGTCCGATGAGATATAACTGGAGCGCAGGCGCTGCACATTGTAAAGTTCGGTAAACTTACGGTTATCGTCATTGGGCACGTAAGCCATGAATTCCTGTTCTGCCTGCTCGCCAAGGTTTTTAGTATCGACCAGAAACAGGATCTTTCTGGCATCCGCAAATTTTAGTAACCTGTAGATGAAGGTTATGGCAGTGTAGGTTTTTCCGGAGCCTGTTGCCATCTGGATCAGAGCCCTTGAGCGGTTGTCCTTAAAAGAGCTTTCAAGATTCGAAATCGCTCTGATCTGACAATCCCGTAGTCGGTCTGTTCTCAACTCAGGTATATCCAGTAACCTTTCCCTCAAAGGCTTCTTTTTAAGATATTCCTCAAACGTTTCAGGTCTGTGAAAGGAAAAAACAGGCCTTGATCTTGGTTTCGGATCACGCATATCCGTAAACCGTGTGAGTTTTCCTGTGCTCTCATACACAAAAGGAAGCGGGTCATTGTTCAGGTACTTTAGCTTGCTTGTAGCATATCCGGATGACTGTTCCTCGACAACGGTTAACCGGTGACCTTCTTCATCCCTCTTTGCTTCAATAACCCCGACCGGATTCTTATCAACGAACAATACATAATCAGCCGGTCCCACGTCAGTAAAATACTCTCTAACAGCAATGCCTCTGGAAGCAGTCCAGTCTATTTTGCTCTTCTCCTGAACTATCCAGCCCGAATTATTCAATTTGCTATCAATACAATTTCTGGCTTTCTGTTCCGGAGTCTGGCTATTATTCATGTTTCATTACCCATTAAGGTTAATTTTCAGGACGAAAATAGTTATTGAGAAACTTAACATAGAAATTTTTCGATTTTCTCCTCAAACCAGGATTCAGGAGCTCGTAAAATTGGTCATAACTAACCTGTATGCCCTTAATTTCTTTTTACTCACCTTCTTAATATATATACTGACGGTAATACAGGTTCCAGGCATACTGCTCCAAAATCCGGATATATTCTAAATGAGTTCGGATAACAGCTCAGGGCTGGTTTATTTTTCAATAAAACAAATTAATCAAATATATTGAAATTAATATAGCTCTTATTATCTATAATAAAACTCGAAAATATTTATTTTATCCGGGGATATTGGGGGAAATAAATGAAAGTTAAACTTTTTTTGATTTCGTTAGCTTTTGCGTTTTTGACTTTGATTCCGACTATAGCGTCAGCCGGACAGGAAGTCCGGATCACATCCGATGGCGAATGGGGTTTTAATCCTGCAATTTATGATAATAAAGTTATATGGCTGGATGGAAACTTTAATGGCAATATTCACATGCGGGAACTGTCTACAGGTAAAGAGACACAAATCACCGGAAATCATTCGTGTTCATGGCCCGCAATCTATAGTGACAGAATTGTGTGGATAGATGGGCGTAATGGAAGCGATGAAGTCTATACGTACAATGTTTCCACCGGTACCGAGACTCGTACTGGAGCTTCCGATTCAACAAATGAAGGATGGAAGCAAGACCTTACTACTTATGAGGACAAAATAATCTGGCAGACCTGGCATGGAGACTGGGGAGATATATACGTTTACGATCTCTCGACTGCCAGTGAAACTCGGATTAATACCAGTAACTCATCCCAGGGGAACCCTTCAATCTACGGTGACAGCATGGTATGGACCAATGTAAGTAATGGGAGCTCGTATATTTTCATGTATAACCTGTCCACGTCTGCCGTAACTCAAATTACCCCCACCGAATCCGCCTACTGTCCTGATATCTATGGTGACAGGATAGTATATCTGAAAGGCAACAACCTGTACCTGTATAATGTTTCTGCTTCGATTGAGACTCAAATCAGTTACAATGAATCACTCAAAGCCAGTCCTGATATCTACGGGGACAGGATAGTCTGGCAGGACTACCGTAATGGGAACTGCGATATCTATATGTATGATCTCTCCACTGGCCAGGAAGTCCGGATCACCGCAGATAAATCCGATCAATTAAACCCTGCAATTTATGGCGATAGAATCGTCTGGCAGGATTCCCGCAATACTGATCTGAATAACTACTATCGCGAGATTTATATGTACGATCTTTCGGATAAGCCCATAGTGCCCTTCGCTTCTTTTACTATCAATGTAACATCCGGTTCTGGAAATGTACCACTAACGGTACTATTCACGGATACCAGCAATGGTGGAGCGCCATCGTCCTGGTACTGGGATTTCGGAGATGGCATTAATTCAAAGCACTCTCACACAGCTACACATACGTTCACAAAGGTAGGGATATATAATGTCAGTTTAACAGTAGCAAATGATGCAGGCAGCAGTATGGTAAAAAAAATAAACTGTATTGCTGTCACCCCTCCGCAGGCACCAGTTGCAGATTTCTTTTCTCCGCAGGTGAATCAGGCGAATGTTCATGGAATTCCAACAAACAAAACTCTGTCGTTTTTTGACAATAGCACGGGTTCACCTGCGTCATGGCTTTGGGATTTTGGGGATGGTGGTACTTCAACAGTTCAGAATCCAGCACATATATACAGTGCTATGGGTGGATACACTGTTACTTTAACCGTAGCTAATTCTGCCGGTAGCAATACAACAAGCAAATATGGTTATGTGTTAGCCGGAATCGGTGATGAATCCGCAGGTCCTGCATACTTTTCAGCCGATATAACGAATGGCAGTGCACCGCTAACAGTAACTTTCCTCGATGATAAGGATGCTGAGCTTCCAAACTACCCTATATGGCGCGATTGGGATTTTGGTGATGGTACTTTAGTAAGTTATGGAGTGGACAATAACGAATCTGCAAGTCCGTATGCAACACACGTATATGAAAAGCCGGGAAAATATACTGTAACTTTATACCTGGACAACCGCGGCGGTAAATCTATTATTACAAAATACAACTATATCACTGTCACAGTTCCTGAATCCCGGTCTATGGATTTCTCTGCTAATGTAACAGCTGGTACAGCGCCTTTAAAGGTTCTGTTCACTGATACCAGCACTGGCGAAACTCCGATTTCCTGGCTCTGGGATTTCGGTGATGGAACCAGCTCAAAGCATGCTATGAATGCCACGCATACATTTACGAAGCCAGGCACGTATAATATCATGCTAACAGTGACAAATAAAACAGATAGTATTTCGGCGGGCAAGTCGAATTATATTACTGTCACGCCTTAAAAATGATAAATTTATTTTTTTATTTTTTAGTTATTTCCTGGCTTTTGATCTTTGTTAATAATATCTCATACCTCCAGCAGAAGGCCAGTAAATGCCCTGATTTTATTTAACAGTCACAGTTTAAATAAAAGCTAATAAGTAGCAAAGATTAGAAGATATTTTACATGTAGAATAATATAAGATGTGCTTATTATTACTTGTTTGATATTTTCCAATTAATTCAAAAATTATTATAAACTCACACGAATATTATATTATTTATTCAATTTATATTAATATCTCGGAGTTTGAAAATATACGAATTACATAAAATCATACAGATTATATAAAATCATACAGATTATATAAAATCGCACAGATTATATGAACTGTATCTTACTTTTGGAAAATATCAATTATCTGGGGGTAAGTAAGTGAAAGATAAGGGGAAATTATATTCCGTAGCTTTGACCTTAACAGTTTTCCTTTTTCTGTTTTCAATTTTAATCTCAACCGCAGCGTCAGCGGTACAGGTTACTAAAATCGGTAATGGGACTGATCCTGCTGTTTATGGTGATAAAGTAGTATGGACAGACAATGGTATTATTCGCGTTCATAATCTGACCACCGGAACAGACGCTACAGTTAATTCTTCTGCAGCGTCCTATCCAGCTATTTATGAGGATAAGTTAGTCTGGCGTGATGAGAGCAGTGGAACACCAGGGCTTGCTGTCTATGACATCTCAACAGCTGCAAAAACTTACATTGAACAGAATGTAGACCAGTCCAGCAGACCTGCCATTTATGGCAACAAAATCGTGTGGAGTGCGGAATACAACGAAACGAGCTACAATTATAACGTGTACATGCGCGATATATCCACTTCAACACAGACTAAAATTGCGGAAGGTAATAGTCCTGACATATACGAGAACATGATAACCTATGGTTACGACGATGACGACGGGCGAAACATTGCTGTTTATGATATTAATACTAAAGAAACCATAAAAATACATCATGCCGATCAGGTATTTAATCCGCATATTTACGGTAATAAAGTGATATGGTCAGACTTCTATAACAGAGCTGGATTTATCCAGATGTATGATCTCGTTACTAAAAAGACTATAGATGTTACCAGTGACCATACAGGTAATACTTTATACTTACCTGATTATGCTGATGCTGGAGCCGATACTGGCACTCACCCCAGTATACATGGCGATAAAATTGTATATTCTAAATCCGCTGATGACCAGTTCGGTTATGCGGGTGTGTATGTATATAATATTTCTACAGGGCAAAGCACGCTTTTATATAATTATCCAAAAGGAACTCACACAACACCAGAGGTGTATGATAACATAGTTGTTTGGGGCTTCGACACCATCTTCGGTCCAGTTACCGG
The DNA here is from genome assembly GCF_004099695.1 of Methanosarcina sp. MSH10X1. Lineage (GTDB taxonomy): Archaea > Halobacteriota > Methanosarcinia > Methanosarcinales > Methanosarcinaceae > Methanosarcina. The sequence continues at coordinate 42,313 of NZ_SCHL01000016.1, read as the reverse complement.
CGATACAGACATTTATTTATGCGACCTTACAGCAGAATTCGAAATCCCGGCAGCAAACTTTTCTGCAAACGTAACTTCCGGAACTGCACCTTTAGTTGTGTTATTTACTGCCAGTGGCATTGACGGCATATCAAATTCCTGGCTCTGGGATTTTGGGAACGGGATTAACTCGAAACATGCCATGAATGCCACACACACCTATACGAAGCCCGGCATATACAATGTTACCCTAACAGTGACCAGTGAGGCTGGCAATAGCTCTGTGATCAGGCAGGGTTATATCACGGTTACGGATTCGGTTATTGTGGGTCCCGGGATTCCGATTGCAAATTTCAAAAGCAATGTTACCAGGGGGTATGCTCCTCTGGCGGTACAGTTCAGTGATGCTTCCCTGAATGCAGATTCAAGGGTGTGGGATTTCAATAACGACGGAGTGACTGACTCCAGTGACCTGAACCCCATTCATGTATATACTGAACCGGGAAAATATTACGCTAATCTGACAATATATAATCCCAGGGGGTCATCCTTAAAGATTGCTACAATAGACGTACTGGAGAGCAATTCGAGCAGCGATAGCAGTTCAAACAGCGACAGCAGTTCAAACAGCGACAGCAGTTCAAGCAGTGGTGGACGCAACAAGAAAAGTGGAAGCGGGGGTGGAGGGGGTTCTCCGGAGCCTGCAAAAAATGTTGAGGTAAAGGAACTTTCCCAGGCTTACGTTGCAGGTGGAAAACCTGTAAAGTTTGATTTCGGAAAGAATGCAACCTGCGTTATGTATGTGAGCTTTGATGCAAAGAAGACTCTGGGCAAGACTACAACCATTGCCGAACAGCTCAAAGAAAAATCCGCCCTGGTTTCCGGATTACCCTCCGGAGAGGTTTACAAATCCTTTAATACCTGGATTGGGAGCGGAGGAGTTGCAACCTCAAAGAACATAGAAAACCAGTCTGTTTGTTTCAAGGTCGAAAAAGCCTGGATAGGAGATAAAAAGATCGATCCGGCTTCTATCACCCTTAACGGATACAGAGAGAAAAAGTGGAAGCAACTGGCAGTAGAACCGTCAGGAGAAGATGACAGATTCCTCTATTTCACAGCAAAAACCCCGGAATTCTCCTCTTTTGCAATAACAGGCATGGTAAAGAGCGCCTCTGGCGAAACTATAAAAGAAAATCAGTTCGAGACAGACAATGAAATGAATACTAAAATCTCTACAATGAATAAAGAACTGGAAACCGAAGAGAAAGAGATTTCAAGTACTCCGGGCTTTGAAGTAGTTTTCGGCATCGTTGGTCTGCTTGGAGTATTCCTGTATAAAAGAGAGTAAAATGGAAAATAAAATGGAAAATAAAAATGGAAAATGAAAAGGCAAAATTCAAAGTCCGATATTGAAAACCAGCAGATGAAAGGGTTAACCTCTCATTTTCCTTATTTTATTTCTCTTTTTGCTGAATTCACACCAGCCCGCGGAAAATAATCCTGGAGGTTGCGGTAGAGGCTGCAAATATTGTAATTGAAATCGGAAGCATGCAGGCAAGGTCGTACTTCAACTGAGCTCGATCGCCTCCATATTCCACCGAACCTGCAAAACGGGTAAGGATAGCACTGATAAGGACGATGTAAACCCCTATTGCAAGCAGGAAATGGTCAGGAGAAATGGACTGGGAAAAAGCCGCCTGCCCGATTTCGACTGGCATTCCGGACATATCGGCAGGAATCCGGTTTACCCTTTCAGCTACCTGATTCAGGATCTTCGTAATAACCTCGGAAAGGGCAAGGGTAATCCCTGCAATAAGAGGCGCAAAAATTACAGCCGTTGAGCGCATGGTTGAGGTAACGTCGTAAAGTGAGCGCCGGATTCGTTCTTCAACTTCACCAAGCTCTTTTAAATGGTCTGCAAGCTTTATTATCGAGGCGCCTGCAGCTTCATGGTTTTTGTGGACGCTTTCCGTAAAAAGGAGCATTGTGTTTCGGATTCTTTCCGAATATATGTGCCTGAAGGCTCCGAAATCTTCATCAAAAATAGCAGCTTTAAGATTTGTCCTCATACTTAGCAGGTTCATTGAGATTTCCCCGAAAGCCTCTCCGATTTTTGAGCCTTCCATAGCCCGCGCAGTGTGGGCAAAAGCTTCTTCGGGGGCTTTTCCTTCTGAAATCCTCCGCCCGAGCACAAAAAGGGAATCTGCGAATTCCTGCTCCATCGTTTTTATCCGGTCTCTTATTTTCTTGTAAGGGACAGCTGAAAAGTACAGGTAAACCGAAACGGATGCCGTTCCGCCCAGAAGGAGCGGAAGGGTGGGTGAAAAATATCCTTCAAGGGGCGCGGTTGCCACTACTCCTCCCGGATTTCCGAATTTCAGCAGGAGATATCCGAAAGGTGCTATAAGGAAAAGTACCAGAATTGAAAGCATTAAAGCAGAGCGTTTCTTCTGGATGATATCTGCAAGGTCGGGATGCGAATCCGGAATTTGCCTCGGAATGAAAGCAACAGGCCTCTGCATGAGAATATATTCGGAGTAGAGAGCTGCAAGCGCCGGGAAAATCAGGTCATAGAGGAAGATAAGGTCTATTATTTCAGGTTTCATCCCAACTACTGTAACCGCAGGCAGGAGAGCCACCAGGGCAAGCGGGATCAGAATGAAAATCGAGTAAAGAATATAACTCGGGGTCTTGAGTTTTGCTGCAAAAATGTCCATAAGACTTTCCGTGCCTTCAAGGCTTATGTCCAGGGCGCGGTTCAGGGTTATAACCCTCTGTGCTTCGTCAGGCTCGGCTGTTGAGCTTTTAATGAGATGGAGGGAGCGTTTGAAATATTCGCTATTCCTTCCCCACAGGTCGGCAAAAGAAAGAAGCGCATCATCCATGCTGTTGTAGATCCTGAGGTTCAGGTCCCAGGCCAATTTTCTCAGGTCCTTTGCAAGCGGTCTCTCGGAGTTCCGGGCTGCAAAAAGGACGGCGTGTTCCAGGTTAGGAACAAGTTTCATTGACATAACTATATAACTCAGGATCTCAGGGATATCTCCCAGCGAAGAGATTTTCATAAACCCTGCCCTTATTTTCACATATTCGCTCAGGTAACAGAGCGCGATCAGGGGAATAACAAAGGTCAGGGCTCCCATTATATAAAGTGTCCCGGCATCGAAACTTCTTGACAGGAGCAGGAAAAGGTCCATTCCGGCGAGCAGGATTAAAGTTGCAAAAGTCCCCACATAGGAAAAGAGCACGGTTTCAAAGGCTTCAAGGTCAAAACCTGTAAACCGGAGGGCATCCCTGTACTCCTGACTTACGCTTCTTTCACATTGTCTGCGGAAGGCAACGGGATCGGGAATCGCCCAGATCCATTGCTTTACTGTGGTTTTGCAGCCTCGCACATACCAGTTGCTCTCTTCAGCCATATCTCTCCCTCAGATACTTATTTTCCTGTACCCGAATCCCTTCCGGCAAATTTCTCAAACCAGGCTTCCCATTGCCTGTAAAGGATTTCCGGATCATCCCTGCAGCCAGTTTCCGGATCATTTACAGAGTTATTTGCAGAATTGCTTGCGGAATTATTCACAGAATTAGTTGAGCTCTTATTCTCGTATAGCCTGCTTTCTGTCATAGAGTCTGCAAGCAGCCAGAACATGTTATTTGCCTGGCTGACGGCTCCGGCTTCCAGGAGGAAAGGTTTCTTCAGTCCCTCGATTGCAATTTTTTCCTTTATTCTTGTCCGAAGTTCTATACTTTTCAGAGCCCTGTCTATGGAAATGCCCCATTTCCTGGCAATCTTTTCTATAAGTTCAGACTGTCCCTGTTCCAAGGCTTTTCCTGCAAGCAGGCAGTCCTCGGAGGCGTCGTAGTTCATTATTTCCGTAAAGATATCCGAGGGCTCAGGGTTCTCGATTACAGCGCCTGTAACTTCTGCGATCCGGCTCACCCGTTTTAGCTTTTTCATGCTCCCTTCGAGCCTTATGCCTGAACAGATAATTACGGCATCCGTGGCTTTGAATGAAGCCGGAGAAACCCCTAGAGTGTGTACAATTCTCTCGTATACGTTTTCCGTGGACGACCCGTGAATGGTTCCTATAACCGAGTTTCCGGCTTTTCCGACCTGCATGGCTTCGTAAAGCACTTTTACTTCCGGTCCCCGGACTTCCCCCAGAACCAGGGCAGAGTTCCCAAGGCGCAGAGCCGCACGTAACGCAGTTTCAGGGCTCATTTCAGCTCCTGATTTGAGAACCGAGGACTGTGAGCTCATGCCCTGCACTTTCCAGCCCAGGCTCTGGAGCTGCTCAATAGGAAGCTCATGCGTATCTTCAATCGTAAGAATCCGGTATTTCTGCGGAATTTCAAGCAGCATGGCAGACAGCAGGGAAGTTTTTCCGGCTCCGACCTCTCCTGCGACCAGGACCGAAGCCTGCCCGTCCATGAGAAAACTTAAAAGCCCGGCTGCATAAGGGGAAATCGAGCCTGTATTGATCAATTTAGGCAGGGTCCAGGGTGAGAGAGAATGCTTTCGGAAGGCATAGGCAAGCCCGCTGGCGCTGAGCGGATCTCCTATTACCGAAACCCTTACCCCGAAAGCCTCAAGGTTGAGTTCCAGCACAGGAACTGCTTCTCCAAAGGGTCTGCCGCTGATGATCCTGAATCTGGATACCAGGGCATCGAGGTCGTCCTGCGAAAGAAATACATTACTTACGCATTCTTCTCCCTCCAGCACAACGTGGACAGGATTTTTGTCGGCAGGGGCATTGATATAAACATCCGTAATCCTGGCATCGGAGAGCAGGTCTTCAACTATCCCTAGCCCGTTCGTATACCTTGCAAGCAGGTCGGCATAGCTTTCCAGTTCTTCAGGAGCGCAGGCTCCCCCGCTGGCGAGCAATTCTTCTTCCAGAAGCGTTTTTGCCATACGCCTGAAATACTCCCTGGCTGCGGTCGGGTCTGTGAAAGCAAGATCCTTCGGCCTGTGCCTGATCATCCTCATCCGGATTTTCTCAAGCAGCCTGAGTTCCTCCTCCCTAAGATTATATTCAAGCGGACGGATCATGTAAAGTTTTTCCGGCCTGTCGGTGTAGCGGTAAATAGAAACTTCAAGCTTCCTGCCTTCCCTGCCGTCAATATCGTAACACTCAAGAAATTCAGTATTCTCAGGTGCGTCCGCATAGACCCTTGAGCTGGAAAAAGGCGGCCGAACATGCGGCTTGATTCCGCTTTCGTAGTCAAAAATCTCTTCCGTGTAGCCTTTACTTTTCTCCGGTTTTTCCTTCCGGCCCGGAGGCGCAAGAAACGGAAGGTATCTGGATATCTCTGCCAGGGTCACTTCTCCCGATGTATCCTTAATCAGGCTTCCTGCCATCTTTCCCAGAGTCCTTCCAATCCCTTTTTCAGAGCTCTCTGCCGGTCCGGCTGGAAAAGTTCGAATTTCAGATTTCTTAAACGCGGGAATCTCAGGAAAGCAGGATAATTTTTCTTCGATTTCGTAAAGTATTTGAAAAAAACGTTCAGAACAGGGATCGCAAACAGGGACAATTTTCAAACCTTTTTCCGGAGCTTTTTCCGAACTCTTTTTCAGCGTTTTTCTCTGAATAAATTGTTTTATTTCCAGCCTGGCTCTTAAAGGGTCGGTTTCTACGGTTTTAACAAAAGAAGCAATTATTTCTTTCCTTTCCAGTTCACAGGCTTTCTTTTCAGGCAATTTGCAGGCACTGGGAACTTTTTCTGCACTTTCGTACACTTTAATAATCTCATCAAAACCTGCAAGAGCATAAAGCGAAGACAGAGCTTCCCCTTCATAGTCCCGCTCATACAGCCGTGAGAGTATCAGGCAATCAGCCTGAACCTCTTTTTGCAAAATTCTAAAAATATTTTTTCTGCAATGAACATCGTTAAGGGAAGATTCCAGATCACATTCCCTGCAATTAATAACAATGGTTTTCCGGATTTTTGTCTGTTTTATCCTGTAAGGGCAGATTTCCTCTTCCTCTTTATCCTGTACGGAAATACTGCCGTAATTAAGGGCATTGACAGCATCCTGAAGCTTTGCCTTTATGTTCAAATAAGACCCCCATTTTCCCAGCTAACTTCAGAATTTATCTTTGAATGTATTAAATATTTTCGGAAGATCGTGATAATCCATTTACCCTTTCAGACATTTGTATACGTCTCTTTTGTTTGGTATGTATTTCGTTGCTAAACATTTCTTGTACTTCCCAGTTCTCAAGAAAGTAAGTTGTAGCTGTACTAACAATCGAATAGGTGTATAAAGTTACCAGAATCTAACAATTTTTCCATTCTCAGATAAATATATAAGAGTACATAGAACCCTTAAGTCGGGAGATATGACAATGGTTAAGTGGGGGAATTCAAAAACGTTTTCAGAAATTTGAATATGAATAAAAAGAATGGTAGTTCTTTATAGATTTTAATAAAGAATAACCATTTGTTTGAGCTTAATTGCTTGATGTGCTTTTACTTATTTATTTGCAGCTGATTTGGATAGATTTCTCAGAGCCAGAAAATCAAGACACGGATAGAAAGTTGAACATACGTTCGGTGGGTATAGGTAAATTATGAGAGCTTCTTTCAAAATAATAGGCCATATGGACGTTTAATGGAAAAAAATTCTATTGATTTGACAAATATTGATAGACATTCATAGTTAGTTTCGTGTATAAGATATACTAATTAGGTAGATATTGATACTAAACACATGTATATAATTCAACCTATCTTGTCTATTTCCTTGAAAACAAAAATAAGCTTTTTTCCACTCTTTCTTTTTTCAACGTAACCTAACTTCTCAAGACTAAGCAAGTCACTTCTAGCTGTAGCGTATGCCACGCTATAAGTGGTCATTATCTCCTTAATTGTGATGTGCTTCTCAGGTTGCTTTAAATAATGTTTAAGTATCTCAACCTGCCGTAAAGTAAGATTACCAGATTCTATTATAATTTTCAGGGCTTGAGACTGCTCATATTGTTTTCTTTCCAGATATTCAAGAATTTCATCAAGAGCTTTTTTAATGCAGTGGAGATTATACTTAATAAAATAAGTAAGATCTCCGGAGTCATTCAATGTTCGGTCAGACTCTGTATAGAGATAAGCATTCCGATATTGCTTTTTTGAATCATTTATTACTTTTGATACTGCCATATATTCAAAGAGCCAGTAATCATTTTTGAGAAGGTACCAATAGAAAAGAGCTCTTGCAGTTCTACCATTACCGTCGTTAAAAGGATGGATGAATCCGATCATGAAATGAATGATTATCCCTTTTATCGCAGGATGAATAAAACCTTCTTCATTGTTATTTGCAAAGTTACATAATTCATCAATCAATTTAGGAATTTCTGTGTGTTCTACAGGTTTGTGAAGTAAGGTCCCGTCGTGGGAATAAACTGCAATTTCATCGTTTTTTCTAAAGTTGCCTTCGTATTGAGCTTTTTCAAGAGTTTCATTCGTAATCAACTTGTGGATTATAAGAATTTTTTCAGGGGTTAGAGATTCGTTTTTTAAGTTCAAAATATGCTTCATTGTAATGTAATTATTTACAATCATTTTTTCGCCTTTGTTTGTAGGCCTCCTGTTTTCCTGCAACATCTTCTTCGCAACTTCCCTTGTCGTTGCTGCTCCTTCAATTAGGCTTGAAGCTATTGCTTCTTCCATCAATGAACTAATTATATATTTTTTTTTATTATCTTGTAAAGCTTCGAGACTGCTTAAAAGGTTTCCTGCCGCTGATTTGTCTAGGATATGGAGTTTTTCCTGAAATTCGTCTATTAAAGTGTACTTGAAAACCCAGTTCCCAAACTTAAGAGATTTAGCTTTTAGTAACCTTGATATTTTCATTATATTCCATATGATAATCGGGTCAAAGGGGAATTCTCTGTACTTTAATTCTTCCCAATGAAGATATTTCTCATTGTATTGGTTAACTAAATCTGCAACTTGATTATTATGCAGCAATTTCCCTGCTTCTTCAAGAGTTTTCTTTGAAAATTCAGGTGTCTTTGGTAGTTTCATGCCATTGTCTCAAGCTTTTTATGTCAATTTGCAAGATATTGATAGTTACTCCATATGATATTTTCTATCAATTTGATAGATATTGATAGATATTGATAGTTACTTCGTTTACTAGATCTATCAATTTAATAGATATTGATAGTTACTCCATATGATATTTTCTATCAATTTGATAGATATTGATAGATATTGATAGTTACTCCACATAAATTTTCTGTCAATTTGTAGATATTGATAGATATTAATTCCTACTTTGACAGAAGCATAAAAATGGGATCAATAAACGGGCTTCATACCTCTTATTTTCTTTATATTTGAATTTTCTATGCTGTATTCTCTTATTTTTGCTAGTTTCATTTTTTTCGAACAATTCTAGGTTGGCGGGTAGTGTCTTAGTGATGGGTATAAGAGTTTCTTATATACTACATATGGCTCCCAGTGGTATCTATGGGCAGTTGGTATCAGGTGCAGGGTGCAAAGGGTCTAATACCTCGCATGGCTTGGCGGTGCATGTGAGTATGCTGGTCTTACTTTTTTTCTTAATACCCAAAAATATCTTCAATCAACGGCTCTGCAAGTTTTATCACATTTTCTTTAAAAGCGCATATATCCTCTAAAACCACTGAATTCTCTCCCCCTAAAAGTTCCTGTTTTATTTTTCTACCCAGAGCATCATCATTTCCCGATGCCAGCCTGATCACGACCGAGCCCGGAAAAAGTTCGGTCTGGCAAGCGACTTCATCGCAGTCTCCGTCCGTGATCCCGATAATTGGAATTCCTAACCTGAAAAGAATATCGCCCGCTATTTCAGTGGTGTCGTCCCCGACTGTAACTGCAAGTTCGGCACCGGCAGCCAGTTCGAAGGTACGTTCTGCGGTGTGGTCTATAAGGACAACTTTTCCTGAAACAATGTTTCCGTTCCCGGATAGGGAAGAGCATCCTGATTTTCGGGCATATGCGGTGCTCTGTTTTTTGGCGTCCGGCAGTAAGGAAGTGTTTCTCCGAATATCCCCGCTTTTTATCCACGCTTTTTCAAGGTTGACAGAGTTCCTTTTTTCGTAATTATGGAGCTTCTCAAGCCCGTGCTCCTTTATTTCTCCGCCTTCGATTGCGGTAATGAAGCCGTTTTCGGAGACTATCCTGATTTTTGAAGACAGGGATTTTCCGATAACAATCCCGTTAACAAAGATGTTTTCGCCGGGAAGAACGCCTGAGATTTCGCGGATGATTCGGGTTTTTCCGGTTTTCGGGCAGTTTTCTATGGAAACCGGGTTATGGAAAGGCAGGGGTTCTTCGGCAGGAATCCCGAGGGTTCTGGAGAGTTTTTCAATGCAATCTCCGGCTTTTTTGTTCAGGGGAATTATTCTCCCGAAGGAGCTTCCAGGGCATTCGATCTGGATCAGGGGCTTCTTTTCACGGTCTTTCAGGCGGGAAGAAACCTTTGACCCAAAAACTTTGCCGGTCTCGAAAGTTTTTCCCCGGTTCAGGAGGCAGATAAGGTCTGCTGTTTCAAAAAAAGCTTCTATGCAGGCGCTCGGCTTGAGATGCCCGGTTATATCTATAATGTTTTCAAGCCCGGCATCAAGGACGGCTGCCTTTCCCATGGTTCCGCCAAGCTCGGCTCTTACTTCGCCGAGGCGGGAGAGTTTTTCCAGAACTGTTTTTGCTTCTCCCGAATCAATCACTTCGGGCCCGTGGATCACAACGCTAATTTTCATTTTTCACCTGATTTTTATTGAAAGGCACCTATTAATGACACATTAATGACACATATTAATATAATTCTTTATTCTGCCGCTGTGTTTCTGCTGCCTCCCTTCTGTGTACTTTCTGAACGTTCCTTTTTCCGATTTTGTTAATTATTCGGTTATTATCAAAACTATGAGGTCAATATTGAAACTATCCGGTCAATATCGAAAATTACATTACGCATTGTTACGTTTTGATAAAAACGACTGACTGTGAGGATGAGAAATGGCTGGCGTAAAAATTACCTGGCTCGGGCATTCGGCTTTTTTGTTCGAGGCTGAGAAAAAACTGTTGATCGACCCTTTTATTTCGGGAAACCCACTGGCTCCGTGCACTCCTGAGGAGCTGGACCCTGATATAATAGCTGTAACTCACGGGCACCGCGACCATCTCGGAGATACGATAGAAATCGGAAAACGGACCGAGTGCCGGATAATCTCCATTCATGAGGTTGCAAACTATATCAAATCGAAAGGGGTCTTTGCAGAGGGCATGAACAAAGGCGGTACAGTACATGTGGATGACATAAAACTAACCATGACAGAAGCCCTCCACTCCTCCTCAATCGATGCTTCAGGTTTTAGTTTCGACGGCGGCTGCCCGGCGGGCTTCGTTATACAGATCAACGGGCACTCCATCTACCACGCCGGAGACACAGCCGTTTTCGGCGACATGCAGCTCATAGGCGAACTCTACGAGCCCGAAATAGCCCTCCTGCCCATAGGAGATCACTTCACAATGGGCATAAAAGAAGCCGTAAAAGCCGTAGAACTCATCCGCCCCAAACTCGTGATTCCCATGCACTATAATACCTTCGATGTAATCCGCCAGGACCCCCTCGAATTCAAACAGGCCGTTGAATCAAAAACCGGCACGAAAGTAGTTATCATGCAGCCAGGCGAGTCAATAGGACTTTAAAATCTGTTATTCTCTTCCCGCTCCTAAACTTATGATAAATCTCAAACAGAAGGCAAATCGTGAAGAAGTGACCTTATTAGTCAGTTCTCCAGGTGAGTGAAAAATAACTTCACTTGCCCAGAATTATCTCTTTTGAGTGAATTAAAGGTTCTTCTTACCCTTAAATAGCCCTCTTGAGCCGCGACCGTTGTCCCGAAACCGTTGCGCCGGTTTATCACGCCGTTACGTGGGGATTTTCGCTCAAGCCTTTTTGTAAAAGGCTTGCGTTTCGCCGGTCGATCACGCCGATAGTGACGTTTTCGATAAAGCATGGTTTTTGATCAAACTTTTTTTGAAAAAGTTTTCGCTCAAGCCTTTTTTGAAAAGGCTTGCGTTGCGCCAGTCGATCACGCCCCGGTTACGCCGGTTTATATAAAGCATGGTTTTTGATAAAACTTTTTTTGAAAAAGTTTTCGCTCAAGCCTTTTTTGAAAAGGCTTGTGATCAAGCTATTTTTTGTAAGAGGCTTGGTGGGAAAACTATTAAAATAATAAATATCTTATAAAAATAAAAATCCAGTTTTAACTGCCGATTTGAACTGCATGTTTAAAACCGAATTTTAACTTAACTTTTTATTGTTTACCTATACGATTTTATATAATTAATACGAAGACACCGGAATGATCATGACAGAAAATGCAAAAACGATTCCACTCGCGTTTGGAAGCGGGATTTCTGAGCTGAGTATACCTGAAAAGAATATGTCCAGTATCATCCTGCCTTCGGAATCAGAAATAAAGGAAGAAGGGGCTTCCCTTATTAAAAAGGCACTTGAAAACCCAATAGAAAGCAAGAGGCTTTCTGAGATTGTTAACCCTGATTCGAAGGTTGCAATCATTGTTAGCGATGTTACGAGACCAACCCCGACTGCAAAAATTCTCCCTCCTCTCCTGGAAGAGCTTTATCTTGGCGGAGCAAAAAATGAGAATATCACTATCGTCTTTGCCCTCGGGCTTCATCGCTTACAGACTGAAGAAGAATGCCGCCAGCTTGTAGGGGAAGAAGTTTTTGAAAAAATAAGATGCGTCCAGCACGACAGGAAAAGATGCAGGCTACTCGGGGAAACAAGTTTCGGAACGCCTGTTGAAGTTTTCGAAGAAGTAGTCGACTGCGATGTTATTATAAGCACAGGCACCCTGGAATTTCACTATTATGCAGGGTACGGAGGAGGAGGGAAATCCATCCTGCCTGGGGTCAGTTCTGAAAAATCCATACTCTCGTTCCACAGCTTTTACAGCAACCTCTTTGAAGGGGACCCCCTCTCAGGCAGAGCCGGAAGTCCGGCAAGACAGAACATAGAGGAAGCTGCAAGGATCGCAGGTCTTGATTTTATCCTGAATGTTATAATCAACAGCAAAAAAGAAATTGTTGCTGCCGTTGCGGGCGATTTTATCAAAGCCCACAGGAAAGGCACAGAGTATGTTGATGCCATGTATAAAGTGCCCGTAGAGCCTGCAGATGCAGTTGTTGTTTCCTGTGGGGGTTTTCCGAAGGACATCAACCTTTACCAGGCAACAAAATCCCTTGAGCACGCCATTCCTGCCGTAAAAGAAGGAGGTTCCATTATCCTTGTAGCCGAATGTGCCGAAGGAATAGGAAATAAAGTGTACGAATGCTGGAACAGGGAATGCAGGGTTCCTGAAGAGGCAGTGGAGCGCTTCAAGAATTGTTTTGAATTCGGCGGACACAAAGCTGCTATTGTCGGGAGGGCTGCAAAAGAATTCAAGCTTTACCTCGTTTCAGAGCTTCCCGACGCAGAGAGTAAAAAAGCCTTCTTCACGCCCGTAAAAAGCATAGAAGAAGCACTCGAAAAGGTATTCTCCGAAAATCCCTGCGCTAAAGTCCACATAATGCCCGATGGAGGATGGACCCTTCCTGTAAAACGATAAGAGATACCATAAATAAAACTCGAAGTTGCGAACTACCTTTGAGGTTATTTATATCTATTTTTATACCTGTTTATCCCTATATTTACAATACTGAAAAAGGTATCAAGATCAAAACATCGGGGCAAACATGACTGCAAACACAAAAAAAATACCGCTTGCCTTTGGAAGCACGGGAGTTGAGTTTGAGATTCCGGAAAGAAATCTCGCCAGTATTATTTTGCCTTCGGAATTTGAAGTAAAGGTAGATTCCTCTTTTTTGATTAAAAAGGCATTTGAAAACCCGATAGAAAGCAGGAGGCTTTCAGAGATTATAAACCCTGATTCGAAGGTTGCAATCATCGTTAGTGATGTTACCCGGCCGACTCCTACTGCAAAGCTTCTTCCACCTTTGCTTGAAGAGCTTTATCTGGGCGGGGCAATGGACGAAAACATTACTATTGTTTTTGCCCTTGGACTACATCGAAACCAGACTGACGAAGAATCCAGAAAACTGGTGGGGAAATCAATCTACGAAAGAATCCGCTGCATCCAGCACGATACCGGCAGATGCAGGCATATTGGCGTGACCTCCCGCGGAACCCCGATTGAAATCTTCGAAAAGGTTCTTGATGCAGATATTATTATCGGGACAGGAAGTATTGAATTCCATTACTATGCAGGGTACAGCGGGGGAGCCAAGTCAGTGCTGCCTGGTGTAAGCTCGAAAGAGGCAGTCATCACAAACCATAAAATGATGATCGATGAGAAAGCTGTTTCCGGAAGGGTAGATGGTCCTGTGCGGCAGGACATGGAAGAAGCTGCAAAAATTACAGGTCTTGATTTTATCCTGAATGTCGTGCTTGACAGCAAAAAAGAAATTGTTGCTGCCGTTGCCGGGGACTTTATCGGGGCTCACAGGAAAGGCACAGAGTATGTTGATGCCATGTATAAGGTGCCTGTAGAGCCCGCGGATGCAGTTATAGTGTCCTGCGGGGGCTTCCCGAAAGATATCAACCTTTTCCAGGCAAATAAGGCGCTTGACAATGCAACCCAGGCTGTCAGAGAAGGAGGCTCCATTATACTTGTCGCCGAATGTGCCGAAGGAATTGGAAATCAGGTTTATGAATGCTGGAACAGGGAATGCCGGAGCCCCGACGACGCAATCGAGCGTTTCAAACAATGTTTTGAGTTTGGGGGACATAAGACTGCAATCATCGCAAAAGTCTCAAAAAAATTTAAGCTCTACCTGGTCTCAAAGCTCCCGGACGAGCAGACAAGAGCCGCATTCTTCACTCCGATGGCAAGCGTAAAGGACGCCTTATCCGCAGTACTCTCGGAAAACCCGGATGCAAAAATCCACCTGATGCCCCATGGGGGGCAAACCCTCCCTGTCAGAAAAGACTGATGAAAGAGCACCTGGCAAAGTTAAGAAAATATTGCAGATGAATAAAAAATAAGCTGGAAGGTTAATAAAGCATTTTAATATAAATTAAGGCTGCAGGCTTAAACGCCTGCTGAATCCGTTGCATTGCTTGATACTTTTTCTGAGTTTTCTTCGTCCTCGTCTTCAAACCTGAACCTGAAAACTTTCTTCAGAAATTCGGGTGAGAGTTGTGGTGTCATAAGGCTTACTGCAACCAGGGCAATCAGAGATAGTGGCGTTGCAATCAGGATCGGGTCTACAAGAGGCCAGGTACCTGCAAGTAAAGTTTCCTTTCCGAAAATTGCCATGCAAATCTTTAGAGGTACTGCTTCTTTTGCATGCACAAATACCAGCCAGAAGAGACTGCTTAATGATCCGATTACAAGGCTTGCAGTAGCTCCAGCTTTTGTTGTGCGTTTCCAGAAAAGTGCTCCGATAAATAAGGGCAGGAAAGCAGATGTGCACAGACCCATGAACATGGCAGTGGCTCTGGCAATAATGCTTCCGGGCAGGATGTATGCCAGAATAACTGCTGCCAGAATGGTAAAGGCAATCCCTATTTTTGTAACATGGACAGTTGCCTTGGATTTGCCTTTCATTATAGTCTGCTGGTAAACATCGTACCCTATTGCCGTACCCATTGTATGGAATTGGGCGGCTGCAGTAGACATTGCGGCTGAAAGCAGGCAGAGCATAAAGAGCATGACAAACATTTCAGGCATTGCATGGTTAAGGAACGCAGGCATTATAAGGTCAGTATTGCCGTCCGGTACTGCCTGGAGTGAAATAATGCCCATGGTTTTATAGAAATATACGTTGGAAAGTGCTCCTATAGCATACGCGACTCCTACCATCATCAGGAGGAAAGGCCCCCCCACGGCAACTGCTCTTTTCAGGGAACGGTCGTCTTTTACAGTCATGAACCTGACTGCAAGCTGCGGTTGCGCAAGCACGCCGATTCCTACTCCCATTATGATTGTGGAAACCATTGTCCACCAGATAGGGGAGCCGAAGGACGGCATTGAAGTCCAGCCCTGATGTCCCTGGGCTGCAAGGGCAGGAGGAACAAGGTTTGCCATATCTGTAAGAGCCTGGTGGGCCCCGGTAACTCCCCCAAGCATACTATATGTGTAAATAAGCAGGAACCCCATTCCGAATAACATCAGGACAGCCTGCATGGCATCCACGTACATTACTGAGAGAAGGCCGCCTTTAATCACATAAGAAGCAATGATTATAGTGAATATTATAAGAGCAATGTTATAATTAAGTCCCAGGGTTGTCTCAAGGAATCTTCCGGCTCCTATGATAACACTTGAAGCGTAAAGAGGCATAAAGACTCCGATCAGAAGCCCGGAGAACGCCTGAATAAACTTTGACTGGAAACGCTTCCCGATAAACTCAGGATAGGTTATAGCTCCCAGGTTCAGCCCCATGCGCCGGGTTCGGGGCCCAAAGACTACGAAGGCTATGAAGATCCCGAAAAAAATATTCATAAACACGAGCCATAAGAGTCCCATTCCTAAAGATGCAGCCATTCCGCCGAACCCTATGATTGCGGAGGTGCTGATAAAGGCAGCTCCGTAGGAAAGAGCCATAACTGCAGGGTGCACCCCCCGGCCGGCGAGCATATACCCTTCGGTCTGGGAATTCTTTCTGTATCCAAGGTAAGCGACATAAAAAGTAGCCCCGAGGTATACTATAAGAAAGAGGATGAGAATTGAAATACTGACTGCCATAATCGACCATTCCAAAATAGTTTTAATTACTGTTTTTTCTCAGGTTTTACCAAAATCCTTACTTAACCTGATCCTTCAAATTGATCCCGATTTTATTCCCAGTTTACTGGTCCTGGGTCACTTTCTTCTTAACACTGCTCTTCACTGTCTGCTCTTCGTCTCCGCCTCTCCAATGATAAGCTCCATAAACCAGACACCCGAGTGCACTTAATATACTGGCAAGATATGCAAGCCAGATAAATGGATCATCTATTCCGAACATCTACAGCACCTTCCAGAAAATATCCTGATACTAATTACCTGATAATAGTTAACATGACACTTGTTAGCATTGAACATTAATGCTTTTTGTTATTTAAATATATTGAGTAAGGCAAATTCCAGTACAAAGTAGACTTTATAAGTTGCAAAATTAATTTGGTATAAATTAATTTGGTATAAATTAATTTGGTATATCTCCTTTCTGTATCTAACTGGATAAGTAGACCAATACCTGCCGGATCAATAGACTGCTGCCAAAATCTATCATGACAGTTTTATGAGTCCGTACAGGTACGATATCGCTCTTCTTACGGATCAGGAATTGAAGAACGTAACCATCTCCCCCTGCCGGTCTATGAAAATGAATCCGAAATCGGAAAATAGCTTTTAAACAGGAACCCGCAAGAGCTGGAGAGATAGGATTTAAGTATTCTGGATACGGAACACGAAAAAATGCTTGTATTGAAAAGAACGTTCTGTTCCTGAAATATATTCATCTACCATTGCAGGTGAAATTCCACAACCAGAAATCCAGCACCGGAAAAATAACAATGGGCGATGAAAACTACAGATGAATCTTAAGGGTTCATTCTCCTCTCGGAAATTACAGGTGAATCCCTTAAGGGATTCATGTTCTTTTTCGAATTACCTGACTGGATTTTTTTTTAACTTTTTATCACGTTTATCTTCATTTTTGCTTAGTTTTTTATTTTACTTAAAACAGCACTCGGTAATTTCCCCACTGAGATCTTCCTTCATCATTTTAATGGCTTCGTCAAATTCATCGGTCTGGCCGAGCACCCACATAAGTTTAACCAGGGCGGTTTCGGGCAGGGTATCCTCTCCTTCGATTGCACCGGCTTTCAGCATATCACGGCCCGTATCATATACGCGGTCGCAGACTCTGCCGTTAAGGCACTGGGATGTTATTATGACAGGCATTTTTGCCTCCGTAGCTTTCCGGATCTTTGGAGTCCATTTCGTAGAAACGTGCCCGAGACCGGTACCTTCCAGAACCAGACCTTTGTACCCGCCATTGATATAACAGTCAAGAATTTCAGGATCTGCACCGGGCGTAAATTTAACAAGGGCGCACTTCGGCTCAATACCCGGCTTGAATTTGAGAGATCTCTCTCCACGTCTGGTATAATCAATGAAAGTTTTTATTTCCCCTGTACTGTAATCCACAGTCCCTATAGGAAGGGAGTTTATGGACTTGAAAGCGTCCCTGCGGGAAGTATGCATTTTCCTGACTTTGGTTCCACGGTGGATCTCGCAGAAATCGTCCGAGGTCGTCCCGTGCATGACAACCGAAACTTCAGCAATATCGCTTGTGGCAACACGGGCTGCACAAATCGCATTCATGGCATTATCGCTGCTGGGACGGTCTGCACTTCTCTGGGAACCTACAAGGACAATAGGTACAGGCGTCTCGATCATGAAGGAAAGGGCTGCAGCCGTGTACATCATGGTGTCTGTCCCGTGGGTTACGATTATCCCGTCGGCACCTGCTTCAATCTCCTCCACTACTGCGCGGGCAAGGTTTTGCCAGGATTCAGAATCCATATTTTCCGAGAGAATGCTTGAGATTACCCTGCCTTTAAAATCGGCTATCTCTTTGAGTTCAGGGATCGCCGCAAGGATATCATCAGCAGTAAACTGGGAAGTTACTGCACCTGTCCTGTAATCGATTTTGCTGGCAATCGTTCCGCCTGTGGAAAGAATGGCGATTTTCTGAAGCTTTCTCCCGGACTTCGGGAGTTCCTCTCCGGCCGCTCCGGATTTTTTCCCGCCGTTTAGGCTGCCACCGTTTGGGGTTTCCCCATTCCCTCCCAGAAGCGTTACCTTTACCCTATCCTTAGAAAATCCGGCATTGTAACCGCTGTTCATCTTTATTGTAATATATCCTTCCATGGACGGCATCACTTTGCCTTCGTAGGCAGTGCCGTTCTTTTCAATACGTACCCGGTCGCCCTGTTTGAATTCCATAAATAATCCCTTATGATAGTTTCTTGAAATGATGTCCCAATAATCGGTATTCTGGTTTGATATCAGGCATTGCGTGATACTTAGAGGTCAAAGTAATATTAATATTGAGTGTGTTAAAACTTGTGTGCTAATCTCGAGTTTATCTAGTTTCGAGCTTATTTGCCAATCCTGAGTATATTAACACTGACCGTAATTAAGATTTAATATGCCAGGACTGAGTGCATAATATCGAGTTGTTAATGCCGAGTTTTTTGAACATTCAGTATTATAGTGATAGACTCGGTACTATATTGATACATTCAGTACTAATATCTGGTTTGCTCCGTCAAACCTCAGGTTTTCCTGTATTCATTAACGGCTGTAAGCAGGTTTTCAAAAGCCGAATCTGTGATATCCTTCAGGGCTGCAATTTCCTGCCTGTTAAGCTCGAGCTCGGTCTGCCTTCTCGACAGGTAATTCCGCATCTCGTCTGGGGCTGGCCCGCCAGCGATTTTCCTCCTCTTTATGTTCGAAACCGGATTAAGAGCTTCCTTCACCATTTTTTGCGTGAGCCCCCGGCTCGAAAGCGACTCTCCCAGCACAATTTCGGCTACGGAATCGATCTTTTCCAGGGTGGGTTTTTCCATTTCCCTGGCAAGCATCCCGACAATCTGGTGGGCAGTCCTGAAAGGAATTCCGGTTTCCCGGACAAAGGTATCCGCAAGTTCTGTAGCTGTCGTAAAGCCTGTGACTGACTGGGCTGCAAGCACTTCAGTGTGGATTTTTATTGTTTTTACTATTCCTTCCATGACCCTCACTGAAGCCCTTACCGTTTCTACAGACCGCCAGATATTGGGGGTTGCTTCCTGCAGGTCACGGTTGTAACTCAGGGGAAGTCCCTTGCAAATCGTTATCAAGGACATAAGTGCTCCCACGGCTACTCCTGTTTTTCCGCGCATAAGTTCAGCAGTGTCCGGATTTTTTTTCTGCGGCATGATCGAGGAGGTGGAAGCATACATGTCGTCAAGTTCTATGAAATTGAATTCGGAAGAGGACCAGATTACAAGCTCTTCAGCCACACGGCTCAGATTTATCATTAGATTTGTGAAGCCTGAGGCGCATTCGACAAGAAAGTCCCTGCTGCTGACTGCATCCATTGAATTTTCAAGCAGGCCTGTAAAACCCAGAAGTTCCTGTGTCCTTTTCCTGTTGAGGTCAAAGCCCGTGGAAGCAAAAGCTGCAGCCCCAAGCGGGCAGAGGTTTACCCTGGAATAAGCATCCTGAACCCTGTTGAAGTCCCTGCCAAGCGCGGCTTCATGGGCGCACAGGTGGTGGGCAAGCGTCGTCGGCTGGGCGTGCTGCAGATGAGTGAAACCAGGCATGAGCGTATCAGCATGTTTTCCAGCAAGGGCAAGAAGCGTTTGCCTCAATTTATAGATTTCTTCAAGCAGTCCGGTCAGTTCATCCCTGAGCACAAGCCTGATGCAGGTTGCAACCTCATCGTTTCTGGAACGTCCGGAGTGCATCCTGCCCCCGACGTCCTCTCCGACCAGGTCGATGAGCCTCGACTCAAGCGAGATATGAATATCTTCATAGCTGAAATCGAGCTTTTCCATTCCTTCTTCCCTTATTTTCAAAAGCCCGTTAAGGATTTTGCTGCAGTCCTCACGGTTTATAATTCCCTGCTCTCCAAGCATTACCGTGTGGGCAAGGTCAACTGCTATATCAGCATCAAAAATCCACCTGTCAGCTTCCATAGAGGATGTATAACGTAAGATTTCCTCGTCCTGGGCGGTTTCCAGCCTGCCCCTGCGTAAAATATTGCTCATCGGGTTTCCTCTCTCCGGTCTTTATGAAATGAATAGGTATGGGTACAGTTCCTGTAGGAGTAACAATGTTTGTGAATTTATTTCAACGCCTGTAAGTAATAATGTCTGCTGCGATATTATCTGTGAGTCTGATCTAAGATACAATGTGAGATTTTATGTGAGACCTTATGTAAAATTTAACGTAATGTTTGATGTCAGATTTATAGCGTGGTATTACTTCTAACGCTTAAATATGAATCGGTTTCCCGAAGTTCTCATGCGAGGATATAATGTCAAGCGGATAGTGCCTGGTAAATACTCGCTTTTGCTTTGTTATCCCAAAAAAGCTAATCAGGAAGAAAGCGTAATTTGTTTAATGTCCGTGGTTTCAAAGTACAACCGAATCGCACCCATATATGAACTGGTAGATCTGCCTCTGGAACTTTTCTTTTTCCGGGAATGGAGAAAAGAGGCTCTTTCAAACCTGAGCGGAAAAATCCTGGAAATCGGGGTTGGCACTGGAAGAAACCTGAAATACTATCCGGTAGGCTGCCGGTTGATAGGGATCGACAAAAGCGAAGGAATGCTCCGGAGGGCACAGGAAAAAGCCGGAGGCATGAAGAACGTCACTCTTTATCCTATGGATGCCGAGCACCTTGAATTTCCGGACAACAGCTTCGATTATGTGGTTGCGACTTTCGTGCTCTGCACGATCCCTGATCCTGTGAAAGCCCTTAAGGAAATGAGGCGAGTCCTGAAACCGTCAGGGGAACTGATCGCCCTTGAGCACGTGCACAGCAACTATCCTTTTATTGATTTCCTGGAACATTTAATTAACCCGTTTCTGTTTTTCCTGCTTGGGGATCATACGACCCGCAATACCATGAGGAATATCGAAAAAGCCGGCTTTACCATTGAAGAGGCGAGAAACCTGGCTTTTAAGGACGTTTTCATGAAGGTCAGGGCGAAACCATAGTATCTTATTTAAAAATCTAATTTTTTCTTATCTCGCTTCCGATTTTGGAATATCGGCTGCTTTCCCATTTTGTCGCCACTTTCAACTGAGAATTCACTTTTCATTTCAAAAACGCTATTCACTCTAAAACACCGTTAAAATAATCCCTGTGATCCCGATCATAACAAACAATCTGAGAACCTGGGAAATCAGCATGGCTTTCATTCCTAGCCTGGGACCGAAAATTCCCACGTAATGAGGGATATAAATTCTCAGTGTTCCGAGGCTTGTTATAATATTGCCTACCAGCAGGACAATTATGACTTCAAGCCCGCTTAAAACTCCCTGTTCCATGAGGCTTGCTGCGAGCGTGTAGGCTGCAAGGTGGCTTGCAAAAAGGGCTGCAATTACCGGGAGCCCTTCCACAGGCACGGGCAGGTATTCCGAGATCGGCTTGAGAAGCGAACCGAGGGAATCAAACACACCCAGGTCTGTCAGGATAAAAACCAGGATTGTTACGGGCACCATCACTTTGAAAATCCTGATTATGGTTTTCTTCGAGGTTTTAAGGCTTTTTTTAAACGCTGTTTTTAATTCCGGCTTTTCTTTTTTCTCAAATTCCTCGAAATGTACTTTTTCTCCTTTAAGCAAAAAATGGCCGGCAATAAGCACTATCAGGGTTTTTACAAGTCCTACGAGAGTTATGAGTCCCACGTAGATAATCCCGGTTGTGCCGAGCAGGGGCACAAGTATCGGAATCAGGGTTCTCCAGTGCATGACAATGGCGGGAAAGGAATTCAGAACCGAGGCTATGACCAGTTCGTCTTCTTTTATCATTCCTCTGTCGTACATGCTTTTAAGCGAAGCATTGGCTGAAGATGTGGATGCAAAAGCCGTAAGGAAGCCGATTCCGCATTCTTTTCTGAGATGGGCGTAATTTGTAATCGGGCTTACCAGAAAATCAAATTTGTAGAACCAGCCGAGGCTTACAAGAAGTTCTGCAAGGATAACTCCGATAATTATTGTAGGTCCTGTCTTCAATAGATACTCAGCCGAGTGCATAAGGGAGACGAGTAACATTTGACAGTATTATTGTAACAAAGCTTATTAATTTATCTAAAATTATTCATAATCAACTTTTAAACAATAAGTTTTCAACTTAATAATAAGTCTTCAACTGATAGGTCTTCAATTGATAATCTCGCCGGGAGAGCTTAAAACGACAGAATATAATCTTAATTTATCCGGCTCTTTAAAAAATCCAGGTCCCGCAGCCTCAAAGATATTCTCTTAAGCAATGATAACCAATTAATAAGCAGATGCTGGGGAAAACAAAGCGGTACCTTGAGGTTGCCAGGGTTCTTTTAAAATACAATCTTATTCCCGAACTCTATCGGGATCTGCGCACCAATTACATTTCAAATCCCGATTGTACCTGTACTTTTGATATCGAAAATAGGCAGACGGCTGTGAAGCTCAGGCAGGCTTTCGAAGAGCTCGGGCCAACTTTTATCAAAATGGGGCAGACCATGAGCAAGCGGCCTGATATTGTCCCGCAGCCTTATGTCATAGAAATGGCAAACCTTCAGGATAAGGTTAAGCCAGTGCCCTTTGAGGAGATGGCTGAATCCCTTGATCTTGCCTGCGTTTGCGAGTATCAGACGCGGGCAGAGCGAAAACGGAAAAAAACGGAAGACGAGCTCAAGGTTTCACGGGAAAGGAAGGCAAAAGCTTTTATTGAAATCTTTGACAGCTTTGACTCTGAACCCATTGCCTGCGGCTCGATTGCGCAGGTTTACAAAGGGGTTATGGAAGGCAAACCGGTTGCTGTCAAAATTCTTCGCCCGAACCTTATTGACATTATAAACATCGACCTTTCTATCCTGGACGATTTCAAGCCTGTCATGCGGAAAATTCTCAGGCTGGGGAGTAATTTTGATATTGATGCTCTCTTGCTGGAAATCCGGGAGATGCTTACCCGCGAGGTCGACCTGAGAACCGAAGCCGTCAATATGCGGCGTTTTGAAGATAATTTCAAGAACGTGAAAAACGTGTCTGTGCCCAGAATTTACTCCGACTATTGTTCAGCCAATGTCCTTACGATGGAATACATCCACGGAACCCAGATTAAAGACATAATTAATATGCCTGTGCCCCAAAGCAAGAAATCGGAATATACACGTACCATCACCAGAAGCTATCTCAAGCAGGTCTATATCGACGGCTTTTACCATGCTGACCCTCACGGGGGCAATATGCTAGTTCAGGAAAACGATACCATAGCCTTTATTGATTTCGGGGCTGTGGGCAGTATCGATGAGGAGCTCCAGAAGCATATGCTGGAGTTTTATTACGCCATAAACAACAGGGATGCGGAAGAGGCAACTCAGGGTTTCCTGAAAATCGGGGGTGCGGATGCACGGGAAGTGGATATCCACAGGCTCAGGAAAGATATGGACAGCCTGATCGCAAACCAGAACTACGGGCTTGAAGGCAGGCAAAGTGACAATTACGCCAAGCTAGGCCTGAAGTATGATATCAGGCTGCCCGGGGAATTTTCAACGCTGCAAAGGGCGATCCTGCTTATAGAAGGGGTCTGCCTGGAGCTGGACCCGAGATACAATATTAAAAGTATCGCAATTCCCGTGCTCATGGATGCTTATAAAAAGCTTAATGAGCCGAAAGGGCCTGCCATTCATATCGAATTTTCCACTGAGCCCGTTGACGAAAAAGCTGAACTGAGGGCTGCGATTCGTGAAGTCGCCGATAAGATGGAAGAAATGGGAGACAAATTCCTTTATTTAAAGCAGGAAGAGAGCAGGAAAACTGTTTTCTCGAAAGAATTCTACCTTGCTGTCCTGCTCTTTATCTCAGCCTATATCCTGTTAAACGGAGGTACTTTTTCCTGGGTCGGACTGGCTGGAATCGGAGCGTCTGTCCTGATAGCCCTTGTTGCCATAATTCGGAAGGAATGAAAGATATTCATCGGTAAAAGTGCTGAGTGAACGAGAATCCCGCAATGTGATAAAATCATGCAGCAATAAAAAAACATAAACGGGCAAAATAAATCTTAAATCAGACCCTGTAACCGTATAGAAACAGGAATCGGCAAAATAGACCTTAAATTCAAGACTTGTAACAATATAAAAACAGAAACAGTAAAAAACACACAGGTAAAAAAATCAAAACTCATTAAAGTGGGCATTAAAGGGGAGGATTGATTCTCTGGCACACGAGACCTTAAAAATCGAAGGAATGGAGTGCGATCACTGCATCTTAAGGGTTGGGAGAGCTATTGCTTCCGTCCGGGGTGTAACTGAAGTTGACGTGAATCCGGAAACAAAGGAGGCAGTTGTGGAGTTCGAGGAGACCAGAACCGACCTGGAAAAGATCAAGGCTGCTGTACGGGAAGCAGGGTACGAGCCTTTATAATTCTGTTTTCCCTTCTTTTTAATAACTTTTTGTATTTACTGGAGGTTACAGGTTTAACCCTTATTCGCTGAGTTCTCAGCTATTAAGGTTTAGACTGGGTCTATCCTATGGATAGGTTCCTGAGAGCTTTCCGGAACACAATCTTACTGTGTTCACGCGGACAGGGCAGCCGTCAAATCATGGGAATAGCACCAGTTTCAGCCCCAACAGGAATATGAAAATTGCCACAAAATTCCTGAATTTTTCCTGAGGGATTTTCTCAACTCCTTTTTTCCCGAGCAGTGCCCCGATTAAAGATGCAGGTACAAAGATCAGAAAGCCTGATAGGAGAGCAGGGTCAAGCCTGACTCCTCCGGTAACATAGGTCGCTATTCTCGTAGAATCGATCATAAAAGATATGGCTCCAGCGGTTGCGACATAAACAGCTTTTTCCAGATTGAAAGCGCTCAAGGCGACTGCATTTATCTCCCCCCCTATGCCGAAAATCCCTGCAAAAAATCCGGTAAGGGCTCCACCGGAGACAGCAACAGACAATTTCTGGCTTAATTTGAAGGTCCGGTTAAAAAGGATGAAAAGTACGTAGGCTATAAGGAATAATCCTAAGGCTCTTGAAAGAATCTCACGCGGGATGCGCAGGGATAACGATGACCCCAGAAAACTTGTAAAGATACCGGGAAGGCCGAAGGCAAGAAAAAGCTTCCATTTAATTCCCTCCCGAAATAAGATTATCTTCCAGATATCATTAAACCAGTGAATTATAGCTACCAGCAGCAGAGTCTGAGGCAGAGGAAGAAACACAAGGAGGATGGGTATCATTATTGTGGATATCCCAAATCCTGCCAGAGTCCCTATCAGGCTTGCCAGCAGTGTAAGCAGAGTTATGTACATAATTTCTTCGTAAACAGCCATATTACACAACCCTGCTACACAACTATACTCCCCTACTCCACTACATTGCTCACTATATTACTCCCCTACTCCACTACACAACCATATTACACGATCCCGCTACACAACCATACTACACAAATACTACACAATCGTATTCTGCCGCACTATGGCATAAATGCCACAATAATGTACTGATCTTTTGTAATCTTCATTGAGTATTTGCTAAGGGATACTGGGCAATTGTAATATGTTTTAATTAATTTTTTGAAACGATATATATTAGTTTGCGTGATTAATATTAATCAATGGATAATATTAATTTCTGTGTCCGAGAAGATCCTGCCCCATTGAAAGAACCCCGATATTGAGAATCCTCTTTAGAGATTCTGGTTTATCGGGCAGGTTTAGAGGAAGAGCAAGCTTGTCTACCGGAAATACCTGAAAAGCTTTGAGTGAAGGGCAATGGAGGGGGTTAAATTCCTGAGAAATTAAACCGCAGACAAACAATTCCGGATATATTCAGAGGTCTGGCACTACTTTTGATTATTGGCGGCATTGCTCTGGTATATGTGGACTGGATAGGTCATGCTCTGATAGCAATTATTAGCCTGCTGGTTATGGTCCATGCCCTTACAACCGGGGCTATGCTCAGGGGAAGGATAAAGCGAAGCTCAGGAAATCTCTTTAAGCTTCATAGAAAGAGTGGTATTTACTTTGGAGCCTTCATCCTTGGATCATTTATCTACGGTTTATGGATAAGGTTGGAGCACGGAGAAGCCATACTATCGTCTATTCACGGAAAACTGGGAGTGGCTATTCTTCTCATTGCTATTCTTCAGGTTCTTCCAAGTCTAATTTTAAAGAATCGGGCACGTTATAGGGAATTGCATAGAATAATGGGATATTCCCTGGCCTCAATCCTGATTATCGACGCAGCCTGGGGTCTATATAATGGAGTAACTGCCGGGATAAAAACTCTGGTCCTCATACATTCGATATCTGGTGGCCTGGCTGCCCTCGTTATGGTCTGGATCATTCTGGAGATCCGGTATCCAGTAGACAGGTCACTCGCCAGAGCCAGGCTGGCAAGCTATCTGGCAGTATTCTTTGTAACAGCAGGGTGCTGGATGGCAGGAGGTTACAATTATTTAACAGTTTACGGGTCCCAGGTAAAACCTGTAATCCTGGCAGGGCTATATCCCTGGGCGCACGAGATCATAATGGAGGCAAAAGAGCATATCTTCGTCTTTTTGCCTATAATCACTTTTGCTCTGTCCATATCACTCTACACTCTGGATAAGGATACCTTTTTAGGTAACGCTAATTCCAGGCATGCCCTTACAATAGTGGCGTGCCTTGCGCTCTTCATGGTATTGCTCATGTTCCTGATGGGAGCGATAATCTCCAGTGCTGGGAATACTGGCATGGAGGCCTGAAATGAGAGAAGAGGCAACTTTTATCGTATCAGCGGCAATTACCATATTTCTTACCGGCTGCATTATTATTTTCCATGATCTTTCATCTGGCTTCAGGGAGTTTTTGGCAGCACTTACAGGTCACCACTGGCTGTCAGTGAGCCTGATAATAATAGTATTATTTATGCTGTTTTCAGGGTTCCTGGTAGGTTCTATGGGCGCAAGAAAGATCCTGAGGGTGTATGATACCAGACTATGGACCACTGCACTGGTAGCTGTCACTCTGATTATGACACTCGGAATCCTTGTTGAGCTGGCTGCTCGCTTCCTAGCTGACTGAAGGCGATACACAGGACCACACAGGATTAAAAACATTTAACTTTTATAAGTTCTATTAAAACTGTTATAAGTTCTATTGAGTTAAAACTACACTATCTTCAGTAACTATGAGAGGCTACATGACAGTTACCCGTTTTCAGGTGCCTGTCACTGCTATCCAGCCTATCTGGCTCCGGGCAGTTTACGTAAACTCTGGACAGTTTACGTAAAGAATTTGTGGCAAACCGGACATATACTTATTCAATCCTGCAGTATTCGAGAACATTATTATGTTAAGTCACTACGTAAAACCGGATGGAGATTGGAAACATGACTCAGGAAATCATAAAAGTCGAAGGCATGTCCTGCATGCACTGCCAGTTGAGGGTTAAAAAAGCCGTTGAGGACGTTGAAGGCGTACAGAGGGCGGATGTAAATCTTCAGACTAAACAGGTAACTGTCGAGCTTGAGGAAGGAAAGGCTAATCTTGAAAAGGTCAGGGCTGCAATCAGGGAAGCCGGATACGAGCCTATATAATTGTGTTAACTGCATATAGCGTTTTCAAAGAACTTATTATATACTAAAAAATACAAATTTTTACTATATGGGTGAAGCGTCTGTTTGAGAACAGTTGTGCTGCGGGGGTGAACACATAGGGGAGACAACATTCATAGTAGACGACCTGGTATGCAGGTACTGCAAGGATATGGTCGCAAAGCTCGTTACCTCTATCAATGGGGTTTCCAGAGTAAATATCAATATTCCTGAAAGAACCGTAAACGTAGCCTATGACAGTCGGATTACTGATGCATATGTTATACAGATGACCTTGCTTAAAGCTGGCTATAAAACCATCGAAGAACCCGGAAGAATTTGCTAAATGCCGGGAAATCCCGAAAAATCTGGATAGGCGGCACATCTGATGGAAGTTACTATTGGAGTTTACGGCATGACCTGTGGTCACTGCCAGAAAAGAGTAGCGGATGCCATTTTTGCTCTTGAAGGGGCCGAGTCCGTTGATGTAAATCTCGAATCCCAACGCGCAACGGTTAGCTTTGATCCTGAAAAAGTGACGCTGGAGGACATAAAAACAGCTATCCGGAAGGCAGGATACTCCACAGAACGCGAAAAGGCTCAGGAAGATGCCCTGTCAGAGGTTTCCGGGAGAATGGGAATGGCAGGTACAGAGGCGAAGACTGAGGAGACGTCTTTGAAGAAACCGGAGGAACCCGAAGAGGCTCCTCAAACCTGTCCCCTGGATTCAGCCTGTGAACTGCCGGAAGGAGAGGAACCGCGAGTCTCAGGCACGGCGATCAGTTTAAAAGAAATCACGCTTGGAGTTTCCGGCATGACCTGCTCGGCATGCGTCGCAAATATTGAGAGGGTTTTAAAGAGAAAACAGGGCGTGGATTCAGTAGTTGTCAACCTGGAACTTGGGAGGGCAAAAGTTGGTTTTAACCCCTCGCTTATTTCCCCAAAGGAGATTGAGGATACCATCGAATCAATCGGGTATAAAGTTGAAAAGGACACCGTAACTCTCAGTCTTGAAGGCATGAGCTGTGCCTCCTGTGCTGCAAATATCGAGAGAATCCTTATTAAGACCGACGGCGTGATTTCGGCTTCGGTAAATTTCCCACTTGAAAAAGCGGTTGTAGAGTTTGATTCATCCCGGATTTCCGTAAGGGAGATTATTGCTGCGGTTCAGGGAATTGGCTATGGGGCATCTGTCCGAACTGAATCTGTGGAATACGAAGACAGAGAGCAGATGTTCAGGGAGGCTGAGGTCCGGAGGCAGAGAAACAATCTGATCATTGCCGCCGTGCTTGGAATTCCGGTTGCTATCGGGAATATGGGTATGATGTTTCCTTCCCTTTCGGGGTTAATTCCTTCCTTTTTCTTCGATCCGATAGTGCTTTTTATATTGTCTACCCTTATCCTTATCTTCCCGGGCAGGCAGTTCTTTGTCGGAACCTTCAAAGGTTTCAGGCATGGCGTAACTGATATGGACCTGCTTATTGCCGGAGGAACGGGGTCCGCCTATCTCATCAGCGTAGCAGCGACATTTTTTGATCTGGGTCCAGGGTATGATACTCTTTATTACGATACGGTAGCCCTCCTTATACTTTTCATTGTGCTTGGCAGGTATCTCGAAGTGAGGGCAAGGGGTCGGACTTCGGAAGCAATAAGGAAATTGATGGGGCTGAGGGCAAAGACTTCCAGAATTCTCGTGGATGGTATGGAGAAAGAGATTCCTGTAGAAGAAGTAGTAGTCGGCGACATTGTTGTTGTTCGACCGGGAGAGAAAATTCCGGTTGATGGAGTTGTTATTGAAGGCAGTTCGGCAGTGGACGAATCAATGCTTACCGGGGAGAGTATTCCGGTAGAAAAAGGTCCCGGCAGCACGGTTATCGGGGCGACTCTGAACAAAACGGGAGCTTTTAATTTCCGGGTTGCCAAAGTCGGAGCAGATACGGCTCTTGCCCAGATAGTCAGGCTCGTTGAAAATGCTCAGACCTCTAAAGCCCCAATCCAGAGGGTTGCGGATGTTTTCGCTGGCAACTTCATAATAGCGGTGCATATTCTTACCCTTCTTGCATTTCTCTTCTGGTTCTTCATAGGTTACTGGCGCTTCGGGGTATCCGCAGCTATGGGCGGAATCAGCCCTTTCCTCTTTTCCCTGCTTATAGGCATTACTATCCTTGTGATCTCATGCCCGTGTGCAGTCGGGCTTGCAACTCCTGCAGCCATCATGGTAGGTACGGGCAGAGGTGCGGAAAACGGAGTCCTTATAAAAGGCGGGGAAGCCCTTGAAAGGGCGCATAAGCTTGATACTATAGTTTTTGACAAAACCGGAACCCTTACGGAGGGCACTCCGAAGCTCACGGATCTGCTTGCAGCTCCGGGAAATGAAGAAAAACAGGTACTTTTTATGGCAGCAACAGCTGAAAAAGGTTCGGAGCATCCCCTTGGGGAAGCTATCGTAAAGGGAGCTGAGGAACGGGGGATTAGCCTCGGAAAGGCAGGAAATTTCCGTTCCATTCCTGGAAAAGGCGTGGAAGCTTATTTTGAGGAAAAAAGAATCCTGCTCGGGACGCGTAAACTTATGGAAGAGAACGGGATCTCCTTTGAGACACTTGAACCTGAAATGCGTGCATTCGAGGAAAACGGGAAAACTGCAATGCTTGTAACACTTGAAAGCGAAGCCATAGGTCTTGTTGCAGTCGCCGACACCCTGAAGGAAAACTCCAGGGAAGCCGTTGAAACGCTGACAAAAATGGGGGTCGAGGTAGCTATGATTACAGGAGACAATGCTATTACAGCCGGTGCAATCGCAAGACAGGTAGGTATTTCCAGAGTGCTTGCTGAAGTACTTCCTGAAGATAAGGCAAATGAAGTTAGGAAACTTCAGGAAGAGGGCAAGCTTGTCGGGATGGTAGGCGACGGCATTAATGATGCCCCTGCGCTGATCCAGTCCGATATTGGAATTGCGATGGGAGCGGGCACGGACGTGGCAATGGAATCCGCAGAAATTGTACTCATAAAGAACGACCCCAGAGACGTGGTGGTGGCTCTTAAGCTGAGCCGGCTTACTATCCGTAAGATCAAACAGAACCTGTTCTGGGCTTTCGGGTACAATTCAATAGGTATTCCTATCGCAGCCGGGATTCTTTACCCCCTCTTTCACAGGATTCTGATTACACCTGAACTTGCTGCCGCTTTTATGGCATTAAGCTCGGTCTCGGTGACTACCAATTCCCTGCTAATGAAAAGAAGCAAGCTTAAATGAATCGGGTAGATTGTTCTAAAGTTTAGCAAAGAAGAATGAAATAAAATAGATAATCAGGAAAATAAGATAGTTAATCACGAAAGTTAGACGGAGAATTGTATGGTAAAATTCGGATCAACAGAAAATACGCAAAAAGTAGTGCTTTTATTAAGTTTTGCCACTTCGATAGTGCTTGTTATTCTTTTTCTTTCCGGGGCTCTTTTAACCAGTATCTCAAGAGGGGAAACCGCCTACACCAGAGTAGACATGGCTGCGGGTTCGATTTTTGTTTTTGTAATCTCAATGATAATTTCACTGTCACTCTGGCCCAGAATCGCAGACAGGTTTGAAAGTAGCGAAAAATATAATAGAACTCCAGAATGATTTATTCTGCCAGTGGAGTTCAGATAATGCTTAAACCTGGTTTTTGGGTAGATTCATCGGCCAATATGCTTTTACCAGACAGGAAATTTCTTACCGAACCGATAATTTTTAGTAAAATTGTAAACAGGAAGTTAATTTTTAGTAAAATAATAAACAGGGAGTTAGTTTTCAGTAAAATTGTAACAGGGAGTTTGCTCAGGAAAGTTTGCCGTAAGGCAAATAGCACAGAAAATGACCTCTTAAGAGAAATGACCTCTTATGAAGCCATATTGATCCTGCGGTAGAGAAACTCGCCTGTTAGAATTAACCGATACGGGATAAGCACTTACAAGGCAATTATTCAAACGCAGTAAATTTGTTCTTCAATGCACCGCATACCGGGCACCGGTCCGGCGCTTCTCCCTCAAGAGTGTATCCACATACTTCACAAACCTGCACAGGTCCGAGTTCAATATCCTTTCCTGAATTCAACTGCTCCAGTGCTCTTTCAAAAAGCTGCTTATGCATTTTCTCAGTGGCATATGACCATTCAAAACTTCTCTGTGCGCCTTTTTCTCCCTGGAATTTTGCAACTTCTATATATGCAGGATACATTTCCTCAATTTCAAATGTCTCACCTGCAATAGCGAGTTTAAGGTTTTTTATTGAATCCCCAGGACCAAAGGCCCCCATGCTGTTTGCGACAAATCCCCCTTCGAGATATCTTAACTCACGGTAATGATCTCCAGCATGTATATATTCGGCATGAGCAATTGCACGAAATAAGCGGGCTACGTTGCTGTATTTTTCTTTCTCGGCCTGGTTCCCAAAATGTAGATATCTCATATGTGCCTGGCTTTCTCCTCCGAATGCATTGATAAGATGTTGTTCTGTCATTTTTTTCATTTAAATACCTCTTCAGAAAATTCCTTTATTCATCTGTTCAGGACTTACACACACAGTTGAGACACAAAACCCGGATGAGAAGGTCTACCAGGCTCTGTAACCAATATTCTTATTTAAGCCACAGCTATACCTTTAAACCGCTTGAGGTTTAATGCTCCGGGAGTTTGATATTACCAATTTCCCGCTTCAACTGCGCGAGCCCAGATTACCTTACTCGATTTTTACATCCACAGCTTTTTCAAAAGGCTGCTGGTACGGTACTGTAACTTTAAGTACACCGTTTGAATATTTGGCTACCGCTTTTTCCGGAACTACCGGGCAGCAGATAGCGTAACTGTCAGCATATTCTACCCCTTCCTTGGCAGCCCTTACATAAAAGCCGTCTTCTGTGATCTTAAAAGAGATATCTTTTTTTTCCACCCCTGGAAGGGTTACCTCAACCTCAAGGTTTTCATACTGGTCGTCAGGATATGCACATATAGTTGGTGATACTCTTAAAACGTCTGCCATTAAATTACCCCCAAATAACATCACCAATTAATATATTTATATATTTTCTTTCGGTTAATTAATCTATTAACGTCAAAATGACTTCAATTTCGGTTACGTAATCTGCTAACGTCAAAATGACTTCATTTTTTTTAAGCAGTCTGCTAACATTAAAATGACTGCAAATTAATTCACTACTCCTCAATTTTAACTCACAGGCTGACTGGATTACAGGCTGACTGGATTACAGGCTGACTTAAATTTATAAGCTTATGAGAAGAATGGAAAAACAAAAATAAGACTTATAAGAAATAAATAAAATCTTATAATACAGATAAATTAACTAAATAACCACATAAACCTAATCCAATAAACTCAAAAGATGAATCCATGAAAACTAATTGCATGAAAAAGAAGAAAGATCAAATAAGAACAGGTTAATATCTATTTTTCTGGACAGGGAAATCTTAATACGTCTTTGCAGATCAATTATTAATTGTTTTCACGTAAGGTTATTTTCAGGTAAGATTGTTTTCAGGTTAAGTTTATTTTCATGTAACATTGTTTTCATTTAAAATTATTCTCACGTAAGATTATTTTCACGTAAACCTATATTAATATAATTTTTTCCAGATTGATAATTCAAAAGCGAGTGTTTGTACATGAGAGAATCCGTCAGAAAACTCGGGCTTATAGGAGCCGGTCTCTGGGCAATAACCGAAGACAGGGTAAACGACCTTGTAAAGGAGCTTGTCGATAAAGGAGACATCAGTAGGGAAGAAGGTAAAAAAGCTGTCCAGGATATGCTGGAAGAACGAAAAAAACAGAAGCTTGATCTTGAGAAGAAGATCTCTGAGAAGATTCAGGAATCGATCTCGAAAGCCGATATTTTTACTAAAAAAGATATGCGTGAGCTTGAATCCAGAATAGAAACTCTGGAAAATGAAATCCAGAGAATTAAAAACAAAGAAAAGATGTTTTTTAAGTGAAAACGATTTATCAATGGTTTTCACTTTTTTACTTTCCATTTCACAATTCTTCGATTACTATCTCTTCTTCAGGGCATGCATTCTCAAGCAAATCCTCAAGCTCTGCCATATCAGAATCAAGAGCCTGAATTTCAGCTTGCGTAAGTCCCATTTCCAGACTTTCAGCCTGTGCCATGTTCCCTGCCTCATCGGTGTTTGGGTCTACCCCTGACTTTTCTACTTCAGATGTACCATTCCCGACACAACCGGATCCTGCAAGCCAGATAATTAAAACTGACAGTACGAGCAGGTGAGTAAATTTAACCATTTTCTGCCTCCTCTATCTTGCAATTTTTAATAAGTATTTTTAGTCTCATCCCCTGAGCACAATTTTTTCTATCTGCAGTTTTCAGGCTGCTTTCAATTTAAATCTCTGTATTTTCTACTTAAGTTCCGTCGATTTCCTACTTAAATTCTGTCGATTTCCTACTTGAATTCAGTTAAGTTTCCGACTTGAACTCGTGGCATTAACTTCAGTTCCGTTGTCCCCTTCAGTTTCGTAATATTTCAGTTCGACGAACATATCCCTGAGTATCTTATTTGCCTTGCTGATATCATTGAGGGACTGACGAAGATAATTATTCGCCTTTTGCATGTCTTCAAGGGTTACGTTCTCGTCATTATAAATGGAGTCTGCCGCTTCTTTCTTTTCCTGCGCGGACTTTATATATGATATATAACTGGCAAGTTTGGTTTCAAGCTCAGCTGTGTTAACGCCGTTTTTTTTCAGGTCTTCAACCTTTACTCCGAGTTTTTCAGAGAGGTTTTCGGACTCTTCAAGGAACTCTCCTATTTTCTCGCTGACAGTCTTTCCTGCGCCTGCAAGACTGGTTTTCTCGGCATTGTTCCATATTCCGCGTACGGACCTGACTACGACCACAAGCTCTTCCTGGCTTGATGAATTTTCAACTTTTGCCCTCTCAGCTTCAAGCAATTTAATCTTATCATCTATGGCAATAATTTTTTCTTCCGTTCCGTTTCCGTTTGAGTACTCCATATTGCTCTTAACGTTTGAAAGGTGAGCTATCATATAGCTAATACTTGAATTAAGGTAGAGCTTTGTGGCATCCAGAGCTTCATCGGACTGAGGGTCAAGTTTTTCTGCCCGAATACGATTCCTGATCTTGAGAAAATCTTCTTTTGCTTCACTGTATTCTTGCTTATGGAACTGGAGTTCTTCCTGTATCTGCTTTCTTCCCTGTTTGTATTCGGAAATTTTATTTCGACTTTTTGTGCTGAGATTCTTCTGTTCCTGTCTGGCATTAGATTCGGTACTGCTGGCTTCACCCATGCTGTCAGTTCCATTCGTGTACGAATTGAGCGGGTCTTCGCGCATATACTGATTCGGATTGCCGTTTCCATGTTCTGAAGAGTCTCGGGCAGCGAGTGAGCCTCCTGGCAGTAAACTCAGTAATGTTAATATGATCGTAAAACAAGCCAGATATCGCATAGCTCTTGATTTTTTCATCTGACTGCCTCCGTTTATAAGTTATTATACTGTCATATGGATTAAGGTGAATATAAGCATTCTTTTTGGAATGAATCTTATTCACAGGCAGATACGGACTTCCAAGCTTGATACACTCCCTGTTCCCTTGATAAAGCTTTAATGTTCATTTATTTCGTTTTGCACCTCTCTATTAAGAAAAGTAAAAGATTTATGTTAAAAACCCATTTAACCTTGCGTGAATTTTACAAAGCTCTGCAGGTTCGCACTTGTTTTCTTTCTCATTATAGTCTTTCAGGGGAATGCAATTGCGGCCACGATTCACGGAACAGTTTACGAGTGGTACACTTTCAAGCCTCTTAATAACTCAGTTGTAGAGATCAATTCCACCCCGGAACAGAATTTTGTTGCAACGGATTCGGAATATTCGTTCAACCTGACTCCCGGAACATATACAATAACCGCCAATTATCTTGAAGGAAACAGGATCGTTTACACAGCCAGGGAAGTAGTTGTGATCTCGGGTGAAGGAGAGTATATACATGACCTTCTCCTGTTCCCGCCCTATAATGAGGAGCTTCTGAACCAGGATGAATTTGAAGCCCCTGTTCTGGATTATGAAGAAGCAGGTCCTGTATCCCGACCAGGCTCTCAGTACACCGTGTTAGTTTCGGCTTTCCTGGCTTTTATAGTCCTGTTACTGGCTGGCTACTTTTTAAAAAAGAGGCACCCAAAATCTACAGATGCCCTGTATCCTGACGGAAACAGGCAGCCATATCTGCTGGAGCCTGAAAACCCCATAAAGGATGCAATATTTTCTGAAGAGACTGAATCCGATCCGGTAGAAAACATTGTTAGGATTTCAGAAATAAACTCGGATCAATTTAATCAGGAGTCCGAAGAGATACCTGAAGCTGGTAAAGCTTTACAGAAGCAGAGCGAATCTACAGAAGAGGTTCAGGCTGTCCCGGAATCTTCTCTTAACCAGGAGGAATCCGGTAAATCGAGTTCAGAATCCCTGAGACCTTCAAGAATTAATCTTCCTGAGGATCTAAAAGAACTTCTGGAGCTAATTCGAGCCAGTGGAAACCGGATTACTCAGAGAGAACTGCGAAAGAAATCCCCTTATTCGGAATCCAAAGTCAGTCTTATGCTCTCTGACCTTGAGGAGCGCGGGCTCATAGAGAAATTCAAAAAAGGAAGAGGAAATATCATCCGTATTCCGGATATGCACATCCACAGGCAAACCGAACATAGAAACAAGAAAGAGTAGAGGCGGATAAGTACCCTGTAAAGTCTTTTTTGAAAGACCGTAAACAGTAAACTATATAACTTAATTCATCTACTAAGCAGCAGAAAGGGTTAACAATGTTTATAGTACGCAGTATATTTGAATGCCCTTTTTGATCTCTTATGCCCCAGAGACTGCCTATCGGATAAAATATGCGAATAGCAAATCGGAGTAACAGGTCCTGCGAAGCAGGAATGGGTTTGGAAATGAGGTTCCGAAAACTCAGGTTTAAGACTGGATGGCTGGATTGGAACCGGATACTCTGATACATCACTTCAACTCTGACAGTAAGCTGCTGGATATAACATTGATAGATTGGTAGATTATTATTTAAATTGCACAAGGGATTATTAAAAAATGTACGAGGGACAACATGCGAGTTTCCATGGACATTGAGTTAAAAGATGTACCCGGGCAGATGCTTTTAGCCCTCCAGCCTCTTTCGGAGTGTAAGGCTAACCTGATAACAGTAGTACATCACCATCAGAAAAGAACCCCCAGAAAAACAGTGCCCGTAAAGCTTGTACTCGAGACCAGGCCCGAAAGCATTGAGACAATAAAAGCGAAACTGGAAGAAAACGGAATTAGAGTAGTAAGAGTCGGAGAACACCGTTTCAGGGAGAGCATAAATGTAGTGCTCATAGGACATGTAGTCCATACAGGAATCCAGGATACGATTGACGAGATTGACAAGACCGGCTTTGCTGAGGTTGTGGATCTCTCACTTTCCATGCCCGGTATCAATATGCTTTCTTCGGCCCTCATGAAAATTGATGCTGTCGGTAAAGAGGATTTGCAAAGGGCACTCTCCATCCTCAAAAAAGTCTCGGCAAAGAAAGATCTGCTTATGGTTCTTCCAATAGATATCCAGGCCTGAAAAAAGTTTTTAGGAGATTTGAAAACATGAAAACAGTGTACTGTTCTATTCTCGGGTTCGGTGCAATCGGACAGGGTGTGGCCGAAGTACTCCTTATGAAAAAAGAGTATCTGGAACGTATCGGGCTGGAAGTAAAAGTGGTTGCTGTTGTGGATTCAAAGGGCGCAACTGTTAATCCTGAAGGTGTGGATCTTGCCGACTGCCTCGCCAGGAAGAAGACAGATGGGACTGTAGCCCTTGAAAACCTTTCCGGAGTCGATGTCATCCGATCCATCCCCCATGATCTGGTACTAGAGACGACGCCTACGAATATATTAACCGGCGGAGCAGGTCTGCAAAATATGCTTGCAGCCTTCCAGACAGGAAAAGATGTTATTACCTCCAATAAAGGACCTCTTACTCTTAAGTACAGGGAACTCATAGAGACCGCAAAAGCAGCAGGTTCACATTTCAGGTTCGAAGCTACTGTCGGCGGTTCGATGCCTATTGTCAACCTGGCAAACGAGGTGCTTGCAGGCAACAGAATTAAGAGCATTAAAGGAATTCTGAATGGAACCTGTAATTACATCCTGACAAGGATGCTGGAAGAAAGGGCAAGCTACAATGACATTCTTGCCGAATCCATGCAACTTGGCATTGCTGAGACCGATCCCACATATGATGTGGAAGGAATTGATACAGCCTGCAAACTCGTCATTCTTGCCAACGCGATTTTCGGACTTGATGTTACTTATAACGATGTTGAAGTTACAGGAATCACGAAAGTCACGCCTGAAGCCCTTGAGATGGCTTATGAAAGAGGGCATGTGATCAAACTCATAGGAGAAGTCAGCAGGGAAAGAATTCATGTAGCCCCAAGGCTTGTGCCTATCAACCATCCCCTTGCAGTCGGAGGGACTCTGAACGTGGCGTCGGTAGATACCGAACTTGCAGGAGAAATCACGGTTACGGGTAAGGGTGCAGGCCCGATCGAAACTGCAAGTGCGATTCTCAGCGATCTGGTCGCAATTTACGGAACTGACAGGTAAAAATTCAGGTTCTACCGGATTCGAAAAAAGATAATTACAAAGCTGCGTGGATCATGACAAGTTTCAAGGAATTTTCAGAAACCTGCCAGGCGATTGAAAAAATCTCAAGTACGATTGATACTACAAACCGGGTTGCTGATCTTCTTAAAAAGGTCGATATAGAAGAGCTGCCCATAGCAACTCATTTTATTATGAGTGAGATTTTTCCTGCCTGGAGTGGAAAGCAATTGGGAATTGGCACGAGCTTGCTGTACGTTGCTCTCTCCAGAGCCTCGGGAATGGCTGTAAAGAGCATAGAATCTCTT
Source organism: Methanosarcina sp. MSH10X1 (assembly GCF_004099695.1). Classification (GTDB taxonomy): domain Archaea; phylum Halobacteriota; class Methanosarcinia; order Methanosarcinales; family Methanosarcinaceae; genus Methanosarcina. The sequence goes on along the minus strand of NZ_SCHL01000016.1, from coordinate 4,025 downwards.
ATCCGCACCACTGGAGATATCGGGGATACAGCCCTGCTTATCCTTAAGGAAAAAAGGAAAAATCAGGTTACTTTTTCCTCTTTCCTCGAAGAACAGCCCGAACTCTCAGTAACAGAGGTTTATAAACGCTTCAAGATTGCTTCCGAAGCCTCGGGAAAAGGTTCACAGGATATTAAGATAAAAAATCTCCAGTTTCTCTTCAACTCCTCAACTCCGAGGGAAGCGAAATATATCTCCAGGCTTGCGCTTGAAGAATTGAGAATCGGCGTCGGCGAAGGCGTTGTAAGGGACGCGATTGCAAAAGCTTTTTCCGTGCCTGCGGATGTGGTCGAGCATGCCTTTATGGTCACAAACGATCTCGGGATAGTCGCTGCAACTGCCAAGGCAGGTGGAACGGAAGCTCTGCAACGCCTGGGAATCGAAATCAACCGCCCGATTAAAATGATGCTCTCCCAGATCAGCCCTGATATAGATGCCGATATCAGGGAAATGGGGGAGGCTGCAATTGAATGGAAGTTCGACGGGGCAAGAGTCCAGATCCATAAGGCTGGAAATTCGGTTACGCTTTTCTCCCGCAAGCTTGAAAACGTCACAAATTCCCTTCCCGACCTTGTGGAAATCGTTCGTAAACATGTAAAAGCCGAATCGGCAATTCTTGACGGGGAAGCCGTGGCAGTGGACGAGAACGGTAAGCCCAGAGCATTTCAGGAAATTCTCAAGCGTTTCCGGCGCAAGTACGATGTGGAGGAAAAAGCCCTCGGCATCCCTATTCAGCTCAACCTTTTTGACATAATGTATTTAGACGGTAAAACCCTTATCGACCTGCCTCTTATTGAGCGGCGGAAAGCGCTCGAGTCCTGCGTTGAAAGGTCGACTGAAGACTCAAAATCGATCTGCGTGGATAAGCAGGTGATAACCGGGGATCTTGATGTTATAAAACAGATTTACATGGAAGCTCTGGAAGCCGGGCACGAGGGGCTCATGGTCAAAAATCCGAATTCGTTTTATTCCCCTGGAAAGCGCGGCAAAAACTGGCTTAAGAAAAAGCCTCTTATGGAAACCCTCGATCTGGTAGTCGTGGGAGCCGAATGGGGCTTTGGCAGACGTGCAAATCTAATAGGCTCTTACACAGTTGCCTGTTATGATCCCGAAACCGATCGTTTTCTCCAGGTCGGCAAAGTGGGCACCGGTCTGACCGACGATCAGCTAAAGGAGCTTACAGAGATGCTTTCGGGTCTCATGGAAGGCGGAGAAGCAGGCGGAGTATTTGCAATCAGGCCGAAAATCGTCCTTGAAATTGCCTTTGAGGAAATCCAGAAAAGCCCCAATTATAACTCAGGTTTTGCGCTGCGTTTTCCGCGCTTCATCCGCATCCGGGACGATAAAGACCCCGAAGAAGCCGATACGATCCAGAGGATAGGAAAGGTATACAGCCAGCAGTTGAAAAGGATGTAAAAAAGAGGGAGTGGCTATTGCTTCTTTTTTATGGCAATCACATTCTTTTAAATATTCTTTTTAATACAGTTTAAAGCTTTTATCTTCCTGTCTGGTAAGTGTTTTCTTTTTAGTTAGAGATAAGGAACTATTTGTCAATGTTTGTTTCCTATCTTTACATTTATAAGATTTACGCGGTTTAACTGTTATAAATGGCATTAAGCTTTCAACTATCTAAAATACTAAACCAGTCTAGATGTCTCAGATGCTTGGTTTTTTACTTTAGGTGCGTAAGTCCAATTTGATTCAGCAGGCATACTCGGAAAAAATTAAAAGGTTTAAATAATATCTGTATAGGACTTACGCGGTTGAACTGAGAATCAAGAACCACTAAACCTCTAACTGTTTAAAGAGCAAGTTTAACTGCAATGTCAAATGTACTTGATTTTGTACTTCAAGTGCGTAAGTCCTACTGTATTTATATATCTCTTAAACTTGGAGCGTATCAATAAAGATAGACGAGTCTGTTATTGAGATATATAAGCTAGTCCAAGAGTTCAAAGACATGCTCATCTCCTTACTTGTGTTATTTTCCAAAGTTGCCCTTATAATATAATTGTTTTTATTTAATGGTGAAGACATCTTGAACAATAACCATAAACCTTTAGATTCTATTACTTTTTCGTGAGGAGACAGCTTATAACTCTCTTCAAATATTGGTTTACTATTTGAATTAACAATTTTGATAAGTACTGTGTGATTAGTTTCATCTCCATTCTCAACAGAAAAAAAAGATGTAGGTGGACCCATAAAAAGATATGGTAGGATTATAAAAAATCCTGCTAAAATCAGAAGGATTATTCCTATATAGCGAAGTTTTTTATTGACTTCTTCCATGTTCCCACCCAATTTCTTTGTCTACAGTTATTAATTGTCTACAGTTATTAATTGTCTATTCCATAATATACAGTATTACGACAGGGAGTACACCATATATTCGTACCCTGTTGAGCATAAACATAGTTCATTATACATTCAGGATGGAGTATGGAGTTTTGATCTTCTGCATCAAAATTGTGGGAGACTTCATGCTGAACTATACTATCATGAGGCCAGTCAACACCAAGTGCTTTAACTGCACAAACACTGAAAGAACCTGGTCTCCATGCGATACCGTTATGATCCAAACTATTTACCCAGCCTAGAACAATATCATTTGGACTTTCAATTATCCACGTAGTGTCTTCCTCTAGATCATCAAGAAGCGCTTCTGCTTCTTCAGTTGGTGTTACATCACTTGCGTCCCAATAATTATAGTGCCAAACTCGATTAACATTTATGCCATAACTTTCAAACCTTTCCAAAGCGTCAATCGTGTCCTGATAATAGGATTCTGTTGGTGCGTGATGACTGCTATCTTCTTTTGCAATAAATACATTTACATCGATGTTATTGTTTATCTGATATGGATTTCTCGAAATATGAGTAAAAATAGTAGCAAAGGTTCTTATACTTGCTAATGAATTCTCAGATTCCATAAATGGACTTTCATCCTTCGCTGATAATTTACCGCTTTCAACATGTTTTGTTACCTCTTGTTCAGGCAATACATAACCATTTATGATATCCACTCGTGGATTGTTTGGATCGACATTGTATTTTTCAGTGTATTTTTTTCTAGCCTCTTCTATTATATTATTCATTTCCTGTTCTCTTATTACGATATCAAAATTCTCACCCATTTTCATATTTTTAGGTGAATTCCCGTCTTCGGTAACTATAACTCTTTTATCACTGCACAGAATTGTTCCTTCCAAGAAATTGGGTAACTCATTTTTTGCAAATTTGATATCGTTTTCACTTATATTATACTTAGAATATAGATCCTGTAGCTCTGCGGCAGTATAACTTATATCACTCTCGGAAGTATCTCCATTCGAATTTGAATTAACATCTGCACTCACAGTCGGCACAAGTGCTATGCTCACCAGCAATATTGCGGCAAGCAGTGCACTTAATCCCAATTTTTTCTTTGTTATCATTTACTTCTTTCTAGTTATTTTTTCAGGAGGCAGGATCAAGCAAGCCTTAAGTACTCTTGAAACTATCATTTCCTTGCCTCTGGGTATGTGAAGTTCGGATCTACTTTGGAAGGTTTGTTTGAACTTCACATTCAAAAACAGTTTTAAAATCCTCCTATAAATTTATTACGTCGATGGATTTTCATGGATCTAATTAACATTCATTTAACCGATCTTGTTTTTTGTCTAAAATAATGAAGTTTCAGTGTTCTAGTTGACGCCAAATCTGACTTTACTTTTAGCAAATTATCTGAGTATTCTTTCCCTCACTGAGCAATAAAATTAACAAAATTAATATCAATATACATGCCTGACAGAAGATAAAATAATATATTGTATTAGAAGAATTCAATAAGAAAGTAAGAAAAAAATCTGTGAATGCGGCGACAGGAAATGAACGGCTTCGAAATATATAATGAAATGGAAGATGATCTTCAGGCAATATACAGGTCAAGACTTCTAACCGAGATACTTCTATCATTAAACGATACCAGCAAAAAGCTTTCCCAG
>NZ_SCHL01000015.1 GCF_004099695.1 Methanosarcina sp. MSH10X1 | reverse complement strand
TTCCTGATAAAAGCCCGCAGTGAAGGTGACAACTATATAGCATTTTATAGTGCCGACTGCGGAAACGTGAGCCAGGTCCCAGAACTGAGTCTGGTATACAGCTAAGTTAGTATTGTCAAAGGAGACTTCCATTACTTCCGGGCTGAGAATTAAATTCTGAGTACCGGATGTTTTGGAGTGTCTACCTTTTGCTAAAGTGAAAAATAATGAATTTTTGAGGATTTCAGTAGAAATAATCGTTTTAAGCAAAATATATTAGCTTTTAAATTTGCTTCAGGTTTAGTTTGATTAATTTTTGCACCTGAGGCTCATTTGTCCTTTTAAATAATTCTATTTTCAGGCCAGGATAGCTTTTAGAGCATCTATGCTTTATGCAGGATTTTAATTCCATTTTCCTAGTAAGCCAGAGAATGCTGATTTTCTCCATTCCTGATCCTTTTTACCCTATTCATCTGCTTTTCAAAAAGTCATATCCAGAAACTCAATAAACTTCTAATAAAAATTACCCAAACACAAAGGCTTTTATGTGTTGTAGAAATCTCTTATTGGGGTTGGCTAGTGTCTGATTTTTATTAAAAGGAACTCACTTGAATTAAACTCAAAGTTAACACTGAATATAAATAAACAATCTCAAAGTTAGCACTGAATATAAGTAAATAAACCCAAAGTTAACACTGAATATAATAAGATAGCTCGAGACTTTCAAATTCAATATTAAAAGGTATTTCCTATGAATGAAAATTATTATACTGTAGTAGTAAATAGAATTTTTACTGAGAGGTTGAAACCTGAGCCAGATGGTCAGCGTTCAAAAGGATTTAAGTATTATTCTCTGGATAATGAGCTGGACCAAGTCTTAGGAAAAACTTCCATAAGGCTATTTTCGTAACTTTCTTAACTAAAATTATTAAAAACGTAATTCTTTTTAAGGTGATATGGTGTCATATCAAAAGTTTGCAAAAGACGTTGGTTTTATCGGGACAGTTCAGGCACTTACAAGCCTGGGCACTTTCTTCCTGCTTCCGATAATCACAAAAACCCTTGGAACTTATGATTACGGACTCTGGGCCCAGATCAATATCACTGTATCCCTTATTTCCCCTCTTGCACTTATGGGTCTATCTATGGGGTTTGTCAGATTTCTATCCTCTGAGACTGAAACCAGAAAAATAAGGGAAGCAGTTTATTCAATTCTCTTTTTTGTAACTGTAACCGGCCTTCTTGCCTCATTTTTACTTTATACTTTTGCAGAACCTCTTGCAACCTTAGGTTTTAAAGACCCAGAGGCTACTTATTTTGTCCAGGCAGGTTCCCTTTTAATCCTTCTGAATGTAATCGAGTCTATATCTCTTTTTTATTTCAGGGTCTTCAGGCAGATTGAGAAATTTTCCTACTTAACTCTCTTTGAAACACTTGGAAAGTTACTTTTTATTCTTATTCTTCTCAAAATGGGATACGGGCTTCTTGGTGTAATAGCAGCTACCCTATTTGTACAGGGCTCCATTTTTCTAATCTCTCTCCTAATAATTATATCACAGATAGGATTCGTTATCCCTCGGTTTACCTATATAAAAGAGTATTTGCAATTTTCCCTGCCACTAACTCCAAATGCACTTATAAGATGGATTACTGAATCAAGTGACAGATATATGGTTACTTATTTTCTCGGACTCAGAAGCGTGGGCGTATATTCGGCAGCCTGTTCGATCGGAAACCTTATACAGCTTTTTGTAAGTCCTCTTCAACTCATTCTCCTTCCCGAGTTATCAAAACTATTTGATGAAAATAAAATGGATGAAGTAAGAATTTATATGTCTCATTCTCTGAGATATTTCCTACTTATTTCGATTCCTGCAGTTTTCGGGCTTTCAGCTCTTGCAAAACCTCTGCTTGGAATCCTTACCACTGAGGATTTCCTTTCAGGCTGGCTTGTAATCCCTATCATCGCTTTTGCCGGTCTTCTGGCGGGGATCTTCCAGATATTTGTTAATACTATGTTTCTTATTAAACGGACGAAAACTACGACCTACATCAATATTATTGCTGCCGTTTCGAACGTATTGATCAACCTTCTGCTGATACCTTCTGTAGGAATTGTCGGGGCTTCACTGTCGACCTTATTTTCTTACTTTTTAATGGCCGTGCTCTGCATGCGTCTATCCTTAAAGCACTTTAAGCTTGATTTTTATTTTAATGATATTGCAAAAAGTATTTTGTCCTCAATATCTATGTATTTCTTTGTTTCTCACTTCGTTATTTCAAGTATTCTCGAGCTTTTCGAGATTGCAGGTATGGGCGTACTCATCTATCTTGTTGTGATGTTCTTTGTCGGTGGATTCAGCGATTATGAGCTTTCTTTAATACGGAGGTATTTATTCAGAGTCAAAAGTGAAGTCAAACAATAACTTATCTTTATTTTTTAGTGCCGGGAACTTGCCCTGTTCCGGGGGCACTTACTCTGGATATGCCCACGTCTTTCAAAAATGGTTTCATTCCTTTGTGCCTTATCCCTCACACTGCAATATGAGTTTCACCGGATCTATACGGTACTTATGAATCAACCCAGATCTTTCCCATGCCCAAAAAAAGATTTGAAGCTTAATTCCTCAATTCTATTAAAGTCTTAAAAAAGCATGCTGGTATAAAAATTCGGAAATTTTAATTTTTACACCCGCCAGCAAAATTAATTTAGGGATAATCGGAGTGAAGGTTATTCTATTCATTTCTTCTCAAGTAATGCCCTTGCCGTTTCCCTTACGCTTCTTTCTGATGTATAGCCCGGCTCCCAGCCCAAACTTTTCATTTTTTCAATCCCCAGTCGCATCCTCGGCACATCGCCTTTCCAGCCTCTACTTCCTCCAGTATAGCTGAATTCAACATTAGAAAGTCCCATCTCTTCTATAACGGCTCTTCCTATCTCTGTGGCGCTGATAGTATCCTCAGAGCCAATATTGAAAATATTTACCTTTTCTTCATTCTTCTCTATTAAAAACAATATCGCATCAACACATTCCGATACATGAAGATAGGATTTTTCCTGCTTGCCATCGCCTAGAATCTCCAGCACATTGGACTGTTTTTTCAGTTTTCTTATAAAGTCTACCGTAATTCCATGTGTGCTGCGAGGGCCAACTATATTCGCAAACCGAAATATCCAGGCCTGCATATCGAAGGTATGAGAATATGAAGTGATAAGGGCTTCACAGGCCAGTTTAGAGGCACCGTAAAGAGATATAGGAATAAGAGGGCCGTAATCTTCTGGAGTGGGCATAACACTCGCCTCCCCATACACCGTCGAGGTAGAAGTAAACGCAATTTCTTTAATACTGTTCTTTCTCATTGCTTCCAGAAGATTATAGGTTGCCAGAATATTCTGATCCAGGTGAACTCTGGTGTCCGAAGCACCCAGTTTGACATCAGGGTTTGCAGCCACGTGACAAACAAAATCAATATTTTTACATGCTATGTCTATCGCTTCCTGGTCAAGAAGGTCTCCTTTTATCAGGGTGAAATCCGGGTTTTCCAGATGATGCTGTATAAACTCAATTTCTCCTGAACTCAGGTTATCAAAAACAGTAACGTTGTTTCCCTCTTCTAACAAACGGTCTACAAGATGGCTCCCTATAAAACCGGCTCCTCCTGTCACAAGTATTTTATTCTTTGCAGGCATGAAAAATTCTCCAGATAATTTCTCTTTCCATATTAACATTTTATAATCGCTTGAATCAATCATTTGCCCTTACCTCATACTCAACATGAGGCTGGGTAAATAAATGATCGGAAAATTAAAGATGTTATGATTGAAAAGTACTTTAACCCAACTGTAAGAATAACCTTTTTACAGAATCCCTTTTACCGGAGAGTTTATTTTGACTGTTAAAAAAGCACTTATTCCGGCGGCTGGCCTTGGAACCCGCTTCCTGCCTGCTACCAAATCAATGCCAAAAGAGATGCTCCCTATTATTGACACACCTGTGATCCAGTACGTTGTAGAGGAAGCAATTGCCTCGGGAATTGAGGATATTATCATTATTACAGGCAGGGGAAAACGAGCAATTGAGGATTATTTTGATGATTCTCCTGAACTCGAAATGCACCTTGCGAAAAAGCATAATACTGAACTTCTCAAGCTTGTCAGAGACGTTTCTTCCCTGGTAGATATTCATTATATCCGCCAGAAAGAGCCCAATGGGCTTGGAGATGCAGTCCTCAGGGCAGAAAACCATATTGGAGACGAACCTTTCGCCGTACTCCTCGGGGATGATATTATCGTGAATAACAAGCCCTGTACAGCTCAACTAATTGAAAATTTTGAGAAATATGGGAGATCCACGCTTGCAGTGGAAGAAGTTCCTTATGAAAAACTGAGCAGCTATGGGATTATAAAGGGAAAGCCTCTAAATGATTCACTCTATGTCCTTGAGGATATTGTCGAGAAACCGTCACCTGAAAATGCTCCTTCGAATATAGGGGCGATAGGACGCTACGTTTTCACCCCTGAAATCTTTGACTGCATAAAAGAAGCCGGAACCGGAGTAGGAAACGAAATTCAGTTGACTGACGGCATCCGACTCCTGAACCGCACCCAGACAATCTACGCTTGCAGGTTCGAAGGAAAAAGGTTTGATACCGGTGACAGGCTCGGATATGTAAAGGCAATAGTGGATTTTGCCCTTAAAAACGAAAGTCTCAGAGAAGATGTACTTGAGTACCTGAGAGAAATCCTGGTGACGGTGGAAGCTCCCTCCGAAAAATCAGGTTACATACAATAAGGTAGTTAGAGATCGGCAGAGTTACACTAAATTATGAATAAAAAGAGAAAACGGGGTTTCTGCAGGTTTTACCAGCAGAGCCCTTCATAATCTACGTTTTTCGTTTTAATTACCCTTCTTCCGTCGATTATTATCTTTTCTTTCATGGCTTCAAATTCGGAATTAAGCTGCCTGAATTCATCCCACTCTGTCATTACAAGGCAAGCATCAGCCCCCTCAAGAGCATCCTTAGCTTTCTCGAAGTATTCAATTGTTGGAAAGATCCGTTTCATATTCTCGATTGCCATTGGATCATATGCTGAAACTTTTGCTCCAAGCCTTAGAAGTTCGGCAATGACAGGGATAGCTCTGGACTCCCTTATATCGTCCGTCTCGTTCTTAAAAGCAAGTCCAAGAACTGCAATCCTTTTGCCCTCAAGGTTTCCTATTTTCTTCTTGAGTATTTCAGTCATTAGAATTGGCTGTTTCTCATTTACGTCAATTACGGATTCCAGAAGCACTGGAGAGTACCCTATCTCTTTTGCCTTTCCTATGAGAGCCTTTACATCTTTAGGGAAACAGGACCCTCCAAATCCTGCTCCTGAATTCAAAAATTTGGGGGATATCCTTGAATCCTTACCTACGGCTTCCATTACCTCATAGGTATCGATTTTCAGCTTTTTACAGATATTGCCTATCTCATTGGCAAAAGAAATCTTTGTTGCAAGAAGAGAATTATTTGCGTATTTAATCATTTCTGCTGTGGACGGATTCGTGAGCGTGACTTTGCATTTAAATGATTTATAAAGTTCTGAAACAAGAGCTCCGGCTTTCTGGTCAATTGCTCCAACAACTATTTTATCAGGATTCATGAAGTCATAAACTGCTTTCCCTTCCCTCAGGAATTCGGGATTCATTGCAACCCCAAAGTCTTTCCCGGCTACCTTTCCTGAAGTTTCTTCAAGCACGGGAAGGACAAACTTTTCAGTTGTTTCAGGCACAACTGTGCTTTTGACAACAACAACATGGTACCCCTTTTTCTTTGCCAGGACTGCCCCTATACTTGCTGTTGCTGCACGGACAATTGAAAGATCTATGCTTCCATCTTCTGCTGAAGGAGTTCCTACACATATAAAGGAAATATCTGTCTTCCTGATTGCAGATTCATAGTCCGTGGTTGCAGTGAGATTTTTTCCAGCATGTTTTCGTAAAAGTTCTCCAAGACCTTCTTCATAGATTGGGGGAATGCCTTCATTTATCTGATCCATTTTTTTCTTGTCAATATCTACACAGACCACTTCATGCCCGGTTTCTGCAAAACATGCGGCTGTGACCGAACCCACGTACCCTGAACCTATAACGGAAATTTTCATAAATTAAACCTCTTTATTGAGTGGAGAGGTAATAAATTCCAATTCTTATTTATTTTTTGATAGGCACTCTTTAAGTTCCTCTTGATATTACCAGATTGCCATGTTTGTATTGTTGATTTCCTTACCCGTCTTCATATATTTATATAGTTTAAGTGTGATACTCTGTATAGTTAAGATTTAGTATATTGTTCTGACAATTCCTTTTCAGTGGTTTTGGGGGATTATAATGCTTTCAATATTTGGTATGGGTATAGAATCTACTGCAAGAAATTCTCTTCCTGATTTAGGCATCTGCTTTCTCTCGACGGATTTTGGAATTCCTGAGTACTATCAGATAACGGTCGTAGGTTTAATTGCTCTCCTGGGTATGAAGGAAATGTTACTTGCCTCCAGAGAAGAAGACCGGTTTTCTTTAGATTCAATGGATATGGGAATTTATCCTTTGATTATATGTTTTATCGCCAGTTTTCTCTTTGCAAGCCTTGAAATAATTTTTACACGGTAATCCCCAGTAAGTCTATAACTTTTTTTATTTAGAAATTTTTTTCTGATCTTCTTAATTTATTTTCCCGTCTAAATATTAATGGATTAATAATGCCTTCTTTTCGGTTTTAAGCCTTAAAAAGCCTTAATTACACATACGTAAATTTTCACTCATGTTAGTTCAGTAACTTAGTTTCCATACTTATTTATTCTTGAGCCATTTATCTTCTAGTCGTAATATTGTTTGTTAGTGACCATATCTGAAGTAAAAATTAAGCTTTGTGAGGACACTATTATGGGGGAATCATCAGCCACTAGACCAAAATAGTACTATCTGTTAGGTTAGAGTAATGTATGGGATGTCTATCTGACAGAATGGTTCGAAATCAGGGCTGAGTGAAAAACCAGGATTCGACTGCATATTTTTGTCTAAATAAGGCAGAAAGGACAGGAGAATTTCCTGATTTGTTAATATTAGTTTATCTCATACGCTTTCAAATCGGGTTGAAGTTAGTTTTTTCTAACCCTCAGTCTGGGAGGACCCTTCATACAGACAGGCTGTCTATCTCTCTTCGTATTGTAATATAGGAAATATTAATTGGGGAGTGAAAAAGTGAGAGTTCTTGTCGATATAGGGCATCCAGCCCATGTCCACTTTTTTAAAAACATTATATGGAGTCTTGAGAAAAAAGGACATCAAGTAATGGTAGTTTCGCGGGATAAGGATGTAGTAATAGATCTCTTGAACGCCTACGGAATTCCACATACGGTTTTGAGCAAAGTAAAACCAGGAAAGGGCAATTTGCTTGAAGAATGGTTCATAAGAGAGTTTAAAACTTTTAAAATTACCCAGCAATTTAACCCTGACCTTATTATGGGCATTCTTTCTCCAGCTGTAGCTCAAATAGCCTGGATACGGCGGAAGAAATCCATAATTTTTAACGACACCGAGCATGCAGTGCTGGCTCAGAAAATAACCTATCCTTTCTGTGATATAATCTGTACTCCTTCATGCTATCTAAAAGATGAAGGAAGGAAACAGATGCGGTATAATGGCTATCATGAACTGGCTTATCTTCACCCATCTTATTTTACTCCCCGCCCTGAAATTCTGAAAGATCTCGGGGTAGAAGAAGGTGAACCTTTTACAATCCTTCGTTTCGTCTCATGGGGAGCGCATCATGACGTCGGTCAACATGGAATCAAGAATAAACTATCACTTGTGCAGGAGGTTGAAAAATTCGGGAAAGTATTCATAACCTCAGAAGGACCCCTGGCAAAAGAATTTGAAAGGTACAGAATCAGAGTCTCCCCAGAAAAAATTCATCACCTGCTCTATTATGCCACTCTGTATGTGGGTGAAGGGGCAACTATGGCTGTTGAAAGTGCAATCCTTGGAACTCCTTCAATCTATATTTCCACTCTGGCAGGGACCATGGGTAACTTTTCCGAACTCGAGAAAAAATACGGCTTACTCTTTAATTACAGTGATTCGGAATCAGCCCTGACAAAAGCAATAGAACTTCTCCAGGATCCGGAACTCAAGAAAACATGGGATCTGAAGAGGGCTGCCCTGCTCAGGGATAAGATTAACGTGACCGAGTTTATGGTCAAGCTCATAGAAAGTCTTCCTGAAAAAAAATCCGGATTTCTTTTATCTTCGGTCTCGGATGAGTCTTATGCATGAACTACTGATGAATAACCAGGATATATGGGATCTTTTCACCCGAAAAGAAGAATATTCTCCCGAAAAGCTGGATGAGCACCAGCGTTTTCTTTTCTCGGAAGAAGATCAACGAAATGCTTCTGAGCCTGAGGTTTCCAGGTATCTTATGAAGCATGGAATGCAGGTTGAATTTCCTGAAAATAAGTCATTTGCCGTTTGTTTAACTCATGATGTGGACGATGTTTATCCACCTCTTTCACATAGCTTATTGTCATCAGCTTACGGTCTTAAACATCTGGATCTCAAGGATTCTGTAGCTCAGTTAATCTGGAAATTGAGGGGAATAGACTACTCTCCTTACCTTAATTTTTCTAAAATTATGGATATTGAAGCCAGTTTTGGAGCAAAGTCCTCTTTTTATTTCATTACTGCGGAAGCCGATCCAGTACGTTTCAGGTATAATCTCGAAGACATAGAAGATCATCTGGGAGAAATTTCAGATAGAGGATGGGAAGTTGGTCTCCACGGAGGTTACTATTCATATGACAATCCCGAGGAAGTAAAAAAAGAAAAAGATAGACTTGAATCGATTCTAGGTAAAAAGGTCATAGGTTTTCGTAACCATTACCTCAGGTTCAAAACTCCTGATTCCTGGGAATTCCTTGCAGATGCGGGTTTCGGTTACGATTCAACTTTCGGGCATAGATACTCAGTTGGTTTCAGGAACGGCATGTGTCATCCTTTCACTCCATATAACCTTAATACAGAAAAAGAAATCGATATCCTCGAGATTCCACTTGTCGTAATGGATGTTGCACTTTTTGCTACTTCGAAATCTTTTGAGGAGGCATGGGAGCGCACAAAAAATCTGATTGATATTACAGCAAGCCTAAATGGTGTTATTACCCTGCTATGGCATAGTTTCATTTTCAGTTGCAATTTCCGAAATGATTGGATGAGGCTGTATGAGAAGGCACTTCATTACTGCTCTGGAAAAGGAGCCTGGATGACAAGCGGGGAAGAAATTTACAGGTGGTGGAGAGATGGGGTCTGATTTAAAAAGAAAATATCTGCTGGTTACGCCTGCGAAGAATGAAGAACAAAATCTGCCTGATGTCTCGAAGTCCGTAATAGGACAAAGATTAAGACCTGAGTTATGGATTATAATCGACGACGGGAGTACGGATGGAACACCATGTATTCTCAAAGACCTGCAGGCAAACTGCTCCTGGGTCCAGAGCATAAGATTGCCTCCGAGACCAAGAGACATTACTTTTCATTATAGTTATGTCTGCAAACAGGGTTTTGATTATGCGCTTGAGTATTGCAGGGGAAATAATCTCGAATTCGAGTATATAGCCCTTCTGGATGCCGATACGGTTCTGGAAGAAAATTATTTTGGAAAACTCCTGGATGAATTTGAAAAGGATAATTCTATCGGGATTGTAAGCGGCGGAATATATTATGAGACTAAAGGGAAACTTTCCCTGGAAGTAACTACCAAAAATCTTCCTCGTGGCACGGGAAGGATCTGGAGGAAGGAGTGCTTCTTTGAGACCGGCGGCTATCAGGTTGAGCCATCTCCGGATTCAATTTCCAACATAAAAGCTCTCATGCGAGGCTGGAGGCTCGTACAATATGCCGATGTCGTCCAGATGCAGAAACGTAAAACAAGTGCAGCAGATGGACTCTGGCATGGATATATTAAAAATGGTTGGATGGCTTACTATCTCGGCAAAAATTCTTTAATTGCTCTAGTAAACGTACTTTACTTCTCAGTGAAATACCCCTATTATACAGGCGCTGCTTACTTCTGGGGCTATTTTAGTTCGGCAATTAAAAGGGATAAACAAATCCAGGACCCTGAAATAAGGGCTTACTACAAGAATCAGGGGCTTACAGGTTTGTTATCCCGAGTATCGGGAGTTTTTAGTCGGAATTCAAGAGATGTACTGGAGGGAGAGCCGTGAATATTAGCAGCATTTGTAAAAAGCAACTCACTCACAGGTGATAATTTGAAGATGCTTTTTCTGGATATGGTAAGACCCCTTTCTCTTGCCGACGGTTCGCTTATCCATAGATGTGAACTTGTGAGCAATCTCGCCAGGCTTGACAATGAAATTCACATATTTACGGCTGGCAGGAGTCCCCTCTCGAATATGGAAAATATCCATAGCCATTATATTTCACCTGGGAGTTTCCTCTCACTTACTATCAACTACTTCAGCAGTTCTGTAAACCTTTTGGGTTCCGAGACTTTTGATGTGGTGTATACCCGCAATCCCAACTTCGGCTTCCTTGCTGGACTCTTCTGTAAAAGCAGGTGCAAAAAAATGGTTTATGAGTTAAATGGAATTCCGGAGGATGAAAAAAATCTCTTCAGAACGAAAAACGAAGGAAATAAACTCTTACAACCAGGCAAGAAAGGGAGTTTCTCAAACCGATATTTCTCCGCACACGCCAGGCTCAAACTATTTATCCTCAAAAAAGCTCTCGGTTATTCAGACCGAATTATTGCTGTAACTCCCGGAATAAAGGCAAATCTTGAAAAGTCTTATAACATCCCTGGTGAAAAAATAGTCGTGGTCTCCAATGGGGCAAATACTTCCCTTTTCAAACCGCAGGAACAGGAAATCTGCAGAAAAGAACTCGGTCTGGATCCGGAAATTCCCTATGTCTGTTTTGTAGGCAATCTTGCTCCCTGGCAGGGAGTTGAGTATCTGGTAAAGGCAGCTCCCTCTATACTTTCCAGGTTCCCTGAATGTCACTTTCTTATTGTCGGAGACGGGGTCATGAAAGACAGCCTTCTCAAGCTCTGCAGGGAACTCGGAGTTGAGGGCAGGTTTATTTTTACGGGTGTAGTTGCCTACAATCGCGTACCTCTTTACATTAATGCGAGCGATACCTGTATTGCTCCCTTTATACTTGCCAGAAACGCAAAAATAGGACTGTCTCCTTTAAAATTATATGAGTATATGGCTTGCGGAAAACCTGTAGTCGCAAGTGACATTAGCGGTGTCTCTGACATACTTAAGGCATCCGAAGGGGGGATTCCTGCCCTTCCTGAAAGCCCGGAAGCTCTTGCAGAAGGTATCTTAAAGTTGCTTGAAAACCCTGGTTTGAGAACGAAACTGGGCTCAAAAGGTTTAAGTTATGTTACTGAAAATTACAGCTGGTACAGTGTTGCGAAAAAGGTTAACGAAGTCTGCAAATCAGAACTCAAAGTCGAAATCTAAGGGTTCGGAATTAGTCTTATGTTTTCCTATTAATCAATAACTCATCAAGGATAAGAATAATATTTATTTGCACGGGGCTTAAAATGGACGAAATTGAAGTTAGAGAATTAGCGCCATCCGAATACAAAGAATGGGATTTGCTTGTAGAGAAAGCTCAACCTGGTACACTTTTCCATACCAGTGAATGGCTTGGAATTTGCAGGGATGTCCTGTCAAAAGATCTCAGAATTTACGGCTGTTTCAGAAAGGGTGAACTTGTAGGAGGTTGCCCGCTTTTTGTTAAAAACATTAAGGGAATCTTGAAAGTAGCAACTTCGACCTGTGATATGACCAGCTATAGCGGGCCTCTTATTAAGGAGAGTGCAAGTTCCAAGGCAAGTAAACGTATACAGGAGATTCACGAAATTCTTAATCCACTCAGGGAATTTCTTTGCAAACAGGGGTTTGACAGTATTCATCTTACGTTTTCTCCGGGTTTTGAGGATGTGAGACCTTTTACCTGGTACGGATGGGATTCCACTGTGCATTATACTCATTACTTAAATCTGAAAGATAATGTGGACAACAACCTTTCAAGAAAGATCCGAAGAGAACTTAAAACTGCAAATGAGGCAGAACTTAAGACCAGGTCATGGAATGATCCTGAGACATATTACCATCTGCTTTCAATGGTTTACGAAAAACAGAATTTAGCACCTCCACTTCCCAGAGAGTTCTTCGAGAGAGTATTTAAGCTGATTCAGGAAAAAGATATCGGTTACATGTTTGTCTCAGAGACTCCTGAAGGTGAAGCTGTTGCAGCTCACTTGAATCTGTATGGAAAGAAATGCTCTATAACCTGGACCTCAGCCCTGAACCCGGATTTTGGTCGTCTGGGACCTAATGCTCTTCTATATTATAATGAATTTCTTGACCTGAAGTCCCGAAACTTCGAGTACATGAATGTAATGGCAGCGAATATTTCCAGGTTTGCGGATTTTATCATGGGCTTCTCTCCTGAGCTAATTCCCTACTATAGCGTGACTCTGGAGAGCAAAAAATATTCAATCGCAAAAACTCTGTATAAAACCACCCACAAAGAAACTTACTAACAGAACAGAACTTTTCTTAAAATTGCAAAGTCGGGAAAATCCCGAAATTAATTTTTGTATCTTTTCTAATCGGGACTTTTCTTGACCGGGTTCTACTTTCTCTTTCTAAATGGGATATTTTTGAGCTCAGCTTTTTCTCAAAGTTATTTCCCTGAAAAGGTTCAATTTCTTATTCAGGTCTTGCTTTTTATATTCACGAGAAAAGCCGAAAATATTCTCCTGAATGTAGGGTCGTCACGAAGGGTCAGACCGTAATAAATAGGAGTTATGATGCCAGTTGCAAGGAGGATAATATAAAAGTTTGCAGAGAACACTTCAAGCAGAATTAATGGGGTCGAGACAGCGATTCCTATTGCTGCATATTTAACAAGGATCTCTACGCTTTCCATTCTATTAATCCCTACAAGATTAAGCAAATACGCATTGTTCCAGAGCCAGAATATAACGCCTGTAAAGCTGAACAGGCCAAGGGCAAGCTCAGGACTTCCGTACATTCCCCCTATCACCAGTGCTACCACCCTGGAGGCCAGAAGAATCATGCTGAAGGTCAGCCAGACCTTCTGCTTCTCAAAGACGCTATAAAGGGTTGAGATAGGCGAGGACAGGAAAACAAGGAATATCCAGGGCACGAGAATTTTCACATAAGTGCCTGATACATGCCAGCCCTCTCCGAAAGCAAATGTAAAAATCTCTTCTCCCAGAATCAGCAGGAGTATCATCGGGAATATGCCTATTAGAATTAGTTTTTTGTAAACTTCGCTAACGATGATTTTCATATCTCCCTTTTCATTCCCGTTTTTAACCTCACTGATTTTCTGGAAGAAAACCTGTTGTATAGCTGTCCCTATAAGTCCCATGGGCATATTTACTACCTGATTCGCAATTGAAAAATATCCGACAACACTTGTGCTGTAAAAATATGCAAGCAAAAAGGTAGGCACCTGTGGAGAAATCGTGTTTGCTAGTGTAGACCAGGAACTAAACAAAGGGAAGTTTTTATACTGAATTGCCACCTCTTTCATCTTTTTTATTGAGACTTTTTTGAAGATTTTTAAGTCTTCTTTTGCACCCTTAAGCATAAACAGGTCTGCAAATCCGTATCCAATTGCGTATCCTGCTATAAGGCCCAGAGGGGATACTACACTCAAGATGGGAGTAGCTAACTGAAACACCTTGGTTGACAAAGTGTTTAAAACTCTGGATCCTGCTATAATTCCGAAGCGAATTTTTCTTGAAAGCCAGTAATTCTGCACAAAGAAAAGACCGTTAAAGAATACTATTACCGGAAGATAAATTAAGTATTTTGAGGTTCCAGGTGCATTAAGGATGTGTTCAATTTCCGTCGGAAAAATTATTACAACTACGGCTGTGAGTAAGGATATAACGGTAACTAATATCGAACAAAGGAAAACTACGTTTGCAGAATCCTCTTCGGTTTTTGGTAACATAATAGCATACTGGTATGAGAAAGTAGAGAAAATCACAAGTATGCCTGATACTGAAACAAAGAGCTGAAAGACTCCTAAATCATCAGGGCTGTAAATTCTGGTAAGTAGAGGCACAAGAAGTATACCCAGAACCTGTGAAGCAACACTTCCCGATACAAGTTTTAGCACATTGGCAATAAAGTTTGACATATTATTTCCAACTTTAAATATAAGTCCAGATATATGGGCTCTTCTTTAATCCCACTACAGTAATTAGTGGCTATCCCAGGCTCTTAATTTCGGGCCGTCTTTTCTTCTTTTATGTAAGCAAATACTTCTTTGTTATCATATATCCGGGCGTAATCATATGCTTCAAATCTGTTGAAGAACTCCTCTGGCATCTTCTGGATAAAGTTCACTCCATAACGTTCAGGGTCATTAATGGATACTGGCTCTTTCAACGTCGATTTTCTAAGCAGAACCATAGGATTACCGGCGATCTCTCCAGTCTGTATATGCTGAATGTTAAAATATGTTGCGTTACTGGTATCATATCCTCTATCCCTGTAAAAAAGGCAGCTGTCATATGGAGAGTCCATCAGGATGTTTCCGGAGTGTTTTGCGGTTACTGTTTTGATTGCTTCGATTTCAACTTCTTTGAACTGGTTTCTGACGGTCGTGTCCTTTGCCACAAGCGGATTATCTTTATTTATGCCTGGCGTAGTGACCATTACAAATGAAAACAATAGAATGATTATGAAGATAGCTGGGATCTTTGCTCTTTTTGAGTTAAAGAGGTTCACCAGTTTTAGTATGTATGAGGCGGCTACAAGCACCAGAAATACTGCTATCAGCGGGAACCAACGGCTTGTCAGGAAATTTCTCATTCCGAGCAAAGGAATTCCATAGGCAAGACTATACAGAATTACAACCACCAGAGAAATAGAGAATTTATTGATTTTCTTGACATCTCTGCCCGAAAACCATGCTAATACCCCTCCGATTGCGAAGAACGGTAGAGCAAGGTAGCTTATATGAAGTAAGAGCACTTCCAGGGTTTCCTGATTATTTCCGGAGCCTACAATAAGCTCATTGCCTGAGTAGCTTGTTCCTATCTGTATTACATCCATCAGGGGACTGAGAACCATTTCAAGAAAAGAGGTGTTCGGGTTGACAAATGTGAACATCCAGTACGTTTGTAAACTAATAATAAAAAAAAGAATATAATTATAACTGGATGTTTTGGTAGGAAGGCTTTTATAAAGATGGGTGTGAAGGTATTTTCCTGCGTAGATTGAAACTATAGAAAGAAATACAACAAAAGTGGTCAACTGGTGAGTCAGAACCATTAGAATAGTAACTAGCAGAATAAATCCTGTGTATTTCAAGCTCTGCTTCTCGCTAAAGATTGCGTATATAATGAATATAAAGTAGCAGAGAACCAGAGAACCAGGAGTTATATTTGCAATGCCTGCAACAATGTTATGATTATTCAGGTTTATTAGCAAAGTCGCCAGCAATCCCATCTGAGGCCCTTCAAGCTTCTTTCCGATGAGGTAAATACCTATAGTACTGAAAACACTGGCAAAACCTATGGAATAGAACATTGCATCTTTAATATCTGTATTGCCCATTACCTGAGACACTGAAACAAAGATATGAGCAAGCGGATAGTAGAAATATTTACTACTTATCTCAATCGGAGCAATAAATCCGGTGTCAGTAATAACCCGTGCCATGCTGGCATGGAAATAAGCGTCATAGCCCATCAGGCTCGGAAAATTGTAAAAAATTCCGACTCTTATCAGAATTGATAGAAGGAATATCTGCAGTAATATGGAGGCTGGGCTGTCTCCCTCTCTAATATATAGAATTTGCGAGGCGATAATGGCTGCAAGGACACATACCAGTATGAAATAAGATACAGGTCTATAGTATAGATTTATACTGTATATCAAAACACATATTAAAAAAATAAAATAGAACGAGATGCTCAGTATACTTCTAAATCTGTCTTCTTTGGAAGATATTGCGGCCTCACTTTTAAATTTATTCCTAAAAATAAAATAGATTAAGCAGGAAGAGAGAATGGCAATTCCAATATCCTTCTGGTTTAGATTGATTATATAATATAAAGAAATGATTAATAACCCTAAACCGAACCCCATAACGCTGAGAATTACATCAAGATTATTTGTAATTCTCTCCGCATATCCTTTTACAGTTCCCATACAACCCCACAAACGATAATTTTTAAAGAATTTTTAGATAATAATTTTGTAATTTAATCGCTCCATATCAAAATATTATTTTCCTGTAAGCTCACAATGGGTTTTCACGGTAGTTTCTTTCTTCAGCCTCAAGCTCTTTTATACCTGGTCTGTCCCACTATTCAATATTTCTCCTTCCACCATCTGTATATTTCGGCTCCTGAGACCATCCAGGCATTCTTTTGAGCGCAGTACTGCAGGATTTTTTTATAGAACCCCAGATACTCCCCCTGCATGTACGTATTGTGCCAGAGGATTGTAAGCACGCCTCTATGGCTTTCAACCGTATCAATAAGCTTTTCCGTAAGCTTCCATGCCTGACTGAAGTCAAGATGCATCTGGTTGAAAAGAGTGGTATCCATGATGCTTAGCGGGATTTCCAGGATATCGATTTCTTTTTCTGTATTAAGGTTATATGGAGTGAAAGGATGACACATGCCGTTCCTGAAACCTGCGCAATCATGGTACCCGAAAGTTGAATCGTAACTGAAACCAGCATCTGCAAGGAACTCCCAGGTTTTTGGAGTCTTAAATCGCAGATAATGGTTTCTATAGCCCATAACCTCCTTTCGGAGCACTTTTTCTAATTTTTGCTTTTTGCTCCTGATTTCCATCGGGTTATTATAGGCCTCATGGCCTCCATGAAGTCCCACCTCCCATCCGTCATCCGAAATATGTCCAAGTTCTCCTTCCAGTTCCTCAATGCTGAAGGTAAAATCTTCATTTCCGGGATCAAGAGTAAGGAAATAAAAAGTTGATTTTGCTCCGTAACTTTCTTCCAGTTTCATAATTTGTCTAAAATTCCACAGGGGACTCCATGTCTTGTTTATTCTTGAAAATGGAAGGATAGAAGCCTGTGCAAATTGGCCCCTCTTGAGAGCTTTTACGGTTCTGGCCGCAGTATTCAGCATTCCGGGACAAACAAAATCGATATCGTGAGTCAGGCATACAGCAAATTTTCTGCCTTCGGGATATTCAGGATTCAGCCCATTTCTAATTAGAAATTTCGAAACGTGTGGTTCAAAAACATTTCTTTGACTGCTCAAGTAATATGGAAATCTTCCATATTTATCTAACAGGATAGGATCGTACTCTTCTTTTTTTGTAAATAACTCCCATAGCTCGCCATCATCCTGTATTTTTTTAGCCAAAGTATCCCCTTTATTCTTACATCTTGGACCTTCAACTTTATTAAATATTTGGTCAACTCCCGTCCCTTTATTTTTTCCATTCAGGAATTTATCCCGATGAGTCTGTCTTATCAATCCTATCCCCACTGGAACCGTTAATCTACTTTTCACAGGTTCTGTTCTATCTTTTAAACCGTGGTCTGATAAATCTTGATTTCTCTTATTCGCCCTGACTCTCTTTCAGTATGGTTTCGTCCACATTCTAGAATTTCCGGAAATACAAGTCTTGATTTAATCCAAGTATCAAGTTCTCAGCAGAGAGAATCCGTGCTTTCATTATTTTTTCTGCAGACTCGCCTTAACCATTTATTGATTGAGGTCAGCAGATGCATTTTCCTTTACGTTAAGGATTAAAACGTAAGAAAAACACAAACATTCCATTAGCCCCCGAATTAATCTAAATCAGCAGGATAACCAGAAATATTCAGTAACCTCGTCCATAAGCCGAGGCTCCGCAGTATCCATCATTTTATAATGTTTGCCCTTAAATGAATAAATATTATTAGGATATAAGTTTTGGCGTTGAATTAAAATTCCTTGTTCAGTGTCCGATCACTACTATAATATTTTACTTCCTTTGCCATCTTATTATAAAGGTTACCCAATATTACCTTTTATATCTATTTTATTCAAATCTGTGATTCATTTATTTCCATCGTTTACAGACTTCTCAAGAAAAAAGCTCCTTTCAGAGGCGTTTTCATTGCTTGAATCTTCCTGCCGCATTATCTTTATCTGACTTCTTTATCAACAGTCAGGGCATCTCTTGCTTCTACGGCTGATCATGGAAGAAATTCTTTAGGCTCCAACCCACCCAGGGTCGAATTTATATTTCCGGATTCGGTATAAATTGTTTATAAACTGCATTATAAACCCTATCAATCCACTGTTTCTTGTTTCATATATGCTTTGGTTATGTCAAATTTAGTCCTTTATATTCAGGTTATTCTCCTATTCTTTCCGGAATTGATTATTTCTTCAAGACCTGGTTTTCATGAGAATAGGAGGCTGAAAATCACATAGGAACAACTTCTTTATTAAAAATAGTTTGCATATCCATGGCCAAACAATTGCGTGAATAATTAAGAGGTTTACCAATTATCCTGCCTTTAATTCCTAGATAATCAGGTCTATTTTCAATTTAAAGGCATCGGGAGGCACTAGTCACTTAATCCAGTCACTCTCTCTTATTTACAGAGATCTTTTGTAAGGATATTTTTTCCTTATTAATATTTTTATTGGACTATCCAAGTCATGTGTTAACCTTAAATATATCTTAGTCTCATAATTTTTAGTATGATAGCCTTTAATATTTTTGCACTTATACACATAAAGGGGGTTATAGCACATGCATATGTATAGGGGGGTAGATTGGGTTTGTTTCCAGCCCTTTCACTTGGTCTTAATTCTCTAATCTCTGATCCTATTAGCATAGTATCTTCGCCAACCCAACTTACTGATAGGTTGCTCAGGCATGAATTTACTGTCTTAATTCCAGCTCAGAACGAGGAAACTTCTATTGGAAGCAAAGTCTTAATTGCGGCAAGTTACGCTGATCGTGTGCTTGTACTTGACAAAGGGTCCACTGATCGAACTATGGAAGTAGCTGCTCTGGGAGGGGCACGAGTTGTTCCTGCCTCAGGTGGGGAAGAGGCATTACTAAATATCCTTTACAAGGCATCTCTTGATTCAGAACTTGTGGTTCTTATCTATCCGGAGTGCATGCAAGATATAGATCTGCTTTCCCATGTCCTTGAACCATTAAGACAGGGGTTTGACCTATCAGTAGGTTCGTGGCCCTGCCGTATCTCCTGTGAGCAGGAGACAATAATGCTTTACAATGGGAAAAATACCTTCAAGGAAAAAATAGGTTTTCTTGCGATAACTGCAGATTCACTGCAGAAAATCAGTTCAGGCAGAGAGCACCTGTCTTTAAAATCCCTTCTGTCTGCGGCAAAGACCGAAGGACTCAAGGTTAACTACCTGAGTTTTGATGTGGATCCCATATTCCGGAAGCTTGAGAGTACTCGTATAGGAGTTGTCGTCCCCGCCTATAATGAAGAATTGCTTATAGGCGAGACTCTGAGCGGAATCCCCGAGTATGTGGACAGAATTTACGTAATTGATGATGGCAGTACAGACCGCACAGGGGAAATTGTAAAAAAATTTGGAGACTCAAGGGTTGTCTATCTGCGACATCAAGTAAATAAAGGAGTAGGCGCAGGGATAATAGACGGATATAAACTTGCCCTGAAAGACGAGATGGATGTCGTTGCGGTCATGGCTGGAGATAACCAAATGGACCCTGTCCAGCTTCCCAGGTTGATTTTTCCAATCATTGAGGGAAGAGCTGATTATACAAAAGGGAATAGATTACTCACTGATGACTTTATGACCGGAATGAGCAGATGGAGATCTTTTGGAAATCTTCTTCTCAGCTTTATCACTAAAATAGGTAGCGGTTACTGGCAGGTTATGGACCCCCAAAATGGATATACAGCTATTTCCAGGCAAGCCCTGGAGGTAATTGATCTGGATTCAGTCTATCCTTATTATGGCTATTGTAACGATCTTTTGATCAAGCTTAATGCCTTCGGTATGAGAGTAATGGATGTAGTGATGCCTGCTCGTTACGGTAACGAAAAATCGAAGATTCGATATAGCAAGTTTATCCGCAAAGTAGCACCCATGATCTTTAGAGGCTTTCTCTGGAGGCTAAGGGTCAAATACACTGTACTGGACTTCCATCCGCTAGTATTATTCTATTTCCTTGGAATGCTTGCCTTGCCGATGGGTGTTCTTTTAGGATTGTGGGGCTTCTTTCAGATGTTGTTACAACATCCTCTACCTTCCTACTACCCTCTGCTTGGCTTCCTTGTACTGGGTACGGGGCTTCAGATGCTTCTTTTCGGAATGCTTTTTGATATGCAGGTTGAAAAGAAAAGGAATGAAAGGGTAGGGTTTGCTCGTTAGCCCGGAAAAGCAATTTTCTGGATTTTATTTTATCATACCTGATTTTTCCCTTCATTTTTTTACTGTTACTCTTCTATTCCATCTATTTGTTTCATTGTCATCCTATCCCATCAGAATTGTTTTCACTCAGTCGCTTTTTTATCCAATTCACAACAAAAATAACTACTATTCCGATCCCCAGGACCTCCGCGATAAATGTTTGTGAGAACTCAGGTTCAAAGGATCTTCCAAACATTCTCAACAAGTATTCCAGCCCGGTATAGTCCGTAAAATCTCTGGGAAAACTTAATCCAAAGAGAGGCCAGAAAAGAGTTAGAGGCTGAGCCCACATTTGATCCTCCAGAAGATGAAGAAAAGAGCCTGAAGCAAGGACAATGCCTCTATAATCTCTATTTTTTTTGTAGAGATATACCCCTATTAGGGTAAGAAGAAGAGAAAACAATATTGTGTGACCTATAATGCGTCCGTTTGCAAGGGTAGAAGCAAAGATAACCCTTCCCAAAGGTTTGTCTATTAAATCAGGTAGGAGGGCTCCAATGGCCAGATACCTCGGGTCTATTAAAAGTCTTAATCGGGGTATAAAAATACCACCTACTAAAAATAGCCCCAGCGCAATCCCCAGATGTCCAAAAAGTAGCATCGAAAATTAAAGGGCTTTACATTTATATCTAAATATTGCCCTTTTATTATAAATCAAATTACGTTTCAGATTAATTTTATCGATACTCAGGCATACTCTATGGTGAGTTTAGGTCTTTGACTTTTGTCTTGCCAGTTGGAACTGTAGAAAGCAATATAGTTACCGTCTTCCTCGCGGGCCTTTATAAGAAAACCTGTGTTTTCGTGCTTCTCGCTTGCATATTCCTGAATAAGTTCTGTTATGTCCAGTTCATAGTAGCGGTTGTCAGGGATTTCGTCTCCGCTGATAGTTACTGTGGCATATGGAGTGCTGCCCTGGAAGACCTCATTCCTATCATACCAGTCTCCTCCGGAGTTTTTCCATGGGATATTGGTTTCTCTTTGCTGCCACGTGACATGTTCTTCGCACCATTTCACAGGTCTATATACTTCCAGTACCGTATCCTTCGTTCTTGTCTGATTTTCCGGGTAATACCAGAATAAAGATAATGTTGCTTTTTCGATCCTGTCAGTCTGGTTGAACGAATTCAGATCAAAGAGTATAACGCCCCTGTAAATGCCTCCATCGGACTTTTTTCCGATATCAATATATTCATTTTCACTGAGAGTCATATTAGGAGCTTCTTGCCTCAACCTGTTGTCAGAAATAATGAATGGTAAAGCAATTTTAAAATTCTCAATTTCGTCAGACTGCATCGAAAGACTTAAAAAGAATCTTTTTAGCGATCTTAAAAATTCTGAAAAGATCCTTTGAAGGCTTGATTTAAAGTCTTCTCCCTGGCCCTCCGGGATTCTACTCTCATCTATCTCATAAGGGGTCTGCGGTCCGGCAGACATAGCCTCAATCCAGGGGAAGTCTTCCCCTAAAGACTCATTTTTGTTCAACTTTGCCGCAAGTTCAGGATCAGCTTCAATATCTGAAGTAGAGCTTGCACCCAGATAATTCCCGCCGGCATTGTTGGAAAGGCAATTATTTTCCAGATTAAAGGAATGGGTGTTTTCCAGCTTATTGTATATAGCATACCCTTCTCCGGCTGCTGGACTGAATCGCGTATTCATTATTATGTTATTTCTCACAAGGGTTGTATATCCTGTGCCTGGAGCCAGAAATTCTTCAGTAACCTGTTTATGAGCAATAGCAGCGCCATAACATCCTTCGAATTTATTATTCTCTATCAAAGTATTCTGGAAACCATTGAGTACTATGCCCCCTGCCCAGTCTGCGCCTGGGTTAATGCCGGATTTATAAAATTTATTATGATGAATGTAGATATCTCTTGCAGAGTCCTTGGAATATCCGGACCCGTAACCCGTAATCCATACACCTGCGGCATTCGTCTCATATAAAAGATTATTGCAGATTTCAATATCATTCATCACAGTCGATGGGCCGATTTTCTGGATCTCAATCCCTGCCCCTCCTTCCCCTTCGGAGTCGATAATGTTGTTATGGAACTTCACGTGATTTGTATTGTAAACTCTTAAGCCGCTATTTGTCCTACATGTTATTTTATTATTCCATGCCTCTACGTTTGAGGAATAGATAGCATAGAGAGCATCATGCCCTAACTTATAAACTCGGTTATTGTAAAATTGAATGCCTGAACATTTTATAACTTTAAGCCCATCCCCGTGACTGTCATGCATGTATATATCGTGGACTTTTATATTCTCACAATTAAGGAAATTAATCAGATTGTAGTATCCTTTTCCCCTACTTTTTTCATTGTTGTTATCATGGTTTCCGTCAATCTCAAACCCTCTTATTACAATGTTATTGTTTCCAGCGCTGTCCATTTGCGTAATTAAAGGTTTCTCTAACGGCCAGCCAGCTTTGTCCTCAAGTTTGATCACAACTGTTGGATCCCCTTCAAGAACGGTATCACTTCCTATATAGACACTGTTCGATATAACGTAAGTATTGGGTCCTTGTAGACGAACAGTTGTGAACTGAGGGTTTTCCGCAACATATGCAAGAGCTTTGTTTATCTCTACCTGGTCGTCAGTCCCATCACAGTTAAAGTCTCCGCTACCATTAGAGGCAACATAAACTACTGTATCAGATGGCGTTGATAGAGTGAGGGTTATACCTGCGATTAGAGAAAAGAAAATTATGCTAAGAAGTAATATTTTTTTTCGATCTCCCCATTTGTATATTTGCCTTTTTCCGCCCATTTTAAATCCCCAATACATTAAACTATAATTCTTTAAGATTAAAAAAAGTTATCTGTTTAAGTCTGCAGATAACCCCCCTCTAAAACATTTCCACTCTTTCCCCTGATCGAATTTTAAGATTAGGATTTGAAAAAGGATAATTTTGACTTAATTTTTTAATAGAGCCTATCCCTGCCAATCCCGTCCTTTTTATTAGTAAACGAGTCAACTTCGGACCTGATTCAATCTTTCTAATCTCTTTCTACTCTAATTCAAAAATACAATATTCTCTTCTTTTTTATTGCATATAACAGTTTATGGCAGTTGGATCTCTTATCAATGAAAACCTTAAGAACCATTTCCTACAGGCCGCAGCTTTACCCGAGATTGCAGCAGATCCCTGCTGAATCATAATGCTGACCTCACAATATCCATAAACAATTTTATTAACTGCGAGTTCCGGCTGCCATAAATCATTAAATGTTTATAGAGCGTTTAACTACATTCTACTTTTAATTTTTTAAGCTTAATTTGCCTGTAAACCTTTCTTTCCCAGGTTTAAGATAAAATCGATCATTAATAAGTACTATTT
The DNA here is from genome assembly GCF_004099695.1 of Methanosarcina sp. MSH10X1. Classification (GTDB taxonomy): domain Archaea; phylum Halobacteriota; class Methanosarcinia; order Methanosarcinales; family Methanosarcinaceae; genus Methanosarcina. The sequence goes on along the minus strand of NZ_SCHL01000015.1, from coordinate 49,719 downwards.
GTAAAGAACATTCTTTCTCTAGAATTTATATTAAGCTTTATTATATTTGTAATGAAGTATGCGAGGTTCATTCATTTAGATTCCTGAAGGCTGTGGCTTTTCAAGTATAAAACCTGGGATTAACTAACGCTTGACTGCATTTAGGAAGTTTGGGAGTATAAACTTATCGAATTTTAGGACCTCAGAAGTATAAAATCTGAGACAATAGTCGAAGGGGTATATCTATTATCAGGTCAAAAGCAGATTACGAATTTTACGTTAAAGCAGACAAATTTGCTCTGGGGAAAGATTACGAAAACCCTAGATTAATCGGCGACGATATATGGAAATTTCAGAGATTATTACGAAAGGTTGAATACTATACCAATTGTAAGAAATTTCTAGTTTCCAGACTATACCTTAAATACTTATTATTCAGGTTCCACATGATGAGTGTCCATCTGGGGTTCAGTATTCCCATAAACGTCTTTGGTCCAGGTTTATGCATCGCCCATCGAGGAACTATTGTTGTAAATAAAGACGTCAGGGTCGGAGAAAATTGCAGAATACATGCCTGCACCAATATAGGATCTAATAGAGATGGTATTTCAGCGCCGCAACTTGGAAACAATGTATATATCGGGCCCGGTGCCAAAATCTTTGGGGATATCATAATTGCCGATAATATTGCAATTGGGGCAAATTCAGTCGTAAATAAATCATTTTATGAAAAGGGTATCTCAATCGCGGGGATCCCTGCAAGAAAAATAAATACAAGAGGAACGGATGACATTATAGTTACAGCTACGCAAATTGTTAGAGGTAGCCTCTGACTCTGATAATAACCATTCAATAAATAAAGACTAGATCATTTACTCTAATGCTTCTCTAACTATCGGGCACTCCGTTATAGAATGAGTTGAGGAAGCTTTAATATGTTATATTAAAGCAGAATAAGAAAATTATCCTCAACAGTAGCCTGAAGAGTTTCCATTCCGGTGAAAATATCTGGTTCCACCATACAACATATCCGGGCATATTGCCTGAGATCGAGGTGTACTCGGTATTTCCGTATCTTCCGATGTTGATTCTGTTCCCGTTATCCTCCGGCTCCTTTGAATAGTCAGAATTCGGATAGCCGGCATCAATGCAGGGTGAACTTACAAGATCTTTTACCCAGGTCTCTCCATTCCACCTTCCACCTGTCGATTTAAGGTGATAATCATGATTTCTCCGATTTGCAAAGTGGGGGTCTGCGTGAATATCACTTGTCGACCTAGCATTCCTGTAATCTCCTGCTATATTATTGTAGAGGCAGTTGTTTTCCAGCGCAAAGATATGTGTCCCAGGCAGATAATTAATTACTCCGTATCCTGTTCCGCCCGGATCTTTAGTACGTTGCAGCGTATTTACAATAATATTATTGCGAACAATTGTGGTGTATCCTGTATCTTTGGGTGACAGATCAGTGGAATAACCTGTAGGGTACATATGGATAACAGCAGCATGGTATATGCCATCAAATACGTTATTTTCAATGAGGGTATTGTAGAATCCACTCGTTACTACACCGCCTACCCAATCTATGCTTGGATTCGTGCCGGTAGTGTAGAAAATATTGTGATGAATATATACGTCCTGTGCTTCTTCCTTTGGGTAAGAATTACCATAACCTAAAAGCCAGATGCCGGGTCCGTATGTGTTATGGATAGTATTATTATACACCTCTATGTCGTTCATCACGCCTGTGGTTTTCTGGAGCTGGATTCCAGGCCCGCCTGCGCTCCAGTGATAGAAGGAATCGATTACATTATCATGGAACTTTACATGGTTCGAATTCCAGACCCTGAGAGCACTGTTAGTCCTGCACGTTATTACATTATTCCAGGCCTCTACATTTTTGCATTCAATGGCATAAAGCCCGTCATGCCCCAGTCTATACACCCTGTTATTGTAAAATTGGATGTTAGAGCTCCTCTCTACCTTCAGCCCATCGCCGTGCCCGTTATGCATATACATTGAGTGAACCTGAATATCGCTGGAATTTGAAAAATGGATTTGATTGTAATATCCCTCTCCTCTCTTTTTTTCTCCGTTCCTGTTATGGTTTCCGTTAATTTCGAATCCTTTTATAGTGATATTATGGTTTCCTGTACTGTCCATCTGCGTAATCAGAGGCTTATCTCTTGGCCAATCCGCTTCATCTTTAAGTTTAATTATGGCTGTAGGATCTCCTTCCAGAACGGTGTCGTTTCCAAGTAAAATACTGTCCGAAATTACGTATGTGTTAGGACCCTTCAGATGAACGGTTGTGAACTGAGAGTTTTCTGCAACAAATGCAAGAGCTTTATTTATTTCTACCTGGGCGTCACTTCCATCGCAGTTGAAATCCCCTCTCCCATCGGTACCAACATAAACAGTTGTATTGGGTGAAGTCGTGGAAAGGGCGGTTGTTCCCACTGCAATCAAGAAAATTAAAATTGCAAGATAGACTCCGGTTTTCTTCCTGTTTTGCCATCTGTATCTCAGATCTTTTCCGTTCATTTTTATCCCTGTACTTTTTTAGTGTAAATCTCCAAACGTGAAAAAAGCCATCCGCAGGGAGTATTATCCGTTTGATTTCGGGACAGACTAGCGTTTCTTTTTAAATTCATGCACTGTACTGTAAAATTGAAGTAAACTTTTACCAATTTCTTTCTCTCAAAGCCCTGGAAAATTTAAACACAATATTCATTGATTGCGGCAGTATACAAAAAGTTTATGTGCTTAAAGTTTCTTTAATTGAATCTGAACACTCTAAAAATGTTTGCCTACATAATCCCCGGCTCATCCGGTTGAAGCCTGAGTCGAAACTCAAACTTGTCAATTCAAAGAATATATTGACTGGAGAGGTAGCGGTATCTCTAAAAGGCCTCGAAGATAAAGGAATTAAAAGCTATAAATTTATATGATTCTGGTTAAATTTACGAGGGAATTTGGTTCAAGTCCACTTGCCTGGTTCTCAATATATCTTGAACATTCAGGTTTTTGGGACAAGCTCTCTTTGGATTTTTTCACATCTTTAATCTGGTAGAGTTCTCTTGAAGTTAAGGTCCCTCAGGCTTTTCTATGTTCAATTTCGGATGCTGTTCCTCGTTCTCAGTATCACAGCTGTAGAATGCCACGTAGTCTGCACTTTCGGTGTGCGTCTTGATCCGGAAGCCCGTATTTTCATACTTGCCGCTCAAATGCTCCTTTACGAGATCAGTTACATCCAGCTCATAATACCTGTTATCTGGCAGGCTATTTGCTTTCAGGGTTAATCTGGACATTTACCACGGTTGCATTATCGGCTTTGATTTTCTGCTCCGCAGAATCCACTGCAATAGTGTCGTTAATTATCCACTCATCAGTGACCATTGTATTTTCTTCTGAAACATATGCAAGTGATTCACTCGAAGCGCCTAATGCAGCCGGCAGGGTTGTTAAAACAAGGCACACCAACGGGAATAAGGTCCATGATCGCTTTTTAGCATTGTATCACCTTTGGGTTGGGTTTTCCAGGGATCTGAGCCTGCTCAAAATTTACACTATGGGGTCTACTTTTTCCCAAAAAACCCCTGAAACTCCACATTGCGTACTCGTAATACTTACTTTTCAAAATTAATCTAATCAGATAGGGATTTTCGAATTCTTCAACAGAATTTCCTGATCTGTCTGGCTCTATAAGGATATGATTCCTATTATATCTGCGCAATATTTTTCAAACATATGAAGCCCGGTTCGCTGTGTTTAATGGGGCGGGCACACTGCAAATAAATCTCCCCTCTCCAATTACTCTATAAGGATCAGTGACTGAAAATGACCGGAGATTGAAAATCCCGGCTTCTACGAATCAAACCTGCTACTGACCACAGGACAGCATTCTGGTCAATGCTGTCTGCTCACTTAATTACGCCTTTACTATAAGGTCAACCTCTCTTCAAACCTTCTTATTTAGTGCTATTGACGCCCTGGTGGACATCCGGGTTTTATTCATATAACTATAAAATATTTTTTGTATTTTAATAAATGGATTTATATAATAGATAACTGTTGGGCAAAATATCCTTGACTACTTCTTCAATATTTCTGAAAAAATGAGACTTGTTCTTGTTTTAATCGCGTAACTCCTGGAGAGGGCATCAAATCTTATTTAGCAGTCTGTCCTGTGTGAGTCTAGCGTGCCTGAAAATTCCGGGCATGACAGTTTACTTTATTTATCGAGTAGCTCAGAGAAATGCCGGACTCTCCACAAACCCTATACATTTAGTCAAACTGCCAGACGGGGCAACCTTTCCTGAATTTCCTGTATTTATAGTTATCTATCTCTGCCGAATCTCCAATTAAATTTAAAGTGTAAAATGCAGAATCTCTGGTCAGGCTTGTCTCATATCTTTTATTTTAATAGAAACATTAAAAAATTTCTTATACCTATGTGATCTTCCACTTAATAATAAATTCTTTACCCAGTTAACTTTGCATATCTCCATTTTCATGTGATCTCAGCAAAGGTTAGGCGTTTATTATGGGATATATGCGCCTTTGGTAGCACGGGGAGTCTTATGAAGGGTAGTTTTTCGGTTACAGTGGATATTGAGGATTGGTATCATATTCCGTCAGTCTGCAGTTCTCCATATGCCGTTTACAGGAGTGTGAATGAGTTCTTTGAAAAATGGGACGGTAGGTATGATTTCCTGACTGAACCTACAAATAGGGCACTCAATATTCTCGATGAGTTCAATATAACTGCTACTTTCTTTGTAGTTGCGGACACTGTCGAACACTATCCTGGACTTATCGAGTCAATCGTAGAAAGAGGGCATGAGATTGCGTGCCACGGCTTGCATCACGCCTGCAAAATCGATCCTGAAACAAAAATGCCATTAATGAATTGCGAGGAATTCGAGCAGAAAACATTGCTTGCAAAACGAATTCTGGAGAAAATTAGCGGGCAAAAGGTGGCAGGTTACAGGGCACCAAATGCCCTTGTAGGTGGCTGGATGGTGGATTCACTGGAACGCATGAAGTTCAAGTATGATTCATCAGTATCCGTAAATTCTCTCTACAATAAAACGGATTCGTCCCTTAAGACAGTTTCATCTTTCCCTTACTATCCCGTAGAACACGGGCTTGAAGCAGGCCACGATAGAAACTTTATTGAGTTCCCCTGGGCTTATTATCATAATGTACTTAAAATTCCGGCATCCGGAGGCCCGATACTTCGCTTTCTGGGAGCTCCTTTAGTATTGAACGGGCTTATCCAGAGCCTGAAAAGAGGGCATACTATCTTCTATTTCCACCCGCTTGACATTTCCTGCACCAAATTTCCTTCAATAGGTAACAACAGGCCACTTTACTGGTGCATGAAAGGAAAGCTTGTAGAACATAGAATCCGCCACATTTTTAAAAGTCTGGAAAATGTCAAAAAATTATGCTTAAGGGATTATCAAGAAATATGATAATTTGAAGGTTATCCTGGATTTATAGTCAAAATTACAGTCGAATGACAGAATTTGATAAAGCCCTCCCGGATTCACTGCCCTATAAGCTGAAGAAAGGCAGAGGGGAAAATTTCACTCTCCCCTGAATGTGGAATTAACCTTTTGCTGACATTTCTTTGCTCTCTTTCTCAAGTGCCATTTTTAACAAAGCAGCAGCCACATCGATAGAAGTGTACTCTTCTTCAATGAGTTTTTCAACAAGGCTACTATACTCTGCCAGGTGTCCCGCATCGACAATCTCTTTAACATTTCCTAAAAGCATATTTGTTCTGATCTCTTCAACATCACTGATTGAAGGAACTCTTTGAGCTTTAATTTTAGTTTTTGTGAATCGCTGTATCTGCTTTATTCGATATGCTTCCTTGCCGATAACAAAAGTGAAAGCAAGCCCGGCTTTCCCTGCCCTGGCCGTTCTTCCGATTCTATGGACATAATACTCATCATCTGTAGGTATATCGTAGTTGAAAACAGCCTCCACGTCTCCTACATCAATGCCTCGAGCCGCCACGTCGGTTGCTACTAGGACTTCAATCTCATTCCTTCTGAATCTGGACATGACAATATCCCTTTGTTTCTGTTGCATATCTCCGTGAAGGCCATCAGCCATATATCCTCTTGTCAGCAGATCCTCAACAAGCTCATCCACGCGTTTCTTCGTATTACAGAATACGACAGATAATTTCAAATTGTAAAAGTCAATTAAGCGGGCAAGAGCCTCGGTTTTTGACTGCTGTTTGACTTCAAAATAAAACTGTTCTATATTCGGGACGGTTACTTCCTTATGTACCAATTTTATAAACTGCGGATTTTTCTGATATCTTTTTGTCAAGTCGAGAATAGCTTTAGGTATGGTTGCGGAGAAAAAAACGGTTTGCCGTTTCTCGGGGATCTTCTCCATAATAGCTTCGATGTCTTCTCTAAACCCCATATCCAGCATTTCATCGGCTTCATCAAGGATGATAACCTTTACTCTATCCATCTTTAAAGTACGCCGATCCAGATGGTCCAGGACACGACCCGGAGTTCCGGTAATGATCTGCACGCCTTTCTTCAACGCTTTAATCTGCCGGTCTATAGGCTGCCCGCCATAAATGGGTAAGATCTCTATATCCTTTTTATATTTTGAAATTTTTTTGAGCTCTCCTGCCACCTGAATCGCAAGCTCTCTCGTCGGACATAGAATTACAGCCTGTAATGCTTTATTTTTTGGGTCTATGCCCTCTAAAACCGGAATTCCGAACGATGCAGTTTTACCTGTTCCTGTTGGCGCCTGTCCGATTACATCTCTCCCCTGCAACATATAAGGAATAGATTGAGCCTGAATCGTGGTCATCTCTTCAAAGCCCATATCCTCGATTGCCATTTCTATTTCTTTTGATAAATTTAACTCTTTAAATCCTGAACCTGCCATCTTTAACTTCCCCCTTTAATTTTATGTTGTCGTCTTGTGTCAACCAGTTGTTTCCATTGTGATCGACTATTTATTGAACTGATCTCCCCTTAACTTTGAGATTCTCTTTCGCATTTCCTTGCAGATTTCCTGAATCATCCGAAATGTGGAAAATGGAATTGAAGATAAGGTCTCAAATATAATGTTGAGTAATATAATGTAAAATATTATAACCAACGATATAACAGTTTATAAGATGCTTATTTTCTGAATTTTAATGCTTGAAAACTCATTTTCACGAATTCTGATTTTGGTCTTCGTCTCAATGCTTTACGGTTCGGTATCCGGGATTACCATCATTTCATTTATTCTTAGAGGAACATACTATTATCCTGATCTCAATGCTTATTTTCCCCTGAAAGAATTTTTGGATCTTCTGGCTACTGGCAGAAATCGTAGACGAATCTGAATAACCTGGTGTTCCATTAGCAGGGTTGAAACCGTATATTTAACATTAGCTGGATTTGTGTTAAGAGAGTTTAACCTGAAATGATGCCAGTTATTGGTGCAGAAATACTAAAATCTCTGGGCTGCGGAAGTACCCGAAAGACTTTAATTGTTGAAAATTTTTAATCCATGAAAACATTAATTAGGTTGAGGCAGGTATATCAAACTGCACTCCGGGCACAACCATTAATTATTTGTTGGACCGATTGAATATAGGGAAAACAAGAAAGAGGAAAAATATATCTAAAATCTTAGGAACTAAAGTTTTTAACCTGTATGCTGCCCGTGAAAAAAGACTCTTTAAGGATGAAACCAAAGTCTCAGGGATAGCTCATACTTAGGTACTGAAACTGGACTCTGTAACTTTCAAAAAGGATGGGGGACACATTGTCTAAAACTACTAATAACATCTTAAATCTCATAACCTCAATTTCCCTGTTACTACTGGTTTACAGTCTCTTTATTCTCAGGGGAATTCAGCCCGAAGGATATACAACCAATATCTATGAGCAGCTTCCTTTCCATTTTTACCTTACATTGCTCCTTTGCTACCTTTCAGCCTGCGTTCTGCTCCTTGCATACAGAAAACTAATTGCAGTTCTCATACTGTTTCTTGTCCACACTATAGTACTGATCACGCCTCACATGCTTGGCTATGTCTCAATAGGCAGGGGAGAAAAATTCTCATACATAGGGCTTGCAGGACAGAGTCCGCTTTGCGATCTTTCAAGCTTTTCCAGCCTTTCTCCCACTGGTCCACTATTCGTTTCAGCCCTGGCTAAAGTCTCCGGTCTTGATACGCCAGCACTTTCTTACTTTTTACCAGTCTTTTTTTCAATCATATTTATTACCGGAATGTTCCTGTTCTATCGGATCTTCATGAGCAGAGAAAAATTAGTCCTGGTAGCATTTCTCTCTTCTATGATTCCTTATTTCGGGCATTTCCAAACATCGGCAGCCTCCTGTTACCTGACCTTTTGTCTGGTACCTCTCTATCTTTTTGTGTTGAGAAGTGCGCTTTCGGATAAAAATAGGTCAATGGCTGTCTGCCTTCTTTTTATGATGCCTCTTATTCCTTTAGCCCATCCCTTTACTTTTGCATATCTTGTCTGTTTCTCCCTGCTCCTTACCTTCTCGAGCAAAGTACTGAATCCAGGATTTCTCCGTAAAATCCGGAGTTTCAACTTTCTCTCCCGCCGCGCCTCCCGTTCTACAGGAAAAAAAATGCCTGTATTCATATTCCTGTCACTTACCTCGGGAAGCTTTCTGATATTTACAAAATATGCTTCTCGGTTCTTTGATACCTTTATTTCGGATCTTATCTCCCGCGCTAAAATGCTAATGGCTGCAGGGCTTTCCAGTATGCCAGGGACGGAAGGCGGATTTCCCGAGTTCGTACATCACTTAAATCTCTATTACGGCAAGTACTATATTCCTTTAATTTTAATTCTGATTAATTCTGTAGTCGTATGGCAAAATCGTAAAAGGTTTTGTCACCATTTTGTCCGCAGGTACCCCCGCTTTCTGGTACTTTACATCGCAACCTTTTTCCTGGAGCTTGCTTTCCTTTTAAATCCCTTCATTCCGTACCCCCCAGATAGGTTTGCAAACCTGAGCTTCATAATCTTTGCTCAGATTCCTTTGCTGGGGTACTCCCTCTACATTATCTTCCTTAGAAAAGGGTATACTCTCGGTCTTGGCTCTGCAGTCCTGGTACTTTGTCTGCTCTGGACACTGGGATTCTTCACCTGTTTCAGTTCGCCGTATACAGGTGGAGTCTCTGAGGCAATTTCACAAAATGAAGCCGAAGGAATTCAATGGCTATCCGGGGTAGAAGGAACTTCTACGTATGTCATGTCTACTGCAGACATGGACACAAAAGGGGCTCTGCCAGGAGTTCATAATAGTAGCAGTTCGGCTGAACTTGATACAGGCTCTCAAAAACCTCTTTATGCTTCTAAAAATGACCCTGATGACGGCACATATGCAGAAGAAGCAGTAGAACGCGGGCCTTTCTATGTTGTGGAAACTACCTTCTCAGAGGCTTTGAATTCCAGGGCTAAGCAGTCTGATGAAACATCAGTTCCTACCTGGAAAGGTCTCAAGGCTGAGCCCGATTATCCGGTTTATAAAATATATGACTCTCTTAATATTGAAATTTATGAGCACATTCCGTGAATCCCCTTCCCGATTTTGCCTGGAATCCACGGTTTTGAGTAGCAACTTCCGTTATGGAATTAAATTTCCCTTTTCTCTTTTTAAGAAGGCTACTCCCAATCCTGAAATAAACCCCTCTTTTTCTTTCATTATGCTATAGATTTCTCTTTTCTCTTATCCTGAATGTGCTTGCCAGTAAAAAGTATTATTATTAGCAATCCTATAATTTCTGAGATAAAAACTTCTGTAAGCCCGGGGGCGTACGATCTATTGAAAATTGCCATCAGATACTCAATAAAACTTCCTGATATCGTATCTTTCGGAAATCCCCACCCAAAGAGGGGCCAAAAAAACACTCCGGGGTTATCCCACATTTGATCTTCAAGAATATGGCAAAAGGACGCCCCTGCAATAATCAGGAGTTCAGGTTTTCCCTGGACGTACAGATAGTAGCCTGCCAGACCCAGCAGCAAGCCAAAGAGTAAGGTATGGGCGAAAATACGACCGCTTCCTATAGTTTCAGCAAGAATGATCCTGCCAAGAGGTTTGTCAATAAAGTCCGGAAGAAGCGCTCCGAATGCAACCCAGGGAATGTTTGCCGAGAAGCGATTTTTTGAGGATAAGCGGCTCAGCAGGTAGAAGATACCAAGGGTAATTCCAATATGTCCAAAGATAAACATCAGACTAAAAATAGTTATTTTTGTATTAATTATTTTGCGGCTGGCCTGCCTGATGACCTGCCGCATAAGCTTCTATTTTTATATCAAACAGGACTTTTCAAGCCTGACACTCAGCTACAAGTTTCTCAACCAGTTCCTGCCGGATCGCAGTTCGTCTGTCTCCTCCGCAGACCATACCCCGGACACCAATAATATCCGGGCCTATCCTTTCAAGCATCGGAAGATCCTCAAATTTCAGGGAACCGGCAATTGCGTTTTCAAGTCCGTGTTCATGGGCAAGATCGGTAAATTTCTTAAGTTCTTTCTCATCCATGAACTCAAAAGTAGATTTTCCATCCTTGATCGCCGTATCAACCATAACCACATCTACCCCGACTTCCGCCGCTATTGAAGGCAGCAACAGCGGAGAAATTGAATTGATGCGCTTGTAGTCCGAGTAGCCTGAAGCAACGACTTTCTTTGTCGAATCGTAATCTTTTACAGCCCGTGTTATCTTTGTGAGGAGTTCAAAGGCCTGATCTTCAGTCTGGATATCGTAAAGACCAACTTTAATATAATCCGCTCCTGCAACCGCTGCTCCGAAAGCTGCAAGTGAAGCAGTTCCCGGTTTGTAATTAAAATCTCCTATGGTTGCGCTTATAGGCTGTTTGCCGTCTACAGCTTCCTTTACGTCCCTTATTATCCACGGAAAATTCGCGCCAAGGGAACCTTCTTTGGGGTTTTTGACATCCACAATGTCTGCGCCGCCTCTGGAAGCAATAATTGCTTCCTCTTTATTTATTGGACTTACAAGCAGTTTCATAAAAATCCTCTAACTAAATACCGAATTGGAATCTATCATGAATATTATTCTTTTTATACAATACTCTTTATTTTATATTTTTTTATAGGATGATGCAGCTATTGAATAAGTATGTTCCGAGTAATTCTTGTGATGGATATATTTAACCGTAGCGTAGTTCTTGCAAAGGGCGGGGATAGGGAAAAGTACCGTCCGGTTTCAGATTCAAGTAACGTTTGTAACAGCTCGAATCCTGTGGAGATGGTTGAATTCCTTCAGCCCAGGGAAATTTACATTGCAGATCTTAACGTACTTCAGGGTAAGGGGCCTCTCGAAATGAATCTCGGAGTAATCCGGGAAGTAAGTTTAAGGGCAGATACAATGCTCGATTTCGGGATTACATCTTCACAGGATGTAGATAAAGCTCTTTCCATTGCGGGGACCGCTGTAATAGGCACAGAGACTGGTACGCTTTCGGCAATAAAGGATGCAGCTTCCGGAAATCCCGGAAAGATTAGTGTCAGTATTGATATAAAGCATGGTAAAGTCATGAAAAAAGATCCGGAACTTCCTGAATCACCTCTTGAGATCGTAAAGCTGTTAAATAATTTTCCCTTAAAAGACCTTATTTTCCTTGACCTTGACAGGGTTGGAACAGCTTCAGGCTTTGATCCTGATTTCCTCCGAAAGCTGGTTGAATGCTCCAGACACAGTGTGCTGCTTGCAGGAGGGGTCAAGGATATGGAGGATCTTTTTATTCTTGATAAGCTCGGGATAAAAGGAGCGCTGGTCGCAACTGCCGTCCATTCAGGACTGGTTTCTCCAGCTGTATTGAGTGCAGGGCTTAAAACGGACAATAAAAAATAACCCGAATATCGGAAATGCTTTTTATTTCAGCCCTTATATGTCTTGTATATAATCGAGTATTTTTGTATTTGAACAGCAGATTTCAATTAAAACCAGGAGATTATGAGGTTAAAGTATGGTAAAGAAAGATATATCTAATGAGAATACTGAAGAAAACACTGAGGAGAGAAGCGGAGACGGATATGTGGAAATCAAGATGGGAGGAGGCTGGTATATGACGGTCTCCCTTGCACACAGCGACCGCTTTGAGAAAGAATATGTTGAACTAGCAAAGGAAAGGGGAGGCATGAAAAAATCCAGGTTCAACCTTAACCCCGCCCATGTAAGAATGTTAGGGGAAGCTCTGATCAAATTCGCTGACGATAATGGGCTCTAATGGGATACTCTATCGGGTTTAATTTTTTATCCTTGTATCTGGTCAGTTCCTGCTCAGGAACTCCAGAATTTTTCTAGCGACTTCTTTTTCTATATGCTCAGGGGAGCGAGAAGCATCCATAATGATAAAACGTTCAGGATCTTCTGCCGCAAGCCTGAGGAAAATCTCCCTGACCCCCCTTAAGAACTCCAGTTTTTCGAACTTGCTTTGCTCCCCTCGTTTTCCACAGCGCTCAATTGAAACTTCGGGCCTGATATCAAAGAGAAAGGTCAGGTCCGGAATAATGGTCCAGCCCCGGTGTAGATTCTTTATCCATTCAAGAGGATCTTCCAGGCGGGTTTTCAGGGTAATTCCCTGGTAAGCATAGCGGCTATCAGAATAGCGATCAGAGATTACAGTTTTTCCGTTCTCAAGCGCAGGCTTCACGATCTTTGCCAGATGTTCGGCATGGTCAGCTGTAAAAAGGAAGAGCTCGGCAAGCTGGTCGGTATCCGACTGGATAGCTCTTTCTACGGCATTTCCAGTTAGAGTGCCTCTTGTCGGCTCTCTTGTAAAAACAGGCCCAAAAGCCTTAATTTCAGGATTCTCCTGAAGCCTTTCCGCAACCGTACTTTTGCCTGAGCCGTCAATACCCTCGAGTGTGATCAGTTTCCCTCTCATAAATACCGTCTTTTTTCTTTAAGAGATTTTTAGTGAAATGCGTTATCTGTATTTATACTCTACATAGTTTGATTCACGGTAAGATTTTAACTCCATGTATAGCTGGCGAGTCGAGGCAGGAATTTCAGATAAAATAAGCATCTATTTATACAATATTAAAAATAACTTGGAGTAATGACTGTAATAGGAGTTATCACAAGGGGCAAATACGGGCACCGCCTGATTGAGACTATCAGGGAACACAGTGATTTTTCAGTTATAGCTGCTGACCTGCCTGAGTTCGTGCCTGTGTTTATTGAAGAGCCTGATGAATTCCTGGAAGCTCTCAACTTCGACAGGCATGTTTTTTCGGCCGAAATCATCATTACTTACTCTTTGCATCCTGATCTGACATCCTCAATTGCAAAGCTTGCGGCAGAAGCTGGCGTGCGTTCCCTCATAGTTCCGGGTGGACCTTCCAGGGCTTCAATTCCCGAACTCAATAAGATTTCTGAAGTTTCAGGCATGGATATTGAGGTAGATGAGATCTGCTGCAGTCTCGAGCCCAACGCTTTCAACAGGCCGTTTACAGACCTCTTCGGGTCTCCTGTTGTAGAGGTAAAGACAGAAAACGGGAAAATTGCCAGCGTCAAAGTAATAAGAGGAGCTCCATGCGGGAGTACCTGGCATATGGCAAAAGAAATCGTTGGAATGGAGGCAAAGGATGCACCCCCTAGAGCCGGGCTGTATATCCAGCATTACCCCTGCAGGGCGGCTCGCGGCGACCTTGGAGGGATTCATGAGTCAGGGGAACTGCATAAGCAGGCATTCATAAAAGCTCTTGGGAATGAGGAGTGATTATATATTCTTTGAAAAAATATATTATAAATATGACTGGAAAATTGGGTCCAGCTTTTCGTCTTTGAAGAGCCCGCGTTTTTTGTCCTGCCCGGTCTCCAGCTATTCACGGGGGTGAAAATGATTACTACCCTATCTATCTCAGAAGACTCAGGGCCTGAAGACCTTGAGGCAATAGCAGTCGCAGTACACTCGGTCATCGGACTTCCGACAACCATCCGCAGTCTCAAGCGAAAAGGGCTTCGCCTGGAAAAAGGGGAAATCCTTGACAGAGACTACACAGGGCCAGTGCTTGAAAAAGTATTGGAAGCAAACAAAGTTTTCCGTGAAGTTCCTGCAGAAGGTGTATACAGGGGAAAACACGTAGTTGTTGCTCCCATTCGCTCAAAAGACGGGAAAGTTATTGCAGCTCTCGGGATTGTGGATATACTGGCCACTGTAGACCTTCCCTCTGTTTTTCAGGAATACACCTCAGTATTGCAAGAAGTTGAGGATGCAAAGAAATAAAACTAGTAAATAGTCTCCGGATACTCGAATCATAAATCGAAAAAAAGTAGTTATTGGAGGATCTGTCCCCGCTTGTTTTTCCAGGGGAAATTCTTTGCTCCTCCAATCAAGCTCCCGTTTTTAAACCTCAAGTTTTCCGGGATTTACTGCGGCTTCTCGTATAATCTTACTTTTGCCAGGAGGGTGCCGTTCTTTGCATGCGGCTGCCTGGATACGGTATCATTGGACTTTTCAATTTCCCTTGCCTGTATTGCAAGCTGCGCGGCAGCTCCCATTATCTCATGCCCTGCTGCGGCTGTCAGGCACACCTGGTCAATCTCCTTTAACATGAAACATGCAGGGAAGTTAACCTGTGCTACTTTCTCAGCCATGTGAAGTGCGGCAAGAGCCTTTGCTTTTGCGTAGGGATTTGCGAAACCTGCATGCTCAACACATTTCTCCGGTTTTGCAAAAATGTGGGGGAGCTCCAGTTCCTTTCCTGATCTTCCGGAAGCAACCTGATCGGTTAGCCTGTCCAGTTCTTCCTGAATGAGTCTAACAACACCACAAATGGAGAGCACTTTCATTGCATCGGAGTTAAAGGATGCCATCTCCACGGAGTCGAGAAACTCTCTCTTTGCTCCGATAAGCGGGTCTACCGGGAGGATAATATATCCGAAGCCGTCCTGCTCAAGAGCCTCTCTGGCTTCTTTCTTTGTAGGGCCATCTGAGACTACAATGCAGGGAACATCTTTCCAGATCTCACGAGCTGCGGTGGGACCCGGGGCTGCTGCATTGGGGCTGATAATTACCACAAAGTCTGCGTTCCACTGCTTGAAACTTTCAGTGTCTGCGGCTTCGGCAGGGCTCATCTTTGCACCTGTACCAAATGCGCGTACTGTAATTCCCTCTCTCGCTGCAATCTCATCCTGGATCAGATTGATAACCTGGCTCATTCCCAGGTTGCCCATTTTTATAAAACCTATGTTGACCATTTTTCTCAAATTCCTGTGTTAACCAATTTCTTCAATAATGGAATTCCTAAAGGGTTTATAATCCTTTTGGCAAACTTCACCTCTTATCATTCTTATTTTATAAATATATATGTTATTTATAATTATTATTCAGTATGTTTCCTCTCCCCTCCGAAAAGCTTAAAAGGGATGTGATTTATTTCACTCAAAAACGTTGACATCAATGCTGTTGTTTTGTGGTTTTGTTTCACAGGACCCGTATTATAATTTGAAAACTTTATCCGTTGGTGGGCTTTTAATGTCAGGGCAAATGTATTATACTAAGTTGCGGGGGTACCCCTGAAGAAGGTACACCAGGCAGCATGCCCTTTTTCGGGAAATTATCCCGCTATATCTAATAGTTATTCAAGTCCAGGTTTTGATTGAGTGAACTGTCCTACGCATAATTCTACTGAAAACAAAATGATTGTTTTTGATATGGATAGCACCCTTATAGACGCTGAGACTATCGATGAGCTCGCCAGGGCTGCAGGTGTTGTAAGCAAAGTAGAGGAGATTACGACGAGAGCGATGTATGGAGACCTTGATTTCGAGCAAGCGCTTATCGAAAGGGTCAGGCTTCTTAAGGGACTTCCCCTTGAAACTGCCCTTGATGCGGTAGACCATATCGATCTTATGCCGGGAGCCGCAGAACTTATTCTCTATGTCAAAAGTAGGGGCTATAAGACTGCAATGATCTCCGGCGGATTTACTATCTCTGCTGATATAATAGGCAAAGTGCTTGGCATCGATTTTGTTGTTTCCAACGAACTGCTTGTGGAAGACGGCTGCCTTACAGGCAAAGTTGTCGGCCCCATCACACAGAGCGATTCAAAAGCGAAGGTTTTCGAGGAACTCACCCGGCTCAACGGTGTCCGGCCGGAGCAATGTGTGGTTGTGGGAGATGGCGCAAACGATGCTTGTATCTTTGAGAGGGCAGGTTTTGCCATAGCTTTCAATCCCAAGCCCATCCTGAGGGAGTATGCGGACGTGGTCATAACAAGAAAAGATCTTAGAGCCGTTATCCCTGTTCTTGAATCTCTTTCTTATCAATGTTGTAATCAGGCACAGCATGTCGACATCGAACAGTAGAACTACCAAAATGCCAGCTTTTTTGCTGGATCGGGAGGCACAATAAGAGATGCTAAAAGAACTGCAGAAAAAAAGATCAGATTTGAAGGACATTTCTGAAGAATCCAAAGATAAGAGAAACTCTTTAAACGCAGAGGCCAGCGCCCTCGCTGCAAAGCGTAACGACCTTAACAAGAAGACAAAAGACCTTATCAACGAAGCCCAGGAATTAAAAGTTCTCAGGGATGAAATTAATGAGAAGGTCAGCGAATACAAGAATAAGCGCGACGACACCAACGCCAGGGCAAACGAGCTCTTTGCAAAGGCCGATTCTATCAGGAAGCAGAACAACCTGGGTGGCCCATCGATCAAAGCCCTGAGAAAAGATATTGACCGCCTTGAATTTGCCCAGCAGACTGAAGTCCTGAGCACGAGCAAGGAAAGGGAACTCGTTGGCAAGATCACTCAGCTTCAAAAGCAATATCAGGTCAAGAAGGTCCAGCTCGAAAGCAACCTCGAACTGAAGAATATTCTGGATGAAGCCCAGAAGATTCGGGACGAAGCCTCAGAATTCCACAACGAGCTGGCTGAGTACGCCAGGCAGGCTCAGGAATATCACGAGAAGATGATTACCGCTTTCAAAGAGGCTGACAGAACCAGAGCAGAGTCTGACATTGCTCACAGGGAGTTTGTAAAAGCCCAGGAAGCAGCTGATGAACAGCACAAGGTTTTCATCAATGCCCAGAAGGAAATCCGGGATCTTGACAAAGAAATTTTCAAGCTCAAGAAGAAGGACAAAGAAGGAAAGTCCCGCGTTGTCAAGTCCGAGCTTCAGAAGGATGCCAAGTCAATCTTCGAAAAGTTCAAGGGCGGAGCAAAACTCACCACCGAAGACCTGATGACTCTTCAGAGGTCGGGTTTAGTCTAATTAATCTAATAAATTAGCTGAAAATATCAATTTCCGTTGCAGGTATGTTTTAACCTGCATCCTTATTTTTTTCGGTTCATTCCGGACCATTTTATATCTGCTATAAATTCTGTTTTTGTCAGATTGACTTTTCTATGCGTAGTTATGCTGTACTTTAAGCGATTTCGGCTTTGATAGCTACCACTTTTTATCTCAAAAAAGTTATAAACCGAACTGAGAACCTTAAAAAATAAAATTAATGGGTTAAAAAGTAGAATTCTAAATTACTCCCGGTTTATTCTGAAAGCTTCAGGTACTTTTCCCTGAATTCGGGATTCCTCATAAGGCAGCACTTTGCATTATAGGCAGGATCTTCCCTGATCTTTTTCCAGACATCTTTTACCCTGTCTCTATGGACGTTTCCATAAGGAATCGGGATACAGGCACAGGGAAGAATATTCCCTTCAGGGGTAATATGCAGCCACTTCCGGCCTGCCATGCAGCCTGTTGTTCTCATGACCTGAGGGATGGGAAATACTCTTGGTCCTTCTTTCTCCCTGGCTCTGGAGACAAAATTATCAAATTTTCTCAGGTCTTTCGGGGTCATAATTTCGGAAGCGTGATCCATCCACCTGCCAGTGGGAACTATTTCGTAGAATGAAAGTTCGTGGACCTCAAGTTCAGTCGCAAGAGCATACAGTTCATCAAGCTCATTCACGTTGTCCCTGGAAAGTACAACATAGATATTTACAAGCAGCCCTGCCTTAACTCCGTTTTTGACGGCTTCGACCGCGCTTTTAAATACTCCTTTCCTGCCCCTGACGTAATCGTGTTTCTCTTCGTACGCACTGTCAAAGCTGACAGTAAGGGAATAAAGGCCTGCTTCTTTAAGACGGCTTGCACGTTCTTCAGTCAGGCCTACTCCTGAGGTGAACATGCCTGTAATAGCTTTTTCAGGGTCCACATAGCTTATCAGGTCTTCGAGACCCGAGTAGGTCAGGGGTTCGCCTCCGTCAAAGATTACAAAGGTTGTGCCCATCTCAAGCACCTGATCTATTGTGGATTTCACGGTATCAGGGGCAAGTTTTTCCCGATTTTTCGTGTCAGGCAGAGCACAGTGGATACAGTTATTCGGACATTCTTCAGTGATCGAAATAGTTACCTGGTCCGGAATCATTTTTCCCAGAATGGAAGAAAGCTGGCTTTTTACCAGGCGGTCAAAACCCGTACTTGGAACCGGGGGCATCCAGGTTGAGCAGATGAGCCTTCCTGTCTCGATTTTTGCAGGCTTTTCACCTTCAAAAAGTGAGAGATTTTTCTCAAGATTTTTTCTCATAAGGATGGACGCAGCCCCGCCGGTCTTCATCCTCATGTACCCGTCTTCGATTTCGGTATAAACTCTAATAAATGGGCTTTTATAGAAATCGTATTGCATATTGCTTCCTGCACCTGATATTTGATGCTATTGTCAATATAAGTTCTGTTATCTTGCTCTTTTTAACTTCAGTTTATAAATTCCTTAGGAATGCCCTGCACTTTAAGATTGCAGAGGGTTTCTTCTTTAACATGAATGCAAAAACCTGCATTGCCTGCTCAACTGAACTTCCATGAATAAATGAGAGATCCTCCTTTTCAAAGACCTTTACCATCTCATCGATTTCCCTATCCGTCATTTTCCTGAGGGTCTCAAGCCCTATACGTCCCAGGTAATGCTCGGCTTTAAATTCTTTTTCCCAGATCCTTTGGTACTCTTGCAGAACAGATTTAGAGACATCTCTTTTTTTTACGGCATCTGCAGCCACATCTCCACAGATCTGACCTGCTCTCATCGCATAGCCTATTCCTGACTGACCGGCTGCTCCGCCAGCAACCATTATCCCATCGTTTATGTAATCCTCCGGAATTGTTACTATTGGATCTCCGCCGGAAAGCTTTCTTACTATTTCAAGCTCTTCGAGCCCTTTAAGCTTTTTGAAATTTTCAACCCAGGCATTAAGGTAAGGCCCTGCATCCGTACCGCATCTGCGGACATAGGCTCCTATTGCTGCATTATCGCCTCCTCTTGGGGCGTATGTGGTTTTCCAGCCAGGGGCATGATTTCCTACGTAATACTCAAACATTTTCGGTTTTCCAAGTCCGGCACTCCTGATATCAAGTTCAATTCCCCAGGCAATATCCTCAGGGTGTTTCATTGTTTTCAAGCCCAGAAGGGAAGCCATTTTTGAATTTATACCGTCGGAGATGATTACAAGCTTTGATTTGAATGCTCCGGCAGAGGTGTTGACAGTAAAGTTCTCTCCTTCTCTGTGGATCGTCTGAACTTTTACTCCTTCTCGAAGGTCTACGCCGGTTCTTTCTATTTTCTTCGCGTAAAACCTGTCGAAGGCTGTTTTATCAATTGCGTAGCCGGGCGCTTCAACCTCTACTATCCTGCCTGAAGGGGAGATAATCTTCATGCCTTTCAGATAATGCACTACATAGGAAGGGTCTGCCTTCTCTCCGCACTTATCAAGCATTCCCTTAAAAAAAGAATTTGCAGGATGGGGTGGATACCCTATTTCCTCTTTCTTTTCCAGTAGAAGAACTGACGACCCTTTTTCACAGGCATTCCTTGCAGCCATCAGCCCTGCAGGAGATGCCCCAATTACAATAATATCCGTATCCATTTTTCTCTACCTTTTTACCAGAGAATTGAGGTGTAAGCTCCTGTATAAATGCACAGTACTACATCAAGAATCATTGACCCGAACATGATCGCTCTATAATTTGAACCGTTAAGGAAGAGCGTGCCGCCCCTTTCAGGGGTAGGATGTTTGATAAAATCAAAACATTGGGCAAGCAGCCAGAGTCCCGAAACAAGAGCTCCTGCAAAATACACAGGCCCGAGTTGAGCTGACCATCCTACTATTAAGGAAGCAATAACTCCCACAATCCACCAGAAGGTAATGAATCTGGCAGTAAAGGGAATTCCAAAGGTCACGGGCATTGTTGGGGCACCTTTCAGCCTGTCTCCCTCAACATCTCTGGAAACTCCTCCAAGGGTGAAAGCCCAATCAGTGACGCATATCATTAGCCCGAAACAAATAGCTGGCAAAGGGAGAAAAACACCATCGCTACCTTTCAGAATTCCTGCAGGGTCAAAGGCAAGCCAGACACCGACAGGTACCAGCCCGTAGGAAATACCCACCGGTAAGAAGCTGAGAAAGGTATTCCTTTTTGCAAAGATCGAGTAAATGGTAATGGTTCCGGCTGCGATGAAAAGGATAAAAAGAGATTCAGGGTTGAGATAAGCAGCTGCAGAGCCAGCAATTCCCAGTAAAAAAAAGGCGTATAAAAGTGCAGAGTTCTTTGAAACTCTGGAAGAGGGCAGAGGACGACCTGGCAGGTTGATAGTATCGATATCGATATCGCAGCAATCATTGAAGACATATGAGCTTGTAATAGCTGCAAAGCCTCCTATTACTGCAATCAGGAAGGGAAGATATTCAGGAAGCCCTCCGGTTGCCAGATAGGAAGCAAGGATTGCACTCGAGGCAGGTAGGGTCAGGTCCATGTAGTAGAGTTCGGGTCTCAGCAGTCGCAGATAAGGACTGAGTTCACCGATTCTTGCTGTGAGGGACAATAGTTTCACCTAGGCTTTTCCGGTTTGTAAGGGAATTTTATATCAAACTTTGTATTCTGGCTTTTTCCCTGTTAGAGGGTTCTTTGCAGGTAATTCTATAAAGGTTTGTACCTCAAAAAAGTTTTCTTTTTAACTTTTTGAGGCAGATTTTTATTCTGAATACGCCTGAAAAGGCTGGAGAATATACGGCGCCGTTAATAAGCTGTTCAGTATTTATTCTTTTCTCCAGTCTTCCCTGTATACCAGTTTTGCTCTTTTGCTTACCTCTTCAATCAGCGGATGCCTGAACTCCTTCTCGCAGACAAAAGTAAACTCGGCTTGCGGGTTCAGTTCCATCAGTCTAAGCGTATTTAAAAGAGCTGTGTTAAGGGCTTCGTAATCCGGAAATTTCGGAACCTCGGCATTGAAGGGATAAACCTCTTCCATTTCGGCAGGAAATGCTCCGAAAGGCGCTTTGAAGATAAGAATCTGGTCGTAATCTTTCTCTCCCTTTACGGTGCCTGTCCTGATGACTACAGAGCCTTGCAGGCTGAACCTTTCCAGCCGCTTTCCAAAACGAAGGACTTCGGGACGGGAAGCGGATTCGGGCCCGCAGTAAAAGAAAGTGCCTTTTGTAGCCGGATCAAGCTGTTCGAGCCAGGGAGAATGAGTATAAAGCTTCTTCAACCCGTCGAGAAGCTTCGGGTGAGCACGGCAGCGCTGCTCAACAAGCTCGAGCAATTTTCCATCTTTTATGCATTGTTTAATCAGCCGGATCTCAGCAAAGGTCGCGTAAAGGTTATGCCTTCCCAGGAGTTCTTCCCGGTTGTCGGCTTTTTTCAATTCCTCTGCGCTGTACCTTGAACAGACCGGACAGGAACAGGGCAGATAATTTAGTTTTTCAACATGGTAAGTCCCGTTTACAGTAATATAGCGGCTGTCCTTGGCGTAAAGGGCATAGGCTGCCGAATCAAAAAGGTCACAGCCCAGGGCTACTGCAAGAGCAAACATCATGGGATGTCCTGCTCCGAAAAGATGAACCGGGGCAGCTGGAGAAAGTCCCTTTTTGGATGCAGCAATCACGTCAACTAATTCCGCATAACGGTAGGCTTCCATGAGCGGAACAACGGCACCCAGGGGATAAACTTCAAAATCGAGATCTTTAAGATGAGAAGCAGCTCTTTCCCTCAATTCGGGATAGGTCGAGCCCTGGACCGGACCTGCCAGAAGCTGCTCGCCCTGGACAAACCTGCGGGCTGCCTCAAGCCGTTCGGCTGTGACCGCAAGTTCTTCTTCAGCCCTCCTGAAGTGAACATCAGGAGGCGTCGGGATATCCAGCGGGACAATTATATCGCTTCCTATTTTTTGCTGGAACCCGAGAATTTCCTCATTCGTAACCTCCACCGATCCGTATACGGAAAGCTGGAAGGAACCCGAATCCGTCATAATGGGTCCGTCAAAATCCAGGAGCCCGTGCAGTCCTTTTTCAAGGGCAACACTCCTCAGTTCTTCCTTGCGGTAGATAATGTAAGAGTTGGTAATCAGGATCTCTGCCCCGAAATTTCGCATTTCGTTCGGGGGGATAAGCTGAATGTTTGGATTAATCACAGGCATGACGGTAGGTGTCTCAACAATCCCGTGGGGAGTCCTGAGTCTGCCTATCCTGCCGCCTGCGTCCTTATCGAGAATTTCGAATATTGCTGACATGCCGGGGTTATACATGCCTCTCAGATATATTTATCTTTGGGGAATGGCAGGAAGCCGGGGCGAATTCCGGCGAATTACCCGGACCTACTCCCCAACCTGAGATAAGAATCCTTATCACTTATACTATGGATTATTTTTTACCCCGAATTTCTACTTTAATCTTCTTTCACTCGCGGCATGGCAATAATTTCCCTAACTTGAAGGGAGAAGAAATCCCCGCTATGAGCTGGCCTGAGCACAAGGGCTACATCTGCACCCCATCTTGTGCCTCCTATAGCTATAATTTCAGTGTCGTCGGAAACAGGGATATGGCCTGAATCAGCCGCCATAATTGCAACTTCAATAGCTACTTTAAAACCTTTTCCAAAAAGAGATCTAAGGGTGTCGGAAATTACTTCCACTCGTGAATAACCGCCGAACTTCTTTGTTATAGAGCGTTCAATTCCGGAAAACATATGGGACTGAGTGGTAATTACTGCCCCAAGAGCTTCAAGTTTCTTCCTGTATTCCTCTTCCACTTCCCATTCTCCTTTTTCCTTCTGCCCGTACTGGTGGCTTATTCCAATAACTTTTATGCTGCTTCCCTTTACTGCTTCTGCCATTTTCAGTGCGGTTTTTCCGCTGGTGCTTGCCACTACAATATGGGAAATCTGAAGTTCTGCAGCCCTTTTTGCTGCCGCTTCAATGACGGCTTCTGTATTTGATTCTCCTACACTATCAAAATAGACAATAGATTTTTCCATGAATTTTTCTCCTCCTGTACTCGAATTTCTCTTTCCTTCTAGAACTCTTTTTACGGTTCCTTCTATCTATTATATTCTTTCTATCGATTAACTTCTATAGAATCAGATCTCTGTCAGACTTTCCATCGGGGAAACGAAACATGAATTTACTGTAATCCGGTCGTCAGAATTATTTTCTCATGTCAGGAGAAAAGATATATATCAAAAAGGTTCTCTTTTATCAAAATAGGGTTATGGTGGTTGGAAACTCGGGATCATTACACGTTTTCTAATAATGTATATGAAAGTAGTGTGATCCGGGCTGCTGAGAAACTTGTTTATCTAGGATTAGATCAGATATAGTCATAGGGGTTGTATTTCGCCGAGGTGGTTATTTGTCAAATACAGATTATGACAACAATGATGTGAAGATAATTACCAGACCTGTGCAATCAAAAAATCCTGTTTTGATTGAAGGGTTTCCCGGAATCGGGCTAGTGGGGAATATTGCAAGTCAGCATCTGATAGAAGAGTTGAAAATGGAATATATCGGCTCTATTGAGTCCAGGTATTTCCCCTCGATTGCAGTACTTTATGAGGGGCTTATAAACATGCCTGTGAGGATCTACGAAAACGTGGAGCATAACCTGATTGTTGTAATCTCCGATATTCCTATCAGTCACACGGTATCTTATGATGTCAGTAATGCTCTGGTGGACTGGGCCGAGTCTATTAATGTAAGAGAAATTGCTTCCATTGCAGGGATTGCTATAATGGACGGGGGGCATAAAGTCTTCGGGGCAGCCACCACTTCGGATATGCTGAATAAAATCAGGGACAAGGTAGAAGTTTTCCAGATGGGAACTATCTCCGGGATATCGGGCAGCGTAATGGCTGAATGTTTACTGCGTGAAATTCCTGCGTTCAGCCTGCTTGGAGCTACCCGAACTCAAAATCCTGATCCAAGGGCTGCCTCTGCTGTTATTGAAGTTCTAAACGATCTCTATGGACTTTCAATAAGCACGGAACGGCTTATAGAGCAGGCTGAACGCATAGAAGTCGAACTCCAGAAGCTTGCTGAAGACGTTCAGACTACCGAGCAGAAAGGAGAAGTAAAGAAGGAGTTCCCAATGTACGGGTGATCCCATGGAGTACATCGCGTTAACAGGAATTGCTGATTCTCTTATCGAGGTCCTGAAGAAACACAATCTCAGGACTCTTGAGATTCGGAGTCCTCAAAATTTCGTAGGAGTACTCGGGCTTAACGCAGGAGACAGTGTTCTCCTGACCTCTACCAGCCTTCAGGATCTCACGGACGGAACTCAGGGACTCATTGCAAAGGTTGTACAGAAGCAAGTTTCTGTCCATTCCGTTGTCAGTTCGAATGAGCTTTATATCGAGGAACGAGAAGCAATGTCAGCCCGCATCCAGCTTGAGTGCAGAT
Source organism: Methanosarcina sp. MSH10X1 (assembly GCF_004099695.1). GTDB lineage: Archaea > Halobacteriota > Methanosarcinia > Methanosarcinales > Methanosarcinaceae > Methanosarcina. The sequence goes on along the minus strand of NZ_SCHL01000015.1, from coordinate 25,012 downwards.
GCATGGCAAGGGTAAGAAGTGTCATTTCAAACGAACTTGGGAAACCAGTGAAAGTAGATGCCAGGGAAATTTCCTGCTATGAAGCCAGATAACAGTTTTTACCGATTACCGTAAATCCGGCAATCTGGTAATATTCTGTTTAAAAAGATATTAAAAAACATTTTTTTAATTTTCGAATGCTTGATTTCGAATGCTTGAAAAAGCTTTCCAACAAGAGATTATTGAATTTTCCCCATAGAAAATATCTAAAAGCTTTTCTAAAAACAGATCGCAGAAATCTTCTAGACTGAAGATTTTTCTAGAACGTCTCATTGAAAATATATTCTGAACTTATATGGGAAGCTTTTAAAAAAGAAAGGTTTCGGAATGCTGGGAATCTCCGGCATTCCTTAATTTATATTCTGGATTATTTACATTTCTTCAGGCATTTCGCCGCCCATGCCGCCTGGACCCGGGCCTGCTCTTCCTCCAACACCGGATGAAGCAATTACATCATCGATCCTGAGAATCATGATCGCGGCTTCAGTAGCTGCATTGATTGCCTGGGTCTTGATCCTCAGAGGTTCGACAACATTGTTCTCGAACATGTCCTCGATCTTGCCGGTGTATACATTGAGTCCTGCACGTTTGTTGCCCTTCTCGTGCTGGGAGCGCATTTCCACAAGCATATCGATCGGGTCAAGCCCTGCATTTTCTGCAAGGGTATGAGGAATGATCTCGAGGGACTCGGCGAATTTCGTTACAGCAAGCTGTTCCCTGCCTTTAAGGGTTGCTGCGTATTCCTTGAGCCTGAGAGACAGTTCAATTTCAGGTGAGCCGCCGCCCACAACGATCTTCTGGTCTTCGAGAGCAACACCCACGACTCTGAGTGCATCTTCGAGGGCTCTCTCAATTCCTTCAACTACATGCTCGGTTCCGCCCCGAAGGAGAATTGAGGTGGTCTTGCTGTCTTTACAGCCTGTAACAAAGGTCATTCTGGAACCAGTAACATCCTTTTCTTCCACGAGACCGGCATAGCCAAGGTCGGATTCTTCGATCTCATCCATGCTTGTAATGATCTTTGCGCCTGTTGCCCTCGAAAGCTTGTCCATATCGCTTTTCTTAACCCTGCGCATGGCGAAGATGCCCGCTTTTGTCAGATAGTACTGTGCGAGATCATCAATACCCTTCTGGCAGAAGACCACGTTTGCGCCTGTCTTTATCACCTTTTCCACAATTTCCCTGAGCATGGCTTCTTCCTGATCTAAGAAGAGCTGCATCTGGTCAGGGGTGGTAATCTTTATTTCGGCTTTGGTCTCGGTCTTCTTGAGTTCGATGGGCACACTTAAAAGCAGAACTTTTGCATTCTCCACAATTTCCGGCATAGCTGTGTGAACGCGTTCTTTATCAACGATTACACCTTCGATAATCTCGGAGTCTCCAATGCTTCCGCCGGGCCTCTTTTCGGTCTTGATATCCTCGATATCAACAGTGATCTTCCCATCTTCACTTACCTCAACAATGGACTTAACAGCCTTAACAGCTAGCATGGAAAGGTGATCCTTATTGGCCTCTGCACCCTTTCCTGTGATGGCTGTGGCTGCAAGTTTTTCGAGAGTCTCCGTGTCTTCAGGAGATGCACTGATAGTTATCGTATCCAGGATCTTTGTAGCCTGATCTGCCGCAAGCCTGTAACCGCTTGCAATTACCGTGGGGTGGACTCCGCTTTCCAGCAGGTCTTCGGCCTTTGTCAGGAATTCCCCTGCAAGTACGGCTGCGGTGGTGGTTCCGTCTCCGACTTCGGCGTCCTGGGTCTTGGCTACTTCGACGATCATCTTAGCACCTGGGTGTTCGATGTCCATTTCCTTGAGGATTGTTGCTCCGTCGTTGGTGATAACAACATCACCCATGGAGTCTACAAGCATCTTGTCCATACCCTTGGGCCCAAGAGTGGTCCTTACAGCTTCAGCAACCGCTTTTGCGGCCATAATATTGTTGTGCTGGGCATCGGAACCATGGGTTCTCTTGCTGCCTTCCCTTAAAATAAAGATTGGTTGTGCTGCCAAGCTTAAATCTCCTTTATAATGATATGAATTTTTATGAATTTTTATTAATTGTATTACTGAGCACGTTACCTTTGTGCGTAATTTTCCTATTCTTAATGCAAGCACTTCTATATAAGAATTCCTCTAGAACGCAAGTTCCTGAATCAAAAAACAAGGTCTCCGGAATCTCTTAATACCTTTTTAGGGCTTTTTTCCGGGAGCGCCAGGTCAGAGATTCAAACTCCGGATTCTGGGACTATCTTCTGTAAAAAATTCTGTACTGGCTTGGATATGAGAAGAGACTGTGAGAAATATGCGAGAAGAGCATGGCTGATATAAAAGAACGATCTTCAGGCAGTTTTAAAAACTGGAGTTTTAAAATTGGGGGGAAAGGGTTCTGAAATTCTCCCTTCATTACCCCTACCCGGATTTCGTACAAAGAACTCTCAATATGTTTTTATATGCTCAATCATGCGCGGAGTCAGCCGGAGTATAAGTTCGGGAAGCATATTTGGCATCAGGTTCTCCATAGCCTTCGGCGTAAGGTCAGGAAGCTGTTCACAGATAATCAGGCATAGAAACTCTTCTTTCTACGGCTTTTAGCATATCGGGCATGATTTCTGGTATAATCGCTGGTATGAGCCTGGGCATAATAACCGGCATCATGGGTTTAATTATGGCATCCATACCAGGCATGTATTTAACCAGTTTATCATCGCCTGAAGCGGGACAGGCATAGCTTCCATTATCTGGGACATTAGCTCAAGCATCAGGTCGGTTTCATAAAACTTCAAAAAATGAAATTAGTGAACTTCAAAACTGCAAGGCATTTTTAGGACAGGCATTTACACACCGACCGCATTTGATACAGTCGGGTTTTTTGCCTTCTTCACGGACTTTAAGCTGCATGGGGCAGACTTTATCGCATTTGCCGCAGTTAATGCATTTCTCCTTTGTGAGTTTCAGAGGGTATCTCTTCCCACCAATCAGGCGCTGGGCTGTTCCCATAGGGCAGAATGAACACCAGGTTCTCGGGCTCAGGTAAGTGCCCAGGAGGAATGCTATTGCAGTTGTCACCAGACACATGGTTACAAACACCATGCCGATTTTTTCAAAAGTATTGAGACTTCCGAGAATGTTTGCTATCCTGTACCCCATAAAGCCCATTAGCAGGAAAAAAACTGGCACGCGGACCCACAGGCTTCGTACAGTATCTGGAATCTTCTTTTTCCTTGAAATTTTGCTGACCCAGAAATCAACAAAGCTTCCCCTGGGGCAGAGATTTCCGCAGAACCACCGGCCCCTGAAAGGACTGATCAGGAAGATCGCGGCAAAAATCAGCAGCATGAAGTACCCGAGTGCCGGATACCAGAGCCCTCCAATAGATACTATAAGAACCAGAATTCCCAGATAAGGTGTTATTTTAAGCAAATTAAATCAGCCTCCGTTTTCCCATTTTTCAAGTTCCTGTCCAAGCCGGTCAGCCCAGGAGTTCACCACGGACATTATAATATTTTTTATTTTTGCCCTTGAGTTGACTTTATACTTGAAGACATAGCCTCCACCATCCAGGTTTTGCTGTGACCTCTGTAAAATCTCTTTTTCATGCAGTTTTTTGACGGAACGCTGGATTGTGGAAATATCCAGCTTCAAAACCTTTGAAAGATAGTCGGTGTCAACCCACTGCTCTTTCTCATTCAGGAAATACTTCATAACATTCAAATCTGCCTTTGTAAGGTTAAGGGCACACTTAATCACATCTTCAATTTTGAACTCTTTACAGGCAAAGTCTATCATTTCAATCCCTCTAAAGTATTGCAGTACTGTAATATTATTGCCGTAGTATATATACGATGCCATGTACTGTATTCTCCAGCCAAAAACAGGAAGTACTGCATTTTTTATCACTGTTTTTCCAGTCTTACCTGTGTGCAAAAAATAAAAGTTCCCATACAAAAAATGAGAGGCAGACTGCAGGTAGAGTCTCTTCTTTTTTATCCTTAAAAAAGATGCATCTGCCTGAAGAGTATCTATACTTCGTATTATAACTTCTATAATTTTCGTTACATAATCATCTGTTATAGCAGTATTTTTATATCTGTTTTTAATTTGCAAACTGCGGTTTAATTAACATAATTAAACTTCAGGCTTCCTTCTCCACAGGAAATCCTCATTACTCACGCATTATGTCCATTAAAATTCGTAAATTCTTAAAAAGAGCCGGCAGGTTTCTCCTTTTTTCCTGCCGGATTCGCACACCCTGTCAGGCTGTCCTGATTACATTCCAAAGGCTGTCTGTGCGATTGTATTTTCTATCTCGTTTCTCAGTTCTTCCGGAATTCCTCTTATTCCCACGTCCAGGAACCCGCGCACTATCAAGCCCACGGCTTCGTCCTCAGTAAGGCCTCTTGCCATCAGGTATTCCACCTGGTCTTTAGCAATTTTTCCCACTGCAGCCTCATGAGTAAGTTCGACATCATCTACATTTGCCTCAAGGATGGGAATTGCAAGCTGGCTTCCTTTGTCGGTAAGGACAAGCCCTTTACATTCAAGATGCCCTTTTGCTCCTTTTGCATTGCCTATCATTTCCCCTCTTGCAACTATTCTTCCCCCGATTGTGATAGTCCTTGAGATGAGTTCGGCTTTCGTACCGGGCGCATTGAAAATAGCCCGGCTTCCAAGATCCAGTTCAGAGCCTGGATGGGCAATCGCTATAGTATTGAGCCTGGTCACTGCTCCTTTTCCTTCGAGCTTGACAGTCGGGTAGGTCTGGACGGAACGGACCGGTTTCAGACAGATGTAGTTGCTTACGTAGGTCCCTCCCTCTTCTACATGGATGACTGTCCTTGGCCTGACCCCTATCTGCTCAGCCCAGTTATGGATCATTGTAAAATTCAGAGTTGCGCCTTTCTTTACGTACATCTCGGAAATTCCCAGGTGCAAGCCTTCTTCCACTTCTTTTTTAGCCGTACAGCCTGTAATTATGTCAAGGCTGGCTCCCTCTTCTACTATCACGATGTTGTGCACGGTCTGGAAGACCCTATCCCTGCCAAGGAGAAGGCAGGTCTGTACCGGGAGGGCTGATTTCTTACCCGCAGGCACCCGGACAAAGTATCCATCCGCGTCTTCAAGGTAAGTTTTTGCCGTATATTTGTCGGTATCGACAGCCACAAGTTTCCAGGAGTAGTCTTTGAGCCACTCGTATTTTTGCAGGGCTTTCCGGGTGGACATGAGTTCTACATTTTTGTCTTTCAGGGAGGAATGCGAAACTGTGTTATCAAGTACCAGCAGACTGCCAGATCGGCCTTCTTCGCTGGGCACCACTCCTACCTGGAGCAGGGTTCTTTTGCTTTCCTCGTCAAGGGTCTGGAGGTCTTCTATAGGCTTGCTAATTCTGGAACCTTCCTCAAATCTCTCCAGTTCAAAATCCTCTCCAAAGGTTGCCTTCTTCCCGGCTGCACTTTCAGCTCTTTTTTTCAGGTTCACTTCATCAGCTTGCATTCCAAACACTCCTCATAACCTTTGCTCTTTATCTCTTCCAGCATTTTCAGAGGATTTCCTGAACATTTGATTGTTCCATTACAAAGAATATATCCCCTGTCTGCGGTTACGTAATCAAGAACCTGACCGGTGTGCGTGATTATTAAGGCTGATTTTCCCCTTATGCAGCTTTCACCGGGACATGCTATGCCTTCCTCAAGTAAGCCTTTTATTGTCAGTCCAACCTGCTCTATGCTTACAAGGTCTACTCCCGATTCGGGTTCATCCAGAAGATAAAGGGCCGGATTCTGGGCTGCAAGTTGCAGAAGCTCGGAACGTTTGATTTCTCCTCCGGAAAAGCCCACATTTACATCCCTATCCAGGAAACGGTTCATATTCAGGTTTTCGGCAAGAGCCTCAGGATCTTTCTTTCCTTTCGATACCACTTTTATAAGATCTCTAAGCCTAATCCCGGACATGTCAGGCGGGCGTTGCATCATAATTCCCAGTCCCCTGCGAGCTCTTTCATCCACTGGAAGGCTGGTAATATCTTCCCCATTAAAGAGAATTCTGCCTTTTACAACTTTATACTCGCTAAAACCCATAATTGTTCTCATCAGTGCCGATTTCCCGGCTCCGTTTGGTCCGAAAAGCACATTGGTATATCCTTTCTTGACTTCGAGGTTTACGTCGTGAAGTAAAGTTTTTCCATCCACCTCTACAGTCAGATCCTCTATTTCCAGCATCGACATTTCTCCCTTTATTTCATTTTTGATACGGTTCCCCTCTACTTTTTGCCCGTCATCGGGAAAATTTAACAAAAAACGTCTTCTCCAAAGTGAATTCAATATGGCATGAGAACAACGAAAATTGGAGTACGGCATCTTTGCCTGACTCCCGTTATTCTGACCAAATCTTTTATTCTTTTTAGAGGACATTATATTTCTAACTATACATTCTCTGTAAATTTTATGTATACTAAAATAAAGCCCTAAAACTCAGAATTCTTTAAAAGACTCGGTTTTAAATTCAGGATTAAAAATGAGAATTGCAAAAATAAAACTCTCTAATTTTTGATTTTTAGAGCAAACAATCCTGTTAACAGGATAATTCTGCAGTAAAAATTAATTTACTCAAGATCCAGGCACAGGCCGACTTCAATCTCTACGAACTTTTCCGGGAAGAGCTCTTTTATCTTTTCCCTGTGAGCGGTACAATGCCCTGCTGCTATGAGATCCATCTCTTTCAACCTTTCAAACTCCTCGCTATCATGAAGCCCTCCGAGAAGTCCTTTTATCTCCCCGTAGCGGCTGGCACTATCAAGAATTGCAGCAAGCCCGGGGTGAGCGCAGCCTGTAAGTACATAGCACCCGTTTCCTGTATTCAGAACCAGCGCCTGCTCCTTTATTTTGTCTCCGAGTTCTCCTGTACTTCTTATTCCCGGAGAGATTTCGACAGACTCTCTTATTTCAATAAGAGTAGCTCTTTTCCTGATTTCTTTTTTCAGGTTCTCCGAAAAAGAGGCAGGGACATAAACCTTAATCCCGGGGTTTGCCTGAAGAATCTCAGGGAGACCGCCTATATGGTCCCAGTGCTGGTGGGAAACAATTAATCTTCTGATACCGGAAGAATCAATATTGAGCTTCTTCATATTTTCCAGAAGGAGCTGTCCATCCCATCCGGTGTCGAAAAGGAGGGTTTCGAAGTTTGTTTCAATAAAAGCTGCAAAACCCCAGCTTCCTGTAAAATCCTTACTGGCTTTATTGTCGTAAACAATGGTAAGCCTGAACATTGATCCCTTCAGATTTCCGTCATTGTTTTATATTCCATAACAGTAGAGACAGGATTCGTCTTGATTTTAATTCCCGTTTCTTCAAGGGCGCAGATACCATTAATCCCTCCTACTATCGAGATGCCGAACTTTCCGGTTTCAACAGGCGCTCCATACAGAGTTTCATCAACCTCTCCCGGAGGGAAGCAACCTGCAAGGCCGGCTTTTTCTGCGTTTTTGATAACTTCCATTGCCCTGTCATACGCCGAGGAATTGATCTGCCGCATATTGGCAAGGATTCTTCCTTCCCCTTTCTCAAGCACTTCAAGGACAGAAGTAGTCCTTCTGCTCATGAAAATCTGTATGGGGTCGATTGAGGTTCCGCTGTAGGAAATCAAATCTAAAAACCGCCCAGGCTTACTATTTTCTATCTGGAATATCCCGCCGTAGGCAGGTTCCACAGGAATTCCTGCTTTAAGAAGGAGTCCATCAAAAGCAACACTACACACTGTAGCTATTCCGATTTTTCCAGGGGGCAGAGAAACCAGTTCCTCATCCTCTTCAATTATCCTTACTCTGGGACTTATCATATACCCTTTGTGTGCAGTATATGAGATCACGTCAATAACAGCCTCTAAGTCGTCCTTGTCAAAGTACGAAATGTTTACAGGTACTACCCCGTCATTGGTTTCGGGATTATATGTGGTTCTGTACGCCATTTCTTCTATTCGGGAAATTACAAAACCAAAACGGTCGGCAATGAGAGCATCACTCATCTCTCTTTCTCCCAGTTCGGTAAGAGTACGCCCTGCGTACCCGTGTTTGCGTGTAAACCCTCTTTCATCCAGGATCCTTAGATGGTAGCGGACAGCCCGCTCTCCTATATCATAGCCCCGGTTATTAAGTTCGTCAGCTATTGCCCGGGCGCCTATAGGTTTGTCACTTTCGTGAATCACCCTCATAATTTCAATGAGTTTTCGCTCAATTTGCGGATCCATCATATTTAACACCGTTATACTTTAGATAAAAATGAATTCATGTAAATGTGATAAAATTCTAAAGTCTTTAGTCAATCCCTGGGCACAGCCTGTTCTCTTTAAGCTTGCCGAAAACGGATTCAATTCTTATTTAAATTCAATTATAGTAAATCTTTTCGTAGTTAATATATTTTTGTCTAAGCATAGTTGCGGCTCTGTAACCCGAGTTCCGCTTCGGGAGCATGGGTCCGTTTCGTTCACTTCGTTCAAGCGGGATAATTTATAGATAGTGCCCGAATTTTGTCTCGGGAGAAGGGTACCCTTTTCATAAGCCTTTTATAAAAATCCTTGACCGCAAGCCTTTTTTAAAAAGGCTTGAGCGAAAACTTTTTCAAAAAAAGTTTTATCAAAAACGCATGCTTTATCTACCGGTGTAACCGGAGCGTGATCGACCGGCAAAACGCAAGCCTTTTCAAAAAAGGCTTGAGCGAAAAAATCCCCACGTAACGGCGTGATAAACCGGCGCAACGCAAACTTTTTTTGAAAAAGTTTGATCAAAAAAACTCATGCTTTATCTATACTGGTGTAATCGGAGCGTGATCGACCGGCGCAACGGTCGCGGGTCAACGGTTTCGGGTCAACGGTTTCGGGTCAACGGTTTCGGGTCAACGGTTTCGCTCAGGGGGCTAATTTAAAAATATAATCTTCTCACGTCTTCCTTGCTGACTATTATTTATGGGCTCTGGATTTGTACTGCTAGGCAAATTATGCCGAGGCTGTATGATTCATACAATTTTTATAATGCCGGGTCGGGGGGAGTAGAGTTCTCCGGTTTCGAGGAGGGTTTTGAGGATTGATTCGAATTTCTCCTGAGACATTCCTTTTTCGAGGGCTTTCTGTCGGAGTTCTTCTTTTTCGATTTTCCCACCTGCGGTTTTCAGGATTTCGAGGAGGATTATCTCAGGATCTTTTTTGGGGATGAGGCGGCTGGAAGAGTCTTTTTCCGGGAGTTTAAACACTTTTGCCTGAGTTTCGGTTTCTAAATCAGAGGATTCAGAATCTCTGGAGGTAGAGGGTAATGAAAATGTTTCATCCCCTTTTCCGGAGATTTCGGCTTGCAGGCGGGTTCGAAAAAGTACGGCGTCTTCAAGTTCTTCTGATGAATGGAATACCCTCAGTTTTCGGGTTTCGAGGAGGGCTCCGCAGTGCTGGCATTTCAGGGTTTTTTTTCCGGTTTCTGTAATCTGGGAGTGCTGCCGGCATTTAGGGCATACAATTACTGCATAACGGACATTTTTGCGCTTTTCTCCAAATTCCAGTTCAAGTCACCTTCCATATCTTCTCTGTCTTTTCTGGAAATCTCTCATCACTCTAAGCAGGTCTAGCCTTCGTACGTCTTTCCAGTTGACATCTGTAAAATACAGCTCCGAGTAGACTGACTGCCAGACAAGGAAGTCCGAAAGTTTTTGTCCTCCCGAACGGATCATGATATCAGGCTCGTGTTTAACAAGAAGGTGGGATTCGAGCATTTTTTCATCCACTTCCTCAGGCCTGACAGTCCCGGCCTTAACTTCGCCAAGGATACTCAGTAAAGCTCTGGTAATTTCATTTCTTCCTCCGAATCCCAGTGATACATAGACAAAAAAATCCCTTCCGGGCGCAGTGCTATTTACTTCTCCATCAACGCCATGAATTCTATAACCCGTGCCTTCAGGAAGATCCGAAAAGCCCTCTTCCAGCCTGGCTTTGAGTGTTGACGCGATTTCAGTTTTCAAAGCCGACTCAGTTTTCAGTATGTCTACGTAGATACTCACAAGCTCGACCCTGAATTTTCTAAAAATACTAAGTGCGGATAAGAGTTTCTCCAGTCCTTTTGGGTCAAAAAGGTCAGTTTCCTTGAGTATAATTGCCACATGCCTGGGGGTACTTGAAGGCGTTCTGGTTATTTGCCAGGCTAGAAGTCTTTCATATAACGGATATGCAAAAGAAAATAAATCCATCTGGAAAATATCCTCCTGACAAGCTAAAACAATCCACTATATCATCTTTTCCTTTATTATATAGGTATCAGGCTTTTTCCCAGATGACAGGCTTTAAAGTTTATTTACTTTGCAGTGGATACGATCTTGATCACGTCCCCATTCTTCAGTTCATGCTTTTCCCCAAGCCTCAGTCTTGTCCTTGCATCCACTGAATACAGGAATCGGTCCCCGATTTCGGTATGTATCTGGTAAGCAAGGTCATGACAGGTGGAACCCCTTTTCATCAGGTAGGCATCAGGGAGCATATTTCCTACTTTATCGGACCATTTGCCTTCATCCTCTACGGGATATACAACAATGAGATCGAGAAGCTCAAAGACGGTCCTGTTTATACACTCCTGGACACCTGTACTTCCAAGCCGTTCAATCACTTTCTGGATTGCTTCAAGCCCCTTTTTCTGAGCTTTTGTAAGGTCCTCTCCAAGCACTTCGAACCTCTTATCTCCGGGGCTGTATTTGATAAGTCCGCTTTTTGCTGCAGATTTGAGCGCAAGCTCGGCTGCTGCACTTGCAGGCACTACTATTCTATCAAGGTCTTTAAGCCTGTCCAGGTTTTCTCTTGGGGCGATATCAGCCTTATTCGCGGCGATAAGCAGAGGCTTGCTGATTTCTCGCATTTTATCGCAGAGCCGGATCATATCTTCTTCGCTCCATTTAACATGGTCCAGTCTTGCCAGCCCTGTTTCAATCAAAGCTGCGCTTACATGGGATTCTTTTATCCCTGCTCCGGCAAGTTGTTCTGCAATTACGACTTCTAGCTTGAGTCCTTCGGCCTGAATCTTTCTGGCAAGTTTGACCCAGTTCCTCTCCAGAATCCCGTAAAGCCACATCGTAATCTCCCTGTTCAGAAAAGTCACATCTTCAAGGGGGTTGTGGTCGCCGATATCTACAGGATTGCCCTCGGCGTCGGTCCCGCCTGAGGCGTCTACTACATGGATAATTGCCTGAGCCTGCCTGAGTTCATCCAGGAAAGTATTTCCAAGTCCTCTCCCTTTGTATGCATCAGGGACAAGTCCGGCAACATCAATTATATCAATCGGGACGAGCCGGATTCCGTCCATACACTTTCCACATCTTTTTTCCTTCTCTTTGCAGGGGCATTCGACCCGCACATAGGTAACTCCATGATTGGCACTGATAGTTGTGAAAGGATAATTTGCAATTTCAACGTCTGCAAGCGTAGCAGCTTTGAAAAAAGTGGATTTTCCCGCATTGGGTTTTCCTGCAAGTCCTATGGTCATCGACATAAATTATAAAAACGAACTTGTTGCATTTAATCTTTATTGATAGTGATGCCGGGGAAGCAGGATTCTTTTCTCTGAACTTTCAGGAAGGTCAGAACTGCAAAATTGGAGTTGAGCCTGTGCTTGAGGAATAAAGTTTATATCCTTGAATGTGCTTATCAGTGTTGCTCGCTTGCGTCCCGATAGGGTAGTGGATATCCTTGAGGCCTGCGGAGCCTTAGACCTGAGTTCAAGTCTCAGTCGGGACGTAAATTTTATTTCATCCTTTTCTTTCACATAATTTCATTTTGTTCTCGTTTAATTCCGTTTTTTGTTCAATTTCATCTTTGTCTTACCCTCTGCGTTTTCAGGATACCGATTTTTTACTCCCTTCTATCTATCTGTTTCCTATGTATGGTTTGTTATTATCTCTTTCTTCCGTTCCTGTTTTTACTTCTTCCTCCACGGAAAGCCATTTTATTTTTTTGCGTTTATCCAGGTTACATCAAAAAGATAATTAATATGAGCTGAATTTATAGTATAAAGGTAAAAATTGGGATAGTTATGAAAGGGAAAATTCTGATTTTACTCGTTATGTTTGTATTTCTACTTGCCTCAGGTTGTGCTGAGGAAGACAACACATCTGTACCTGATGATTCCGATATTCCTGTACCTGAAGCCGATGAAGATGCACAGCCCGAAGAGAGCGCATCTTTAAAATCCGGAAAAGAGCACATCATTCGGCTTGAGAACTACGGAGTTATAAGGCCTGCGGAGCTGAATATTTCAAAAGGGGATACTATCTCCTGGCGGAGCGACAAAAAACAGGGTAATTATGTGCTTGTAAGTGAGGACGGGCTGTTCCCGGACGAAAAACTTTCGTACAAGGTGTCTTTCACGTACACTTTTAATGAAGCAGGAACCTATAGTTTTATTGTAAAAGACATTCCTGAAATGAATGCTACGATACGGGTGAACTAAATCTCATATTTTATCCGGTGTTCCGGTTTACCAGACTTCTTTCTGGCAGAAGGACATGGCTGGTCGAACCCGGGTTTTTACTTTTTGTTCCGAACTGGTTCACTGTTGAGGTTCAGGGTCGGAAAATTCTTCAGACTCTGGTGATGGGTCTTGCTATTCCTTTATAATGATCGAAAAGCTCTTTTCCCCATTTGAGTGCGCTTTCATCAAAACTCACCAGGTTGTGGTTATAATAAATTCCGCTGTTACAGAAGAGAGAAAGCGCCATGAACTTTTCCGTAACTATGCTTGAGGCAATTTTCATATTGTTATTGTTGCAGACATAAAGTCTGGTATATTTAAGGTTCAGGAAATGCTCAAGTTCCCTCTTGTAATCGTTAAGCATTCTATCATACACATATTCTGTAAATACCAGAGTTATATCCGTACCTTTTGCTGCAAGTTCTATGCACAGGGATGGATAGATAGGCAGGAAAAAGGACGATGAGATCATCACTTTCTCGGACTCGGAAAGATGTTTTACAACCTCTTTGGGATATTCGAATACATGGTTCCGGTCAGGATTTACTTCAATATAATCTCCAAGCTTTCCTATCTCGTCCAGAAATTCAGGAGGAATTGATGTCATATCCTGGTTTATCCAGTAATCGTGGTTTTTATCAAAAACACTAAAAGTCTCCAGAATTGTCTTCATCTTCGGAACCAGAATTTCTCCGATACTGGAAAGTTTATAGAGCCTGTTGCTCTCAACTATAAGATCCTGTTTCATCAGTATCTTTATCTGGGTCATTATGGGGCTCGAGCGAACATCAAGTATATTTTTGATTTCTTCGATGTTCTTGGGTCCATCCAGAAGCAGTAGAAGTAGGTTTTTCCTTTTTTCTGAAAGAAAGAGAACATCCAGTAATGATGACTCCATCTAATTCCCTCTCTTAGGTCTCATCCTATTATATCTGACATTGTATATATCTCTATACCAGAAGACTCTGAACTTCCTGTACCTTTATCCTCCGCCATTATTAATTTTGATGGGATAAAGGACCTTTGGGGTCTACGTTTGGGATATAAACAAAATTTACCATTTTTTATACAACAGGTTAACACTATAATAATATATAATTATTTTTCACTACTTTCCTGTATGTCCCTTAACACTTTATTATACAGTTCTTCAGAGCGGTTACCTGTTTATCGGAACGGTATTATCTTTCAAAGTAGCTGGGGTTGTCTACATCTTCTTTCTGTATCATATCTTATTTACCAGTCTGGAAAGCCTCTTGAAATAATCAAACAACTCCTGGCCCCATAGAAGGGCACTGGGTTCGGAGCTCAGAATGAACTGCTGGTCGAATTTCCCTTTTTTATCAAAAAGCCCCAGCAGCATTATCCTCTCTGTTACAGTAATCTCAGTAAGCTTAATTCCCTCTTTGGAAACATACAGGCTTACATTATCCATACCCATTAATTCATTTATCATATTTGAGTGCTCGTTTGAAAGATGGTCCCAGACCGACTGGGTAAAATTCAGGGAAAGTTCGGCATCTTTCCTGCCGAGTTCGACATACAGCGGAAGATAGGCAGGGTTGAAATAAGAAGCAAAAGTCGAAGCCTGTTTTGCGTTGCTCATGCTGTCAATAATTTTCGGAGAAGGCTCATATATATGGTTAAGGTCGGGCTCTATAAGGGTCCAATTTCCGAGTTCGGATATGCGTTCCAGCAGGTGGCGCGGGATTGAGTTCAGGTCGTGACCTGTCCAGTAAGAGTTGTTTTTCTCCACTACCTCAAGAGCACTTATAAGCGGCTTTATTTTTTTGATTAGGAATTCTCCCAGGACTGTTAGTTTATACATCCTGTCTTCCTGGACAATAAGATCGTTATCTATCAGCTTCTTTATCTGGGGAAGGATTGAGGTGGCTGTAACATCAAGTGCGTTCCTGATCTCATCAATATTTTTCGAGCCGCTATCCAGCAAAAGAAGAAGGTTTTTTCTCTTATCGGAGCGGAAAACAAGATCAATAAGTGAGGAATCCATGTTCTCTTACTTCCTGTTATTCAGTGACTTGCAGTTGTAGCCGATCCTTCTTTCCGGCAGACTGGTTCCTTGGTTGTTCATCTTCAAATTGAGCATTTCTCCGGCTTTTTTAAATTAGCTTTTTACGTGTAAATAATTATTATTTTAATTAGTTGAAATCCCGGGGGTACAGATCCCTACAAAAACCATCTTCGTCTCCATAGGTGTCTGTTTCCAGCCAGGGGGAGAAAGATATTCCACGCTTGAGTTTATCTTTATTGAATCTTCCGGAAGACCGAAATCTTTCATTGACTCCAGAATGAGTTCTTCACCCGTTTTATGGGAATATTCTACTGCCGTGCAATATTGCTCAAATTTCTTCCTTCCTGCGGGAGTAAATACCAGGAAATTCTGGTCAGGGTTTTCCATTGAAGACGGCCTGATAATTATCTCAATTCTTTTAATTCCTTTTCCTACGAGCGCTCCAACTGCATTACCTACCCTTGCCTGTTCGGGGACTATAATCTCTGCATCAATGAGAGCCTTAATCTCCTCATAATAAGCCTTTACAGGGCCTCCGAGCAGGACTATAGGAATATTTAACTTGTACTGGACAGGCATTTCTTCCTCCAGCAGTTTTTTTATTCCCTCTCTTCCCCTGCCTTCCATAATAAAGGACATCAGGCTGTAAACCATATTTTTTGCAACCTGTTGCTTTATTTTTTTGCAAAAGGCGTGAACTCCCATTTGAGTAAAACGCGAAAGCTTTTTGGCTCCTATCTGGGCTGCTTCCACGTCCCATTCCGTGTATTCCCCAAGCACATGCAGCACATCGGTAGGCGTGAAACCTATAGCCTGGATCGCTCGCTGCTGGATCAGTGAATCAAGCACTGCTGGAGACGGGAAACGCTTCATTTTATTCAGGATCTCGTGAATTGAAAGAGGCTCGTCTTTTATAAACTCAAGTAATTTTTTCTCGCTTTCTGTGGGATTAATAGGATCTGCCCCAGTACTTACAAAGAATTTTGTGGGCTGAATATGCTCATTGAGCATTGTTCTCAAGGGTATGGGGTTTTTTTCCAGTTTTTCTTTGAAGCCCGGGTACTTTACGGCAGCAAAGCAAAGGGGCATAACTCTTCTCGGGCCTATTCTGACGCATTTCTTAAACCAGACATGGCTGTCTCCTCCATTTGCCGAACTCTCCATTCTGATTGCTTTTACGCGGGTTTGCCAGCCCCCAACAATTGCTCCTTTCTCACAAAGCTCCGGAACTCCCTTTTTCATTATGGAAATATCCGTGCTCGTCCCTCCCACATCGATAACGGCACAGGTATCCAGTCCTGAAAGGTGAGAAGCTCCCATAATACTTGCTGCAGGGCCTGAAAATATAGTTTCAATGGGGCGCAGTTTTGCACCTTTTATATCTATAACCGAGCCGTCGCATTTCAGCATAAGAACTTTCGCATCAAGATTTCTTTCCTTTACTTCAGCCATAATGGAATGGATAAACTGACATGTTATCGGAATTAGCTGCGCGTTTAAGACAGCTGTAGCTGCCCGTTCGTACACTCCAAGCTCCTGGGAGAGTTCGTGACCGCAAACCACAGGATGACCTGTCAATTTAAGGATAGTTTGCTTAATTTTAAGTTCATGTTCTGGATTTCTTGTGCTGAAGTACGAGGATACCGCAAATGCAGAAACTCTTTTTTTGAGACTTATTGCAAACTGTTCTACGGCAGTAAGGTCCAGAGGTTGAAGCTCATCTCCATTGCTATCGTGTCCCCCTCTTACAGTAGTACAGTAATCTGCGGGAAGTTCCTTTGGGAAGGTATAATCCCCTACAAGAATAAGACCAACAGGATATCCTGTTCCTTCTAGAATGGTATTTGTCGATAGGGTTGTAGAAACCGACACCATTTTTACTTTGCTGAGATATTCCGGATTCAGTTTGTCAATTGCATTTCGAATCCCTACCATAAGGTTCGGATAGGTAGTAAGTGCTTTGCTTGTGTCAACGATACTACTGTCCAAATCTCTTAAAATTACAGTATCGGTGTAAGTTCCGCCTGCGTCAATACCCAGACTATATTGCATGTCAAAACAGCCCCATTTTTACTCTATGTTACTCAATTCAGGTCCTTTTTTAGCTGTATACATCTTTTTCATCCGGATTTGCAAAATTATTCCTCAAGATATATATCCCTGTTTATAATATCCGGCTATTCATTCCCTGATCTCTGTTTCTATTCTTTCAGGGCGTACTCGTAGTTTTAGGGATTCCTATCCCTACGAAAACAAGATTTGTTTCCAGGGGCACATCAGTCCAGCCGCTTGGTGCCAGGTGTCTCCTGCTCACGTCTATTTTTATATTCTCCTTTTGAAGCCCTGCGCCTACCATATAATCCATAACAAGCTGCTTTCCGAGCTTTTCCGCATATTCAACGGCTTCACTATAAACTTCAAATTTCTTTCTCTCGGAAGGAGAAAAGACAATGAACTCGTTTTTCGTCTCGTACTGCAAAATCTCCTCTGCAGGACACTTCTCGTGTGCCTCGTAATCCATGCTTTCAGTTTCAGCCTCACGGGATATGGGGATAACTTTCGTTTTTATAAGAATTTCTACTCTTTTAATTCCTTTTCCAACAAGGGCTCCGACAGCATTGCCTACCTCGGCGTGTTCGGGAACTATGATATCAGCATTAATCAGGCTTTTCAAATTCTCAACATATGCCTTTACAGGTCCTCCAAGAAGTACTACAGGAATTTCTACCCTGAAGCGGGTAAAGTTCTTTCCCATAAGAACCCTATCAATCTCGTTTCTTGGCATTCCTTCAATAAGGTATGCAATAAGATCCTCGGCAATATTACGCGCAACCCTGCGTTTTGTTTCAGCACTAAAAGCCTCAGGACTATGTTTCAGTATTCTACCAAGCATGGAAGCTCCGATTTTTGCGGCTTCCACGTCCCATTCGGTGTATTCTCCAAGCACATGAAGGGCATCGGTAGGAGTAAACCCTATTGCCTGGATCAACCTCTTCTGGATTAATGAGTCCAGCATCGACGGAGAAGGGCGTTTTTTCAGGGCTACGAGCAGGTCTCCGAAGGAAACAGGCTCTTTTCCTATATGCCTGTAAATCTCACGCTCTCCTGCCCTCAACTCAATAGGCCTGAAGCCGGTTCTGACATAAAACTTCGTTACCTGTATGCTCTCGCAAAGATATCCTTTTGCAACCCTGTTATGTTTCAATTTTTCCCTGAACTCGGGGTATATAACCGAAGCCCGGCAGAGCGGGATCACCCTCCGGGGACCAATATGGATTCTGTCGCCTTTTACCCATACATGGCTGTCCCCGCCGGTTGCTGACGTTTCCATACGTATCGCTTTTACGCGAGTTTGCCAGCCCCCAACAACGGCACCAGAATTGCTGAGCTGCGGAAGCCCATTTACCATCATAGCTACGTCTGTGCTCGTACCGCCGACATCAATCATAGCACAGGTATTGAACCTGGTCAGATGAGATGCACCCACAAGGCTTGCGGCAGGACCTGAGAATATGGTCTCAATGGGTTTTTCCAGGGCTTCTTCTATTCCCACCACTGACCCGTCGCATTTCAACATCAGCATATTCGCATTTATACTTCTGATTTCAAATTCCTTGACTATTGCCTGGATAAACTTGTGAGTAATAGGAATTAGCTGGGCGTTAAGAAATGCCGTTATAGCCCTTTCATAGGCTCCAAGATCCTGGGAAAGTTCGTGTCCGCAAACCACAGGATGTCCTGTAAGCTCCTTTACGGCCTTTTTGACAGCAAGCTCATGTTCAGGGTTGCGGTTGCTAAAGTACGAAGAAACTGCAAAAGCCGAAACTTTTTCTTTTACCCGGAGAGCAAATTCTTCTACAGAGTTGAGGTCAAGAGCCTTCAGTTCTTCACCGTCACTGTTATGCCCTCCTGAGACCGCGATCCAGTAATCCGTAGGAAGCTTCTCAGGAATTACGTAGTCCCCTACCATGATCAGCCCTACCGGAAAGCCGGTACTTTCCAGGATGGTGTTTGTAGATAGAGTTGTAGATACGGACACCAGTTTAACATCTTTAAGATATTCAGGGCTCAATAAGTCAATAGCATTTTTCATCCCAGGGAGAGGATCTGGATAGGTAGTCAGTGCTTTACTGGATTCAACCACAGCTCCGTCCGAATCCCTTACGATAACGGCATCAGTATAAGTGCCCCCTGCATCGATTCCAAGACTGAAGTGCATTTTCAACCTCTTTTACAAATTATATAAATTCCCAAGGTTTGAGATCATGTTAAATTAGGATGTAATGTTAAATCAGGATGTAATGTTAAATTAGGATGTAATGTTAAATTAGGATGTAATGTTAAATTAGAATATAATGTTAAATTAGGATACTCAATATCTCTAGTAATTTATAAAATTCAGATCTTTCTATTCCAGCCGATTTAGACCTGTTATTATACGTAAAGTCTGGATAGCTGTTAAACCTTATAGTAGCTAAATGTATAGTTGCAAGGCTTAAAAGCGATATATTGACTGTATAATGAATCTTTGACTTTTCATCTGGGTTTCACATCATTATTGCCATATTATTATTTTATTTTTTCTATATTTTTATATATTTTTATCCTGTAACTATAAGGTTACTTTTTCCCTCTCTTTTTTCAGAAGATGCTTGCGACAGGAAAACCAGGGAGTTTTACATACTTATTGACAAATTCGGGAAAAGAGCGAAACGCATCGGCAAGAAGCAAAGTACCGTTTGCCGGAAGCCTGGCGATCAGTTTGAAAAGAGTGGATACGCAACTCAAAATAAGTCCTGTATAGGATACATTCAAGGTTTCTTTAAAATTTTTATCCGCTTGCATTCGAAGCTCACCGTTATCAGTTTTGCAATTTTTCCTTCGTAAGCGGACCTCTTCTTCCAGGTAATGAAAACAAAAGACAATTTCTTTAAAAATTGAACAGGCCCTCGAGCACCTGTATTTTTTTAACGCGGTCTAATAAAGGAGTTTAACCATTCAAACTGTATTATTTGGGAGGACTGGAAAACACAGATTTGAAATCTGTGCTTGCCTGATGGCTCAATTTGGATTGCTTCTTCGGTTTCTTCCTGCAATTTTTGTGGGTTTCATATAGATCTCGAGGTTGGCGCAGGTTTTTCCCTCAGATGTTAAGGGTCTTACTAATTAAATGCTGACTACTTACCTTAGAGTGGGATTACGGTTTTTCCATGAATTTCATTCATTACCATGCCTACAGCTATATATAAGGCCCCAAGGCCCATAACAAGTCCTACATAACCAGCCACTACAAGCAACCCTGCACTTCCGGTTGCGTTTACAACAGCCAGTAACATAAACAATAAGAATAACGTAAGAAATACAAACTGAAGGGCACGGATTCCTATTTTCATAGTAACTAATAGCATAACAAAGGTATAGACACCCCAGATAAAGAGATACGCGGCCATAGCAGTTCCGGATGAAGCTTCAGCCCAGCCGATTGCAGGCATAATAAGCAGTCCGGCCAGCGAGAACCAGAATAGGCCGAAAGCTGAGAATGCAGTCCCTGCAAAGATATCTCCTTTTTTCCAGGACATAATTCCTGCAAACACCTGGGCAAATCCACCCAGAAATATTGCCATGGAGACAATCATCGATTCTACAGGATATACCCCTATGTAGCTCAAACTCAACAGGACTGCGGCAAGGCCAAGGCCGGTAAAACCAAGGGGGGCAGCGTTTGCAGTCTTGTCAACTATTATGGTAGCAGTTCCTACGTTTTCGCTCATTGTTTCACCTAACAAAGCCATTTTTCTGAAAAATCGAAAAAAAAGAAGTTTAGGGCTTAAAGCCCGTAGTTTTCTGGTTTGAAAACTGCAACTTCCTGTTTGAACTTGGTCAGGTTGTCGCTCATGAACTTGTCAGCATCATCGGTAAGGGCTTCAAGGTCAGCCTTAACCTTTGCAAGAGCATTGGTTTCGAACCTTGTGAGTCTGAGCTTGCCGGAGTTGGCTCCTTCCTCGATAATGTTGCAGCATTCAATTGCAGCGTTCTTTGATCTGAGGTAGTTGTTTTCTCCATCCTTTGCGATTGCCTGTCCGATCTTGTAGGCGTTATCGTAGGCAAGCACATAGCCCTGTGGGTCTCTGTATTTGTCAGAAAGCACAAGAATGTCCCTGAGATCCTTTGCCTTTCCGGTCTTAAGGGCAACGTTCATCATGGAACAGTCGTATGCCAGGGTCTCGGACCAGCACTGCACAGTTGTACCGCCGAATTCACCGTGGTATTCAACGGATTCATTGGACCACAGGTCACAGCACTGCATGACCAGGTTACCCATGAGGTCGGAGTGGGCACAGGTTGAGGTCTTACCTTCCTGAGTAATCGGAACACCTGCTATGGATTTTATGATGGTGTTTTCATAACCGCAGTCCTTTCCGGGTCCTACCGCACCGGCTTCGTATGCACAGAGGGATCTTGCTGCCGAGATTGCCCTTGCAACGATTGCAGTTGTGTGAGCAAGGTTCTTGTCAAGCAGACCGCCTGCAATGAACATTGCAGTGTTTGCCTGGGCACAGTCGGTGTCACCAGCTGAGACAGTGCCGGTCTTCTTTGCAATATCAGAAATGTCCTTCCAGACCATTTCCATGTCCATGCTGCCGAGAACACCGATACCGAAGAGGATACCTGCAGTGTCATTTCTCAGAATAGAGTAGTCGAAGACTTCCTTACCACCCATGCTCTCAACAGAAAGCAGGTCTGCACCGTTCTTTGCAACTTCCTCAAAAGCTTCAATAAAGGTGCTGTACTTGTCTCCCCTGAGCTGGAGGTAGTCACGGTCTTCACGGATGTCGCCGATTGTGTGGCGGAGTGCGCACTTTATGCCGTATTCATCGTGGTATTCTTCCATGATGGTCTTCTGGGCGTGTGCAACAGCGCCTCCCCATTCAGGGTTATTGGACATCTGCTGAACGTGTTCAGTTTCAAGCACCACAGAGGGAGCTCCGATCTGAACCATCCTTGCCATAATGTCGGTGGTGATCCTTTCATACTCTTTTATGAGCTTTTCTTTGGATGCACCGGCTCCAGGTCTTGGGGCATAGTTAACTTCGGGTGATGTATATCCTCCACCGATCTCAAGGCCGAGCCCTGCCTTTACAGGGAACTTTGACTGCCCGAAAATCAGGTCATCTGCATTAGCGTAAGCCATTGATGTGTATTTTTTTACCATTTTTGCTCCCTCCTCAGTGTTTGTGGAATTCCTCTCTTAATGCTGTGATATCTGTAGTACCTGCAACGATTGCATCAGCAATCTTGGGGGCGTCTGCAGCCTCTTCACCATAGACTCCAAGTTCATACTGAGACACGAAGTCCTGGTTCACAGCGCCGCCACCGCATGCGAATGGAATCTTTATTCCCTTTTCAAGGAGCTTGTCGTTAACTTCCTTGAATGCATACATTGTGGTGGTCATGAGGGCAGTACCTGTGAGCATCATTGGCTTCTCTTTTTCCACTGCAGCGATTACTTCGTCTACAGGAACGTCTCTTCCGAGGTCAATTACTTCGTAGCCGTTTGCTCTCAGGAGGGCAGCAACAATGTTCTTTCCGATGTCATGGACGTCACCTTCTGCAACGTGGCAGACAACCCTGCCCTTTGGCTCAGGGACTTCGGTGGTCTGGGACTTGCAAAAGTCGATACCTGCAAGCATTGCGTCTGCGGACATCATAACGTTCGGGAGGAAAATGATACCATCATCGTAGAGCTGGGTTACAACACCCATGCCTACCATCAGGGCATCGTCGATAAGGTCGATTGGCTTCTTGCCTGCATCGATTGCGGCCTGGAGTGCGTCAACCACGTCATCCTCTTCTCCCTCGTAGATTGCTTTTGCAACCGGGTAGATGAGTTCATCCTTGGGGTAAAGCTCTTCTGCAGCTTCGTCAGGTGTCATTTCCTTTTCGAGGGCGACGTTGTAACGTACTAATATACCGTCGATGTCTTCCAGTTTCAAATCCAACATATTTTAACCTCCATTTAACAAAAAGGTCTCGGATTGCTCAGATCGTTGACCCTGCAAGTTCTATCTCCTCAAAGTTTTCAAGCCTTTTTTGCCTGACACTTCTTGAATACAATGTAAGGAATTCGAAACCTCCAAGATCGAATTCCTTACATTGGGGGTTTTGGATAACCTTGTGGTGGTGTACTGGTTATTCAGTGGGCTGAATCTCAATCCTTCTCTCTTTTTAAAGCTCTTTTTCAAGGGCTTTTGAGATACCAGGGTCAGGGATCTCCTATCTCCTGTTTCCTGGTTCTGAAGGATCTTATTTTCCAGTGACTCTAATAGGTGTACTCCCTTTAGTATTCAGGGATGCACTTGCAGATCACAGTTAGATTTAATTGCATATACCTTCACCGATGATAATTTTTGAATCGCTATAATTTTATAATTCTCTTTTCAATTTTCTCTGCGAATGATTTTATAAAAAAGAAGTGTTTTTTTGACCCTATTGATCTAAACAAAGAGGTCAAAATTTATAGGGCAATTATTCCCATTTCAAGGAAATTTCTGATTGCAGAGGGCGAAGATATGGAGGTTTTATTTTAAGTGCTGGAGGTTATCAAGTGGATTTGTCTTTTACGGGAGGTTTGAGGCAGGCATAATAAGGTATTCAATGTATATTTTTGAAAGCACACAAGTCAAGTTAATATCCTCTTCAGTTTTCCACAGAAATGTCCTGATGTTTAAATTTCTGTGGAAAATGCGTTAGAACTTCCGAGATTCGGATCTTTTATTTCTCATGGAGTGTAATAGGGTTTGATTTTTTGCCTTTTTCCAATCCTTTTTTGAACAGAGGTGAACTATTTACCTGGCAGGTTATTCTGTCTCTGTCTTTAATTTCTTCCTGAGCAGGCTTCTTCCGGTCTATGTGAAATTCTACAGCTAACCCGGAGCCAGGTTCTTCCTAAAGGCTGAAAGAGTACTTTACCTCTTTATCTGAGGGGTCATCCTTCGGGCAAGGGCCGATGAGCATTTTATGGTATATAAGATTTTTGCGTGTCAGATTGCGGCTGTCCTCAACCGGAAACTTGCTTCTTCCAGTGTTGTCCAGCTTAAGAGTCCACTGTTAACCTGTTATGCCCTGGACGGTTATTTCCGACTTTTTGAAAGAAAGCATCCTGTCTTCAAGCTGTCTTCTTATTGCCACGTCCACAGCTTCAATAAGCTCTGCCTGGGGCACAGAGGTTACAGCAGAAAGCACTTTTATTCTTGATCGTTCGTTTTTTTCTTTTTTGAGAATTTCTATCTCCGGGATTCTATGGGCTGAGGTCACACTTCCCTTTACGAAATTTCCCTTATGAGCAAATGAAAGCTTTATATGCCCTGTGAATTCGGAGTTCAGCTCCTTTACTCGATTTTTTATATTATTTAAAATCTGTTCCGAAACCGAAATAGCGGTCTCAAGAGGAATCTCCTGTGAAATTATCTCAAACTCTGATGAATATGCCGAAACTCCGGACATTTGGACTGAATTGTCCCTGGATTCAGGAATTTCTTTTCTGTCGGTTGTTTTTGTCCTGCCTGTTTCATCCAGCAGTTTGAGCAATTTGTCAAAATTTTCTCCTCCAAGCCGAGCCGAAAAATGGACCATTCTTGCTTTCGGGTTCAACTTACGCAGGAAGAGGCAGATTTCCAGGAGTTCTTCACAGTTTATGAGTTCGACTTTATTGATGCCCAGAAGCTCAGCATCGCTGATCTGGTTTTTCATGAAATTCTGCAGTTCGCCTTTGTCCTGGCTCAGGCGGCCGGCATCCACAAGATTCACTATAGGGGCAAAGCTTATTTCCGGAATTCCCATGTTCTCGATATTTCTCTTTATCTGATCCGGGAAAGCTATTCCTGTGGGCTCGATTATAAGAGTGTCCGGACTGTAAGAAGCAATGAGGCTTCTCAGGGTGTGTTCCATGCTTATCCTCAGGGCACAGCAGATGCAGCCGCTTGCGATTTCCCGGACTTCAATCTCACCTTCCGAGATCGTACCTCCGTCAATCCCGATTTCTCCTATCTCATTAACGATAACTGCCGTTCTCTGACCCTGTTTCCCCAGGTGTTCTACAAGTTTTCTTACCATAGTGGTTTTCCCGCTTCCCAGGAATCCCCCTATTAATATACATCTCATACCTTTACACCTTCCATTAATTAAGCAAAAATCTGAAGCTCTCTCCGGATAATGACAATGCCTCATGAGGGTTCAAAACTAGAGGTATTTCTACCGGCCAGCTTATTTTTTCGGTATAATTTCATCTATCCTTAGCACGTTTCTTGCAGTTTCCGTGCCCGCGATTATTGCAAGTTTTTTAACTGCTGCCGAATCATATACCTCTGGTCCTTTTCCGGTAACCTTTCCTGAGATGGATATCCTGGCTTCGATTCCTCTTGAATATGCATTTCTCATCTGCACCAGGGCATCGACTGAGTT
>NZ_SCHL01000014.1 GCF_004099695.1 Methanosarcina sp. MSH10X1 | reverse complement strand
TATCCCCGACAGGGTTCACTATTATCTTGTTCATGCCTCTTGGTCCAAAGGACGAACCAAGCAAATCATCGATTTCAATCGCTGCCCGCTCAAGCTGGTCGATCAGCCCGTCTTCTTTTACTGGCTCATCAATAAGGATTTTCTCCCGGACTGTTCGCGCAAGTTTTGCCATTCCGTCCTGGCTCTCAGGATAAGCTGTGTGTAATTCGCTTGCCATCTTTTTTCCCCGCTGTAACTTTAACCCGTTTCTCAGGGCATATTCAAACTCTGTTTAAACTCGATTATCCGGGTCTCAAAACTTCTTCGATTGGGAATACTTTTCAGCACATTTGAAATAATTCTCAGGATCTTTCATTGTAAGGTTTGTCTCAGCAAGCAGCCCGGAAAATGCGGAAACAGTAAAGGCTGTCCAGACAGGGTTTGAACCATATTCGTAATGTATAGGATGGGTTTCAACAATCGAGTATCGAAAAAGAGAATTATCTGATGAGGGACCATACTCTGGCCTGCAGGTTCCGGTGGGACGTACTGGAGTCGGATTCCTTTTCCTTTCTTCGGGTCTTTTCTGGCATTTCATCCGGTTTCACCTCTTTTGCTCAAGTTTTGTCATCCCCAGGAATAATTAAAAAGGCTTTTCTTATCTCAACGAGAGCTTGTGCATGCGTCGGTTAAATTCCGGTGTAATTAAAAAACACAGGATAGGCTGAGAGCCTATCCTTTATGCATAGGCAGAAGCCCGTTTGATCTTGTAATAACAGGCTTCATCCCATTATTTTCTTGTAAATCTCCGGGCCTTTCTCTGCCACAGTGTAGGTCTGGGCAGTGATTGCATCACAGGGAGCCCCCGGAGGCACTTCACAGCCTGTTGCAATCGCATATTTGGACTGCATTCCGTTCTCTTTAAGGGTTTGAAGTACACTCTCCTGAAGCGCAATTGTGTCAGCTTTCATCTTTTCCAGGGCCTCAGGGCTGTTGTCAAGGAAAACAATTGGGCTGACTTCGCCGGCAAACATGGTTTCTTTGCCGTACTTATTGATCAGATATTTATGGTCTCTGGAACCTTTATTGACCTCATCCGGATAGAAAGTATAACTGTAGTATTTTGTATCCCATTTGTTGATAAGCTCCCAGTGCGGGGCGTCGGAACAGTTATGGATAACGGTCGGCTTGTTATATTTCTTATAAAGAGGGGCAATCCTGTTCTGCATGATCTGGCCTTCGGACTTCATGTATTCGTCAGCGCTGAGGATGACGTTATTTGTCCACAGGGTAACCATACAGAGATTATCAGGTTGGGCTTCTTCGAACATGCCCTTCATGATCTCTTCAACATAGGTGGCAGTTTTGTCAAGAGCCTTAAGGACGACATCCGGGCTGGTTCTGAGATCCGAGAGTACGCGGGTTGCTCCCATTATCTGGGTCAGGGCGACCATTGGGCCTTCAATCAGGGCTGTCATGGGTGCTCCGAGAGCATGTGCCTTCTCGGTTGCGAGTTTATTGCCCTGGATGAGGTTGTATGCACGGGTGCCTTCCTTAATTTCCGGGACTTCGAGATTTTCGTAATCTTCAAGGTGTCCTGTAGCTGCAGGGGTATCTTCTTCAGGGTACCTGATGGTTGCTCCGAAATCGGCGGCGTCGACACAAAGGTCGGTCAGTCCCACAAAGGTATCCATATTGAAGTATTTGATACCTGCCTCCACACAGGCTGCGTATTTCTCGGCTTTTGTAGAATAGTCAGCATAGCTGCAGGGCACGAATTTCCTGGACACACCGCAGGCAAGGGTTGCAATCGGAAGCCTGTCGACCTTCTTATCTGCAAATGAGGCTGTGAACCTTTCGGCTTTTGTCATGGTTTCATTTAACTTGGGGATAACTGAGTCAAATTCTGCCATAACTTTCTCGGCTGTTATAAGGCCGATGTCAACCTTTTCTTTTATTCCCTTCTGGGCAAGGGATTCCTTGTACTTCATCTTGCTTTCTACAATTGCGGAATCGCTCCAGGCATTTTCCGAGATCCCGCTGACAAGGGAAGTAAGGGTTTCTACTGCTGTACTTGCATCCAGAGCTGTGCCGTCCGCACCTATACTTTCTGCAAATTCCCTGGAAACAGGTGCGCCACCTACCATAACTAAAAGAGAATCCCTGATCCCTTCTTCCTGAAGCTGTTCAATAACGGTTTCCATTCCACCCATTGTTGTGGTCATCAGGGTGCTCATGGAGATTGCTGTTGCTTTTTTCTCCTTCGCTGCTTCTGCAAATTTCCCCAGCGGCACGTCGCAGCCAAGGTCAATCATATTGAAACCGGCTGCAGTCATCATCGTTTTGACAAGATTCTTGCCAATATCGTGTACGTCTCCTTCAACAGTACCTATGATTACATTCTGGGGGGCTGCACTTCCGTCAACCTTAATGTAGGGGGTGAGAATTTCCATCCCGGCATACATTGCATCGGCCGCTAGCAGAAGGCTTGGCACGAAGGCTTCTCCCTTTTCATACATGTCGCTGATAATCTTCATGCCTTTTGCGAGCCCGTCAACGATTGCTTCATATGCATCAAGTTCCTCGTCAAGGACTTTTTGTGCAAATTCTTCTGCAAGCTCGTCATCGCCTTCAACTACAGCATCCGTTAAAGCGTTAAAAATTTCATCTTTTGCCATTGAAAATCTCCTTTTCCTTAAAAATCCGGCCAGGCAGTTCTATACCTATTTTTTAAGACCTTTTTTCAGGACTTTTGTTTTTGCAGTGTTTAGATCCTTAACGGGTTCCACAGCCCGCCAATTCCGTAAATCCACTATAAGCTTTTTAACTTCTGTGATAACCATTGAAGAGTATTTTTTCCCATGTAGTGTACAGCGTTTAGGGAACCTTTTCCGGATTTAGCCTCACAGGCGTTACTCTTTTTGACTCAATGATCATCATCTAGAGATTCTCTCGGTTGTATATAGCTTAACCGACGCTGTTTTCCTCTTAAGGCGCAATATTTCTCAGCTTGAAAATAAAGATTTATTCAAATTTCATATTCGTCTGAATTTTCCAATATATCGGATTTCCAATATACTAGGAAATTTATATTTCCCATACATTTCTTGTCCGTATCTTTTCTTGTAGGGGTAGCAGTTCACAGGGAAGATACCAAAACTATGCATGGTTGAAAAATAGAGGTTGTTAAATCTTCAGGGGTATTGAAAATTTAAGGGTTTGGTTCTCAATATCTGATGATATGGCTTTGATATAGATTTCAAATTCTGGCATATATGCTTTCAAACTCTGGCATATATGCTTTCAAATTCTGGAATACAGGTTTTCAAAACTCTGGGTTGTAAGATTTGAGAATCCGTTATCCTGCGATTTTATTGCTTTAAATCCGTAGTCCTGAAAAGTCTGATCCTGCTTACGGGCCAGCAATATTTATAAAACCCACTGAAAACCGTTAAAAAGAGCTTCTTCTCAATCTGCTGAAAAGCATAATATATCGGATGCGTCGGTTTTATAATTTTTGTTTTATCATGCATTATCTTACTTTAAATATTATATCCGCGATTTATATTATGCGATGTATTATCAAAAATTAAATATAGTTTCTGCAATATTTAATTTGGTTCTGGTTGAAGACTATTACCCGTTTTTAAAACGAGAGCGTTTAATCGATTGATTCACGGCTGTATCCTGCAGGGTCAGGATAAGCAAGAATGAAATCTCAAATTGCTTCTAATCTTGAATAACGCGGTGCCTCTCTATTGATAGAACGCTTTTAATTGCAGCACCTCCTGGGTAAAAGCCGAAACTATGCTGCTTTGGGATTGCGGTGGATCCGGGGAAAATTCTGGCGAGTTTGTCCTGGTCTGAAATAATACATGAATAATGGAAGCTGATACACATGAGTTCTCTCGTAGACCTAATTTTTTTCTCTGAAAAAAGGAAAAATCTCCTTGTCCGGTTAGCTAACGGGCCGATGGATATCGATGAGATTAAAGAAATTCTTAATGTAAAATCATGTGCTCTAATGCCTCAGATTAAAAAATTGAAAGATATGGATATGATCGTGCAGAAAGGAAACATCTACCAGCTTTCGGATATAGGAGCAGTAGTCGTTGAGAAGATGCTCCCTCTTACTTCCGTTCTTGACGTTTTTGACGGGAATAAGGATTACTGGTCAAAACATGATCGCTCTCCCATTCCCGAACACCTGATTAAGAAAATCGACATGCTTGGAAAATGTAACCTGGATGAACCCGACCTTGATCATCTTTTCGAATTCCCAGGCTATTTGCGTGAAAAACTAAGCAGTTCGAAAACCATAAAATCCTTTTATTCCTATTTCTGCCCCGACTGTCCGTCGATTCAAGCCAGCTGTGCTGAAGGCGGAGCCGAAGCACATCTTATCCTCGATGAAAAGGTCTATAATCGATTAAAAAACGACTTTGAAGAAGAATATTGCGTGCTGCTTGACAACAAAGTCTCTCTTTATATTTATTCAGGCAAAATAAGGCCTTCTTCGTTCATGGTTACAGATAACTTTTTGATGCTGAAACTCTTCGGAAAAGAAGGGGAATTCGATCACAGGAAAATCACGAGTTATACTCCGAGTGCGATAGAGTGGGGCAATGAACTGGCTCAATATTATATAGACCGCTCCACAAAAATCAATTAAAACAGTGAAGGTTAATTAAAACTACAAAGATCAGTTAAAACCGAAGATTGACTAAAAAATATTTGAGGAATTTATTTTCCTCACCGGTTTATTCACCTCAGCCCCACTATTCCAGCTCAGCCATTTCTTTTAATGTCCGAGATCTTCTGTATATGCCCCTGATCTCCATGATTATTATTTTCCTGATGTCCATGTTCGTGGTTATGGGCCGGTTCGGGTTTCGTCGCTCTTATTTTCTTGCTTTCAAAAACCTCCTGTACCGAGAGGTTTACAGCATCTCTTACGGCTGCCTTCTCAACGTTTGAGACTGCTGAGAGAATTTTGAGTGTAGGGGCAGTTCCATCCTTTGACTTGATTATATCTTCCTGGGGCTCTTCGTAAAATATTGTAACGCTCTGTTTCACGGTTTCTGACCCATTGTCCAGAAAGAGTTTAATATGCCCTACGAATTCGGGGTTTAATTTCAGTACCTTCGCCTTTATCGTGTTAATCAGTTCGGTTGTTAATTCCCTGGCAGCATCAGTGCTAAGGTTTCCGTTTTCAACCGCGAATTCGGCCGAATAGCTGCCTACTTTTGAAGCTTCAATCGAACTTTCGGTTTCCCGCGGAGCAAAGGGTTCGGCTTGTACTCTCAGTTCTTCAGCTGTCTGAGCGCTTTCGGGAATTTCTTTGAGATCCGGGAGCACTATGTGCATGAAATTTTCGAATTTTTCGCCCGTGTCTTTTCCTGAAAGCAGGACTACCCTGGCATCCGGATTCAGCTGCTGAACCGACGCCTCAAGAATAGGAAGCCGGATAGGCTCTATCAGGTCTACCTTATTTATTACCAGGATTTCCGCATCAATAATCTGCCTCATGGCAAATTCTTTTATTTCTTTCATCAGGTGCTTGAACCTGCTGCCGTCAATCAGGGTAACAAGAGGAGCGATTTCGACATGTTCTCCAAGATTCATGAGTTCGACTTCGTCCCTTATTATGTGCGGGAAGGCAATACCTGTGGGTTCTATCATCAGGATATCAGGTTTGTACTCCCTGGCAAGAAGGGTAACGGTTGTCCTTAACCCTACTTTAAGGGAACAACAGATGCATCCGCTTGTGATTTCCTTCGTATCAAATCCGAATCTCTTTATAACGTCTCCGTCAATTCCGATTTCCCCAATCTCATTCACGATAATGGCAACTTTTTTCCCTTTCTCTGCCAGGTATTTGCCCATGTTGATAATAGTGGTGGTTTTTCCACTTCCCAGAAAACCCCCCACCACAATGACCTGCACGTTTTCTCCTCCCTTCGTGTCGTTTTGCTTATTACTATTTCCCTTTATTCGTTTTTTACTCTCAATAAGCTTACCCTTTTTACTTTCCTGCAACTGTCAGATTTTCCCATTTAAACCTGTCATCAGGGCAGGCATGCAAGCAACGCTGGCAATTTGCCCCATCGCAGAGGTCAGTCCTTATTTTCACAAGCCCGTTGTCCTCCATTCTCAGGGCTCCGTTAGGGCAAACCTTTACGCACTTATGGCAGCCTTCACACTCTTCAATCACCATTGTAAGGTAAGTTCCAACCTTTTCAAGCACCTCGAGCCCCTCTTCTCCGAGCTCGGGGATATCCCTTTCAACCTGGCGGTCAATCTTGAGAATAGCAGAAGGCTCGCTTATCATGGGAAGTTTTTTCTTTTTCAGGAACTTCTGAAGCATCTTGAAAGCCATGCCTTCATTCCAGAAAGCAAGTTCCAGCAGGTAAGCTTCCTTAAAAGCCTCGGAGGTCGCAAACATTACATGGGTGCCCACTACCTCTTTTGCAATTGCCTGCAGTCCCCAGAGCCTGTCTTCTGAAAGCAGGATTTCCCTTGCAACGGTCAGGGAAGTATTTCCTATCTGGGAGACATAACTCGCATTGTAAGGAATCATTCCTACCTTATGGGCTTTTGCAGCGTCCATATAAGTGCCTGCGGCTCCTGACATGTGAGCGGTCAGCAGTTCCTCCATCTCTATGCCTGCGGCTGCACAGAGGGTGATGTGTCCAGCGCGGATTGCTCCTATAGCTCTCCCGGCTGCAATAAGGTCTTTATTCGTGAACTTTATCCCGTCCTGGAGGTGAATAATGCCGTCCGGGGTCTGAATCTTTGGCAATACAATGAGCTTATTTCTCATTCCTGTCTCTATAAGGGCAATAACTCCGGTACCGGTAATGCCTTTTGCAGTGAGATCCCCTTTTTCCACAACTTCCCCTGTTTTTGGATTTACCAGGTCTGCTTTTGTAGTCTTCATATCCCTGTCTAATACATAACAGCGCAGGTTTTCTCCTTCAAATTCCACATCGCAGATTGTATGAGGGGAAGCAATGGATCCATATTCTATTTCCTGACCTTCGAGAGCAGGGCCCGCGGCAGCTGAACCGGTATATATAATGCCGTTTGCTTTGAGGGCCATTTCGGCATTTGTTCCGTAGTCTGTTGCAATCGCTATCTCGTTACTCTCAATCATGCCTGCTTTTACAATAAGTGCAAGTGCATCGGCACCAACCTCGTGCTTAATTGCCGGGGGTACAGACAGTTTGCAGTTTACGGCTTCCTCAAATCCTTCGATCTCAGCCATAGGTATTATGCGGGCATCCCTATTCTGCTCTTCAATGTGATATTTTTGCTTCTTTCGCTCGCCTGCGTATGCCAGGTCTTCGATTGGAATTCCCTGGAATATGGAAAGCTGGATAGGGTTTCCACAGATTGAAAATTTCTCCATTTCTTCCAGGTTTACTCCCAGTTCGCCCAGAATATTTTTTACTGCTGTGGCAGAGAGGCCGTGGGCTTTATCAAGCCCGTAATGGATTGCAAAGTCAAGATGGTCCATTACGTTCGCTCCAGGTAGGGGATTCCGTAGCGTTATGACAGTTTTCTTGATCTCACCGCTTTCAAGGTCAATTTTCTGGGCCCTAAAACCGCTGGTTCCCAGGTCGATTGCAACTCCTGTTCTCATATCTTAACCTCCTCCAAAAAAGTTTAAGATCAACTCAACCAGTATATTTCAGACATATCCTGTGTTCAATAAAAATAAATAAGTTTCATACTGAATAAGCTATCAAGCTATTTATACTGAATTATTTTTCGGACAGGTTCTCCTCAGTTCAAAGCCTGTAAGGCTCTGGGTCTGGAGCACTCATTCCGACTGCCAAAACAAAAAAACATTAAGTGGAACACGATATCCGGATGCACTAAAGTTTTTAGAGCCCCGGAATGTGCCCGCGAAAAAAATAAAGGTCTTGTGCCTTCTCAGGCGTAGTATTCGTCTCTTGCTGCGACCATTGCTTTGATGTTCTCGAGAGGGGTCATTGGTGCAATACCACAGCCTGGTGCGAGTACATCGATTCCGCCATCAAGAGCTTCTTTTGCTTCAGCTTTTATCTTGTCAATAGGGCCAGGCAGCAGGGTGAACGGACTGGAAACATTTCCTACTAATCTTGCTCTGTCTCCAATTACTTCCTTGCCTTTCTTTGCGGGGCCTATTTTTTCTTCAACGCTGAGTCCTTCGAAGCCGCAGTCTGCCATGTCACTGAGAATCGGGTTAACGTTTCCGCAGACGTGGAGGACAGTTACTGAGTTCACACTTGAGGAGAACTTCTGCAGTCTTGACTGGAGAAACTGCCTGAAGGAGTCAGGGCTCATAAGGTCAGGGGAAGCTACAGGGTCTGCAATGGCAATAACATCTGCACCTGCCTCGACCATTGCATTTGCGTACATAATTGAAGCTTCAGTGGCAATGTCCAGAGACTGTTCGAAGAGATCAATCTTTTTAATGGACCATTTCATGAAGGACTTTACACTTACCAGGTCAGAGGCGACTGTAACCGGACCCTCCATACCGCCGATAATTGGCACGTCAGGACCTACTTTCTCCCTGACGATCTTTATGGCTTCGAGTACAGCAGGAATTCTGCCTTTCTGCAGGAGGTCTGCAGGAATGGATGCGCCCTCAAGATCCTTGGGGTAAGGGTGACCGGTAACAGAAGGTTGCCTGTTCTTGGTGCCCATGTTGATTTCACAGCCCATGGCTTCAACAAGAACGGTAAGACAGTAGGGAAGCCTTACAGCTTCGAGTCCGCTAAGCTCATAGTTGGCAATTGCCAGCTTTGCCATAAGTTCGGGGTTGGTGTGGGATTCAGGCCAGGGAGCTCCAACTTCATCCATAAGTTCTACAATCCCGGTCTGGGTCACGGAGCAAACAGGTACTTTGTCAACAGGCTTGCCTTCAAGGGCAGCTAAGAGTCTCGTTTTGAGTGTAAATTCGCTCATAGTCATACCTTTTTTTTAATTTATTGATTTATATTTATTTTAATTACAATTTTATTGTCTACTTGACAATATTATATAGACCTTTTCAATCCAAAAGGTTTCACGCCCCAACTGGAAATCCAGAGTTTCGAAGCGCAGTTAAAAACTACAGGGTTGCCTGGGAAATCAATAATACCTTTGAATCTCCTTTTCCGCCTCTCCCGAGCAGAGATAAGAACCACGGTAGTAAAAACAATTCTCAGGCTCCTTAAGCTTGTATTAGAATACGGGCATTTTTTTAGTTAACAACTTATAAAAGCTATTTGTCAGGAATTTTTTGTTCCCATTTTTTTAATAAACAAGCTCGAAAATTTTGAGCCCATTGTTCGGCTTTACATCGACCGTTGCGCCGGTCGATCACGCTCCGGTTATGTTGGTTTAGATACTTTTGCTCAAGCCTTTTTGATCAAATTTTTTTGAAATAGTTTTCGCTCAAGCCTTTTACAAAAAGGCTTGCGATCAATTTTTTTAAATAATTTTCACTCAAGGATCTTTGTAAAAGGCTTGCGGGACTGGGGCGAGTAGAAGGCTTAATGGAATTCTGAAAATATATAATAATCATCTAAACTCTTACTTTTCTAACCTCATTTCTTACCTGCCGTCTTAGATTTTTTAGAAAGATGTAACTTATGGTCAGTATAAATATCTATAATATATATTTTCAGTCCTGGTATAGAAAATCTAAATGTATTCCTCGTTTCGCGGGAAAAAGTATTTTTCTTTTAATTTCAAAGCATTTCACCATTTTCATTTTTGAAAACAAGGATTAAGAATGATAGTTACTAACCTTCGCAAAAAAGTTTATAATGTAAACATATATAATGTTACAGAGTATTTGGCGAAAAGTTTCCGGGGAATGAACCCTCGAAATAGAAGTTTACGGTGGAATGTAAATACGAACTACGGAAGTATTCCCATTATCTCTTATAGGAAGGACAGTTTCAAAAATAGTGCTTTAAGCTGGACGCGAGCTGGAGAACTACAGTGCCAGGCTCGGACCAGAATACAATTCCCAGATTTTACTCAAATGCCGGAACCAGGCTTAAGGAGTGAATAAATTTGCTCGAAGCCTTAATTTACGGAGCTGTTATAGCCCTTATATCCGGAACTGCCCTGCCTTTCCTGTACCGAAGTAAAAACGCAAGAAAAGCCTCCTTCAGCCTATCTTTTATTTCTTCAATCCTGCTTCTGGTTTTTGCAGGCATAGTCCTTTACACCGGAAAAGAGCCTGTTTTTCCAGCCTTCAGATTTCTTCCCGGACTGGATTTCACACTGGCTGCAGACAGGCTCTCAGCAGGCTTTGTTCTGCTGATCGCAGTCGTTGTGCCGGGCGTTTCTTTATATTCCGTTGAATATGTGGAACATGCTAAAGGTGAAGCTAGAAAAGACCTGCAGACTGCTCTTACAAACCTCTTCATCCTTGCCATGCTCATGGTTGTGCTTGCAGGAAATATGGTAGGTTTCCTTGTTTTTTGGGAAATAATGTCTCTGTCTTCCTTAATGCTTGTACTTCACGACTATTCCTCGGAAGAAAGCAAGAAAGCAGGACTCTTCTACTTTATAATGACAAGTCTGAGCACAGCTTTTCTTTTCATGGGTTTTATGAGTCTGTTCAGGCTGACAGGCTCTGCCGAATTCGGACAGCTTGACTACCCGGCAAGCCTTCTTACTTTGCCTTTCCTCTGCCTTTTTACGGGGTTCGGGATCAAAGCAGGGCTTGTCCCTTTCCACAAATGGCTCCCCTATGCTCACCCTGCTGCTCCTTCAAGCATTTCAGCTCTGATGTCGGGCGTCATGCTGAAAGTTGCGATCTACGGTTTTCTGAGGTTTTTACTCTCAGTCTCCTTCCCGCAGCTCTGGTGGGGTACGCTAATCCTTGTAATGGGAAGTCTCTCAGCCGTACTGGGGGTAATTTATGCCCTCAAGGAAAGCGATATAAAGAGGCTGCTTGCCTACAGCAGTATCGAAAATATCGGGATCATTTTCATGGGAATTGGCCTGTACCTGATATTCAAACTGGAAGGGTTTGAAGCTCTTGCGATGTTAAGCCTTGTAGGAGCCTGCTTCCACGCTTTTAACCACGCTCTTTTCAAAAGCTTGTTATTTCTTTGCGCAGGCTCAGTGGTTCATGCTACTGGCACCCGAGATATCGAGGCATTCGGAGGTCTTATAAAGCGCATGCCCCATACTGCCGTCCTTTTCCTGGTGGGTTCTGTTTCAATTGCTGCCCTTCCTCCAACAAACGGTTTTGTAAGTGAACTTATGCTTTTCCAGGCTTATTTCTACTCTTCAGCACTTTTAGACCCTCTTTTAAAAGTACTTCTAATTATTACCCTCTCGGTCTTTGCCCTTACAAGTGCTCTCGCAGCAGCGCTTTTTGTAAAAGTTTTCGGAATCACCTTCCTTGCCCTTCCGAGGACGAAGTATGCAGAAGAAGCTGCTGAAGCCACAAATCCTATGTTACTTGGAGAAGCTGTACCTGCAGCTCTGTGTATTTTTTCGGGATTGTTTTCATCCCGAATTCTGGTTCTACTCGGCTTTGACCTGGGGATTCCGGATATGCTGTCTCTCGGGCTGATTCTCGGGGGAGCTTGCGGGCTTATCTGGCTTGCGGTCCGTAATTCAGGTCCTTCGGAAAGCCCGAGAATAAGCAAAGAAACCTGGGGCTGTGGGATGCTGGGCCAGAATTCCACAATGGAATACAGCTCCGCAGGGTTTTCGGAGCCTCTTGTAGTTATTTTCAAAAAAATTTACAGGACCGAAATCTCTACTACCAGAACGTATTCCGATACAAAGGAAAGCATCTTTAAAAGCGGAACTGTCAGGATACACCTGATTAAATTTTTTGAAGAACGTCTCTATCTTCCTGCCGCTTACGCAGTTAGTCTTGTTTCTTCTCAGGTCTCACGAATGCAGAACGGCAAACTGGATACTTATGTACTTTACGTTTTTATTGCAGTACTGACGCTGATGACATTTACGAGGTATTACGCATGAATGCTTCATTCCTCTTATTCGCCCTGCTGAATACGGGTTTTATCATGCTGATCTCCCCGTTCTTTATGAGCCTTATCAAAAAGGTCAAGGCATATACCCAGGGAAGAAAAGGCCCCAGTCTCCTGCAGAGTTATTTCGATTTGCGCAAACTAATGCAAAAAGAAGTAGTATATTCACCCAATTCCTCAGGAATTATGAGAATTACTCCCTATCTTAACCTTGGAGTTCTTCTAGTGGCGACGCTCTTTGTCCCGGTTGTTTTTATTCCAGATACCCCTGCAGGAATCGGAAATATAATAGTTTTCCTCTACCTGCTCGCAATAGAGCGTTTTTTTACGGCACTTTGCGGACTTGATGCGGGGAGCACTTTCGGAGGCATGGGTAGTTCTCGCCTGATGAGCCTCTCGGCTGTAGTCGAACCCACGATGGTAATATCCTTTGCTGCGCTTGCATATGTATTAAGAACCGTAAACTTTCATGAAATGTTTGCAGTAACTGCCGGCTCCACAATTCCCGAAAGTCCCACCCTTACCCTTATTTCCATTTCCCTCTTTATCATCATAATAGTGGAAACCGGAAGGATTCCTGTGGACAACCCGGCAACACATCTTGAGCTTACCATGATCAACGAAGCCATGATTCTGGAACAGTCCGGAAAAAATCTGGCTCTTATAGAGCTTGCCCATGCCATTAAACAGACAATCCTGATGGCAGTTCTGATAAACGTTCTGGCTCCCTGGGGACTTGCGACCGAGCTTACCTTCGCAAGTTTTATGATCGCATGCCTCTTTTTCCTTGTAAAAGCCAGCATGCTTGCCGGATTAATAGGACTATTTGAGTCTTCCATTGCAAAAATGCGGCTTTTCAGGCTGCCCGGATTCTATATGATGGCGTTTTTCTTTTCCGCACTTACCATCCTGATGGAGGTGTTTGCATGATATCTTCTTTCCTGGCAGACCCGACATTCCTCGAAGACATGGTCAGGATCCTTTTTGTTTTTGTACTGATTACGGCAGCCCTTATCCTTTCCACAAGGAACATTGCTTCGCTGCTGACCGTATATGCCGTCCAGTCCCTGCTGCTTGTCCTGATCGCATCGTCACTTTACTTTATTGAGGGCAACAGGACATTGCTTGCGATCGCAGCCCTGACTCTTGTAAGCAAGGTGCTGTTAATTCCCATATTTATAAACATAATAGGGGAAAAAATCAAAATCAGCCGGGACCTGAAGTTTAATTACCTTGAGCCGACACCCTCCCTTCTTGTCAGCATGGGCCTGATTCTTTTAGCCTATGTTTTCCTCTCAGGCTTCTTCAATGAATTCATTCTGAGCAAGTTATTCTTCATGGGGGCTGTTATTGGATTATCCCTGACTCTCATGGGCATGCTTGTGATATTCAGCCGGAGAAAAGTGATAACAAAAGTCATAGGATACCTGACAATGGAAAACGGGGTTCTGCTTTTTGGAATTTTTGTTGCGGACCTGCCCTTTATCATAGAAATCCTGATCGTGATAGACCTGATGATTCTTGTACTGTTAACAACTATCCTGGCAATCGGGCTAGATTCAACAAGCGAGGAATACCACCAGCGCCTCCAGACACTTAAAATCTGGTCAGGGGGGGAAGAACAATGATCATACTCAGCTATCTGGCAGCAGGAGCCCTGGCTCTTGCCCTTATCCTGCTTTCAAAATCTCACAGGGCAATGAATGCTTTCTCCATTCTGCACACTCTTGCATTTCTTGCAATAGGGTTTTATGCGCTGCTCACTATCACTGTCCCGGCTTTTGAAACCGGAAACAAGTATTTCTACGTTGATCATCTCAGTATTTATGAAGTGCTGATTGCAGCTTTACTGTTCTTCCTGGCTTCGGTCTATGCAAGCGGTTATGTTGAAAGCCTGATGCAGGCTCAGGAACTGCACAGGAATAACCTGAAAATTTTTTATATGGCTTTCAGCCTACTGCTTACAACAGCTACCCTTGCTTTCTTTTCTGACAACCTTGCTTTATTCTGGATTTTTGCCGAGCTGACAACAGTCTTTTCAGCCGTACTTGTGGCAATCCTGTCTGCTAAAGAAAATATCGATGCCGCCATCAAATATATTTTCATAGCCTCAGGAGCCATGCTCTTTTCATTCATAGGGCTGATATTTCTATACACGCTCTCCGGGGAAATACTGGGCAGCGGAACCCTTAACTGGACTGTGCTGATGGAAAACTCAGTCCTGTTATCCCCTAAAATGTTAACTGCAAGTTTTGTATTTCTTTTCATCGGATTTGCAGCAAAATCCGGGATTTTCCCTTTCCATACATGGCTTCCGGATGCCCACTCAAAAGCCCCTTCAGCAGTAAGTGCCATCTTATCCGGAGTCCTGTTAAACATAGGCATTTATGGAATT
Source organism: Methanosarcina sp. MSH10X1 (assembly GCF_004099695.1). GTDB lineage: Archaea > Halobacteriota > Methanosarcinia > Methanosarcinales > Methanosarcinaceae > Methanosarcina. Next base: position 60,165 of record NZ_SCHL01000014.1, on the reverse strand, counting down.
TTGCGAATGTACGCCATTGTCAGGCAAACCGAGGCAGAAGCTATAGTATCCCAGTTTCTTATCGGCTTTGGGTTGCTTACGGTAACAGTCGCAGTCCTCAATATGCTTTTGCAGAAAAACCTGAAGATGCTGATTGCCTTTTCAAGCGTGGAACATATGGGCATTCTCCTCCTCGGAATAGGGGTTGGAACACCTTTTGCCCTTTTCTGGACACTTTTTTACGTCCTTGCCCACTCGCTGACCAAAGCCTCGCTCTTCTTTTCGGCGGGCATTCTGCACAGGCAGTACGAAAGCAACCTGATCCAGGATATAAAAGACATTTTTTCGCTCCAGCCCATTGCAGGCTGGGGGTTCGTTATTGGGAGCTTTGCAATCATAGGTATGCCTCCTTTCCCGATCTTTTCGGCCAAATTTTTTATTCTGCTGGAAGCTTTCGAGTTTTCTAAATCGCTTGTTTTTGCAGTCCTTCTCCTGCTGGTTATTGCATCGGCTGCATTTGCAAGAGTTTTAATTGGGGCGTTTACCCGAAGTTCAAAAGAGGCTGGACCTGAAGGGATCGAAACTCCGCTTCTTCCATATACAGTCAGGAATGGTATGAAATTCCCAATCATATCAATTATTATCGTGATTCTGGCGCTCGGAGTATTCTTCCCGGAACCCCTGGAAAACCTGTTGAACGAAATCGTGTATGAGCTCGGATACCTGTAAATAGGAGGCAAAGAAAAATGATTTCAAACAAAAACACAGCAAGTTCCCTGGTCCCGGCAGGTTCGAAGTTAAGAGACAACTGCCAGATTCCAGTGAACCCTTCAATACTTTCGACCCGATACGCTACAGATTTAATTATTGACATTTCAGGCAAGGAGCCGCAAGTCAGGAGGGGGAAAAACAATGAATTCTATATTCCCCTTGGAGAAGAAGAGTTTTTAAAAACCGTGCCTGCACTTTCCGAAAAGGGCTTTGTGCTGATAAGCCTGTTCTGCGTCCAGGATTTTGAGGAAAGCCCTGGGTTTACTCTCTTTTATGTTTTTAGGCTGAAGGGCTTCACCGATGTATTTGCATTTATGAGACAGGTCAGAACGGAGACTACCTCTGTTGCCACGATTTTCCCTTCCGCCTGCTGGTATGAGCGGGAAATACGGGATGGGTTCGGGATAGAGTTTAAAGATGCTTTTGACAAAAGGAGGCTTTTTTTACACGAGGCATACCCTGAAGGCTTTCACCCTCTCCTGAAATCCTTTAAAAACAGGAAAATCCAGGCTGTCCAGAACCCGGAAGAAGCATATCCTTTCAAGCAGGTAGAGGGCGAAGGTGTGTACCAGATTCCGGTCGGGCCTGTCCATGCAGGAATTATCGAGCCTGGCCATTTCAGGTTCAGCGTTATTGGAGAACCTATTTTCAACCTTGAAATCCGGCTCTTTTATAAACACCGGGGAATCGAAAAACTTGCCGAGGGAAAAAGACCCTCCGCCTGTGTCCCGATTGCCGAAGCCATAAGCGGGGACGAAACCGTTGCCAATGCTGTTGCCTTTTGCACAGCCATAGAAAAGCTTGCGGGAATTGAAGTCCCTCCCAGGGCTAACTGCTTAAGGGCTATTCTCCTTGAACTGGAACGTATCTACTCACATATGGGCGACCTTTCAGGCATGATTACCGATATCGGCTTCCCAAAAATGACAACGCCTTTCCTTATCCTCCGTGAAAATATTTTCAGACAAAATGAGCTTCTTACAGGCTCCCGGTTTATGAGAGGCGCTGTGGATATAGGGGGCTTGAAGAAAGAGATTTCAGACGAGGCCCTTTTAAAACTTTACCTTTATTCGAAAACGTTTGTACCGGAGTTTGACTCTGCGATTGCGGCTGTCCGTGCATCCTCATCCCTTATCGACAGGTTCTCAACGACCGGTGTTTTGAAAAAGAAACTGATTGCCCCACTTAATCTTACAGGTCCAATAGCCCGGGCTTCCGGAGCTTCCTATGATGTCCGGCTTGACCATCCCTACGGCATATATAAGGATGTACCTCCAGAAAGAACTATCAAAACTGCGGGAGATGTCCTTTCCCGGTTTGAAGTTAAGGCTAAGGAAGTCCTTAATTCAGCTTTCCTGATACAGAAGCTTATAGCTTCAATCCCGGAGGGTGCGGTTGCCGCTGAAGCAGCCGGATTTGCAGTTTCAAATATTCCGGATGGGTACGCCCTCTCAATGGTTGAAGCGGCACGGGGTCAGAACCTGCACTGGATCTATGTGAGAGGCGGGCTAATAGATCGTTATAAAGTACGGACCGCATCTTTTTGCAACTGGCAGGCTATAGAACATGCAGTACTCGGGAACATCGTCCCGGATTTTCCCCTTATCAACAAAAGCCTTAACCTTTCCTACGCAGGAACCGACCTCTGAGGTGAAATAAATGGTAAACCCACTTACGTATGTCTTCCGTTCGAAAGTGACGGAGAAATTTGAGTTTTCCGATATCGAACTTGAAGCTCTCGGCTCCGAACTGAAAGCTGAAGTTAATCAGGTTTTCGGGCACAGCCTTGCGATCCGCGAGCTGGACTCAGGCAGTGACAACTCAACAGAGATTGAAATCTCAAATCTCGGAACCCCGCATTATGATGTCGAAAGGTTTGGGATTTCTTTTGTGGCTTCCCCGAGGCATGCCGATGTCCTGCTGGTTACAGGCGCAGTCACCCTGAATATGGCTGAAGCCGTTTTAAAAACCTATGAAGCCATGCCTGCCCCTAAATTCGTGGTCGCAGTGGGGGATGACGCCTGCAATGGTGGAATTTATAGAGGTTCTTATGCTGTACTTGGCGGAGTTGATAAAATTCTGCCTGTAGATATAAAAATCCCCGGAAATCCTCCCTCCCCTAAAGAAATCCTGCGCGGCATCTTTGCTCTGGTAAAAAAGGCTTCGGGATAATTAATCTGATTCCTTTATATAAGATGGAGGGAGAGCCAGAGTTTTGATAAGACTTTTTTAACAATTTTATAAAAAAGTTTTCCAGAGGGAGGGCGAGGTAAATCTCTGTTTACCTCGTTGTCGGAGGGTTCTGGAAATAGGGAAAAATAATGCGAAAATTATAAATAAAAGGAAATGATATCCCGGGTACATTATCTCTTACTTCCGGAAGGATGCATTCGAAAACGAAAATTCCGTATGAATTCAGGGGTGAAATCGGAAATTTTCAGAATGGCTTCAAAAGTCCTTTTCTCAAAGTAATGTTCCTAAAGGCTTACTGCTAGTAGAATATCTGAAAAGCTTAATCCGGGGGCAGGGGATGCTGCCCCATAATTGTCAGCTGGACCAGATAATTTTTCAAAACCAATGTGAAGGCAGGAGAATCGCTGCAGAAAATCAAAGTCAAAATTTATAAATCGTCTATTATTGAGGATATACAGGACTCAAAATGGAGGACGGACCGCGTAATTGCCGATCTTGCTGAGAACCAGCTTGAAAGCGGTTTAAGGGGAAGAGGCTGAGAGTGAAGGAACGAAAAATCGGGAAAAAGATCCTTTTAAAAGATAGAAGAGAGATTAACAAAAAGTCAAAAAACCTTTAACTTAAAGAAAATAAGTGTTTTTTGGAAAAAAATATAAAGGATCAATTGAAAAGTAGCGCAGTAATGTTGCGAGAAGTTCCTTCAAAATTCTTCTGGAGGAAGAAAAATTTTTGCCCACTTACACCGCTTTCTGAAAAGAAATAAAGGAGAAGTATCTCTTCTATATTTGAAAATTTCCCGGGGAGATTGAACAAAATGAAAATATCACTTATTGATCTTGCATTTCTTTCAGAAAAAAGGAAAGATGTATTGCTCCTGCTGGAAGAAGGGCCTAAAACAGGGGACGAGATAAAAACAGCCCTCAACGTCAACTCAACATCAATTATGCCCCAAATCAAAAAATTAAAAGAAGGACGCCTGATAATACAGGATGAAAGAAATACATATAGGCTTTCTGAGATGGGGGAGATAGTAGTCGAAAAAATGGAACCTTTGCTTAATACCGTAAGGGTTTTTGAGGAAAATTACGATTACTGGACAAACCACGACTTTACCGCAATTCCCGAACCTCTTCTTAACAGGATTGACGAACTGGGTAATTATTTCATGCTCGAAGCCGACCTTAACCGGCTCTTTGAAGTACCTGAAGATTTTAAAAACAACCTTCTGGAATCAAAAAAAGTAAAAATGTTCCTTTCATATTTCAATCCTCTGCATGTTGAAATGTACTCGGAACTTGCAAGGAAAGGGGCTGAAGTCTGTCTTATCCTGACAGAACCCGTTTTTGACAGGATGAAAAAGGATTATTATGAGGATTTGAACTCTCTGGTGCAATCCGAAAATGTTCAGGTTTATGTCTGTGACGAGAACGTGACTCTCAAAAACGTAGTGACAGAGCGCTTCTGCTCGCTTGTGCTTTTCGACAAAAAAGGCAAGTTCGACCATCAGCGCCTGATGAGTTTTGACGAGAGTGCACTCAAATGGTGCGAGGAGCTCTTTTTGCACTATAAAGATTTATCCATACGCCTGGAGAAACTATAACTACCTTTCGGATTCATGACGAGTCTTCTACCAGATACTTTTCGATCAATGCCCTGAATTTGTGAATATCAATGGGTTTGGAGACATAGTCCACGCAGCCCATTTCTATGAAATGCTCTTCACTGCCTTTCATAGCATGGGCCGTAACTGCTATTACGGGGACATCTGCAGTCTCAGGATTTTTCTTAATCCTATCGAGAACTTCAAGCCCGTCCATCTTCGGAAGCTGCATATCCAGCAGAATAATATCGAACTTTTCTTCAGCAAGGCGTTCCAGAGCCTTTATCCCATCCTCGGCTTTCGTGACGTTATGCCCATAGAATTCCAGAAGATCCAGAATCAGTTCCATATTCATGGGATTATCTTCGACAATCAGGATTTTCTTCATTATTACGCCTCTTCAGCATAGTTAATTGTTTTATTCTATTAATTAACTCTTTTCTTCCGAAAGTGCCTTTTTTCATGATAGAAATCAGATATTCTTTTATCTCACTGTTCAATTCTTCAAGATTTTTTTCGGTAAGCTCACTGGAAGTGCATACAATAAGAGGAATGTCTTTTGTGCGTACATCAGCCCTCATGCTGGATACGACATCAAATCCGCTTACTTCCGGCATCATTAGGTCAAGAATCAGGATATCGGGCTGCTGCTCTGAGAAGAGCTTTTGCAGACCTTCCCTCCCACTGTAAGCTTTAATAACCTCAAAACCCTCAGGCTCAATCATTGAACTCAGCAGTTCTACAGTATTCTCGTCATCATCTACGATAAGAACCTTAGGATCTCCGAGCCGGAACTTTCCGGCAATTTCTTTGAGAGAAATTATCAATTCGACTCTTTTTATTGGCTTTGTAAAGGAGTATGTTGCTCCCAGAGCAATTCCAAGCTCATTATTATTGGTCATGGAAATAATAAGTACAGGTATAGAAGCTGTGTGAGGATCATTCTTTAACTGCTTCAAAACCAGCCAGCCATTAGTGTCCGGCAGGAATACATCAAGAGTAATAATGTCGGGCTTCAGATTCTTTGCAACCTTCAAAACATTTTTTCCATCGTAAAGGAAAGCTACGCTATATCCGGCATCTCTCAGGATAACGGAGAGAAGTTCTCTGGAGTCTTTATCATCATCGACTACCAGAATAAGCTGCTGTTTAATGTCCCCCTTTTCAGACAGGTAAACTTCGGGCAGTTCTACCTGCTCTTGCAAATCCTCGATATTTTCTTTTATTGAAAGTGCTGCTGCTTTGTTCATCTGGAATTCTATCATTACATCCTCAAGCCCGATCTCGCTGGCTTTCCTGAGTTCTAATGGCTTCCTGAGAGGAATTGCAAAGGTAAAGTTACTGCCCTTTCCCGGATCGCTCTCAACCCAGATGTCTCCTTGATGCAGGTTTACAATCTTCTTCACAAGAGCAAGCCCAAGCCCTGTGCCGCCATACTGTTTGGTTGCCGAAGAATCGAGCTGGGTAAAGGGTTGGAACAGTTTTAACTGATCTCCGGCAGAGATGCCTATACCGGTATCTATGACTGAAATAAGTGCCCGGTTTCCGCTTTCCTTGCAATAGACCGATATTTTTCCTCCGGCCTGGGTAAATTTGATTGCATTGCTCACAAGGTTATAAAGGATTTGAATCAGCCGACCTCTGTCGGCTTCAAGCGTTGTAAGGTCGGATTCTATATTAAAAGTCACCTCAAGAGCTTTTACCTGCGCAAGAGGAGAGAGGACGGTTTTAACTTCTTCAAAAATAGAGCTAACCGAAAACTCACTGTAGTGGAGTTCCATTCTTCCGGCTTCTACTTTTGAAAGGTCAAGGATGTCGTTTATAAGCACCAGCAAATGTTTCCCACTGGTAGAGATATTGTTTACGTATTTGCACTGCTTTTCATTAAGCTCTCCAAAAACCTTCTCAAGAAGAATATCCGAAAATCCTATAATTGAATTCAAAGGTGTTCGCAATTCATGGCTCATATTTGCAAGGAATTCACTCTTTGAATTATTGGCAGCCTCAGCTTCAAGTTTTGCCTGAAGCAATCTCTCCTCTGAATGCCTGTGTGTAGTTATATCGAGACCTGTTTTCAGAATCCCGGTGATCTGGCCGTCTCCATTTTTTATAGGGGTTGCACTTACCGCCCAGATCTTTCCGTCCTTTGTAATCACTTCCCCGAACTCATCTTTCCCGGATTCCAGTACTTTCAGTACAGGTGATTTGCCTGGATTTTCTTTATATAAAATATACATCTCCTGGTAATAGCGCCCTATAGCATCGTCAAATTTCATTCCCACATGATCAAGAGCTGCTTTATTCAACCAGATTATTCTCAATTCGGAATCCATAAAGACTACGAGTTCAGTGAGAGAGTCAAGAATTACCTTTTTTTCATGTTCCTGGGTTTTAAATTTATCAGAAGTAGTCCTCAGGCTGTCAAGTGTCTGGTTTATTCCTTCGGACAGCCTTGAGAGCTCGTCCTCTCCGCCCATTGAGAATCGTTCGGAGAAATTCTCATCTGTTCTCACCTTTTCCACAAAATTATCAATTGCAACTATCCGGGATACCACTTCTCTGTCAAGAAGAAACTTACAGCTCGCCCCAGTCATAAGTCCTGCAAACAAAAGGAAAAACACCAGGTATCGGAGAGCTTTCTGACCTTCGGCATAAATGTTACTTGGGGCGTCAGTTCGGATTATAATAGTCGGGTTTCCGGAAGCGTCTTTAAGAACAGAATAGCCTGTAACTATGTCCCCTGTTGCATTATATATGAAACTCGGATTTTCTCTTTCAAAAAGAGCCTGCCGGAAGTCAGATGAAGCGTCGTTAAGACTGTAAAGAGTAATCGTACTTCCTGTATTTTCCTTTACAGATCCGATAAAATCCGGGTCAAGCCTCTTTCCAAGAATGATTGTACCTGAGATTTCTTTATTTTCGGGTTCGTCAAGCACAGGTCGGCTGGAGATAACTGCGGGTCCGCTTTCCAGCAGTAATAACCCCTTTAAAGGAGCTTCAGCCTCCCTACAGAGGAGGCCACCATCATTTATTCTCTGATGTATATCAGAAAGATCTGAGGCATTAGTAGAGATTCCCGAATCCGAAACATCGGAATACACAATATACCCTGAACTGTTTACAAGAAAAATAAAGTCGCACCCACTGACGGAAAAGATATCATCGAACGCAGTTCCACTCAGACTTTGAGGGTCATGATTAAGCATTAAAGCCCTGATATCATCCCTTGAAGAAAGAGCAAAATTGATTTCCTCAAGATGTAAAATCTGAAAATCAATTATGTTCTCTACCTTCTCTACATTTTCAGTTGCCTCTTTTTCCTGCAGATCGGAAAAACTTGAATAGAGGATGCTCTGGGATGCAAAAATAATAACTGAAATGAGAAGAGCAAAGATAATATAGATAATAACAAGGATCTTTCTACTAACGTTCATAGTTTAAGCTCGATGAAGGGGTTTCGGGTTAATTAAGCTGGGAGTGGGGTATGGGTTGGGACCTGCAGGGAAGTTTATAAGATAATACTAACAGATGAAATTAAATTGGAATCTATATAAAAGTTTTCTATAAGCTGTCATAACGAAACGATTTTCCACTATGGGAAGTAATCCCGGTTAAAATAGTAGTATTATAGCTTTTTTTGCAAATTCGGAGCTTTCTGGACACTTAATACTAAACAGAGCTTGATTAGTATGTATTAATAACTGATGCTAATTTTTAAGAGATAAAAACAAAATTCATACAGGTGACTTTCATAAACAAAATGAAATATTAGTCTCTGTTTTCCCTGGTTTATATATCTTTATACATTTTTTACACTTGAGTTCTCGCACTGGGCAGTAATATCTTAACAGTACTGTTCAGCTTGTTCCGGGCTCTGTTCGATTCACCATTTAAGGAATCTGGTTGCCCAGCTTACATTCCTTCTCAGCAGGTATTTTCTGACCTCATCGATTCCGAGCAGTAAAATTGCAAAAGGAATGGCAAATAATAAGTACCTGAGCTCAAGGGGGGAGGTATTAAAGATGAGATTTGCGGTAGGATTCCAGACAATAAGCGCCAGAATGAGGAGTTCACTTGCAATCCCTACAAGAACCATCGGGTTGCTGAACAAACCTACCGTAAAAACCGACTGGTATCGGGTTCGCGAAGTAAAAACATTTGCGATCTGACAGATGACTACAGCTGAAAAGAAGGCTGTTATTGACTGCATATAAAGAGGATCGGTCCTTGCAAGCTGTTCGCCAAAACTCCAGCCTCCTTCAAAAAGTACGGCAAAATAGCAGAAGAAACCTGCAACAGCTTCCACAGGACCCTTTACTGCATACGCTGTAAGGAGCAGCTGGGGTGTTAACAGATTTTCTTCTCTTGCTCTGGGAGGCCTTTTCATAATATCCCCCTCCCCCTTTTCTTTTCCCAGAGCAATCGCTGGCAGCATATCCGTACCCAGATCAATTGCCAGGATAAGCTGCACGGGCATGGGAAGGGGCAGGGCAAAGAGGACAAAGGCTATGAAAGGAAGAATCTCAGGAATATTACTGGCAAGGATATACACAATGAATTTTTTAATGTTATCAAAAACGGTCCTTCCTTCCTCTATGGCATTCACTATCGTAGCGAAATTGTCGTCAAGGAGTACCATATCCGCAGCCTCACGAGCCACATCCGTGCCGCTACCCATAGCGACTCCCATATCCGCAATCTTAATCGCAGGAGCATCATTGACCCCATCTCCTGTCATGGTCACGATTTCCCCTTCGGACTGGAAAAGCTGTACGATTTTCAGCTTCTGTACAGGAGAAGTACGCGCAAAAACAATGCTCGGATTTTTCAATCTTGAGGCAAGCTCTGCACGCGAAAGTAAGCTTAGCTCATCTCCGGTAATGATTTCAAGCTTTCCTGAGTTTGAAAGCCCCACGTCCTTTGCAATTGACCCTGCAGTGACAGGATGATCCCCGGTAATCATAACGACCTTGATCCCGGCGGCGTGGCATCTAGCAATAGCATCTCTGGCTTCAGGGCGCGGAGGGTCAACAATTCCTATAAATCCCAGGAAAGTAAAGTCTTCTGTGTACTCTCTTAGATCTTCTCCCTGCCTGTACGCAAGGGCAATCACACGTTCTCCTTTGCCAGCAAGCCTCAGGTGCCGGGCAAGAAGCTCTTTTTGTTCAGCTTCACCCATCTTCTTAGTGCCTCCTGAGATCAGGGCTGAGCCGCACATTTCCACAACTACTTCCGGAGCGCCCTTGAGATAGACTTCAAGTTTTCCTTCAGGAGTACGGCAGATAACCTCCATCCTTTTAGTAAGCGAATCAAAAGGAAACTCTTCAAGCCTTGGATAATCGTTCTGGAGCTTTTTTATATCTTCCAGATTACTTGCAAAAACAAGAAGTGCACCCTCGGTCGGATCTCCTGTATATCCGGGAGGAGATTCGCGAAGTTTTGCATTATTGCAAAGTCCTGCAACTTTTATTAATAAAGATGGTAATTTTTGAGGGTCCCATACCGGTTTTTTTATAAGGCAAAATCCTTCTGTTCCGGGATCTGTAATTTTCTCCGCAACATTCGTATCTGTATTTGCATCATTTTTGTTTATACTTTCTTCTGCCTCCTGTCCGGCAGTCGTTTTTTTAGAGCTGAGAGGGTTCTCAAGAAGGAGGCATTCAAACCCTATCATGATAGAGTTTACTGTCATTCTGTTCTGGGTCAGGGTGCCGGTCTTGTCCGTACAGATAACCGTTGTAGAGCCCAGGGTTTCTACTGACTCCAACTGTTTTATAAGGGCATTCCGCGAAGCCATTCTGCGGGAGGCAAGACTGAGGGCAAGGGTAACTGTGGGTAAAAGCCCTTCAGGCACATTGGCAACAATAATCCCGATTGCAAAGATCAGACTTGATAGAAATACATCCTGAAGAAGAAAGGCGAGTATAAAAAATGTTATTCCCAGGGAAATCGCGATTGCAGATATGACCTTTATGAAGTGATTTAACTCTTTTCGGATAGGAGTGTCTACGTCTATAGTCTGTTGCGTAAGTGTTGCAAGGTTTCCGATCTGGGTATTCTGTCCTGTTGCAAAAATAACTGCCTTCCCGTTTCCGCTCTGTACCAGAGTCCCTGAGAAGACCATATTCCTGCACTCAAGCATATTTGGATGAGTGCATTCAAGAGACCGAAGCTGGGGTTCGGACTCGCCTGTGATAGCCGAGTTATCCACTTTCAGGGCATTGATTTCAATCAGACGCCCATCGGCAGGAACTTTATCTCCCTCCTCAAGAAGAATAATATCCCCTACAACAAGTTCCGATGCCAGGACATCCTTTACCTTTGCTTCCCTCATAGCTCTGGCGTGGGGCGGAAGAAGCTGCCTGAAGCTTTCCATTGTTTTTGCAGCCTGATATTCCTGTATGAACGTAAAGGTTCCGTTGATAACTACGACGCCTGCGAGAGCTATGCCTATATACAGGTTTCCTTGCCCGGGATCAAGATATTCTCCGATAAAAGACAGAAGAGACCCGACAATCAACAGGATGGAGAAGAAGTTCCTGAATTGCCTGAAATACTTCTTTGCTATGCTCTCTTTTCCTGTTTCTTCGAGCATATTGGCTCCGCATTCTCTGAGCCTGCGGGCAGCCTCCTGCTCGCTAAGTCCGTTCTCGTCAACTCCTAGATCTTGAAGAAACTCCGCAAATGGGATACTATGCTCGTCTCCCCGGGGAGAACACATCTTGCCATTAGCATCAGTCAGATTCTTCCCCATCGAATCCTCCTGTGTGTTTCAATGTGGCACAAGAATATGAAACTTGACATACAGCAGGCTTGAAAGGGGTAAGAAGACAATTCCGAAGTTCGAACTAATAGAGTAAATGGCATTCAATACACAATCAGATCAAGCATAATACAAGCCTTTTACAAAAATAGCTTGCCCGCAAGCCTTTTACAAAAAGGCTTGAGCGAAAACTTTTTCAAAAAAAGTTTTATCGCAAACTTTTTCAAAAAAAGTTTGATCAAAAACTCATGCTTTATCGAAACTGGTGTAACCGGGGCGGGCTCAAGCGACGCCACGCTTGCAGGCCATCGGTTTCTGGTCATCGGTTTCGGGTCAATGGTTTAAGTTAAAAATCGGTGTTGAAAATTATGTATCCAGCGATTTTATTCTTTCAAAACCCGGTAGACCAGATGCACATATTGCTTTTCTACAATTTCATCTCTTATAAGCTCAAGCCGAATTCCGCTTTTCTCCAGGGTCCTGAAAAGGTTTGTCCCATTCTTTCCTGTAATTTCAGGGGTAAGGATCAGGCTGATTTCTTCTACAAGCCCGTATTCGAGTAATATGCTGTTCAGCACTCCGCCGCTGTCGGAAACTACAAGTTCGAAACCGTACTTTTCTTTTGCAATTTCCAGTGCATGCCTGATATTTACGCGGTCTGCACCGATCCTGATAAAATCATAGTTTCTCTCTTTAAGGTAATTGATGTAAGCTTCAGGAGTCCTTTCAGAGACCAGGACAATTACATCTTTGCTGTATTCGGAACGCCTGAATACATGCATTAACCCTTCAAGAATCCCTTTTGAGTCCGCAATCAGCCAGTATGCCCTGGGATCGTCGGGCTGGATCTCAGGTTTCCTGAAATCCGATTCTTCTTCGGGCGGAATTTTTTCGCAGAAGAACTGGGTTCCGGTCTTTGCAGTATTTGAGCCGACTATCATGGCGTCGGGTTGATAACTACTCAGGATCTTATAGTGAACGTCAAGATTTGCTTCGAAGCCTGTAGTGGAGCCATCGAGACTTACGCTGTTGTGAATAATTAATTTCGGTATCATACTATCCCCTGAATTCTCCTTATTTTCTCTGTTGAATTCTATTAATCTCTTTAATGCTGGACAGTTATTTCAATTAAATGCCGAATGAACTTTTGCTTCCATTAAATATCGAATAAACTTATTCTATATTGGAATATATTTAATCTGGATGCATACTGTGGAATTTCAGAGCGTATCAAAGTCCTTCTCAGACAAGAATATCATTCGGGATATCTCATTTTCAATGGAACAGGGTGAGATTTTCGGGTTACTGGGGCCAAACGGAGCAGGAAAGACAACGCTTATAAGGCTTCTTCTTGACATCATCAAGCCGGACATCGGGAAAATATATGTCTTTGGTAAGCCCCTTAGCCCGGCTGCAAAGAACAGGATAGGATATCTTCCTGAAGAAAGGGGGCTGTACAGGAAAACAGGACTTCTGGATATGCTCGTCTATCTTGCACAGCTTAAAGGCATGCCGGAAAAACAGGCTCATTTAATAGCTGAGTCCCTTCTTAAATCCCTGGACCTATATCAATACAAAAATAAAAAAGTTGAAGAGCTTTCCAGAGGAATGCAGCAGCGGCTTCAGTTCCTTTCCGCGATTATCCATGATCCTGATCTTATAATCCTTGACGAGCCCTTTTCCGGGCTTGATCCGGTAAGTGCGAAAACCGTTAAGGACAAAATCCTGGAGCTCAGGGCTTCGGGAAAAACAATACTCCTCTCCACGCACATGATGGAGCAGGCTCAGACTCTCTGTGACAGGATTCTTATGCTCAATAAAGGCGGGAGAGTACTTTACGGTTCTGTGGATGAGATCAGGATAGAGCATGGAAAAAATTCTCTGGTTGTAGAATTCGCAGAAAAGGAAGATTTTAATGCAATTCGGGAAATTCCAGGCATAAAAAAAATAATAGAATCCGGAAAATCGGTTGAACTCTTCCCTGAGGAAGGAATAAAAATACAATTCCTTCTTGAGGAGCTCGTCAGCAGGACAAATCTCCTGCGCTTTGAGCAGACACTCCCTTCACTAAATGAAATTTTTATTGAGACTCTGGAGAGTGCCGCCAGTGAATAATTGCCCCGAAAAAACCTTTATTGTTGCCAGGCACGAGTTCCTGAAAACAATAAAGCGTAAAGAGTTCCTTTTTATGACATTTCTCTTCCCTCTCCTGCTTATGGGGATCAGTCTACTTCCGGCAGTATTTCCAGGCACGAGCCCGGAAGAAGACCAGAAAATAGGTTACATTGATCTGACCGGAGCCTTGGAATTTCCGAAATCGATCCAGAGCCAGGGGTTTTCTCCAGGAACTTCAGAGACAGAAACCTCAGTTAAGGAATTTGTAATGTACAGGGAAATTTCCGATGCAAGACAGGACTTACAGGCAGGCCTGATTTCCTCCTATATTATTATCCCTGAAAACTTTCTAGAGACCGGAACAATAGCACTGTACAGTCCTGAAAAAGAGGCATCTTTGCCAGACATCGAACTGTCTGCCGAACTCTCGGATATAATTATCACTTCTCTCCTTAAGGACGAAGTAGATGATCCAGTTCTCAACAGGATTCGGGACCCGGTTAATATGAAGTTTTACAACATAGGGGAGAGTGGAGAACCTTCTGAGCAGGGAATTGCCGAAATATTTGCAAGCTTTGGGCTTCCTATCCTTACAGCTTTTCTCCTTCTCTTCAGTATTTTTTCATCATCTGGTTTTCTGCTTCGCGGAGTTACCGAGGAGAAAGAGAACAGGATAATAGAAATCCTGCTTTCTTCCGTAACTCCCTCCGAGATCCTTAGAGGCAAGATCCTCGGTCTTGGTGCAGTCGGCCTCCTGCAGATTATTATCTGGCTTGCAGCAGTAACGCTCGGGAGCGGGTATGCCCTTCCTGCAAAAATAGAGCTTCTTACTCTTTTTCTCGCTCTTATCTATTTCGTACTTGGCTTCCTCTTTTTTGCCAGTATGATGGCAGGAATAGGGGCAGTGACCAGTTCCCTTCAGGAGAGCCAGCAGATAGCAGGAATTTTCACATTTGCAGCCGCAAGTCCCCTGATTTTCATGCAGCTTATCCTTACGGACCCGGACAGCCCGTTTTCAGTCTTTCTTTCCCTTTTTCCTCTGACTTCACCTGTAGCTATGCTGGCAAGGATGGGGGTTGCAGCCGTACCTGTCTACCAGATTCTTGCCAGCCTTTTCATTCTATTTATTTCAGTTCATGGGGTGATCCTGCTCTCCAGCCGGCTTTTCAGGGTTTACCTGCTGATGTACGGGAAAAGACCCGGAATACGGGAAATCCTTAAAAATATTAAAACAGGAAGCGAGTAAAAGGATAAGCTTCGGTTTCTCTAGCTGGTGCCGAAATCTACCTTTAGCTTGAAGAACAAATTTAAGAAAATGTTAGCTGACAGAGAAAAATAAGGAAGCCGGACTCGTTGAAAATAATCCCTCACGTTGGTTGATTGGATCAGGTTTGTAAGGCAAATGAATATGGTAAACGAGGCTTCACGATGAGGATATCCAATACTTATTAAAGAATGCGATGTTCTATCGTCGTTAATTTATATTATTACTTACATATTTGTAATTGGTCCATAAAGTCATATGTAACATGCAGGAAATACCCGGGCAGACATACAAACTGCCCCCGTAATAAACTATACAGTTTCGGACATGACTTTATGGGCCCCTTCACAGGCTTTTTTATTTTACCAGTCTATTTTACCAGTCTATTTTACCAGTCTATTTTACCAGTCTATTTTACCAGTCTATTTTACCAGTCTATTTTGAGGGTATTTTTATGTTGAACCGGGATAAAACAGGGCACTTCAGTATTAAAAATAGAAACTGATTAAATAATTATCTATTCTATCGTTACTTTTTTATAATATTAGTTATATAGTTATAATTGGTTCATGAGGAAGTGCTGTGAAATGAAGGAAAATGCCGGACAGCTTCAAAACTGATCCAGTAATGAACTTCGTTTACATAGAACCTTGTGAACCACCTGACTGATTTTAGTTTAGCTTATCTCCGAATAATGCTTTTTCAGACTTCTAGTTTTATCCTCTGTTTTATCCTCTGTTTTATCCTCTGTTTTATCCTCTGTTTTATCCTCTGTTTTATCCTCTGTTTTATCATTTTTGCCGTAAATTCAGTAATCTTTAGATTTCTGCACCTGCCGGTTGCTTTTTTATATATGAACCCGCAGATTCCCGGCGAGTTAACGATGCCAATCAGCCAGTGGAACAGATGGCGATAATTAATATATTTGATAAGGGCAGTTAACGGTGTTATTTCTCTCGCGCACTGGTTTGCAGCTGTATACCAGCTACTATATCTTGGGCCGGCTTTGCAGGAATTCTTTAGCTCAGGTTATATATTCTTACTATTCTGTTAAAATGGAAGGAATGTGTTAAAAGTTATGAAAATTCTGGTTATCATGGGAAGCCCGAGAAAAGGCAATACTTATCAAGCGGCGAAGAAGATTGAAGAGTTCATGCAGTCCATGGCTAAAGTTGAATTCGAATACCTGATGCTCAAAGATGCAAACCTCTCACAGTGCCGTGGTTGTTTTGCCTGTTTTTTAAAAGGAGAAAACTATTGTCCTTGTAAAGATGATGCCGGTCTCATAGAGCAGAAAATGCATTCTGCAGATGGGGTTATCCTTGCTTCGCCTGTTTATGGTATGAATGTAACTGCACTCATGAAAACATTTATCGACCGGCTCTGTTATATTCTCCACCGGCCTCGTTTTTTCGATAAAAAAGCCCTTCTTCTCTCCACCACAGGAGCGGTGGGCCTTAAGGAAACTCTCAATTACCTCAAACTCATAGCCGGTATATGGGGTTTTGAGGTATCTCATAGTGTTGGTCTTATAACCCCTCCGGGTATGATCTCCGGGAAGCAAGAGCAGGAGAATAACCGGAAGCTTGAGAAAGCTGCATTCGAATTTTATAATTCCTTTCAGAAAAAACGTCGCTCTCCGGGACTTAAAGATATACTGATTTTTCGCGGGCAGAAAGCGAGTTTTGGTGAGCTTGGCCTTAGTTCCCCTGCTGATTATACATACTGGAAAGAAAAAGGCTGGCTCAACCCGGAAACAAAATATTATGTGGATGTGCCCGTTAATCCTGTTTACAATGCTATTGGCTGGATCTCGGAACAAACGATAAGAAGAAAAATGCGGAAGGAAATGGCCGAATTAGGAAAATAAGTTCTCTTCTTAAATAAGCGTAAATTTTACAGGAGAGTGTAATATTTGAATAATAGTTCTGAAAGGCTTAGAAAACAATTAAATTTGTTGAATACCAGAATTTCTACCTGATGGGGCATTTCTGATATGTAACGAATCTCCAAGTATTTCTGCTATCTCTTGAGAATTCTTCTTTTGAGCTTTCTTTATGTTTTTGCCTTTCTTTCACTGAATATTTCTCAATCGATAATTTTATAAATCACCTGCTTATATGACTTTAACCGGAATAAATTATTTTGCTTAATGTCGATATGTTGATCTTAACATATCCCTGAAATTGAGGTATCGGGTTGTATATTGTCCTGTTACTTTTGCCTCTGGCTTATATTTCGGGGAATTGAATCTATCTACCCGGCCCTGTAAAATTGGCTGATTTCCTGTAAAAAAATAACTTAAGATACTTTGCTTCCTCTCTGTTATGTTTACTTCTACATAACGTGACATGTCGGATCCCCTTTGCTGAAATATTTATTCGGGCTCCTGCATTTGTCAGCGTTATGTTTAAGCCAACATAACGGTAAGACTCACGGCGGTGCATACATTGCATAAAAACTCAGATGAAGAAAAACACCGGATGGAGACAATTCTAGGGCAGGTAAAAGACCCTGAGTTAATTTCCCAGATTGAAAAAGTAGTTCCCTTTCACGGCTTCCTCACCTCTGGAGCATTAATCGGCATTCAGATGCTCAATATCGCAAAGAGGGAGCTTGAAGTTCAGGACGGGGAGCGCATTTACGTGACCTGTGAAACGAAAAGCTGCATGCCTGACCCGTTTCAGATCCTGGCGGGAGCTACCATTGGAAACAATGGGTTGAAGATCCATAACCTTGGGAAGATGGCAGTCACGATAAACAAACAGGCGCCTGAAGGAGTTTACAGCATAAAAGGGCTCCGGATCATCCTTGATCCTGAGAAAACAAAAGCCTATCCCAAACTCCATGCCTGGTACCTGAACACTGAAAAATTTCCTCATGTAGAGATTGTACCAATCCTTCTGGATGCAGGGGAAAAGGTGTACTCCTGGAAATCTGTGGACATTGAAGTTCCGGTTAGAAGGAAGAAGCGGATACAGTGCTGTAAAAATTGCGGTGAAATGTTCACTCAATATGATAATGAGCTGCTGTGCGGCGGTTGCACAGAATAACGTTGAGAGGTAAACAAAATGCAAGATGATATGCGATTGTCTGTCTTTGCCGAAAAAAAAGATAAGCAGCTAATTTATTCGCCTGAAAAATGCATTGGCTGCGGGACCTGCGTACAGGCATGCCCTAAAGGTAACCTGGCAGTTGGAGCCGTGGGAGCTATAATGAGAGGGTTGCTGGATGCAGATTTCCTGGAAATGAAAGAAAGTGAAGCCTGCCTTGTCTGTGGAATCTGTGCAAAAGTTTGCCCCACCGGCGCTCTTGAGGTGAAGCAGGTAGGAAAAGCCCTCACTGATATGTCCTATCTTTTCAGGGCAATGAAACCGACGTCAGTAAATGAGAGTTGCATCCACTGCGGGCTTTGTGAGGTCATCTGTCCCAGAGGCTGCATTGAGGTAACTCGCGAAATTTCAGAGGATGGGCACCTGAAGCTTGTAGGAAAGACCCATATTGATACAGAGTATTGCGTCCACTGCGGCTGGTGTGCAGCAATCTGTCCTGTGAATGCGATTTCCGTGGAAAAACCCTTTGAAGGAAGATGGGACCGGGATGAGAATGTCTGTCAGACCTGCCATACATGTGTAGAGGCATGTCCTGCAAATGCCATTTTCAATAAAAAGGCTAAACCTGGGGAAAGAGTTGAAAAAATAAGTCACCGTCCTGATGCCTGCATCTACTGCGGGGCATGTGCGGTTTCCTGCCCTGTTAACGCAATTGATGTCAGAAAAACTGCAATTCTCCCGAACGTTGAGAAAAAGACCGTTCTTGAGAAAAAGTTGCTTGAAACTCCTGTTCCTAAAGCTCTGCTCCGTACCTGCCTGGAAACCGACGAAACTGCGTGCTTGGGCTGCGGAAACTGTGTAATTGCCTGTCCTGTGAACGCCCTTTCTGACCGTGAGCTTGCAGCCGGGTACCTGAACAATATGGATGAGAAGGCTCTCCTTGGGGTTAAGGATGGAAAAATTTCGGTCATAAACCAGGATCTCTGCGGGGGAGATGGTACATGTGCCCTTATCTGCCCTGTTGATGCGATCCGGCTTGTAAAAAGAGAGGTGGAATAAATGGCAGGAACAATTGCAGTCAAGAACGGATACGTCTTTGATCCCCTGAACGAAATAAAAGGGGAAATAATGGATATTTTTATCAAAGACGGAAAAGTTGTAAGGGAGCTTTCTTCTGCCGAACTGAAAGATGCAAAGGTTATTGACGCCTCCGGTATGACAGTTATGCCCGGAGGAGTTGATTCTCATTCTCACGTTGCAGGGGCAAAGGTCAACGCCGGCAGGTCAATGCGTCCAGAAGACCATTATAAAGCAAATCTCCAGAAAACTTCACTCACCCATTCCGGCTCAGGTTACACGGTTCCATCGGTCTACAAGCAAGGGTATGATTATGCAGCAATGGGTTATACGACAGTTTTTGAGGCTGCCGTTCCTCCTCTTGAAGCTCGCCACACCCATGAGGAAATGCGTGCAACTCCGCTCCTTGATATGGGTGGGTACCTGGTTCTCGGAAACAACTTCTTTCTGATGCGCTACCTGAAAGACGGAGACATGGAAAAGGCTGCGGCTTACGTAGCCTGGATGATGAAAACCCACAAGACCTATGGAATTAAATGTGTCAATCCTGCAGGAGTAGAAAACTGGGGCTGGGGTAAAAACATAAATTCTCTCGATGAAGCCAATATCCATTTCGAGATTACCCCGAGAGAAGTAATAAAAGGGCTTACTGAAATCAATGAACGACTCGGCATGCCAATGCCTGTCCACCTGCATGCAAATAATCTGGGACATCCTGGATGCTATGGAATTACCAGAGATTCCCTCAAAATTCCCGACGGCATAAAGCCCAGGCAGAATCTGGATGTGGAATGGGCTGAAACCAAGCTGGACCCTGCACGGGACCGTTCCGTATACCTCACCCATCTTATGTTCAATAGTTTTGCAGGCACCACATGGGGAGACTGCGAATCCGGAGTAAAAGATATTGCAGGCTACGTCAACAACAAAGACCATGTGGTAATCGACAGTGGGTGCACTCCCTTTGGAGAAGCAACAGTTATGACCGGAGACGGACCTGCGATTCATGACCTTTACACACTTACAGGAAACAAATGGTCAAATACTGATGTCGAGATGGAGTGCGGTTCAGGTGTCCTGCCCTTCACTTACCTCAAGTCCAATCCTGTGCACAGCCTACAATGGGCAATGGGACTTGAATGTCTCATGCTGATTAAGGATCCATGGAAAACGATTATGACTACGGACAGCCCCAATGGCGGGCCGTTTACAAAATACCCCGAAGTAATGACCTGGCTCATGTCTGAAGCTTTCAGAAATCAGACCTTCAGCGAGTGCCACAAATGGGCAAATGATAGGAGTGAGCTTGGTGGCGTAAACCGGGAACTTTCCCTCTATGACCTTTCGATCCTGACCAGAGCCAATCCTGCAAGGACAATTGGTATGGTGCACAGAAAAGGTTCTCTTGGTGTGGGGGCTGACGGGGATGTTACGGTTTATAACATAAATCCTCAGCAGCTTGACGCAAACAACTACGAAACTCTTCTCAGAGCCTTCAGGAAAGCAGAATACACTGTAAAAGATGGCAAAATTGTGGCTGTTAAAGGTGAGATCGTTTCCTTGCCTGAAAAACGAACATATTATTCCGAAGTGCATGTGGAAAACGAGAGGGAAAAGGAGATGCTGGCCGATGTAAAGGATTGGTTCAGGTATTATACCCTGGGCTTTGCTAACTACCCGACTCCAGAAAAGTATCTGGAAAATCCAACTCCCATACAGGTTAATGGTAAGAGGTGAGGTCATGACAGAGGGAGTTCTTATTGACAAAGGCAAGATCGAAAGTGCTGGAAAAATGGAAGAAGTAGTTCTTATTCCTATAAAAGAGATTGACATCAAACTGGAAGCTGATGTTATTACACCCAATTCCTTTGCAGGCAAAAATGCCAGGGAAATCGGAAACCTGCCCGTATGGCAGGGGCCAGAGACTTATCCTCTTTCCGAGTTTTTTGAAGTAATCGGCAGTGGTGGCATTTCTGCAGCTGAGACTCTTATCCGCATAAAAGGTGACGCTAAGAGGGTCAAAAGGATCGGAGAAGGCATGAGTGCGGGAAAAATCGAAATTGAAGGGTCTGCAGGAATGCATGTAGGTACCGGGATGAAAGGAGGCGAGATCGTAGTTTACGGAGATGCGGATTCCTGGGCTGGCATGGAAATGACAGGTGGCCTCCTGAATATTAAAGGCAATGCTGGGGATCATGTGGGCTGCGCCTACAGGGGCAAATGGCACGGCATGAAAGGCGGACGCATTGTTATCGAAGGCTCGGCACGGCATCAGCTCGGGGGCGGTATGGACGGTGGTGAGATTCTGGTAGAAGGCAACGTTGAAGGCTTCTGTGGAATTCGCCAGAACGGAGGGCTTATTGTTGTTAAAGGCAGGGCTCTTCGTGGCACAGGCGCTGAAATGGCAGGCGGAACCATAGTTATCGGAGGCAAAATAGAACGTTTTTCCCCCGGTTTTGAATATGTTTCCATGGTAAACAGTGTCAAGGCTGGTGAAGTTGAGTTAATAGGCGAATTCAAGAAGTTCACAGGGGATTATGCAATCAGCAAGCGGGCAAAAGGGGTGCTTTATGTGGCTGCAGAAAAAAATCCTGAGCTCTGAGGTGAGAGATATGGAAGTATTACTCATTACCGGAAGTACGATTGATGAAGGCAGGCTTGCCAAAGGAGGAGACAAGTTCACGGATGACTATACTATGGAATGCGCACGCTGTTGGATTTCTCCTGCTGACTTCGTATCACTCTGTTCCCCTGATAAGGTAAAAGTAACAAGTGGAAATGGAAAACATTCTGTCAATGTTTATACCAGATGTACTGACTCAGTCCAGCCAGGACAGGTTTTCATGCCAAGGGCTATCTGGTCGAATGTTGTCATTGATCCCGATACCCTTTCTACGGGCTCTCCACTCTATAAGGGCATCCCTGTAACAATTGAACCCACTGAAAAAGAGGTTCTTAGCGCCGAAGATGTAGTTTTGAAAGTTTATCTCGGAGGGCAGTAAACATGATTTACAAAAATATAGTCTGTCCAGTGTGTGGGGCAGCCTGTGATGATATCCAGGTTGAATTCGGAGACGGAAAGATAGAAGCCAGAAATGCATGTAAAATGGGAAATGCCAAGTTCAAAGAGGTTGTGAGTTCCCACAGGCTCAGGCAGCCTCTTATAAAGGCTAGTGGAAAATTGTCACCTGCTGCCTGGGATGAAGCCCTTGAAAAAGCTGCCGATATACTTATTTCGGCAAAACGCCCTCTGCTTTTCATGGGCAGTGAAACCTCCTGCGAAGCACATGAAATCGGGCTCAAGATAGGGGAATACCTTGGAGCTATTGTTGACTCCAATGCTACAATCTGCCACGGGCCGACAGCCATGGGAATACAGGAGTCCGGAAAAGTAGGTGCAACCGAAGGTCAGAAGAAAAATAGGGGAGACCTGATAGTCTATTGGGGAACAAACCCTCTTGAATCCATGCCCAGGCAGATGTCAAGATATGCGGTTTTCCCGAGAGGTTACTGGACAAAACGCGGGCGTTTTGATCGGACAGTTATCACTGTAGACCCAAGAAAAACTCCAACCGCTGAAGCTTCCGACCTGCATATACAGCTTAAACCCAATTCGGATTACGAACTCATCAGTGCACTCCTCACCCTGCTGCATGGGAAAACTCCTCATCCTTCAGTGGAAGCGATTACAGGAGTCCCCATCTCTGTGATGGAAGAGATGCTGGATATGATGAAGCACTGCAACTTCGGGGCAATATCAGTAGGACTCGGGCTTTCCTCATCCATCGGAAAGCACAGGAACGCCGAGATTGCCATGAACCTTGTAAAGGAACTGAACAACTATACAAAGTTCACCCTTGGAGCTCTCAGAGGCCACTGTAATGTGGCAGGCTTCAACCAGGTCGCTTCATATATGTACGGCTATCCCTTCGGGCTTGATTTCACACGCGGATACCCGCGTTACAACCCCGGAGAATTTACAACCGTGGACTTGCTGCGGGAAAAAGACGTGGATGCAGCCCTTGTGATGTGTGCTGACCTTGTCTGCCATATCCCTGCGGACTGCGCTTCTTACCTCGCCAAAATCCCAATGGTTTGCCTAGATATTGCTCCCTGCCCAACCACAGCAGCCTCGGATGTTGTGCTTCCGGGAGTCATTGATGCCATGGAATGCGACGGGACTTTCTACAGGCTCGACGACGTGGCTGTGCATTTTGAGCCTTTCACGAGTTCGCCCTTCGGGTTTACTAAGAGCAATGAGGATACGTTGAAACAGCTATTTGAGAAGATTAAAGCAAGAAAGTGAAAGTTGCAGTTCTCTTTCTGCACCGGAAGAAAAAATACTGAAAAAAGGTGAATTTCCCTTATTTAAAATGGAATGTATGACACCTCGTACATTCCAAATCTTTTTTACAATTCCCGGCTTTTCTTAAAGTTACTTCTTACAACACTTATGTAGTTTTTTCAGCATATTCGCAGCCAGAGTAAGAAGAAATAAGAATATTTTAAAATATTCTCATTTCAGGCGAATATGTATAAAATTAGGAAATTTAAAAAGTATTTTATGCTTTGCCAATTTCTTATCTAAGGAAATCTGACAGTCGAATCCAAAGTTAGTATTGAAAACATCAAGTTATCTACCCATTTCGATTTGAACAAACATGCAGTGCTTGATTTTGAGATTTAAAAAAATAATAAAAATTAAAGCTCTAAAATAAGTAATAAGTTTGATTAAAATGCTCAAAAGAAGGAATAAAAGAATGAATATTTACACGTGGCTGATGCTTATCTTCTGTGTTTCTCTCTTTTTATGTGGTTCTGCAGGTGCAGATGATAGCAAACTGAATGATTCCGGATCTGATGAGATCTCTGATTCTATAAAGGAATTTGTAAATGATCCCTCGTTCATAGCTTACAGGGGAAATTTACCAGAAATAGTTGATCAGGAGTGGGAAAATTCGATTGCAGACTGCTGGTTAAATCTTACCCTAATGGGACCATCATACTCCGAATTTGATAGCTCTATAAAGAGCGTTGCATCCAATAATAAAGTAATAATAGTTGAACTAGGATCTGCTTATAAAGGAAAGATAGATGACTCCAGAATTGACAGGGTGTATCAGAAAATTGAGGATTTTTGTGAAGAGCAGGAAGGAATAAGCGATATTCCTGTGGTTTTTATGTGGGCACAGGATGAGAAGAACCTTCCTTTACCTGATTATGGGCCTGAGTCTTTTGAGAGAGCTAAAAATGAGACAGGGTTCATAACTACTCGAGGAACAATGCCTGTAATTACAGATGCTGATGAAAAAGTGGAATGGACAGACTTACTTGTTAAGTGTAGTCAGCCACTTTCTCGCCCTAATAGTAATACAGGAATTAGTCCATATTTTACTGAATTCGGTGGTCCTGTGAATAGTTTTGGAACCAACATTTATGGATATTTAATAGTAGGTTTCGAGGAATCCACTCCAGAGAAGGTAAATGAATCAGTAATTGATGAAATATATCAAGTAATAGATGAACATTTTGAACAGGAAGGCATAAGTGATGTACCAGTCGTTTTTATTTTTGTGCAAATAACAGATGATTTAGCCCCAGCTGATGAACCAGATGTGAATGAAGCTGATGACATCAATGTATCAAATAATGAAGAAGGGATTGCTGGCAATAAAACAACCAATCAAATGCCTGGCTTTACTTCAATAATGGTCATTTTAGGGATTTTATCGTTACTGGTTTTTAAGCGTTCATAAAGTTCTTTTTAAATTTTTATCTCATCAAAGATCTCTAAAGAATTCTCTTTTTTCTGCCCTTTTTCTTCGCTCAAGAGGATTATTCTTCCTTTTGTTCATTTTTTCTGAATGCTACTTTCTTCCCACAGTACCTGTGTAGTTTTTTCGTACCTCCAGCTTCACTTACTACGGTAAGCATTGTCAGGGGGTCAATAATTCGGGTTCCCATTATTGCAGTAATTCCTCTATCAAAAAACGGGGCAGGGTAAAGAGGAGCACTTGGACCTAGCAGGATTACTTCCCTTGCTGCACCCCGGAGGGAAAGAAGTTCATCAAAAGTCCTGTTGGCGAGAGTACTTGCACTGAGAATGATTACATCGGATACAGGGAGGATTTCTCTGGCTTTTTCCGATGGCAGGGTTCTGGTTTGCGGAGCTTCGATTTCACGCTTTTCAAGGACTGTGAATTTACCGGTTATTTTCAGGATTTTCGGGATGAGAGGTCCAAAATAACCTACCATTGCAACTCGATCTTCAGGTTTTATAAGGTCAAGGACATCCAGGTTTGAAGTGGGAAAGTTCTCAGGTTTAAGATCCCATAGCATGTGGGAAAGCGCATTTGCAGTTGCAACTCCTACAGCAGCTTCGAGGGGATTTTCTGACAGGGCAAGTTCAAGTAATTTATCAGCGGTTTTTCCCTTCAGAGTTTCCGTGAAACCAAGGGCAGGGCAGCAGGAGAACTCATATAAGGGGGTGCAGGCAACGCCTCCGTAACCGTTTGAAAGCAGGATTCCGGTGTAGGCAAGCCCTATCCTGGCATCCTTTACTTCGATTTCTTCAAGGGCAGAATCCAGATCATTTTTGAGTGTACTGACCAGGGCTGGTAGAATTTCAGCCTCTTTTTTTCCCTCTCCTTCAATTCCACTTTCTGACTTCCTTTCGTCTCTTTTCGGGAGTTTTATTCCTCCCGAATATTTTGTTTCCGGCATCGTGTCACCTTTCATTTTTCTTCAGATCCTTTCGATCTTAGTTGTAAAATCAAGGGGATTTGCGTAATAGGGAGCGCTTATAACGATGATATCGACAAGAGGGGCATACTCAGGGATTCTTTTTGCCTCAATTCCACCCACTGCAAGTTCAAGCTTGGGATTGAGTCTCTTAAGTTCGGGTCCCAGTTCCCGCAGTTCCTCCGGGGAAAGGTGGTCAAGAAGCATTATATCGGCTATTTCGACATATTTGAACGCTTCTTCCCTGGTTCTGGGCTCGATTTCTATCTTTTTCAAGGCTTTGAGTTTACCCAGATCTCCGGTGACTTCAAGATGATTCTGGCTGATCTGGATGGAATCACTTAGAGAGTTTCGGTGAATGTCTCCTCCGCCTGCCCGGACAGCTTTAAGCTCAAACGTACGGGTTCCGGGATGAGTTTTCCTGCTAGTTGCGAGAATAAAATCAGGGTTTGCCTTTCGGCCTGCGTCCACGAAAGAAGCGGTCTTTGTGGCAATGGCACACATCAGGGAAAGAAAGGTCTGGGAAACCCTCCAGAATTTGAACAAAAGTTTGAGATCTCCTTCAGCTTCAAAAACTGTATCTCCTGCTTTGAAGTTGTCGCCGTCCTTGAGGTAAAGCAGGCATGTCAAGCCTTTTCTTTCATAATAGTCAGCAAGGTCGCCGGTGCAGGCGCAGACCCCGTTTTCTCTCGATATGAGCTTCATTTTTCCCATACCGTTTAATCCAAGAAGTTCTGCACTCTCATCCTGATAAGGACAGTCTTCATAAAAGTAAAATTCAAAAAGGTCTATCATGATTTACCTCATAGGTTTTTTGTTTTTATTTTTCTATTTTCCTTTCTGTTGTTTTCCTGTGAATCCTTTACTTCCAATCAGTCAGTATTCCCTGTCCTACCAATTATTCTGGCATTTGAAGCTTTGAATATCGCATAGATTTCTTTGCCTGGTTCCAGATCAAGAATTTCACATGATGTCGGTGTAATTACTGCTTTGATTTCAGTATTCCCTATCACTACTTCTACCACAATCAGATGTTCTTTTTTGAGAATTCCTGAAACTCTTCCCTTTAAAATGTTCCGAGCTGAACTCTCAATGGCTGTCCGGGCAAGGATAATTTCTTCCGGGCGGATAGAAACTGTAACCTTTTCTCCGGGCTTAGCGGAGTCTGCAGAGTAGACCTCCAGACCTTCGGCTTCAAGTACTGTGAGTTTTCCGTTTCGAGCCTTTATTTTTCCTTTTATCACATTTGTGCCAAGAAATTCGGCTACGAAGCTATGGGATGGGCGCCTGAATACGGATTCCGGGTCTCCCTCCTGTATCAGCTCACCTTTTCTAATTATTATTACCCTGTTTGCCAGCATCCAGATATCCTCAAAGTCATGGGTCACATGCAGCACAGTGGTGCGATATTCACTAATTGCTTTTTTCAGTAAATCCCTTAACTTCTCCCGGGCTCTGGCATCGAGAGCGCTGAAAGGTTCATCAAGCAGGAGCAACTTTGGTCTTACTACAAGGCTCCTTGCAAGGGCTACTCTTTGTTTTTCTCCTCCACTCAAGGTTGTTGGTTTTCTATATAGAAGTCCACCAATTCCCAGAATGTCTGCAATTTGCCTGATTTCAGCCTCAAGCTGTTTTTCGTTCCTGAGCTTCTTCTTCAGGGCATATTCTATATTTTCGAAAACATTCATGTGTGGAAAAAGCATGTGATCCTGGTATACTATGCTAATTTGCCTCTTATCCGGGGAAAAGGCAGTTATATCTCCTTCTTCAAGCAAAATCCTGCCTTTTTCAGGCACATAAAATCCTATTAAGGTCTCAAGCAGGAGCGATTTCCCGCTCCCGGAAGGACCTATAAGCGCAACATAATCCCCTTCATCAGCCCTGAGGTTTATATTATTAAGTTCAAAGCCCCCGATATCAAGGCAAAGATCACGGGTTTCAAGGAAACTCACAGCTTTCCTCCTTCGAGCCGCTCAAAGCTTAGAATAGCAAGAAAGGCAATTCCCATTAGTAAAATTCCGCTTGTGATCGCCATTTCAAGGTTTCCGTAGGAAATATTAAGGTAAAGGGTTACTGGCAGGACTTCGGTGTACATGTACGAGCCTCCTGCAAGGATAAGAACAGCTCCAAAAGACCCTATACAGCGAGCGAAAGTGATAATTGCAGAGGCAAAGAGTCCGCTTCGCGCCATTGGAAGGGTAATTTTTCTGAAGGTCTCGAACTCTCCGTATCCAAAGCTTCTTGAGACCTGCTCGTATCTAGGATTAATGCCTTCAAACGTAGAGTAAATAATTTTGACTGCATATGGAAAGGCTATGCAGAATTGTGCAATTATTATTCCTAACCTGCTAAAAGTCACTTTAATCCCAAGGATTTCAAGAATGGGTCCGAGAAAATTCTGACCAAAGAGAAGAAGGAGAGCCAGACCCATAACCAGTTCCGGAAATGCCATTGGTAGCCCCAGGATAGTTCTTATAAGGGTTTTCCCGGGAAAGGTGAAACGTGAAAGCGCATACGCTGTAGGCACAGAACAGCACATTACCAGAAGAGTTGAAATCGAGGCTGTCAGCATAGAAAGCTTCACGGAATAAATTATCTCTTCGGAAAAAAGAGATGAAAGAAATTCAGAGGGCTTCAGGGCAAAAAGCAAGGTTCCAGCAGCTGAAAAGAACAGCATCGTAAAGAAACAGGCAATACCCACTGTTGCGCTCCTGAACAAGGAGTGATTTACGAAGGGACTTTTTACAAAGCGCATGGCTCAAAGCCCCACTTTTCCCAGGTTTCTTCCGCTTCCTCTCCTGCAATATAGGCATTGAAAGCTTCTGCAAGTTCGGGGTCTTCAGTGTAAACGGAAATTGCCGCAGGTATGGTCTCTATCTTGTTTTGCTCCTCAGGGATGGAGATCAATTCGATTTTTCCGTTAGCTTCTCCCCAGTTTGCCATATCTTCCCAGAAAATTGTCGCATCTACCTCTCCGGAAACAATGTAAACAAGAAGCTGGTTTACAGTTGCGGTCCAGACAATTGTATTATTCTTGACTTCAGGAAGGATGCCTGTCTGTGCACAGATTGTTTCCGAAACTTTGCCTATTGCAGGCCCTTTTGTGTCTCCTAGAGCAAGCTTTATACCAGGCCTTGCCAGATCTTTAAGTCCGGTTACGTTTGCCGGGTTTCCTTCAGGAACCGCAATTACAGGGATGTGCAGGGTCACGTTTTTTACGCTTTCATTGAAAACATAATTTCTGGACATTGCCTGCTCGGTGTAGTAGTAATCTCCGGGAATGAAAATATCACATTCCTTTGAAGCCAGAGTTCCAAAAATTTCTGCACTTCCGCCGTAACGGACCTGAATTTTTGCTCCGGTCTCATCTTCGAAATTCTTAATTAATTCGTTCATTGGTTTTATCAGTCCGGCTCCGGCGCAAACAGTAAGCTGTCTTCCCTCGAAATTATTCTCGTTTTCTCCTGAAACGGATGCCGAAGATTTGTCTTCAATGCATCCAGATACCGGTAACATCGAAATCATAATCAGCAATAACAGAAATATGCTCAGACGCTTTGAATACGTTTTTTTCTTGCAGGCTTTTTTCATACAGGCACCTTTTCAGTATGGTTTGACGGTTATGTTTGAACATACATAACGGTTAATAAAGGTTTTTCTAAAAGCCAGAGTGCAACAATATTATAGAACAGTTCGGTGCTTGCACAGGCTGCTTTAGAGCCCTGAATTTTATACACTGCCCCTTGCAGGATTAAACCCGACTAGGGCGCCAGAAGCTCAGCTTTGTATCCAGGTTCTAATTTTCAGGCAGGTGAAGTTCTGCGAACAATACTATCGCTCAGATAAATGGAAGTATAGTAAAGGGAACTAACAAAATAATTCAGAAAAAGATATCTTAAAAATGGCTGAGAAGTTCCCAAACTAGCGATCTTTCCAACATCTCCGCAATCGGGCAGCACTTACCTTTAATGAGCATAAAAACTGGGCTCGCTTCGATTGTATGTGCGCTTCTCAAAAAAATAGCATTTGTTAATCTACTAGAATATTTTTATAGTCCTGAGCGGATTCGAACCGCTGTCCCGGGCTCCAAAGGCCCGAAGGATTGACCACTACCCTACAGGACTGCACGTTAAGCTTTTACTTATAGCTTAATTCATGTACTTAATTTTTGTGCCAGCTCGGGACTCTTTCGCATTAATTTTTTGGTCAGATCCCTTTTTTCTATATAGCCACCTTTTCTTTCTCTTTATTTCCTATTGTCTTCATTTTCCCGCTAACACTTTCTTTCTTCCTATTTTCATACTTAAAGTCCTTTTCTGGCTTTGAAATATTCTTCACGAAACTATTTTTTGCCCGCAAGAAATTTTTCAGATAATTAATTTAAAGTAATTTATTTCATTACTATATGTGGAGCTGGAAGAGATAGGGTATGATTGAATAGCGAAGTAGCGGGTTGTGACAGAATTGCCCGGGAGCTGGCTGTTCTTGCTTCAGGATATGTTTGATGGGAGCATACTCCGGAAGCGGCTGTATTGGGGGATACGGTAATGGACTAAACTGCTCCCGAGCTTCTTCTTATCAGGCACTCAATTATTTTTAAACAATTTTTAATTTCCTAAACAACTTTTTTAAACAACTTTTTAATTTTCCAGTCTTAAATTCTTTTTAGTTGTAACATTCCTTACCCCAATTTCTCTTATCTTTGTCTATTATTCTGGAATTTTAAAACTATTATTTCTGGCTTTTGTTTCTTATTCAGTGGATTCCCTGCGGATTCGACCACAACTCTACTTTTTAATTATATCCCTGATCTGCTCATCTTTCCTGAACTTTTTGTTACCCTATTACTGTTCTTACTATCTGCTATGCTCTCCTATTGTGCTTTCCAGTGACAAAGGGTTATTCTGCTCCATGTTCCAGCTTTGTTGTTTCAAATTTTATTTTTGAGTAAAATCTTTTATTTCTTCCAGCGCCCCTTTCAGGATTTTGAATAACTGAAAACCCCTTTGAGGACTTTTATTGAAAGTTTCAGTCCGGTAATGAGCTGTAAATTACCCGGTGATCAAACTTTTTATTGCCGTATTCACTTTCCAAGGCTTATTAATCCCCGTTTAACGCTAGAAACTCATTTAATATGAAATTATACTGCGAGTTTAAAACTTTTTATGCGATAGCATTTTTTGTTTGAAACTAATTTTTGGTATAATTAATTTAAAATAATTACAGGGATAATTATACATTGTAACGGGGAGAGAACGGCACGAGTGAGCAACGGGTATGACTAGTAGGTAAAAGAATTGCCCGGAAGCTTTTGATTCTGTCCGGAATCGTATGCTTGGGGGAGCGTATTATCTTCGGACAACCGTATCGGGGGCTACGGTAAAGGGAACATAAGACTTTCGGGCTTTTTCTTACTCTTCTTTTAATATGTGTTAATATGTGTTTTTATTCTTCTTTTAATATGTGTTAATATGTGTTTTTATTCTTCTTTTAATATGTGTTAATCTGTGTTTTTATGATCTTCACTATAATTCTATTAACGCCTTTAATAAAATTCTAACTCATTCCACCTTTTCCTGATCTTCCCGGTTTCGAGAGTAAGGATATTAAATTTACTTTTGATTTACTTTTGATTTACTTTTGATGGACCCTGAGAGGAAATAATAAATTCTTCTGATTACCGCTAATACAAAATAAAATTCCACGGGTTCAGCTTCGAAATATTCTCCTCATTGTTAAATAAAATGTATATGTAAAAATTCGAATATGTTTGGCTACTTTTTTAAATCATAATTCCCGGAGGTATCGCTCCGGCAGTAGCCTTAAACGATTCCCTCAACGAAATGAAAAGTAATAAGTTTAAAACTCAATAGATTATAATTTTCGAAAATCCCCGTGACAGTTCTTCCCCCAGGAATTTTTCCATTTCCTTTTTGAGATTTTCAATAGCTTCCTCGATAGTATTTCCCTTACAAATTACATCAGCCTCAGGGCAGATTGCAACGTAGAAATCTCCTTTCTGAAGGATGGTTGCAGAAAAAGGAAACCTGACTTCCATAATTTTAGCATCTATCATTCTACGTTTAAGGATTTCGCATTTATCATATCCTTAAAAGCGTTTTATTGCAAGAAATTCCCCACGAGCGCAGGAATTTTATACTTGAGTTGATATCACATTCTAAATTTATGTCACAATGCTTGTGAGTTCTATGGCAATAGATTCTATAATTTTCTCTCCTGTATATTTTCCTGATCCTTCAGTACTTATTCTTCTGGGCGTCTTTGTACTAACCGCTCTGAGACAGGTCGGATCTTTAAGGTTGCAGATCTGGCAGATCATGACTTCTGGAGCAATACTGGTGCTGCTTCTCGGTGAGATTTCGCCTCAAGAGGCCATTCAGGCAATTAACATCGACGTGCTGATATTTCTATTTGGGGCTTTTTGTGTGGGAGAAGCACTTAACAGGAGCGGATATCTTGCCTGGTTTGGGAACAGGCTAGTTTCCAGAGCAAAGGATACGGATCAACTTGTGCTGCTTGTACTCTTCTCTACAGGAATCCTCTCTGCATTCCTTATGAACGATACCCTTGCTATCATGGGTACTCCACTCGTTCTGGGGTTTTCCAGGAAATACAATATCTCTCCCAAACTCATGCTCTTTTCCCTGGCATTCGGAGTAACTACTGGAAGCGTTATGAGCCCTATAGGAAACCCACAAAACCTTCTCATAGCAATTGGGGGAAATTTGGAGACTCCTTTTGTAACATTCTTGCAATCGCTCGCCCTTCCAACCCTTCTATGCCTTCTAGTTGCTTATGCCGTGCTGAAACTCTTTTTCCGGGAAGAATTCGGGAAATCAACCTTGATCCACTCCGAAGAGGTCATTACTGATCCTGAGCTTGCCAGTGCTTCTAAAATGGCGCTTTCCCTTCTGCTGGCTCTCATAGCCTGTAAGATCCTCCTGGTGGAGTTTTTGCCTTCCTGGGATTTTAACCTGAGCTGGATTGCCCTGCTCTCAGCGCTGCCTGTCCTGCTCAGCAGAAGGCGCTTAGAAATCGTCAGAAATATTGACTGGGCAACTCTGGTTTTTTTCGTTTCAATGTTTGTGCTAATGCAAAGCGTGTGGACCTCCGGGACATGCCAGGAATTGCTTGCCAGGATGCCCCCGCAGTTAGGCTCAGTATCAACTATTCTTGCGCTCAGCATTGGGCTTAGCCAGCTAATTTCTAATGTTCCCTTTGTTGCGCTCTACCTGCCTGCCATGGGCAGTCCAGTTTCTCAGGGGCAGTTGATGGCTCTTGCTGCGGGAAGTACAATTGCGGGAAACCTTCTGATTCTGGGAGCTGCAAGCAACGTTATAATTATTCAAAATGCGGAGAAAGAAGGGAAAACTATTTCGTTTACCGAATTCTCTAGAATCGGGGCTTTAATAACGATTTTGGATGCTATTATTTACTTTATCTTCCTCTAACCCTAAGAAACTATAAAATCACTCAAAATGGAGTTGAAACGCTCAATTCTACTATAAATCAGATAAAAGGACTTATTAAGCCCTGGCTGGCTTGCCAATCTCTCCAACCAGGTATTTAAATAATACTCAACTCTCTGATAAACTTGATATACTCAAAATACATACATTTTTTTCTGGAAGATATCAAATCATGACCCAGAATAATACAGATCCAAATGCCAGGCGCAGACGCGCCAGGTGTACCGTACAGAAGAAAACCTTTGGGCCTGTTGAAGACCTTGAAACACATGTCCGGTCCGACTGGTGGCAGACTCTTTTTAACTCACTTTACCTCAAGACCGATGCCGATCTTCTGGATGATATGGAGGTTACCGGCAAAGAGGTCGATCTCATTGTTTCCATTTTGGGGGTGGCTCCTGAAGAAAAGATTCTTGATCTTTGCTGTGGACAGGGAAGACATGTGCTTGAACTGGCAAGAAGGGGTTTTTCGAACGTTGAGGGGTATGACAGATCCCAGTACCTTATAAGGAAAGCCAGAACCAGAGCACAGAAAGACAACCTGCAGGTCAGGTTCAGAGAAGGAGACGCAAGAAAACTTCCCTACCCTTCTGATACTTTTGATATAGTAACTATCCTGGGCAACAGTTTTGGCTACTTCGATTCAACGCTTCAGGACCGAAAGGTTCTTGAAGAAATTTTTCGGGTTTTGAAGCCCGAGGGCAGGGTTTTCATTGATGCCGTGGATGGCGATCATATGAAAAAGAGTTTCCAGCCCAGGTCATGGGAATGGCTGGACAGGAAATATTTTGTATGCAGGGAAAGGGCTCTTTCAGCCGATGGGGATCGGCTAATTTGCAGGGAAGTAATAAGCCGTATTGACAGGGGGGTAATTGCAGACCAGTTTTATGCTGAACGCTTATACAACAAGGAAAGCCTTTTTGAGCTGCTCACCGCTTCAGGGTTTAGCAGTCCCGCTTTTCATAGCACTTTCAGCCCGGTATCCGCAGGTACTCAGGATGCGGGCATGATGGAACAGAGAATTCTGGTTTCGGCTTCTGTTGAAAAACCATGGCCTCTTTCCTTCCAGGCAGCAGAAAGTAAAAAGCCGATGAACATTGCAGTTTTGCTTGGAGACCCCAGAAAAGAAGATCAGGTAAAGCCTGCCTGTGTGTTCGACGATGACGACTTCGATACGCTTGAGAAAATGAAAAAGGCACTTTCTGAGATTCCCTTCATGAGATTTACTTTCTTTGACAGGCATGAAACGCTGCTGGAGGATCTAAAGAAGAGAGCAGCGAAAATTGATCTCGTGCTTAATCTATGTGATGAGGGGTTTTATAACGATCCGACAAAAGAGCTTCATGTTCCGGCTTTGCTTGAACAGCTCAATATCCCGTATACAGGGGCGGCCCCTCAATGCCTTGCCTTTTGTTATGATAAGTCGATTATAAGGGGAGTCGCCCGGGAGATGCGTATCCCTGTAGCAAAGGGAATGCTTATAACCGGGGATTCGGACCTTTCAAAGCTTTCTCTGTCTTTCCCCTTGCTTGTGAAACCCAACTCAGGAGATTCGAGTTTTGGAATTACACAGAAAAGCATTGCCCATAACCGTGAGGAGCTTCTGGAGATTCTTGAGGAAACCCGGGAAAAAATGGGGTCGGGCAGGCCTTTTCTGCTGGAAGAGTTCCTTCCCGGAAAAGACATTAGTGTGGGCATTATTGGGAATCCGCCCACATGTACTGTACTTCCCATCACGGAAGAGGATTACTCGGCAGTGCCTGAAGAGCTTCCGAAAATCTGCGGCTATGAAGCCAAGTGGCTTCCGGACTCTCCATACTGGAACATAAAATCCGTTCCTGCCGATATCCCGGAAAAGACCCGAAAGGAAATCATTAAATCCTGCCTTGCTCTGTTCAGCAGGCTTGGCTGCCGGGATTATGCCCGCTTTGACTGGAGGCTTGACGCCGAAGGCAAGCCCAGGCTGCTTGAAGTAAATCCCAATCCTGGCTGGTGCTGGGATGGTCACCTGGCAAAGATGGCAGCTTATGCTAATATTTCCTATTCGGGAATGCTGGCTGCTATCCTCGAGGCTGCAAAGGAAAGGTACGGTCTCGGAACTACCGGAAAAACCGAGCTTTCAAGAAAAATGACTGAAACCACGTCGAGGAAAAGCCCAGCTGAATATGCTGCCGAATTCGAGGAAGAAATTGAGGCCAGCTCAATGGATTCCGAAGATGATCGGAAGAAAGGTGTTTTTTCAAACTCTTCCGACACAGTACAGGCTTTTGAAGGCTTATAAATTCAAAAAAGTGTGGAATGAGAAAGGATTTGATTTTCCTTTTCTCATCTCCGCTTTTCTTTTACTTACGGGCGCCTTTTACTTCTGGATGATAATCGTAAGGATATCTTTGTCCTGCATTCTATGGTCAAGACCGACTCTCTGCCCCGGATGCTTTGCAGATGTGCCCCATATCTGGGCATAGCGGAATTTCCTGCGGAAATCTCTGTGCAGACGGTCACATATCTGACCTATATTGGTCCCGCTCATAACTATGAGGGGCTCTTCCATATCTGCGGGCTGACCCTGAGGCTTTAAGTAAACTCGTATGAAACCCAGCCTGTCGTAAATGGCGTCTTTGAGAGTCTCGATGTTAATGCCTTCATGGGCTGAAATAAAGAGCGAGTTCGGATATAATTCCCTGCACTCTTCAATAAGCTGGGGATAGGCCAGGTCAACTTTGTTGATAGCTATGAGGGATCTGACATAACTGCGGTTGCTGAGGACAACGTCGATAAGCTGATCAACCGTTATATCTTCCCTTATAAGTACGCTGGCGTTATGGATTTTGTACTCATCCAGTACAGCCTTGATAGTTTCCTCATCCAGGTCGAGATCAATGGTTGAGTTGATCTCTATCCCGCCCCTGTCTTTTTTCTTAATTACCACATCAGGGGGCTCTTCGTCTACGCGTATGCCAGCCTGGTAAAGTTCGTCCATGAGTACTTCGTAATGTTTGGGCTGGAAAACATCGAGCAAAAATATAACCATATCTGAGTTCCTGATAACCGACATGACCTCTTTTCCACGCCCACGTCCTGATGACGCACCTTTTACAAGCCCTGGCACGTCAAGGAACTGGATTGTTGCTCCTTTGTGCTCAAGCACACCTGGCACAACTGTAAGGGTAGTAAACTCATATGCTCCTACTGCGGACTTGGCACCCGTGATCTTGTTCAGAAGCGTGGATTTCCCTACTGATGGAAAACCTACAAGGGTTACAGTTCCATCTCCTGATTTTCTGACCGAGTACCCATCTCCCCCTCCTTTTGCCGAAGCTTTCTTTTCCACCTCGTCTCGAAGCCGAGCTATCTTGGCTTTGAGGCGTCCTATGTGGTGGGAAGTTGCCTTATTGTACTGGGTCTTTCGGATTTCGTCTTCGATTTCCTGTATTTGCTCCTGTATGCTGCTCATCTGGAACCTGCCGATTTAGGGACTGAAGAAATGATTTTCATTGTTGCTTGAAAAAGAAACCGCATCCAAACGGTCTCCACAAACCTTTTTTGATCTAAAACAGATCCGTATCTGGATATTTTATTCTGAATAGTTGAATGCAATATATATACCTATGGAATGTTTTATCACAAGCCTTTTCAAAAGCGTTTGATCGCAAACTTTTTTTGAAAAAAGTTTGATCAAAAACCTTTAAAAAAGGGTTTTATCGAAAACATCGTAACGGCGTGATAAATTGGCCCAACAGTCTCTGAAACCTTGCGCCTTTTCGTTTAATTACGCCGTTTTCGGTCAAGCCTTTTTGCAAAAGGGTTGGGGCCCAACGGTTTTTGCAAAAACAAATGGTTTTATTTGTCTGGTCTAAATGATACGGATAATCAGATCATTTATATCTCATAATAATTATAATAATATTTAAAGCTTATTGACACCTGTTCCCGATAAACATTTTTTTCCCGCGGCTTATTCAAAGGGGCTTTCTTCTGTTTTACGGAGATAATCTCTTTTATTCAAAAAAGATTATTTCTCCTGTTCTTTCATATACTTGCAGCCCTTCAGGAAGCTTTGAAGCAAACTCTTTGGAGTTGAGAATTTCCAGAAATTTGCGGATTTCGGGAGTTTCCAGCATTTCTTTCCTTATCAGGAAATCGTACTCTTCCTCTGCAAATTTTATAAATCGGAGACCAGCTTTTCCGGCACAGTTCCTTATTCCTACACCTGCTTCAGCCTTTCCTGAGGCGACTGCTTCACAGATAGCTGCCTCTGATTTTGCTCCGGATGTATATCCGGGAATAGAATCCGTAAACTCCTTTTTGCCAACTCCTTTTTCAGCTGCAAGTTCTGCAACCTTGAGGTCTAGAAGAGCTCTTGTTCCTGAACCAAGGTTCCGGTTGATCAAGCGTCTTCCTGGAAGATCCGAAAGTCCGGAAATCGAGATGTTCTGCCTCAGAATCAATCCGACTTCCCGCCTGTATCCTTTCACAAGCACAATGCTTGAGAGCCCCATATTCTCGATTGTAGGGATATTATACCGGATTCCTTCCTGCCTCCTTGAATCCCTTGACGGCATATTCACTCCTGCAATGTCAGCGGTAGTTGCGGCAATTGCGCTGAAACCTCCGCTTGAGCCGGTATAAAGAGTTCTGAAACGAAGCCCACTAAGGTCCTCAAGCAGGTCAAGACCAGGGCAGAAGCCACCTGCTAGCAGAAGATCGGGTTTTTCGACTTCCCCGAAAAGGGTCACTTCTACAGGGGTTCCTGCATCAACAAATTCAGTATTTGATGGAATTTCGATAAAGCCGTCTGCTCCGGAAAGCGAAGTTATGGCTCCCGAACCCCTATCTGCGGGATAAACCCTTCCCCTGATCAGGCCTACAGGAAGAAGCTGCTGCCTTCCTTCGGAACGGAAACCGGTTCCCATAATCCCGTTTTCTACTTTTTTAAGTTCGGTTCCGGCTCCAATGGCTTTCCTGAGTAACGGAGCCACAAACTCGTTAAAAATGATTAGCGCGGATGTCGGGTTTCCGGGCAGTCCTATAACCGGCACGCCTTTTGTTATGCCGATAACTACGGGTTTTCCGGGTTTTATATTAATTCCGTGGGCAAGAGTCTCTCCGATTTCGTCGATCAGACGGTACATTACATCTCCGGCTCCTGATGAAGTGCTACCTGAGGTCAGGATCAGTGCACATTCCGAAACCGCGGTTTCAAGTGCCCTCCTCATAACTGTTTCATCATCTTTTACAATCCCGTAGAGCAAGGGGGAGGCTCCACACTCCTGCACCCCGGCACATAAGGTGTAGGAATTTGCATCGTAGACCTGCCCCGGAGCTAGTTTTTCCCCTGGACGCACGAGCTCATCTCCTGTAGAGATTATCCCGACCTGCAGTTTAAGGACAGGAATCTCGTTTTTTCCGACCGAAGCAAGCACCCCGATTTCTCGGGTTCCGAGTTTTCGTCCTGCCCTGAGCACCCGCTCTCCTTTCAGGATGTCCGAGCCGGATTTCATTATATTCTCCCCTACAGTTACGGGCCTGTAGATGAATACAGTTCCGTTTTCCTCAGAACTGTATTCAACCATAACTACAGAATCTGCCCCTTCAGGGATAGGGGCTCCAGTTGCGATCTCCACAGCTTCCCCTGCCGAAATTGTGAATCTGGCACCCGAACCTGCTGGAATATTCCCCAGCATCTTTAGCCCTGTCGGCTCGGTCTCGCTGCAGGCATAAGTATCCTCTGCTCTTACGGCATACCCGTCCATTATCGCTCTTGCAAAGGGAGGCACATTGATTTCGGCGACAATATCCTCTGCAAGGATTTTGCCGTAAGCGTTTCCAAGAGCCAGACCTTCCTTTCCGGGAAGAACCTGCAGGCTGTTTATTATTTCCCGTGCTTTCTCCACAGAGATAAGTTTCCGAAATTCCTTGCGCTTCATAAAGATCCGATCCTGAGTCTATTGACCTCAGATGAGTTTTTAGTTTAATAGCATTTTTCCAGATATGTTTTATACCTACTTTTTCCCTCAGACAGATCTTAAGGCAGGCAGGTTAAGAGAGTACCTGACCGAAGCTAAAAAGAAACTCAAGAATGAGCCAGATAGAGACTTTAACGAAAGGTCAAAAAAAGCTAAAATGAAAATCGGATAAAGGCTTGAATAAAAAGCTTAGAAGGGGCTTAAAAAGGAGCCATATAGAACTCAAAATGAGGTCAGGTAAAGCTAAAAACTGCTCCGGAAAGTCAATCAAAAAGAGTCAGGGCGGGGGAGTCCCGCTTGATTTAATTGCCTCTTCTGTTCAATCTGTTTCTTCGGGTCGGTTTATTTATAAATGGGTGTACCCGTATTCTGGGTTATTTTCTCAAAAGCTTCAACCATCTTCTTTGTAAATGGTCCGGGCTTGCCTGTGCCTATGAGCCTTCCGTCAAGTCTGGTCAGGGGAGCGGATTCGGCTGCGGTTCCGGTAACGAAGATCTCGTCTGCTGTGTAAAGGTCAAATAAACCCAGATTGGCTTCAATGGTCTTATATCCCATTTCATCCAGAAGTTCTATGGCTGTAGCTCGGGTAATTCCTTTCAGGTTGCTGATCGTGAAAGGAGTAAAGACCTGGTTGTTCTTGACTATAAAGATGTTATCACCCGAACCCTCGCAGACAAAACCATTCTGGTCGAGGAAGATAGCTTCGTCTCCTCCTTTTTCGTTGGCTTCGATCTTTGCAAGGATATTGTTCAGGTAGTTCAGGGATTTGATATTCGGTGATAGGGCGTCAGGCGCATTTCTCCGGACACAAACACTGACTCCCGTGAGCCCGACTTCATACAGGTCGCCATACATGGCTCCCCAGCCCTGGGCTATGACAATCACGCTGGGTTTCTCACACTTGCGGGGATCAAGCCCTAAATCTCCGATTCCTCTTGAGACAATAGGACGGATGTATGCATCTCTGAGGTTATTTTTCCTGAGAGTCTCAAGAATTATCTCAGCCATTTCTTCTTTTGTGAGGGGGATATCCATTGCGATTGCTTTTGCGGAGTCGTAAAGCCTGTCAACGTGCTCTTTTAACTTAAAGACACGCCCGTTGTATGCCCTTATTCCTTCAAAAACGCCGTCACCATAAAGAAAACCATGGTCATAGACCGAAACTTTGGCTTCGGATTTGGGAACAAAATTCCCATTCAGATAAATCAGTAATTCACTCATTTGCGAACATTCCTCTGCAATCTTAATGCTTTATTTACCTCTATTCTTAATATTTTAAGCGAATAGAATCTATAATTTGCAAACCTGAATAGGCTACTCGCTTTTCTCATTTATTTACAGTATGCGAGTCATTTGCAGGGTTCTTGATGGAACTCAAAGCCTCAGGGGAAGTTTTCCATACTGCAACTCTTAAATGAAACGCTAAATATAGCGGATATATACTGAATATATATTATAATTCCGCTTCTACCTAAATATTTTAAGTGCTTTGCGGCTCAGATTATCAGGTTCATACAAAAAGCTTTTATGCTAAAACGCTCATTTCGTATTCCGCAGTAGGAAAAGCAAACAGGGCTCGTGGCTTAGCCAGGATATAGCGCTGGGCTTCTAACCCAGACGTCGGGGGTTCAAATCCCTTCGAGCCCGCTTAATTCTTTACTATTTCTGATGACCTGAGGAACTAATTTTAATTTTTTATATCTATCCTTCTTCTGCTAAACTCAATATTCCCTATTAGTGCCTCTTTTTCACTTAACCCTTTATGCGGCAGAGAGTCTTCAGGTACAACTATAACTTTACCAGAGCATGCGCAGTTTTTACCTCAAAACTTTTTATCCCAGCACTTTATATGTCAAAAATAAGGTCTGGATGCCAGGAAATGAAGAACCGGGAAAGACTATGAAACAGAACTGAACACAAAAATTAAGAAAAATAATTTGCCGGAAATGCTAAAAACTCCGGCTTAGTCCTTTGTTTTTTCCAGATATGGTTAGGCTTCATCGCCGGATGCCGCTGCCCTGAGTGCTGGGGACCATTTCAAATCTTTCTCCCGAGGGCATAAGTATTGCCAGAAGAATATACAGGAAAATGCCAATTCCGTGCAAAGCAAGAGCTGCAAAAGCAAGCCTTATGAATGTAGGGTCAATGCCAAAGTACTCCCCCAGCCCGCCGCAGACTCCAAAAAGCATTCGATCTTTCTTGCTTCTAGTCAGGCGCTTCTTCATGGCAGAGGCAGTGCGCTTTTCTTCCCTTGCTTCTTCTCCCGCTTCCCTTGCTTCTTCCCTGACTTTTTCTCTGGTCTCTCTAGCTGCTTCCTCTTCTCTTTTCTCCCCAGGTTCTATAATGACTCTCTCTTCCATATCTTTAGGCTTTGTCCAGGACTTCTCTTTATAGCCGGTTTCAATTTCTCCAGGAGCCTTGAACTCACTCTCATCAGGAACCTTTCTTTCTTCTAACGTTTGACTTCCTGCGGCTACTTTTTCTTCCATCTCTTCAGGCTTTTCCCATGATTCCTTTTTATAGCCGGCTTCAGGTTCTCCTTGAGATTTGAATTCGCTCTTTTTCGGTTCTTCTCTTTGCAGGGGCTCGCCACTCCCACGGGTCACATCGGTTTTTCCCTGAGGTTTCGTACTCGTTCCCCTTTCAGATTCGGCTTTAGCTATCCCTGGTACTTCAAAAAAACTTCCCTTAGTTACCTTTTTTTCTTGAGATTCGGGATTTTCCTGCATAATGATTATTCTATTTTTGAGGATTTATATTATGCTGGTACCTTTTTTATCCTCTTTACTATTTTTTACCTTCTTGCTTCTATCTCAGTGACATTCCGAGCAGCTGCAGCCTTTTTTACTGCGGAATATTCCATATAACATCAGAGGCAGAAGCAGAATCGCAAAACCAAGTTTCAGGTCTTCAGGAAGCAGTTCTTTTGCAGTGCCCACAGTTGCGACTGCGTTGATCCCAAGTTTCAGGTAGAACCAATCCAGCAGGAAGCCTGCCCCCAGGGCACAGAGGGAAATCACTCCCAGATAAAGGGCTGCCGAGCGTTTTCCCAGGAATCGGGCAACCATAGTTATGGTTGCTGCATTGGTTGCCGGACCTGCAAGAAGGAAAACAAAAGCAGTACCCGGACTCATTCCTTTGGCTACGAGACTTGCGGCAAGCGGAGTAGAGGCTGTAGCGCAGATATAAAGAGGAATTCCCACCAGAAGCATGACCAGCATTGACCCGAAGCCGCCGCCCAGATAACTCTGGATAAGGCTTTCTGGGACTGCGTATGAAATCACTCCTGCAAACAGGATCCCTATAAGCATCCATTTGGAAATTTCCCCTGGCAGCTCGATGTAAGCGTATTTTACCCCTTTAATCAACCTGGCTTTTGCTGACTCTTTGCTTTTTTCGCCTGTTCCGGACCCTTCCTCTTCGCACCCACAGCTTTCGCAACCGCATGAAGAAGTGTTTTTCTGGAGGTCTGGATTTGAGAGGGCAAGTTTCCTGGCGCTTTCAGGTTTATTACTGATTTCTAGGGGTTTTGACCCTGAAGGCTTTATTCCTATATCCTTACCCGGAGTGGGTAGTGGATTGGGTTTTCCATTATCCGAACTAGCTGGCTTATTGCAACTGCAGGAAGAGGTACC
Organism: Methanosarcina sp. MSH10X1; assembly: GCF_004099695.1. Classification (GTDB taxonomy): domain Archaea; phylum Halobacteriota; class Methanosarcinia; order Methanosarcinales; family Methanosarcinaceae; genus Methanosarcina. Next base: position 17,518 of record NZ_SCHL01000014.1, on the reverse strand, counting down.
GCATGAGGGAGAGTTGCATGTTTTTCCCTGTACAGAAGCCCCTATCAAAGTTGAGACTGCAAGAACTCCTGCTTTCTTTCCGGGATTTTCTTTTTTGCTATTCTTCCTTTCCGGGCTTTCTCCTATCAAAAAGTTGTCTGCAAGCCCTGCAAGGATAGCAGTCATTAAGGCAGCAAGCGGGCGAAAAATTGCCATCAGAGGGTCCAGAAGAGCGTAAGTAACTGCTATCGAATCTACTCCGGTTTCCGGGGTAGAGATAAGAAAGGAAAGGGTTGCGCCCCGGTTTGCTCCCCTTTTTCTTATCGACATTGCTGCGGGTATTACTCCGCAGGAGCACAGAGGTAGGGGGAGACCTGCAAGGGAGGCATTGACGACAGAACGGACTCTTCCTGCCGATGTTCCAAGGTAATTCACAATCTTTTGGTCAGGCACCAGGACATTGAGAAGGCCTGCAATTCCAAAGCCGAAAATAAGGTAGGGAGCCGCCTCTATGAAGATTTCCCAGGATGCGAGGAGAATGCCTGAAAAGGATACCAGGATGGGATTGAGGAGTTCTAAATTCATGCTTTTTCCTCCACATGCTCAAGGCACATCTCAATAAGTGTGCGGACATGCTCATCTGCAATATAATAAATCGTAAATTTTCCTTCCCTTCTGACACGCACAAGGTCAAGCTGCCTGAGAGTGCGAAGGCTGTGTGAAACTGCGGATTGGGTGACATCAAGTGCCTGCTCAAGCTCGCAGACGCACATTTCTTTCTGCCTTAACAGGAAAAGGATCTTAAGGCGGGTATCGGATTGGAGCGCCTGAAAAACCGCAGCCATCTTTGTGATGGTGTCTGAGTCAGGAATATTTTGTAGCAGATCTGCTGTCTGCTTTGAGTCTACTCTTTCACATTTTTCTTGCATGAACAAATGAACAGTTGTTCATGTATTTATATCTTCTTAAACTTGTGGTAATCGGGGAAGTCGCCGGAATTTCACACCTACTTTAAATTTTTTTGTGCCTTTCAGAGAAACAGTACAAAGATAAAAAAAACTGCAAGGACAAAGAGAGCTTTCCAATCGTTTTTTTGTATGGAAAGCTCATGCATTGAGGTCCGCCTGCTTCCCTGGTAACCCCTGCTCTCCATTGCGAGGGCAAGCTCTTCGGCATCCCTGATTACACCTCTTAGCAGGGGAATTGCAAGGGCAGGGACTGAACGAAAAGGATTTTTTACGAAATCCATTCCTCTTGCAGCCTGAGCCGCTTTTGTCCTCTCAACTCTTTCGAATAGAAGGGGAAGAAACGCTATAGAGATGTTCATCATCGTAGCAAGCTCAAAAGAGGTGATCCCCAGCCAGCGCAGGGGTAAAGGTCTTAGCATCCTCTCTATTCCGCAAGTAATCGCTGACGGATTGGTACTGGCTGTCAGGAGGGCTGCAAAAAGCAAAAGGAGTATAAATCGGGCAGCAAGTTTCAACCCAGTCTCCAGCCCTTCCAGACTCGGCTGCAGGATCCAGTACGAAACAAGAACTTTTCCGTCGGTGAAGAGCAGCTGTGCAAGAAAAATGAAAGTTATAAACAGCATCATAGGCTTTATTGCTCTGAAAAACATTTTCATCGGCAGCCCTGAGAGTGAAGCAAGGGCAAAGAAAAACGCGAAAAGCGCCGCTATTCCTTCAAAATTCTCAATTCTGAAAGTAAGAATTCCAAGCAGCATTACTGCTGCAATTTTTATCCTGGGGTCAAACCTGTGAAGAAGGGAAGTCCCGGGCACGTAACTGAAGACAGGTTCCTTCATACTCTCTCGCGTTTTTTACTTATAAAGCATTTTTCAGGAGCTTTTCCGGCGCTTCTCCCTTTTAATTCCCCTCGGTTGCAGTTAGGCTGCTTCCTTTTTCAAAGGCAGATTTCACTCTCAGGATCTCTTCAAGAGCATCTTCAACCGTAAATGCTGCGGGGTTTACCGGTATTCCTCTTTCTCTAAGTTCTTTCATCATGGAGGCTATAGGCGGAAGTGGCACGCACCCTTTCTCAAGGTAACTTTCCCGGCTGCCCTGGAAGGTTATTCTTCCCTCTTTTATGAGCACGACTCTTTCCAGCAAGGGGAAAAACCCCTTAAGATTATGGGTAACCGTTATAACCGCAGTCCCCATATTTTTTATCTTTCTTAGGGTGTCGAGAATCTCCTTTTTCCCAGCCGGGTCAAGCCCTGTTATGGGCTCGTCAAGTACCAGGTAATCCGGTCTGAGGGCAAGGGCACTTGCAAGGGCAACTCTCTGCATTTCTCCTCCGCTCAGGCTGAAAGGGTCTCGAGAAAGTGCGGCCTGGTCAAGACAAACAGAATCAATTGCCTCATATATTCTTTCCTCGGCTTCTCTTTTCGAGTACCCGAAGTTCAGAAGCCCGAAAGCTATCTCTTCATACACGGTTCTACAAAAGAGCTGATCCGCAGCCTGTTGAAAAACCATCCCTATCCTCCTTTTTGCTTCTTTTGAGGAAGGATCAAGCCCATCTATGCGGACGGTTCCGGCTTCCGGCCTCAAAAGCCCATTGAAAAGTTTTGTAAGGGTAGATTTTCCAGCGCCTTTCTCTCCCAGTATTCCCACGAACTCTCCTTTCTCTATTCGCAGGCTAATCTCTCTTAAAGCAGGCGTTTCAAGAGGGGTCTTTCTGGAATAGGAGAAACTTACGTTCTCAAGAATAATCGGCATATTTCCTCTGCGAAGTTCTGCGGGGAAGTGGTACTTTCCCAGGGAATTATCACCCCGTGTGTTTTCAGGTTCGCGGCAAGCTCGATCAGGGAAGGCAGGGGAAGCCCGAGGTCCTGGAGAAAAACGTCGGAAAAAACGCTCTCAGGATCTCCTTCAATCTTTATTTTCCCTTTTTCCATAACAAGGATTCTATCTGCATCATGAAGTTCTTCCAGGTTGTGAGTAATATATACAATGGTTTTTCCTTTTTTATGCAGCTTTTTTATGGTTTCTAGAACAGCTATTCCGGATTCCGGGTCAAGCATGGAAGCTACCTCATCAAAGATAAGGCATTCAGGCCTCATTGCAAGAATTCCTGCCAGGGCTGCGCACTGTCCCTGTCCTCCACTAAGCGTTTTTGGAGAACGATGCCTGTATTTCTCAAGTTCGGTTTCGGCAAGCGCCATATCCACGCATCTTCTGATCTCTACAGGAGGAAGGCATAGATTCTCGGGACCGAAAGCCAGGTCTTCTTCGACTGTCCTCCCCACAAATTGAGTTTCAGGATTCTGGAACACGACACCTACGAACTTCCGGATTCCCTGAAGTCTTGAAGGATCACGGGTATCCATTCCTCTTATCACTACCCTGCCGGTCCCGGGTTTCAGGAGTCCGCTGAGTTGAAGGGCAAGTGTGGATTTTCCACTGCCGTTTTTCCCGATTACTCCTACAAATTCCCCTTTTTTTATAGTCAGGTTTATATTCTCAAGCGCAGGGGTACCATCAGGATAACTGTAACTTACTTTTTCAAGCCTGATCATGTTTAATCGAAATTTTATTTCTTCATTTTAAATTTCTGGAGAATTGATTCTTCCTTTAACTTCAGTCCCTTTTGCAGGAAAAATTAAAACTGAAGTAATTTTAGAGCTCATGGGTTGAAGCAATATATGCCGCAACTGCCGTTTTTATGATTTCTCCCGGCAGAAACGGAATGACACCGAAAGCAAGTGCCGTTCCAGGGCCGACCTCAGCCATAAACATCAATTGAGTAAACCCGCAGGCATAAATAACGAGGACTCCTGCGCTCATGTTAAGCGCATTAATAAAGAAACCGGGCCTGCCGGTATTTTCGACTTTCTCGGAAAGCTTTCCTATAATATAAGCTGCCAGGATGAAGCCGATTACATACCCTCCTGTTGGTCCGAGGAGCACTCCCATTCCGGAGCTGCCTCCTGCAAATACAGGAAGCCCTGCTATGCCAAGCAGGGTATAGACTATCATGCTCAGCCCTCCCCATTTGCTTTTCAACATGCTTCCGGCAAGCAGGACAAAGAAAACCTGTAGTGTGACAGGGACAGGGGAGAAAGGTACAGGAACCTGTATATATGCTCCTGCCGCAGTCAGGGCTGCAAAAAGGGATGCGAAAACCATCATCCTGAGCTCAGAAGTGTGGTTGGAGTGGGAATCGTCGTTTTTTATATGCACACTTTTTTCCTCTTATCAATTTTTCCCGGTTTTTTAATTTTTCTAAATTTTCTCGCTTTTTTCAGATGTTCAGAGTTTTTTATACCCCGAAGTTGGCAGACAAGATAATACGGTGCATTGTAAAGGCTAAAGTAAAGGCAGAGATTTAAAACAGCTAGTATAAAAGAATCTAATTGATGGAGACTTAAACTAGCTAATATAGGTTGAATCTAATTGATGAAGACTTAAACTAACTAATATAGGTTGAATCTAATTGATGAGACTTAAACTAACTAATATAGGTTGAATCTAATTGATGGAGACTCAGGTAACCTGATGAAGATCGAAATTGAATGATAGGCTGAAATGTAATCGAGATCGGGAGCTGTAGTAATCCTGTCAGCCTTACAATGATAACTCTATAAAGTTAGAACTCTATAAACTCAGTTTCCAGATCATGAAAGATAGCAATTGAAGATCTAAGGTATTGTTAACCTACCTACAAGCAATGGTTTACATTGGATTTAAAACTTTCCTGAAAAATCAATTCTTATTTTGAATGTGTACATTTTCTTTCCGGAGCGATAATTTGATATATATCCTATGCCGGTATTATGGATACGTCACCTGAAATGCAAATTCAACAGGCAGATGCTAGATTGTATTTCTCAGTGAATCGTTTCATGGGCGCGTGGCCTAGCCCGGATATGGCGGCAGCCTCCTAAGCTGTAAATCGGGGGTTCAAATCCCTTCGCGCCCGCTAATTTCCTTTAACCTGTTTTTGTTAGTCTTATCCGGATAAACGTCTACTTTCGGGTTTTAATGCTTTCTAGATGCTCTACCGTCTCAGAGAAAGACCGGATTTTCCTGAATCACAGGATAAATTCGTGTAAACTATGGAAAATTTCTTATCTGGAGAGCGAGTAATTCTATGCAATACACGGTATAATTTTATATATCATAAGGCAGTGCAGTCCATTCTATTAGAAAAATAAAATGCCACCTCAGAGGAAACACGAATTGATCAGGAAAGCCAGGGTAGATGACGTTGTTGTAATGAAGCAGATCATCAATACCTATTCGAAGGAAGAGCTAATGCTCGCTCGTTCATTGAGTGAGATATACGAGAATATCAGGGATTATTACGTCTGCGAGATTGACGGAGAGGTTGTGGGCTGCTGTGCTTTGCATATTGTATGGGAAGACCTTGCAGAGATACTTGCCCTTGCCGTGAATCCCGTGTGTGCAAGGAAAGGAATAGGCACAAAACTTGTCTCCGCCTGCGTTGAAGATGCTGAAAGCCTTGGTATGAAGGAAGTTTTTGCACTTACTTACGTGCCCGAATTTTTCGAAACCCTGGGCTTTAAGATTGTGGACAAGAACAGCCTTCCCAGGAAAATCTGGTCAGGCTGTCTGAGATGTCCCAAGTTTCCGGACTGTAACGAAATTGCTGTCCTTAAATCAATTAATCCCTGAATTGCTTCCGAAATCTTATTTTTCTATTTTTTCCGTTTGCAAGAATTTAAATTAGAATCCACAGGATTTCGATTTGTAGTATTTAAAATATATGTAAATAGTCAGAAATCAAAAATTATTTATTCAGGCGGTTACGTTTTTTAGGTTATCCTAATTATCTGGTCTGAAGTCAGGCATGTGTTGGCGGGATGATATTAATGCACATCGATCGATTTGAAGAATATCTTGAAACTATTCTCTACCTCATTAGAAAGAATCAGGGTCCTGCAAAGACCAAACAGATCTCTGAAGAACTCAATGTATCTCCGCCTAGCGTGACGGAAATGATAAAAAAATTATATTCTTCAGGACTTGTAGAGTATACACCTTATCAGGGAGTCGAATTGACAGAAAAAGGAACTGAACAGGCTATCAGGATAAAAAGGAAACACCAGGTGCTTGAAACTTTCCTGGTTGACGTCCTGGATTTCGACAGGAAAGAAGCTCATAAAGAAGCCTGTGAACTTGAGCACGCAGTATCTGATGCCGTACTTGAAAGGCTCTATGAATTTCTCGGAAATCCCGAATATTGCCCTGACGGGAATCCTATCAATATTGACAAAAATAATATCCGGCGAGAGGAGAAATTCGTCCCGCTCGATGAAATGGAAGAGGGAAGTTCAGGCAAAGTCGCCCGGGTAACCCTTCCCAGGGAAACAAAGGAGCGCCTGATATCCCTTGGTATTCTTACCGGAGAAGATATTGAAGTAAGGCGCAAGCAGAAACAGGGCTGTATCTCGGTTATAGCAGTAGGGTCGGAGATTGCTCTTGGTAGAGATGTTGCAAAGAAAATTTTCGTATCTCCTAAAAGTAAAAGCGTTTAAAGGCGCAGAGAAGGCATAAAACTGGCATGAAGCCGAATAGCAGGAGACGTGATAGAAATTTCCAGCTCATGCTGCACTTCTAAGAGTGAAGATAACAGCAAAAACCCCTACGATATGACGATTGCTTTCATAGGGAACCCAAGCGTTGGAAAAAGCGTCTTCTTTAGCAGGCTCACTGGGGTAGGTGTTGAGGTTTCGAATTATCCTGGCACAACAGTTGCACTTAAACGAGGAATTGTAAAGGCTCGGGGGAAAACTATTGAAGTTGTTGATCTGCCAGGCATTTATTCCCTTGGCACCACAAACGAGGATGAGAAAGTAACCAAGAGATTTCTAATTGAGGACCGGCCGGATATCATCGTCAATGTCCTGGATGCGAGCAGGCTTGAGAGAAATCTGTACCTGACCCTGCAACTTCTGGAACTTGATATCCCTATGGTTATTGCGTTAAATCAGGTAGATTTGGCTGCAGACCTCGGGATTCTCGTTGACGCGGACAGTCTCTCTGAAATGCTTGGTTTGCCTGTAGTGCCGACGGTTGCCACTTGGGGGATAGGACTCGACGATGTAATGCTCGTAGCCCTTGCAGAACGGGGTAAGAATCAGGAACATCACAGGGTAGGATATAGTCCGTGGATCCGGCAGGCTTTCTCCAGCCTGGACTACGCTTTTCCCAGTACTCCCCCAAGCGTAAAAACAGCAGCTCTGCTGAATGACGCCGAATTTGTAGAACTCTGCTGTATGCCGCCTGAGGCTAACGCTCTGCTCTCCTCTGCCAGGCGGCTAAGACAGAACCTGGAGATGGAACATGGAATTTCGGTGCCTGATACGGTTGCAAGAGACCTCTATGGGGAAGCCGGATATATCGTAGACAGCGTAGTTTCAAGGTTCGAGCCTAAAAAAAGCTTAAGAGAAAGGATAGATGCCATCCTTACCTCCCCTAACTTCGGAATTGCAGTGCTTGTGTCTGCGCTACTTCTCACTTTTCTTCTTGTATTCAGAGTAGGAGGTTTCCTTGAAACCTGGATCGTGAATGAGGTCTTTGAGCCTTACGTAATCCAGCCTGCCGAAGCTGTAACTTCAGATATGCCGCTTGTCCTGAGAAACCTGATCGTGTACTCTCTTCGGGGAGTAGAAGCCGGATTTGCCATTGCAATTCCTTATATTGCAGTGTTTTATGCCATTCTCTCTATATTCGAGGATTCAGGCTACCTTACCAGGGCAGCTTTTCTGCTGGACAATCTCACGCATAAGCTTGGGCTTCACGGAAGAGCCGTAATCCCGCTGGTTCTTGGCTTTGGCTGCAATGTCCCGGCAATTATGGCAGTGCATGCCCTTGGTACAAGGCGGGAAAAAAGAATAGCTTCCATCCTTATATCTCTCATTCCCTGTTCTGCAAGAACCGTTATTATCCTGGGACTTGTGGGGACTTTCGTAGGCTTCTGGGCTGCAGTCTCAATCTATATTCTGGAAGTCATCATCATTGTCAGCGTGGGCTGGATTCTGGGAAAGAGTCTGCCAGGTCAGAGAAGTGGTTTTATCATGGAAATGACTCCTCTGAGAAGACCTGAGCTGAAATCTACTATCAGGAAAACCTGGATGAAAAGCCGGGAGTTTTTTTACATTGCTTTCCCGCTTCTGCTTGTCGGAAGCGCCTTTCTCGGGATTGCCGATGCCCTGGGTCTCCTTTCGATCTTTCAGGATTTTGTAGAACCCATATCCGTGGGACTGCTGGGCCTTCCGGCTTTTGCGGCAACAGCCCTGGTTTTCGGAATTCTACGAAAAGAAATGGCTCTTCAGATCCTTGCCGTACTTGCAGGCACAGCAAATTTTGCAGCTGTACTAACACCTGTTCAGATGTACCAGTTTGCTGTAATTACAACCATTTACGTACCCTGCGTGGCAACGATTGCAGTATTGAAACATGAACTCGGAATAAGGGATACGGCTCTGATAGTCTCCTTTACTATCTTTCTGGCGCTTGGCGTCGGTATTCTGATTCGAATTTTCGGACCTTCTTTCCTTTAACTTACCTTTCCGCTTTTCTCTATAGCGTTACGTATTTTCTTGTTTTTCCCGACATCAAGGAACGGGTATTTTCCTTTCTCGCCTTTGAGGATCATTTTGCGGAAGCCAGGTTTCTATACCTCAAGCATAACATTTATATATTAATAAGCTTGTTTCTTTCTTTTCCAGAGTATTCTGCTTTTACCGCAAATTATTAATATTTGGTACATCGTGTTTATCTCCGATGACCCGAATTACCAATCACTTGCACAAAAACGTGTTGAGTGTTATTATGGATATAATTGAGATGGATCATTTCCGCGAGCCTGAACTTGATGAGGTTCATTTTTTCCTTGAAAGTACCGGAACTCATGGTTCCGTTGTTGACGAAACTGCTGCGGAAATGGATTGTACATCCTCCAAAGTTCAATCAAGGGAGAGTGTGCTGCTCGATTTCAAGGATTCTTTTTCATCCATTAATTAACACTTCTCTTAAAAATTATTCCCCCTGCTGAAATCCAACCTTTTAACTTCTTCCATTTTAAAGTTAAGCTTGGGTTTCATTCCCCTATTTTGTAACATTGCGAGCTTTTTTTCCGAATCCCACCCTGAGTCTTACTCAGAATTTGATCGTTATTCCCATTCAGTTACTCAGGACGCTAGACATGCCTCAGTTTTTATTTGTCGTTCTTATAAAAACACATCGAAAACTATTTATCCGAGGAATTTTTCCGATTTATTCTCCTTTTTCTCCTAAAAAAGTTTTTCAGTCCCTCAAAATTCCTTTATATCCTTTCTCCTTTTCTCGACTCGATTTCCACCGAATATTTCCGCAAAGATCAGTAAAAATATTTTATTCTTATTTAAGTGAGAGTCCTGTAAGACCGGAAAAATACTATCGATTACCATATATATTTAAAGTAAGATTACATGTACTTTATACATATTATTTAAATTCTTATGATCTAATCAGTTTAATTATAATTGGCTGATCTGCCTTGCCCCCCAGAAAACTTCAGGCGATCAGAAAATCGGAACCCGAATTTACTATATGAGGTATTTTAATGAGAACTGGACAGAGGGACGTGCATAATACACCGCTTAAAAGGCGACTGTCGATAACCTATGAGGAGCTCGAGACTCTCAAGAAATCGATTAAGGTTTCGGTTCTCAATGAACTGCGGGCCGAAATGGAAAACGTTTCCGATCAGGACTCTATCAAGGATCTTGTTCTTTCCGAAATCAGGACAGAGTTAATGGGAATTCCCAACCCTGCCTTACTTAAGGCTTCAATCCTCAATGAATTAAGAATGGAATTGAAAGTTTCCGGAGAAAACAACTCGGGAGCAGCTGACCGAAAACTGAGGGAAATTACAGGCATTCAGGATGGGCTTGTCCGTGAACTGCTTGACCAGAAAATGCTTATAAAGAAACTGGAAACCCAGATAGGAAATCTTACAAAACAGCTGGAGGATGCGAAAAAGACCACTTCAGCAACTCCACCTTCTGTTGTCCCGCCTTCTATTGCTCTTGCCATTCCTGATGACCCTCTGGACCTTCCACCTCTTTCCAGAAAGCCCAGGCAAAAACCTGAAAACCGAAAAGAAAACCCGGCATACCGATTGGGCGAGTTCAGGGAAGCACCTGCCTCCCTCCCAGGTACAGGTACAAAGGTTCAGCTGAAACTCAGAGAGGTCGAGCCAGCAGAGCTTGACAGAGAAGAAGTAGAAGCGAAATGTGAGTATATTATTGCAGAAAGCGGGGATAAAAGACGGCTTAAAGGTACTTTGAGACAGCAACCGTCGATTAGAGAACCTGCCAGACAGCAGCCGTCAATCAGAATGGAACCCAGGCAGCAGTCTTCAGGATCTTCACTCCCTCACAGGCAGCCTTCAACTTTTAAAGCGAGCCCTATAAATACCCAACCTGAAGATGACTATAAGTGTGAATACATAATAGCCGAGAGGACCACGAAAAAGCATTTCATAGAAGAGTCAATCGATGTTCGGGAAAAAGAAGACGCTGAGCTTATAACATGCAGTCGGAAAACTTCTCGGGCTAAATAAGGCTTAAAAGAGCAGAAACTTTCTCAAAAACGTAAAACTACAGAGGCATTCTGTGTATATAAAAGAGATTGAATTTGTTAATTTTAAGTCCTTCGGAAAAAAAGTAAAGATTTCCTTTTATAATGACTTTACCACGATTTCCGGCCCGAACGGGAGTGGAAAGTCTAACATAATAGACGGGATTCTCTTTGCCCTCGGGCTTACCAGTTCAAGGACTCTTCGGGCTGAAAAACTTACTGATCTTATTTACAATGGCGACGCGGCGAAAAAACCTGATTTCGCCCAGGTTACGATTCGTTTTGACAATTCTGACCGCAAGTTACCTATGGAGCTTGATGAGATTGAAATCTCAAGAAAGGTTCGGCGGACTAAAAGCGGGTATTATAGCTATTTTTATTTCAATGGGAAAGCCGTAAGCCTTGGAGAAATTCATTCCCAGCTTGCAAAAGCCGGAGTAACGCCCGAAGGGTACAATGTCGTTATGCAGGGTGATGTTACACAGATTATTTCCATGACCTCTGTGGAAAGAAGAAAAATAATCGATGAAATTGCAGGGGTTGCAGAATTTGACGAACGCAAGCAAAAGGCACTTGGAGAGCTTGAGGTCGTAAGGCAGCAAGTCGAACGTGTGGATATAATCCTTGAAGAAGTGCGCACCCAGCTGGGAAAACTGGCAGGGGAACGCGATCAGGCCTTAAAATACCAGGCGCTTAAGGTTGAAAAAGTAAGATTTGAGGGATACGTTCTCCTTTCCAAACTCAAGGATGCAAGGGCTGAACTGCAGAATATTGACAGGGAACTTGCAGGTAAGGAAGAACACCTTGAAAAAGTCCAGGTCATCCTGAATGACAGAGTTAAGGAACTTCAGGCTCTTGAGGAAGCGCTTGAAAAGCTTTCCATTGAAATCAGGAAGAAAGGAGAGGATGAACAGCTTCAGGTCAAAAGGGAAATTGAGGAAACCAGGGGAGAAATTTCTCGCTGCGTAGACAGTATCGAGATTACGGAATCCGAACTTGAAGAGGCAGACTCAAGGCGTAGAAAAGCTTTTGTAGAAATTGATTCCACCAAGGGCAAGATCAGGGAACTCGAAGAGAAAATCGAAGCCGAGAACGTGAGAAAGGACAGCATCTACTCAGAGCTTTCCGAGCGCAAAACCGAACGTATGCTGCTTCAGAGCAGGATTGCGGATGTGGACGCAAAATTTGCTGCTACACGGGATGAGCTCATGGCTGCCAGAAAAAACCTTGAGGATGTAAAAAACGAGAAAAACGAGCTCATCCGAACCGAGGACCGGCTTCTCGATACCCTCAGAAGAAAGTCTTCGGAACTCAGGGAGATCGAAAACCAGATCAGGGATGCTGAAACTGCGGTTGCTACTTCTGACAGTGATACGCTTTCCGTCAGATACGAGCTTGATAAGCTTTCCGAGAATCTCGAATCTCTTATTCGGGACCGTGATGATATTGAAAGCAGCCATTTCAGGATAAAGGAAGATATCAGGAAACTTGAGAGCAGGCTTCACACCCTCCAGCAGGAATATGCAATTACGGAGGCAAGGGTAAGGGCCTCAGAACAGGGAGGAGGCTACTCAAGGTCTGTGGAAATGATAATAGGAGCTGCAAGGCAGGAAGACCTTTTCGGAATTCATGGGACAATTGCCCAGCTTGGGAAGGTGGACAGGCAGTACTCAACAGCTCTTGAGATTGCAGCAGGAAACAGGATGCAGGCGATTGTTGTGGATACGGACGCCGATGCTGCCGAAGCAATCGAATACCTGAAGCGCAGAAAAGGAGGGAGAGCCACCTTCCTTCCCCTCAACAAAATGAGAGAATCGAGACGGCTTGAAAACCTGAGTTATGAAAACGGAGTAATAGGGTACGCAATTGACCTTATTGAATTCGATCCTGACTTTGAACCTGCTTTCTGGTATGTTTTCCAGGATACCCTTGTTATGGAAAACCTTGCAAGTGCTCGCCGCCTCATGGGAAAGGCAAGGATGGTTACCCTTGAAGGTGAACTTCTGGAAAAGAGCGGAGCAATGGTAGGAGGGTCGATTTCTTCTAAATCGGGAATTTCTTTTGCGGCTGTGGAAAAAGATAAACTCCTTGAACTTGCAGAGGAGATCAGGTCTCTCGATGCAAGCCGGAATGCGGCCATAAACAAACAGGACAGCATTGAAAGCCATCTCTTCGAGTTAAGCCGGAAAACCCGGGACTGTGAGGCTACTATCTCTCTAAAGGAGCGCCAGCTTGAGGAAATTGCAGGCAGAGAAGCAAAACTTGCTGAACTTCTTGAAGCCAGACAGGCTGACCTTAAAGCAATCGAGGAATCCAAAACTGAACTCAGGGATGAAATGGATAAGGTAATTGCGGAAAAGGCGGGCAAGGAGAAAGTTATATCCGAACTTGAGGTTCAGATCTCCGGACTTGAAGCAAAGCTTGCTGATTCTCCTCTGCCTGAAATCAACAGAAAAATCGAGTTTGTTGACGAGGAACTCCGCCGGCTTGACGGCCGAATTCGGGACACTGAAGCCACCCTGAACGCCCTGCAGCTTGAGAAAGAATATGCCGAACAGAAAATTGCCGAAGCCAAGGAACTTATCCGGGAACTTGATGAAAAGAAAACTTCAAGACTTGAGAAAGTTAATTCTTTGAAAATGAAAATAAAGGAATTCGAGGAAAAACTCGAGGAAAAGAAAGCAAGGGAGCTTGAACTTTCGGATGAGCTCGTAGGACTCCAGAAAGAACGGGAAAATTTCCAGGCCGAATACAGTACTGTTAAGCGCAGAGTAAGTATTGCCTCAACCACCCTTGAAAAAGCAAGGCAGCAGGTGCTGACGCTCACAGCTACGAAAAATGCGCTTTTTGACCAGGAAAAACAATTCGTTGAAGAAATTATGAGAAGAGGCATAGAAGAGGCTGACGAGGTTCCGAGTTACGACACCGTTTATATGAGGATTCAGGCAATTGATGAAGCCCTGAGGCGGCTTGAGCCTGTAAACATGCGAGCAATTGATGAGTATAATGAGGTCGGATTCAGGCTTTCGGATTTACAGGGAAAACGTGATACTCTTTTTACCGAAAGAGAGCAGCTACTTGAGCGTATCGACCAGTATGAGCAGTTAAAACGAGATGCCTTTATGGAAGCCTATACAAGCATTAATGCTAATTTCAGGGAGATTTTCCATGAGCTTTCCGACGGCATGGGCGAGCTCTTACTGGAAGATCCTGATGATCCTTTTGCAGGAGGGATGACTCTCAGGGCCCAGCCAAAGGAAAAGACTCTCCAGCGGATCGAAGCCATGTCCGGAGGAGAGAAAAGCCTTACCGCGCTTGCTTTCATTTTCGCGATCCAGCAATACCGTCCTGCTCCTTTCTATGCTTTTGACGAGATTGATATGTTCCTGGATGGCTGGAATGTGGAGAGGGTCTCAAGGCGTGTTAAAACCTCTGGATCGAAAGTCCAGTTTATTGTCGTTTCTTTAAGAAAACCGATGATTCAGGCTGCAGCACGGACAATAGGGGTCACTATGCAGGAAAACAATCTCACGAGCATTACTGGGGTGAAGCTAAATGGCTGAACTTATGGATAACGCGGGGGCAACACTTGAAGTCCCGCGACTTCAGGCTCGCATGGTTACCGAATCCGGGGGAAATGACTCTCTCTTTGCTGACCCCGAAACTTATGGTTTGCCAGCAACTCTTTCATGTTTTGGGATTGATTGGGACCTGCTTGATGTTTCGGAATTTGAGACCTGCGAACCCCTTGGCATACTTGTCGAACTTGCGCGTGGCGAAAAGATCGATCCCTGGGACATAGATATCGTACTGCTCACTGACAGTTTTCTGGAAAGGGTGGAGGAGCTCAAGCAGATGGACCTGAGAATTTCCTCAAGGACACTTCTTTATTCTGCAATTCTCCTACGTATGAAATCCTCAGTAATCCTCGATGTAGAGGAGAAAGGGCTTGATGAATTTGAATCGGATTTTCCTGACGATCCCGATTTCCCTGAACCTGAAAAATTCCCCATTCCGAAGCTTCCTGTCCGACGGATTTCCACAAGGCCGGTAACATTCAATGAACTGATCCTTGAACTTAAAAAAGCTGAAAAAAGCCTCTCCCGGAAAAACGAAAAAAAGGCCAGCCAGGTTTCAAAGGAATCCGACCTTCGCCCCCAGCTCACTACAGGAGATGTCCTTGGGATTGCACATGAAGAAGCCATTAGTTCGCGCCTGGCCCTGATATGGGCAAAGCTTGCCGAACTATTTACGAAGCAGCCTGTGGTGGGGTTTTCCAGTCTCATTGAAGCAAGCGAAGACAGGATTATGGATTATCTTTCTCTTCTTTTTCTTGCTTCAAACAGGAAAATCTGGCTTTTCCAGGACGAACTCTTCGAGGAATTGTATATCTATCCTGGAGAGAAATCCGGATTTTCCACAGAAGGTAACCCTTCCCCTTTCCATGAGATGAGGTTGGAATTAAAAGCTGAAATTTCAAAATCCTAATTAAAGATTCGTCAGCACCTAGTACCAATTAGCCTGATTAAATAACAATTTTATTCTTTTCTGGAGATGAGATTAATGAGTGAGCTTGAGATTATCGAAGCCGCACTTTTTGCTGCTGGCAGGGCAGTAAGCCTCGAAAAGCTTGCCAAAATCACGGGAAAATCTAAAAAAGCCGTTATTTCGGCAGTGCAGGAATTGACAGAGGCATATTCTTCTCGCGGATCAGGAATCGAAATCCTTGATCTTGGAGAGCGGTACGTCATGCAGGTAAAGCCCGAATACTCCGAACTTATGCGGGAAGTTGCCCCAAAAGAGCTTTCAGCCCCGAAACTCCGCACTCTTTCCATGATTGCCTATCATCAGCCCCTTCTCCAGTCTGACCTTATTGATATGAGGGGAAGTGGAGCGTATGACCATATAAAAGAGCTTATAGAGCGAGGCTTTGTAGAGTCTGTGCCCTGCGGAAGAAGCAGACAGCTCTCCACAACTTCTCTTTTTGCCGATTATTTCGGGCTTAAAAGAAATGACCCGAAAGCCATAAAAGAGAAAATCCTTGAACTTCTGAGATCCCAGAGCGGGCAAAGCGAGATCAACCTCTGGATAGGAAAGAAGACTATTGCCGTGACTCCCATGTATGAATCTCTCATGAACATGTGCGGAATCAGGGAATATTTCGTAGCCAATGCCTACTCGCCTTCAAAGGAGGAAATTTCCCGTCTGCTTGAGGCAGATGTAGTCGTGATCTCGGCAGGTTATTCTGATTCTGTACGGCAGTATTGCGATGGAGAAATCCTTGAAATGCATTCGACAACTTTTGAAGACCTTATAGATGCGCTCGGTTTACTTGCCGAAGAACTTCCCGATGAGGTTGACCTCAAATCCGTGGAAAATAGTATCAAGAAAATTAGGGAGATCAGGGGAAAATACGTTTCTTCCGCTGTCCTTATCGGGAAGAAGGTAAAACCGGCAACTGAAATGGTTTCAAGAATCATAAATGATCTCTCCCTCGGAATTTCCGCAGAAGGGATCCTTATTGCACCTGATTACGGGACTTCAAAAAGTGGGGTTAGAATCGAAAAGGGTGCCCAGATCCTGATACCCACGCACCGCAACATTGAGGGTGATCTTATCAGAAGAGTTTGTGCTAAATATGATTCTATTCTTGAAGGTCTTAAAAAGTTTGAGAACTCAGGTGCATGAATGAGGCTCAACTCGTCCCTATCTTTACTAATTTGTTTTTAATTACGGGCGCCTTGAATTTAAGTTTTTCTGTCGCATTTATATTCTATATATAAAGTATTTATATAGTATGCGAGGTATTTAACTATAGCTTTATATACTGGTTAGAGGATATTACTTTTGCTTTATATACTGAGGGTTGACTAATGAGCGAATCTAGCATCAAGATCGAAAATGTGGTTGCATCTACTAAACTCGCTGAAGAATTCGACTTAACTGTTATCGAATCCGAGTTCGAAGGAGCCGAGTACAACAAGCAGAAGTTCCCTGGGCTCGTTTACAGGGTTTCAGATCCTAAAGCTGCATTCCTGGTCTTTACTTCCGGCAAGGTTGTCTGTACAGGGGCAAAAAACGTTGCCGATGTACATACCGTTATAGGCAATATGGCGAAAAAGCTGAACAGTATAGGGATTAAAACCATAGAAAACCCCCAGATTACTGTCCAGAATATTGTTGCTTCCGCAGACCTGCATACTATTTTGAACCTTAATGCAATTGCAATAGGGCTTGGACTTGAAAATATCGAATACGAGCCTGAGCAGTTTCCTGGTCTTGTGTACAGAATTGATGAGCCCAAAGTAGTTGTGCTTATCTTCAGCTCCGGAAAACTGGTAGTTACAGGTGGCAAGACCCCTGAAGATTGCGAGAGAGGCGTAGAAGTCGTCCGCCAGCAGCTCGACAATATGGGGCTTTTATAAGAACCCTCAATTTATTAATTATATACCATTTTTCTGGAAATAAGGTAACTGACTTGCTTTATATGCTGAGGGTAGACTAATGAGCGAATCTAGCATCAAGATCGAAAATGTGGTTGCATCCACCAAACTCGCTGAAGAATTCGACTTAACTGTTATCGAATCCGAGTTCGAAGGAGCCGAGTACAACAAGCAGAAGTTCCCCGGGCTCGTTTACAGGGTTTCAGATCCTAAAGCTGCATTCCTGGTCTTTACTTCCGGCAAGGTTGTCTGTACAGGGACGAAAAATGTCGCCGATGTACACACAGTTGTGGGTAATTTGGCGAAAAAGCTGAACAGTATAGGGATTAAAACCATAGAAAACCCCCAGATTACTGTCCAGAATATTGTTGCTTCCGCAGACCTGCATACTATTTTGAACCTTAATGCAATTGCAATAGGGCTTGGACTTGAAAATATCGAATACGAGCCTGAGCAGTTTCCTGGTCTTGTGTACAGAATTGATGAGCCCAAAGTAGTTGTGCTTAT
>NZ_SCHL01000013.1 GCF_004099695.1 Methanosarcina sp. MSH10X1 | reverse complement strand
TATCCCCGACAGGGTTCACTATTATCTTGTTCATGCCTCTTGGTCCAAAGGACGAACCAAGCAAATCATCGATTTCAGTCGCTGCCCGCTCAAGCTGGTCGATCAGCCCGTCTGCTTTTACAGGCTCATCAATAAGGATTTTCTCCCTGACTGTCCGCGCAAGTTTTGCCATTCCGTCCTGGCTCTCAGGATAAGCTGTGTGTAATTCGCTTGCCATCTTTTTTCCCCGATTAAATGAGTTTTGAAAATCTGGGTTGTAGACTCTCTGTTAAGAGGATTTACGCTTTTAAACTCCTTTTTAGAGTTTCTGCTCTGAATGATCCTGCTTTGAAAATCCTGCTCTGAAAGTGCCTTTTTTGAGAATTTATTTTCAGATAAGTTTCCCGGTTGTCCCTACGCCAGTTCCGACAAGGCGGGTTTCCAGAGGGATTTTTCCTGCACTTCCCACGTCATTCTGCCTTAGATTGAAATCGACATTGTCCATTTCCAGGCCGTACCCGTCCATATACTCCGAAACCAGCCTGCGGCTGAGCCTGAGACCGTAATCAAGGGCTTCGCTGTAATCTTCAAAAACTTCTTTCCCGAGCTCCGAGAAAACAGAATACTCTTCTCCTCCTGTAGCTGTGGGACGAATAAGAACTTCGGTCCTGTGGATTATTTTTCCTGCGAGGGCTCCCACGGCATTTCCGACTTCATGGAATGCAGGAATCCGGATATCCGCATCTATAGCCTGATTAATCTCCTTCAGGTAAGCTCTTACAGGGGCTCCTACGAGCACTACAGGGACTTTTATATGGAATTTCAGGAAGGCTTCGTTTTCAATCAGTTTTGCGAGATCCTCTTTTTTCACGTCATTTGCAAAGAAAGACACAAGCTCCAGGGTGAACCTTTTTACTACCTCGGCTTTAATATGCGCTGAAAACTCTTCTGCTCCTTTTTTCAGGGCTTTTCCGAGAATGCTTGCTCCTAGCATGGAAGCTTTTTCATTCCATTTGAGGTATTCCCCAAGCACATGAAGAGCATCGGTAGGAGTAAACCCTATCTGGCTCACATGCCTCTTTCTTATCAGGTTTTTCAGGGTGCCTGTAAACATCAGTGGATGTTTCCCTGTTAGTTCCGAGAGCTCGGATATGGAGCGAGGCTCTGTCCCGAGATGTTTAAGAATTACCTTTTCATCCTCTACGAGCTCTCCTACCAGAAGTTCAGGAGAGTCCATACCGTTCCTGATGAAAAACGATGTCGGCTGTATAATCTCATCCATTATGCGTTCATTCGGAGTATCGATTTTCCCCAGCTTTTCCAAGAGGCCGGGAAATTCTGACGCTGCCAGGCAGAGAGGAATCACTCTTGCAGGCCCGAGGTAGGCTTTTCTTCGAATCCAGACCAAGCTGTCTCCCCCAAGAGCCGAGGTTTCCATCCTGATCGCTTTTACCATGGTTTTCCAGCCTCCTACCTTTGCTCCTGAACTGCTAATCTCGGGGACTCCTCCTGAAATCATGGAAATATCAGTGCTTGTGCCTCCTACGTCGATTGTCACACAGTTATCGAGGCCGGTCAGGTGGGCAGCTCCTACAAGGCTTGCTGCAGGCCCGGAAAAGATCGATTCTACAGGCTTTTGCAGGGCTTCTTCTATGCGAACCAGCGACCCGTCGCATTTCATCATCATCAGGGTGCCCTTAATTTCTTTCTCATGCATTACAGTCTGAATGGAGTTGATAAACTGCTTGCTGACAGGAATAAGTTCAGCATTAAGGAGCGCGGTTACAGCTCTTTCATAAGCTCCCAGGCTCATGGAGAGTTCGTGCCCGCAGACTACGGGCAGGCCGGTCATTTCCTGGACTACTTGCTTTACCTTAAGTTCATGCTCAGGATTTCGGACTCCGAAATATCCGGATACTGCAAAAGCAGCTACTTTATTCTTTACCTGTCTTACAAACTCCCTTACAGTTTCTAAATCTTCAAGGGAAGCAATTTCATTTCCATTGGAATCATGCCCTCCCTGAATCGATATCACGTAACGGCTGACAAGCTTTTTGGGAATGGTATGCCCTATGAGGATTAAACCTGCAGGATAGCCCTTGCCCTCAAGTGTTGTATTGGTAGCAAGCGTAGTCGAAACCGAGACGAATTTTATGCTTTTAAGGTACCTGGGACCCAGTCCTTCAATTGAATTCTTTATGCCTCTTATAAGGTCAGGATAAGTTGTAAGTGCTTTATTTGACTCGATAATGGTTCCATTTGACATATCCATGATAGCAGCATCGGTATAAGTCCCTCCCGTATCAATACCCAGTCCCAGATACATTGTATTCCTCCTGTGCAAGCTCTATAGCTGATTTTCTCCTGTTTTCCTGATCTGACGCTTTATCCTCGCTTTCCCGGATGATTCTGTTTCTTCAAACAGAGAATATCCCAGTTCTGGTCCTGAAAAGCATAAACCTTTTTAAAAAAGATTCACAATCTGCATCGGTTTCATAATAAAAAGGGTGGAGAAACCCCACCCTTTCAACTTTCTTTTCTTTTTGGCCTTCTCAGAGGTTTTCCATTATTTGACAGTTTATTTTACGATTTAGGGGTTTATCTCTTTTCTTTGGGGTATTTTTTTGCTTTGAGGTTTTAATACATCTCTCGCTTTTCCAGTGCTGTTTTATTCCTTCTTTCGGTATAGATACTGTTTATCAGGTAATAGATGCTGCAATTACGTTTTTCGGGTAACTTCTGCTTGTTTTTCGGGTAACTTCTGCTTGTTTTTGGGGGTAAATTCGTTTCTTCTTAAATGGAGGTCTATGCCATACAATTCTTTAGAGGTGGTATAGGTGTTTTTCTGAAAGTTTAGGGAAAAAGGAGTGAATACACTCCTGGTGGAGGTTCAAACTTACTTTTATTCATGTGTCAACTTTTTTCAGTTTCTGTTTTTAAGACTTTACAGTTGAGATCCAGGGATTGCCCTCAATCTTTTATTTTAAATTGAAGTGGGGAAAGGTTATCTCACCCCATAATCTTTTTCTGAAGTTCAGGGCCGAGTTCCTTTACAGTATCCACCATTGCCTGCACAGTGGTCAGCGGGCCGCCTGGCGGGACTTCACAGCCTGTAGACAACACATACTTGGACTGCAGCCCATTCTCCTTAAGCACGGGTAGCACATTTTCAAGCAGGGTCTTTGTATCGTCCTTTACCTTCTGTACACCGGCTGCCGAGCCGTCCATGAATTCGACAGGGTTGACTTCTCCCATCATACAGCAGATATCTCCGTACCTGGGGATGAGGTCAGCATAGTTCTGGGACCCTTTATCCCTGGATTTCTCATAGTAGGCATAGCTGTAGAGGGCTGTTCCGAACTTCCGGATCTGTGTCTCAAAGTGCACGGCGTCAGCACAGTTGTGGATGATGTAGGGCTGGTTGTACTGCTTGAAAATCGGAATGTGCTGGTCATAGACAAACTTTCCGTCAAACTTCCAGTAGTCTTCCTCGCTCATGATTACGTTGTTTGACCAGAGGTTATCGATACAGAGAGCATCGCAGGCCCCTTCGTTGAAGAAAAGTTCGGAAAGCTGGCAGATGTAGTCCGAACATTTCTGGACTGCCTCAAGAACAACATCCGGCTGTGTCTTCATGTCCATTAGCACGCGGTCTGCGCCCATTAGCTGGGTGAGAGTGAGCAGGGGACCTTCGTGGAAACCGACAAAGGGAGTATTGAGTTCCCTGTTGAGTTTTTCCTTTGCCTGTTTTGAAGCCATAACAAGTTCATAGCCGCGGGTGCCTTCCTTAAGTTCAGGGACTTCGATCTTTTCGTAGTCCTTGATGTGCCCTTCGGAGGATGGAGTGTCATCTTCAGGATATTTGATTTTACATCCAAAATCTGCGGAGGTAGCTGAAAGGTCGGCAAGGCCCACGAACATATCGAGGTCAAGGTACTTGCACCCGAGGAAAGCGCTCTCGGTGAAGGCTTCTGCCTTTGTGGCATAATCCCTGTAGTTTACTCCGGCAAATTTCCTTAGCACGCCACAGGCAAGTGGGTAGACAGGCAGGCGATCGACCTTCTTGTCGGACATCGCAGATACTGTCCTGTCGATATGGGTCATTTCCTCCTTGCTCTTCACGCCAACGCTTTCAAATTCCTCTTTAATCAGGTTCGCAGTCTCAAGTCCGATATCGACCTTATCGGAAACTGTTCTCTTTGCGAGTATTTCTCTGTACTTGATTTTCCCGAGGTTGATTCTCTCCTCGCTCCATCTCGTGTCCCTTGGATCAAGCTCCTTTACGGCTTCGGACGCCCAGGCGCTTGCATGCATCGCATCAGGATGAGTGGAATCTGCCCCGATTACTGTGGCAAATTCTTCCGAGACAGGAGCTCCTCCGACCATGATTTTAAGAGAGTCGCGGACACCTTCTTCCTGAAGAATCTCGACTACTTTTGCCATATTGGTCATAGTTGTGGTCATCAGGGCGCTCATTGAGATAAGATCGGCTTTGTGCTCTTTTACAGCTTCGATAAATTTCTCAATAGGAACATCTGCGCCCAGATCAATCATCTCGAACCCTCCGGCACTGAGCATAGTTTTTACGAGGTTCTTCCCTATATCGTGCACATCTCCCTCAATTGTTCCTATTATGCCTACAGACCGCACACCTCCCCCTTCAGTTTTCATTGCGGGAGTGAGGATATCCATGCCTGCATACATTGCTCCTGAAGCCAGGAGCAGGTGAGGTACAAAGGCTTCTCCTTTTTCGTACTGATCACTTACAATCGCCATACCTCTAGCCAGTCCGTTTACGATTGCGTTGTAGGGATCAACAGTGCCTTCGTCCAGTAACTGTTGTGCCAGTTCTTCCGCGAGGTCGTCGTCTCCGTCGACGACAGCTTCCGCTAATTGGTTTAAGATATCTGCTGCCATAAAAATACTTCCAACATATTTTGCGGTTATTCCCTTAATAAGAGTAAGCAGTCAGATCAGAAACTCACTCCTCCAGTAAGTTCCTGTATAACTGTTAACTTACACAGGCTTACATTAACTCTAAAACATATAACATAAACTCACAAATCAGATTAACGCGGTTAACATCTCTTCTGATGCTTAATTCGATGAATTATGCTAATATTATAAGTTTGCCTGATCCTGCAGGATCTCTGGATTTTGTTAACCCCTCCGGATCTTATAATACCACATAATTCTACGGATTTGCCTGATTTCACGCAGGACCTTTACCGGATCAATGGCTCTTATCTGATCAAAGCCTTTGATTAGCTCAGGTGTATCTTCAAGATAAAATTTCAAAATTAGAAGAGATCATAATATCCCGGCACTTGAAAAGATCCGGGGCTATTCTGTCAACTGAAAAATAAATTAAAGGTTATTCTGCCAGCTTTGTTTCGAATAAGGTCAGGAACTGAAATGCATAAGCACCGGAGATAAGAACGTGAATTCTGGGCAACTTTAAAGTCAAGGTTCTCAAGTAGCTCTCAAAATTTGCTTACTGCAGCTTAAACTGTAAATTGATTAAGAATTTAATTGGAAACTGGTAAAGATTAAGAAATAAGGCTGGAGTATTCGCACGTTTTGTATATTATCATTACACGCTTCATTAAATATGTCGTAAGTATCTTCGAGGGTTTTTCCGTATTTCGTTTCAGTCGTTTTCGCATTCAATTTCCGTTATCTCTTTTGAGTTTCTCATATAATGCAAAAAGAGATCTTCTCCCCATTTCAGAGCGGTTTTCTCAAGGCTCATCATTGCATGGTTGTGGTATATCCCGTTCTTATAAAAGAGGGAAAGAGCCATAAAGTGGTCCGTAACCACACTTGAAGCTAACCGTACAGGGCAATCGCAGACAAAGATTCTCGCGTTATCCTTTGTCAGGTACTCGCTGAGAGATGTGGTATATTCCTTTTTTAGCCTTTCAAACACGGGCTTTGTGACGACCAGGGATACTTCAGTTCCTTTTTTAATTAGTTCGACGTAGGTTGAGGGGTAAGCAGGGTTGAAATAAGAAGAGACTTCCATGACATGGACTGAAGAGACAAGTTTCTCCTCAATTTTCTGAGGAATCTCGTACATACGGTCAAGGTCAGGCTCGACAAATTCACAGCTTCCCAGATCATCAATTCTGTCAAGAAGGCTGACAGGAATTGCACTTATGTTGTGGTTTTCCCAGTAATCCATATTCTCCGAAAAGACCCCCAGGGTATTCAGCAGCGGCTTCATTTTCTTAACGATCACTTTCCCGATGTCCGAAAGTTTATAAAGATCATCTTCATGGATGATAAGTCCCTGACTGATTAGAATCTTAATCTGGGTCATGATCGCACTTGAGGTCACATTAAGGATATTTTTTATTTCATCTATATTTCTGGGTTCCTCCATCAATAACAGAAGAAGATCCTTCCTTTTGTCCGAGAGGAAAAGCGTACCCAACATTTCCAATTTCATAGTAAATCTCCAGCCACGTCATTTAATAAATTAAAGCTCTGTTCCAATTACGCTTCTTGTTTCAGGGATCTTTTTGGAAGCCTTACATGCATTCTGGTACCTGAGCCTTCCTCACTTTCTACCCAAATTTCACCTTCATGGGCGTTTACAATATTCTTGCAAATATAGAATCCCGATTCAAGACCCTGGTACCTGCGAGTGAGGGAGTCATCTACCTGGTAGATCCTGTGAAAGATATGAGGGATAAGCCTTTTCTGAATACCTGTTCCGCTGTCTTTTACGGTAATGTGGATATTTTCTTCTTCTTCGGTAGCTTTTACTTCCAGACTCCCACCCTGCGGTGCGAATTTGATAGCATTACTGATAAGGGTTGTAAAAAGTTCTGTCAGCTTGTTCTTATCTCCCCTGATAGAGGGCAGGCTATAGGGCAGTTCACTTTTGAAATTCAAAGCTTTCTCATCGATCAGGAGAACCAGATTGAGATAGGCGTCTGAAATGATTTTCTTGAGCTCAACTTCACCGAAAGAATATTCAATCTTTCCTGCCTGTTCCAGACTCATATAAAGTAGCGAATCCACCATGTGCCTCAATCGATCCGAACTTGTAATAACCGAATCTATAGCTTTCTGCTGCTGGTCATCAATTGCTTCCCAGGTTTCGTAATCTATGAGCTTACTGAAGTCAAATTTGAGATCGGGAAGGTTTTCAGTCACAAACTCCGCTTTTATCCTGTTAAGAGACCTTAGCTCGTCATTGGCTTTTGAAAGGTCTTCGGAATAGGTCTTCAGGGCATCTTCCAGCTGCTTTCTCTGGATAAGCTGCCACATTCCCTGCATAAGCAGAGTAAGCTGGCGGAGGTCAGATTCGTCGTATGGTTCGTCCTTGTTTCCTACCCCTGCAACAGCAACAATCCTGTCTCCGTCAAATATAGGTACGTTCATGTGCCTTGTCAGTCGCACGTGATTTTCAGGATATCCATTTTTCAGGGAACTCGGAGCTGTATAATCGTTTGTAATAATGGGACTGCGCTGCCTGACTGCTTCTCCCCATAGCCCTGTGGTTTTTATGGGA
This sequence comes from Methanosarcina sp. MSH10X1, assembly GCF_004099695.1. Lineage (GTDB taxonomy): Archaea > Halobacteriota > Methanosarcinia > Methanosarcinales > Methanosarcinaceae > Methanosarcina. Next base: position 68,315 of record NZ_SCHL01000013.1, on the reverse strand, counting down.
TAAATGAAACGTTTGTCTTCAATGGTACACTCTTCCATGGCACTTTTTGACCAGGAGTGCATAATCAGGGAGGTCTCGTAGGCATCCATAAATGCTAGATATCCGAGTTTGCTTCCCGTAAGCCTGACTGCTTCTTCCCTTGCAAAGTCCGTAATCTCTTTTAAAGAGGCTCCAGTCATCTGATTGAGTTTTACCAGAGCTTCTAACCGTGCTTCGTTAAGTTTCTGTGCGGCTTCGGCTTTTTTCCGCTCCGTAATGTCCCTGGCAACCGAAAGAATGGTTTTTTTGCCATCGTAATCAATGATCCTGGCACTCACTTCGAGAGGGACGACAGTGCCGTCCTTGCAGACAGCCCCGGCCTTATAAATCCGGGAACCTTCGCTCTGGATCTTTTTTAGATTTTCCCGAACCGAGTCCCAGTATTCTGAAGGGATGATCTCTTCAGCTTCCATTTTCAGGATGTCTTCCTTGCCATAATCCAGCCGGTCTACCACTGCCTGGTTCACATCCATGTAGCTTGTCCCTTCAGGCTCGCGGATATATAGCTGGTCATTGATATTGTTGAAGACCGTTCTAAACTTGTGCTCGGATTCTTTAAGGGTCTCCTCGGCTATCTTATGCTCGACTGCAATAGCTGCAAGCTGAGCATTTGTCTTCATAAAATCAAGGTCTTCTTTTTCAGGCCTGTGCACTTCGCCGTAGTACATGGAAAAAACGCCCAGGATTTCACCGGAGGATGAAATTATGGGTTCCGACCAGCAAGCTTTCAGCCCTACGTCCGAGGCCAGCTCCCGGTATTCGGTCCAGTAGGGGTGTTCCATTATATTATCTACCGTAATCCTCTTTTTTATGTATGCTGCCGTTCCAAAAGATGCAGTTCCAAAGCCTATCTCGATTCCGTTAGTTCTGTTTACATAATAAGAAGGAAGTTCGGGAGCAACGCAATAAAAGAGGTGCTTTTTCTCCCGGTCAAGCAGCATGACAGAACATACTGAGCCAGGTCGGGTATTTTCCACATTCCGGACAAGAAGCAGAAGTATCTCATCCAGGGGTGCTCCCGAGGCCAGCTTTTCCAGCACCCGGTTCTGTCCCCGGATCATCTCCTCGGCCAGTTTACGTTCGGTAATATCCAGGATAATGCCCTGATAATTGACTATTTCTCCGCTCTCGTTTCTTTTTATTAGGGTTCTGTCATCTATATATCGCACTTTTCCCGATTTTGTCAGGATCCGGTACTCCTAGGTGCAATCCTTATATCCTTCCCTTGAAAATCTTGCCACTTCCGAGCGAATTCTTTCACGGTCTTCCGGATGTATCAGGTCTTCAAAGCGTACTTTCCCGGAGGTGAAATCTTCCGGGGTATATCCCAGTGTTATGATATTTTCAGAAACGAATTCAACAGGCCAGTATTCTTCCGGATTGCACAAAAAGACAAATACCGGGCTACTTTTTATGATATTTTCCAGTTCATTCTTTTTTTCCAGGGTTTTTTGCATTGACTCTTCTGCCGTTTTGCGCTGGGTGGCATCGCAAAGGACTCCCTGGTAATGACTCACGGATCCGTTTTCATCTCTCCGGATACCCAGTTTTACCTCAACCCAGCGGATTTCCCCTGAGGCTGTCAGTATTCTATATTCCTGCGCCAGTTCTGCACATCCGTCTTTCAAACATCTGGCTATTTCCGAACTCACTTTCTCAAGGTCATTCGGGTGAATAATGTCAAGGTACTGGATTCTTCCGGATGTGAAATCTTCAACCCGATAGCCGAACTGACGAATATTTTCAGTGATAAGTTCAAGAGGCCAGTTCTTAGTTGATTTACATAGAAAAATAACTGCGGGGCTGCTGATTATAAGTGAATCCATATTTATATCAAATCGTCTCATCGGTTCATTTCCCATACTTAATTCTGCGGATAATCGGATAGATGAATTAGTAGCTCTGATCTATTGTAAGGCTTTGAGAGTGAAAATGCTTCAAAATCTCTGTTTGCACTGCCTTAACTTCGATAAGTTGAGATTCCGTAGTTATTCTTTACAATCAGCCGGAAAATATAATGGCCTGGTAGCCCGAAAAAATGCTGTCATTTAAAGTTTTTATTATTTTTGAAAGATAGATCCTTTCCAAATAAAATAGAAGCATGGATTATTTATCTTTTTTTATTTATTTTATTTACCATTAATTATTAATATAAATTAATTTCTTTTTATACCTATGTTTTTATAATCAACTTAACGCATTCTTGCTTACATCTTTCCTTTGCAGCTTTCCTTTGCAGCTTTCCTTTCATATTTCTCTCTTAATCTAAGAAAAACAAATGTCATCATTTTAAATATTATTATTTTTATACTATTTTGAATTTATAGAATATGTACTGCTATATGTCTTTATTATAGTTCGTTTACTTTCCGACGTACTTATTTTAGTCCTGGAGGTCTTCAGATGGAGAAAACCCTGAAAAAAAGGTTAATAAATGCTCTTGAGGGAAAAGCTGTCGATAAAATTCCCTGCCTCTCTGTAACTCAGACCGGCACTGTTGAGCTAATGGATAGAACAGGAGCAGCCTGGCCAGCTGCACATTCCGACCCTGAAAAGATGGCAGACCTCGCCATTGCAGGGTACGAAATCGCAGGGCTTGAAGCTATACGTTATCCCTATTGTCTGACTGTGCTTGCCGAAATTATGGGCTGCAGCGTAAGGATGGGTACAAAAGAAATCCAGCCTTCGGTTTTAACCCATCCCTTCTCAAAGGGGCCAGAAAACCTTAAGATTCCGGAAAACTTGCTTGAAAAAGGGAGAATTCCCACTGTCCTTAGAGCAACCGAAATCCTCAAAACCCGTACAGGCGACCTGACCGATGGTGAGGTTCCTCTTATCGCGGGAGTGGAAGGTCCCCTTACAGTTTTTATCCATCTTGCAGAAATGAAAAACTGCCTGATCTGGACAATAAAAAAGCCTGACTATTTCGATATCCTGATGGAGACCTGCACTGAGATCTGTATAGAATATGCAAATGCACTTTTTGAGCACGGGGCAGATGTAGTCTGTATGCCTGACGGCGGAATAATAGGCTCAGGAATGGTATCGCCTTCAGTGCTGGAGAACTCGGTTAAACCCTGCTACAAAAGGTTCTGCGAGAAAGTAAAAGGTCCGAAAATTCTTCACATCTGCGGCGACACTTTTCATTCCCTGAGAACCCTATCGGAGTGCGGTTTCGATGCCATCAGCATTGAAGAAAAAGTAAGCATAAAAGCTGCAAGAGAATCAGTAGAAGAGAGGGCAAGGATTATTGGAAATGTTTCCCCCTCGCGAAACCTGCTCTTCGGAACTCCAGCTGATGTAATAGCAGAAGCAAAACAGTGTCTTTCAGAAGGCGTGGATATCCTCGCCCCAGGCTGTGGAATTGCTCCAAGGACACCGCTTGCAAATATCAGAGCGCTGGTAGAGGCGAGGGATGAATGGTATAATAAGAATTGAACAAAAACATGAGAGTGTAAAAACTGGAAAAAAATAGCCGACAAACAAGGTTCAAAGAGTCCGCGAATCTGTAGAGTCAGAAGGAGTCCGAGGATATGCTGGAATAAAGAAGGCTACCCTCGAATTTTCTATTTTTATCGCGGAATCGCCCATTAATTGCTTTTACTCTGGCTTTCGGATTCCTGATTGTTGCGCGGGACTGCTATTTCCGCAAGCTAACAACGACTATGAATCAACGAACTCACTCATTCCAGACCCCATTTCTTCCTGAACTCGAGCTTCTGCTGGCTGTTCATCCAGTGGCTGCCGTCACAGTAGGGCTTGTTCTCTGACTTCCCGCAGCGACAGAGGGTTACTCTATTCCGGGATTCGTACATGCTGCCGTCTGCAGATTCAATGGGGATACCGCCTCGAACCCAGAGAGGGCCTTCACAACCTTTTTGTTCGTCGTGAACCAGTACAATAGATGGTTCAAATTCTTTTTCAAAGGGTTTGCCTGTCTTCCTGTCCCACAGGACCAGCCGTCCCGACAGGCAGATCATGGCTTGCTCTATGGCGGTCTGTCGGGCTTCCGGGTCTTCTGATTTTTGCATAAGATTCCTTATTCCGCCTGACCGCTGGCAAAAACGGGAATGATCGCAGAGCTCGTGCACATCAGTGAGTTTCAGATCTGGACCTTCAAAAGTTTCCGCTCTTTCCAGGTAAGGCTTTCTGCTGGCTGTTTCGCTGCCGTCAAAACCGGTCTTGCTGTGGGTTCCGTCACAGAAGGGCTTGTTTTTGGATGAGCCACAGCGGCATAAGATATAGGCATTCTTCCGAGGGTATTCCTTTATATCGATCAATTCTCTGGTGTGGCCAGTGTCGTCTGCGACAATTACCTGTTCGAAAAGCGGCACTCCGCCTGTAACCCGATACGGTCCGTCTTTGATTATCTTAATCCTCATTTCTCTCTCATTGACTGCCATAATCATAATCCCCCATTACCTCTTATAAATCCCATTACCTCTTATAGATCCCATTACCCTCTTATAATACAGTACTGGATGTAATACAGTAATACAGTAATACAGTAATACAGTAATACAGTAATACAGTAATACAGTAATACAGTAATACAGTAATACAGTACTGATTGGTATTCTGGTTATTAGTCAATAATATGGTAAAGAGAATCTATAAGTCTTTAGCTAAGCTAACATTTATAACACTTAAAACAGGGTTCCTTGCCTGCTGCTTTTAACTGGCTCAATAAGTTCCGGATAATCGTTTATCGGATTTCTTGCTGCGGCTCCGACTTCCCATTCTTCCATTTTTTCAGAATTGAACGATTTCAGCAGTGGAAGAAGCTTTTGAGCCTCAATGCCAGGATTCAGCCATGTGTCTTCATCCTCTTTTTCCAGAATAACAGGCATTCTATCATGATATTTTCCAACTATTGTATTCGGTACTGTGGTAATGATTGTGTAGCTATGGATTTCTTTGCCGCTGTTTTTGTCTTTCCAGAAATCATATAGACCAGCAAAGGCGCAAATTGAATGGTCTTTCATCTGGAAGTAGCGCCAGGGGAATGGGTTTTTTGAAAAATGAATTTTATCTGGTTCATAAAAGCCTGTGAATGGAATTAAGCAACGGGTACGATGAAACGGATGGCGGAATGAAGGTAATTCTTCGACTGTTTCTGCCCTGGCATTTATCGGTTTGTGTTTGTATTGATCATCACGGGCAAAGTGAGGTAGCAGTCCCCAATGCATCATCTCAATTTGATTTTTCTCACTTTTCGCCTTTTTGACCACGACTGGATTATTTTGTCCTGGCCGAATGTTCCATCTCGGTTTGAAATCCTCGACGTTTTCATCTTCAATTTCAAGGTCAAACCTGTTAATTATATCTTTTATGGTTTTTACCGACAGTCCATATGCTCCACACACGGCACTTACCTCTCTATTTAAAATAATTATATTCTTTATATAGATTTGGACTAATTAAAGAATAATACGTCTATCAGTTTAATACTTTCACTCAGCTTTCTTCAAGTTATTATATTTTTTCACCAAATATTTCTTTGATGCTCTCGCTCAATCCTCATACAAAGAGCAACGAACAGCAAATTGTCCTCCATGTGGATATGGATAGTTTCTTTGCTTCTGTAGAGGTCAGAGAAAAGCCTGAACTGGCAGGGCTTCCAGTTGTAGTAGGCGCCGACCCGAAGAGAGGAAAAGGTCGAGGTGTCGTATGTACCTGCTCATATGAAGCAAGGGAATATGGTATTCATTCTGCAATGCCAGTATCACAGGCTTACAAACTATGCCCGGATGCTGCCTTTTTGCCTGTGAACATAAGGCTCTATGTACAGGTTTCGGATAACGTAATGGAAATAATGAAGGGTTTTGCCGGGAAGTTCCAGCAGTACAGCATTGACGAAGCCTTTCTGGTTCCGGGACCGGATATTAAAAGCTTTGAAGAGGCTGCACTCTGCGCTCTAAGGATAAAGGACGAAATAAAGAGACAGGAAAGAATTACCTGTTCGGTAGGAGTCGGACCTAATAAGTTAATTGCAAAGATTGCTTCAAAGTTTCAAAAACCGGATGGGCTTACTATTGTAAGACCTGAAAACGTTCAGGATTTTGTTTTCCCGCTGGATGTTTCAAAAATCCCCGGAATAGGCCAAAAAACAACCGAGGCACTTAAACTCATGGGAATAACCAGAGTCGAAGAGCTTGCGAACTGTGATATCCAGAGGCTTACAGAAAGGTTCGGGAAGATGGGTCTCTGGTTAAAACAGGCGGCACATGGCCTGGATTTCAGTGAAATAAAAGAAAGTGAGGGAGCTGTAAAATCAATTAGCCGGAGCAGTACTTTTAAGGAAAATACGAATGATCCTGTAAAAATAGCAGGATATTTAGAGCTGCTTGCTGAGAGTGTGCATAAATCTCTCGTAAAGCACCAATTCCTTTACAAAGTTGTAACAATCAGGGTTCGTTATGATGATTTCTCTACGTATACACGCTCAAAGACTATCCCAGTCTGGACTTCGGATATCTTCGTAATTAAGAGGACAGCCATGCAGCTTCTTTCCGAGTTTATCGGAAGGCAGAAGATAAGGCTTGTAGGTGTAGGGGTTTCAAGACTAAGGGAAAGAGACGCGAGGCAGACCCTGATTACGGATTTTACGTGACTAATTCTTATGAAAAAGGAAACATCTTTAACCATTAAATTTATAGAAATTTTGGTGTCCGGAGTTGATAAAGAGAAGACTCATGCTCAATGTCTATCCAGAGGGCAATCTATCACAATCCGCAGAGCCCAAATCTCTTCAACACTCCCCTAATGCCTGCCTCACGCCGCTTTGCGAGCATATCTAATTCGGGTTAACGTCTCTGGTCCCCATAAGAACACCACGATCACAGCCGTAATAGCAATGAGCCCATAGCCGATAGCCCCGTCGTACAGTTGGAAGACCGAACGGCTACCGGGAAATATGCTCCTTCCGGTATTGGTCACGGCATGAAAGAGTATGGTTGCAAAAACGCTTTTTCCAGTGTTGTTATAAAGCCAGACGGTCAGAATCCTGAAACTAACGGCCAGTATAAATCCTCCCCATATAAACAATCCCGGAGACATGCCCATTGAAAGCATCGATGGGAAATGCCATACTCCATGGATCAACCCAATAATGATACTGGCTGTCAGTGTGGTGTACCGGACTTGCATAGGATCGGTAACGTATCCCGAATAGCCCAGTTCTTCACCTGCAGCGGCTAAAAAGAACGCAATAAAGAGGAGCGGTGTCAGAAGAGGCGGGTTCCAAACCGCTGGGACCGGTAGCCCGACGAGACGCATTATCACGTAGGCCAGCACGTAGATAAACGGCATCAAGAAAATGATGGGAACATACCAGACTTTTTTCTTGATCCTCTTATAATCGAAGGTTCTTTTCAACAGATTCTTTACCCCTAAAAGTTTCTCTTCCCGGTAAACAAGGATGCATGCCGCTACCATTGGGGAAAAAGTAGCTACAATGTCGGTCAAGGGAAGATTATCCACTGGAAGCTTAATCGGATAAATGATATTAAGCACCCAGAGTGGAATAGAAAGTGCGTAAACCAGTACAAAGAATAGAAATGGTGACCTTTTTGATGTGCTGTTGTTCACAACTTGCAGTCCCCCCTGAAGGGTTAAATTAGTTATTGTATAAGAAAGTTTCCTGGATTTCTCCAAGATAGAAAGCGATAAGCTAATCCTTAAGATGAGTTTTTTAATCTGCGTCAGTGCGTTGAGGAGTCCCCGGACCTGATATCAGTTAAAGTATCAGAGAAGAGCCTGAACCTGTTATAAACCATTGATAAAGGGTTCCGGAAAAAAGGGCCTTTTGAATTTGAAGAATGGAAAGTTAACAGGCTGTTCGTTATTGAGATTGAGATTGAAGAGATGACAGGAAAGCAGAATGGATTTTGAAAAATATATCGGAATTAATTTTTTTGAACAATTGTATTCTTTAACCGCATATTATTGAACTCATCCTAAAACTCAAACTTGATTCTCTAAATCTCGAATTTTGAACGATCAATTGAGTTTCTTATCATAAAAAACGTTCTGAAACTCTTATTGATTAAAAAACCGAGTTTTTGGATGAGCTCAAGCTATATTTTAGTTTTAATGAAAATTGGTGCAAAAAGGGATTCCTCTTTTTACACCAGTTACTATCCTATCAGTCAAGATGTGGATTACTACTGATAGAGCTAGACCGGTAACGACCCATAAATCTTCAAATTTTACCCACATAATAATCCCTGGAACTAAACATAATATCAAAGGACCCAAAACAAGATTATGTAGTATTCTTCGATGTCCAGCTACAACAAATGGAAGCCATATGACTTTAAATATCCCCCATCTGTTTAATGGTCTACTCTTTACATCCAGGTCTGGAGAGAACAGTAGAGACAATATAGCTAGACCAAAGAAGACTTTTGCTGGAATTGGCCAGAGATAATTTTGTTCAAATAAGAAGGCGGCTATTAGAAAAGCTATAAAAAAGTTTATAATTTCGTGAATAATTCCCGGTGGCATTTTTCCTTCCTCATTATCAGTTTTCTCGTCTCAATTCAGAAACTTTCTTTCCAATTTCATCCCTGCATCATGCCTGAATTCTGAATACGGAACTTTTAATACATCATCGCGTTGATTTTTAATGTATTACTCTGATTGATGTCCAGATGTTCCTGCGCCAACTGCACCGCCTGTAAAAAGAACGAAAATTATACCTATGGCTACCATAATTCCAAGTTTTAAACTGTCTGGCATAGCGTCCCACGTTTTCTGCAGGCTGTAAATCGTTTCCATTAAAAAAAAGAAATCTATACCTACGAAAATTAGCCAATCACCTTTGAAACTGTTATGCGTAAGTTTTAAACTTGCTAAACCTACAGCACATAGAAAAGCAAATATACCCCATATACTTGCGAATCTTAAGTAATCCATATAACCATCGGGAGGGATTACAAACCATGCTTTTAACACGGAAATGAGTGCCATAATGACGAAAATTGCAAGACCAAATAAGCTAATGAAGCACCCATTAGAAGACGTTCCTTCAATCTTGCATTCGGCGTTTAATAAGAAATTGAGACCTGCGAGCACAGCGAGCACGGCTACGAAGCCAGCTAATACAAGGTATTGCAAAGAACCATCAGAAGGAACGACGAACCATGCTTTAAACAAGCTATAAATCATACCAACCGATCCAACCACGGAAAGCAAAATCTGAATTACAGATGTTTCTTTATAATCTATTAAACTCAATACTGCTGAGATTGTAGCGAGCACGGCAAATAAGGCAGCGTACCGCATGTAGTCCCAAAAATCAATTGGTATCAAGAATGCTAAATCAAGTCCAAGATTCATTATTTGATATCCCCTTTATTTTCATAATTTGATTTTAATTAACTGTTTTAATTAATATTTAGGAGTGGAGCTTTCCAACAAAATGAATTAGAATTGTTCTTTAACCAATCCTGCCCTAACCATTCAACAGAAACATATTCTCGATATTGTTGACAATTCCCGTTAGAACATCTTTGACTTAAATAAGACCAAATGAAGTAATTGCTGATTTTTTTGGCATCCCACCCATTGATAGTAAATTCGAATTTTGCTGATTCATTCCTGTCAAATTGATGCTTTGTCAATAACTTAGCTACATTATTTAATACGAACATAAGATACTTAAATTTTTCTTTCAAGTATGACAATATATTTCAATAATAAAGATAATTTATAATAAAAAATTATTTATTCAATTGAATTGGTTTTATCCTCATGGAAAAAGCGAAAAAAACAGTTCATATTCTACCAGTTGGTTATGAATATGACAAATTAATTGCCAGCATTCGGCAATATCCAGTTCATAAAATCATTTTAATTATGGTAGAAGGCGACGATCAAAGACAGCTAGTACAGCAGGCAGTAACAAAGGTAAAAGAAGCGTTTAAAGGAATAGAAATTGAAGAAAGAATTGTAACGAGAGAGAATATTTTTCAAGCAACTCTAGATATTTTAGATATTATAAAAGAGCAGGCAATGAAAGGAAGCGATATAAAAATTAATATTGCAGGTGGAATGAGAAATCTTGGAATATCTTCTTATATTGCTTCACTAGTGTCCAAAGTCACAGTGTATACGGATATACCAGAATCAAATAATGAAAAGGGATATGTAATAAAAGGAATAATGGAAATCCCCATATTTCCTATAAAAGAAATTTCTCGAGAACAGATGGAAATACTTAATCAATTAGATGAAAGAACGAACTCTCTTGACACATTAATTTCAAGGCTAAAACCGGAACTAGATAAAGGAACACCACAATTTGATAATGAACGCTCACGTCTAAGTCATCACATAAAAAAGTTAAAAGATGCTGGGTTTGTAGAGACTGAGAAAAGAGATAAAATGTTAAGCATCTCTAGAAGCATTTTGGGTGAAATTTATACGAAAGGAACTATTATTTCGAAGCTCATTAAGAAAGTGCAAGAAGATTACAAATAACAAAAATAGAACTTTAATAATTTATATAACTATCAATGTAAACTGAACAATATGATATTATGGTAGTTAAATAAAATTCCATATGTACTAAAAAACGTCTTATCTGAATATAAAAGATAAGATATTTATACATATAAACGTAAATTTGGAGGAAGTCTTTCATGCTTAACTATATAGGGGATATTATATTTGGTTCAGATAGATATTCTTGGAGGAAAGAATGAAATCGGTGGCAATAAAATTCTTGTAGAGCATGAGGGAACAAGGATCATACTTGACTTTGGAATGAGCTTTAATCAAAACTCTAAATACTTTTCTGAATTTTTACAACCAAGAAAATGTTCTGCTTTAACTGATTTCTTTGAGCTGGGTCTTTTACCTGACATAAAGGGGATTTACAGAACTGACTATCTCGAACACATGGGAAGACAACCAGAAGAACGAGAAATAGATGCTGTTCTCCTTACTCATGCCCATGCTGATCATGCTCAATATATCCATTTCTTAAGATTTGATGTACCAATTTTATGCACAAAAGAAACAAAAATCATATTACAGTGTTTGGAAGAAACAGGAAGTAATACATTCTCAGATTACATTAAAGCTTGTGAAGCCTTTAAATTTTATAGAAATACAAAAGGAAGCTTCTCGCGAGTTACTAAGAAACAACAAGACTTTTTGCATAAAAGAAATTTCCACTTAATGGAACCTGAAAAGAAACTGAAGATCGGCAGTCTCGAAATCGAAATGGTTCCGGTTGATCATTCTTTACCTGGTGCTTGTGGATACATAATTTATACAAGTGAAGGAAATTTAGTTTACACTGGTGATATCCGTTTTCATGGTTCAAACAGACAATTAAGTAGAAAGTTTGTAGAAAAAGCCAAATCAGTCAACCCAAGATGGCTAATCTGCGAGGGCACGCGAATAGACAAGCAGGAGATAGACAGTGAAGATAGAGTAAAAGAGGAAATTACCAGATTCATCTCAAAAGCCAGAGGTCTGGCTTTTGTTGAACACCCGATAAGAGACCTTGATAGAGTGAAAAGCATTTTCGAATCCGCAAGAACCAATGGTAGATATTTTGTAGTTCCTCTAAAAGCTGCCTACCTGATTGAATCGCTAGGTAATTTATGCCCCTTTTGCCTTGATGACGTGAAAATCTTAGTACCTAGGAAGAGCTGGGGATTAATTTATAAAGAAGGTTATGAGCAGGATTTGATAAATAAAGACTATGACTCTTGGGAACAAAATTATATTCATCGATCAAACTCAATAACCTGTAAAGAGTTGCGTCAGAATCCCCTAAATTATGTGGTCTCCATGAGTTTATGGGAAATAAACCAGCTTGTAGACATTCAACCACAAAATGCTATTTGGATAAAGTCATCATGCGAACCGTTTTGTGAGGAAATGGAACTTGATGAGGAAAGAAAGCAAAACTGGCTGGATCGCTTTAAAATTGTAAAATACTCAGCACATGCTTCAGGCCATGCATCTGGTCTAGAACTAATAAAAATGATAAACGAGATAAAACCTGATAGTGTTATTCCAGTCCACACCGAAAAGCCTGATCTTTTTAAGCAAGCTGAAGCAAAGATAATCGTCTATTGACGTTTTTCGATTTTGAGTGACTTTGATTCTTTTTCTTGTTACTAATTTAATTTTGGTATTTAATGCAGTTAGATAGATAACTGTTTATTGAACTGCGCTAGGACATATACCAAGCACACAAACTAATGAAAATAAGCCAGATAATAAGCAAAAGCGCTTAAAACTAGCCTGATTAAAGAAAATACAATCGAAATCATTGAGAAAGCCAGCAGATATACGTTTAGAGCCAGAATGTCCACAAAAAGCCCGGAAAAATCGGCATTTAGGATCAGAGCAACCAGGTTAACCAGCATAATAAAGGTAAAAATCGTTATCAAACCCCTGCCTGCACCTTTAAGGTCTTCCCGGCTCAGGGCTATATGGGAAGAGATGCCGATTGCGAGAGCAAAATAAATCCAGAAATTGAGGGAAAGCAGGTTTTCTGCCGAAAAAATACTTTCAAAAAGGCCCGTGGTAAGGGCGAAGATTTTTGTCAACATATACTGGTCCGGCCGGGCGGGTTCAAGGGCAAGATAATCGGCAGCCCTGGCAAAGGAATCCGGCAGGAGCAGGTGCATCCCCAGGATTAGAGCCGCAGTCCCGCTAAAGATAGGGCCCATACCTATGAAAAAATTCCCTATGTTCTGGTAGAGGCTTTTAGGGTTCCAGCTGTGGTTGACGTATCCAAGGACTCCGTCCTTTGCTTTGCGGTCGAAAAGTTTGAACTTATTTATTCTGTGACGGAATACGTAGCACATCAGCAGGTGGCCGAGTTCATGGATGGGAGTGCCTATCCAGGCTGTAGCCAGAATTCCTTTTCTGCCAAATGTTTTCTGGATATAGAAATTGGCGCGATTCTCAAGAAAGCCGAGTATCATGCCGACAAGAATGAGAGAGCCTGTGACGCAGAAGGTTTCGAACAGGCTTACCCGAAAAACCGTAAGAAGTATGTTTTCCATTTTTAATTCCTTTTATCTGTATTTTAATGAAGCTCCAGCTTTAAATTGTCCCTGATCGAATACCACAGGCAAGTTTTTTACTATAAGGTGGTTGAAGAAAATATAACCTCCGTGCCTGCCGCATACAGATGGAAACGGGCTCGGGAAGAGAAAAGCTTTAGAGCTTAAAAGCTTTCAAGTTTAAAAGCTTTCAAGCTTAAAATAAGGTTAAAAGAATTAAATACTTTTTTTCGAAGAAAAGATAAACATTGCCAACAACTTATTTTTCAGCAAACTTCGAGATCTTCCTGGCCTGCAAGGTCAAACCAGACCGGGGTTGTATCTTCAGGGTCGCAGTTATAGTTTATTGTAATTTCCTCGCCTTCTTCGATATCTCTTATACAGATATATCTCAAAAAGCTGTTGTCAAAATCCTTGCAGTACCTTGCATTCGGGGTGTATGAGTGGTTGTAGAGTGATCCATACCCCAGGGCGATAGCTGCATCTTTTGAATCCGGACCCCAGGCGAAGTAGTAATTATAGAGTTCGGTAAGTTCAAGTGAGTTTATCTCTTTAGCGGGTAAAACTATAACGGGACAGGTTTCTATTACCTCGCCTCGCTTAAAATTCCGCTGTGCAAATACCCCTCTACCTTTTCCAGGTGAATCTTTCACGCTTATCTTCAACATATGACCAGAGTCCTGCAAATCTTAAGAAATTGGCGGTAAACTCTTTTAAACTGTTTTATTATTTTACAAGACATATAATTTATAGATTTCCCTCAAATTTTTCCAAAATACTTTCTATTCACGAAATACCTTATTTTCCGGATACAGGACCTGCGGATTCTGAACTTCCGGATGCAGGGAATCCGGATTCGGGAATTTTATCCGTGTTCCTGAGAAACCTGAAATATCCAAAGCCTATCAAAAAGACAGGATAAACGATTTTCCAGGTAAACCCCGAGACTAAAAAACTCAGGGATAGGAGTGAAAGAACGGAAAAAACCCATTTCTGCCAGCCAGTTTCGGTTTTCCAGTAAGCGATTATAATGAAGGCGTAGAGAAAAACGAAGTTCTGGTTTACGAGCAGCATCATGGCTGACACTGGAATTTCGAAGAGGTAACTTCCGCCGATCAGGAAGATTGAAAGAATATACAGCCCTATCAGGCTGGCTACAGGGATGTTCCCTGTTGAGAGCTTTCCGAAAACCTGAGGGAAAATGCCTGTCCTGCCCCCGGCATAGAGCAGGCGGCTTGCAGTAAAGTTCCATGAGCAGGCATTTGCGGCAATAACTATTATCATGAGCCAGATGAGCAGGCTCCCTCCGGGTGTAAAAAGCACGAGCCCGGAAAGCCCGGCTGCGCCCTCAAGTGTCCTGCCTGAAGTACTGGCTCCCGCGCTGATAAGAGCGAGCACAAGGTATATCGAAGTCACGAGGACAAAACTAAGCCAGTAAAGGCGTGGCACGTTCTTCTCAGGGTTTTTTATCTCCCCCAGGGAAAAAGAAAGATTTTCCCAGCCCAGGAAAGCCCAGAAAAGCAGGGCTGCAACTTTCCAGATGTTATTCAGGTTTATTTGCCCTCCGCCGTTAACCACTTCACTGGCAATTCCGAGACCGGAGCCCAGAAAATCAAGGTTAAAGGCAATGAGCAGGCCTATAAGCAGGAAAAGGACAGCCAGAGCTGCGTAATTTATCATGGAAATAACCTTCATTCCCGCCAGATTGGAAAGAAACATCAGGGTTACAAGCAGGACCGCAAAAAGGGCTGCTTCTACCCCGGACAGCTGGAAAAGCTGCCTCATATATTCGCTGCCTATAAGGGCAACCGCAGGAAGCCCGAAAAAGAAAGAGCCTCCCACAAGATACGAAACCGCATATCCTCCCCAGGGTCCCACCGCTTCTTCAGCATACCCGGCAAGCCCGGCTGTCGAAGGAAATCTCAAACCAAGGCGGGAACAGATCGCAATAAGCGGGACTGCAGCAGCGGCTATAAGGAACCAGCCGAGAATCGCTTCATGGACCGTGCCTGCATCGAGTGCCAGGCCCGGCAGCGCCAGAATGCCTGTACCTATAAGCATGCAGATTGCAAGCCCCATACCCCGGCTGAAGGAAATTGTTTTTTCAAGTTCGGTCATTTTTAGCTCTTAAATTATCTGTAAAATGTTTGATATATTTATTCGTTCGCAAACAGGCTTTCGGATCTTTAACAGGTTTCCGACTATTGATGTGTCATTAGATATTTTCTATCCCGCCCTTCAGTAGAGAGAAGAAATGGATATGGAAGACATATGGAAGACATATGGAAGACATATGGAAGACATATGGAAGACATATGGAAAACATGTGAAAAGCATACGGAAAAGGTATGAAAATAAAGTTCTGATCTACCAGGATGACAGGGGAAGAGTCAGGTATCTTAAATATATAAGCTTTTAGGAGTACCAGCGGTAAAAATCCTATAAACCAGACAGGTTAAAAATATGAAAATTTAGTCCATTAATGCATGTTTAACTGAAAAAAACCTGTAATACAACGCTTAAGGAGGTAGATTTTCAAATCTATTTATCAAATTAATAAAAGACCGGTCGTGCGGACACGACCGATGAGAGCCTGAGGTTATAAGATCAACTCATTTCCAGCAAGGGTTCTAAGATTAATTCTTTCCAGCCGGAGCTGCTGAAAAGATATTTCCGGTTTTACTCTTTCTTCTCAATGCAAATGAGTTCTTCTGCGTACGGCAGGGTCTCTTTCAGCCAGGCGCAGAAATCCCTCCACTCGTCAAGCTTGTGGTGGCGGCGCTGGAAGTAAATGTTGCGGAGCTCGGCATAATTGGTTATAACGGTCCTTTTCTGCAGAAATGCGCTCGGCAGGTCCTGGACGAGTTCCCTGAAAACCGCTTTCCGGTATTCGTTGTCCTCTTCGCTGTCGCCCTCGCGGGATTTGTAGGCTTTGATAAGGCTATTCAGGTGCCGGATCTGGTCGTTCCTGTAATCGGTCAGCGTATCGTAGGAAAAGTCGTGGGGAGCAAGCTCCTTGCTTGTCAGTTTGTGCATCGTTGAGGTGGAGTTCTTTTCTGTGAACTTGTAGGTGTCAAATTCCTTCCACCAGTAGAGGGGAGCCGTAAGGTCAAAACAGACCGTAATGAACCTTAAGAACTTGCCGTGCTCATTCCCTGCAAGGGTCAGGCGCTGGGCCAGGTTCAGGTCCTTTTCCCCGAGCTTGCAGTTCCCCGCCTCGTCAGGCTCACTGCTGTCTATAAGGTGCCAGGAATTCATAGGATTCCTCATGCCGAGAATAGCATAATAGATATTGTATGTACCGTGTAATTTCATTTCAATCATAAAAGCGCCTCTTAAACCCATTACGATAGGCAATTTATAAATCTGTTTGTTGTGAATGATTCATAAAACGACGTGGTAAGCAATTTATAAACCTGTCCATCGTAAATAAACCAGCTCATAAACTGACTGATTTAAACAAATAATTTATTTTAGCAAATGACCGATTTTAAATAGGTTAGCTTATTTTAGACTGCAGGGAAATTGAGCCAGCCTATTTAAAAAAGTAGCCATTGCTCTCGGAGGGGAAATTATTTAAGAGAAATAGTTACCCTCTTAACCCATGTTTTATCCTGTCAGATATGACTTTTCTGCGAGTTCCGGGTATTTCCGTTTGACTATGAGCAGCAGCATCGTATTCTATCCGTACGAGACTGTTAACTTAGATAAACTCGCAGCCCCTTTTAAAAAACAGCCAGAAACCTCTACTTAAATCTGGCTGTTCCCGAACTCGGAAACCGGAATGAAAAAAGCACTGGATCGAAATGATTTCCGTAGAACCTCTTTATCTTGTAATTTTAATTTTCACAGGCGTGTTTACCGGCGTTATCTCGGGCCTGCTCGGTGTAGGAGGGGGCTTTGTCATGACTCCTGTCCAGTACTGGCTTTTGCAGGAAACCGGGCTGGAACCTGACCTGGCTATAAGAATAGCTCTCGGCACAAGCCTTTTCGTGATCCTGCTAAACTCCATGACTGTTGCTCTAAAGTATAACCAAAAGCAGGCAGTCCTGTGGAGGCAGGCAATGATTATGGGGGTTACGGGCTCGGTTTTCAGTTTTGGGGGAGCAGCCATAGCTTCCCGGTTATCGGCTTCAACCCTGAGCGCAATTTTCGGGATCGTGGTCATAATCGGAGCGCTGCGAACCTATGTGACGCCTGCGGTCCGAGAACAGAGTGAAATTAGCCCAAAACCTGAACTTTACATCCTTGCCGGCGTTTCCATTGGTTTTTTCTCAGGGCTTCTCGGCATCGGCGGAGGAGTAATTGCGATCCCTATCATGCTTATTATTCTACATTTCGAAATGCGGAAAGCTGTCGGAACCTCGGCTGCGGTGATAATTTTTACCTCTTTCGGAGGGTCAATAGGGTACATAATCAATGGCTGGGGACAGCCGGGACTTCCCCCTTATTCTCTTGGATATATCAATCTCATTAACTGGGTTATGCTTGCAGTCCCCGGATTTCTTGCAGCAAGAAAGGGCGCGGAAATTGCCCATCTGGTAAACCCGGAGCACCTGAAACACCTCTTTGTGCTTCTCATGGTCTACGTAGGGCTGGAAATGATAGGAATTATTTGAAAATTTACTACTGGAAAAATTATATCGGTACCTTATGATAAGGTTTTAAGATAATATTTTGAGAACATTTTGAGATAATATTTTTGAGAACATTTTGAGATAATATTTTTGAGAACATTGTGAGATAATATTTTTGAGAACATTTTGAGATAATATTTTGATATAATATTTTGATATAATATCTTAACAGAAATCCCCTTCAGGCACTTTCAATAGCCTCTACAGGATCGAGTCTTGCAGCTTTCCGTGCCGGGTAGATGCCTGAAATTATATTGATTATGAAAGCGAAGATAGCCGCATACAAAAAATTAAGGGGCTCAACCTCAAGAGGCAGGGTCTGGAGTCCGAAATACATTTCCTGCGGAACCTCGATCTCGTAGTTTTGAAGTATGACAGTTGCAACGTAGCCAAGAAAGGTGCCGAGCACAAGCCCTATTGCTCCAAGAATAAGGGACTGGAAAAGAAAGATAGTCATTATGCTCTTCTGAGAGGCTCCCATAGCTTTCAGGATCCCGATTTCCGGAGTTCTCTGGGCAACAATGGTAATCAGGGTATTTGCGATCCCGAAACCTGCAATTCCATAGATCAATAAATAGAAAATGTTTACAAAGACTCTCTGGGTATTAAGGAGATTCAGGATTTCCGCATTTGCTTCGAGCCAGCTGACAGCATCAAGTCCGGACTCTCCCTCAATTGAATCTGCGATAATCTCAGCCTGGTACGGGTCTGCGGCCCTGACGCCTATAGTGCTCACAACTCCGGGCTCATTGAAGAAATTCTGTACCGAATCAAGCCTTGCATAGGCTGTTACCTCATCTGCACCAGTTCCGGTGTGAACCAGGCCCACAACCTTAAAGGAAGTGGTTTGCGAGCCAGGAAAAACTGCATCTACACGATCTCCGGCATGAACCTCAAGATTTTCTGCAAGCTTATCCCCAAGCACTATTCCGTGCCTTGTATGGACAAGCGACAGGAAGCTCCCTTCTATCACATCTTCGCTTACTCGCATAACCGTATCTTCAGCTTCAGGATCAATTCCCTGCAGTGAAATTCCTTCGGCATTATCCCGGTATTCCAGGGCTGCCTGACCCATATATTTGGGAGATACCGCTACAACTCCTTCTTTTTCCGCAATCCGGGCGGAGTTATACCTGTAAAGGTGAATAAACTCTTCTTCTTTATCTTGAGGAGTTATAACAATATGCGGATTATTTTCAATGCTTGACTGCACGAGCTCCGCCTGAAAACCCGAAAGCATAGCCATCATTACCGTAATGACGGCTACGGCAAGGGCAACTGCCAGAATGGCAAAAAAGGTTTGCTTTCTTCGGGATAAAACCTGCCTTAAAGCGATTTTCAGCTCGTACATATTGAAAAACTCCTATCGGATGGACGTATCAAGATCAAATTCTATCTGGACAATTCCAATCGGATAAATCCTGTATAATGAATTCCGGATGCGTAAGAAAGTTTTCTTGCCAGTTACAGTCAGCGACCTATTTTTCCTGCCTGTCAGGCATCTGGAATTATTCCTGTAATTATTCTTGTGAAGCTGATTATAAATTAGTTTCCAGTATTCTCGGGAACAGCCTCAAACAACCAGTTGAGAGTGCTGAATCTGCAATGTGTGAATTACAATAAAGAAAAAAACAGGAAAAATTAAAAAAGAAGCTGAAAAAAGAAGCTGAAAAAAGAAGCTCAAAAAAGTTGATGAAAAAGGTTGATGAAAAAAATTGATGGAAAAAATTGATGGAAAAAAGTTGTAATGGGAAATTAAAAAGGTTAGAGTTGCACATAATGTGCAACTTCACCCAGATCTTCCTCGATTCTGAGGAGCTGGTTGTATTTTGCAGTCCTTTCTCCACGGGCCGGAGCGCCTGTTTTGATCATTTCTGCCCCGATTGCGACTGAGAGGTCCGCAATTGTGGTGTCCTCGGTTTCGGCAGAACGGTGGCTTACTATTACGGTATAGCCGTTCCTGGAAGCCATGCTTGCGGCATCAAAAGCTTCGGACAGTGTTCCGATCTGGTTGATCTTTAAAAGAAGGGCATTTCCAGCTCCCATATCAACGCCTTTTGAAAGCCTTTCAATGTTTGTAACAAAAAGGTCGTCACCGACAATAATCGTGTCCCAGAGCTCGTTGGTCAGGGCTTCGAAATCCTCAAAGGCTTCCTCATAGAAGGGATCCTCAATTGAGAGGATTGGATAGGAGTTCACAAGCTCAACGTAGTAGTCCATCAGCTCGGAAGCAGCAAGCTTCTTTCCGTCAATCGTGTAGAGTTCGTCCTCGTAAAACTCGGAGGCTGCAGCGTCAAGCCCGATAGTAACCTCGGTATCGGTGTAGCCGGCTTCCTCGATAGCCTGGACAAGAGCATCAAGGGCTTCAGTTGACTCGCTCATCTTGGGAGCATATCCTCCTTCATAGCCCACGTTAGTAGAAGATCTGCCGTATTTTTTTTCCAGCAGTTTTCCAAGAGTCTGATAAATTTCCGCCCCTATCTGGAGAGCTTCATAGAAGGTTTCCGCACCTTTGGGCTGAATCATGAATTCCTGGATTGCAAGCTCGTTGCCTGCATGCTTGCCCCCGTTAAGGACATTCATTGTGGGTACTGGCAGAGTGAAGGCGTTTGAGCCCCCAAAATAACGGTATAGTGGAATGTTGAGGGAATCGGCAGCGGCTTTTGCAACAGCCATGGATACCCCAAGGATTGCATTTGCCCCCAGATTTGACTTGTTATCGGTCTCGTCGAGCTCGATCATTAGCTCATCGATTTCCCGCTGGTTTCTGACATCAAGCCCCAGCAATTCCTTCTGGATGATGGTGTTCACATTCTTTGCTGCAGTGAGAACTCCTTTTCCTCCGTACCTGTTAGGGTCTGCATCCCGCAGTTCAAGAGCTTCATTCGTACCAGTAGAAGCCCCTGAAGGGACACTGGCTCTGCCAAATCCCTTCGGCGTAAACACATCAACTTCAATAGTGGGATTTCCCCTTGAATCCAGGATCTCCCGAGCATGTATCTTTTGGATTTTATATTCTCCAGAATCCTGCTGTAGACCGATATACGACATCATTTCACCCTTTTTAATCTCTGATCTATTTATACATATATTCTGTTATTTGAAACTTAACCTTAATTTGAAGCTAAATCTTGGTTTGAAGCTTATTTTAACGTGAAACTTAATTAACTTGAGACTTAATCGTTACATGTCCGAATTGTATTTAATTCTTTATCCGGTTAACGCGAATAATTTTAATTAAGTCTTACGCTATTTTCTCATAAGAAACCCTGATTAGCACATAAAGATTATATTCAGGATTCCCGAGGACGGAATTACTTTTGCCTCAAGTATCGGGTATCCTTACATTTCAGAATCCGGGAATATGAGATCCCGAGTGCCTGCAGGAGATTCTCTTACTCTGTAACCGTTAACTCAGGCTCTCCGAATTTCAGGAATGTCCATTTCCTGTAAACACTAGCTTTAAAGGTTTTGGTCAGGATTACAAAACCGATTTTTTTTCCAGAGATTTTCTAATATGAGTATTTATATTAAAACTTTCCAAAAAAGAAATTATCCGGGTTTGATAGTTATTTTACTCCCTAACAATACTCAATTTATTCAAAAAAATAATTTTATCTACATAAAATATATAAACATGAAAGTATTATTCACTTTCGATGACTGACGATTCTCCAGTTAATTTAACCGAAAAAGAGTATTCAATAATTGATATGCTCCAGAGCCTGGGACTCCCGAGGACGGAAGCCACTGCGATCGTATGTCTGAAAGACTGTAGAGAGTTAAGATCCCTCCATATCGAACTTGTATCAGGGCTGAGACAACCTGAAGTGAGTGTGGCCATGCGTCCCCTGAGGGATAGAGGCTGGGTGGATGAAAGGTCTGAAAAAAAGAATAAAGGAAAAGGCAGACCTGTAAAATACTACCAGTTAACAGTGCCTTTCCCTGAAATTGTAAGGGTACTCGAGGGAGAATACTTAAAAGACAATAAGGAAAAAATTATTGCACTCAAAAGGCTTCGCGAACTGGAGATAGTAATGCAAAATTGAGCTTGAGGAAAACTGCCGGACATTTTGCAGGTCTGTATTTTTAGTTCCAGTATTACGCCTGAACTTTCGAACCCTGATTATAGCCTGTTCTACTTGAGTGTTATTCCAGGTTCGAGACCTGCTCAAAACCTACAGGATCAAAACCCTGCTCTTCATCTTCAATTCTTCTGGCAGAAATACCCTCCAGCTCGAAGACGAAAGCCTCAACTACCATAAAAACTTCGCTCTCACCTCTTAAGCACCCGAGTTTTACATTATCCCCTCTGCCTGCACCTGTATGCAGATGGATCTTCGGTTTTCCATCCTTTAGAAAAATATTTCCTATTCCCAGAGTTCATGGGCGTCATTAAAGCCGGACCATACAGGCTCCGCAGGGATTTTATTTTCTTTTGGCCCCGTAACAAGTTTTGCTTCTTTTAATGCACCCAGCAGCATAAAGACCGCAGATTCGATGCGCTCCAGTTCAGCAAGTTTGATAAGCTCCAGAATCAGGTCATCCCCATCGTCAATCCTGACGGCAAATATTCTGCCTATCCTTCCCTTTGAGTACTCCATCTCCTCCCCTCACTGATCTGTGATTTTCCCGTCCACAAGTCTGATAATCCTATCAGCTTTCGAAGCCAGGTCTTCGTTATGAGTAACCACTATAAAGGTCTGATTATACTCTCTGTTCAGCCGCCTGAGCAGCTCATAGATCAGATCCCCCGTTTTTGTATCAAGATTTCCTGTAGGCTCGTCCCCGAGAACAATTGCAGGAGAACAGCTCAGTGCCCTCGCTACCGCTACCCTCTGGTTCTGGCCTCCTGAAAGCTCACCGGGTTTATGATCCATCCGGTCTTCAAGCCCTACTTCTTTCAGAAGTTTTTCTGCAATTTCTTTAGCTTCTTTCCTGCTTTTTCCTGCAATCAAGAGCGGCATTATTACATTTTCCAGAGCCGTGAAATCCGGGAGCAGGTGGTGGTACTGGAAGACAAAACCGAGCATCCTGTTACGCATCTCGGAGCGTTCCTTATCCGACATTTTCGTCACATCCCTGCCGTCTATAAAGAGTGTCCCCAGACTCGGAGTGTCCAGAAGGCCTATCAGATGCATAAGGGTGCTTTTGCCTGAACCCGATGGCCCGACAATTGCTACAAATTCCCCTTTTTTAATTTTCAAATTTGCATTGTCGAGCGCGCGAAATTCCATTCCGTTCTTATATGTTTTTGTCAGGTTTTTAAGCTCGATAATTGGGCTTTCCTCAGTCATGCTTTTCCTGCGTTTTCAAAACCATTATAATAAAAATAGAGAGCTCATAAGTAAATAGCTTTTGGGCAGAGCGCAGGATCTTGTAGAGAAATTCTATTTTGAGGCAACCCTTCCTTTTAATCCGAGAGGAGACTTCTATACTGCTCTCTTATTTCAGACCTTTACCCCATCCCTTTTACTTATCATATAAGCTGCTGCGAGAATGAAACTGCAGCCAAGAAGCGTCGAGATATAAAGAGGATTTTTGAGGACAGTAACGTCAAAGAAAATTCCGGAAACAGGTTCGATCAGGGCGAGAATACTTCCAGTCTGTGCCCTGATTCCAGATATTCCCTTCAGGTAGATTACAGCCGCAAAGGTAACAGTTAAGCCGAAGAGAAGCAGAGTATCAAGGTTTTTAACGAAAACGCCTGGTGGGGTGGCGAGTGCAGCCGGTAGCATAAAGAGAAGACTTATTCCAGTTAGCCAGAAAGTCTGAGCTATTCCTGAGTAATCGTCCCTGAGATACCGGATCGTTATTATAGTGACACCGAATGAGAGCCCTGACAGCAGCCCGAATATAAGTCCTTTCTGGAAATCAAGGCCCGTATCCATCAGGATTTCTCCCGGGCGGGCGATCAGTAAGACTCCTGCAATTGCAAGCAGGAGGGGAAGAAAGCTGTTATTATTCCTGCGCTCCCCGAGAATCGACGGAGCGAGCAAATTAACGTACACCGGAGCCGTATAAAGCAGAAGGACAGCAACCGAGATTCCGCTGTAGCGAATAGATGAAAAGTAACATATACCTGTTATTGCATTCAAAAAGCCCAGGAGCAGAAGGTACTCTCTTCTTTTTCCGGGTTTGAGCTGTCGAAGCCCTTGACTGAGCGACAAATAAATGAAAATCATGCAAAAGCCGAAAAAAAGCCTGAAGAAAAGGATAGATCCGGCTGACATATCCTGAATTCTATCCAGGAAAACCCCGATAGTGCCGTAAATTATGCTGCCAGCTACGACTTCCGAATAGGGCTTCAGAAAATTTTCCTGCACAGGCATGGCCGAGAGTTAAAAGCTTGCAGGTATATACTTTTTTGGATACTTTTTTGGGCTTCGGAAAAGTCAGAACCGGAAAACTTTAAATGATTTTAAAGAATAAAAATAAAAAAAAGTTAAAAGATAAGATTTTTACTTATTATGGATTCTTAAAACCGGTTTTCTCCTGACAAAAGTTTTCTTGCTAAAAACTGTTCTGTCCAGAATGAACAGTTTTCTTAGAGAAACCGAGCCGTCAAGGCTTATGACAATCGCCGCAGCAAGGATGAAAGTACAGCCAGTAAGCATCCCGCTGTGAATCGGATTTCCGAGTACCGTATAATCAAAAAATATGCAGGAAACCGGTTCAAGCAGAGTAAGTATACTGCCCGTAATAGCGCTCACGCCTGTCACGCCTCTTATATAAAACACTGCCCCGATGCCTGTAATCAGTAACCCGAAAAGCATAAGAACTGGAAGGCTTTCGACAAGCACATCCCGTGGTACGGAAACTGCGAAAGGTGAAAGGAAGAACAGGCTTATCACACTTTGCCAGAAGAGCTGGGTAAGCCCGTTATATTCATCTCTCAGGTAGCGAACAGAGATTATTACCCCACTGCTGAAAAGGCCTCCTGTGAGCCCGAAAAGTACTCCTTTAAGATAGTTGCCCCCAAAGTCAAGCTGTTCGAAGCCGCCTTCCGGCCTTGTCACATAGAAAACGCCTATTAAACCCAGGAAGAGAGCAAGTATGGTTTTTCCCGTATTTTTTTCTCCAAGCAAGAGAGGGGCAAGGATTGTCAGGTAAATAGGATCCGTATAAAGCAGCAGCACGGCTGATGAAGCTCCTAAATAACGGATTGCCGAATAATAGGAGAACATTTGTGAAACATACAGGATTCCCAGAAGGAGCAGATAATTTTTCTTTCTTTTCAGAGCGAGCTGACTTAAATTCCCGGTAACTGCAAGATAAAATAGAATGGCTGCGAGCCCGAAGAATACTCTGTAGAAAATAATTGAGCCTACGGACATATCCCCCAACCACTGCATATAAATCCCGACAGTGCCGTAAATTATACAAGCGATTAATAGTTCCAGGTGATGTTTAAAAACGGCAGTCATAGTTTATTTAGAGGGAACGAATGTATATATATTTTTAGTAAGATAATACTCCATAATAATGTTTATGAAGTTTGGTCCCGATAGCGTTTATAAGGTTACTCATTCATCCGTAAGATTACAAACATTTTTTACAGGTCATAGTTCAGTTTTGAAGTTTTTCAGATTGAGCACCACAAGCTGCCTGCTTCCCGTCCTGTAGATAGTAAGCCCTTTGAGCCCGTTTTTCCAGGCGTAAATCAGAGCCTGCCTGATATCCTCCTTTCCTGCGGAATCAGGCATATTGATAGTTTTCGAAATTCCGGCGTGACAGTGCCGTTGAAACGCTGCCTGCACATCAATATGAGCCTTCCAGTCAATATCAAGCGCTGACCTGAAGAGTCGCTTTTCTTCTTTGTTTACGAGTTCCGGGTTATCAACATTCTGCAGGGTACCGTACTTATAAACGTGCTCAGTAAGCCAGTTATAGTCAGCTTCAGGCAGTTTTGATTTGAAATGTGCCTTAAAATAAGGATGAACAAGCATAAATTCCCTGCCTACGGTCCGGGTCCGCCTGTATACCCAGCTAAAAACAGGTTCAATTCCTGCCGAACAGCTGGCAAGAATGCTGATCGTGCCTGTCGGAGCGACGGCCGTTAGTGTAGCATTTCTTATAGGAAGTTCCCATGTGGAGTCCTCGTACTCAGGAAAAGGTCCTTTTTCCGTAGCAAGTTTTCTTGATTCCCGGATTGCAGCCCAGGTAACCTGTTCCATAAGTTTTTCCCCAAGCACGAGAGCTTCCTCGGAGTCATAGGGCAGCCCGAGCTTCAAAAGCATATCGTGGAAACCCATTACCCCAAGCCCTACTTTCCGGGTCTTCTTTGTCGCAGCCTCAATCTCCGGAACAGGATATGTATTCTTATCAATTTCGTTGTCCAGAAAACGAATAGCTCTTCCGGCTGCCTGCCTGAGAAAGTCCCAGTTTAATTTTTCATCCACGACGAAAAGTGAAAGATTTATGCTGCCCAGGTTGCAGGATTCAAAAGGCAGAAGCGGCTCTTCTCCGCAGGGATTCGTGGCTGAGATATCGCCAATTGCAGGCGTGAAATTATCCCTGTTTATGCGGTCGTAAAAGAGGATACCCGGTTCCCCGTTTCTCCAGATTCCCTCGACAATTTCGGTGAATATCTGCCCGACTGTCACACCTGTTTGTCTGTTCCAGATTTCGCCGGCCCTATCGGCTTCAACAAGCTCCATGAAAGCATCAGGGACCATAACCGAGATATTGAAATTACTCAATTCCCCTTCGACCTGTTTTGCCCTGATGAAAGAAAGGATATCATTGTGGGAAATATTAAGGATGCCCATATTGGCTCCCCGGCGCCTTCCGAACTGTTTTACGATTTCAGTTGCCTCATTGAAAAGTTTCATGACAGCTACCGGGCCGCACGTCGCATCATCTTCATTGAGACCGGGAGAGCCGCAAGGGCGTATTTTTGAGAAATCAAAACCTGTCCCTCCCCCGGTTTTCTGGATCAGGGCTGCGGTTTTGATCGAATCAAAGATCTCCTCAACGCCGTCTTCCACGGGAATCACAAAACAGGCTGCAAGCTGTCCGAATTCAGTACCCGCATTCATGAACGTGGGTGAGCTCGGAAGGAAAATCTTTCTGACCATCAGGTCTTTAAATTTCAGATACTCTTCCTCAGTCATCGA
Organism: Methanosarcina sp. MSH10X1; assembly: GCF_004099695.1. Taxonomy (GTDB): domain Archaea; phylum Halobacteriota; class Methanosarcinia; order Methanosarcinales; family Methanosarcinaceae; genus Methanosarcina. The sequence goes on along the minus strand of NZ_SCHL01000013.1, from coordinate 41,483 downwards.
AATTGCCTTTGCAACCCTCTCGCAAACGTCCTCCCAATTTTTTTCCCCCTCGCGCAGATATCTGGCTTTAAGGGTCTCACTTACCAGAAAATCCAATTCCTCTCCTGTTTCCTACACAAAAATCTTTTCTCCTGTGAACATCCAGCAGGCTTCAATCTCCGCTAAAAGAAGTTATATTCATATTGGACGGGCTTTTTTATCATTGTATCCGAAAATGCGGTTAGAACTTATGATGAGAAAGAGAGATCCATAAAATGTGTATGTAAGAAAGAATAAAGAGTAAAAATATAAACTAAAAGATAAAAAGTAAAAAAGGAACTAAGAAAAAAAGAATAGGGTTGCCCTGAAGCTTAAAAGTTCAGACCAGTTCAGCCTTTATAATTTTCACTTCAGTTTTCGGGCGGTCCTGGCGGTCAGTTTTTACTTTACCGATAGAATCTATGACGTCCATGCCGTCAACTATTTTCCCGAAGACAGGGTGCATTTTATCAAGATAATTGTTGTTCACAAGGTTGATAAAGAACTGGCTGCCGCCTGTGTTCGGGCCTGCGTTTGCCATTGACAGGGTGCCCCTGTCGTTCCGGTTGTGGTTCGTGAACTCATCCGGAATCTCGTAGCCAGGACCTCCCATACCTGTGCCTGTCGGGTCTCCGCCCTGGATCATGAATTTGTCAATGACCCTGTGGAAAATAACTCCGTCATAGAAGCCTTTCTCTACGAGTTTTGCGAAATTTCCTGCCGTAATCGGCATGTCCTCAAATAGTTCTATTGTTATATCGCCCATAGTGGTGTGCAGAACCACTTTCTTTCCTTTCCATACAGCCATTGCTTTTCCTCTGCCAGTCTTTTAATTTTATTTTTATTTGTTCCGGACTTTCTGTCGGCTTTTTGTGCACTTTATGCTCACCTTACATGTAAATGCTTCGCTGCCCGAGTCCCGCAAGCCTTTTTGTAAAAGGCTTGAGCGAAAACATTTTGAGAAAAGGTTTTATCGCAAACTTTTTTTGAAAAAGTTTGCGATAAAACCCATGCTCCATCTAGACCGGTGTAACCGGGGCGTGATAAACCGGCGCAACGGTTTCGGGTCAACGGTCGCAACACAACGGTTTCAATGCAATGGTTTTGATCAAGTGACGCTATACTTGCGCTCAAGAAGGCTAATTCAAGGAAAAAGATGCTGAGTTACGATTGAAAAAGCGGACTCAAGGGAAGAAAAAAAATTGTTTTTGAGCTCACGGAAGAGGATATTATGAATAAATAGTGCTGCTTTTTCTTCGCTCAGATAAAGTAACAGCTAAAAAGCTGGATTTTACTTAACTACAGGGTTTCTTTTAGAAGTCCGTTACTTTTGTGAATATGTTATACTTGTTCTATAATTTTATACGAATCGGTAATTCTTTATAGTCAAGTTGGTTTATACATTAACAATAGAGGATCTCTATTAAATTAGTGAAGTAATAGTGGGGGAAATTCTTATGAGCAGACGCCAGGTTTTTTACCTGCGGATAGCAGCAATTCTCCTGGTTATGCTACTGATGCTTCCGGTCTCAGTAGCGTTGGATCAGAAAATGGAGGATATTCTGGAGGATCAAATCGGTGGGACAGATTCTATAACAACACAAAATGAAACTGAACTGATGGTACAGGAAGTGGGCTCAAGTTTCAATTTCTCTAAATCCATGCTTCAAATGCTTGATCCCAACCTTAACCTCATAAACGGGGCTCTGGACGCCCTTGTTGGGGAATATATTTTCCTGCAGCCTGCAATCGAGGATACAGATATGATGGAAGCTGCCAATTCGACCCCTGGAGTGCCTGACAGTACCATACCCGTGATCGAAGGCATGTCCTACAGTTTGAAAACTATGTTAGAGGTGCTGAACTGAGGTTGATAATTAGGATTGAGAATGATATTTGAGAGTAATATTATTTTGAACACAGGCTAATAAGCTTATGTTTTGCAAATATCCAGATTGATTATCCGGTCATTTTAAGCCGATATCCTGTCGGCAGATTAATTTCTTTTTTAGCGGTCTGCAGGAAAGACTTTGCAGAATATATGGTATGCGCTGGCGCAGGCAATTCCATCGTCCTTCTGCCAGCTTCAGCCGCACGTTAACCAATTAACTCTTCTGAAGAGTCGATAAACGACTCTAATTTCCTTCTCACCTCTTCCGGATCATGTTTCCCTTCCATGCGCCAGACCTCACGTTCTTCAAAGTCGTATAATATTGATAGAGGCAACGTATTTTTCTCGTACCTATTCTTCAATTCCGGGCAGTTTTCTATGCTCAGTACCTCAATAGACAATGCATTGCTGAATTTGGGTTCTGTCAGCAGTAGCTCACGCATGAAAAGTGCCAAGTCCTGACAATCCTTGCAGTTAATTGATTTTGTATTTATACGGTACACCAGCTTATTGCCACAGTATGAAAGCAGCAAGCGTTGCAAGACCGTGTTTATTGATTCATCAGGGTGAATTTTAGCTTCATCAAGCCTGTTGTAAAGGTCTTGAGTGATTCTTACATTCTCCGTAGCATTCGACAGTTCATGAAACTTCCGTCTCCTGCGGTTAATCAGAAACCAGTAATTACCTTTCTCATGTGTAAGTTGACAGGTATCATCATATCGTGCCAGCAGTTTTGTAATTATCGTGCCTTTGGATTCCCATCCGCTGTCACTGTCCCTATCTCTGCAAAAATCGAGCGCTGCATATAATTCTGCACTGATTTTAATCGTTTTCGTTTCCATAAACGCACCTTAATCCGGTGCATACGTTTGGTTAAATATATATAGGGTTCGCCATGGCACCCGGGCGGTTTTCTAGTAAATGGTGACGGCTGGCTCGAAAAAGCCACAGACTTTTAGGTAAAAAGGATAAAATGTGGGTCTAGCTACCGGAGATAAGCCCGCTTCAGTGCAAGAAGCTCATCGATTTCTGTTTTTGTGAGTAAAAACCCCTGAGTGATTCACTGCTCCTGTTTTAGCCTTCATCCAAAACCTTTTTATAGAAAGTACTTCATTAGACGTTGATGTACACAAATATACTTCAGTGATAAACAATGCACGATTCAATTCTCCATATTCTCAACACAACAAAAACCCGCGTACAGGCTTTAGGGTCACAAACCTGCCTTGAAGACCTGAGCAGGGGCTTTGAGAGAAGGGATTTTTTCTCTGCGGTGGCAGATGCAAAGAATGACGGGCGGGTGCCTGTAATTGCTGAGGTCAAGCCTGCATCGCCAGGGAGAACTTTCAGGGAGATTTCACCTGCAACGGCTGCCAGGCTTGCCTGGGAGATGGAAGAAGCAGGTGCTGTTGCAGTTTCGGTCCTGACCGAGCCCGGAGTGTTCCGGGGTTCGCTTGAAAACCTGGACGCAGTCCGGAGAACCATATGCTTGCCTGTCCTGAGAAAAGACTTTATTATAGACAGGGTGCAGCTTGAAGAAGCAAAAAGTGATCTTGTGCTCCTTATTGCGGGCATTCTCGGGGAAGAACTTGAAGCTTTTGTCGAGCTTGCCCTTGAGAAGGGACTTGAGCCACTGGTTGAGGTTCATAACAGGAAAGAACTTGATTTCGCCCTGAAAACCGGTGCAAGAATTATAGGAATTAATAACCGGGATTTTGAGACACTAAAAATCAGCCTCGCTACCACGGAAGGACTTGCACCCGTTATCCGGGAATATGACCTTGACCACGGGACAAATCACCTTATAATAAGCGAAAGCGGTATGAACGGCGCAGGGGATGTAAGGCGGGTAATTCAGGCAGGTGCGGACGCCGTGCTTATAGGATCTGTACTTATGGAAAGCGCTTCTGTTTTTGATAAAACGAAAGAATTCGTCCAGAGCGCCGGTTGGCGTTAATAACTGTTTTTCAGACTTTTCGGTGCTTTCAGCCTGCTGGACAGGGTTGAAAAATGCACTTAAAATCAATTTAAAATTCACTCCGGATTCGTTAAGGGTTCTTTCAGGATCCGGCAAAGGTCCGTTAAAAACTAAATTTTGCTTCAGCTATCACGCTAAAAACCATGTTGCAATGTAGTTGAAATAACGCCACGGTTTATATCAAAAAGACAAGGGAGTAGTTGAATTGACAGAAATTAACATTTCAGAATTTCCGACAAAAATCTCATCTTTAAGTGAGCTCGCAGATTCAAAGGAAAATTCCGGAATTGGTGAGACAAGCCCGGTAAAAGGGAAATACGGGAAATATGGAGGACAGTACGTACCAGAAGTTCTCATGCCAGCCCTGGAAGAACTGGAAGAAGGCTACGAGCGGTACAAAAGCGACCCTGAATTCCTTTCCGAACTAGACTATTACCTGAAGGAATTTGCAGGCAGGAAGACCCCGCTCTATTTTGCCCGAAACCTGAGCAGGAAGTACGGGTCAAAGATCTATCTCAAAAGGGAAGATCTTGTGCACGGAGGAGCCCACAAGTTAAATAATGCCATTGGGCAGGCTTTGCTTGCAAAATACATGGGGAAAACCAGGCTGATCGCCGAAACCGGAGCAGGGCAGCACGGGACTGCAACAGCTATGGCAGGGGCAAATCTCGGATTTGAAACCGTTGTATACATGGGCGCAAAGGATGTCAAACGCCAGCAGATGAATGCCTACCGCATGGAATTAATGGGCACGGAAGTAAAGCCCGTGGAAACCGGCTCAAAAACCCTTAAGGATGCCATTAACGAGGCTTTCAGGGACTGGGTCACAAACATAGGAAACACGCATTACCTCATAGGCTCGGTTGTAGGACCCCATCCCTATCCTGTAATAGTAAGGGATTTCCAGAGCGTTATAGGGCGTGAGGTAAAGGAACAGATTTTGCAAAAAGAAGGGCTCATGCCTGATTCCATCATTGCCTGTGCAGGCGGCGGAAGCAATGCAATGGGAATTTTCCACCCTTTTGTCGAGAATACCGAAGTTGAACTGATTGCTGTCGAAGCCGGTGGAAAATCCCTGAAATGTACGGAAAAAGCAGCCCTGCACTCAGCTTCCCTCTGTGCAGGCGAAGAAGGAATCCTGCACGGAGCTCGAACAAAAGTACTGCAGGACAAAAATGGACAGATCCTTGAATCCGAATCCGTTTCAGCAGGACTTGACTACTCAGGAGTCGGGCCTGAACTGGCTTATCTGTCCGAAAGCGGACGGGTCACAGCCCGGTATGCTACTGACAATGAAGCGCTCGAAGCTTTCCATGAACTGAGCAGGCTTGAAGGAATAATTCCTGCACTGGAATCCTCCCATGCCCTTGCCTACCTGAAGAAAGCATCGGAAGCCGGAGAACTTGGAGAGATCGTGGTTGTAAACCTTTCCGGGCGAGGCGATAAGGACCTGGAAACCGTCCTGAGCCTGAGAGGGGGGATCTGAAATGAGAAGGCAAAAAATCTCCGAAAAATTCTCCGAACTCAGGGAAAGAAAAGAAGGAGCCCTTATCTGCTATGTAATGGCAGGAGATCCATCTGCGGAAGGAACCGGGGAGATTGTAAAGGCTCTGGTAGACGGAGGCGCGGATATCATAGAACTCGGTTTCCCTTTTTCTGACCCTGTGGCTGACGGCCCGACCATCCAGGTGGCAGGCCAGCGGGCACTTGCAGCCGGCATGGATACCCGGCGTTATTTTGAGCTTGTTAAAACCCTTGAGGTCCGGATTCCTCTTGTTTGTATGACATATTACAACCCGGTATTCAGGTACGGCGTGGAAAAATTTGTAGAACAGGCTGCCGACGCCGGGATAAGCGGATTGATAGTGCCTGATATCCCTGTAGAGGAAGCGGTTGACCTGAATAACAGCTGTGAGAAGTACGGGCTTGACCTGATCTTTCTGGTTGCGCCTACAACAACCGAAGGACGGGTCCGAAAGATCCTGGAAAAGGGTTCAGGTTTTCTCTATCTGGTCTCAAGGCTCGGGGTCACCGGTGCCAGGGAAGATATCTCATCCTCAACCAGAGAATTGCTTTCCAGAATAGAAACCGGGATTCCAAAAGCTGTAGGGTTCGGGATATCCACGGGAAAGCAGGCTGCAGAAGTCAGGGAAGCAGGAGCGGACGCAGTCATAGTCGGCTCGGCTTTTGTCAGGATTATAGAAGAAGGAAAAGATGTAAACGATAGGCTGAAAGCTCTTGCAGAAGAGCTCAAATCCGGGATAAGGAGAGCCAGTTGAAGGAAAAAACCCGGAAAATCAGGAACGCAGGCAATCACGAAAATTTTGAAACAACGCGGAAGGGGAGAAATCAGGAATTGAAAGGAGGCAGGAGAAAATGCAGAGGTACATTAAAAAGCTGGAAGAAGGCTGTGACCTGAGCCCGGACGAAGCCGAAGCGGCAGTAGGCGAGATCTTAAGTACCGCACATGACGGAGAAATTGGGGCATTTCTGCTTGCCCTGAGGGCAAAAGGTGAGAAGCCCGGAGAAATTGCAGGCTTTGTAAGGGGAATGAAGAAAGCTGCAAATACAATCCGGCCCAGGACACCTTTCAGGCTTGTAGATACCTGCGGGACAGGAGGGGACGGCCTTAACACTATCAATGTCTCGACAGCCGCAGCTATTGTAACGGCAGCTACAGGCGTCCCTGTAGCCAAGCACGGAAACCGGGCTGCCACATCAATGTCAGGAAGTTCGGATGTGCTTGAAGCCCTGGGAATTAAAATTGACCTGGCACCCGAACCCGTCAGGCAAACAATAGAAGAAATAGGAATCGGGTTCATGTTTGCCCCGGTTTTCCACCCTGCGATGAAAAGGGTTGCAGGGATCAGGAAAAAACTTGGAGTCCGTACGGTTTTCAATATCCTGGGACCCCTTACCAATCCTGCGGGCGCAAAAGGGCAGGTCATAGGGGTTTTTGATAAAAAACTCTGCGAACCAATAGCTTTTGCTCTTGCCGAGCTGGGAACCGAGCATGCCCTTGTGGTGCATGGGGATGGGATGGATGAAATTTCAAACACAGGTGAGACCTATGTAGCAGAGCTCAAAAATGGAAGGGTTTCCACCTATACCCTGACCCCTGAAGCCCTGGGTATGCTGAGGGCAAGCCAGAAAGAAATTGTGGGCGGTACTCCGAAAGAAAATGCCAGGGATTTGCTGCGGATTTTCAAAGGTCAAAAAGGCCCGAAAAGGGATCTTGTAGTCATAAATGCAGCCGCAGCTCTTTATGTGAGCGGGATTGTGGGCTCTATCCGGCAGGCAATTCCTATTGCCGAGGATGCCATTGACAGCGGAAAGGTCATGGTAAAATTCAACCAGTTCAGGATTTTTACCTCGGGGTTTTACGGACAGAACAGTAAGGTCACTCTTCCGGGAAAAGACATCGTAATACGCTCCAGATCTTCTGTATTAAGCCCGGCATCGGGGGAAAGGGCTTGAAATCAAAAACAAGAACGAAAATCTGTGGAATCCTTAGCCCTGAAGAAATCGAGCTCGCGGCTCTTTACGGAGCCGACGCAGTCGGATTTATCACCGAAGTCCCTGTTCAGAGCCCAAGAAAGCTCGATTCCGATACTGCTGCCTATCTGGTTTCCAGAGTCCCTCAAACCCTGAGCTCCGTGCTGGTTATTATGCCTGAAAATTCGGATACAGCCGTGAAGCTGATTGAAAAAGTAAATCCAGACATCGTGCAGATCCATTCCAGGCTGCCCCTTCTCGAACTTGAAATAATTAAAGAAAAAACGGACATCCCTATCATAAAAACTTTATCCGTAGCCATACAGGGAGAAAGTTCAGGCGAAAAAGCCGGAAATACGGCTCCTGTTTCAAATCTGCTCAAAAAAGTCAGTCTTCTAGAAGAAACTAATGTTGTGGATTCCATCCTGCTCGATACGGCAAGGTCCGGGAAACCCGGAGGCACAGGCTGTGTGCATGACTGGGCGCTGAGCCGGCGAATTTCAGAGAAAACACGGCTTCCCCTTATCCTTGCAGGGGGGCTCAAGCCAGGTAATGTGCAGGAAGCTATCAGGGCTGTCTCCCCATATGCTGTGGACACGGCATCCGGGGTTGAAACCTGCGGAAAAAAAGATGCCGTGAAAATCAAAAATTTTATTGAGGAAGTGAGGTGTGCCAATGCTTTCCTTTGACCTTGGAAAAGAAGAATTCAAAGAGCTTGCTTCAGGGATAAGCCAGCCAGGTTTTATACAGCTCCTTGCAAAGATCGATACCGTTACCTGTTCTCCCCTTGAACTTTACCGCATCCTGCGGACCTCAGGAACTTCGGGCTACTCCTACCTGCTGGAATCCGTGGAAAAACAGGCAAGCCGGGCAAGGTATTCCTTTGTTGGAAATGACCCGGATGCCTTAATTGAAATAAATGACAGGAAGATGTGTCTTGCGCTCCTGAACCCGGACGCTTTGCCTTTCTATGAGGATGTCCGGTCAAGAGTCGAGAAGGTCTGCGGGCCTGGAACCGTGCAGGAGGAAAATCCGGAGAAAAAACGCTCAGGACTGAAAAATATAAAGTTCACGGCTCCGGTTCCTCAGGGAAAAGATGCTTTCGATGCCCTTCGCCTGGCTTTTCCTCCTGCAAACGGGATGGGGATTCTGAATGCACAGCGTTTTGACAGGCAGACTTTCCTTGGCGGCGCCATAGGCTATACAGCTTATGATGCTGTCTATGACAGCTGGCTTGGAATCGAAAAAGGCTTCGAGTCCGAAATTCCTGAACTCCAGTACCTGCTGGTTTCGAAAACTTTTGTGTTCGACCATATAACTGATGAGATGTATATTGTGGTTTCACCTTTTGTAAATCCGGGCTCGGATGCCGGAGAAATCTATGAAAAAGCCCTTCTGGAGGCTGAAAGGCTCTGCTCCGTATTCAGGGAAGCTATCCTTCCAGGAGGTTTGACAGGAACAACAGTGCCAGGCGAATCCAACTGCACAGGCTTACCTGCTTCGGACTGCGGCATCGGAGAGCAGGAGTTTGAGGAATCCGTACTCCAGGCAAAAGAGCATATTTTTGCAGGAGATATCTTCCAGGCAGTCCTTTCCAGAAAATGCGAATTCAGGCTTGAGCAGTCGCCCTTCGAACTATACATGCAGCTCCGGGCAATCAATCCGAGCCCTTACATGTATATTTTCGAGTTTGGAGGGCTGGCTATCGTCGGGGCAAGCCCTGAGACTCTGTTGACGGTCCATAAAAGGACTCTAATCACAAATCCGATTGCAGGCACCTGCCCCCGTGGGAAAACTGAAGCCGAGGATGAAGCTTTTGCTTCACACATGCTGCATGATGAAAAAGAAAGGGCTGAACACGTAATGCTTGTAGACCTGGGGAGAAACGATGTTCGGATGGTTGCTGAGAGCGGCTCGGTAAAGGTTTCCGAGTTTATGAAAGTCCTGAAATATTCCCACGTCCAGCATATAGAAAGTACGGTTTCAGGAACTTTGAGGCCGGAATGCGACCAGTTTGACGCTTTCAGGGCAATATTTCCGGCAGGGACGCTTTCGGGAGCCCCGAAAATCCGGGCAATGGAAATTATCTCCGAGCTTGAGGCTTCCCCAAGAGGGATTTACGGCGGGGGGGTCGGATACTACAGCTGGAATGGCGATGCTGATTTTGCAATAGTAATTCGGACCGTGCTTGTACAGGGCAAGAAAGCCTCAGTACAGGCCGGGGCAGGAATCGTAGCGGACTCCGATCCGGAATACGAGTACCGGGAAACCGAGCGCAAGATGGCTGCAATGCTTGCGGCAATAGACGGAGAGCTTTAAAGCGGTGGCAAAGTAATTCCGGGGTGGAATATATGAGAAGAAGTTTAACGAAAGGCTTTCTACAGGAAGGGTATCCAGAAAACAGGTTCGCAGAGAAGGAGAGTTTGAAGATGAATAACGGGGATGCGAAATACCAGAAACGGCAAGCTCAGGGGGCTTTTTCAGGTGAAGATAGTTTTCATAAACAATAAAGATTCCTTTGTCTGGAATCTGGTAGATTATATATCTTATTTCGAAAAAGATACTCTGGTACTTCCCAATACGGTTTCCCTGGAAGAACTCCGGCAGATAAAACCTGATGCCCTGGTTATTTCTCCGGGTCCGGGGAGTCCTTCTGACTCAAGGGATATAGGTAACTGCCTGGAGATAATCAGGGAATTGGGCAGGGAAATCCCCTTGCTTGGAGTCTGCCTCGGGCACCAGGCAATCAATGTGGCTTTTGGCGGATTGGTCCGAAGAAGCAAAGTAGGACCGGTGCACGGGAAAAGTTCTAAGATCCTGCACGAGGAGTCTGCACTATTCTCAGCCTTTGAGAGCCCATTCGAAGCAGGCAGATATCATTCCCTTGAGATTGGCGAGCCTGCGCCCGGGATAAAAATTACTGCCAGGGCTGAGGACGGGAGCATCATGGCTGTGGAACATGTGCAGTATCCGATTTATGGCCTTCAATTTCATCCCGAATCCGTACTTACTCCGAATGGGCTGAAAATAATCGAGAATTTTCTGGAGCTTTCCAAAAATTATAAAAAAAGCCAGCCGGCTGTGTAAACAGCCAGAAGCATTTCCTGAGCCTCGGGCTCATTTATTTCCTGAGCCTCAGGCTCATTTGTTTCCTGAGCCTCGGGCTCATTTATTTCCTGAGCTTCAGGATTATTCTTCTTTTTTGGCACCCTCAGTTTGGGATTCCTGTTCTCCAATATCTCCTTCATCCTCAAAGAATTCCTCTTCTGTGAATTCTTCATTGGGTTTTGCCTCATAGCCTGCAGGCTGTAGATCCTGGAGCTCTGAATATTGACTTACAGTCTGCGCAATAAGCTGAGGGTATATTTCAATTTCATCTCTTGTCTTGAAGCCAGATAATTCTGAAGCTTCTATAATTTCTTCTCTGGCATCTACTGCTGCCTTACTTAAATCTTCAAGTTGCTGCCGGTTTGCAAGATAAGCCATTTCCCCGATAGCAAGGGTTGTCCACAGGGTTACGACTTCCATCTTCTTCTCAACAGCTCCCAGCCCTATCATCTTAAGAGTATCGAGCGCAGTTTTTGCAGGTTCAAGCATCTGGAACTGTACTGCTCCTTTTCCAATCTCCTGTACAGCTTTTGAAAAAGACCACATAGCGTTTGAGAAATCTTTGCTGAGAGCAGTTTCAGAAAGAGATTTAAGGTCGTTAAGGACCATTGACGCAATACCCTCAATCTTTTTCTGGATGGCTTTGTTGCCAATATTCCGGAGCGAAATAACGACCCTTCTTAGGTCCGCCTCTAAATCTGCCTCAAGCAGTTCTTCTCCGAGTTCCCGGAGGTAGTCAACATATTGGAGCGCATCGTATTCATTCTGTTCTCTTAATGCTCGCTCTCCGTTTTCTCCAAGTTCGATAGCTTTTTGTTCATTCAGTGAGAACATATTAAAACCCCTTTCCAGTAAAATCCTTTAGAAATTGCTCGGATTTTAAGAATTTAATTATTTATATAGGTTTACTCGGATATTAGGCTTCCTATATTTTAAAAGTATATCGGGAATTTCAGGGCTATTATTCCAAAAAAAGCTTTTTAAAACCCCTGTCAATAAACAGAAGATCCTTGATAACTTTATCAATTAACGGATAAACTGAGAAAATAGATTAGATAAATTAAAAGGCTGTAAAAGTAAAAATTTTAAAAAATTGCTAGAATAAAAAATAGCAATGCAGAAAATAGTCCGGATTTACTCATAAACTTCAGTTACTTTTTTTGCTAAATACGGAAGAGAAACCAACCCGAAAAGCCCACATACTAACTAAATAGAAAGAGTTATATACATTTCATGCATAATATATATCATATGAGTAAAAAAACTCATGCAGGTTTTCTGGCATATTCTCCTGCATGAGAGAGACAAAACTCCATGGTAGGGGGGAGGGTTCAACTCCTTACCTTCCTCCTACCTGAACAACTGTGTTGAATACTATGCACAGTAAAATACAAATGGTAAATCTAATTACTTCACTTCGAAACCTCAAGTTTTTTACTGGTAGAACGATGCTTTGCCTTAAAGAAATACTTCAGTAATTTATTTAAAACTTATGGTTTCAAGTAAGCAAGTAATTTTCAAAAAGTATTCGGGCGTTTTTTGCAGTTTCTGCCGAAACTGCTTTTTTAAAGTACTTCTCATACGGAAATCATATTCGAAATCATATCCGAAATCTTATCCGAAATCATATCCGAAACCATATTCGAAATTATATCCGAAATCTTATCCGAAATTATATCTGGAATTATATCCGAAAATAAGCCGGCAATCCTGATATCTGGTTAACCTGACTTAATTATTTCTTAAGAAGTTAGTCTTTTATCATGCCTGAGCCACGTGATACCCGTACTCGGGAGGAAGAGTTTCTGCTAAAAGCAAAATTTTACCTCCATCTAGAAATTGCTTGTAAGTTTCAGGAACATCCAGGAGATTATTTGTCCCATTTTTCGATAAGATTCAAAAATCAAGCAAAAATAGAAAAAAGAGAATATGTTAATTAAAAGTTAAATAGAAACTTATAAAGTCCGGATAAGTCCGGACTGTGGATAAAAATGAAGAGCCCGATTATATAAGGATTCTGGTTACGTGGGAGCTATTATGTTGAGAATTGGTTATATAAGGGGCTTATGTACAGAGAAGTGGACACATAACCTTCCTGGTATGGGTTTACAGGGCAGACTGGATTTCTTTCTGAAGGGCTTTTATTTCCTGGAATTTTTCCACTTTTTCCTCAGAATCCGTATAACCTGCATCTATGAAATTATCCAGAGCCAGTTCCGCCACTACTGAAGAGTTATTCAGGAGCTTCTCCTCAGCCTGAATACGGAGGGACTCAAGCGCCCACTGGCACTGCAAAACCGCGTCACCAAGTCCTTTCTTGATAGATAGTTTTCCTATTTCTTCTATGGAAAGTGCTGTTGAACTCAGGGCTTCGTCGAAGTAACTTTCCGCCGCAAGCTTGCCGATTTCCTCAAGCAAAAGCAGGGTGCTGACAGTCTCAATCTCAAGGCTTCTTGCTGCAACATTTTTCCCGATTTCTCCCAGACCTGTAACTGCACTGAGCACGACTTCCTCCATATCTTTTCTGGCAGCAGAGGCTCCTATCTCTTTAAAGAGCAAAGAAAAGGCAATTACTTTCTCCTGATCCCATGATTCTGAAGAGAATTTCCAGATCTCCGTAAGGGTTGTAGCAGCGACCTTCGAACCTGCTCCAAGTAAATGTGTAGCTGCAGTCTCTCCCACTTTACCTATTGCTATAAAGGTCCTGTTCAGGGCGTATTCAAATCCTTTATCTGCTGCTACCCTTGCCAGCTTCCCGAGAGACAGGATAGAATTGATGGTAACAAGCTCCATATATCTTTCTGCAGCCACCTGTGCTGCATTTTCAATGGATAGAATAACTCTCCTGGCATCTGCTTCTTCGTTTTCAGAAAGGAAATCTGCCGCAATCCCTGTAAGGGAATCCAGAGCCTCGAAAACTCTTCTCTCATCTCCTTCGTCAATTGCAGATAAACTTACTTCAACGGCCTCGGCTTCGTTTAATGTAATCATCCTTTTTGCCCCTCTTTAGTGATATTAATACATCTAGTCTCAGTTTTTTCTTATAGATCTTTTAATCATTGCCTGTGCATTTAATTCACACCTGACGTCAGTTTGTTACCTGAAGTATAGCTCGCACAGGAAGTAGAGTCGCGCTTACTCTATGAAGTTACGGGATTATTAGTGTTACTGTTTTGTAACCAGGACGTCTCATTTAAAAAGAATCTTATCCTTTTATTCTGAGGCATTATGAAGCCGAGTCAGGGTCAAGCCTACCGGTCAAAGGTTTCCCTCAACCGGATTTGACTCTTTCTTCGTAGGCTATGGCATGTTCCAAAACTTTTTCAAAGACGCTTTTATCTTCAAGCCCAACAATCCTTGCTTGAGCTCTATCTGTGGTAATATTCCCATCCTGCTGCATGTAAACGTATTTCCCATTCTCAATGCCCATAATTACGGAGGAATCAGGGATGTAGCCTACCTCAAAATAGGTTGCAAGCTGGACGTTCTGGTTTATATTTATGGACATAATTGTTGCTTTTTCCCCGTACCTGACTGCCAGTTCGTCAAGTATAGGTCCCATGGATTGGCAGGCTCCGCACCATTCAGCTCCGAGCCTCAAAAAAACCGGGCCTTCCTCAAGGGATGCGTTTATCTGCTCAAGCTCGGTCGTCTCGACAACAACATTTTTTTCCCGAGTACTGGGAGTGTTCGGAGGGTATTTTTTATTAAACAGGTTCAATAAGGCATTACAGTTAATACTCAGAGTTTGGGAACCTTTGCCTGAGGAGAGCCTGTTTACCAGAGGCATATAATCCGTAGCTCCTGCCGTCCGGTTTATGGCATAGGGAGTATCTATTATACCGTTTCCGTCAGCATCTGCTCCTGTATGGCTATCCCAGAAGTTACCTGCCAGGCTGCTGTTCCAGAGATTCCTTCCTCCGTCTACGGCATTGACCAGATTAATAAATTCATTCTCAGAGAATGAATTGTTAGAAGAATCGTTAAGGTGCACTCCAATATCATTAAGGTACAGGTTGTTACTGATCAAAACGTTTGACCCTGCCGTCTGCCCACGGATTCCATATTCGTTTTTCAAAATAAGGTTATTAGCAAGCCTGTTCCCCTGAGACGTTAGCAGGAAAACGCCGATTTCGTTGGAACCTGCGGTATTGTTAACAAGGGTATTATTAACGGAATTACTCAATAAAACTCCCTGGCTATTTCTTACTACCAGATTGTTTGATAGTATATTATCCTCAGAATTGTCAAGCGTAATTCCCCTGTTCCCAGAACTTACAAGGTTTCCTTTAAGATAGTTGCCCCGGGAATTCTTGAGCACAATGCCCAGATCATTGAGTATCAGCGTATTATTGCCTAATGAACAGTTCCGGACATTCTCAAGGTAAAGCCCGGCATTCCCGTACATATCCTTTCCGGAAGGATCTCCTGCAATATGAAAGCCGTCTATTGTTACGTTGCCAGAACTGATGCTGAAGACAGCATTGTCAGGTACTGCACCTATTACATAGGTACGATTAGTCGGCAGACCCGAGAGAGTGGAACTTGAGAGAATTGTGAGTTCCTTATCCACTATTATATTCTCTCTGTATACTCCAGGGCTTACAAGAATAGTATCGCCATTCTGTGCATTATTGACGGCTTCCTGAATCGAAGCATAGTCTCCTTCCTCGCTGTTGTTTACTGTAATAACCACAGCATCGGCCTGGGTTACGGCTGTCCCAAGCATAAAAAGGAAGATTATAATAATAATCTGAACTAAATTCCCTTTCATTAACCACTAGCCCCCTAATTAATAAGGATATTCCGACAAAGAATAAATCCTGCTTTTATAACAACGCGTAAGAATAATAATTTGGGATAATAAAATCATTTTGAAATACATATTCTGAAAAATAAACCTTAAATTTCATATGATCTTATTATTTTTAGGGCTAGCTAGAATTAGCATTGTTTCCAGTGCTCTGTAAATGCAGTCATCTATACTATATAATCAGCTAAAATTCAAAAATAGTAAAAACCTTTATTAAACCATTTCCAGCGGTTCCCAGCTTTATAATTTGCAGCTTTTACCTGGCATGCTTTTATTAGATTATGCATTGAAGCAGGTCAGGGCTGCCAGTGCGAGAATTGACAGTTTACTTATCCGGAGCTCTGAGTTTAACAGCCTATCCTGAAATCCGGAGATTTCCCGGACTGAAAATCAGATCGGAACTATTCGGAAGAGAGGCAATTCAGCCCTCTCGAAGTTTTCAGTCGAGAGATTCGGCTTCGTGTATATATTCCGAACCATTGAGAGTGTCAAGGGCAAGTTTCGTCATAAGCATATGGCTTATTAGAAACCTTTCTTTGACTTCGAAAATCATTGTTCCCAGGGAGTTGGCAGCTTTCATGATTATATTTTCAAAGTCACTGAAATCCGTGTAAGAGGATTCATTATCGGAAAGGGCAGGAGTATGCTGAGAGAGATCTGCTTCTCCTGCTTGCTGAATAAACAAACTTAAAATACCCGGAAATTCTCCGGAAAGGATAACTGCCTCTTTTCCGTAAGGGTGAGATAAGAGGACATATGACTTAGGAGGAAGAAAACCTCCGTTCTCCGGAACATGGATGCTTTGCTGCCCGAAAGTTTCTTTTCCTATGGACCCTATGGCAAGAGCCGCAGCCAGAGCTTCTCTCTCAGTTTTCTGAAGCGATGCGGAGTTTGCAATTTCTCCAAGGTACCCAACTGCAATCCTGACCGCTGACTCCATATTCTGCCCGACTGCCGCTTTCCCGATCGCACACAGAGAGTAGAGGATGCTCAAGCCGGTGTCGGTCATTTTCTGCTCTCTTGCGATTTCAGCCATCTTTCCAAGCGAAAAGAGCGATAAAAAAACCCCAATTTCCATTTTCTGGAAAACAGCCGCATTACCTATATCCCTTATGCTGATGACAGCCTTTTTCGCATCAGGCTCAAGTTTCTTATTTATATACTCGGTTCCGCGTTCCGTAAGGAAATCTATGGATCGTAGCACACCAAGTTCGTCATTATCCTTAACTGAAGTCAGCCCGAGGTCCGTTGCCCCAGATTCGTTTAAAATAGACGTTCAGAACACCCCACTAAAATTCTTATTTCGGGAAAGGTACCTTAAAGCCAGATAATTCTTCCTTCACTTCTTCCCCTGTAAGGAAGGCAGGTATCTCGATTCAATACCTGGTGATTTTAACTGATACTGAGTGATTAACTTAACAACAATACAAACTAACCTGAGTGGAAAAGTTCATAACCCTGTACCTGGCGATCTCCTCTTTCCCCTGGAAATCCTATTCAGTTTATCTTCCAGTCTTTGAATTTCCAGTTTTTCAAATTGCAGGAGAGCCACTTCCGCTATTATAGACGCGCTCATCAGGTAGCGATCCTCGGCATTGAATTTAATCGTTTCAAGCGAATAAGCTGCCTGGAGTAAAGCCCTATCAAGCCCCTGCCTGTCTGCGGTTTTTCCTATATCCCGGATAAAACGTACACTTATATCCACAGTTTCGCTCAGGTCTTTCTCAATAGCTCCGGCTCCGATTTCCTGAAGCAATAGCTCGGCATTTAACGCTGCGTCCTCAAATTTCTGACTTGCCGCGACCTTTCCGGTTTCTCCGAGAAGGGCTACTGTGCTGCTTGCGACATCCCCTAACCTCTGCCATGTAACGCTTTTTCCGATTTCGCCAAGAGCGAAAATGATTGCAATAGTTTCCTTTTTGCCTTTTTTGGAAGCTGCAGTGTTTCCCATCTCGCCAAGGCAGGAAGCTGCAATCTTTGCGGGAATCTCCATTTTTTGTCCTGCTGCGGCTTTCCCGATTTCTCCGAACGCAAGTGCAATGCTCACTAGAGCATTCGCCATGTGATTTCTGCATGCCTCTCTGGCAACCGGAGAAAGAAGCAGAAGCGTATTGACAACTATCGGCTCAAGACCGGCAATAGCCGCCGCTTTCCCTATCTCTTTAATATACTCGATCAGTCTTTTTGTGTCGCTTTCCTGCCCTTCTTTTGCATATTTCATTGCAAGCTCGGAAAGGTAGCTAAGGACTTCTTTAATGTCGGCTTCATTCTTTTCATCAACCAGAGTAAGCCCCAGTTCCAGAGCTTCATTTTCGTCGAGCGGTAGAATCCTTCGCGCCCCCAGGTTCTCTCTCAAGTAAGTATGGATATGTGAGGATATGAGCTTTATCATGGGAAAAAAGCACTGTTAAGGAATTTTTCTTAGCAGGAAGATCGGAAAGAGCCGGAAATCTTTAGACTGAGTACATCCGGTATTAAAAAAGCTTAAAAAGATTACTAACTCTATAAACTTTTATTTTCGGGGTTTTCTATGGGAATATGAGGTCAAAGCCTGGTAAACTGTTAAAAATCGAAGAGAAATGACAGGGAATCGAAGAGAAATGACAGGGGCGAGCCCGGAAGCCCGGGCACGATCGAGGTAAGCAGCCTGCGTACCGCTTTTTTAAGCCACCATATTTAATAACCGGTTTTTATTCCAAAAGGGGTTTCAATTTGATCTCATAATATAAGTCCGCGCTCTTCGAGCTTCTTTCTTGCTCCGTTGAAACCCTCATGTACTCGTCAGTTGGGTTACGATCTCTACGTTGTAGCACTCCTGAAAGGTCTTTCCTGCGGATGCCTTTGCGTAAGTCTTCTAGAGATCAGATAAAAGTGTGTGGAAAATATTAGAGATTAAATTGGAAATTAAAATGAAAAAAGTTCTTTTAACCCCGACTTCACCTGAAAAGGATGAGGAAAAAGATAAAGGACGCAATGTTAAGTAAAAAACCAAACACGCTTGCTGTAAGCCCTGCTTTCGCAACCGAGTCTTCGGCTTCTTTCAATCGGGATCTGGCAAGGATGATTCCGAGAATGGAAAAAGGTATTGCGAAAGAGGTTAAGAATAAGCTTCCTGCTCCAAGCCAGAAAGAAAGGGAAATAAGTACACTTATTATCCCCGATGTAAGGCTGAGAATTCCCTTCGACGCTGAAATGCC
The DNA here is from genome assembly GCF_004099695.1 of Methanosarcina sp. MSH10X1. Taxonomy (GTDB): domain Archaea; phylum Halobacteriota; class Methanosarcinia; order Methanosarcinales; family Methanosarcinaceae; genus Methanosarcina. The sequence goes on along the minus strand of NZ_SCHL01000013.1, from coordinate 22,983 downwards.
GCTGATTTTATCTCCTCCTGCCCGAAGTTCCGGTGGAATATTGATCTGCTTTTCAGTTCTAACCGGGAGCCGATCCTTCTCTCCTGCTCGTACATAAAGCCAATATTTTAATGGAGGTTTCCGTCCTCATTAAGAATTTTTAAAAGCTCGATGATTGAGTATGAAGCCCGTGTAATTCCCATACTACGTTTATCCGTATCCGTTCCCGCTATATAGAGATTCCGGATAGGAGTTCGAATATCTGCGAATTTCCCGTTAATCGTGACTGCGGCTTTTTCCGGAACCATAATCTGTTCATGTTTCATATCTATATGCTTTTCGAGATTCGGATGTGCGCGGAGAATCATTTCATAGGCCCTTTTAAGCTCCTGTTTCTCATTATTATTTTCGTCGATCACAAAGGAAAAGCCTATAAGCTGTTTGTCCTTGGGGGCAAGCGAAGGGTCATAGTTACTGATAGGCATTGCCCAGTAGGCAAAGTCCTTGAACCAGATCTCCGAGCCTGTATAATTAAACTCGGGAAGCTCTCTCTCCAGTCCAAGCCAGATAGTAAGGCTTTTGCTATGGACTATACCTCCCAGATCTTCCGCATACTCCCGTGGGAGGTCTTTTATAAGCCTGGGAAGTTCGGTTGCAAAACCTGTGTAAATAACAAGATCAGAAACGTAAATTTCGTCGGATTCTACACCGGAAATTTTTCCATCCTGTGCAAGGATGGATTTAACCTCACATTCTGTCTTGATTTCAACGGTCTCAGGCAGAGAATAAAGAATTGCATTGAGCAGGGCTTTTAAGCCCTTTCTGGGGTAGCCCTGAGAGTAATTTACATCATTCGTTGCAAGCCTTTCCAGAGAGGTAAAGGGCTGGGTGACCCTGGTCATCCTGGACTGAAGGGAAGCGTGGAGATGATAAGGAAGGATTGAGGCAAGGATAGACTCTGTAGACTGGGGTTTTTTCGGCTCCAGCTTCCCTATCATTGCATCAAACTGTTCCTGGGTGATGCTGTCCCTGACAAAACTGCTGCCTGACAGGACGCGCTGGGCAGAGGTTTCTTTCATGGACCTGCCTGAAAGGAAAGCTGATATTGTATCCACGAAATCATAGGTTTCCTTTGAAAGACCCTTTGGCAGGAAATCATACACTGACTTGTCAGAAAGATCTATTCCGAATGAAGACAGAGTAAAAGCCTTCGTCAGGGTTTGCGAAAGCAGTACTCTATCCTTTCTCGGAAGCACATCAAAAGTCACGAAATCCTTCAGGTTAGAAGGAACCTTAATAAGAGCATTTTCAGTCCTGATATAGTAGCGCCCGTAATCCTCGAATACAGGCAGAAAATCGAAATAGTTATCCATCAGTCTTTTAAGGGGGCCTTCAACCAGATGGGTTATTGCATGTGCTCCAGTGTCCACCTGATAGCCGTCTACCATGTAGCTGTTGCAGTTCCCACCCAGATGCCGTCTTTTTTCGAGAACAAGGACCTTTTTCCCATGCTTTGAGAGCGTCAGCGCCGCCAGAAGCCCGCTAATGCCCGCCCCGACAACAATCACATCGTATTTTTTCATTCCCTAAACTACCTCAGTTTTTCCAGTGAATTAAGCTATAATTATGCAGTTATGCACTTTATTCTTCTCAACTCACAACAGAACCCCACTACTAGTGGAAGGGTTAAATAAATATGTGAAACTATAAAAAATTACTCCAAGTCCGGGCTGATTCCGGAATAGTGTTACTTGCTTTCAGCTTACCAGTTGTACTTGATCCCGGACTTACAACGTAGAGTACAATAAAGAAAAAAATAGTATTTATAATTAGCAGTCGTTATATGACGAAGATTATTAAAAATTTATCCCGCATATTTCTATATTTATGCTGTTAGATGCTAATTGAGGTTATTTGAATTAGAGATCGTAAGAACTGGAGAAAAAACCGTCATTTTTCCTTCGGGACATTCAAGGATAATTATCAGCCGTGACTCCTACTTCTTGAAGGATTTATTCATAATCCTTTGCCGGCATCAGACAGGGAGAGGGTACCCTTAAGCATATACGAATTAAAAATCTCCTTTAACATAAAAAATTAAAACAAAAAAGAATTAAAATAATGTTATTCAAAAAATTGTTAGAATTTTCTAAGTTCATCCCTCCACATTTACTCTCTTAAACTTAAGGTAAATCAGTATCATTCCAACGAAACTGCCTAAGACTAGATATTTTATAACTTTTTTAATTCTTGCCACGACTACATACCCCTAATTTTGTTATAGCTTATATGCTTTACACATATTCAAATTTTCCTGTGAGAGATTCTCCTGTAATCCGGTACTCAGGTATCCCGGTACTTAATACATAGTTCTAAAGCCGCTTCGGACTACTGAGAGAATTCAGGAAATAGAAAAACCCCACTACCAAAATCATTCATATCAAACATAGCTCTTTAAAAGTTATAAGAGGGATAATAAAGCTTCAGTTAAATACAGTATTGTAACTTTTTAAAATAAACCGAGAGGAAACTTATGAAGATCGTTGGGATACAATCAAGTCCGAGAGGCAAGCAGAGCAATACTTTAAAACTACTGGACGCCGTTCTGGAGGGAGCCGCAGATGCAGGAGCAGAAACCGAATCAATCGACATTGCAAAGATGAAGATCAAATACTGCACTGCATGTAATTCCTGTCATGAGACGGGGGTATGCACAATAAAGGATGACTTTGAGCCTGTACTGAAAAAGTTACTGGCTGCCGACGGCATAGTTTTGAGCAGCCCCAATTACATAACGAATGTAACAGCCCAGCTCAAAACTCTGTTCGACAGAAGCCCGCTTGTTATCCACGAACAGCTCTTTGACGGAAAATACAGCCTTTCCTTAACAACGGCAGGTAGCGGCGAAATCGATTTTGTACTCGGTATAATGGATAATTATATCGTACAGTGCGGAGGCAAAACCATAGGAGGAGTGGGCTGCGCAATGTCAGAAGGTCCTTCGGCAATGGAAGCGGCTATTGTAAAGTCCCGTGAAATGGGCAAAGATCTTGTTACAGCGATAAAAGTGAAGAGACCCTACCCTGAACAGCAAGCCAGACAGGAAGCCTGGAAAGAGCGGTTCAAATACGTGATCCTTGCAAACAAAGAGCACTGGATGCATAATTGTGATTACTGGATGGAAAAAGGCTGGTTAAAAGAATAAGCCTTTGAGAAAAATTGTCAGTTAGTTTTTCTGGTGGGAACGTTATGTTAAGCCCTGAAGAGCTAGGAAAAAAACTTACAGAAGCCGGTAGATTGAAACTGCGTCCCTTATGTGTTTACGGGACGGACGAAATTCCCGAAGGAGCTATTCCTTCATACACTGTAGACCGCTGTATAGCAAAGGCGGTTTATATCTCCGCTTTTTTTGAAGCAACGCCTTCCCTCTATGTTGAGGCAGGCCACGAACAGTGCTGCACGGGCGGATTATTATGGATGGGGCTCGCAGAACCGCATCCAAAACTAAAGTACTTCGTGACTGTGGGCGCGCCAGATTTCCGTGGCGGCGCTGCCGAACATTTAAAGGCGACCCCTGAGCTGTTCGAGGAGCAGAGAGAACGAGCAGGAAAAATCCTCCCATATGGCAAATACATGGTTATTGCTCCCTGCACTGACGAAATTGCACCTGAAATTGTCAGGGCTTTTATTGTCTTTGCAGGCGCCGAGCAGATCAGGAATCTATGCGGGCTGGCACAGTTCAGCAGTTCTGATCCGTTCTTTAAAACCGTGATTCCCGGAGGACCTACCTGCACTACTATGATCGCTTTCCCGGCTGGCATGGCAGAAAATGCGCCTAAAAATTCGGCTTTTGTCGGGCCTGTCGATCCTACGGGAAACCCCTGGCTGCCTCCTGAATTAATGATTATGGGCATTCCTTCGGCACTGGCACAGCAGATGGGAGCCGACCTGAAAGAATCTTTTATCTGCAAGCGGAGCATGATAGCGTATCCTGAGAAACTTATGGTTATAAAACCGCATATAAAGGGTACAGAAAAGCGATGACGCGCATAAATCTCACGCTACACGTTGTAGTACCGAATAGCAGATAATCGGAGAATATTCAAGCTATGAGCCCGGCATTTGAAAAGCTGGCAGAAGAAACACCAAAAATAGTTTCAGCCAGCTAATTGCCAGGCAATTTATGCAGTAACTTTCGTTTTCAGGAAAAGGCAGGGAATTTTACCTGGGAATTGTACCTTTTATTGGCTCCAGAGGCTTTATCCAGTAACGAGAGTTAACTGGTTCTTCCCGAATTTGATGCATATTCACCCCGCTCCAAAAACCGCCACTGTAATTCTAAGTTACCTTTTTTCCGTAGTTTTGGTTCTGCTACTCTCAATAATGATAATCATATTATATAATTATAAGCATAATTTAAGACTCATTTTATTCTAGCAGGTAGATTAAGTTTTTTTCATTTTTCGATGGTATAATATTTTTTTGTCCTACGCAGGGAGTAAATAAAAAAAGAACTCAAAAACGAGATTTCAATAATAGCAGACATCCATGATGGGCTTAATATAAAAATGAAGTATGAGCGTTAAAAGTTGGGGTAGAAGATGCAAGAGAATGCGGAATTACCTTCATTTCAGCTTTTACTGGAATCGGAAGAAGCAGAAGAGTTGAGTGAATACTGGCAAAAGCAGTGCTGTTTTCTTTATAACACAATTAAACAAAATATTGAGGAAGGCTCAATAGAACCTTTAACCTGTAAGGCTGCGGAGGGTGAGAGAGCTGGATTAATTACACTATTTAGTACTCTTTCAGCTTCTGGTTTATCTATAAAAAGCGTTGGTCACATATTTGATTTAGTCAAAATGTGGTTGGATGTCAGACCGAGAGCAAAAGTCGTAATGAAATTTCCAAATGGAAATCTGATTGAGATTTCGGAAGTAACGGGATTCTCCAAATCTGATGTTTTAGACCTGTTTGAGAAGTCAATACAAACGAGTCAAGTATAAACGGGGAGCAGCGTGACTAACAATGAGCTTGGCAGAAGAATTGCGGTTATAATCGGCACCAACGAGTATTCAAAGGTGGAAAAATTAGAGTTCGCAGAGAGCGACGCAAAAGAGATGGGAGAAGTTCTGCTAGATCAAAAAATCTGCGGATTTGATGAAGTTATCGAGTTAATAAACAAATCTAAAGAAGAAGTTTCTCACAGAATAGAAAAAGTCTTTAAAAACGCAAAAAAAGAAGATGAGATTCTGATTTATTTTTCAGGCCACGGAAAACCAAGCTATAAATTTGATTTATGCCTGTTATTCAAAGATACTGACCCCGAAAGCCTGCTCTCTACCTCATTAAAATTCGATTATATTAACGAATGTAAAGATCAGTCAGCCTGCAACCGCGTGGTTGTAATTCTTGACTGCTGCTATAGTGGAACTGCTGGCATGAAAGGGGATTTCCTTCAAGAGACGCTCTCAAAGTACTCTGGTTCCGGTACGATTTTGCTTACTTCAACAGGACAATTAGGCTCAAACATAGCAAAAGAAGATAAAGAACTCAAACATGGAGTTTTTACACACTACCTGTTAAAAGGCTTGAAGGATTGGGTTGCTGACTATGACAGTGATGGAATTATAACGGTCGAAGATCTTTACAGGTACACGTTTAATGAAACTAAAGCTAAAGGCCTGCAGCGCCCCCAGATAAAAGGATCATATGAAGGAGAAATGGTTCTTGGGAGAAACCCTCAAAAAATTAGAGATAGAGAGTTTGAACAAAGAAAAGATAAATTGATTCAATCTCTCAATTCCGCCCCTTCTTTTGTGTTATATAAGTCGTTGACAATCCTTCAAAAAATCCATAACAATACTTCTGCTCTAGAACCTTCTGAAGTAAAAATAAAACCACACCTTGAGTCCCTTCTTAACGACGAAATTCAGGTTGAAGCCTACATAGATATCGTAAAGTATCAGGAAAAGCTTCGAAAGCAACAGGAAGAAGAACAAAAACAAAAAGAAAGCATGGAAAGAGAGAAAAGGGGAAAAGAGGAAAAGGAGAGGCTTCGAAAGCAAAGAGATGAAGAACTCCAGCGACAAAAAGAAGAGGAGGAAAGAAGGAAAGAGAGAGAATTCCTTGAAAGACAGCAGCAAGAAGAACAGGAAAGAAAACGTAGAGAAGGAGAAAAAGCCAGACTGGAGAGGGAAGAACAGAAAAAAAGGCGTATAGAAGAGGAAGTCAGAGAGGAAAAAGAAGGACAGGAGAGCTTACGGAAAGAGAAGGAAGAAGCTGAGAAACTAGAGGAAAGCAAAAGAAAGGCTCAGGAAAAAGTAGAGAGAAGAAAAAAGGAACAGGAAGAACTCCTCGAAAGAAAGCAGCTAGAAGACCAGGAAAGAAAAGGTATAAAGGAAGAAGATAAAGCCAGGAGAGAAGCAGAGGAGAAAATTAGAAGAGAAAAAGCTGAAGAAAAAGCAAATGAAGAGCCTGAGAAAGAAAAGTTTGAGGAAGCAAGAAAAGCTCAAGAAGCAAAACAAGCAGTTCATGGTCCTTCCGACAGTAAATTACCTCCAAAAATGCAGGAAGGGTCTTTAAGGAAAAAAAACCGTCATTTCGGCGTTGTTATCTTAACTCTTTTTGGAATATTTTTAGTATTTATTTTATTTTTAACCCTAAACGCATATAGCACCGTTTCTGTAATTGACACAGACACAAACAATATTACAGCGACAATGGCGGGATTTTATCATTCTCGGGGATTTATAGTAAGCCCGGATGGAAAAAAGGGATATGTGACTTCCGACTCCAATATTTACGTAATTGACACAAACACAAACACTGTTGCAGCAATAGTGAATGTAGAAGATGATTTAATTAATGATTTTGTAATAAGCCCGGATGGGAAAAAGATATATGTGACTTCTGATCCCAATATCTACGCAATTGACACAGATACTAACACTGTTATAGTAAGAATTAGTGCAGGGGGCTCGGCTAATATCGTCACAGTCAGCCCGGATGGAAAGAAGGTGTATGTGGCTTCCGAGCCCAATATTTACGTAATTGACACACGCACAAACGAAGTTACAGCAACAGTGAATGTAGGTGGCTGGTCTAAAGGAATCACAGTCAGCCCGGATGGAAAAAATATATACGTGACTACCGACTCCTCTATTTATGTAATTGATACAGACACAAACGAGGTTACAGCCACGGTGCCTGTAGGAGGCTCGCCTTTTGGAGTTTTAGTTAGTCCTGATGGAAAAAAGATATATGCTGCTTCCGAGCCCAATATTTACATAATTGACACAGATACAAACAATATTACAGCAACAGCGAATATAGAAGATTATTCTATTAATGACTTTGTAGTCAGCCCGGATGGAAAAAAGATATATGTGGCTTCCGACCCCCATATTTACGTAATTGATACAGACACAAACAATGTTATAGCAACAGTGAATATAGGGGGCTGGACTGATATAGTCACAGTCAGCCCGGATGGGAAAAAGGTATATGTAGCAAAGAGCGAGAGTGACACAGTCTCTGTAATTGATACAGAGACGAATAATGTCATAGCCGTAGCTGATGTAGGAAACGCTCTAGAAGGACTTGCAACAAGCACTCTGACGGAGATAACCGTCAGTCCAGATGGATCAAAAGTATATGTAGCGAGAACGGTTGAGAGATAAGCTGAAAAATTATAAGAATCGACAGAAAAGCCCAGGAAGAACTAGCAGATAAAGAGAATAGTATAAAAAACCAGAAGGAAAGAGAAGAATAGACAAGACAAATTTTGCAAAAACTGGACTGCTAATTCTCTTTGCGAAAACTGATTTACAATCGTCACTTATTCAACGTCTTCCTTTTCAGCGTATACTTTATTTTATATAACTTATCATAATCATTTCTCAAATCTGTTTTCTTGTTAGCAATTTATAAGTTTCAAGTTACCAGACGCTCGATATTAAATATTAAAAACACTAATTTTCCCTGTATTTTAGACTTTAAGGTGCTCACAATATACTCTGCATTCATGCCTTTATCTTACGAAAATTAATTTTTCCTCATAAAATGGTGATCTTTTGTCTTCGAAAATCAGCCGTGAAGATTTTATCCGGTCTATTGCAGACCTTTTAAGAAAAGCGGAAATCGAGCTTCCTGACGATGTAGTTGATGCGCTCAGGAAAGCTGAAGCCGCAGAAGAAAATCCTGTTGCAAAGTCTCAGCTCCAGGCAATCCTGAAAAACATTGAGATTGCAAAGAAGCATGGGGTACCCATGTGCCAGGATACGGGCATAATGATCTTTTTCGCAGAGATCGGGACAGGGTTTCAGCCCGGTTTTGACATTGAGGCCGCAATCAGGGAGGCTGTAATCCTTGCAACAGCCGAGATCCCTCTCCGGCCGAATGCCGTAGACCCCCTTACCCGGAAGAACAGCGGCAACAATACCGGAGCTGGAATTCCGGATATTCACTGGAAGCTCGTTCCCGGAAACCAGTTAAAGATTACTGCTGCCCCTAAAGGCGCAGGCTCGGAAAACATGAGTTCGCTGCGGATGTTTAACCCGACGGAATCAGGAAACATCAAAAATTTCGTGCTCGAAACCATAGTAAATGCCGGAGGAATGCCCTGTCCTCCCCTGACCATAGGTATCGGAATAGGAGGTTCTTTCGATGCGGCAGCCAGGCTTGCAAAAGAAGCTTTGCTTGAGCCCCTCAATGCTCCTATGGAAGAAATGGAGACCGAAATCCTTGAGGCTGTAAATGCGTTAGGGATAGGCTGCATGGGGCTCGGAGGCAGTACAACCGCCCTTGCAGTGAACGTGAAAACTGCTCACTGCCACACAGCGTCCCTTCCGGTTGCAGTAAATATCCAGTGCTGGGCAAACCGGCATGCTTCGGTCGTGTTCGGGGAGGAAGAATAATGGAACATCACCTGCAAACCCCGCTGAAAATCGAGGATATCAAGAAACTCAATGCCGGGGACATTGTTTATATCTCAGGAGAAATCCTGACAGCAAGGGATGAAGCCCATGCAAGGATTCTTGAGATGGACAAGAAAAAAGAAGAACTTCCTTTCTCCCTTGAAGGGGGAGTAATCTACCACTGCGGCCCGCTTATGCAGCAAACAGAAATCGGCTGGAATGTAATTTCGGCAGGCCCTACAACCAGCGGCAGGATGTCAAAAATGACGCCTCCCCTCCTTAAGGCTCACGGAGTTCGGGCAATCATAGGAAAAGGCGGTATGAAAGGCGTAACCGATGCCCTGAAGGACCGATGCGTTTATCTGGCTTACACAGGCGGATGTGCAGCCCTTGCCGCAGAGTTAATCAGGGAAGTAAAAACCGTCTACTGGCTTGATCTTGGAATGCCTGAAGCAGTCTGGGTGCTCAGGGTGGAAGATTTCGGGCCGCTTATTGTAGGAATTGATGCTAAAGGAAAGGATATCTTTGCAGATGTGAGGGAAAACGCTCAAAAGCAGCTTGGAAAGCAGGAATAAGCATAAAAAAGTCTGTTCAGTACCTTTGTGGTCTGTCGGATTCGCAGTTTAAGGAAAAAGTTTCTGTAACGGCTCTCGGTATAAGTATCCAGATATATAAAGGCGGTTTAATCGTAGTCTTCCTCAAGTTGCCTGAAGGCTTTTACAAGAGATTCCATTTTACGGACAATAATCCTCCCGAGCAGGGAAAGATCATATACCCTATCCTCCTGAATCACGAGCCCGTTTTCCTTTAGCTTTTTAAGCTGGGGCAGGATCGCGACGGAGTTCGTACCGAGCTCATTGTTGATTTCTTCAATAGTACAGGGCTTTTCTTTGAGAAGGAGAAGTAGCTCAGTTCTTTTTTCGGAAGAAAGCAGCACTGTGATAAGGGGGGATCTCATCATCTCTACTGCAAGAATTGTAGATATATATATTTTTTCATCCTCATATAATAATTCCTTAATAATTTAGCCCAAAAATTTTGATCGGCAAAAAAAACCCTTTTATTAAAGGAATTATCAGGAAAATGGACAAAAGGTTTTTGACCTCAATGAAAGAAATAAAAAAGGGGAAAAGCCTTTTCATCCTGAGATACGGTTCAAAAACAATTCTTACAATCCTAAATATGTTCGGATTTTTCCAGACTATCGGCTTTTTTCTGCTCGGTTTGCAAAGGACGCAGAACCTCAGGCGGCAGGAAGATTGAGGCGATTATGCCGAATACCGCGAAAATTACCAGCCCCGAGAGGGAGATTTTTATCCCATGAATGCGGGCTGTTTCGTTAATCCTCAAGATCTCCTGCGAAAGCTCAGGAGGGGCATCCCTCAGGATAGCTGTCAGTTCCTCATCGCTCAAAAAGCGGGCATTCTCCTCTACTGATGATATCACAGCGGGTTTGAGGTCTTCCGGAATAGCAGTACTGTCATCTATAAGGGTAGTGGCTCCTACTATCAGACCCCCTATAACGAGGGAGCCCATTATGGCAGTCCCGATAGACATGCCCAGGTTCTGGGAAGCGCTCATAAGGGCTGCTGTCTCGCTTGTCCTTTCAGGAACTACCCTTGAGAGAACGAGATTCATTATCTGGGATGCTACAACTCCTGCACCTATGCCTATTAACGCAAACCCGGTTAATAGCCCGAGCCCTTTAACCTCCACATTAATGGTTGCAATAGCCAGTAAAAGCCCAGCAATAAGTACGACTAACCCAACCTGGATAATGCGCTTCGGGGCTACTCGGGCAGATAAGCGGGATGCTGCAAGCGAAGCAATTAAAAGCGGTATGGAGAGGGGAAGATAGAGAAAACCTGTCTGCATTGCATTGAGGCCCAGAGCGATCTGAAAGAAAAGAGCCATGCTGAACAAGAAACCTCCTATAACGAGAGTCTGAACCAGCTGGACAAGAATGCCTGAGCTAACTCCGCGATCCCTGAGCACATCGAGCCTTATGAGCGGCATCTTCCCCCGAGTAATCAGATGACGTTCCCAGAGGGCAAAGCACAGCAGGATAACGATTCCAGCTAAAATAAACACCGGGGTAGGGGAAAGGCCGAACGGTGAAATTTCAATCCCTCCTATGGAATAAGGCTGACGTGCCTTCCACCAGCCATAGGTCCCTGCGAGTAATATGCCAAAAACAATAAACCCCATCCCAAGTGCAGAAAGTACAGAGCCAGCTATATCCAGTTTGGGCTTCTCTTCAGTCTTAAGGGGAGCATCCAGGATATACCGACTTAACAACAGGACAATGACCACGATCACAACCTCCCCGGCAAAGGCAAGCCTCCAGGTGTACTCGGTTGTCAGCCAGCCTCCTATAATTGGCCCCAGGGCAATTGCGCCTGCAACAATTCCCCCTAATATGCCGTAAGCAAGGGCACGGTCCCTTCCGCTGTAGTTTGAAGTCACGAGCGTCTGGATAGCAGGCATGACCAGGGTTGCCCCAAATCCCTCAAGGATCGACCAGCCCAAGACCAGTAAGGTCATTGTCGGGCTGACCGAAGTAAGAAGAGAACCGGTACCGTAAATGACCAGTCCTATCCTGAATGCCTTCTTTCTGCCAGTAATATCGCCGATTTTTCCCCCGGTGATCATAAACGAGGCCATTACAAGGGCATAAAGGGTAATAGCAGCCTGGACAGTGGCAACATTCGTATCAAAATCTTCGATAAGTGCCGAAATAGAGACATTCATAATTGTCGTGTCAATAACGAGTATAAACATCGCAAGCACGAGTGCAACAAGTACAGTTTTCCTTTCCACAACGATCACTTCTGGATGGAATAATATAAAGAGCGGATTATACCCCGGTAAGGTACTCTCTCCTGCGGCTCTATCCGAAATATCGACTGGTAGCTCTATTATCGTTTCTCTCTGGTTCAGGAGGTCCTCCACACCAGAATTAGCCTCAAGAAGGAAAGAAAGGAGATTAGAACCCTTTTTCATCCTTTTTAAATTACTGCTTACTGCAAGCCGATAGTCATGTTTCAGTCCTGAATGCCCCTCTCACCCCCGGCAGCATGATGTAGATGAGGATAAGAGTGTTCACGATAACTGTAAAGTTTACATCATACCATGAACCTCCAGTAACCAGCACCACAAAGCTCAGGCATAGATTGAATATCGTGATAATGGCAAGAAATATCCAGGCCTCCCTGTCCACCTGCCAGAGCATATAAGCTACCCACGCCCAGATATAGGCGAGCAAGCCGTACAACAGAGCATACCAAATGCTGAAGATACGGATATCCAGTACCCCTAGAGAGGGCAAGAATCCAAGAAACCGAAGCATTGCAATTGCATTTATAAATGCCAGCAATACAGCTACGAACGTCAGAATAGTAACACCAATAGGTCTGTCCATAACCTGTCTCCTCCTATTGTTTCCTGGAGAATTTTTTCTTCAGGTTCGCATTCTAAATCCTCCGATAAGTGCTCCAATCCCCCCAATAACGAGGAAAAACCCGAATACCCACGGGAGAACAAGGACTCCTGCCACAAAGTTAACTAAAAGCAGCAAGCCTAAAATTATTGTAAGGATACCAATAACTCCCGTACCCCATCCTCCTCCTTTAAGAGCAAGGACAACTTTTACCACCCCGTTGATAACAGCCCATATCCCTATGAAAATAACGAATAATGTGAGAACTACGAAAGGACTGTACACCGGATACGTCAGTATAACAACTCCTGCAATAATGCTCAGGATACCCGAAAGCAATTTCCATACCCTGTTCCCCGAGAATATTAAAGCTCCTACAACAGAAAGGATTCCTTCTGCCAGCCAGAAAATACCCAGAACCTGTATGAGAAAAATAGTGGTTTGTCCAGGCCTGTATAAGAGAAATAAACCTACAAGAATAGCAATGATACCTTCAAGAAGGACCACCCACCAGGGTACTTCCAGTGGTTCAAACTCCACCTCGCTATCAGAATCAATTGAGAATTCCGCAACATCAACTGGTTGTTCCATATAACCCATCTCCCCAAGCTGTATTCTTCAACCATACTTCCTGTAGCCGGAATACGGATGTAAACATAGCTAAAGGCATTATCCCTACGGATACAGGATTTCATGTTTCTGGATAACCTGTTTCTACTCAGGATAGCCAAAGTCAAAGAGAGTATAGCCTTCCCCTTTCACAAAGAAAAGCAATCTCTTTTTCCAGGTCAGTTCATCGATGAAATTTACTGTACATCGATGAAATTTACTGTAGTATATACGATATATCCTCCAGCAAGCTCCGCAAGTTCATTGCTAAAGCTTGTTTGATCGAATGCATATCTCCTATCAATGAAATAATGTCGTGATGCAGGCTAAGATAACTATTTATTACTACTTCAACATCGTGAAGATAGGATGTTATCAAGATATGAACTCTAGTATCAATTCCTCTCCACACTTTCCCGGGGACAACGCAGTGGTGCATATAGATATATATAAACAATTATATATAAATCAACTTATGATTAATTCTAAAAGACTTTTAGTTAAGAACAAATCTTTGATACGGATATGCAAAGAAACAGATAGAAGACGAAACAGGTAAATAAGGAGACTGTTTAAATAAAAGTTTTTAGCTCAGAGGATTAATTTAACTCAGAGGATCAATGATGAATCCGACAAATCAGCGGGATATTCCCCTTTATATCTACCATGCAGGACAGTGTGACCCGAAAAAATGCACAGGAAGGAAACTGGCTCGCTTTGATCTCGCCCGCCTTTATGACAGGATATCAAGGCTGCCCAGATCGGCAATCCTTCTGGATCCGACTGCAGAAAAAGCCCTCTCTCCTGCCGACGACGCCGGAAAAGGGATTGTTGTACTTGATTGCTCCTGGGAAGAGGTAGAAAGGATTTTTCCCGAACTTGCAAAGCTTAACCTTGAGCACAGGGCTCTTCCCTACCTGCTCGCAGGTAATCCTGTGAATTTCGGAAGACCCTTCAAACTTAACTCAGCCGAGGCTTTTGCAGCAGCCCTTTACATTCTGGGGCACAAAGAACAGGCTGAGAGGGTGCTCTCCAAGTTTAACTGGGGGCACAGCTTTCTCGAGCTGAATAAGGAACCGCTTGAGGAATATGCAACCGCGAAGAACAGTACTGAAATTGTGGAAATCCAGAGCCATTATATCTGATTTCTTTTGAAAGCAAGCTCGGGTTCTCTGGAATGAGAAAACAACAAGAAACTTGGACAAAGAAAAGGGCGTCTACCTGTTAGAGTATCGGTGAAAACGTGTCCAGAAAACAGATCGGAGTAATAGGTGCAGGGGTTTGCAGCAGCGAGGCAAGGTCACTTGCAGAAATGGTAGGGAGAGAGGTGGCAAAAAGAGGGGCGGTTCTGCTCTGCGGAGGACTGGGAGGAGTGATGGAAGCCGCAGCCTTTGGGGCAAAACAGGAAGGAGGGATAACCCTGGGAATTCTACCCGGAACTCTGAGAGAGGAAGCAAATCCCTGGATAGAGCTTGCGGTCGTCAGCGGAATGGGGCATGCCAGAAACGCGCTCATAGCACAGTCCTCGGACGCATTGATTGCAGTTAACGGGGAGTACGGAACGCTTTCCGAGATAGCCCTTGGCCTGAAAATGGGAAAGCCTGTGGTCGTGCTTGAATCAGGCTGGCAAATCAAAGGTGTCTACAGGGCAGAAAGTCCAGAGGAAGCTGTAGAACTTGCTTTCAGACTGATTGAAAGCTGTGAGAAGCCTGAAAAATCACCCTGAGGAAAGTTCGAGTAGGCTTAAGATGTGGAAAATTCGAGAAGGCTTAAGGTGTGGAAGGAATTAACTGGAAAGACCAGAGAAAGTTCTGGTAAAAGAATCCTGGTGAAGAAATCCTGGTGAAGAAATCCTGGTGAAGAAAGAATTTTCGGTCAAGCCTTTTAAAAAAGGCTTGAAGTAAAGAACTCTGTGCCTGAATTTAGTTACGGATGACAGCATATTTTAAGAGTCGATCCAAAAATTTATATTGCAAAAGGAAACTTCATGAATTAGGAGGCAGGCTTTGTCTCAGACTGGCAGGAGCTTTGGGGTAAGCCAGTATTCCCTCAGAATACAATAAAATTATACCGGAGTTTTAAATGCACCTTATCGTAACGGAAAAAAATATAGCAGCAAGGAGGATAGCTGCGATTCTGGCTCCAAAGAACCCGAAGAAGGACAGAGTCAGCGGAGTGGACGTATACCGGTATGAGATCGCGTCCGATGGGGATAAGCAGGAAACTGCAGTTGTAGGGCTGTCGGGCCATATAGTAGGAATCGATTTTCCCAAAGAGTACAATAACTGGCAGAAGGTAGATGCCAAAGCCCTTATCGATGCCGAGATCATAACAACTCCTATCAACCGAAAGATCGTAACTGCCCTGAGAAGCCTGGGAAAAGAGGCGAGCAGGGTTACGATTGCCACTGACTACGACCGGGAAGGGGAACTTATAGGAGCTGAAGCCCTCAATATTATAAAAAAGGTGAATCCGGAGGTTCCTTTTGACCGGGTCCGATACAGTGCAATTACCCCAAAGGCAATAGAAGCCGCTTTTTCAAACCCGACAGACGTCGATTTCAATCTTGCGGATGCAGGCCATTCCAGGCAGGTCATTGACCTCGTATGGGGCGCAGCCCTTACCCGTTACATTTCTCTTGCCGCAGGCAGGCTCGGGAAGATGTTCCTGTCGGTAGGCAGGGTACAATCGCCTACACTTTCTCTTATTGTTGACAGGGAGAAAGAAAGGAATATTTTTGTCCCTACCCCTTACTGGGAGATCCATGCCGAACTTCAGAATGCCGACGGAGAAATTTTTTCAGCTCAGCATTCAACCCGCCGCTTTCTGGATAAAGAGGAGGCAGCAAAAGTTTTCAAGAAATTGGGAAAACAGGCGGTATTAAAGGAAATTGAGAAAGGGAAGAAAACGGATCAGCCGCCTATTCCGTTCAATACTACAGGTTTCATAAGCGCAGCAAACTCAATCGGGCTCAGTCCCGCAAATGCAATGCGCATAGCCGAATCTCTTTACACTAACGGTTATATTTCATATCCGAGAACCGATAATACGGTTTATCCCGATACCCTGGACCTGAAAGCCCAGATCGAGATTTTCAGGGAGGGACCTTTTAAAGAATATGCAAACGCCCTGCTTGAGAAAAACGAACTTGTTCCCACGCGAGGCAAGAAAGAAACTACTGACCACCCTCCGATTTTTCCGGTCTCCCTTGCAAAAAAGGCCGATTTAAAAGAGGAAGAATGGAAGGTTTACGAGCTTGTAATCAGGAGGTTTTTTGCGACCTTTGCAGGGCCAAGCGAATGGGAAACCATGCGCTTGAAACTCGATATTCACGGAGAGGAATTCAAAGCAAACGGGGCAAGGCTTGTAGAACCGGGCTGGAGGTGGTACTATCCTTACAATGCACCTGAAGACAGGCTCTTCCCCGAGCTCCACGAAGGCGATTCCCTTAAAGTGATAAAGAAAGAGATGCTGGATAAAGAAACCCAGCCTCCGGGACGATATGGACAGGGTAGGCTTATCAACATTATGGAAGAGCTCGGGCTCGGGACAAAAGCAACCAGGCACGAGATTATCAGCAAGCTTTATTCAAGGGCTTATATCCACGGAAATCCCGTGCAGCCCACGAATACCTCTTTTGCCGTAATGGACACCCTTGAGAAATACTCCCCTACTATCACAAAACCGGACATGACAAAGCTGCTTGAAGAAAACATGGACCGGATTGCTGAGGGTCAGATCAAAGAGGATTCCGTACTTCAGGAGTCGCGGGAGATGTTAAAGCAGGTCTTCTCGGAACTCGACAAAAACCGGGAGAAAATCGTGGAATCCCTTCAGGCAGGCCTCAGGGAAGACAAGATAATAGGCACCTGCTCAGGCTGCGGAAACGAACTTATGATCCGCCGTTCTAAAAGGGGAGGCCGTTTTATAGGCTGCAGCAACTACCCGAACTGTACCTTTTCCCTCCCTCTGCCAAAAAGCGGACAGATCGTGGTTATAGACAAAATGTGTGAAGCCCACGGCCTGCACCACATCCGCATAATCAATTCAGGTAAACGCCCCTGGGACCTTGGCTGCCCTCAGTGCAATTTCATAGAATGGCAGAAAACCCAGCAGGAAGAGCAGGCCCAGCAGCCGAAAAAAGAAAGACCCAAATCAATCAAGGATCTCGAAGGCGTGGGAAAAGCTACAGCAGGAAAGCTGGAAGAAGCCGGAATTACAAGCGTTGAAGCCCTGGCTGAAGCCGATCCCATAGAACTTGCAAAAACGATAAAAATGAGCGTAAAGAAGGTTAAAAACTGGCAGGTTTCATGCAACGGCACAGTTAAAGATAATAGCACAGTTGAGGACAGCGGCGCAGTTGAGGACGCATGAAAATTGTCTTAACTGACGTCAGTTTTTTTATTTTTGGCTGTTTTTATAGCCGGTTATAAATTTGAACCTTAATTCTTGATCCGTGCGACCTTTTATTCACCTTATCTGGTCGCTTTTGCCACGCTCGACGAAGGAGAGCGGCTTTTACCAGAAAAGATAGAAAACACAATAGAAAGGTTCCTTAGCTGGATAGATCATGTAAATGAGCGTTTCCAGATATGAAATCAGAGAAGTATCGTACCCAGGAGTTGTAATGTTAGCAGCAGGAAATTAAATCAAATTTTAAATCAATTTTTTGATTAACTCCTGAATTACTTATATCCTCTTTTTCTAAATATTAAAGCTATAGTTGTAATTGCAATAATTGCTAGCACAAAACCTCTAAACGGCAATTCTTGAGCTGGACTGTTTGCTGAACCGTTTATTGTATTATTCTCTGGATCAACAACATGTATATTTTCTTTACCATTTGAATTTGCAATGTTACCAGTTAATATATTGTTCCTGCTTGAGTTATTAATGTTTATGCCATATCCCATATTATTTGATGCATTATTGTGATCCAACCTATTATCACTCGATTCGACTAAATATATCCCGTTATTATTGTTAAAACTTGCAGTATTATTGTATAGTGTGTTTTCTGCACTATACTCAAGATCTATACCACTCCAGTCATTTAATTTTACAACGTTGTTAATCAGAGAACTGCAGTTTGATTCGATAAGTAAAATTCCTGAAAAAGTGTTTGATATGGTATTATTTACGATTGTGTTGTTTTCACAATAAACCAAATCAATTCCAGATCTGGAATAATTGACAGTATTATTGCTTATTTCATTATTATTACTGAATGTGTATATAAATATACCTTGATGTTTGATCGCATTTATGAGGTTATTATCCACCTTATTTTTGCTGGAGTTCCAAAGGAAAATCCCACCAATGGTACTCATGTACGCACTATTATCGGCAAGTATATTGTTGTATGAGTCAAGTAAAGAAATGCCATAACCGTTTGAAGAGAAATTATTATTTTTTATGATACTGTTGTTTACACCCTCAAAATAAATTCCGGCTTTATCATCTCCATACTGATCTATTCTGGCACCAGTTATGCTAAAACCGCTAATGGTTACATTATCTGCTACAACACTGAATACATCATTCTCAGAGTTAGCAGCACGAATAACAGTATCAGCCGGATTTCCAGAGAGAGAAAGAATTTTTAACTCTTTATCAACATACACGTTTTCCGTATAGTTTCCAGGATATACAAGAATTGTATCGCCATCAGTAGCGTTGTCAACAGCATTCTGTATACTTTTATAAATTGCTCCCTCAACATCATCATCTACTGTGATTGTAACCGCTCCAGCACGTGAAATTATAGCCAACATGAAAAGTAGTATTAAAAAAAGAAACATTTTCTTCATGTTATATTTCCCTTTGTAATATGTAATTATCAGTCTACTAATTGGTAACAGAGTTTTCAATCAACTAAGGAATTGTCACAGAATAATCTATATATTTGTTCTATTGAACGATATGATTTTCCAAGATCCTGATTGTCAATGTAAAGTCCTGAGCATTGAGCTGATTCCACATTTCGAGGTAAAAGTAGGTAGGATTCATTTAGTAGTATATTAGAGGACAACGTTACAGCTGAGAATGTGTGAAGATAGTCTTCACTCACGCTGGCTTTTTATTTTTAGCTGTGTTTATAGCAGGTTATAAATTCGAATCTAATCCTGACCCATAACTTATTCGTCTTATCTGTTCGTTTTTGTCACACAGAACGCAGAATAATCTACCTATTATTACTGAGGATAAGTGATTACTCTTCAATCGGAGATATCTGAACAGATATTGCACATCATCCTGTCTTTAGAATGACATTCCTTCATATGATCTTTTGCATACCCCAGATCAACAAATACTGCTTCACAAAACATGCACGGATAGAAAGCGTCCATGTAAAAAAATTATGTTTTGATACTATATAAAAATATTGCTTAAGATGTGCAAGTGGTATATAAGAATCTAAAATGCAAACTGGAAAAGAGAATAATATAAAGAAACTGATTTAAGCAGATTCTTTACAAATTCGAGATTTTAATCTGGTAATTGTTTCCTGCCAGTATATCTTTCAACAACACTATAACATTCTGACATTGAATAATTCTAACTGCCTGAGCTCACAGAAGAATTTAACAAATATTATAGCAAATATTATATCAGATATTATAGTAAAGTCTTAATAGATTTTAAGAGGGTTTTATTCTGGAGCTTACCTTTAAAGGCGGATGCAGGGAAGTCGGACGTTCGGGTTTTCTTGTTAATGGGGAGGTTCTGCTGGATTACGGGATAAAGGCAGGAGATATCCCGGAATATCCTCTAAACGGCATGGAACCTAAGGTTGTGCTCGTTTCACACGGGCACCTTGACCACTGCGGGGCTGTGCCCAACCTGATGTACCAGAATCCCGATGTTTTCATGACCCCGCCAACCGCAGAATTTACTTATCTTCTCGGCAGGGACACCCTGAAGCTTGCAGAGAGTACCCTGTCAGGCGTATCCCCTTTTGATCCGGATGACCTCCAGAAGCTTGCCAGGCGAACACAAAAGGTAGATTTTAACAAGCCTTTCAAAAGCCACAGGTACAGGATTTGCTTTTACGATGCAGGCCACATCCCCGGAGCGTCCGGCATCTTCCTGGAATCCGAAGCAGGAGAGAGCCTGTTTTACACCGGGGATTTCAGCCTTCAGGAAACGAGGCTTGTGCCCGGGGCAGCCAGGTTTCCCGAAGCCGATACTCTCGTCCTTGAAAGCACGTATTTCGGGGAAGAACACATCCCGCGAAAGGAGACCGAAGAAAGGTTCATAGAATCGGTACTGGATACTGTAGACCGGGGAGGTACTGCTCTTATCCCCGCTTTTGCGATAGGCAGGACCCAGGAAATACTCATGCTGCTTGACGCCCACGGAATTCGGGCTTACGTGGACGGCATGGGCAGGGATGTGTACAAAATTCTTAAAAAGTACCCTGAATACCTTAAAGAGCCCGAGCGGCTTGACCGGGCTTTCGGGCGGGCTATTCCTGTAAAAGACCAGCAGCGGGATTCGGTGCTTAAAGAACCCTCAGTCATTGTTACCACAGCAGGGATGCTAAACGGCGGGCCTGTACTGTATTACCTGAGCCGGCTTTACAAAGACCCAAAATCGAAAGTCCTGCTTACAGGCTACCAGGTTGAAGGCACGAACGGAAGACTGGCGCTTGAACATGGATTTGTCGAGACCAGAGGAGATATCCTTACCCTGAAGCCCAGGGTGGAGAAGTATGATTTTTCCGCCCATAGCGGAGATAGCGAGCTCAAACAGGTTGTGAAGGATTTTTGCAGAAAAGGCACTGAGAGAGTTTTTGTAATGCATGGGGACAAAACCGAAGCTTTTGCGGAATGGATTCTGGAAGAGATTGGCGTGGATGCATATGCGCCTGCAAACGGGCATACATTTAGCTTTTAAGTGAGGAAAATCGCCGTTAAAAAGTTGCGAAATGCTTAAGCCCGGACAGTTCCAATACCTGAGCATGATCCTCAATCCTGAATCAGAAGTGCTTGAAGAACTTGCAAAGAGCATCCTTCTGGCTGCAAGGACTGCCCCGAAAGCCAAAGGAGTAGATGATATAGTAACTGCCCTTGTTGAAAAACAGGATATTGAAACGCTTGCCTCGACAATGGAAAGGCTGGCGGATGAAAAAGGGCCAGGCTTCGCTTTTCTGAAAAGAGACGCTGCAAATCTTCGAAATGCAGGGGCTGTAATTCTTATAGGGGTTAAAACCAGCGGGGCTGCAGGGCTGGACTGCGGAGCCTGCGGGTTTAAAACCTGTGCCGAGATGCTGGACCGACAAAAAGTAGAAGTTGAATTCAGAGGCCCAAACTGCATGCTCAAACATGTAGACCTTGGAATCGCTATAGGCGCAGCCGCTGCAAAAGCCAAAGATTTCTGTATCGACAACAGGGTTATGTATTCAATTGGCGCAGCCGCAAGGGTATCATTCATGCAGGATGCACATGTCGTTTTCGGAATTCCGCTGAGCGTAACCGGGAAGAATATCTTTTTTGATAGAAAATGAGAGTGTTAAAGGCTTCTAAGGCCTTTAGAAGATGGTTAAAGCCTGTTAGAGGTTATCAGGAATAAAATTTAAGAATATGGGATATTCTTGATAAAAAATAAATTTCTGGCCCTGTATCCCATGTGCATGGCCAGATTTATTTTTCCGAATTTCTTAAACGCAGCAGTTAGAATTGCAGCGTTTTCATCCTTTCTACAGCTTCTTTAATCCTCTCGACCTGCTTTGTAAGGGCAAACCTGATATAGCCTTCGCCGGCGTCTCCGAATCCGACGCCCGGGGTGGCAACAATGCCGGCTTCTTCGAGCAGGAGTTTTGCAAAGCTGATTGAGGTAAAGCCCTTCGGGACAGGTGCCCAGATATAGAAGGTGGCTTTCGGCGGCTTCACTTCAAGCCCCATAGCCGTGAGCCCCTCGATGAGAGCATCACGCCTTTCCTCGTAGATCTTATTTGTTTCTTCAACACAGTCCTGGGAAGAGCACAGAGCTGCAATGCCTGCGATCTGAATGGCATCAAAGACGCCTGAATCCACATTGGATTTGACTTTGCCGAGTCCTTTTATAAGGTCTTTGTTTCCTACCGCAAACCCGAGCCTCCAGCCTGTCATGTTATAGGTTTTGGAATGCGAGTAGAGTTCCATGCCAATATCCATTGCCCCGGAGGCAGCAAGGAAAGAGGGAGCTTCATAACCGTCATAGGTCATCTGGCAGTAAGCGTTATCGTGCACTGCAACGATGTCGTGCTTTTTGCAGAACGCAACGACCTTTTCGAAGAACTGCATGTCCGCAGTTGCAGCCGTCGGGTTGTTCGGGTAATTAAAGAAGAACAGCTTTGCCCTTTTAAGGACATCCGCCGGAATCGAGTCCAGATCAGGCAGGAAATCATTTTCGGCAGTCAGCGGCAGCGGATAAGGCTCTCCGCCTGCAAAAAGCGTCCCTATTTTGTAAACCGGATACCCCGGATCGGTATAAAGCACAACATCCCCCGGATTGACAAAAGCGAGCGGGATATGTGCAACCGCTTCCTTTGACCCTATCAGGGAAAGGACTTCAGTCGCAGGGTCGAGCTCAATTCCCTTATATTTCTTACACCAGTCGGCCGCCGCCTTCCTGAAATCCGCCATCCCGGCATAAGAAGGATACTGGTGCGTTTTCGGATTGCAAACAGCCTCCCGCATAGCCTCTACGATATGCGGATGCGTCGGCAGGTCAGGGTCTCCCACGCCAAGGTCGATTACGTCAACTCCCCTGGCAATTAATTCGTCCCTAGCTTCGTCTATAGCTGCAAAAAGGTATGGGGGTAATGCATTGATTCGGTCAGAGTACATTGATAAAGTCACCTGAAGATGATTGGCATGAGTAGTTCTCATAGTTACGGTATTGGGAATATTAAAAGGTATGGGATAAAAGGAAGTGTGAGTGTGACTCAAATACTAAAGTTAAAATCTTACCCTAAATCGGCTCTGTAGAAATCCTCTAAGTTCTATTTTTACCCAAAAATATATAAAAATAAAATTGTAAAAATGCTCCTTATTT
>NZ_SCHL01000012.1 GCF_004099695.1 Methanosarcina sp. MSH10X1 | reverse complement strand
GACTGAGCGACTTTCTTCTCTGAACATGAAAACCATTCCTTTAATTTACTTAATTTAACGTGATTATTTTATTTCCCCGCATTTACTCGACAACGCTTGCAAATGCAAATTTGGGAAGTACTCTTTCGATCTTAATCTGGACTTCATCGCCAACACTCGTATTCGGGACAAAAACTACAAAACCTTCGATACGGGCAATGCCGTCTCCCTGGCGAGCAATATCCTGAATTGTTACATCGTAAGTTTCGCCCTCTTCAATGGGCACAGAAGTACGTTCGTCTCTAAACATTACATTCATTCCTTTAACTTCTATTAATCAGCTTAGGAAAGCTCTATCGACAGAAAAGAGTAAAAACAGTACTTAACAAGCCAAACTTGAGAACCCAAATTCAGGAAGTACACATTCTACTTAATCTATTTGATTAATTGATCCCCAACAGAGCTTCGGATAAGTCAATTAATGGTCATACTCATATTCGCTTGTATATAACGTTTTGCTTTAATGTCTATAAAAAAAAGAAAAATAATGAAGTTAGGAGAAGATTCAATGTCCGGTTTTCAGACTTCTGATTTCTAATTTTAAAGATACTTAAATAAGGTCAATTCATTTAAAAAATAAAATTAACCCAAATAAAAATATATTTCTCTATTAAAGTAAAGATTTATGAGAGGCAACTTTCCTGAAAGAGCTTAGTAATTTCTATAGGACTCTGGTTTAATTTCGCAAATTTCAGGAAGATAATCGCCTGTGCCGAAACTTATAAATATTTAAAGATACATTGTGAGAGTCGCTCATTCAATGAGAATAACGATGCGTGGGCCCGTAGCTTAGTCAGGCAGAGCGATGGACTCTTAATCCATAGGCCGGGGGTTCAAATCCCTTCGGGCCCGCTACGTCATCTTTTTTATGAATTTTTCCGCTTTAAAAGCCTGCATTTTATTAAGTTTTTTCTCAATGAGATAACGCAAGTATCCTAACATCATATCGCCTGGTGCAGGCAAAATATTAAATGGTATAGATTACCAGCGATAAATCTGCTCATTCCGATAGTCGAATTTTCAATTCAATAACTCATTAAACAGGTTTATTCAATCTTATCTCATTAAAAGAGCAATACATTTAGAAATAAATTATTGATTAATAAACTTTAGTATATAAAGTCTGAATGGGTGAGCTCTAATGCCAAAAGTAAGCGTTGAAATCCCTCAGGAGCTTCTGGATGACCTTAACAGGCATGTGGGAGATAACAAAAAATTTGTCAGTCAGTCTGATGCTATCCGAACTGCCATTCGAAAGATGCTGGATATGATGGATGACATCGATAGAAGGCACGGGAGACTCGATAAATGATTAGAAAAGACAAGTAAAAACGAATAAAAACCCGGGGAAAAATAATTATAAAAATAAATGATAAAAATTACCCCTTTGTTTCCACTGTGCTTTGCCATCTATCGGCTATTTTTTAAGAAAACCTGTACTTCTGTGTAGTTTCCACTGGAAAGAAAAATGAAGGCTGATCTCTCAGGCTGCGAACCTTTCAGGTCAGGAATTCCCGAAATAAATTTCATATAAAAGCTAATTAAAGAGTTCAGGGTTAGAGAGATTCCCTGAAATCCGTTATGCCCTGAGCTACATTGGAAAGCAGGATAAAGGCTATCCTCTGGTTAGGCCAGGATCCGAGCCCGCAGTCAGGACCTACATATTTTATCAGGTTGCCGAACCGCCTGTAATACACCCTGAGCCTTTTGGTTATGGTAGCCGGGGTCTCAAGCTGGCTAACAATTTCCGGAAGGTATTCCTGGTTTTTCCAGACGTTGGTACAGTATTTCTCGTTAAGGATTCCTGCCAGGGTGAAAATATCAGTTCTTGCAATTCCGAGCCTCAGGAAAGAATCCGTATCTTCCAGAATTTTCCTGTCTATCAATTCCAGATAGGAAGGCGTACCTGCGGACTCTACTCCTATAACATTTATTGTAGGGGTCTCACATGCAAGATTATAGTAAAGAGGGGAATGAAGATGAATCTCTACATCGGCTCCCCACTTGCTTGCAGCTTTTGAGGCGTCTGTAAAGGCAGAGATAATATCATTCTCATCAAAAGTTATCTCAGGGTTCAACCCTATGCTTGGCTCATCAATAGAAACCGTAGTGATCTTGAAATTTTTTGCAGATCTCATGGAATTTCTAACGAAATTATTCACGCTTTTTGCAAAAAGAGAATAGATATCCGTATACCGTGTACCTCCAAATTCTCTCAAATAGAGTTCGGTGGGACCGGTTACACAGATCCGGACCTTCAGAGTTTCCCCGAATTGCTCCTTATAGGCTTTTGCAACCTTCTCTATAGCTTCAAGTTCCTCGATTCTGGCGCACTCAAGCTTTACTTCAAAAGGATTGTCACAGCAATTAGAATCGCGAATAACCTTCAGGAATTGCTCATTCATATCCTGATACTGGGGATAGGTAGGAACATCCACACCTGCATCTACTTTCTGCTGAAAGGCATCATTGATTATCGTAAAGAGTTTCTCATCTTCTTCTCTCGTTTTAAAGGCGTTTTGGATCCATTCCTTACTGACTCCGTCAGGAAGGGGATAACTTCCAATATCGTCAAAGATGATTTCTTCCATATCCTCTTAGTAGACCTTTAAGGATTTAGCGTTATTGGAAGACGGAAAAAATAAAAATATAGAAAAAATGCTGGAAAAGCAAAAAACAAAAAAAGGAGAAAACGGGATAAACAAAAAAGGAGAAGATGAGATAAACAAAAAATAGAAAAAACGGGATAAACAAAAAAAGGAGAAGATGAGATAAACAAAAAATAAAAAAACGGGATACAAAAAATAGAAAAAATAGGACAAACAAATGAAAAATTAGAATGAACTAAGTTCTCATCCGGCTGTCCAACCATTAAGGAAAGGATTATTCTTCCGGTCTCATCTTTTCGGCGTTAAATTCATTGATGCCTTTTGCGGTATTCTCAAGCAATTTAAAAGCAAGTTCCTGATCCGGCCAGAAAGCGAGCCCGCAATCCGGGCTTGCATACTTTATCCGATCTCCAAGCACGGAATAAGCCGTTTCAAGCCTCTTTTTCACAGTTTCGGGAGTCTCAAGGTCGGTAACGATTTTCTGCATATATTCTTTTTCCTTCCAGGCATTGACCCCGTACGTTTCATTGACAATGCCTATAAGACCGGAGATGTCGGTTCTCGAAACTCCGAGCCTGATGAAGGTGTTTGAATTCTCAAGCACTTCCTTATTCAGGAGGCTCAGGTAGGAAGGACTTGCCGCATACTCGAAACCTATAACATTGATTGGTGTCTCGCAGATAAGCTTGTATTTTAAAGGGGAATGAAGGTGAATCTCCATATCTGCACCCTGTTTCCTGGCATAGGCAGACGCAACGGTGAGAGCAGAGACAATATCGGAGTCCGAAAACTGAATCCTGTCATTTATCCCGAGGCTTGGCTCGTCAAGGGCTATAACCTTTATTTTGAAATTTTTGGCAGCCTCAAAAGCCTGTTTTATGAAGTCTTCAATATCCAGTGCAAGGACATGATATGCATCCACATAATCCGTTGCCCCGAAGGTCTGGAGGTACAGATCGGTCGGGCCTGCAATACACACCCTGACTTCAAGCGTTTCTCCGGTCTCTTCCCTGTACTGCTTTGCAACCTCGTCAATTATCTCCAGCTCAAGAATCTTTGCATTTTCCTCTTTGAGTACATAAGGCTCATAACAGTTCTTTTCATTTTTAATAATGTCCAGAAACTGCCCTATCATATCTCTAAACTGGGGATAAGTGGGGACGTGCACCCCCACATCGATTTTCCTCCGGAAAGCCTCCCGTACTAAGGAAAAAAGTTTCTCGTCCTCATCCCGGTTCTCAGCCGCAGTCTTTACCCATTCCCTCGTAATACCCTCAGGCGTGGGAAGGCTGCCTCCATCAATAAAAATAATGTCTTGCATACCTGATATGTAAGACAGTATCAAGTATTATAAGTATTGGAATTAACTTAAATGAAATAACTTATCTTAAAATGTGATTGATTTGATCAGCCGGATAGTTTGTCGTTATAAAAACAGCTAAAGCAAAAGAATTTTGTTAAAATACTTAAAATCTTTTCTTGTATCTCCTGAGAACCTCACTGTTTACTTCAAAGGCTTTCTCGTCAATAAAACCTTTCTCCTGAACCCATTCAAAGAACTTTGCAAGGATCCTGGCAGCTGTTCCGACAAACTTCTTGCCTCCTCCGACCTCAACTACATAATTATCGAGAAAGTCCTTAATTCCTGAAGGAGTGAGATGTTCAGGGCCGAAAATATCGCAGTAACTTTTATTTTCGTGTTCTTGCCGGGCATTGTAAAGTTCCCTGTCTTCCTCAGAAAAAGAATCTTCTGCACTGAATTCCAGAAATTCCTCGTAGAGAAGGATTGCGTCTTCAAAGTCCAGGAAGACATCAGGCTTCAAACTGGCTTCCTGTTCATCCAGGAACATCCGAAAAGCTTCATTTATCGTGGTCATAATATCCAGCAGTAGCATTAATAAACTATTATTTTACTGTAAAGGATTTTATATTTTTCTCAGACCCCTCTATACGGGAGGGTATATGAGGTCTTTCACCGGCAAGTGGTCCGAACGACACCACTGTCTGAACCATACTTAAACGGTAGAGCAAAAACGGAAATTAAAGACAAATAAGAAGAAAAGAAAAAAGGGAAAAGGAATCTTCAGCCCTTTTTTTGTTTTTTATGCGGAATTTATCCTTTACATGGAATCGGGAGCTGAAATTCCAAGTGTATCAAGCGAGTTTGCAAGCACGATCCTTGCGCAGTCCACAAGAGCCAGTCTTGCAGCCCTGACTTTTTCGTCCTCGGCAGCAATTACTGGGACAAAGCGGTAGAACTGATTAAAAGCATCAGCGAGTTCACGGGCGTAGATCGCAAGCACATGCGGTTTGAGTTCGCGGGCTCCAAGGTCGATTATGCTGTCAAACATTGCCATCTTCTTGATAAGATCAATTTCAGTATCCTCGACGAGAAGAGCAGGCTCAACTTCTGCGGAGGGATTCCATGCTGCCTCTTCTTTTGCTTTCTCAAGAATACTGCAAGCGCGGGCGTGAGAATACTGGATGTAGGGAGCTCCCTGTTTTTCGAAATCAAGAGCCTCTTTCCAGTTAAAGACCGTGGATTTTTCCGGGGAGACCCTTACTATATCGTATCTTACCGCACCCATTCCTACCATTTCCGCAACCTGCTTTTTGAACTCAGAGGAGGTCTCAGGACGGCGGGTTTCGACCTGTTCAAGGGCAGCTTCTATAATTCTGTCAAAGAGCTCATCTGCACTTATGAATTGCCCGCGGCGGGTGCTCATTGAGCCTTCAGGAAGGGAGACAAACTCGAAGATGACGACCTCAGGCTCCTTGATCCCAATTGCGTTCAGGGTGGCTCTGAGCTGGCCTGAAATCAACTTGTGGTCAGCTCCGAAAACATCAATTATGCGGTCTGCCTGTCCGGCTTTCCATTCATGGTAGGCAAGATCCCTGGTTGTATAAAGGGAGGTTCCGTTTGAGCGCTGGATAACAAGGGTTTTTTCAAACCCGTAATCCGAAAGGTCTACCACAAGAGCTCCTTTATCGGTCTTTGTCCTTCCTGTCGCTTTGATACGCTCGACAATGTCATGTACTGCTCCGGATTTAAGAAAAGTGGATTCACTGACAAACCTGTCGTGGGCAACGTTCAGGCGAAGCAGGGTCTCCTTAATTCCGGAAACCGCCAGAGAAACTGCTTTATCAAAACTATCGATCGTCCTGATATCCCCGGCTTCTACCTTTTCCATGAGAGCATCGATTTCCTTTACGTAGTCCGGGTTCTTATCCAGGTCGATATTGGCTTTAATATACACATCAGCAATGGCAGAATCGGGTTTCCTGGAAAGGTCAAGCTCGAAACGTTCGCATGCCCAGGAAACTACCGCAATCTGGCGGCCCATATCATTGACATAATATTGTACTTCCACATCGTATCCTGCTCGCCTGAGAATGCGGGCAAGGGTATCTCCGATAATGGAATTTCGGATGTGCCCCACGTGCAGCGGACCGTTCGGGTTTGCTGAGGTATGCTCAAGTAAGATTTTATCTTTTGGAGCTCCGCAGCCAAATTTCTCTTTCTCTTCCAGAACCGCAGTAACTGTGCGGTCCAGATAGTGCCTGCCTGCATGGAAGTTAATGTAAGGGCCTGAGGCACTTACCTCCCCTATATAAGAACCATCCGGAATTTCGACCGCAGAAACGATACGGGATGCAAGCTCTTTGGGGTTTTGCCTGTAAAGGCTTGCCAGCTTGAAAGCAGCCCTGCTTGCAAGATCAGCATGAGCAGAGGTCTCGAAATAAAGTTCGGAGTCTTCGATTTCAAGTCCGACCTTTCGGATAGCATCTTTTAGGATTGATATAGCCTGAGCTTTAAATTCCAGGAACAAGATAAATCACCTGTAAAAACTATGAAAACAATGTGATAATTTCGATTTACGGATTCTGATTTACAGTTTTAAGCTACAGTTTTAAGTTACAGTTCAGTTTTCAGCTACAGTTTTAATTTACAGTTTTAAGCTACTAATTTGATCAGTGATCTAAGGACGGTCTAATTAAAAAAGTATTGGATAAAAAGTATTGGATAAAAAGTATTGGATAAAAAGTATTGGTAGGAGTCTGGAAGAGATCAGACCCCGGTACTGTACCTTAGAATTGCAGCAATGCCACCGAAAGCATTCATGAGCTGCGAACCTTCGTCAAAGTCCGTGGATACGAAAGTGACTTTCGCATTGCTCTTGTCGGCAAGTGCTGAGAGTTCGTCCACAACATCGGTAATATCCGTAACCTCAAGGGAAGCTCCACAATTCGGACAGTTCCCGACTGTAGGAGCATGTTCGCCTGGCTTCCAACGCCGTGTCCATTTATTTTCATAGCCGCAAACAGTGCATTTCGTGGTCACCCTTTCAGCCCGCAGATCTTCGGAAAGCAGAAGCACGTCCACAGCATTAATCTCAAGGTTTGCCCGGACCTGAGTCTCCCCATAAGCTACTTTGCCTGAATCAGCAATCAGTTCTTTGAAGAAAGCCCTGACAGCGTTCTTCTGCCCCATGAGCTCAAGGTCTTGAAGCTTATCTCCGGCATTATTTACCAGTTCTGAAAGCCCGGATTCGTCCGTATATGCCGTATCAAAGAGCCCAAGAATCTTTTTCATAAGCTCATGGTGCAGGAACTCCCCGGCATGGAATTCTTCTTTTGTGGGGGAAGGCCCTCCTATCAGGATACCTTTGAGATCTTTAGGATCAACGGCAAGGAAAATCTCACTTGCAGCATCTCCTACCCGCTTGTAGAAATCATGGATAGCAATGAGCCTGAGCTGCTGGAAACGATGAGCACTCTGACCACCTTTTCTCTGCTTGCCCGGAACTGTTGAGGTCAGGTTGCGGAAAGCCTGAATTCGCTTTCCGACCAGAAGCCCTACTGTAGCTTCTCTGCGGTCAAGGACAAGAAGCCCGAAGGTACCTTTGTCCTTGAGCATATCCTCAAGAGGCTCAAGATAGAAAGAGGAATCGCAATGATATTTATAAACAGTAATGGGTTCCGGAGGGACAATTACTTCGCTTTCCATGCTTGTCTTGTTGGCCCCGATATCCACGGCTCCTGTGAAATATACGATTCCATTTTCAGGAACCTTGTCAAGGTATCTGAGCCTTGAAAGAAGGGACTCAATGGCTCCCTGTACATTCGTCCTGGTGAGCTTGGACTTGATGTTTGCAGCCTGACCATGCTCGTCTTTCAACTGGTTTGTAACGTCAAAAATCTGCTTGTCAGCAGGAATATAAAGAGAGATTAGCTCGGTACTTCTTCCCTTTTTATCCCTCAAGCTTTCAAGCTTCTTTTTAAATTCGTATTTTTCGTGTGCAGATTGTTCAGTCATTTTAAAGGTTCCCCGTAAAGAAAGTACAAAATTTTGATATTTCTGGTGAATTTGAGGTTGAATCCGTTATTGAGTTTGAAATTATATCTCTTCGATTGAAATTGGTAAATTTAAGGCGAATTAAGCTAGCTTTCTAATTATTTAGAACTATGAATTATTTGAATTATGAGTCAATTTAAGTTATAGAATTAACTTAAACTGCTGAACCTGTTTGAAGTTGTCAATGGGATCATTGAGCCTTCCTGAGATCCTCGGATTTGAAAGCATATTTGAGAGTTTCAACTTTACATTCTTAAGGTAAGATCTTAGTAAGTTTTATTGTTCAGTCTACCATCCGTTTAGCTTTTCGGTTAGCTTAACAAGGGTTAACAGAGGATTTGATAACAACAAATCACACAGCGAGTTCCTGTCTCAACCGAAAGCTGAATGTAAAAACCGTTCCGAACACGAAAAACCGAAAGTAAGAGTACGCCTGCCAGAAAAGCCGACACCGCGAAATTCCGGTAAAAAGCCAGCTCTCGTAATGCGTAACCTGATCTGTTTCGTGCTCTGTTGATATCACTAGATGTGAGACATAATTTTACTCAAACTGTATCTAATTAGTTTAAAATTGGACTAATCCCTGCTGGAATGTATCCTAATTGAAATCTGAGTTTATATTTGTTTCTATCCCCTAACTTAGTTTATATATTCATATACATATAAAAATCTTCCTGTGTCTAACTACATTGAAATTACTGGTTATCAAGGTGGGAGATAGTTAAGAGCGGATTAATCAGGGCAGGAAAACTTTTTAGCCGGAGATTTTTTTCCGTCCTTTGAGAGCAGGACTACCCTGCTGATTTCGGATTCGTCTGCAATTTTATATCCAAGATGATTTGCAAGTTCCTTTGAAAATTCGAGAACTTCCTCATGGGTCGGCATTGAGGAACGGTCAAGCCTGAGCCGTGAGAAACCCAGGTGCATGTACGCTTTTATCTCTACAAAATCGGGAGAGGCTTTTTCTATAAGCCTGGCATAAGCCTCGGGCTTGGACATATTTTCACCTTTGACCAGAGTGGTCCGGATGACTGTCCTTGATTTTTTCTGATTCAGGATGGACAGGGATTCATTGATTTTTTTCCAGAGTGCAGGCGATCTGGGCTGGCAGACCTTCAGGTAGGTCTCAAGATCCGGCGCATCAAGACTCATGTAGAGCTGAGAAGGGGAAATTTTTGCAAGCATATCCGGGATTGTGCCGTTTGTGACGAGAAAAGTTGTAAAACCCCTTTTTTCGTACTCCTCAATAAGCTGTGGAAGATAAGGGTAAAAGGTCGGCTCTCCGGACAGGGAGATTGCAACATTGTTCGGCTCATTGCCCTCAAGCCAGCGCTCTTTAAGTGCATTAGGAGAACCGCCAAACCCGGTAATTAATTTCCGCTGGCAGGCAATGCTTTCTTCCACTATCTTCTCAGGCGAATCCCATTCCTCAGGCGCAGGAACAGCGACCTCAGTAGGGCGCCAGCAGAAAAGGCAGCGTTGATTGCATATAAGCGTTGGAGTCATCTGAAGGCAGCGGTGAGACTGAACTCCGTAAAACTTTGATTTATAACAGAAACCCTGGCCATTCATAGCGTGTCTGAGCCAGAGACAGGTCTTAACAGCCGAGTGACGGCCTGCCAGAGCATAGCCCTGTTTTTTCAGGAGAGTTTGGAAATCGGGGATATCAAAGGGAAGGGTAGCAGACTCTCTATCCCGGCTTTCTTCCTGAACTTCCGGAAAATCTTCCCCGGCTTTTTCTTTTCTTTCTTCAAGAGGCATTTTCCGAATATTAAATCATTGTGGTATATATAAGAATCGGAAAATAATTTTGGAGATAGCTTCAGTAACCCAATATAAACGCGCCATAACCTGTAATGATCTGTATTCAGTCAAACGCAAGGATCTTTACGTCCAGATCCTCAAGATCGACAATCGGCACTCTGGCAGGCACAGGTATTAGATTTACACGTTTCTGGAATTCGGTCTGGTCCTGCCAGGTTCCGGAATTGACCAGGAGGACATTTTTATAACGCTGGACTCCGAGGGTGTGGACGTGGCCCGTATGGATGATATCAGGCACTGGATCGATTACAAAATAATCTTTTTTCTCGGGAGATATAGAAACTCTGCTTCCATAGGTTGGAGCAAGGTGCCTGCGCTTTAACATCTCAAGGACTGCCCCTGCAGGTTCCTGATACGAGACCCCCGGGATACTCGCCACAAGATCATCAATCGACCTGCCGTGATAGATAAGAACCCGAATACCGTCAAGTTCCACAAGAGCAGGATTACCAACGAAAACAACATTTTGAGGGAAATCAGCCTGAATATTATCCGGCAGGGCGGGCTGGGGTTCTGCCTGGCGAACTGCATCGTGGTTGCCCGGACTTATGATTACGCGAATATGCTCGGGAATTTCCCTGAAGTACTCGGCGGCTTTCCTGTACTGTTCATAGACATTCAGGATATTCAGTTCCGTTTCCTGGTCAGGATAGATTCCTATCCCATCAACAAGGTCTCCTGCGACAACAAGATAACGGATGCTGGCAGCAAGTTCCCTCATATCTTCCGAATCCGACTCTCCTTTTAAAAAATCCAGAAAATCCAGCCAGGCGTCTTCCAGAAACTGAGAGCTGCCCACATGCACGTCCGAAATAAGGACAGCTTTCCCGTGGTTTCCGGTTCTGCGCTGGACGTTATTCGGGGCATCGGGTTGTATTAGTTTTGTAGCAATCATAAGGTTACCGTCATTGGTTACCGAACCCGTTACACCTATGACCTCATCAAGAAGAATTCTTGAAGCCAGTTCAAAAAGCTCTTTATCTGCATTCCTTATAAGTACTGAAAAAGAACCTGTAGGATCCTCCAGAGACAGAATTTTATGGCCGTTGGTAGTGCTGCTGAAATCGGAAACCATGCCTATAATCGAGATTTCTTCAGAACTTCCGTCCCCTCCCCTGCGGAAACTTCTCCTTTTTAAACTCTCGATTGGACGCGCATTAATCCTTCCCCGGATAATTTCCGAAAGCCTGCTATATCTATCTCTGAAGTACTGCACAAATTGTGTATATTCTCCAACGCAGGTGGAATGCCCTGTTATATCCGAAATTACCGTTACAGGGTTTTTACCCGGATAATGTTTGTATTCATCTCTGGAGACGGAAAATAGCCCGTTACCAGAAACGGATGAGGTAGGCTCTGCTCTGAACATCCGATTTGAAGAAGGCGAGGGAAGAGAACTCCCCTGCCCGAAGAAAGAAGAGGCTGACCTGTTTATATTCTGGGAAGAATGAGAGGGAAAAGTAGGAGGCACTGCCTTTACTGAAAAAGTGGAGTTTGAGGCGAAATAAGAGTCCGGAGCTTTCTCAGATGAAAAAGTATCTGGTTCAATATCCGGAGCGGGTTCATAAGCTGTGTCTTGATTTATATCCGGAGCAATATCCGGAACTGAGATAGCATCAGAGACCGGGACTTGAGACGATTTTATAACCGGGTCAGGAGTTGCAATAACAGTATCCGGCTCTGAGGGGGCAATAGGCTCGGAAGGAAAAGCAGGTTCTAAAAACGAGTCCGGATTAAAAGAAGGGTCAGCCTTTAAAGAAAGTTCCGGCTCCGGAGACAGGTTGCATGACCCGGGCGAGGGTATGGAAGTTCCTGAAAGAAACTTACTTTCTTCCGGATAAGAGACCTGTAGCTTATCAGAAGGCGGCTCTCCTGAAGAAGTTTCGGGTCCAGGTTTTTTTTCATTTCCTGCGTAAATCGGCTTTGAAACCTTTCCGGAAACGACAAAACCTTCAAGATCTATATCCTCGATCCCTATGACAATAACAGAGTTGTTTACAGTTGAGAGGACATATTTGAGCAGGTCTTCGGGAGAATCACTGGAGAGGATGAGTTCCACAGCTTCAGGGCTAATCTGATACGCTTTTTCCATAACAGCCCTGATAATGTTACTTTTTTCCATAATTCCGACCTGACCTTTCCGAACTATCTGAGATCTTCCGGGTTTTCGTGCCTGTTGCTGGCATCAGAAGGATTTCACTTTGGACCTGGAAGGCTAAAGCAAAAGCCTGCTTAAAATATAAAAATTGATAAGATCCGAAATAATATGCTAAATTTAATTCGTTACTATAAAGAAGAATCTTATGAAACTTTTATATGTTCCGATAGAATACTATAGTTATTAATTCCGATCTATTCCAGTAACCAGGTTAATTGAAAATTAATATAGAATAAAAACAAATCTTGAGTGAACTTGAGTAAATTTACCGGGAGAGCTAAATAAACTAATTTTTGACTAACTTTATATAAGTCAGAACAGTAGAGTATAGAACTGTAAACGGTCTGCGGCTGCATTAGAAGCCAGACGATCGTGTTATACCTGAGGTCACATAGCAGATTAATCAAACGGATTTCAGCCGGACAATACCGGATGAAAAACAAGACCTAACTAATACATATGGTGCAGCGCCCTAAAGAATAAAACCAAAAGAATAAAGGCTGATTATGAGCGAAATTAATAAGGAAAACAGTGTCCAGGAACAGGAAAACCCCTGGGTTTCCCTTGGAAAGGATTTGCTGTCTGTTGTAGCTGTCCTGATCATTTTCATGGTCCTTTCCAAGCTGGCATTCGGGCTTTGGACTCCTATGGTCGCGGTGGAATCGGGGAGTATGGAGCCGCATATGCAGGTAGGAGATATTATTTTCATTAAGAGCGTCGATCGAGTAAATGTTATCACAAACGAGGAAGGACAAAACATTGGTTATACGTCTTTCGAAAATTACGGGGACGTGATTCTCTATCGACCATATGGAGAGGAAGGGGTAACTCCGATAATTCACAGGGCTATGTACAGGGTGGAAACGGGAGAGCCGATGTGGGAAAACGGTCCCATTGCTCCGTATTCCGGCTATATTACTAAAGGAGATAACGTTATAACCAATACCCATTTCGACCAGGAAGGGCAGATAAGCTACGAAATGCCTGTAAGAGATGAATGGATTATAGGAATTGCACAGTACAGGATTCCTTATCTGGGATATATCAGGCTGTTCTTTTCATGAGCAGGTTATAGACTGCTCGACCTATTTTTAACATCCTGAACCGTCTTCTTTACCAGACGGCTGAAGTATCGTTTTTCTTTATAAGCTTTATATCCGTGTTCAGGCTCACGATTCATATTTTGCCTTAAATTATAATTTCCAGTAATTTGACTTACGGTATAATCTACCATAATTCGCCTTCTTTTATAATTTCCAGTAATTTCCTTAACTTATATTTTTTATAATAATGCTTTTAACCAATTGTGCGGATTTTGCTAGAAATGTGCGAATTCTTCAGTTCCAGCAAATCAGGGTAGAACTCTCAATAAATAACATCAGCACTTAGAAAATCATAACTTGCCTCAAAAAAGAAACCTCAAAAACAAAAATGGGCCAAGAGAATCGAAAGAACCTTGAAAGTCAGAAATAGAGCTCATAAATTAGAGAAAAACTGGTAACTGTAATTTCTGAAAAAGGGAGCAATTCCAAAACAGATAAATAAAGGAAAGGAATGAGAAAGCAGTCAAAGCCAATAAAAAACAGTTAAAAACCGTCGGAAAAATGAAACTCAATAAATTAAAAATCGGAAAGACCCAAACTCCTGGAAACCTTCTTCTTGCGCCTATGGCAGACGTGACAAACCTGGCTTTCAGGCTGCTCTGCAGGCAGAATGGAGCTGACCTTACCTACACTGAAATGATCAGTGCAGATGCGTTGCTCAATGAAAACCGGAAATCGCATCTCAAAGGACTGAGTTCCCCTGAAGACCGGCCTTTTGGGATTCAGCTTTTAGGGAATTCCCCTGAAAAGCTGAGGGAAGCTGCGCTCTTTATTGAGGATGAATATAGGCCTGAACTCATTGACGTGAATATGGGCTGTCCCGCACAGCGCATTACAGGAACAGGATGCGGTTCGGCTCTTCTCAATTCCGGAAAGCTTGTATACGGAATAATCTCAGAGCTGACCGATGCCCTGAAAACCCCTATAACTGCAAAAATCCGCATTCTAGAAAGGGAAGAAGAAACCCTTGAGATTGCGCACCTTATAGAAAAGGCTGGAGCTTCCGCCCTGACCGTACATGGCAGGAGGGCAGAGCAGATGTACTCCGGAAGTTCGGACTTTAAAACGATCAAAGCGGTGAAACAGGAACTCTCCATTCCTGTGATCGCAAACGGTGATATAAGGGACGAAGAGTCCGCCGAATCAGCCCTTGACTTTACAGGCTGTGACGGGCTTATGATAGGGCGTGCAGCAATGGGGAATCCTTTTGTTTTTAAAAGAATAAGGCACTATCTGGAAACCGGGGAAAAGCTGGAAATTGACATGCAGGCCCGGCAACTAGAGGATTTCAAGAACTATGTTGCCTTACTTGAGGAATATGGTCTTTGCTCATCCACAAACCTGAGAACGCATGCTCACTGGTTTACAAAAGGGCTGCGTGGCTCGCGGCAGATCAGGGAAAAGGTTAATAATCTGAAGGATGGAAAGGCGTTAATTGAGTTAATAAACAATTCCTATCAGGTGAAATAATAAAATATCCCATATTTTTTTATGGGACTTTCGTTTACAGCGATAGTGCGACAAACCATGTACATAAGGCAAGTTAACCTGAAAAATAATAAATATACTACGCTTAAAAAATAATTATCGATCAGAAATATATATAAAGAATTTCTTTGTTTCACCGAAAACCTAATAATATTCTACACTATTATCCATGAACTATCAGGCATAAAACGGCGTGAACTCGGAATTGAGGATAGACGCTCTCAATATCAACTATAGCTCAATGAATTAAAAAAAATGCAGGTTAACAATTAGCCACCCAGGTTTTTGGATTCCTGAACCTGCATGTGTATTACTACCAGTATATTATAATAGCCGTGCCTGAAGAAAGGGTCAGATGCCTGCCGCGTCTGACAAGTTAATAAATTGAATAATATCAGGTTAATTCGATCAACATTCAATTACTAGCAGTGTGCTAGACAGCCAATAAAGACTTGCCAAACAGACTGCCGAGAATAGCAAAAAATCGAAAAACATTAGAAAAACGATAA
The DNA here is from genome assembly GCF_004099695.1 of Methanosarcina sp. MSH10X1. Taxonomy (GTDB): domain Archaea; phylum Halobacteriota; class Methanosarcinia; order Methanosarcinales; family Methanosarcinaceae; genus Methanosarcina. The sequence continues at coordinate 68,873 of NZ_SCHL01000012.1, read as the reverse complement.
ATAAAACCGCATTAAAAAGGAGAATCCAGATGAAGGAAATCAGAATACACGGTCGAGGAGGCCAGGGTTCTGTTACCGCGGCTGAACTGCTTTCCGTTGCAGCTTTTGAAGATGGAAAGTTCAGCCAGGCCTTCCCCGCTTTTGGGGTAGAGCGTAGAGGTGCCCCAGTGCAGGCATTCACAAGGATTAGCAATAATCCTATCAGGCTTCGAAGCCAGATTTACACTCCGGATTATGTTATTGTCCAGGATGCAACCCTGCTTGAAACCGTTGACGTTGCAAGCGGAATACAGGACGACGGGATAATTATTGTTAACACAACCGAAACGCCGGAAAGCCTGAAACTCAATACAAAAGCCAGGGTCATGACCGTGGACGCTACAAAGGTGGCAATGGATATTATAGGTATCCCCATTGTAAACACCGTCCTCCTTGGTGCTTTTGCGGGTGCAACCGGAGAAATCAATGTCGAATCCATACAGCATGCAATAAGAGCTCGTTTCCCAGGAAAGGTCGGAGAAAAGAATGCAAACGCAATCCAGAAGGCCTATAAGCTTATAAGGGGGGAAGAAAAGCATGAGTAATGGATCTGAACAAGACCGCAAGATACGTCCTGAAGTTCTGAAAACCGAGACAGAGAAAGAGGCAGGTCTAAATATTACACACTGCAGAGTCTGTAAACCTGGTTCAACCCTTAAAAACAAGACAGGGGGCTGGAGAAACTTCCGTCCTGTTTATATTTACGAGAAGTGCACCAAGTGCGGGATCTGTGAGATTGTCTGCCCTGATATGTCTGTCAAACCCAGGGAAGATGGCTTTTTTGAATATGATTACGATTACTGCAAAGGTTGCGGCATCTGTGCAAACGAGTGCCCTGCAGATGCAATTGAAATGATTCTGGAGGAGAAATAATGATTGATCCGGCTTATAAGAAAAAAATGGTGGTTGTGGAAGGTTCCTATGCAGTAGCCCATTCCGCGAAAATCTGCCGCCCAAATGTAATTTCAGCCTACCCGATTACTCCCCAGACCCACATTGTTGAAGATCTATCTCAGTTCATGGCAGATGGGGAAATTCCCAACTGTGAGTATATTAATGTGGAATCCGAGTTCTCAGCAATCTCTGCACTGATAGGAGCATCAGCAGTTGGCGCAAGAACCTATTCAGCAACAACCTCCCAGGGACTTTTGCTAATGCACGAGGCGCTTTTTAACACCTCAGGTATGAGGCTCCCGATTATAATGACCGTGGCTAACAGGGCAGTAGGCGCACCGATCAATATCTGGAACGATCACCAGGACGCAATTGCGCAGAGGGATACAGGCTGGCTCCAGCTCTATGTAGAAGACGTTCAGGAAGCAGCTGACACCCTTCCCCAGATCTATAAAATTGCAGAAGACAATGAAATCATGCTTCCGGGTATGGTCTGCATGGACGGCTTTATCCTGTCTCATGTTTACGAGCCTGTTGTCCTGCTTGAACAGGAACTAACCGATGCTTTCCTTCCTGCTTTCCAGCCCGAAAACATTCTTGACCCTCTAGATCCCAAGACTTTTGGAGCCTTTGCAGCCCCGGATACCTATGAAGAGTTCAGGTATCTACAGGAACAGGCAATGCAGAAAGCTCTTCCGAAGATCGAGGCTGTCGCGAAGGAATTCGAGGAAGTCTTTGGCAGGTTCCATGGAGGGCTTATTGATGGGTACATGCTTGATGATGCTGAAATTATTGTCATGTCTATGGGCTCTATCCTCGGAACTGTCAAGGACGTTGTTGACGAGTACAGGGCAAGAGGAGAAAAAATCGGTGTCTTAAAGGTAAGATCCTTCAGGCCGTTCCCGAAGGAACAGGTTAAAGAAGCCATTAAGAATGCACACGCTGTTGTCGTACTTGACAAAAACATCTCAATAGGTACAAATGAAGGAGCTCTCTTTACCGAGACTAAGTCCTGCCTCTACAACAGCAATGTCCGCGTACCCGTAACCGGTTACACAGTCGGACATGGAGGTAGAGACATTCGCGCCGAAAGCATTGCAAAGGTTATTGAAGAAACCAAAAAAGTTGCAAAGTCCGGAATTGCAGTTGAAAGCAGATTCCTGGACCTTAAGGAGGAGTTGCTATGAGCAAAACCGCACCAAAAACATATATCAGCTCCGGACACAGCGGCTGCGCAGGCTGTTGTGATGCCTTTGCTGCAAAATTCACACTCATGGGCTCAGGCCCGGACACTATAATAGTTAACCCGACAGGCTGCCTTGAAGTAATGTCTACACCTTTCCCGAATTCTTCCTGGCAGGTTCCGTGGATCCACTCCCTCTTTGAAAACGCAGGCGCAGTTGCCTCTGGAGTGGAAGCTGCGTTAAAAGCTCTTGGCAAAAAGAACAACACCAAGGTTATAGCAATCGGAGGCGACGGTTCGACCATGGACATTGGAATAGGTGCCCTTTCAGGCGCTTTCGAGCGGGGTCACGACTTTACCTATGTCTGTATGGACAACGAAGCCTATATGAACACCGGAATTCAGCGCAGCAGCGGAACGCCTTATGACGCCAGCACCACAACAAGTCCGGCAGGAAAAGTCTCCTTTGGAAACCCACGCCCCAAAAAGGATATGCCTGCAATTATGGCAGCCCATGGCTCACCGTATGTAGCCACAACCTCTATAGGTTTCCCCAGGGACATGATGCGTAAGGTTAAGAAAGCCACCGAGATCGTAGGTCCGACCTACATTCATGCCCACGCCCCCTGTACAACTGGCTGGGGCTTTGATACCTCCAAGACCCTTGAAATCGCCAAGCTCGCAGTCGAAACCTGCCTCTGGCCCATGTATGAGATGGAAAACGGAGAAATTACCCAGGTCAGGAAGGTTAAGGATCCGAGACCTGTCGAAGAGTACCTCAAGACCCAGAAAAGGTTCAAGCATCTCTTCACCATGGAAGGCGGAGACGAAGAAATAAAGAAAATCCAGGCTGCTGCAGACTGGAACATAAAACACTTCGGGCTTCAGTGAAAACTGAAGTTCTGTTTTTTAACTTTATTTTCACCTTAAAGTTTCAAGTTTATCTCCTTTATTTTAGAGATTACGGGAATTATAGAACTCGAGAGCTTAATTTTTCGGCAATCTCACGGGCTTCCTCGGAAGAAAGACTTTGAGAGCCTTTTTTGATGTAGTCGCTTAATTCGTTTGAACGCACCACAGCCGTATGTTTCTCTTTTATATAAGGAATATCTGCGCCTGTGACAGCGATTATTGACTTTACCCTTATCTCGCCTTTTGCAAGTCGGAAGTATATTTTCTGAAACGTATTTCCATATTTAAGGCTGTTGAGGTACCTGTAAATGAGGTAACTGCTTCTCTGAATTTGATCATAAGGCGTATAAGAGCTCTCATTGAATACTTTCTGAACGTACTCATAACTCCAGTTCTTCACCTCAATAATATAAACTCCAGTCGGACCCACAACCAGGTGATCTATCTGTGCTGATCTCAGTCTTGAACCCTGGAAGTTTATATACTCATTAAGCTCCAGGAATAAATCGTTGAGAAGGAAATAATCTTGAGGTAAATTCTCAAGGTTTTTGATTGCCGCTAACTCTCCTACTGCACCTTTATACTCATTGGTTTTTTTAATTTTCTTTATATTCTCGAGATTTTCAGGAAGCGGATGCAGGCGCCTTTTTATCTCTTCATTTTTATTGTTATTTAAATACACATATTTATTATTCAAGTTTTGAAAATCAGAGTGCTCCCTTGTCAATAATCTATCAATCTCTTTTTGAGGGCTGAGTTTCAAATCCTGAATGAGCCTTGTCTTATTGTATAAAGTTAATTTAGCTCTCAAATATGAAAATAAAGAACCCAGACTAAATTTGATATTTTCGAGTTCGTAGATTTCCCTCTCGAGATTTTTGATCCTCAGGTTAATATCGCTCTTAATTTCGAATGATTTCGATTCTATTACTCTTTCAAGATTACCTATTTCAACTTCCAGATCTTTTATTTCAGTTTCAACCCTGTTGCATTCAGCCGGATATCTCAGCGTGTACTGGTTTTTAAGATATTTTTCCTCTTTAGATATGTCATCAAGGCATCCAAATTGAAATCCGAACTGTCCGGTAATCTTGATTAAACTTTTCTCAGCACCCGAATGCCCTAAAACTTGAACGATAAAGACTCCACCTTACAATGTTCTTATAGAATAAGTTTAAAATTAGACAACCTATCTATTTAAGCTATAGTTTTTTAGAGCCGATCTATCTGTATAAATAGTCGTTTAGGCTCTCAAATAGTAAGAGCATTAGCTGTATAATGTGTAGTATCGAGAGAACATTACGTAGGACTTTCCAGAATCAACCTGAGAATATGCTTAGGTTGGCTCTTGAGAATATTAAACACTAAAATGAGAAGTGCAAAGTAGAGAGAAAAGAATTGCTGAGTCAAATTAGAAAGGTCCAATGACTGTTGAGACAATAAGAATAAGTTCAATATTAAACATAAATAGGCATCTGTTTTTAAATGCCGTTTTTGTATCGTTTTTTGAGCCACTTTCAAAAAATACCGTTTTTCGTAGACCGTTTTTTAAGAAATCCGTTTTTCGAAATCCGTTTTTTAAGATACCGTTTTTTAAGATACCGTTTTTCGAATGTCGTTTTTTAAGATACCTTTTTTCAAGGACACCGTTTTTTACAGATGCCTTGCAATCCAGATATCTTTTTGTAATATAAAACTACGGATGTACTGAAAATCAAATATAAGATTCCGGAAGTACTGTAAAATATATAATGAGTTGAGGCATAAGCAGGGAAGAAATTCTTCTTGCACTGGGTTTAAGCCGAAGTTTGAGAACATCCTGACCTGCTTAAAAGATTAGAGTTTTTAGAATTCTTAGGATCTTTTATGGCTTTCACGGTATTTTTAAAACCGGAACTAAAACTCGGCTTCAGATGTTAGTAAAAGAGATAGTTTTATAGAAAAAAAGTAAGTTACCGGATGATTACAGATCAACTAACGGTAACTGTCTTCTAAGATCAGGCAAATAGCCTTCTCTGTGCAGGGCGATTTTATAATCGCTTATCGCTCTGCATAATTTGTGCGTATATTTTATACAGTCGGTACCAACATCCCCCTTGAACAGCAATTTTTCGGTTTTTTCTATAAATTCGGGGTAAGTAAATACCAGTTCTTCTTTGGTGTGCAGGAACAGAGCTGCAAAGTCCCTATGGATTCCCATACTTCTTTTAAGCAATTCGACGTTCAGGTGATCTTCAGACAGATAGGGGTTGAATTTCACAAAGGTGTGAAAATCTGCGATATTCTGGTTTAAAGAGTTCAGGATTGAATACAGCACGTTATCAGTCTCCGGAAGGGGGATGTCCGGAAGGCCGAGGTATTCTCCATCGAAGTTTTCGTTTTCTTTTATATTTTGATCCCGGGTTGTATCACGATCCATTTTATCACCCTGGTGGCATTTTGTTTTAATAAACAATCTGGTGGTTCCCGTTCTTATGTAACAGGTTCAGTCATTGCTTAGAGGTGGCTTTCAGATACACTTAATGGATCTGGCTTGGGTGGCTCCAGGTAGATCCAGTGTGTTTAGCTCGCCGGCGTATCCGTCACTTCCCCACTCGAAGCAGTTGTACGCACACGGGTTAGATGCTTCAGATTCCGTTTTTTCTTTACGAATCCATCTGAGAGGTTTAGTCCCCGGATTCTATAAAATGAAATCAATTAAACGATTAGGCTCTTGCATCTCACCATATATAAAATTTTGTCTTAATAAAACAGAGTAAATATAATTAAGAAAGGAATCATTACTCAATTCCGCTAAAGTTTGCACTTATAATAATCAGGCACGAAATGGGAAGGCATCATATATGATATCAGGGAAGATATCAGGATATCAGAAAGGATATCGAGATATCAGAACGGGTATGAGATATCAGGGAAGATATCGGGATATCAGAGAAGATATCGGGATATCAGGGAAGACAGAATGTACCGTAGCCTGGCACAATAGAGATCAGGATTCCTTTAAGTCGCCTGAACTTCTTCTATTTTCAAGCATCTCCATCCCGAAGGCTACAAGCCCATATACAAAGCTCAACACGAGAATGATCGTTGCACCGGATGGGACATCGAGAGCATATGAAAGACCTATTCCAGTCACGCTGATCACAGTTCCGAAAGCTATGGAAATCAACATCATTTGCTTCAGGTTATAAGTGAATTTGCGGCTCAGAGAAGCAGGAATAGTAAGAAGGGCAATTACAAGGATAATACCCACGACTTTAATAAGAACTACAATTGTCAGCGCGATAATACAGAGCAGGAAAAGGTAAAGCTTCTCTGTGGGAAGACCCTGCACGGTTGTGAATTCTTCGTCAAAACAGAGAGCAAGGAATTCCTTATAAAATAAGTAAACTGCACCTATTATCACGATATCAAGTACCAGCATGAAATAAAGGTCGAAACGGGGTACTGTGAGAATATTACCGAAAAGATATGTCATAAGATCAGGGGCGTATCCAGGGGTCAGGTAGACAAAAATTATCCCAAGCGCCATTCCAAGAGACCAGAGTATACCTATAGCACTGTCTTCCGGGATCTTAGACTTCTTGCTTACGGTCCCCATTACAAGAGCAGAGATCAGGCTAAAGGGAAGGACGCCGAGCATAGGATTGACTCCCAGGTAATAACCCAGCCCAATACCTCCAAATGAAGCATGGGCTATCCCTCCGCTGATAAAGACTATTTTCTTGACGACAACATAGACCCCAATAATCCCGCAGGCTATGCTTGCCAGGACTGCGGCTACAAGGGCATTCTGGATAAAATTGTATTGCAGAAGATCAAACATTTTTATTTCTCCCTCGTTTTTCGAACTAATTTTGATCTTCAGCGGTTCCCCTCATGGCTACTCAATACCCTGTGGGGTATTCCATGGGCAATCAGCTCGACAGGACACTGGTAGGTAGCTTCCAGGTCTTCAATCGGGATTTCCCTGGAGTTATGGTAATGGAGGGTGCGGTTTAAGCAGGCTATTTTATCAACATAAACCGAAACCGCACTGAGATCGTGGGTAACCATGATAATCGCCATTTCATGTTTGAGCCTGTCCAGAAGGCGGTATAGTTCATCCTGCATATGGGGATCAAGCCCGGAGTTTGGTTCGTCCAGAAGCAGGAGTTTGGGGTTAGTGGCAAGAGCTCGTGCAATAAGGACTCTCTGCCGCTGACCGCCCGAAAGCTGACCGATCTGCCTGTCCCTATACTGGAACATCTCTACCGTCTTCAGGGCTTCTTCGGCAGCTTTTCTGTCTTCTTCCCGATACTTTCTCAGGAAACCCGTATGGCTTATCCTGCCTGTAAGCACAACTTCCCAGACGCTGATGGGAAAATCAAAATCAAAACCTCTGTATTGAGGGACATAGCCTACGAGCTCTCTACTCTTTTCGGGAGGTCTCCCAAAAAGTCTCACACTGCCCCTGTAAGGTTTCAAAAGCCCGAGAAGCAATTTAAGAAATGTGGTTTTTCCTCCTCCGTTTGGTCCGATTATCCCAAGCAGTCCATGGGGCTCTTTAAGTTCCAGATTTATTGCCTCAAGAATTATCTGATTTCCGTAACGAACCCAGATATCCTTTAATTCTATAACCTTTTCCATTGCCTTCCCTTCAGATATCGTTTTTACTTTATTGGATTACGTTCTTCTGGTATTTAGCTATGAAACTCGAATAAGGACCTTTTCGGTTTCATACAAGGTTTCTGGCAAAAGCATCGGATACTCTATCCATGTTTGCAATGTAATCCTTTGCAAGGGGGTCAACAGCTATGACTTCACCGTCTATTCCCTCAGCTACAGCCTGAGCATTTCTCGTACTGAACTGAGGTTGAACAAAGATTACTTTAACCTGCTTTTCTTTTGCCAGATCTATAAGTTCAGCAAGGTCCTTAGCACTCGGCTCTTTTCCTTCAATTTCAACAGGGATCATAGTAAGGTTGTAATCTGCTGCAAAATAGCCCCACGAAGGATGATAAACCATGAAATTCCTTTCTTTCTTCCCTTCGAGTCTTTCCCGAATTTTCGCGTCCAGGGCATCCAGTTCTACCAGGTAAGCATTCTTATTCTGGGCATAATACTCTTTGTTTTCAGGGTCGATTACCACAAGCCCTTCATAGATATTTTCGACCATTAACTTTGCATTTGAAGGAGATGTCCAGATGTGTGGGTCCAGTTCGGATTCATCGTGACCGTCATCATTGTTTCCGTGATCGGCTTCGCTCTCATTTGCATGATCGATTTCAAGTTCTCCTGCATGTTCTTCTCCCGTTTCTTCGTGATCATGGGCAGCCAGCTCTTTAAGCTGGATTCCATTCGAAGAATTCACTATTAGAGTCTCGCTGCTGGTGCTTCTGAACCTCTCGATCCAGACTTCTTCAAAGGGCATTCCACTCCCGACTGTTGCATACATACTGGCTTCGCTCACGTCCTCCAGTTCCCGTGGAGAAGGCTCGTAAGTGTGAGGATCTGATCCAGGAGGAATGACGATAACGGTTTTTACTTTATCTCCGCCCACTTTTTCTACAAATTCAGCCTGGGGGGGCACACTTACGGCTACGATTATAGGCTCATCCGACTCTACTGCTTCTACTTCCTGTCCTGTATTTCCATTAGTCCGGGAATCGTCTGGACCTGTACAGCCGCTGGCGAAAAGGCTCAGACCTATGGTCAAGAGCACTAATAAAGGTAGAATTTTCAGATTCATACTTGAGATCCCGCTTTCTTCACTTTTGCTTTTTATTGGTTCCTGAATTGACTTCTGGATTAGATGAGACCGATGTCAGGGAAAATAAATCTGGGGCATCCAGAGTTTATTATTGCGTCAGGAGTCCGTAATATCCAGAATTTGGGTATGCCCCAAACTTTTGAGATACAAGGAAATTTTTTTGGTGTAACCCCAAATTTATTTCGGCATTGAATGATGGTTTTCCTCATGCAGGCATTTTTCATGACTTATTTCACCACATACCCCGAACATAGGATGGCCCATCGAGCTGCAGATTTTATTTACAGCCCCCCTGGAGACGAATGCTTCAAAGCGCGAAACTTCATCACATGCTTCCTCCGAGGACAGGCCGTAGTGAGTTAAAAGAAGACTGAGAATCCTGTGCCTTCGGACGAGAAATTGCGTATATGCCTTCCCCAGCTCCGTCAGGTTCACACCCCTGTAGGGAACATGGTTCAGATAGCCGGCACTTGCAAGCTCGTTTAAGGTTTTGCTTGTAGTTGAAGGATCGACCTGCATGCCTGAGGAAATCTCGGTGGTTTTTGCAGTGCCTCCTCTTTCAAGAATGAACTTAAGATAGTCTACCTTTCTCGGGGAGAGTTCAAGGCCTGTAAACTCAGGATAACTCTGCTCATTCATATACAGGAATATAAAAAACCGGTATATATTGTTTGCCACACACCAAATTATAAAACTATAGTTGTGCTTCAGGCAAATCAGAAAAAATAGAAGATCCGGAAGAAAGAAGACTGGAAGAATAAGGATCATATCCGAGTAAGAGAAGGTTTCCAGTGAAAGAAAAATTCTCAATAAAAGAGCACATAAGCAGCAGATACAAGCAGGAGACTCACTGCACCCATAAGGGCATTCCCAAGAGTATTTGATCTGAAAACTTCGGAGGGCTCCAGTTCTGCAAGCTCTCCGAAAATCCAGAAGAAAGGATCGTTGACATGGGAAAATACAAAAGTGCCAGAAGCCATTGAGAGAATAAGGATTTCCGGAGGAAGCCCGAGTTCAGGAACAAGAGGCAATATCAGGGAAGGTGCAATGAGCATGGTTACAACCCTTGATCCCTGTACGGTTTGAAGGGCTGCGGCTACAAGAAAAGGTATAAGAATATGAGGAAGGCTCAATTGCAGGAAAAGCTGGCCTAACGCTTCACCTGCTCCTGTCATGGCAAGGGTTGCACCGAGCGCTCCTCCTCCGCAAAGATCGAGAAGGACAACTCCACTTCTCCTCACAGCTTTTTCGATCAGTTCACTCAGCACGGAAAATCCGAGCCTTCTGCCGGAAGATATGGACAGAATAACTCCTGTAAGAAGCGCAATATTAGGATCTCCCAGGAATTCAAGCACAGGATACGAATGCTCAAAACCTGCCTGAAAGAAAATCAGGAGTAAAGGGAAAAAAATAGGAGAGTAAGCCTCAAGCCTTCCGGGTTCTTCGGCAGTGGTTTTATAAATTTTTATGTTTTCATTCCCTATTTCCACTTTCTTTTTTACGGTTCTGGTTGTTTCGGATCCAGTCATTCCCAGCCTTCTGGCATAAAGGTAACCTGTTACGGAAACCGGAATTGCGATAAGAAATCCAAGGATAAAAAGCCTGTCCTCACTGGCTGAAAGTTCTTCTGCTGCCGAGATTATTACAGGTGAAGGATAGACAAGATTAAATGAGGCAACAGCTCCAAGTGCAAGGGCCGTTGCAGTGGAAATAGAGGGGTTATCGAGTCTGGCAGCTAACTCTTTAGCTATTGGAATAAAGATAACATAGGCAAGAATGTAACACATCAGGGGTACAGAACAGAGAAACCCGATAAGATTCAGGGCAAGTAAAGGGTTTTTGAAAAAACGTATAATATCAGAAGCTATTAACGACATTCCTCCCGTGCTCTGGAGTAGAATTCCTATGACGCTTCCACAGGTAATAATAATAGCAAAACGGGAAAAAACGCTGCCCAATCCTTCAGTTATTGCTTCAACCGTAGCCAGGGGCTCCCCTGCAAGGGCGCCTGTAAAAACGGATACAAGAACAAGGCTAAGAAAAGGGTGCAGCCTGAGTCTGGCTGTAAAAAATAGAATAAGGATAAGGGCAAAAAGGAATATAAACACAGGATGCATGATTTTAAAATTTGCTATCAAGTTTTTAACTATTCGCCTCAGGAGAGGATAGCTTATTGAATTCTTCAATCTCTTCTTCTCCAATTACCCTTGCCAGGTTCAGGAGAATAAGAAGCCTGTTCCCTGTCTTTCCTACACCTGTTAGATATTCTGCATTAATTTTCGATTTAATCATCTCAGGGGTTGGTTCAATTGAAGAGAGAGGCAGGCGCATGACTTCCTTTACGGAATTTACAAGCATTCCAATGACCGTATCTTTGACCTCCACTATGATAATCCTGGACAGGCTGTCAGTTTCTTTCGACGGGAAACCAAGCCGCCTGTTAAGGTCTATCACTACGAGGATTTTTCCCCGCAGGTTAATGAGTCCTTTTATGCATGCCGGGGCCTGGGGAACGCGGGTAATTCTCGGAACCGGAAGAACTTCGGAAACCTGCATGATGTCTACTCCGAAATCTTCGCCTGAAAGCTCAAAGGTCACTAAATGAAGATTTTTTTCCGGGAGACTCGAACCTCCTTCTAACGCTTCTTCAAACATTTGAATTCCTCAAACTAATTCCAGGTTTTTAACTGACCTTATTTTCCGGCCCTTCTCTTGAGTTGCCAAGCCTAAATTTCTCCGTAGCCTTTCTCATCTTTTCCCCGAGCAAAGAAAGGTCGCTGGCCATATTGGCAAGTTCTGACATTGAAGCACTCTGTTCCTCAAGAGCTGCAGCAGTCTCCTGGGTTCCTGCGGCGGATTGTTCTGAGATTGAGGAAATATCCTCCAGCGTAGAAGTTATCTCTTCAATGGATGCGGACTGTTCTTCTGTAGCGGCTGCAACGTCTTCTATCATATTAGTAATTTCATTGATTGTAGAAACAATCCCTGCAACCATTTCAACCGCGCTGTTAACGGACTGTGAACCGACCTGCACATCTTTTTTACTGGCTTCTATGCTTTCCACGGTTTCGCCGATGCTACTTCTTATCTCATCAATTAGTTTAGAAATGTTATTTGCAGCACGACCGGATTCATCGGCAAGTTTTCGGACTTCATCGGCTACGACAGAGAAACCCCGGCCATGTTCGCCAGCCCGGGCGGCCTCGATTGCAGCATTCAGTGCAAGCATATTTGTCTGGTCCGCAATCCTGGTAATAAGAGTTATAATCTCATTAATTTGCTGAGATTTGGAGTCCAGTTCCATTATTACTTGCTCGGTCTCATCAACTGAAGAACGAATAAGGTCCATTTTTAATAGGATTTCTCTTGAAGCATCTCCAATATCACTTACAGTGTTATTGACAACATTGGTATTTTTGGAAACTTTTTGAGTATTTTCTGCAATTTCCTGGATATTATGTGTCATATCCTGCATTGCATGAGTTATATCCACTATTTTTATGCTCTGCACTTCTGTCCCGTTTGAAATTTCAGCTGCAGTATCGGAAATTTTTCTTGATGCTGACGCTACTTCCTCGGAGGAAGCAGACATCTCCTCCGAAAGTGTAGAAAGGTGAAGTGAACTTTCCTGAATCTCTTTAATTAAACCACGAAGGTTCTCAACCATCGATCTAAAAGCCTGTGAGAGTTGGGAGATTTCACTCCTTGAGTTCCCTTTTATCTGAACATTCAGGTCTCCTTCCGAGATCCTGTCAGCCGCCTCAAGCAATTCATAAATGGGCTTCCTATAAAGGTTCAGAATTACGAAAACGAGTAAAGCCCCGATAAGCATTGAAAGAAGTGTAACGAGAAGGATCTTATTTACAGAGTCTGTTATCAAAAGGTTGAGCCTTTCTCTCTGGTCCGCACTGGCATCCTGAGCAATCCCTTCAACCCTCGCAGCTATAATTCCCATGTTTTGAACTTCAACTGCCTTTCTCTCTTTAAGAGTTTCCAGCCGGTCAAAATGAGTCCGGATCTCTCTGGCACTGGAAATTATTGTATTTCCACGCTCAAGATTTTCAGGTCTAGCCAGCTGTTCGTCCAGATTATCGGTAACTTCGATTATGTCCCCCATCAGGCGATCGAAATTTTCCGCATACTGGTCTTCGGGGTCAATAATGTAATTCTGATATTCGTTTCGGGCTTCCATCGCAAGTAGGCTGATCCTCTGGGCTTCCTGAGCATTGGCTAATTTTCGCTGGAGGGTTTCGCTCGAAGAGCCATTCTCAAGATATTGCTGATATTGGAGCATCTGGTCCTTATAGATTTCATCCGCTTCCTGCAAAATAAGCTCGCCTTTTGAGACAATGTCGGCTCTCAGGATAATTTCTTCATTATTTGCTTCAACATAACTGTCAAAATTGTCTCTAAACTCATCGGAAGTTTTCAGAATAGAATCCATTCGGCCCTGATTAACAGGATCAAGATAGCCAAGATATATTTCTTTGGATATGGTTGCCTGCGTGGGTACGAGATTAAGATTTTTATAAGTTTCTTCCTTATAGACAGGGTCACCATAGATAACATAATTTTCCTGAGCTGCTAGGGCTCCCTGCATGTTATTCATGATAGAGGTCATGTTTTGAATGGCTCGGCTCTTTTTTTCAACATCGTTAATACCCTGATAGCCTGTATACCCAACAAAAAAAATTAAAATTAGAAGAATAGCAAAACCTATGACTATATGACCTATTTTTGTGTTTTTATACATTTCTCTCACCCGTACCTCCAGCTTCTCCGCCTCTGTACCCTTTCGACCTGTAACTGAACTAAACCTATCAGCGGCATTGCTGAGGGGGGTAAACGGGCGGAAATATCTCTATAGAAAACTGCCTGATCTTCCCAACCAGATATTTTATACAGACTATTATTTTATACAGACTATTTGAATTGATAAATTTTCTGATTCATTAAAAAGTCGAAACCAGACTAAAATATTCATTAAGTAAGTTTCTTAACTATAATCTTAAGTGTCAATTTTTAATCGGTAACTTTCCAGCAATTAATTTTTTTATCGACAGATCTTGATAAATTTACTTTTCTGTTTTCGCACCTGCTCTTTTGTCTTAATGTCTACTTTCTATATTCAGGAGTCTGCCGTTGCAAGGAATTTCGTGACCTGTGAACCAAAATCACCAAAGTTTATGGGTTTGGCAAGAACGGCATAACACCCGGCTTTAAGGAACTTTTCTTTATTCTCGGGGTCGGAGTGACCTGTAACTGCGACGACCTTTATACCCCTGGTTTCAGGATTAAGTTTAATTTTTTGAAGCAGTTCGAGACCGTGCATTTTCGGGAGCTCCATATCGAGCAATATCAGATCAAATTTCAATTCGCTTAGAATCTCGAGAGCTTCAAAGCCATCTTTCGCCTTCTTCGGTTCATATCCAAAGGACTTAAGTAAGTCTGCTTCGACCGTCAGGTTAAGTAAATTATCTTCAACAATCAGGATTTCAGGCACTAAAATCTACTCCTGGAGGACAACTTGGAGATTTTGTAAAAGGAATCTCTATAAGAGAAGCTTTTTATAAGCTAATTTTGTCAAGGGAATTTTATAGTAATTTTCAAGGGAATTTTATAGTAATTTTCAAGGGAGCTTTATAGTAATTTTTAAGGGAGCTTTATAGTAAGTTTCAAAGGAGCTTTATAGTAATTTTCAAGGAAGTTTTATAAGCTGATTTGTCAAGGATTTTGTAAACAAGTTTCTTGCAAATGAAATCCTTTTAAAGAAACATTGAATTCGAATCTTCCCTGATCTGATATAAGAGAGTATAAAATGAAATCTTCTCATCTATATCTTCAGCAAGTCTTAGACCTGCAAATTACATCGAGAGTAATTCCTCAATTTACTTAGTAATATATGAAGTCCGAGAGGATATAAATTTATTTGCTAAACTTAGAGTCATATTTTCAATATATAAACAACAATAAAAGTTATTTATTTAAACTACAGTATCATTTCCGGTGTTATTATTTCATAAAAAGATTGGAAATTAGGCTAAATTAGTTTTAAAACAATTATAGTAGCATTTTTATTTATAAAGTGTTATCATTAATATTTTTATTTAAATTTATAAATCAAAGTCAACATTCGGATGAAAAGTCGGAGAGGAACTACAAATTTTAGGATAGTTTGTTAACGTGCCAGTTCTCGGGCTCTTCCGGACAAATTTTTAACTCTAGATTTGCTAAAGATAATTAAAAAAGTTTAATATAGCAGGTCTCGTATATATTTTTCTACATAATTAGGATAGATCTGCCTTAATAAGAAAAACATTCGCTGGTTACATTTGTTAACCGCGAGTAGTTATTCAACTGAGGTCCTTTGATTCATAGCATTGATTTATGAAGAATCTACAGGCAAGAGGCGAGATTCGGCACACACGGGAATAAGGTGTCGGAACATTCCAGAAAATAGGAGTGTGAAATATTATCCGATATTGTCGCTTGTTCAAGATTGAAAGAAGGGAGATGCATGGCCAGAGTTATGATCGTGGACGATGCCGAATTTATGCGAATGGTAATTAGAGACATTCTTCTGATGCACGGACATGAAGTGGTCGCTGAGGTCAGTGATGGAGAAGAGGCAATTCAGACGTATCTTGAGGTAAAGCCCGATATTGTGCTAATGGATATAATTATGCCGGATATGGATGGAAAAGAGGCATTGCAAAAACTTCTTACTATGGATCCGGAGGCAAAGATAGTAATGTGCTCCTCCCTTGGGCAGCAGGCGCTCATTACTGAATCAATGAAGATAGGCGCTATGGGGTTTATTGTAAAGCCCTTTGAGGCTGATGGAATGCTGGATGTAATTCGAAAAATTGCCGAGCCAAATTAGACCTATTTGAGACTCCGTTAAATCAGACCATTATTAAAAGTACTTTAAGTAAAGTCAGATATCAAGCTACATCAAAAGTAAATAAAATTATCAAGTATATAAAGTTATCAAATATATAAAATTATTAAATATAAATAAAATTATTAAATATATAAAGTTATCAAATATATAAAACTAGTAGATATAAGTAAAATTATCAAATTTAAATAAAATTATCAAATCCTGGTAACTTCAAATAAATATTGGCAGTTAGAGTATTAAGAAGGATTAAATATTGCATTTAACGAAAAAGTGCTTGAGATGACTATCCGCGCACTCATAGTTGATGATTCTGCTTTAATTCGCAAGCTCCTTTCCGATATTTTAAGTAAAGACCCAAAAATCAGGGTCGTAGGAACTGCAATCAATGGAAAGGACGGACTTGAAAAGATTGGCAAGCTAACACCTGATATCGTTCTTTTAGACAATGTTATGCCTGTTCTTGACGGTCTCAAGACACTTGCTAGGATTATGAAAGAATTCCCGACTCCTGTTGTGATAATTTCAGCCCTTGGGGAGAGAGCTGAAGAAATTACGCTTACAGCTTTTGAATACGGAGCAGTGGATGTTATCCAGAAGCCTGAAGGAATTCTCAGTCAGAGCATGCCGGACATGGCAGAAGAGATTTGCAGAAAAATCCGGGCAGCTACAAAAGCTAACCTTGAAAATCTGGAATGCATGCGAGAGCAGGAATCAGAAAAGCCGGAAGCAAACGGAAAGAGAGAGAGAAAAGAAGAGAGCAGGTTTCGGAGAGAGATAGGTTCCGTTAGAAACGTGCTTGCAATAGGTGCATCCACTGGGGGCCCAAGAGCCCTGGAGAAACTCATAGGCTCTCTTCCTGCTAACATTCCTGCCGCAGTCCTGGTAGTACAGCATATGCCTCCCGGTTTTACGGCGTCGCTGTGTAAGAGGCTCGATTCGAAAACGGCTCTTAAGGTAAAAGAGGCGCAGGAGGGGGATGTGGTAGAAGAAGGGACTGTACTTATAGCTCCCGGAGGCTATCATATGGAAATAGTACAGAAGACCGTAAACAATCGGAAAAAAGAAATCGTGCATCTCTCATGCGGCCCGAAAGAGCTGGGATCAAGACCTTCAGTAAATGCTCTTTTCAGATCTATTGCTCCTGTTTACGGCTCTAGGGTGATTTCCCTGATTCTGACAGGAATGAATTGCGATGGAGCGGATGGAGCTGAAGAAGTAAAAAGAATGGGAGGAAAAGTAATTGCTGAGGCACAGAGTTCATGCGTAATTTACGGGATGCCAAAAGAAATTGTGAAACGAAAACTGGCAGATTCTGTGCTACCTCTGGATAAAATGGCTGAAGAAATTATAAAAATAGTAACTTGATGTCTATAAAGAAAACTGGCTAACTTATAAGAAAAAAGTTGATATTTGAAACCGAGGCAGGGAAAAATATGGATATGTCGAAATATATGGACATTTTCAGAGCAGAATCTGAAAAATATATTAAAGAAATGAGCGATTCCCTGCTTGCACTTGAGAAAGACCCCGATAATTCGGAACAGATGAATACCCTGTTCCGTGCAGCCCATACATTCAAAGGTATGGCTTCAACTATGGGCTTCAAACATATTGTCGAGTTAGCTCATGAAATGGAGAGTCTGATAGATAGGCTTCGAACGCAGCAACTTATTCTTGATTCTTTTTTGATTGATATTCTCTTAGCGTGTGTGGACTCTCTTGAAAAGCTTGTGGAAAGCGTCTTTGAGATTAATGGGGATAGATCCGGAAAAAGAGAGAAAAAGACGGAAAATAGATATGAACCCCATTCTGACATTGGCGAGTTGCTGAGAACACTAAGGAATATAAATCAATCTTCTGGAAAGGCATCACTAAAAAAATTTGAAAATAAGCCGCTAGATGAAAACATGCCATTATTTATAGAAGAATATGACAATCAAAATCAGAATGCTTTAAGTAATGAAGAAATAGGATTGACTGAAAGAGCTTCAGAACCTCTTCATCAAATTGAGAGAAGTACTGATAAAACTGAAAAAGAATCTCGCAGGACTGAAGAGGAAGTTTGCAAAACTGGGAAAGGAGTTTATCAAGTAGAAAAGGAGGAAAAGAATCTTGCTTCTCCTGTACCAGATCTTAAGCCAAAAACTATCCAGAGTTCAAGAATCAGTGCCGAACAGCTCGATAAATTAATGAATCTTGTAGGTGAGCTCATAATTAATCGGAGCAGAATAAACGAGCTTACAGGCGACTTGAGATCCAAGGAGCTCAAGGTTGCACTTTCAGATTTCTATAAACTGACAAGAGAACTTCAAGATGAGGTTATCGAGGCAAGAATGGTGCCTCTGGACCATGTAACCTATATCTATTCCAGAATGGTGAGAGACCTTGCACGAGCCCAGAATAAAAAAATCGATCTTATAATCAAAGGAAAAGAAATCAAGCTCGACAGGACTATTCTTGAAGAAATTGGAGATTCCCTGGTGCACCTGTTAAGAAATGCAGTTGATCACGGAATCGAAATTCCGGAAAGGCGGGCAGAACTTGGGAAAAAAGAAACTGGCACGATACTGATTACAGCTTCAAGGCAGGAGAATTTTGCCCTTATCAAAATTGAGGACGATGGACGCGGAATAGATATCGACGAAATCAGAAGCGTTGCATTAAAAAAAGGAATTATCTCAGGAGAAAGCGCGGAACAGCTTCAGAAAAAAGAGGTAATGCAGCTGATCTTTACTCCGGGTTTCAGTACTTCCGGCAACGTTACCGACATCTCAGGAAGGGGGATTGGAATGGACGTTGTAAAAAACAGAGTTGAACGCCTTGGAGGTTCCGTAAAAATCGAGTCAGAACCTGGTTCTGGTTCCAGATTCGAATTAAGACTGCCTCTAACCATTGCGGTTTACCAGGCTATGCTGATAAGAGTGGGGAAGGAAAGATACGCAATTCCCTTTACAAATATTGTAAAAAACATCAAAGTCAACTCTCAGGAAATCAAGCATATCAAGGGGCAGGAAGTCATTTTAGTAGATAATAAAATTCTTCCGCTTCTGAGATTGAGAAGGCTGTTTCAGCTGCCTGATATGGACGGGACTGATAATATTTTCGCAGTTCTGGTTGAAAGACGCGGGCAACATATTGGAATAATCGTGGATGAACTGCTTGGAAAACAGGAGGTAATAGTTAAGAGCTTCAAAAGCAAGCTTCTCGAGAACACCAGAGGATTTGCAGGAGCAACAATCCTGGGTGATGGAAACGTTATTTTAATAATTGATGTTAACTCTCTGGTTTAAAATATTAAGAGACAAAACGACTCCAGAGCAGGCAGAAGACTGTAATGGACAGAAATTTGTAAAAAGAAAGAATTCTGCAAATCATGAAAAATTCATAAAACGAAAAAATGTCATAATAGACAAAAATGCCTGTGTAAAAAAGCTGTCGGTGAAGAAATGGGTAACGATCCGGTTAGAAAAGCAGACAAGGGTAACGATCCGGTTAGAAAAGCAGACAATAATGAAATAAAGAGAGAGATGAACAGAGGATCAGAAACAGGTCGGAACCTGGAAGAAGATCTGGGGTTTGAGCTGTTAAAGAAAATTATTACTGGAAACACAGGCTTTAACTGTGAGCACTATAAGGAAGCTCATTTCAGGCGAAGAATTAACGTACGCGTTCGAGCCACCAATTCCGAGAGTTACGGAGCTTACTTGAAACTTTTGAAGAGAAATCCTCAGGAATATGAGTTTCTTGTTGACACTCTTACTGTAAATGTCAGTGAATTTTTCCGAAATCCCGAAACCTTCAGGATAATCGAAAAAGAGATCATTCCCTTTATTATTAAATGCAAACCCGAGTCATTAGTCCGATCAATCCGTATCTGGAGTGCTGGCTGTGCAGCGGGAGAAGAAGCCTATTCCCTTGCTATCCTGCTGCACAGAGTCCTTAATTCCGATTTTAATAAGTATAGAATAAGAATTACAGGTACGGATATTGATACTCAAAGTCTGGAGAAAGCCAGGAGAGGTGTTTATAATGAAAATTCACTTAAAAATCTTGATCCGAACATAAGAGAGCGCTATTTTTTGAAACAGGGAGATGCGTATCAGGTAATAGACGAGCTGAAAAATATAACACATTTTAAACATCACGACCTGATTTCAGGCACAAGAATTGATCGGTTTGATATTATTGTCTGCCGAAATGTGATGATATATTTTAAAAAGGAAATTCAGGAACGATTGCAGCTTAATTTCTACCAGGCTCTCGAAAAAGGAGGATTTTTTGTAATAGGGAAGTCCGAAACCCTGCTTGGGTCTGCATCCAGTTTATTTAGACCTTATAATGCAAGAGAGCGCCTTTACATAAAAGAAATCTCAAGGGATATTTATGGAAGAGGGTAAGAACCTAAAGAATTTACGTGAATATGAATATGGGGCTCTGAGAGAGCTTGAAAATATCGGAATAGGGAATTCGGCGACTTCCCTCTATAAGCTAACAAATAACCTGGTTCAGACAAGGGTTCTGGGCGCAAAATTTGAGCTAATTGAAAATATTCCTAAGATAACAGGCATTTCGGAATTCCCGGTTCTGGGGTCATTTATGCATATTGAAAAAGATCTGAGCGGATATATCCTGATCTTCTTTCCTGAAAAGAGCGTAAAAAACCTTTCTATAATTCTTTCGGGCGAGGATAGAGGAATAGATTCGGTTGATACCATAAGCAGGTCTTTGATAGAAGAAGTCAGCCACATCCTGGCAGGAACTTATGTAACTGCGCTTTCGACGTTTCTGGGCCTCAATATTCTGATTTCCACACCCTATACGGTGTATGATATGTTCGGCTCTATCCTGAATTCTGTGCTTACGGAAATGAGCTGTAAGACAGATTTTGCCCTTCTGCTTGATGCAGAGTTCCTGATAAAAGAAGAGAAGATTTACGGAAATGTTTTGACTCTGTTTGATCCTGCTTCCCTGGAATACATTTTAAAAAGAATTGATGAAATATTTCCACGGAAATCTGCCTGATCGGAGATCGGAGTTGCTTAAATATTTATCAAGAAGGGCCGTTTTTAACCAGGAGATCTTAAACTCGGAAGTTTTCGAAATCAGGAGGCTTTTTCAAGGTGACCGACTCAAAATTAATTATAGTGGGAATAGGAGCCTATGCATTAGCCAGGAGCCCGGTGAAAATTAAAACCTACGGATTAGGCTCATGTGTGGGTATAGCACTCTATGATAGGCGGGAAAGGATAGGAGGGCTTGTCCATGCAATGCTTCCGAGTATAAGTAACGCACGAATAAAAGAAAATCCTTTGAAATATACGGATTCCGGGATAGAATATCTTGCAGGTGAGATCGTGAAAAAAGGCTCATCCAGAAAAAGGCTTGAAGCGAAGCTTGTGGGAGGAGCGCATATGTTTGAAAATCGGAATATGAATATAGGTGAGAGAAATATTGAATTGGCCAGAAAGACCCTGGAAAGGCTTGAAATATCAATTGTAGCTGAGGATACCGGGAAAAATTATGGACGCACAGTAACCCTTGATACCTCCACTGGTGACCTCCTGATAAGAACAATTTTGAGAGGGGATAAGATAATTTGAAATGTTAGTCTGCTTTTGACTTAGTCTGTCTTTGAGTTTGATCTGTTTTACTTAATCCGTTTTTATTTAATCTATTTTACTTAATGAATTTCTACTTGCCTGGATATTATCGAAGTTTTATTGAGAATATTTTGGAAACTATTAATTAAATCACTTTTATTCCTTTATCTTTTCTGTCAAAAATTATATATTTGACATAAATATTATAATTGACCATTATAATTCCCATTATTAGCCCCCTGAGTAAGCAGAAGAAATAAAAGTATTATAAAACATTAAATGCATGTCTGAGGCTAATTCTGAGGCTAAATAGCACTTTAGGTAATATTGTGAGTATATTTTAGGTACATTTTGAGCGCACTCTAGTATAATTCCATCAATACTTTGAGCACACTTTAAATGCACTCCAGGTATTAATCTAAGTGCACTCTGCTGCCTTCAAATATACATTAAATATACCTTGAATAGCACTCTGAACAGCATTCTGGAATTCTCGGAGTAAAACTCTGAACAGCATTCTGGAATTCTCGGAGCAAAACTCTGAACAGCACTATAAAGCTCTTTGAGCAGAACTCTGAGTAAATGCTATATTCTATGTTATTCTGTAAGGTATCTGGAAAGTTCTGAGAGCTTAATAAGTGATTAAGCAGGGAAAAATCAAACCTGCCTATTTACAAACCGGCTTCAAATGTAATAATAAGTAAACGAGGGATCTTTATGGAAATCAATGGAGTAGAAATTGAAGATACTTATGCAGAAGCGTTTCCGATCAAGATTGCAAGGGTGCTCATAACAGCTGCTACAAAGCGCTGGGCTCTTGTGGCAGCTACTGAAGCTACAGGCTTTGCTACATCTGTTATAATGTGTCCCGCAGAAGCAGGAATCGAGAGATTAGCAAGTCCCAGCGAAACCCCTGATGGGAGACCTGGAGTTTATATCCAGATCTGCACTTTCAAATACGAAGCTCTTGAAGAGCAGTTACTAGAAAGAATTGGACAGTGTGTACTTACAGCCCCTACAACTGCAGTCTTCAATGCGCTTCCTGAAGCTGAAAAACAGTTTAATGTAGGCTTTAAACTTAAGTTCTTCGCAGATGGCATGGAGTCCGAGACCGACATTGCAGGCCGCAAGATATATAAAGTTCCAATCATGGAAGGGGATTTCCTGACCGAGGATAATATAGGCGCTGTTGCTGGAATTGCAGGCGGGAACTTCTTCATCTTCGGGGATTCCCAGATGAGCGCCCTAACTGCAGCCGAAGCTGCTGTTGACGCAATTACAGAACTTGAAGGCACAATTACTCCCTTCCCTGGCGGAATTGTAGCCAGCGGATCCAAATCCGGCGCAAACAAATATAAATTCCTGAAAGCTACTGCTAATGAGAAATTCTGCCCCTCCATAAAGGACAAAGTCGAGAACACCGAAGTCCCTTCAGACGTCAATGCTATTTATGAAATCGTTATCAACGGGCTTGATGAGGAAAGTATAAAAGCCTCCATGAAAGCAGGAATCAAAGCTGCTGTAACTGTCCCGGGCATTAAGAAAATTTCCGCAGGAAACTACGGTGGAAAGCTTGGGAAATATCAGTTTAAATTGCACGAGCTCTTCTGAGCTCAATCATTTTTATTTATTTTGCATTATTTTTCCATTTTATCTCTTTAATCAGCTCAATGTTCCTTCACTTTCAGTTTACCTGGCTTTTTTCACCATCATTTTTGATTAGTGACATTTTTTCGCATTCAAGCTTATTCTTTCTCATATTCAAGCTTGTTTTTTCCTTTTTATATTCAACATTCAACTGTTCTTTTAACAAAACTTTTTATTTTCTGGATGAAATTAATTTCTAAAAACAATTTGTTTAAAGAAAGATCTGCCTTAAAAATCAAGTCGCTTAGAGATCAAGTGACGGGAAGCAAATTTATTTAACTTTACACTCAGAGGAGCCAATTTCCCAAATTATACGGAGATAAACTGGGAGTGAAACTCTGAACCGAACAGGAACCAATTATTTATAGATCTCATTCTGACAACTCTCTTCTTTGTAGTTGCAGGCACAACTGGCAGTGGATCGTACACACTACCAGATGCTTTTTTAGAAAATGAAAAATGCTATTCGTAAAGAAAAAATAGTAATGAAAAGGCTCGAAAGAAGGTAGGGGGAGTATAATAAAAGAAGAAGGAAAAAACAAAATAAAGAATGAATGAAAGTAAAGAATGAATGGAATAAATAAAGTGAAGAATGAATGGAATAAATAAAGTGAAGAATGAATGGAATAAATAAAATGAAGAATGAATGGAATAAATAAAGTGAAGAATGAATGGAATAAATAAAATGAAGAAATGAATGGAATAAATAAAGTGAAGAAATGAATGGAAAAAATAAAATAAAGAATGAACGGAAAAAAGGAACCTGGTCCAGAAGGATTCTCAAAAAACAAAGGTTACTGGAACCTTTAAAGTCTAATAAAACCTTTGAAATTTTACTGAATTTCCAGAATTTTATTGATTTCTAAAGCCTTATAGAAACCCTTCAAAGTCCAATTGCATTTAACCCGGCATGGAAAGCATCGAGAATAACATCCATTGGGGCAAATTTATCCATCATTAAATAAGCTGCAACGAAAGTTCCTGTCATACTTCCTATATTTGCAAAGCTTGCGACAAGAAGAACTCGCATAAACCTGTTTTTGAACATCTCACTGAAAGTTTCTATTCCTGCCAGGGCTTTTATGTCTGCAGTGGTAGGATTTCGCTGTCTTGCTTCTACTAGGCCAGCAAACCAGCCTGCGGCAATTAGAGGGTGCAGAGTTGTCAGCCAGGCAACCGAAAAGGCAGTCAAAACTGAGTAAGGATGCCCTCCTGCAAGCAGAGTTCCCGCTGCGCTCAGGGTTCCGGTAATAATGAACCACCACCCGAAAGCTATCAAAAGAGTATTCAGATCAATGCCGGAAAGAAGCAGCAGGAAAAAGAATCCGACTATAAGGCCGACAAAAGCAAAGCCAAGAACTTTTCCAACGCCTACGCGCTTCTTTGGAATTTGCATAAGGCTATCCTGAGGAGGAACACTTTTCGGATTCCTGAGATAATTAAGTACCCCGGATTTGTGCCCGGCTCCGATTACCACCACGATCGTTTTGTTTCCACCTGCCGCAACCCTCAAGATGCTTCCTGCGAGATATGCGTCCCGCTCATCAATGAGGACTTCAGCTGCAGTTGGGGCAAAACCTCTGAGCTCACTTACAAGGGCAGTCACGACGTCATTTTCTGTGATTTGATCGATATCGATCTCGGTTCCTTTTCCTACACCTATCAGACCGCCCAGGAGGGAGCCAACCATCTTAATTTTTTCCAGGAATTTCATTTTTCCCCAGAAACGCTGAAGAGTTACCTGGATATCCCGATCAATTAATGCGACTTTAGCCCCTACGGACTCTGCCTCCTCGATCGCGGAAAGCATCTCGGCTCCGGGTTTTACACCCATGTCGTCACCGATCTTTTTCTGCACATAGGCAAGCAGCCAGTGAATGATATAATAGTAAACCTTGCCTTCAGTGAGAATTTCCTTTATAGGAACCTGCTTTTCCTGCACATTACCCTTCAGGGCATCGTACCGTCCCCTGCAAAGTTCGACAGCTACAATGTCGGGTTTCAGATTCCTTATAGCAGCCTTGACCTCAGCAACACTCTTTTCCGAAACGTGGGCTGTCCCTATAAGCACGATTTTTGACGGTTGGTATTCAGCCTGAAGACCGTCTGGTAACCGGGAAGGCGAAGAAACTGAAACTTTAGATACCGAATCAGGAATGGGTTCTGCAATGAGTTCGGAACTTATGTCAAGCTTTGTTTCAAGTTCTCCAGCTTCGATTCCAGGTGCCGGTACAGAAATTTCGTCTTCCTCCGGCACATTAATTGAATAATCAGAAATTTTAGACTTTCCTACAGAAATGGAGTTTTCTGCGGATTCTGTCACAAGTTTGTCCATAGAATATATTGACTCCTGAGATGAACTATGAAAATTGTAGTCAGGGTCCTTGTCCTGAGAATCTGTAATTTCAGGTTTGTTCATTGTTAATCTCTCTGCTGCGACGAGTTAAAAGTGGTGCGTGAGAATACATTACTGAAGGATTGCATTTAATCGCATGAATAATTAAGCTCTTCACATAAAATTATCAAGCTATAATTTTCACGTAAAATAACCAGGCTATCGTTCACATAAAACAACCAGGCTATAAGACAACTTAGCGATAAGCAGATAATTAACTGGTTGTAATTATCTGTAAGGGATTTATATTTTGTTGCCTTCAGGTTTTACCCCATATTCTATAATCCTTATTTTATATAATTTTTTATAAATCACGTTATTCTATAGTCTTTATTTTATATAATTCTTTATAAATTACGTAATACTTTATTTATATATTTCTGGCAAGCCCGGTTTATAAATAACTTAAGAAAGTAGTATCTTTTAATAAAAATAACTTTTGATGGAAATCAGTTTTAATAATTTGAATCCATTTTAATAATTTTAACCCGTTTTAATAATTTTACTCTATTTTAATAATTTTCTTTCCTATTCGTAACTCTTCTGAAAGAAAGACTTTTTGATAGGTCAGAATGATGATCCTTTTGATGAATTCATTTTTGATGTCTTCCCTTATAATAAATTCACCTTAAGAACCATCTTTAATTCAGAGACTTTATGATATTACTCTGACCGGAGTCTCAAGATCCGTACCAGATCCGTTCTTGAAAGAATGCCTACGACTGATCCATTGTCAATGACCATGACCCTTCCGATATTTTTAGATGTAACCAGTCTCAGAACATCGCTTGCCTGTGCGTCCGGAGGTACCGAGATAATATTTCTGCTCATGATATCCGAGACCTGGGATACTGGGCGATCGACGTACGGGACCTTCTGGATATCGGTAAATGTTACTACTCCTTTTAAGCTGTCCCCTTCCATCACAGGGTATCCCATATGTTTCTTTTCAAACATGAATTTGACCAGGTCTTCAACATTCATGGAAGGACTGACTGATACCACATCTCTGGTCATAATATCCCTGACAAAGATATTTTCGAGCGTTACCTCAGCCCGTGTAGAACGTTCCTCTTCGGATGCGCCGACATAGATAAAGAGCGCAATAAGAGGGAACCAGAGATTGCCTATGAGAATCCCGAAAATTGCCATAAGAATAGCAAAGAATTTCCCCACGGATGCTGCACTCTGAGTAGCTTTTACATAGGACATTCTTCTTGCGTAGAATGAACGAAGCACTCTACCCCCGTCCATTGGAAAAGCAGGCAGCAGATTGAAGATTCCGAGTACAAGGTTCATAACCCCAAGAATCCAGATAGTGAGGTATACCGGATTTTGAGAAAGTGCCGGGTTAGGGGAAATCAGGTTTCCATATATAAACAGGCAAACAAAACCTATTACAAGGCTTGTAAGAGGACCCGCAGAAGCCATCTTCGCCTCCTCCCCTGGTTTCCTGGGCATCTCTTCCATAGCTGATACACCCCCAAATAGGAAGAGAGTGATGCTCTCAATCTTGACCCCATAGCGCATTGCCATGTATGAGTGCGCGAGCTCATGTAAGACGATTGAAGCAAAAAGCAGGATAGCGGTCAGGACTGAAAGTGAATACTTTGTGATAGCCGGCTCAACTCCCCTAAAACCGAAAGGCTGTGGGTTGATTGCAAACACATAAGCGAATATGGGCAGTATGAGAAGAAAAGTTATGTGCAGCTTGATAGGTATACCCATCACACTTCCGATTTTCAATGACGATTTCATGAAATAAATACCCCCATTTTTATTTATATAAAATTGAATTTACGGTTAAGCGCTGAATGTGAATCAATTCTAAATGGCTTCAAGAAACTTTGGCCTATTATATCTTTATTAAGTTATGAATTTATATATTATAAATCTTGACCTCAAACTGGAACTTAGATATCAATTCCAAAGTCTAGCAGAAGGCATAACTTACAGGAAATCGAAATTTGTCGGTAGTTCTGCTAACAGATTACCCTAATTCTGTTCATAAATTCTTCTGATTCTTATCTCAAATTTTCATGCTAAATATTCTTAATAGAGTCCCTGATAAATGTTCCTGATAAAGCCGCTTTGTAACCTTCACTCATGAGGTCTCTTTGTATATGTTCCCTCATAAAATAGTTACATCACTATTGTTTGACAACAATATCCATCTATTATTTGGAGATAATATTATACATATTTGCTTGTACGTGATTATTAAATTAGTCGGGAATTAGTATAAGTAAGTAAATAAATATTAAAGAAAAATAAGTAAATCGAGATTTAGGAAAATAAGTAAATCGAGATTTAGGAAAATAAGTAAATCGAGATTTAGGAAAATAAGTAAATCAAGATTTAGGGAAAGTAAGTAAATCAAGATTTAGGAAAATAAGTAAGTAAGTATTTAAATATTAAGGAAGAGAAGCGAATTTAAGGGAAATGAGACAAAAGAAAGTAAGATTTTAAAATTCTGCCGTTACTTTTTCCAGATCTTGTAGAAACTCTCCAACGTCCTGAGGGGTGTTGTGGGGCATTAGAACAAGACGGAGAGATCTGGGGTTACGGGTTATTGAAACATTCCAGCCGAATTTTCTCAGGAGTCGCTCTCGCACAAGGTCAGGGCTTGGAACTCTCAGGGCAACTACATTCATTACGGGTTCGATTAGAGGTTCGAACCCGAGTTTTCGAGCTTCTTCAACCAGTTTTGATGTAAGCTGCATGCAATACTGTACATTTTTTCGATATCCTTCACGGCCCAGGTGTTTCATAACAGCATATGTGGCAGCAGCTGAAGCCCCGCTCCGGGTACCTGTAAGAGTAAACTGTGCCTTTGTTGTAAGGTACGGAGTGTTTACCTTGAGGGAATCCAGAAAAGAAGGAGATCTGAATAATAGGGCACCTGACGGAATTGTGGAAAGTCCCATCTTATGAGGGTCTATTGCAATGGAAGTAACGCCCGGAACTTTGAAATCGAAAGGTTGCGGGTTTTCAAGGAATGGGATCACAAACCCTCCAAAAGCTGCATCAATGTGAAGGAAAAGCTCATTATCAAGAGCAAGCTTTGCAAGTTCCTCAATAGGATCTATCTGACCGAATTCTGTATTGCCTGCTATCCCTACGAGTCCGATGGTATTTGCATCTATCAGACTTTCCACAGATGCGGTATCCACTTTAAATTCGGAATCCAGAAGAGCTCTTTTAACCTCAATGCCCATCATATTTGCAACCTTGTCAAATGAGAAATGAGCTGATTCGGGAATAACTATATTGGGAATTTCCCCTGAGTTTTTCCCGCCAGCTTCTACAAGGTTTTTCATACCCCTGACAGCCTGGATATTGGATTCCGTACCTCCTGTTGTGAGATAGCCGCAGACTGTATTCTCACAGGATTCTCCGGAAGGAATTTTAACAGACTGAGTATCAACAGATTGAGCATGAAGAAGTTCTCCAAGCATTCCGACTACTTCTCTTTCCAGCCTGTGAGCACCAGCAAAGAGTCCCAGGTCACCCAGGTTAGCTTCAATAAAAAGTCTGTGAGCCTCAACCGCGATCTTATGCGGGTGAGTGCACATCGAACTCAGAACCTTATAGTAATCCGTATCTTCTGACTTTACATTTTCCAGATAGGAAAATATCTCGTTCTCAGAAAGACCCTGCTCATTCATATGGATAAAGTAAAACCAATTTTATTTAAAAGACTTATGGATTATAACTGCTAAATTACCGGATAACCGTCTTAATGGCATTTCAGAAGAGTCCAGAAGCACCGACTTATTATGAATGATTTAACAGTTAAGAAAATGCCCACAAAAGAGATATGTGAGTAATACTGGGATCGGGAAGTACGTGAGATTAATGCTGAAGAGAATGATATTGTTGATACTATCAACCAGTAAAAGGAGCATGAAAAGAAAGCCAAACATAAAAAAGAGAATTAAAAGAGAATTAAAAGAGAATTAAAAGAGAATTAAAAGAGAATTAAAAGAGAATTAAAAGAGAATTAAAAGAGGATTAAAAGAGAATAAACTGATGAAGGTAAAGGTAAATTAAAGAAAGATTTAGTGTTTAGAGAAGAGTAAGTGAAATAGAGAGTGGAAGGAAAGGAAATTAAAATAAAGTAAGAATTATCGTAAAAAGAAAGAAATGCAAGAAAAAAGAGAAATAAAAAAAATAAGTAAGATCTTATGCAAAACAAAAAAAGAATGAAATAAAAAAGGAAATAAAAAAGAGGGAAATATAAAAGAATGAAATAAAAAAGGAAATAGAAAAGGAAATAAAAAAGAAAAGTTATCGTATCTACTGGATAAATAATTAGTAAAAATGAGGAGCGATAAGTTACTTTAATCATAGAAATGTCTGCTACAGAGGGGGACCCCTATATTTCTACTGGAAACATTTCCACGATGATAAGGGAAGCGAATAGAGAAGTAAATTCTAATGAATTTAGGAATATTAAAAAGAATTTATTTTAGGGAATGAATCATTTTATTTTGGAGAATGAGAATTTTTTCTACAATGTGCTTTAAATTTTAAAATCCAGTTTTCAGTCTGTACTTATAATAACCTATATATACTAATAGTTTTATAACTAAACAACATTATTTTGTTGCTTCACAAAATAAAACCTTTTTTTATTTTGTTGCTCTGAACCCTAACCCCTCTCTAGTGGAAATCATGGGGTCCGGGGGTTATATAAACCTTCCAGTGGAAATAAAGGGGTCTTTTCCTATAGTTACTTTAATTTCTCCTTTATCATTGTTCTCATTTTCTTTATTTTCCCCTTTTTCCCCTATTTTCTTTATTTTTTATTTCCCCTTTTTCCCCTATTTTCTTTATTTTTTATTTCCCCTTTTTCCCCTTTTTCCCCTATCTTCCTTATTTCCTTTATTTCTCCTATTTTCTTTGTTTCCCTTACTTCCCCTATTTTATCTATCTTCCCTTACTTCCCTTATTTTATCTATCTTCCCTTACTTCCCTTATTTTCTTTGTTTCCCTTACTTCCCCTATTTTATCTATCTTCCTTTATTTTCCCCATTTCCTTAATTCTTCTCTTTTGGTTATATTCTTCTCTTGTATGCTCAATTCCCCTATTCTTTTTTACTACAAGCAGGATAATTCATGTATAAGTGTGATTTTATCTTAAATTTTTTATTCTTTAAATTTAAGATAAAAAATCAAAAATTTTCATAACTTCTTCCATCTGAAAAGAAGGATTTAAATTCAACCTCGATTGGTTCTGGAATCCGGAATCTTTTTTTTAAAACATAATGTGCTTCATGATAACGATTTCTGTTATGGATATTTAAGGTAAAACGCTTTCCAGTGGAAACAAACGGGTCTTTACCATAACAATTAATAACGTGTACTTCCATTGCATCTACTGCAAATATAGCTAAAAATTACTTGCTTATATACCAGTTTCACCTAAAGTTTTGTTAAAAGAAGATCCTGAATGTAGATTTTCTCTGGGTTTGAAGTGCGCTTTATTAAGGAAGACTTGCCCGACAATTTAGCAGCAATTAGCAAAAAATGAATATTTCAGGCATTAACTATAAGAAACATGTATCTTCTATCCCTTTCTCCTTATGAACAGGATTCAGAGGGGTTTTCATAAAAAGCGCAAAGAATCATAAGTGAAAATCCAGAGTACATAAAGTAAAGTTTAGTTCCTGATTGCGGGAATAAAGATTTTGTAATTAAAGATCTGAAGTTAAAGGTCTGAAGTTAAAGGTTTGAAATTAAAGGTTTGAAATTAAAGGTTTGAAGTTAAAGGTTTGAAGTTAAAGGTTTGAAATTAAAAGTTTGAAATTTGAAACCAACCCCCCTTCAAATATTCCATTTAAGAAATTCAATTTACAATACTTTGAAGTTTTCTGGTAATCATTACAATAATTATCTTAAAATGGCTCAATGGCTATTGTATCAGCAATATAAAACTTATCCCTAAGTTGAAGTTATAATTCTAGTTACTTAAAATATTTTCTTAGAAAAATATATAACAGTAACTCCAAGAAAACAGTTCTCAGGAGATAACTCTAAGGAGCTAACTTCAGGAGATAATATAAGACACAAATGTCCAACAGTTGAGTCAAAGAATAAAACTTGGCGCAACCTTTAAGAATTTCTCCCGTTTCAGGCAACAGTAAAACCTTAAAGGTGAATTTAAAAAAGTATTAAAAAGAGTAAACCTGGCTATTAAATTCGCAGGCCTATATTCAAGCTAAAAAATTTAAAACTGCGTAGCAGAATCCTCCAAAAATATATTCTGTGAATAAAGTCTCAACTATTACGGTTTACTCTAGCCAATAAAACAAATGAAAGTAGTGCAAAGAAAAAGTTAGCACATTGTGTACCCACCGTATTAATAAATTGCATACACATTATGACTTTATTAATTTATTATATATATTAATTATTCGCATTAAAGGTGTATCTATTATCTAACCCCTTAAGCGCTTGATATCATCAATTTTTATAGAGGGTCATTCATGATAAAAGCTCAATCACTAGACGGCTTATTCGAAAAATTACTTGACGGAAAATCAATTTTCAAAAACAAAGAAGTACTTCGGCCTTCTTACACGCCTGACCTTTTGCTGCACAGGAATGAGCAAATTAATAGTCTTGCAACAATTCTGGTTTCCGCACTCCGAGGAGAAACCCCTTCGAATGTCCTCATTTACGGAAAAACAGGAACAGGAAAAACTGCTGTTACCCGCTACGTTGGTAAAGAGCTTGAGAGGGTCAGCGAAGACAAATCACTTTTCTGCTCGGTTGTTTATATCAATTGTGAGGTAATCGATACCCAGTACAGGCTCCTTGCAAATCTTGCCAGACATTTTGAAGAAGAAGTTCCTATGACCGGTTGGCCTACCGACCAGGTCTTCATGAAATTTAAAGAGGCTATTGATTCCAGAGAACAGGTTATTATTATAATTCTGGACGAAATCGATAAGCTGATTAAAAAAGGTGACGATGTCCTTTACAACCTCTCAAGAATTAATACAGACCTGCGGAGAGCCAAAGTCAGTATGATCGGTGTTTCAAATGATCTGAAATTCACTGAATTTCTGGATCCCAGAGTTAAAAGTTCCCTGGGCGAAGAAGAACTCATTTTCCCTCCTTATGACGCTGAACAGATCAGCGATATTCTGAAACAAAGGGCAAAAATGGCCTACACTGATGGAGTTCTTGGTGAAATGGTAATACCCTTATGCGCTGCCTTTGCAGCTCAGGAACATGGCGATGCAAGGCGCGCACTTGACCTCCTGCGGGTATCAGGGGAAATTGCAGAAAGGGAAAACCAGCCTCAGGTTCTTGAAGAGCATGTGAGACGTGCTCAGGAAAAAATCGAAATTGATCGTGTGGTTGAAGTGGTAAGAACCCTTCCTACTCAGTCCAAACTTGTACTCTACAGTATTATTCTCCTGCGGAACCGGGGAAGAGAAGGTAAGAATGTCACAACGGGCGAGATGTATAATGTCTATCGCCAGCTTTGTCATCACATTGATGTTGACATCCTCACACAGCGCAGGGTTACTGACCTTATGTCCGAGCTTGATATGCTAGGTATAGTCAATGCTGTCGTTGTAAGCAAAGGCCGCTACGGCAGGACTAAAGAAATTTCCCTGAGTGTTCCGGTGGAAAACACCCGTAAAGTACTTCTTGAAGATTACAGGCTCAAACCTCTGGTGGATTTTAAAACGTCAGTTTTCAACAAGATGTTCTCATGAGGTGTACCCTCATATTTTCCATCCTCATATTTTCCTGCTTTTATTTTTTCTTGACCTAATAACCTTCTTTAATTGCATGTTCTTCCGTTTCTTTCATATTCTTCCGTTTCTTTCATATTCTTCCGTTTCTTTCATATTCTTCCGTTTCTTTCATATTCTTCAGCCTCTTTTAGCCCCGACTATCTTCCCATTACCCAGGCGTCAGTTTTTCAGGAAATAATATATATGATCCTGCGGTTTGACTAGAATTATATCATCTACACGGTACCATCTCATGGTTAACGTCAGGTATCATTATTCAGACCATTCAGTTATAATTCAATCTACTCCGTCAGAAATCAAATTTAATAATAACCAGGCTTTTATGCATTTCTAACGATCCAATAATTCAATCAATGACTCAATAATTCAAATTTAGCGGTTTAATGGTTCAAATCTAATAGTTCAAGTGAATAACTCAGATTTAATAGTTCAAGTGAATAACCCAGATCTAACAGCTCAAGTGAATAACTCAGATTTAATAGTTCAAGTGAATAACTCAGATTTAATAGTTCAAGTGAATAACCCAGATCTAACAGCTCAAGTAATGATAAGGTCTAACAGCTCAAGTTAATAATTCAGGTCTAATAATTCAAGTTTAAAGGGTAATTTTTGATGAAAATAATAGCATTCGTAGGCATGCCAGCATCTGGAAAATCGGAAGCTGCCAGAATTGCTGCTGAAATGGGCATTCCCGTTGTTAACATGGGTGACGTAATTCGGAAGGAAGTTTTGAGACGCGGGCTTGAGCCCAATGATTCCAATACCGGAATGGTTGCAACACAGCTTCGCAAATGCGAGGGTATGGACGCGGTTGCCATACGCTGTATTTCTCAAATTAAGGAGGCTGGTTCTGACCTTATTGTTGTGGACGGGGTACGCGGGATTGCCGAAGTGGAATGCTTCAGGCAAGAATTCGGAGAAGGATTCATCCTGATTTCTATCTATGCTCCTATCGAAGTTCGCTTTTCCAGAGTCAAGAAACGAGGCCGAAGCGATGATATGAACAATATAGAAGGGCTTCGCAGCCGGGATGAACGGGAACTCAGCTGGGGCATGGGAGACGCTATAGAGGCATCCAATGTAGAAATCGAAAATAATTCCACTCTGGAAACTTTCAAAAAGGATGTCGTTGAAGTTTTGAGCAATTACCTGGGAAGCTCCACAGAATAAATCTTAAAAACAGGAATAAAAGAATAATTTTTCTGAACAGGTATGAAATTAATTTACGTTAAAAAATATGCAACAAATCTCTGAGACAATCTACTTTAAATTTAGTGGAGCAAACTTATGATACATGTTAAGGTTTCAGCAGCTGTATATCCTACAGAAGATCCGGAAAAAGTTATCAAAGCAATCTCGTCCCTTTTCACTGATATTGAACTCAAAAAAGACACTATTGAGGGCACAGAATCTGAAACAGGAGTTTCCCCCTCTTTTTTCTTCTCTGCAGAAGGGGAAATTGACATTTTACAAACCTTGCATGGGCTAATTCGCAGAGAAGAAATCATAGATACCGTTCGCAACAAAGCCTTCGGTAAAGGCTTATCTCGCGACGGGCTTTCAGTCCGCTTTTCTCTCAATAAGCAGGCTGCTTTTGTCGGAATTCCCAGTGTTCCTGCACAGGAAGAACCTCTCGGATCTATCGAAGTTATTATCAATGCTGACTCTGAGAAGGAAATGGAAAGACTCTTTGAGTGGCTTTTACCCCTTACGGAAGAAGGAAAACCTATTGTTGAAGTAGAAATGGACTATGTGGAAAGGGATTAAGAAAATTTAGGGTTTAGCAGTTTATTCAGTTAAATACTCCAATTAAATACTCCAATTAAATACTCCAATTAAATGATTCAGTTAAATATATCTTAATTCGCATCCACAGATCTATATCGATAAATTAAAAGGAATGAACTCTCGCCATGCAGTTGCAGAGAATTAGCTATTCGTCACGTGCAGTCGTTGAAGACCCTTTCAAATGGGCTTACACGCTCGAGGATCACGGGTATACCGGTTGGGAGATCGTACAGGAAGGATCTCAGTGCTTGAACAGCAAGAACATCCAGAACTTAAAAAATATCAGTGAAACCACAGGTCTTGAGCTAACTCTGCACCTGCCTTTCTCGGACATGAATCTGGCAGGTCTGAATGACTCAATCAGGGCAGAAGTGCTCAGGCAGATGAAACATTACCTTACTCTCGCATCTAACTATGTTAATCTGGCTGTAATTCACCCTGGATATCTTTCCCCTTATGGCGTGCAGGTTCCACAGGAAGCTTATTTTACCAATCTTGCTTCTCTTCAGGAAATCTGTGATTTCGCAGCAGATTTCGGAATCCTGGTTGCAGTTGAAAATATGCCCGACCTGCCGAAGATCTTCGGAAAATATCCCGATGAAATGCTCGAAATGCTAGAATCTATCGGAAGCCATAATGTGGGTTTTACTTTCGATGTTGGGCATGCAAACACAGTTGGGCTTATTGATGACTTCCTTGACCTTCTTGTAGAAAAAATCTCCCATATACACATCCATGATAATATGGGCAAAAAGGATGAACACCTTCCACTGGGTAAAGGTACAATAGACTGGAAACGAGTAATGGGAAAACTTTCAGATTATAAGGGAATCTTTGTTACCGAAGTGAGTTCGGTAGAAGAAGGGATCGAGAGTCTTGAGTTTTTAAAGAACCTGTGATTTTAGGTCCCTATCTTTAAGAAATGTATAATTTTTAGATTTCTATTTTCGATACTTCTACTTCCATTTTTCCTTATTTTTTGTCTCTTTAATTCAGATTACTGTCCTTGTTGTAACCCTTTTTCTTCCAGGTACCTTGCCCAGTCGCCATGCTCGATCTCTTCTGACTCAGGCTTTTCATCGTAAACGTAAATAAAGCCTCTGAGCTTCTGCTCACCAATTTCGAGATCCACGTATTCCCTGTGGTAGCCTCCGAAGAGTTCCATATAATCAATTGACCTGGCGACTTCAAGCTGCTGCTTTCCTGAAAACCTGCGTACTTCGGCTATAATGAAAGAATCTTCAGAAGGATAAACGCATGGGTAGGGTCCTAGAGAGTAAAGGGCGTATCCTCTTACTTGTGTTGTGCCAAGCAGTTCTGACCTGTTTTGCAGGTCAAGTCGCCGACTGTTGTAAAGGCCGTTTCTGAGGCTGCCGTACAATGCCATAATAAGCTCCTCACCTTCCGGTCTCTCATAGGAACGCTGCCAGCAGACATTTCTATGGAAGACATGCCCATAAAGAGTTTTGTCCCTTACCTTATCTTCCCCGTTTTTGTTTATGATTCCATTTTTTCCTGAATCGTTTTCCATACTATTACCCTTATACCCTCAAAAACCCTTATATCCTCAAAAAATATTTTAAGGAAAGTTATTTAGGAAATCCATAACCTGCAAACCGCTGGGGCAGGTCAAGATTTGCCAGCAGGAAACGGTCCTCTTTGCTGTAAGCTACTTTTTTATTGCCTGAAAGTTCCATCACACAGGTACTGCCGGGCTTTACTTCTTTAACTTCCTGCCCATCAACCAGAATCTTCTCCACACGCACAGGTTCGGATTGCAGACCAGCGAAGAGATGAAGTACACTTGAGGTTTCAACTGCTCGTGTGAATTTCGAGATGGTACACTCAAGGGTATAGTCAGTACTTACGATTTCTTTGTCGGAAATAATAAATCCCCTTTCGATATCTTTAGCCTGCACGTTTTTAAGACGCATGCCTACCCTGGTGCCTGTGGGCGCGCTGTCAATATCCACATCATGGCTCTGAATGGACCGGATTTCAATATCCCTGTCCAGTGGGAAAATTTTGGTCTTGTCCTTGTCTTTTGAAATCCCCTGTTTGACAACTCCAAGGACAACACAGCCTTTTCCGGTCACATTAAAAGCATGGTCTATAAACACCCTTGCAGGCAGGCCATTTAACTCAGCCTGTTCAGCTTCGATTTTTTCTGAAATTTCGTTAATTCTGGCTTTGAGATCTTCCACACCTTCAAAAGGATTTTTTGCACCCTTATTGGTGTTCAGAGAGATACACTCCCAGTCCTGGAGAGAAGTGCCCGCAGTCATTAGTTTTATTTTCTTTTTTAGCTCGTCGATTGCATGCATATGGGTACTGTCGGATTTTGTCAGGGCAATTATTCCGTGCTTGAAGCCGAGCAGGTCCAGGGCAACAATGCATTCTCCTGTGTGAACACTTACAGGATTATCTCTGTTCAGGCCATCAGGAGGGATGCAGAGGATTGCCATATCCGTAATGTTCAGTACTGTAACCAGAGGCTTTATGGCTTTAGGATAGCCGTGAGGGTCTATAAAGACCATTTTCCGGCTTTCTTTGTCGTTATTATACATGGCTATGTCGGAGGATGTCCCCTTTTTCCCGAGATTTGCGGCAAGGGAAGTCCTTCCACTCTTTTCCGTCCCGATAATTGCAAGATTTGTCATACTGGATCCCTTTCAATTCCTTCTCTGTCATTTCTTCTAAACTAAGTTAAGGCTTTTTAAATGCGAGTTCTGATGCAGATTATTCTGGATAAAATAATTTTAATCTTATAATGCTTCCGAATCTGGATATTTTCTGAACCTGGATATTTTCCGACTCTGGATATTCTCCGGGTTCCGATACTTTTCGGACTTTATAACTTATAACTGCTTTTCCTATAATTGGTTTTTAACTCTTAAACCCGCATCTGGTATAATTATACTGTAATATATTTCTTTTCGAAACATTTTGAAAAGGGTTCTTAAAGCTTCAAAACCGAGAAAAAGTCTCGGAAGAAAAGATTACCAGGTCTCGCCCTGCAAGATTGCCTGAGTTTTGTCGTTGGTGCTTTTATTGATTTTTCTTATAATTATCAGATATTCTTCTTCGATTGGTTGAGGCTCTTCAAAAACGGCATCAACCCCTAGTCTTTTAAGGTAATCTTCAAATTCGGCTGCAGTTTTTAAATCCCTTACCTTTATCCTGGCTTCCTCATACAATCTCTGACCATTTTTTACACTTTCAATGGATCTCCTCAGAGGGTTCAATATGCTTTCTCCCAGTTGCATGCAGCGTTTTCCAAACTCGATTTCGTCTTCATCCCATTCAACGGTCTGGAAACCCTCTCTGACAATCCGGGAAAGCATGTAATCTCTGCCGGTTTCATTGTAAAACTTAAAGGCGTGCCTGAGGTCCGAGCAATTACTCTGGGAAGAAGTATATTTTAACGGGGAAAGAACCATGTCTGGATCTTTTATTACAACGCCTTCATGCTCTTCTTCCCCCAGTTTCCGGATAATTTTTATAACTTCTTCAGCAGCAGTTTCCAGCGGAAATTCATTGAAAAACCTTACCTGAAAGAAACCGTATTTTTCCAGGATTTCCTGCTTCCTGTTTATCGGAAGAGGCTTCCCGCTGTTTTTCTCCCGAATGTCGAAAATATAAAATTCTACTGACTCGATATCATAGATCTCTTTAGAGACATAAGGATTGTCAGGACCTATCATTTCTCCATAAAGTACAAGCCCGGGGAAATCGTCAAAAAATTTCAAGTTCAATTTTTCTTTTGCCTTTTGAGTCGTATAAGGGCAAATATATCCGCTCCGTGTAATTGCAAGGATTTCGTTGTTTGCAATCGCTATGCGGACATTATATCCATTCATTTTTTCTTCTACGGCTACCTTTTCAAGGCCGCTGAAGTGTCTTTTTATTGTGGGATCCAGCACCATAGCTCGCCGGATTTTCGGAAAGCCCATAATGGTTTCAAAAGAAGCAGCTTTCTCATAAAGCACTGTTCCCCTTTCGATATGGGAGATTTCCTTATCGAAACGGAGCAAATATTCATATTTTCCCCAGTTTCGGGCGAGATAATTCTTCTCAAAAAGGTGCTGAACCCTTTCCTTATCAAATCCCAGGTAACTTGCAAGCCGAGCCACAAATTCAGGATCTATTTCCTCGTTCCCCTCTCTACGCATGCTTATTTATCTGTTTTCAGCCCTGAAATAAATTTTCATTCTCAGGCAGATTTTCGGAACAGGTCTTCAGATGCAGGCATATTCTGCAATAGCCAGTTTTTCTGGAAATTAACCCGGAAATACTGAGAAGTAGTTCAGTACATTAAAAATCTTTTTAAGCATTTGATTCTAATCTGTTCTTAATCTTATTACATTTAAACTTACAAAAGACACTGGAGATCATAAATGGCAGATGAAATCGACTACAAAGTCATGGGCGACGATATGCAAATCGTTGAAATCGAGCTTGATCCTGAAGAAGCTGTCCAGGCAGAAGCCGGGGCTATGGCATATATGGGACCCGGAATCCAGATGCAGACTAGCACGGGTAATGAAGGAGGCGGATTATTCGGAGGCTTGAAAAAAGGACTTAAAAGGATGCTTACAGGAGAAAGTTTCTTTATTACAAGCTTTATTCACAAAGGTTCCGGAAAAGGGCATGTAGCTTTTGCGGCTCCTTATCCGGGAAAGATCATTCCCCTTGATCTGAAAAAATTCGGAGGCAGTCTTCTCTGCCAGAAAGACTCATTTCTCTGTGCCGCTCGCGGAGTAGAAGTGGAAGTTGCTTTCACCCGCAAACTTGGAGCAGGGTTCTTTGGTGGCGAAGGTTTTATCCTGCAGAGATTGAAAGGCGACGGCCTGGCTTTTCTGCATATAGGAGGCACCGTAATAAGAAAGGACCTGGCGCCTGGCGAGACATATCGCATCGATACGGGCTGCGTGGCAGCTTTTACCGAAACCGTGACCTATGATATAACCTGGTCAAGGAATTTCAAAAATGCTCTCTTTGGCGGTGAAGGAGTTGTCCTTGCAACCCTTACAGGTCCGGGCACAGTGTATATACAGAGCCTGCCTTTCTCACGTCTCGCTGACAGAATCTTTGCAGCCTCTGCTTACGGCCGTAACCGGGAAGAACAGAACGGCATTCTTGGGAGTGATGTCCTTGGAGGTCTGATTGGTGGAGACAAGGCATTTTAAAAAGGCAAATCGTTATAAAACAAAACCCTTTCAAAATTGAGAAATCAATCGGAAGAAAAATTAGAAAAAAGGCCTGTGTTAAAAGAGCAGGCCTTCACTTAATTATTTGCTTTTAGTATTTTAAATAAGTTTTTTCTGGTTAGCCTTTTCTGGTTAGCCTTCTCTGGATTTGAACTTATTCCTCAATTGTGTTTATTATGTTTCTGCGTGCCAGGAAACCAACAAGTTCCTCCTCCAGGTTAAGTACCGGAACACCTCCGACATCATGTTCTATCA
Source organism: Methanosarcina sp. MSH10X1 (assembly GCF_004099695.1). Taxonomy (GTDB): domain Archaea; phylum Halobacteriota; class Methanosarcinia; order Methanosarcinales; family Methanosarcinaceae; genus Methanosarcina. The sequence continues at coordinate 28,516 of NZ_SCHL01000012.1, read as the reverse complement.
TGGTCTGAACAGCTTCTGCAAGAGGGGTGTTGGTATAGACACTCACTACACTGCGGGTCATAATATCCCCTACCAGCAGGTTCCTTATCCTTGAATCCTGCTGGTTGTCAGCTACCAGATCCCTGAAAGAGCGCATTGCAAAGGCAATATCATCTTCAGCAATAATACCTACGAGTTTTCCATTCTCAATTACTGGCAGCCTTCCCACGTTTTTATCGAGGATAAGCCGTCTGGCGTGGCTCACCCTGTCGGATGGGCTGACAATGATAGGGCTTTTTTCCATTACTTCCCCGGCAAAACCTGTGAAGTGGTTTATTTTCATGAATTCCTGGGGTGTTACCCAGCCCAGGGCGTTTCCATTATCAGTGACAATAACTACGCCGCCTTTCTTTTTCATCAGGGTAAGGGCATCCCTGGTATCGGTATCAGGCAGAACCTTTACAAAGTTGTCGGATACGGCTGTTGCAACATGCAGAGAGGATGCAGGTTTGCTCAGTTTCTTGCGAGTTCCGAGCTGTTCTGTCAGACTTCTCATTGTAAGTACACCGAGTACCTGATCGCCGTGGACTACTAGCAGGCGCTTTGAATCCTTCTTTTCCATAAGGTCCAGGGCGTGAGATATGGTGTCTGACTTGTCAATTCTGTATGGCTGTACCATTATGTCTTTAACTTGCATGCAATTCACCTCATGCGTATCCAGAATTTTGAATTATATTTTTCGCAATTATTTGCGTGTTTTCTTCATCCGTTTTCCTGTGCTTTAAATTCGCATCCTTCTCTCATTTTTTGCTGTTTTATCGATTTTTATACCGGCATTTTTGGTATGTACCTTCGCACCGCACTGTTTCAGAGGATGGCTTTCATAATGTCGGTTCTGCTTAATATGCCCACTATATCTTCTCCATCACTGACAGGCAGTGCAGTCAATCCTTCTTCAATCAATTTTTTTGCGGCTGCACTTACATTTTCATTTACGTCAATGGAAGTTATTGGAGAAACCATAATGTCTTCTGCGGTCAAAGGCACCTCTTTTACGTATCTGTAGGTCTTCTGGCCTGCAGGGGAAGACTTACGAGTCATTTTGATATTTTTTGTGGAAAGTTCGCCCTGGAAGTCAGTTAAGAGGTTCAATGCAAGGCTTTTACTGGAAATAATCCCTACAGGTTTTCCTGCATCGTCTTTAACGATTACCCTTTCGATCTCATTTCTGTTCATCTCATCAATTACATGATTGATAGTATGATGCCTGTGAACAGAAATGATATCCTCGGTCATTAATTTGGGGATTTTCGTTTTCATTTCCTCGTCATTTTCCGCAACATAACGCACAAGATCTGTCCTGGTGACAATACCTACAATATCGTTCTTTACCACCGGAATGTTATGCACTCCGTTCTCAAGCATTAAGGCGACTGCCTGGGAAATAGAGGCTTCAGGATAGATGGTAATAACCGATTCAGTCATCAATAACTTGATAGGAACCTGGTCTATCGGCCTTCTCCTCCAGAGGGGTTCGGCTTGAGCCAGCCGGTTAGTGATGTCTGATTTTGTGACGATTCCCACCATCTTGCCCTCGTTGAGGACAAGCAACGTACTGATTCTATGCCTTAACATCAGTTTTCTCGCATGTGACACGGGCTCATCTGTGTTTATAACATACACAGGTGAACTCATGATGTCCGCCACATTCATGAAGTACCTCCTTCACTTTTACAATATATAAGTATCAATAATTATAGTTTTTGAATCGGTTGCGAACTTTACAATTTTTAGCTACAGGCACTAAAGTTTTAGAGGAGTAATGGTATTTTTTGTTGAAGTGAGAGTTAACTTGAAAAGTCTACTCAAAATGAGCTACACTTCAGAATTCTGAATATACAGAGTACAGGTTACCTCTCGATCTATCCAGCCAGAGAATCTTCCTTTTCTCCTACACCCCTGAAAAACTTAAACTCCCGGAAACTTAAGCCCGAAAAGCTTTTCGGGCTTACTTTGGCTACAGTTTTAGCACTCCAATTCTCACTAAATTTCTCCGATTTCCGGGACGTCCTGAGTCAGTTTAAGCCAGTTCAAACCGGTCTAACCAGCAAATTAGCACGTACCATTTCTTATTAATTGATGGTTTCCAGGATTCACTCAAGGGATCTCAGAAAATCCCTTTCGGTAATGATGCCACGGAGCATTCCCTCTTCCAGAATCGGGAGTGAACCTATCTTTTTCTCAAGCATTATTTCCATTGCCTTTCCCAGGTCAGTACCCGGGCCGGTCCATATCAGTTCTTTTGAGACAATAGAACCTACAGGCTGATCAAGCGCCTCATGAATATTTCCTGTTGTCAGCTTGCTGAAAGCGTCTCCTCTGCCAAGAAAATGAACAATATCAGAGGCAGTGACAATTCCCGCAAAGATCCCATCCTTGACCACAGGAAGCCTTCGGAGCCTGTTATTTACCATTACTTTTGCTGCCTGTCCAATGGGTGTGTCGGTTGACACCATCTTGACATTCTCGGTCATATATTCATCAACAGTTCGGTTTGTCACAAGCCCGCCCATCAGCTCAACTGCATTCCTCTCGGTAAAGATTGCAACAACCTGCATTTCATTGTTTACAATTGGCAAACCGCCTGTCCTTCTCTCAAGCATCATTGAAACCGCATCTTTAAAGTCTGCCTGGTCATGGAGGTAAGGAATATCCGTTTCCATGATTTGCCTTACTTCTGCGTTGATTGCCGCCAGAAGGTTACCTTTAAAGCGATTTTCAACGAGCAGGTTCTTTCTGCCACCCCCCAGGAAATCAATAATATCCACGGTAGTAACTACCCCTTCCAGCCTTCTCGTTCCGGCGTCTGTAATAGGAATGCGCCTGAACCTCCTCTCAGTCATAATCCGGATTGCTTCCATGATCGTTGAGGTAGGAGGAAGGGTTATTACGTTCCTTGTTGCCAGGGCCAGGATCTTTCCTTCATGTTCCGAAATGCGGGATTTAAACTCAGGACCTATTCGCATAGTGCCCATGCTACTAGTCGTATGCGGGTCTTTGTGCTGCGCTTTCTTGGATTTGCTCACACCTGGCTGAACTTTCATCTTATCGACGGGCGAAAATGTACCATTTCTGTTCAATAGGATCACCGAATTCGAGTTGCAGTTAATTGCTTTTTTCATATTGCGTTTCTTTTTCCTGCTATTTTGCAGAAATTTCCCTGGAGCCCATGGTTTATTTCTCAGCGGGCCCGGGCTTGCTCCTGGAAAAAATAAAACCTGAAAGCAATTTCTCCCGAATCTTTCCGAAAGGTTTCCTTTACTTGTGAATCTATAATTATTATTAATGATGATCTTTGACGTTATAATCTTTTTGCATGAAAATATGCAACTGCTTTTTCATATTAATTTTCTGTCAGTTATCGCCTGTAAGTGCGTATTCTTATACTGGAAATTTCACCATATAGATTTCTTCCAGGCTGGCTTTTCTTTCAAAAGCGATTTTCGAAGAGCTTTTCAGGCCATACTTTAACAATAGATTCCAGGAGATCCTGTCTATCTACAATTCCGCATACCCTGTCCTTCTCATTTACTATGGTAACCCTTCCAATATCATAATGGAGAATCATCTTTATTGCACTTTGAATGGAATCATTTTCAGAAAGTGTATAGGTAGGAGTTGACATTACTTTCTCAACTTTCGGGCTGTCATTGGGCCTTGTGCGTCTTTCATCTTCAACTTCGAATCGGACGGAACCTGATTTAATTATATCTCTTCTGGTTATCATTCCAATGGGTTCGCCTCTCTTTGAAACTACAGGAATGCCCGTATAATCTGTCTCAAGCATGTGTCCCCAGACCGTGTTGATTTTATCTTCTGTCGAGCAGGTTTTGACCTTTTTTGTCATAACAGCTTCCAGTGCTCCGGGAACATTTTTTGGCACTTCCACGTTTCTGAGAATATCCACACTACTGAGGACTCCAACCACGGTACGGTCTGTAGTTGATTTAACGACCGGAACTCGATTCTGCCTCGATTGCACCATTAACTTCGCAGCCTTCATCATGTCCATATCCGGAGTGACCGTAGGCGATTGTCTTGCATATCCCCCCACTGTGACATTCGAGCGCGTCGATGTAACCCTCATGATATCCTGGTCGCTCAGCATTCCCACAAGCCTGTCCTCTTCGTCAATAACAACGAGGCTTCGAAAAAGGTAGTCTCGCATCATCTGACGGGCACGAGTAACAAAATCCCCTTCTTTGATGCTGACAGGCTCTTCTGACATAATCTCGCTAACGTTCATTGCGTACCTTCCTATACTCCCTTTAGAAAAGAATAGCTGGAAATAAATATCTCAAGCTTATAAGTTACTCGTAATTTTCCCCTACTTCTTCCCGACATCTTCCACATAGGTACTGTCCATTCACTGATCTAAGGTCATATGAGAAAGTATAACAGGATTCACATATACCCGAGTGAAAATCTTCTGACTCTGAAATCTCTTCAATTGATGGGATAGAGAGTAGAGCTTCTCTGTTCATATCAATAAGATCTTTAAGGATGGTGTTAAGTCCAGGTGTTACCATCAGGATATCAGTATTCGAAATCACTCCTATTACTGTTCTGTCTTCCAGGACGGGCAGCCTTTTAATATTTGCTTTTAACATGATTTCGGAAGCTTCTACAATACTTTTTTCGGGCTCTATGGTTATAAGGGGACTTGAGAGGATTTCACCTGCGTCTACTTCGTCTGGTTTTCTATCCTCCGAAATAATATCCTTCACAAGATCTCTCTCAGTTATTATCCCCATAGCCAGGCCATTCTCTGTGATGATAACACTTCCTGCATCACGACTGACCATTTCTCTTGCAATAGCAGGAACATCTGAATCGATATCCATCAGTATGAGTGCCTTATTCATTACTTCTGCAACCGAGATGTCTCTAGCGATGTCTCTACTGCGAATACCAGCATGTTTTCCCATGTCAGCATCCATGTCCTTTTCATGCCGACAGTTTCCACATAAGTATCTTCCATCTATGTACTTTGTGTCAATGGAAGTAGAATCACATGATTCACATACATTTATTCTAGAATTCTCTAAATTTGGAATCTCATCTCTCGAGGGAATGGAGAAAAGAGCCTCTCGATTCATATCAATAAGATCTTTGAGGATAGTACTAAGTCCGGGTGTTACCATCAGGATATCAGTATTCGAGATCACTCCTATTACTGTTTTGTCTTCCAGGATGGGCAGCCTTTTAATATTTGCTTTTAACATGATTTCGGAAGCTTCTATTATATTAGTTTCAGGCTCTACGGTTATAAGAGGGCTTGAGAGAACTTCCTTCGCTTTCACTTCACCTGGTTTTATATTTTCTGTAACAATACCTTTCACGAGATCTCTCTCAGTTATGATCCCCATAGCCAGGCCACTCTCAGTGATGATAACACTTCCTGCATCACGACTGACCATTTCTCTTGCAATAGTAGGAACATCTGAGTCGATATCCATTACTATTACTACTTTATTCATAACCTCAGCAACTGAGAGCTCTCTTTCAATCTCTCTATTGTGAATACCAGCATATTTTCCCCTATCAGCATCTGTATCCCTTTCAGGTCCATCTGCCATTTACTGCCGTTCCCCCTTTAGCTCCGTACTTCGGCAATTCAATATAAAATTCACGATATAAAAGCTCTTCAGTTTCCAGTTCCTGTGGAAAAACATTCCAGACTGCTTTAGTTTCCCTCCGGTTCATGCCCTGGAATCATTGGCTTTCTAGAGACAATGTTCCGATGAAACCGGAATCTCCTGGTTTATTTTTTTGTCCGTCCCCTCTAAAAAGTATTCCCCATACTTTTAGGACGTTTTTGTAACACTTATTATATACGAGTCAATGGTACATAACGATAACGGCATTTGCTTTTTCTGCAGAGAATAGAAGTTTGCGCGAAGTTGGGAGAGCATTCTTTTTAAGATTCGTGCCACTTATTCGTAACAAAAAGTTTGCGACAGTGTTGCAGGAAATTTTTCACAACCCCTTCGTTTCCACTGGAGGTTTTTGCTGAGAATGAAAAATGTCCGATTATCCGAAAACAGTATAAGGAAAGAGTGCAGCAGAGAAGGATATTTTAGAAAGAAGGCTTACATAGCTTAGAAAAAGCTCGAATTATATTTTCAATGCTTTCTACTTTTCTCACAGGAAATTTTTAACACCCCTTTATTTCGACTGGAATACACTCCATAAGTTTTTACCTCGGAACACATTCCATAAGCTTTTACCTCATAAGTTTCTACCTTGAAAAGCAAGGGTATAATGAGTAAATGAGAAAATAGAAGCTAAAGGGGGAGAATGATCAAAGTATAATCACTCTACTTCGATTCCCAATACTCAGCTCGATTTCCTCGTTAAGACCATACTTCGCATAAGCGTTAATAATCTGGATTTCGGAATCAATATCAAGATCTTCAATTACATATGCCTGTTCTCCCCAGAGAGTCAGCCTGATGCTGCCAGTTTCGTCTTTAAGTCGAAGGTTTGCAACCACATTCTCGGTTCCGTCTTCCCTTTCAAACTCCCTGAGTTCCCCTATTTCGGAAATTTTTCCCTGGACTGAATAGCTCTCCCCGGGGACAATACCAGCGATGTCCGTAAACTTTTCCGTGTACTCAATCTCCTTTTCACTCTTCCGGATTATCCCTCTGCCTCCCAGGTTCAATTCCACCTGCTGGCTGAAGGCATTTTCCCGGGAATAAGCATGGAGTACCTCTATGGTTTCGTCAAAGTCAACTTCATCCAGAATATCAGTTTTCTCATCCCAGAGAGTCAGTCTGATTTTGCCTGTGGAATCGCCAAGAAGGAGATTTCCCACTCTTCCGGCGGACCCGTCTTTTTTCTCAAAGGTGCGGATTTCCCCAGTATCGAGTATCCTTCCGGAAACGTTAATGTCACTCATATCAGCCCTGATATCCGCAATGGGGGTAAATTTCTCTTCATACTCGATCTTTTTCTCACTCTTGCGGATTATACTTCGGCTTCCTACTTGCAGCTCAACTTTCTGACTGAAGGCGTTCTCCCGAGCATAAGCATTGATCAGTTCCACAGTGTCTCCGTGCTCTATCTGGTTCAGAAATTCGGTCTTTTCGTCCCACAGAGTTACTCTAATTGTACCTGTATCATCCCCGAGAAGCAAGCTTCCAACCCTTCCACTGTTGCCGTCTTTTCGCTGGAAGGTCTTTATTTCTGAGATTTCCAGGACTTTTCCTGTCAAATTCAGATCTCCCATGCCGTCCTTTACATCTTTAATCTTCTGGCTGCTTGCGGCCACATCGATCTCCTCTTCACTTTCGGCAAGGACACCATTGTTTCCTACATTGACTTCCACGCCTGAGTATCCCTGTTTTACATAGCCGCTGATCTGGAGGGTTTGCCCTGCTTTGATTTTTTCAGCCTTGATTAGATCTGCCATATTGTCCCAGAGAGTAACCTTAATTTTTCCGGTTTCATCCCCGACAATTAGATTTCCAACCCTGCCTATCGTCCCATCGTTTCGAGTAAATTCTTTGGTGTCGAAAACGGACACAACTCTTGCAATGAAGTTAACTTGCCCGCTCTCGGCATTAATGTTCTCAATTTTAACACTGTCCCGACCTACATCTGAAAATCCGAGTTCGTTGGCAACCAGCATGGCAGCCATAGGCTCATCGCAAAGGTCTCCCAGGCTTTCGACCTTTTCCTGAACACGCTGCAGGAAATTTTCTTTACTGATGACATGGCTGAGCTTTTTATATATCGATTCAATATCTGTCATATTATCCCCTTAATGTGCAATTCTTATTTTCAGCATTTATTATTTGCCTGAGTTCCTGTGGCAATAGTGTTAGTGAAGTTATTGCTTTGGATCCTGTTCAGGCATCGGCATAAAATTTAAAACTGTTTAAAAGATTAGGCGACCAGCAAATCTCAATCTTTTCACAAAAGTTTAATCTTCGGTTAAGTCTCAGGCAGGTTTCAGGTGGATTTTTAGTATTATCTTTCACTTATACCTTTAGTAAACCTATCATAAGAAAGATCATAGTTAAATATTTTTCAAAGTCTATTTCATTCTTTTTGATTTTAAGCTTCCGCTGTTTTAAATCTTACTTTTCTAAATCTTATGTTTTAAGTCTTATTGCCTAAGTAATATTTTATCTTTTTTTTGGCATTGCCGCAGCGACTATTTTACAGGCAGTTCAGCAGGCTTTGTACTATAAGGGTTTTGGATCAAGGTCCGGCATTGTATTGACATTATATTTGAAGTCAAGTATAGAAATGCGCTCAAAGAGTTATTGATCCGGGCTCCACCTTACATCGAAAGTGCGAATTTGCCATCGGCGCGGGCTTAAATAGCGCTTGAATGCGGTAGTCGGTAAGAAGCTTTAAACATCGCGCTACGTATGCAAGCCGTTGTACTAAAGAGTGCCGTGTGTACAATGAAAGTATTTCTCAAGAAAGCGGGAACGATATTAATAAATTATACCCGTGCTCCTCTAGTGCTGATCGCTTGATACAGGTATATAAGATCCAGTTTCTCTAAAATATAGCAAACTGTTCTCCATAATTTTCATTCATTGTATATGCTCTATCCTATCTTTACATCATACTCAGCATATTTCTTGTTGCTTGCGCCTGGGCTCTTCTATAATAGGTTCTACCCGCCAGGTTGTCGAACTGAATCCGGATAAAGCGACTGCAACAGGTCTTATCAATTCAATGACCGAGGCTGCGTAAGTTGCAGGGCTCGCCTGGGGGGATTTCTTTCCAGCTTTTCGGTTTCAGGGAAACAGCAATAGGGACTGCTTTTCTGGCTGCTCTGGATTTCCTGTTCTATAAAATCTGGAGATAATGCTGAGGCTCAGAATAGCTAAGAATTGGAGAATCTTAACTTCCAGCTTTGTCAGGACAAAACCTTAAAACAAAACCTTATTTATGGTAAAGTTTCATTATGTACGTGATATCATGATTCGAAAATGCACTGAGCACGGCTATTTTAGAGGAGGCAGCTGTCTGCAGTGTAAACGCCCCGGCAGATACCTGCTGGATGACAGCAAGGAGGAAAAACTTGGCAGGTTTGTTTCAGGCGCTCTCAGGCATTTCCCGGCATCTGCGGGAGTTGAAATGGACAGGTTTGGCTGGGTGAATCTGAATGCTTTCTGTGATGTTATGAGAAAGCGTTACAACTGGATGAGGAAGGAATACCTTTATGCCCTGGTGGAATCCGATGAAAAAGGAAGGTATGAGATCCGTAATTCAAGAATCAGGGCACGTTACGGGCACTCTGTCAATATTGACCTGGACTACAGGGAAAGTGATTCTCAGTACCTGTATTACGGGGCAAGTCCCGAAGAAGTCGATGTTTTACTGGAGAACGGGATTTTCCCGATAAAACAGAGACATGTCCACCTCAGCACCTCATACGAGAAAGCAGTAAAGGTGGCCCTCATTCATACCGAAAACCCTGTCATCCTTCAAATCGATGCATTTAAAGCTCAGGCAGACGGGATTTCTCTCAAACATGCAACTGACGACATCGTACTTACTGAAAAAATACCTCCTGAATACCTTTTTGTCGTTGAGAACTAATTTAAAAATTTTGCTATCAAGTTCTTCTCAGGATTTTTTCCTTCTTTTCCTCTTTCTCCTTTTCAGCTCACCGATACTTCAAAAAGGCCTTCTTTTTCCTCTATGCTGAATTTGACATCAAGGAACTGTTCAGTAACCCAGATATTTGTCGCAGCATGGAGAGAAAGTTCCCTGACCGTATAGGAACTGCTTCCTGCAAGAGCCATATAAGGTATTAGCTGGTCTGCCAGGTGGGTGTCTACAGAAGCTCCTGATCTAAGTTCAGGAATAATTTCGTCTGCAGCATGTTTGCCCACTTCTTCTGCGGGAAGCCCCCTTTCCCCAAGGGCACTCCCACCTGTATAACCTGTCCAGAGAGTTATCCCGCTTCCGGTGGAAAAGGCTTCAAAAGATTGAGTTTCGATCCGGGAGGAATATCCGGCTTCCATTAATCTCGCGGCAGCAGCTTCAGCCTGGCGTAAAGGTACATGAGTCGGAAGATTCGAAGCATGAGAAACCCCCTTTATTTCCTCTTCTTCTTTTAAAAAGTGAAATCTTTTTAGTCTGCACGGTTTAAAAAAAGCTAAAATTTTTCCTCCCCCTTTAGGATAGTAACCGTGTTCCTTCAGGGTTACGCTGCCTGAATAGCCAAGCCTTTCCAGAGCCTTTAAGGTCACATGCTGCAGGTAATCCATTGTTGGCGACCAGGCCACATCAGTTCCTCCTCTTACCGTGAGTTCGACTTCCCCTTTAGCAAACGGCAGGGCGGGCATAATGCACTGGAGAAGCAGAGTTATGCTTCCTGCGGTCCCAATATCGATATCATACTTACCCCCCTTTATTTCCACTGGAGCAAAAGAAAGTTCAGTAGAGCCTGGGAAAAGCCCCGAAATCCGGGCTTCACAGATCCTGGCTGCAGTTTCCAGAGCCTTTAAATGCTGCTGTTTAAGGCCTGGATTTGGCCTGTTTTTCCTGATATTCGTAACCTTGATTTCTTTCCCCGTAACTGCGGAAAGAGCAACAGCTGTTCTGACCATCTGTCCTCCCCCTTCACCATAAGAGCCATCGATTTCTAACATTTCCTTCCCCACATTCCTGCCCTGATTCGATCTTATCTTATTTCACTGCCTTCTTTTTCTTTTTTTTCCTTTATTTTTCGGACTGCAGCTTTTACAGCGGGTCTTAGAGGGTCTACAAGCATGGAGACCGGTGGTGCGTAGCAGGTTTCCAGATCAAGGAAATCTCTGATAGTTGTTTTCTTTCGGACTGCGAGGGAAAGGGCATCAATTCTTTCTTTTATTCCCTCTCCACCTGCAAGCTGAGCCCCCACGAGAACCTCATCTTTGAACAGGAGTTTAATGTACAGATCTTTCCGATCCGGATAATAGGAAGCTCTTGTACGCCCCCTGGAGAATCCTGTGATTACGTTTATTCCGCGGCTTTCAGCCTCTCTTGAAGTAATGCCCACTCCACCAAATTGCAAATCTCCTGCCACAGCTACCCAGGGGCTGGCAAGCGGCCTGAAAGTAGTATATTTTCCTGTGATATTGTTGGCGATTATATCAGCCATATATCGGGCTGTTGTGCCCAGTTGACTTAATCTGGCTTCCCCTGTTATAAGGTCAGTTACTTCTACACATTCCCCACCTGCATACGCACAGGGAAGAAATTCTTTTCCTGCCTTAACCTGGAGCATCTCATTTACAATTATCCCTCCGGCTTTTCCGATTTCGATCCCTGCCTCCAGGGCAAGGGAAATTTCAGGCCTGACACCACTCGCAAAAAGTACAAGGTCTGCAGGGAGCTGCCTATCCTCTAAATACAGGATTTTTTCTTTCCAGAAACTTTCCGGAAAAGCCACAGTAGCCCTGGTAATAACTTCAATTCCGAGATTTTCCAGATGCTCTCGTATAATCTCAGAGATGTCAGGATCAAGTTGTCTGGAAAGAAGGTTTTTGCTTCTGCTTATGAGGCAACATTTTATTCCCCTTCTCGCAAGCGCAACTGCACACTCTATCCCTATCGTCCCTGCACCGATTATACAGACTTTATTAACAGTTTCCAGGGCTTTTTCAAAAAGCATTCCATCAGCAAGGCTTCTCAGGGTAAAAATGCCGTAAGGGAGGATATTTGCGCTGCCTGCTCTAGGTATAAAGGGCATGCTGCCTGTGGCAATCACGAGTTTGTCAAAAGGATAAATTCCTTCCCCTGTCCGGACAATTTTTAAATCCAGGTCTATTAAACTGGCGCACTCATTTAGCCGGACATTTATCCCGTTTTTTCGGAAGAAATCCTGGGGCTTTACTATCAGTTTTTCAAAACTCTCAATTTCCCTGCCCAGAACAAAAGGAATTCCGCAATGGCTGTAAGCAGTATGGGAATCTCTTGACAGTACGGTGATCTCAGAATCACTCTGTCTTCGAACTTTGGTGGCAACTGCCATGCCACAGGCTCCCCCTCCTATAATAACCACTCTTTCAGAACTTTTTTTTTCAGGGTTCTGTGTGGATATTGTTCTATGAAATTTTCCCTTAACTCCGGCTGCTTTCTGGATACCATTATATACAGCCCTCTCTGCGGCAAAATCGCTTCCCATACTGCTAATAATTGCATTTCACGCCTATTATAAGTTTTTAAATGCCCGAAAAGTTTCCAGGCTATTGAATACGGGAATTTTTATAACTGTCTTATCAGGCTTTCTTAAAAACAGGTTCTTTTCAACATTTGAGCTTATATGGAAAACAGATTCTGGTGTCTCTGATATATTTGCAAAAACTGAAAAAATGCTTCTTCACTCCAGTGGGGGTCGAACGAGCGAGTTTGGGAGTGGGGGGTTAGTACATAAAAAAGTTTCTATGTCTCGCCCGTTCAACTTTTTACAAGTCCTTTGTTTTATATAAACTTTTCTAAATTTTTCCAGTTTATTATTTTTAATATTTTTTAAATCTCTTTTGAAGTGGTTCCAAAATAACTCTTCCGAGATTGTTTTGAAAGTTAGTATTTTCAACAATATCAGGCACGAAAAAACGATCCCGACTTGATAGAACTTTTTAAATAACCACAAAGTTCTTAAAGCCTGCGGGCATTAAATACATGAATTTAAAATATGTGACGCACAGGATACCTCTTTCGCTGAACTTCCTTTAGAGGTGGGCGAGAGCGTTCTGTCAGGTCATGTCATTGATTAACAGCTTCATCTATTCATCATTGCTAAATTCGTAAAGATATCCAATGTAACTAATCCATATGCAAATATAATAAAAACTTCAGATTTACTGCATTATCACTCAGGGCTAAAATAACCATTCAATGCAAAACTGAATTCATACATTATCACCCATGAAGTAAAAGTCAAAAAGTGCTCTCAATAAACCTGATACGCATTTAACTTTCCGCTTACCAATTATCACTACGCAGCTCCTTAATTTACGGGATAGGGCGTCTTGCATATTTTGGCTGCTCATGCCCGGATTGCCCGCATTCAGGGGCATTTCTTGAAAACTTGAGTTATCAGGCTCATTGAAATGTGAACACTTGTTTTGACTACAGGCTCTGAAATCGTATCAGCGCCATAATAAAAACTTATGTTAGGGCGAGGGCTTGCGGGCAGATGTGGAAAGCCTCAGGAACAACACAGGTATTATTGTCTGCCCAGCTTGAAACTCAGAGCATCTCTGCCTAAGAGAGCCTTAAGCCAGGCTAAATACAGACCTGGGAACTAAAGGTTCTCGTAAGTAAGTGCTTTCAGCAGATCGCGTATATTTCTGGCATTCTGCCGGATCAGATCTCTGGCATAAGTATAATGGAAATTCCAGGCAGGTCCGGAGACTTATTTCCGGCGACAATTGTCATTAATTCTTAATCTGCCTCTTCAAGGGTGTTTTATCCCTGGTCCGACATAAATCTGATTTTTACTATTTTTGCATGTGCAGACTTTACGAGTTTTCGGAGTATAGAGAATAGTTTGTATTATCAGGAAACTCGATGGATTGTAATCCAGAAAATCAACCAGTCAAAACTGTTAGGAATAAATTCCTAGTGTATATAATTTGAAATAACTATCACGATAAATCATTCACAATATCTCAGGAGAATTCATATGCAAAATACAGATACTACAAAGTACATCATCCATTCTAAAATCAACGCTGATGGGGTAATTGAACGTCCTGATATCGTAGGTGCGATCTTCGGGCAAACTGAGGGGCTACTTGGAGCTGATCTTGACCTACGTGACCTGCAAAAAACTGGCAGGATTGGAAGGATTGAAGTAATGGTTACGGCTAAAGGGGGAAAAACCAAAGGAAATATCTTTGTTCCCTCAAGCCTTGATAAGGTTGAAACTTCAATTCTTGCCGCATCTCTGGAAACCATAGACAGGGTAGGACCCTGCAGTGCCAAAATCGAGGTTTTCCAGGTAGAAGATGTAAGGGCTGTAAAGCGCAAGAAAATTATCGAAAGGGCAAAACTCATTTTTACCAAAATGTTTGATGAGACCGTGCCCGAATCCCAGGAGCTGGCTGATGAAGTCCGTCAGTCCGTAAGAGTTGACGAACTTACTTACTATGGGAAATCCAGGATTCCCTGCGGGCCGAACGTACTTAACTCAGACGCAATAATCATTGTCGAAGGGAGAGCTGACATTCTCAACCTGCTCCGTTATGGTATCAAGAATACCATCTGTGTGGGAGGAACAAACATCCCTCCTGAAGTTGCGGAGCTTACTAAAAAGAAAACTGTTACGGCTTTTACTGACGGGGATCGTGGCGGAGAACTCATAATACGTGAGCTTCTGCAGGTGGCAGACATTGACTATGTTTCCCGTGCTCCCGATGGAAAATGCGTGGAGGATCTTGTCCAGAAAGAGGTTATAAGAGCTCTGCGCCGGAAAGTACCTGTAGAACAGATCATTGAGAAGTACGGAATCCAGGAAAGGGAAGGCGACGAAAGTGCCTGCAGAGTGGAGAGAGGCACAAAGAGAAAAATGAGGACACCTGAGATTGTCCCCCGGATTGCTGAGAAGAAGCTGCACAAGCGTATTAAGGTTCACAGGGTATCTCCAAAGCCGGACCTTTATGGAGAGGAACTCTCCGAAGAAGAAGCAAGGCAGGGCGAACCTGAAAAGGCTTTCGAAAAGGTGGCTGAAAAAGTCCAGGAAACAGCTTCTGTGACTGCAGAGAAAGTCAAAGCAAGACCTGTTGTCGCAAAACCCCATATTTCTGCAAGGGCGGTTCCTGCTGCCGCCAGAGTTTCCAGAGAAAAACCTGCCGAGAAGGTTTCGGCTGCCGTCAAAGTTCCCGGAGGTGAGGCAGTCAGGGTATCCCCTGCCCCGGTAAAAACGGCTACCGTTTCTCCTGAGGCCGCCAGGTTCAGGCCCCATGTCGACGCTCTGAAAGGAACTCTAACTGCCAGAATTCTTGACTCCCAGGATAAGGTAATAGAAGAAATTGCAGTCCGGGACCTTGCCAGCAGGCTAAAAACCTATAAAGACAACATCCAGAGTATAGTTTTTGATGGTGTAATTACTCAGAGGCTCGTTGACATCGCTTCGAGTAACGCAATTAAGAACCTTGTAGGTGTAAAAATAGGCAACATTGCTAAGGTTCCAGCTGATATGGAAGTTCTGACCTCAAGCATGCTTTGAGAGATCTTTCCTCTCTCAATTTTTCATTTCCCTATCACTCTTTTTTGTTTGGAATGTTTTTATAATAACATATCTTTCTTCCAGAAGTTATCGATTTTCTCCTTCTCGATTCCCTAAAGTCAATACTTAATAACCTAAAATTTTTTATAGGACTAATTTTCTATGGATTATTATTTTATGTCTAATCTTTATGTACGGGAATCTTGGTTTCACTACGATTTGGCATTATTTCACACTATGGTGCTAAACTTCACACTTTCTGCCATAATCCTTCATTATTTATCATACACATTATATGAAAAACTTTATCATAGAAAACTAGGAACTACATTTCCTCGGATAATTCTTTTATCCGATTCAAGATAATATTAAATTGATCTTGTAAAATTGTAGGTCTGTTCGCTATGCACAAGGAAGAGCTCATACAACTGCACACATATATGGCCCAAATGAAGAGGTACTTCGAAAGGCACGGAGTAACGCACGAATTCGATGATTACAAGGCTTTGTCCATAAGCCCTGTACACATTCACCGGAGTAAAGCGGATCACAAGCGCGCGATTTTTATTTTAGGAGGCGAGCTTGCAACTCTAATGTCCCGGGATGACCCTATCTTTGAGGAAACATCAACCCAGATGAGGGATTCACTGAATTCCGTCATCAAGCTTATGGGTAATAACTGATAGGGCCTTTGAAAGTGACAAAGAATTTGTTGTCTGAAAGTATAGGTTCCATATATTTTTGTTTTGAGATAAGAAGACGGTAAGGGTGAAGATGCATTTTCATCACCATGCCATCCTCTCCATCTGAATAATATTTTTTTTCAGTCCAGCAGGGTACGAATCCTATCGATCTGTATAATTTCTGCGCTCCTGTGTTACTATTTCTCACTTCGAGCCTCGCATATCGAAGCCCGTTTGCAACAAAAATATCACAGATAGCATGAATAAGCTCTTTACCTATTCCTCTCCCCCTATATTCTTGTCTGACGCCTACAGAAAAAATATGCCCCTCGTTTTCTGCGGAACGGTAACCTACCACATACCCTACGACCTTGCAGTCCTGCTCCGCGACAAGGAAACCATCTCCCACGGTTTCGTAAAAGCTCATATATAAAAGGGAGTTGTGCTCCGAAAAGGCCTCGCTCTCAATTTCAACTACTTCACGGAAGTCCTCAGGTGCAAAACGCCTTATCATAATATCTAATATATTCCTGCCATTTTATTATTTCTTCGAGAGGGAGAATTCTTTCTCAAGTCCTGCAGTCAGGCTTCGTAAAACTTGTTTTAAAGCATTTATTTTGAAATCAGCATACAGGCTCAGAGTTTCCTGACATGCCTGACATCTACTGCGACTCCTCTACTGGACTTTACCATTTCCTCTCCGCCCATTACAGCCCGCCCTACGCAGAGCGCTTTTTTTCCAAGTACAATTACCTCGTCATTGGGCCGTATTCCAGGGTCCGCCTGAATAACCCCCGGGGCAAGAATGGAACCGCGCGGGAGAAAATCATCAATTTTTACAAGGTATTTTTCACTTTTTAACATCAGCTCAGCCCCCTCAAGGGAAAGCGCAAGCATTCCATATTGCGGAACCAGAGTTGCAAGTTGTTTTTTCCCGACAAAGAGCTGGTACTTGGGGAACCTGCCTTTGACCGCAAGCTTTCCTGCTTCTTCAGAGAAAAGAGGTGCGGCCTCTCCTCCGAACTGATATTCTGCAATTGCTCTCAGGAAATTCTTTTTCTCCTCCTCGGCATTCAGGCTTTTCTTGCTGAAGTTTTCGGCTGTACAGATAGATTCAACGGTGTTCCTGAGACTTGAAAGAGCCTCTGCGGATACAAGATTTCCAGTAGCAGTGTAAGTTATTTCAATACCGAGCTTGCTTGCCGCCCGTTCACAGATTTCCCTGTATGCGCCTTCTACGTGAGCTACCACAGCCTTATATCTGTACATTGAGAGATAAGTCTCAAGGCAGCCGGAAACCCAGGCTTTTTCTTCTTCATCCCAATGCCCTGTAACCGCAGTATCGTAATGGGAGGCAGGGTATGTTAGTTCCAGTTCCCTGGGCACTATCCCAAGAGGTGAGGTTAAAACCACTTCATGGACAAACTTTCGGTATTTGCCAAGCGCCAGAATAAATTTTTGATGGGACTGTGAGGTTGAATAAGGTTTCCTTGCCGAGCAGGGGAAAAGCACAAGAATCTCAAGTTCAGGAGGTGTATACCTTTCCTTTACGCGCCGTGCAAATCTTGCCACCTCGATTCGGGACAGAGCTTCGGAAGTATCCGCAAGAAGCTGGTTTTGCCGAAAAGCAGGAATTCTCTCCTCCAGATAGGAATATTCGAAATCGCCAAGTCTTAACAGGGCTGTGAGCCAGGGCCTGACCCTGCACTGGCCTTCTATATACTCTCTTAATGTTCCGGCCCTGATCTTTTCCCGCACAAGGGAAAGTTCCGCTTCGAGGGCATCCTTATTGTGGACTGAAAGAAACCTGGCTCTCTCGGTTTTCGGGAGCTTTCTGAGCTCCTCGGGCGTACTTGAGGCACATACCCTGCACCTGCAGGGAAACTCTGTCAGGGAATCGAGATAAAAGTTGCCTGCTGCTGTCAGGTAGATATCCGAATAGGCTGCAATTTCCGCCCTCGTGTCGTCCAGAATATCAATTCCGAGATAGACCAGCATGGCTACGTTTTCAGGAAGCGCCAGATTAGGGGCGTAAAAAGCTGTATCGGGAGGAATCTGGTTTTTAAGCTCTATTACAGTGCCAAGAAACCTTCTTGCATTATTTTCCAGGGTACCTGCCCCTTCCATTATATACAGGTCGGTTTTTTCAGGCTTTTCTCCTACTCTCAGGAGAGAGCCTGTCGGGCCTTCAATGTTTTCACTACTGCTGGCAGTAAATCTTTCGATTATTCCCAGGGATTCAGCTGGAATGGCAGGCGGATAAGCTTGATGCGGCAGAATTATTAGGGTTCCCTTTCCTGCTTTTTCCCGGATTTGTTTTATATGCCCCTCAAGCTCTTCATCGGATTTTACAGCCCAGAAACTTCCCGCATCAACAACAGGGCCAGGGCTTTCAAGCTTTCCGAGTTCTGCCGTACTCAAAATGCAGGGCGTACGAAGCTCGGGAGACAGCAGAAGTTTTCCAATCCTTGCTGCTCCATCTCTCTGTTCTATCTCAAAGTACTGTGTCATATCTGTCCTCTTATCTCTATCAGGATGTAAAGGTTTGTCCTGCACTTTTTCCTGAACGCTCCTTTTATTGCCTGCTTTTCTGAACCTGAAGAATGCTCAGCTTTACGTTTTATTCTTTATAGCTTTTCAGGAGGAAGGAGGATGGTATATTCTTATATATTATTAATCGTGATTATCTGCTGCAACTCATCTTAACTCATCTTTCATTTGTCTGTCCCTAACCATGACAAAAATTCTATTTTTTCACATAGGAATTTCAATTTGAGGTTTAGAATGGATATAACTGCAGAACTTAAAAAAATCGTTGGTGGACGACTTTCAGTTTCGCCATCGGAACTTTATTGTTATTCTTCTGACGCATCCCAGGTCAAGGGGATGCCTGATTACGTGGTACGCCCGAAAAGCACAGATGAAGTAAGCCGGATTGTCAGGCTTGCCTATGAGAACGAGATTCCTGTGACTGCAAGGGGAGCAGGCACCGGACTTGCAGGCGGGGCAGTCCCTGTCGGAGGGGGTATTGTACTCGATATGTCGGGTATGAACCGGATTCTTGAAATCGATATTGATAATATCCAGGTTGTCGTGGAGCCTGGAATTATTCAGGACGCTTTAAATAGCGCGCTAAAACCGTATGGTTTTTTCTTTCCTCCCAATCCAGGCAGTTCAGCCATGTGCACTATAGGGGGTATGATAGCTTACAATGCAAGCGGTATGCGCTGCGTTAAATACGGCACTACCAGAAATTATGTGCGCGACCTTGAAGTGGTGCTTGCGGACGGGACAGTTATCCATACAGGTTCGAAAATGCTGAAATCCGCTGCAGGATATGATTTAACCCAGCTTATTATAGGTTCGGAGGGTACTCTCGGCATTGTCACGAAAGCCAGCCTGAAGATCGCTCCTCTCCCGAAAACCCGAAAACTGGTCATCGCATCCTTTGAAAATGCGGAAATTGCAGGGCAGGCCGTTGTAAAGACTTTCTCAAACGGGGTTATACCTTCAGCCTGCGAGATCCTGGATAGAGTTTCCCTGCAGGTGCTCAAACGTTACGACCCTAACCTTGTGCTCCCTGCGGAAGGCGACGTGCTTCTCTTCGAGGTTGACGGCACTGAAAGTTCGGCACGTGAAGCCGCAGAACAGATAATGAAAGTCTGTGCTCCCCTGACGCTTTCAATAAGGCTTGCAGAAAGTGAACATGAAATGGCAGATATCTGGGCAGCCAGAAAGCTTGTAGGGGCTGCGGTTTCCCGTCTGGATCCGACCAAGACCCGTATCTATGTCGGAGAAGACGTGGGAGTTCCCATAAAGCAGATTCCTGAACTGTTAAAGCGAGCGCAGGAAATCTCGGAGAAATTTAACCTGCCTGCTATGAAGTACGGGCATATAGGAGACGGAAACCTGCATCTTGCCCTCTTCATCGATGTCTTGAATAAAGATGATTGGGACCGCCTGAACAGGGCTGCGGATCTGATCCACAGGACAGCAATTGAACTCGGAGGCACGGTCAGTTCCGAGCATGGAGTAGGTGCGGCAAGGGCGGAGTACATGGAAGCCCAGTGGGGTCCTGCTCTTGAGGTAATGCGTGCAATCAAAAAGGTCCTTGACCCGAAAGGTATACTGAATCCGGGGAAGCTTGGGCTGTGAAAAACATGAAAAACGAAGAAAAAAAAGAAATTGAACAGGTGAAAGAGCCGGATAAAACCGAAATTACCGGTAAAGAGTGTGGAAAACAGGCTTTTGAAGTTGACCGCCGGTCGGTTTACAAATGCGTGCAGTGTGGAACCTGCCGTTCGGTTTGCCCTGTATTTGATGTGGTAGGGTGGGAATCTGCCAATACACGCGGCAGAATGCTCATTATTAAAAGCTTAATCGAAGGCAGGTCTCCTTCCGAAGATGTTTTATCTAGCCTGGCTTCCTGCACAACCTGCGGAATCTGCGCTTCCAAATGCCCTGCAGGAGCAAATCCACCTGAAGTTGTGGAAGCTGCCCGTACCCAGCTTGTGAAATGCGGCATCACAACAGGAGCACAGGATAAACTGAAATCGGGAGTCCTGACTCACGGGAACTCTTTCGGGGAAACGAAATCCCGCAAACACTGGCTTTCCAAATCTGAACTTTCAAAGCTGCCTGAAAAGTCCGATTACGTTTATTTCGTGGGATGTTTCGATTCCTACCGCTATCCGGAGTTTGCCAGAAAGACGTTTGGAGTCCTGCAGCGCTTTGGAGTCACCCTCCTGCCTGATGAGCAATGCTGTGCTTCTCCTCTCCTGCGCACAGGATTTAGAGAGGACGCAGAAAAGGTCATGGAGCGCAACCTAGAGCAGATCAGGAAAGTGGGAGCGCACACGATTATTACAAGCTGTGCAGGCTGTTATACAACCCTCAAGAACAATTACCCTGAAGAACTCAGGGTTATCAGCCTTCCTGAGTTTCTTGCCGAACACCTGGAACAACTCAATTTGAAGAAACTTGACCTTGTAGTCACCTATCACGACCCCTGCCATCTGGGCAGGCACAATAAGGTTTATGACGCTCCCAGGAAAGTTATCCAGGCAATCTCTACCCTGAAGGAGATGAAAAATATTAAAGAAAACGCACGTTGCTGTGGCGGCGGAGGCGGGGTAAGAATAGGATATCCTGATATCTCACTTGAACTTGCGAAAAACAGGCTTCAGGACGTGCCGGAAGGTGTGGATTACATTGTCACTTCCTGTCCACTCTGTGTAAGAAACCTCAGGGATGCGGGCGGAGATATCGAGGTTATTGACATTGTAGAACTCGTGGCAATGGCAATGGAATAATAATCTGG
The DNA here is from genome assembly GCF_004099695.1 of Methanosarcina sp. MSH10X1. Taxonomy (GTDB): domain Archaea; phylum Halobacteriota; class Methanosarcinia; order Methanosarcinales; family Methanosarcinaceae; genus Methanosarcina. The sequence goes on along the minus strand of NZ_SCHL01000012.1, from coordinate 7,281 downwards.
CTACTTCTGAGTCTGGATATTTTAAGTTTAACTGCCTGCCTATGATTAACTTCACTAAGAGTCGGCTTTATCGGCTCACCCTTTCTTTTTTCTGTTTCTGGTCAATTAATCTTGTCTTCAATCTTCATTTTTCCGGACTGAACCTTCGTAGCAATTATTTTATCTCTTTTCGAGTTTTCTCTTATTTTTTCCGAGTCTTCTGTAGATGCTCTCTGGTCTCCATTAACAACATATAACACCATATTTTTATTTCAGGAAAACGACTCTTGTTTACCGGATTTTACGGCAGAATATGAGCTTTAGAAATAGGTTAGGAGAACAGATAATGAGTTGTAGACCTATAAAATTTCGTAATGTTTCACCTGATACATTTTCCTGCATGAAGAAAAAGCTTCAGAACGCTGGCATCCATGTTCCGCCAGGAAATAGAGGGGAACTATCTGGCAAAGGGATTACTGCGGATTTCGAATGGGATGGGCAGTCCAATCTCATCGTTACAATTACGGAAAAACCTTTTATAGTCAGTTGTGAAGTCGCAGCCATGAAAATAAAAGGCTTCGTAAGAGAGTGTCATAGTTCGTAAAGGAAATCCGGAATAGTCTGGGATGAAGCATGAGTGAAAGAAAGATTGATACTGAAGGCTGCCAGGGAATCAAATTCAAAAATGTAACCCCTGAAGTATTTTCCTGCATGAAGAAAAAGCTTCAGAATTATGGGATGAAAGTTCCATGCGGAACTTCCGGGATGTTTGAAGGAAATGGAATTATTGCCCACTTTAGCTGGGATGGTGAGGCAAACCTGGTAATTGAGATCAAGGAAAGGTCTCTGAATACTTACTGCGGGCAGGTAAGCGGGAAATTCAGGGCTTTCTTCCGTGAGTGCCAGGGACTGTAATATTGCTACGTACCAGCATGTCGTGTTTGATTCACAATTCTCAGGTAAAGAACGATTAATCGATTCATTCAAATTTTTATGCAAAGAACCTTTACCTTTGCCGCTTCTCTTTCCTTCTTATCAGACACTTTTGGGCGTTTCCAACAAGATCAAGTCTTCCTGCTTTTTCTAGAGCCTCATATACAAGCTCGTAGTTTGCAGGGCTCCTGTAGTGCATAAGGGCTCTCTGCATGGCTTTCTCTTTCTTGCCTCTTGCAACATACACTTCTTTACCTGTGAAAGGGTCCAATCCTGTGTAATACATGCATGTCGATACGGTCATAGGCGTTGGAGTGAAGTCCTGCACCTGTTCGGTATAGCCTCCATGTTCCCTCACATACTCTGCCATCTCTATCATATCTTCAAGGGTACAGCCCGGATGCCCTGACATCAGGTAGTTTACTATATACTGTTCTTTACCGCATTTCCGGTTGAGAACTGTAAATTTCTGGGCAAACTTTTCGTAGACTTCCCTGCCCGGCTTGCACATTGCATTCGTAACCTGCCTTGAAAAGTGTTCGGGTGCGACCCGCAATTGTCCGCTAATGTGATAAGTGCAAAGTTCTTCGAGATACTCTTCATCCTTAAGAGCCAGGTCATAGCGTACGCCATAGCCTGTAAAGACCTGCCTGACCCCTGGAAGCTCGCGCAGGCGGCGCAAGAGTTCTAGCAGTTTTTTGTGGCTGGTATCAAGTGCAGGGCAAATGCGAGGATAAAGGCAGGACTTGTCCAGACAGGCTCCTTTTTTCTCCCAGGTTCCGCACTCCATTCCGTACATGTTTGCACTTGGGCCGCCCACTCCGTTTATGATGCCCTTGAAATCCGGTTTTTCTGTGAGTTTTTTAGCCTCATGCAGGACGGACTCGATGCTGCGACTTGCAATCATGCGCCCCTGATGCTGAGTAATTGCGCAGAAGGCACAGCCTCCGAAGCAACCCCTGTGAGTTGTCAGGGAGAATTTTACCATTTCCAGGGCAGGAACAGGTTCGGTATAGGATGGATGGGTTTCGCCAGTAAACGGCAGTTCGTATACATGATCCATCTCAGCTTCTGTCAGGAGGCGCATTGGTCTGTTCTGCACGATTACAGTTTTTGGGTGAGGCTGGATAACCCCTTTTCCATTAACTGGGTTCTGTTCCTCGAAATACATGCGAAAAGCTTTTGCAAAAGCTGCTTTATCCTGGGAAACCTCTGAAAAGGAAGGAATTCCGATATATTCGTTTAAAAATTCGGCTGCATTTCCGGCTATTTTCCCATATTTTTGTCCGGACTTGTTCTCTTTCAGTTCATGTTTGTCCGATCTCTTTTCCGGCTTCTCAACTCCTTCTTTTAGTTCTTTCCAGGCTTTAACTTCCATTTTCCAGACTGTACCCGGAATATCTCTGATATTTTTTATGTCTTCGCCGGCTTGCAGTCGTTTTGCGATTTCCACAATCTGGAGCTCTCCCATACCGTAGATTATGAGATCAGCTGGTGCATCAGCCAGGATGGACTGCCTGACTTTATCCGAAAGATAATCGTAATGGGCAAAACGCCGTAAAGAAGCTTCAATTCCTCCCAGCACTATAGGCACTTCAGGGAAAGCTTCCTTTATTCTGTTCGAGTAGATGATTACCGCGCGGTTCGGGCGAAGCCCTGCTCTGCCTCCGGGAGAGTAAGCATCCTTGTCTCGTGGCTTCAGGCCTGGAGTAAGGTTGCTGACCATAGAGTCAGTATTTCCTGCGCTTACAGAGAAGAAAAGCCTGGGCTTTCCGAGTTTCTTAAAATCTTCAGGACTGTCCCATTGCGGTTGGGCAATTATTCCTACTCTGAAACCGGCATCTTCGAGGACTCTTCCTATTATTGCCGTGCCGAAACTGGAATGATCCACATAGGCATCCCCTGTAACCAGAATAATGTCAAGTTCTTTCCAGCCGCGAGCTTTCATCTCCTCAGGGCTCATTGGAAGGAATTTCGATACAGGTATGCGGGAAGAAACGGATTTCTCTTTTTTTCTGCTTTTACTCCGTTTAGTTCCGGATCCTTTTCCCGATCCTTTCTCTGCTTCTGTGGGAGATTTTATCTCTGGAGGCTTTTTTTCTGCTTCTGCCGGATGTTTTACTTCTGAAGGTCTTACTCCCTTTTCCCCTTTTTCCGGCTTTATCCCAGGCTTTGTTCCTGATTCATCCCGCTTTATTGGTTTCTCCACTTCAACTCTTTTGGGAATGAAAGAACCTGTTTTTCTCCCCGAGCCCTCTTTATTCGGCTTTTCTGAGCTCAAACTCTTATTCTTCCTTGAAATTGCTCTCTCTCCGGTCATAATTTATTTTAAGACTCCTTACTTTCTTTGATCTGGTTAAAAGGCTATTTGGGCTGTTCTATATTCGGACTGTTTTATATCTGGACTATACTTATGGAGCCTCTTGTATACTGATTTCATTCGCCCATCATCATTTTTAGCATTCTGTACGAAGCCATAATCTGGTTGTTCCCGTCCCTGTCCGCAGGAGCTCCATGTCCTGAGTACAGGGTTTTTACATCCAGCTTTGTGAGCTTTTCTATCGAGCCAGCCATCTTTTCAGGTTCTGAACCTTCAAAATCCATTCTTCCGAAGCCCCCGCCTGGAAAAACAGTATCTCCGGAAAAAAGGCTTTTTGAAACTGGCTCATAGAGGCATATACTCCCTTTAGAGTGACCCGGTGTATGGATAACTTCCAGATATTCCCCATTCCCTATGTCAATTTTATCCCCTTCTTCATATGTAACTGTGGGCTTGACCGCAGGAGCCCGTTCCCCGAAAAGTACGGACACGCTGAGATATTCGTCACTTACACCTTCCAAGTCAGCTTTGTGTATTCCGACTTTCGCACCGCTCTTTTCTGCAATTGCTGCCGCTGCCGCAGTATGATCATAGTGGCAATGGGTCAGGATTATAAGTTCCAGGTCTGTAAGCTTTATATATTTCTCCAGTTGCTTGATAATCAGGTCGCTGTTCATTCCTGCATCAATCAGGACTTTTCCGTTTACCAGATATACGCTGGAATCGTAAGCTGTGGGGCAAATGTACCGGACTTCCATGTTTTTTCCTCCTTTGTTCCTTTTTTCTTTTTCCTTGCTTTTCCCTTACTCTTTCTCTTGCTCTTTTCCTTGAGCTCTTTGCACTATTTCCCAGGTTCACTTCTGGCTTTTTAAAGTCTCAGATTTCAGATATTAAAAGCCCTGCGTGCATTTTCAGTAGTCGATTTTGCGATCTCTGCCGGGTCCATACCTTTAAGTTGCGCTATCACAGGGATTGAGTCTACTATGAAGGCAGGCTCGTTTCTGCCTTTGCGGGAAGAAAGGAAGGGACTGTCGGTTTCCAGAAGCAGGTTTTCAAGGGGTACGGCTTCTGCAAGAGCCTGGTGATGTTCGGAAAAGCAGACAAGAGTTGCCAGAGAAATATAGTATCCCTTATCCACGATTTCCTGCATTGTCTCAGCAGGACCGCTATAGCAATGATAGATAACCGTATCTATATCTCTGACAAGCTTCAGCACTTCGGCTTCAGCCAGCCGGGCATGCACTACAAGTGGTTTGTCCAGCTCTTTTGCAAGCTCGATCACTTTTTTAAATGCCGCGGTCTGCCTCTCACGCTCCTCATTTGTTTTACAGTCCTGAAAGTCCAGGCCTGCTTCCCCAATACCCACTGCTTTTCCCGCATTTGCTTCAATCTGGGCAAGAATATCATTTATCTCTTCATCCGCCCCTCCCCTGCCAATATCAGGACTCAGGCCAAGTGTGGCATGAATATCTTCGTGCTTTTCCGAGAGTTCAAGGCTTATTTGGTTGCCCTTCAGGGTAATTCCGGAATTTATCATTCCAACAATTCCTGCTTCCCTGGCTCGGAGAATAGTCTCTTCCCTATCGCGGTTAAATTTAGGAAAATCAAGATGGCAGTGAGAATCAATAATTGGATAAGACATGGATCTGTATTCCATTTCATTTTATTTTACTTTTTATACACGATTTATGGAACACAGACCCGAAAAAAGAATAGCAGTTCTTATCCGAGTTTTTCGTCTTTTAATTTTATCCTTTAACTAACATCCGGCTTCTTTCGGTCAGTTCTAATCTGATCCGATCGGCTTAGCTTTTTTCTTCTTTTTTGTAAAGGAGGTTCATTGCATTTATAAGGGCTTCTACCGAAGCCATGACTATGTCCGGGTTTGCGGATCTTGCAGTTACGATCCTGCCCCTCTCATTTTCAAGCCCTATGTATACGTCTGCAAGGGCATCTGCTCCGCCTGTAATTGCATCGATCCTGAATTCCTGGAGTTTGAAATGATTACTTTCTCCCAGGATATCTCTTACAGCATTGAGAGCTGCATCCACAGGCCCAACCCCTGTCTTTGCCGAAATAGTTTCCCTGCCTTCAATGTCTGCCTTGACTACAGCAGTGGGTGTCAGGATATTTCCTGTCATTACGGAGACTTCTTTGAGTTTAATCAGTTCTTCTTCAGAACTTGCTTTCCCGAGTACGGCAGAAGCAACCGCATAGAGGTCCGCATCCGTAATCTGTTTTCCCTTATTTGCAATTTCCTTAATCCGGGATACGATCTCATCGAGCTGCTTATCATTGGTAATTATGCCTGCAGATTCGAGAGATTGTTTGACTGCGTGTTTGCCGGTGTGTTTTCCAAGTACAATACGCCGTTTATGTCCTACCATTTCCGGGGTCATTATTCCGGGCTCGAAAGTATCGGATTTCTCAAGTACCCCCTGGCTGTGGATTCCCGATTCATGGGAAAAGGCATTCTGACCTACAACAGGTGTATTCGGAGGAAGTCTGACTCCAGTATAGTTTTCAATCAGTTTTGAAGTCTCTACAAGGTATTCGGTCCGGATATTCGTTTTTGCCCCATACATTGCAATCAGGCTCATGACTGTCTGGGAAAGATCGGCATTTCCTGCCCTTTCTCCGATGCCATTTATTGTAACCTGAACCTGGGACGCGCCTGCTTCGACTGCCATAAGACTGTTTGCTACGGCAAGCCCGAAATCATTGTGGCAATGCACGTCAATGGGAATGCTTATTTCGGCTGCGATATCTTTTATCTGCCTGTACATTGCAGATGGAACCATAACACCTACGGTGTCTGGCACGTTAATAATATCGCAACCTGCTTCCTGGACCGCCTTGAAAACCTCTATCAGATATTCGGGTTCGGTCCTCGTAGCATCCATTGCAGAAAACATGCACTTACTCCCGTGATCTTTGATATACTGGACAGCTTCCACAGCCAGTTGAATTACTTCTTCCTGGCTCTTTTTGATAGTATATGTCCGCTGTACTTCAGAAGTAGGGACGAAAGTATGCACAAGTCCGACATCGCTTTCAAAACAGGCATCGATATCTTTTTTCAACACACGGGCAAGTCCGCAGACTTTAGCATCCAGCCCGGCATTAGAAATCGATTTTACGGATTCTTTATCTCCTTCTGATGAGATCGGAAATCCGGCTTCTATTATGTCTACCCCGAGTTTGTCGAGTTGATGGGCAATTTCCAGCTTCTGGGCAGAAGTCAGGGATACCCCAGGGGTTTGTTCTCCGTCGCGCAGTGTAGTGTCAAAAACAGTTATCGTTTTATTCTGCATGGGTTCGATGTAAAAATCGATCCCTTCTTTCAGTTCTTACATTCATGGTAATCATCTACTTGAATGTAGATTTCTGGTATATAAATCCGACGTAAGTTTTTTGGAGTTTGAATTTAGGTTTTACTTTTTGGCTTTCCGACAGAAAATTATTTATAGTAGATACACCCTTCTAGGGTTGCTTCTCAGGATGTCACACGACAACCCGGAGAAGGAAAAACGGAATCTGAAAAACGGGACTTGAAAAACGAACCTTAAAGGTACCAGAAAAACGGAACCTGAAAAATGGTGACAGAAGGTGCCTTGAGATGTTGTTCTCGGAACAATGGCTCATAAAAACGGATAAAGTTAGGGATTCAAAAGTACAACTCTTTTGAAATCTTTCAACTATTTCTCATTTCCCTCTTTCAAATTTGTTCAAGCTCCTTTGCAGGAGAAGATTTATATACAAGGCGTTCCTTGTATATAGTCCTCACACAAATCAAATGTGTTGAGGGGAATGATACAAAGCTTTATATACAAGAAATGCCTTGTATGAATCCCTCTTACAGCACGATTGTGTTGAAGGGAATAACACAAAGCTTTATATACAAGAAATACCTTGTATATGATCCTGCGCAAGTTGATTGCGTGGGTCAAATCACATATCTCTTTCATCTTTTAATGGAGTCAGGAGTTATTTCCTGACTGACGAGGATTTTGTCGGTTCGGTTAATTCTGGGCGGTGAGAGTTTTTCA
>NZ_SCHL01000011.1 GCF_004099695.1 Methanosarcina sp. MSH10X1 | reverse complement strand
TCGGATGGGGTTGTAAGGGTCTACAAAGAAGGCAAAATCGGAGTTACAGTCGGCTGCAGCGGCAGCAGGACATACACGAAGATCTCAGACGAGGAAATGATTATGGGAATCCCAATCGAACTTCTGGCAGATGTCTCCTCAGGTCTCAAAGCAATCTGTCCAAAATAAATTTAAAATTCAGGTTTTTACCCTGAACGTAAATTGTCCTATGCTCAAGCCCTTTCAGGAGATTATTAAATCATAAGTTTCGTGAAAGGGCTATCAAAAACAATGCTTCTGGTAACTCTTTAACTGGCGAAGATCAGACTGTTGATGCCTGGTTTGACCTATAAAAAAGATAAAGATCCGCTTTCGGAAGATAATATGAGCAAAGTAAGGAATAAAAAATAAAGTAGTTTTAGAGCTTGCTTACGCCCCAAAGGGTACAAGATATACGCCATCTGCCCTTTTTTGTCCTTTTACCAGCTCACAATGCCTCAGGAGAGCAAACTGGTTCTCGGCTTCCAGCAGGGAGATTCCAAACTTTTTTACAATCTCTTCTTTTTTTACCCCGCCGCTGGAAGCAATAAACTCATAAATGGCTTTTTGCAGTTCCGTCAGTCCTTCTGTCCCTTCAAGCCCGGCTTCTTCTCTGAAGATTTTCTTGGAGCGAACTGCCCAGGGGTTACATGCCTGGATTTTATGGTGCCCTTCTATAAAGCAGTCTTCACAGAAAAGCTTGCCTTCTTCCTCTATACAATCTTCTTTTTCCATCTCGCAGCCGCAAACGTTACATTTGACAGAATTGGTTTTTCCTTCGGTCAACTCATCTCACCTCGCTGATTCAGACATTCAGTTCATCCAGAATTTTAAGAACGATTACCGATCCATAGGCTACCGCAGGTCCACCAGCCATCACTATAGCTGTACTGACGGTCTCCAGGATTTCCTCACGGCTTGCTCCCAGTTTTACAGCTTCAGGAACATGCTTCCAGAGACAGTATTCACATCGCAGGGATACTGCAATCGCTACCATCATGAGTTCTTTCGTTTTCGCACTTAAAGCTCCGTCTTTAATAACTTCGGAATGGAGCCCGTGGACTGCACTCATTACTCCAGGGAGTTGCCCGGCCAGAATCCGTACTTTTTCATCCATGTCGATTTTTTCGGTGAATGTTTCACCTCCTTTAACACACTAAATCCCATAAGTGGTTTAAAAACTATTAAAAGTAGATTTAAGAGTCAAAAGGCACCATGTACATTTCATCTCCCATTTTCCGCCACTTCACGAGCTCACAATGCCTTAATATCGCAAGCTGGTTCCGGGTTTCCTGGGGCGTAAGCCCAAAGAGTTTAGAAACCTTTTCAGGCGTTACCCCTCCTTCAGCCTGTATAAACCGATAAACTTCTTTTTGAAGGTCGGTCAGCCCGTCGGTACCTTCCAGTCCATACTTTTTTCTGAAGAGTTTTTTAGAACGTACGGCTACAGGATCTGCAAACTTGATTCTCTGGTGCTCTTCCAGATAGCATTCTTCACATGTTACCCGCCCATTTTCTTTGATATATTCATTTTCTGGAATTTCTTTTCCGCAGCCTGGACATGTTACACAATAGGAAACATTTTGATCGAATACCCGGTTGCCGGATTCGTTTGTTCTTACCAGACCGTGAAATTCCAGATAACTTACAATCTCATATACTGTCGACCTGGATAGGCCATATCTTGTTTTTGCTTTTTTTATAACATCTCGAATATGGAAACCGCAGTCTATATGGGCTTCTTTTATGCACTCAATTATCCAGATTTCCTCTTCATCCAGTACAGGTTTCATTATATTCTCCGGAAAGATGTGAAAAGACGAGGTTTCAGGCTTTCCTGCTGCCATATCGCAGATCTGGCGACGGTATATTCTCTCCAGAATGTTTCTCTCTAGTAAATTAGAGTTTATTATATATTAGTTTATCGATATGTATATATATTTGTCTTGAATTTTAAAAGATTGAGCAGAAAAGATAAAGAATTAGCGCCATACATTAATTACCAGCGGCATGGTAGTAAGACAATGGAAAGACACAGTAACAAAAAGTAAAGGATCAGTGTCTCATTCCAGGCTGACGGTAAGTTCTACCACAGTTACAGGCTGAACAAATGCCAGAGAGAAACGAATAAATTCATACGAAGTTCTGCTGGAGATATGGATAGAATAACCTCTACTAATTAAGACGTATAAGATTAAATTTGTCTTAACCTTAGATCCTGAAACTATAAGGTAAATTTGTCTCAACTTTAGACCCTGAAATTCACTCCCCTTTTTACCCGGACTAAGAAGCCTTGCCTTCATAAAGAAGTTTGAAAGCACAGCCAGGGATGTGAATTTTCGTTTTCCTGAAAGAACCGATTCAAACCCGGCAATCACACCCCCTTTCTTTCAGGAGCCTGACCTGCTCTTCATAAGAATTCACAAGCTCATCCTGAACAGCCTTTCCCGTCGCAAAAGCAGGATCAAGAGGAGTGTGATGCTTGTAACCCCTTTTTGTCATTTCCTCTACCAGGGCTTCATGCCTCAGGTAGAGAGCTTTGAGTTTCCCCCTCCAGCGCATGGTTTCGGGATGATGCGCATAGCCCTTTTTGTTATTGATAATTATTGACCATAAAGCATGCAGCTCACGATGTTCCCCTAGCAGGTGCTGCCTGCATAGCCTTTCAGGAGGTATATCCCAGATTCTCATAAGAGAAATTCGAGCACATTTATGAAAGGGTTTTCGGAGGGAGAAGAATTCACTTAATACGGAAATTCAGCCTTATCTTCTATGTCTGATTCTTTGTTCTTATACATATTTACGTACTACTTGAGAAAACATTGTCCATGCAACTGCGGATACTCAAGCATCCTGGCTTTTTTCTACTGCTTCTGACTGCCATATGCTTTTTTCTCACTCCCGTACTTGCTCATGTGCCAGCTTTTGGTGGAGAAGGTGAAAATCCTGAATCCGCTGTCCTGATTGAAAATGCTGCGAAATCATGGGTTTTTTACGGGCAGATTGCTTCCGAAGACCTAAAATATTACGCTTTTAAGATGGAAAAAGGAGAGAGAATTGTACTCGGGCTCACCGTCCCGATTGAGGAGGTAGACCAGGGCTTTACTCCTAACCTGATTCTTATGGGGCCGGGTCTTGAGGATGAGGGACGGGCACCTGAGGGATTGGAAGTGCCCGATGGATATGGGGCAAAAGTACTTTCCTACGGTATGCCTGAGAGTCCAGTATATGAAGGGTTTACCCCGAGTGCCTTTTATTCACTTGCCCGGCTCGATATGGAAGCTCCGGAAAGCGGGATTTATTATGCCGCAGTAGGTGCGGTACATGGAGCAGATATAACAGGGGGAGAAACTGTCCCGGAAAGAGAAGTCCCGAGCGAAGGAAATTATGGGATGGTTCTGGGATACCGGGAGACTTTCACCTTGAAAGAATGGATCACCGTACCCCTGAGCCAGATAAGGGTTTATCGCTGGGAAGGGCAGAGCCTGTATTTGATATTCACCCCGCTTGCATTAACTCTTGCAGCCGGGTTTCTGGCAATATACCTGAAAAAGGAAACTGTAGCCGGACTCAGCCCTGCACGCATGTCAGGGATACTTGCAGGTCTTTTCTTCCTGGGTACGGGAGCCTCATATATTTTCCAGATGCTGATGTCATTAAGTAAAAGTTCGTACTCCCCGGAAATTGCTATCACTGTAGTTTTAATCTTATCCAGTATAGGACTTGGAGTTGCTTCAATCACGTTAAGCCTTAAAAATGAGACTTATGGCGGAGGATCAGCAAGAAAGCGGTTTTACTTCTTTTCGCTTGGAATAGTAGGGCTTTTATTGTGGGCAGGATGGTTCATAGGGCCGCTTCTGGCTTTTGAAGCTGCATTGCTGCCCTGGAAGCGTAAAGAATAAAATTCGGTTCGACCAGGAAGGATAAAACTGCTCTAAGATGAGCAGGAAATTGCCTACAGAACATACGGCATACTGCATTCAAAAAATTTCAAGGGCAGAGAAGTTATAAAATAAAATACATTATATTAAAGTACATTATATTGACAAACATAATAAGACTACGAATTAAAGATTATTATGACGTTGATAAAACCTGATATTTGACAATAACTGAGAAATCGGATTAAAAATAAAGAGAGAAAAATGAAGAAAAAATTTTTAGAAGGAATAGAAAAAAATTTGTCCTATTTTATATCCAGCCTTCTTAAAAAAATTACAGCTGGTTAGGTCTCTTTCACGGTGCTACACCGGAAAGGAGCTTTCCAATCATTTTTACTTAATGGCGTGTCGTAGTACCATGAGTTTGATACGTATCAGATCTTACGGTGAAGTAGATCGTATAAAGCGCTGCAAGCCCTACAAGGATATAGATAATTCTTGAAAGAGTACTCCCTTCCCCGAAGATAGCAGCTACCAGATTAAAGTCAAAGAGCCCTATAAGCCCCCAGTTTAATCCGCCCACTATAACAAGTATAAGTGCAATCAGGTCTACTGGATTTCTTACTGCCATAGATATCACTCCCTTTTTGTTTTATTTTCCCATTCAATATAATAGGAAAAAATATAATAATCCCAATATTAAAATTGGATGTACTTGTATTTATATGTGACTAACATAAAAATTAGAGCCCTTTAAAGAGAAAAATAGAAGAAATAAGAGATTAGATTGTTATTTAGAGATAGGAATCCTTTTATTTTTCAGACATTCTTCGAACTGTATATTTCGAGAGAATTATAGTCGTTTGCAGATATATTACTTTCTTTCGAGACAGTTGTTTTGAATCCATATAGAATAATGAAAACACCTTTTTTCAACAACCTTGCCGGGCGAGTTTCTGACCTCCCGCCCATTATATCCGTATCAAAGAACACCAGATATACCAGATACTACTAAATATATGGAGATTACATAAAAAATCAAGTTTATAAATACCTTACCAGCTTTATAGTCAGATTTAGCTTGATATTCGTTTTCATATAGCTCAACGTATAATCTGTAATCTATTGATTTTCGATTCCAGTTATCAATTAATACGCAACATGCTCCTACTAACATAATTAAGAAACTAGCTTTTGTTGCTAAATTAAAAACGACCGGGTAACTCTTTACAATTAAAAAAGTAAGTATAATACCGTCAAAACCTATAAAATACTTATAATAATTATCCAGAGAAAAGTAATGCTGATTCATAATTCTACACCGTATAAAATCCTTTAGTAATACTAAAACATTAAGATAAATATTAATCTAATGCTTCTATGCGAATTTTGTTTACCAGCTGAGTGGCAGGTTTTAAGACCAGTCTACCTGAAGAAATAGATTCATTCTAATTTCTGATTCTTGAAGCAGGTGAAATGCTTCAGTCATCTGGGAAAAACCCGAATTCAAACTTTATTAAGCTTGTACACATATCGATAAAAACTAGATCTCAGTGTGCGACATAAGCAAAAACCTGTATAAATTATTTGTAATAAATTGGCGATTTCTACAAAAAAGTACATTTTCAACATATATTTTAATACTCGATTTTCTTTTTAGGATTTTATAACTCATTTACCTGTTACCAAAATATGGATGAAACGATGTATAAACGATGTATAATACACCTAAATACACCTAATGCCAAAAATATAGATGAAGATTAGAATTTAGGAGTGAAACTGGTCCAGTTCAGAAAAATAATTAAGCAAAATAATACTGATAAGCGAGATGCCGAAAATTTTAGAACTCAAAAACCTGCTCGTCATATCCGAGGGGCAAAAATAATGCTTCAATATGGTGGGGACGGAACAGATGACTGAGATGGGTCAAAACTACTTCTTTTGCATTGAGTTGCTCTGCGAGTGCCATAGCCTCTTCTGAGTTCATGTGCTTTTTAATATGGATATGGGGAGGGACTATAGCATCGGCAATAAGAAGGTCCGGGTTCTGCATCAGCTCCAGGCTGGCTTCAGGAATCTTTGAGTTTGTGTCTCCTGTGATCACTACTTTCCTATTACCTTCACGAATTATAACCCCTGCCGGAATTTCTACTGGAGGGTGGTTGACCTTAAAAAGAGAAAACTGTAGCCCTATTAGCTCGAATGGCTCATAGAGCTTTACGTAATGATACCTGGGTTTAAGAAAGGAGACATACCGGTCTATATATTCGAGAGTTTCGCGAACTCCATAGACATCAACCTTATTTTGAACCCTGTAAAATTCACCGAACCCGGCGTAATGGTCATAGTGCCCATGCGTCCAGATTACTCCGTCTACGCAGGAAAGGTTTTGCTTGAGAAACTGCTGCCTGAGGTCAGGGCTGGTGTCAATAAGGATTTTACCCTCTCCGGACTCAACAAGGATGGAAGAACGAAGACGCTGGCTCTTTCCACCCTTTCGGGCATCTTCACAGGCAGGGCAATTACATCCGATTTTAGGCGTTCCGACAGCATCGCCGGTCCCAAGCAAAGTTAGCCTCATCTTTACTTCTTCCTTTCATATTCTTCGGATTTAAGGTCAGACCTTTCATCAAAAGATTTTACCGCTTCCAGCAGGTCTTCCTGGGTAAGTATTTTACGTTCCTCAAGAAGAGCACTGAGGACAGCTTCCCTTATAACCATGCGCAGGTCTGAACCTGAATAGCCTTCTGTCAATTCGGCAATTTCTGCTGTATCGAAGTCCCCTTCAATGTGCCGGGTTACGATATCCAGAATGTTTTTACGCATATTAGGGTCAGGAAGAGGGAAATGGACTATTTCATCAAAGCGCCTCCACGCCGCACTATCAAGCATGCGGGGGTGGTTGGTCGCGGCGATAAGAAGAACTCCATGCTCTACAAGACTAATTTCATCTATGGCTTTAAGGAGGGTATTGACTGCTCGCTTGATCGCAGCGTTTTCGTCCGAGGTTCTTGCTTTTGCTACGAAATCCAGCTCATCTATGAAAAGAATGCAGGGATTGAGTTTCTTTGCAAGCAAAAACACTCTGTCAATGTTCTTTGCGGTCTCACCAAGATACTGATCGGTTATCATGGAGAGTTTAACCTCAACAAACGGGATTGAGAGCTGTTCTGAGAGTGCACGGGCAACCGAGGTTTTTCCGGTACCAGGAGGGCCTACGAAAAGGAGTTTTCCTATATCATGCAGGCCAATTTCCCGCAGGTATTCCCTGTGCTTAATTGCTTTCATAATCTTTTCAACTTCGCTCTCCTGTTCTTCAGTGAGCACAAGGTCGCGGACTTTTTGCTTTACATCCTCAGGGGCGATAATGACCACGAGTTTAAGCATTTCTTCGCTTTTGTCCTCTTTCCTGATCTCAGCTATCAGGGACTCTATCCATTCCCTGTCAACTTCCTTGGGCCTTATTTTAGCCTTTGCGAGTGCATAATTTGCAACCTCACCCTTTCTTATTTCTCCAAAGTAATAAGCCAGGACAGGGTTATTCTCAATCCGTTCCTGAGACCCCTCCTGCTTTTCAAACCATTCTGCAGCAAGTTCGAAAGCACTCAGACGAAGTTCAAAATGAGACTTATCAGTATTTATGAAGGGGACGTTCCTTACGATTTTTTCGATATCCTTGATTCCATACAGTTTTTCAATACGGATAAACGTGGCTGTAACGGGTTTGGGAACTGTTTTTTCTGTGCCACTCCAGTAGTTTTTCCGAATGTTTTTTGGAAGATCGTTCACATCCAGTTCTGGATAGCGGTTATAGATCTCTGCGGTCAGCAGTAGTTCTACAATATCTAATATAGTGCCTGACATGTTTTTACCTGTTGCGTGCTTGGACTAATCCACTATCAAGTGTTGGGCACTCAAATGCGGTAAGTTCTTAAGTCTTTTTTTAAGTTGCTAAACCTAATAATTGAGTTTCTTCGGTGATAAAATTTACTAAGCAGTCGGCAGTAAAAGGAAAGACCGGCTGGAGATGATAACTTTATCTAGCAGAAGACATTATCATCTACTCTATCTCTTTCGAGAATCAAGGCATATTTTTGGAAAAAGCTTTTGCCGCGTCCGGAAAATGTCCCACTTTCGGAGAGTGATCATGAATTCTGGAAATAATCGAATAATCTCCGTGAGAATACTCGCGTTTTAGAGAGGATTCGATCCAATATAGTTATTTCTGGAATACCACGGCATTATCAAAACTCATTCATTATCAGAACTAGTATATTAAAACTATCATTCCTCAGATCTCTCTATCTAAGGAAATCCAGAATTATCCCTAGAGAGGACCATTGCATGACAAGAGAACAGCTCTATTCAGGGAAAGCAAAAACTATTTATAAGACGGATGATCCTGACACCTTTATTGCCGAATTCCGAAACAGTCTGACTGCGTTTAACGGCGAGAAAAAAGGGGAAATGGAAAAGAAAGGGTATTACAACGCCCAGATCTCAAAAAAGCTCTTTGAGATGCTTGAAGCAGAGGGAATAAAGACTCATTTTGTCGAAATGCTTTCTGATATTGATATGCTTGTGAAGAAAGTCGATATCATAAAAATTGAAGTCATTGTCAGGAATATTGCCGCAGGCTCGATTACAAAGAAATATCCCTTGAAAGAAGGCACTGTTTTCAAGTCACCGGTGATTGTTTTTGACTTCAAGAGCGACGAATATGGGGATCCCATGCTGAATGACGACATTGCGCTCGCGCTTGGACTGGCAACAGAGGAGGAACTTGCCACACTCCGAGAACTCGCTCTGAAAATCAATAAACTGCTTGTACCCTATCTGGACGAGAAAGGCATCCTGCTTCCGGATTTCAAGCTGGAATTCGGAAGAAGAGGCGGAGAGATTATCCTTGCAGATGAGATTTCCTGCGACACCTGCCGGTTCTGGGACAAGAACACAGGACAATCCATGGATAAAGACGTCTTCAGGTTTGACAAAGGCGACATTTCCAAAGCCTACGAAGAAGTTGCCCGGCGGATAGTGCCTGAGATCTTTGAATAAACCTGAGAAAGGCAGGGAGCTTGAATAAGCCCGATAAAAGGCCTCAAAATTTTCCTGCCTGCCTGTTTTCCTTTTTACATCGTAGTAAACAGTTACCCTTACTGGTGTTACACCTGCACCGATTTCTGTATTTATTACTATGATCTAAAGAAGAAGTCCAGCGTTGTTTGAAAACGGAAGTCTGAAAGCAGCTTTGCCTGCTGTATCCATTCGGCTTCTGGTGTGCGTACCCTGCCCGCAAGATCTGAAACTGCAGCTTCGAGAGAATCGAATTTTTTAGGAGGGTTCTGCATAGCTTTCCTCATGCCCTCCCTGACAACCCAGACTCCCAGGGGAGCCCAGTAGTCCGGAGTTATTTCCCGGAGCACGAAAACCGAAGCCTGCCTTTTGATTTCCGTAAGATATTCAAGTACAGGAAGCCTTGCAGCATAATAACCTCCAGCCAGGGTAGAATATCCTTTTTTTCCCTCGTAACCTTCACTGTCTTCCGCAATCCAGCTCGACTCTCCAGACCAGACTGTTTTTGGGAGCCAGGTTTCAATAAGTTCGAAGGAGTAAGCCCGTGGAAGGATAAGGACTTCAAAATGGTTCCCAAAATGGGTTCCGCTAAATAGCTGGATCTCTGAAACCCAGGGAAAATCCTTTATACGGTCTGCAAATTCTTTTCCTGCCATATCATCCACAGCTGTAATTGACCAGCGCGTTGGCACGATCTTTCGCGCTTTTCCGAGAAGGCCGATGGATAGCAGGCGCGTAATATGTTCAGCCGGGATGTCTCCTTTATAAAGTTCAAGCACAGCGTCTTTTGCGAGGGCATCAGTGTCATAGGCAAGGTAGTCTACTTTTTTAGGGACTTTCGGGTTTTCTGCAAGCTCAAAGTTTTTTACAAGTCCTGAAGGCCCCATAGGCGTGAGCACGGCATCGAACTTGAGTTCCTGTTTGGGGGTTTTGAAAAACCAGGCTTCGGTATCAACCGGTTTTCTGGAGAGGGCAAGTTCCTGAGCCTTTATAAGGAGAGGGTTTTCTTTTCCCTGGGCATCTTTTACATGGAAGTTTGTATTTGCCCTGACCATGCGGGAACGCAGGGAGATAATATCTTCAATTTGCATATTTGCCCATGCTGCAGGCTCCTCAAAAGCCGGGGCTTCACTCTCTTTTGCCAGAGGAGGAATGAGCGGGCCTGCCGATACCCTGGGGTAACCATAACTTCCGACAAAAATAGCTGGGGGAGATGCCCCAAAAACCGAGTTTCCTGAAATTACAGGAGCAATCGATTGTAAGGTCTTGAATTTTTCAAGGATTGGGCAACGGGGGCGCCCGCAGAGTCCTTTTCCTTTGCATTTAATACATAGCGTGCCATTCACTTTAGATCCATATCCTCGCATATAATACAGGGTTTAGCCTCAGGAGCATTCCTGTATAGCCAGCCGGATTTCTGAACAAAACTGCAAACCCCGCACATGCCTTTCGCCTTTTCCTTAGAGGATAGATTTCGATTTAGAAGCACTGATGCAAACTTGCGAATCTCATTTTGAGTCTCCTCGGAAAAACCAACTTCAGCACCGCGCTTCTCACTCACATATTGGGATACCGCAGCCCTTGAGAGCTCCAGGATGTCCGCTACATCCTGTTGCGTGCACCCATGTTCAAAAATCATTGTTCTGGAAAGCTCGGCCCGGATTGCGGGCAAGACTTTCTGTACCATAATTTCGCATGTTGTTTTCATGGGAGACCGACACCGCATAAATCAGGAAATTACGAGATATATTCTCTTAACTCATTTTATATCCGTATATTTTTATTTTTCGAGTAGAGCATGTCTCCCTCAGTTATAGAAAATGCATGCTACCGAAGATAATCGTAAAAATATATTTAATTCCGGACCTGCAAATTTATAGTTTCACATGCCCGGTTTATCCTTAGAAGCTGGTCAGAGTTTAGTTTTTAATCTGTTCAGCAGAAAAACCCTTTTCCATGAGGACTTCTTTCATGCGGGCCAGGTGATTACCCTGAAGTTCCACCGTATTTCCTTTTACCGTACCGCCGCATGCAAACTTTGATTTAAGATAAGTGGACAGTTCGTGAAGATCAATTTCACTTGCGTCGAATCCTTCTACAACGGTAACTTCTTTTCCGTATCTTCTTCTGTTAACTTTTACAGTAATTCTCTGTTGCTCTTTTGCAACCTCTTCGCAAATGCAAAGTTCTTTTGGAAGCCCGCATACTGGGCACATTCCGCTGCTCATTTGTTGGTATGTCCTCCGAATTTGTAATCATTGTATATGTAAGTTACATCTAAAAATAACTGAATAGATATAAAGTACTTATCAATGATGGTATTAAAGCCTAATGGTATTTTTCAGGCACTTTATGCTGAATTTCAGTAGATAACCAGAAATTCCCGAAAGCATAAAATGCCAGCCAGAGCTTTATTATTTTTCAATTTTTTATATAATAATACAATATTATGTTCGTTTATAGAGTAAGATTTAATAATATAATTGCTGGTTAAAATACACACAGCAAACGAGAAAACAGGTTTTTAGAGAATTCCAGAGGTTAACACTTTGAGGACGGATCCGGGCCGAAAAAACTGAAAAGCCGAAAAAGTTAAAAAATCAAAACGGCTAAAAAAGCCTCAAATCTCCGCCTTTGCCGGAAAAAACTTCTCTTACCCAGCAAGAAGTTAAATATATCTTGAATCCAATCTCTTTCTATAACCTGCGAATTACAATATATGCACTTCTATTATATAAATATAGTAGTATAAAATTAATGACTAAACGAATCCATATTCGGGGGCTTCTGATGAACGAATTGAACGATTTAATAGGTTTTGTAAACGGTAACAACATAAGACAAAAAGTACTCTCCTTACTTTCCTCGAAAGGAGAAATGGAAGGGAAAAGAGTATCAAAAATCCTTAGAGTCGCACATCCCACCGTTGCAAAGACTCTCGAAGAACTTGAACAGAGGGAGTTAATCGCGAAAAAAGAAGAAGTGTACTCCCTGACCGAATCCGGAGTAAAAGTGGAAAAAATGATCCAGCAAATCTAATCAATTAAATTATTAACAAAGTCTGATTAATCAGGTCAATGACTAAAAAGTAATAAATTATAAAGTCTGATTAATCAGGTAAACCACTAAAAAGTAATATATTCATTTATCCTTTCTCTTTATTTTAAATACTACTTTTACTTATTAACTTCCACTACTCCCCCATAATCAGCCTCAGTTTTTATTCTTTGATAACTTTTCAGAATATTTATCAAGGCGAGGAAGAGTATTTAAATTCATATAACGCTAGCAAAGAGCTGTCTTAAGTCCTGAATTATTCTTAAATGCTTATTTTCATTAGCTTGATTTTATTGAAAAACCGGGAGCTTCGAAGTCCACTATGGATTTGAGACATCGAACTGCATATTTATAGGGCACAGCTCGTACAGTTCTCCCGAGATGGACTCAGGTTTGCATAGGCGCAACTCTGTTGAAAAGGGCACCGTCTTCCGGAGATGCAATTGGGAGATCAGAAATATTTATCTAATCCTTATCCCTTTATGTCGGCATATACTGTTAATGCGAATAATGAAAATCCTGAATTTAAAGGAATAAACTATAGAAAAACCAAAGCTTCGGTATCCAAAAAAGGATTAAGCATTAGAGGCAAGGCAATGTTACCTGAAGAAGATCTTAAGATCATTAAAAAAGAACTCGGGCGAGAGCCCACCCTGGTAGAACAGGGCTGCTTTTTAAACCTGTGGAGCGAACACTGCTCCTACCGCTCAAGCGCTCCTCTCCTGAAAACTTTTACTACTACGGGCGAAAACGTAATTATCGGCCCGGGAGACGATGCTGCAATTATTAGATTCGACGATGGATACGTACTTGCCATAGGTATGGAAAGCCATAATCACCCCTCATATGTCGATCCCTACAATGGGTCTGCTACCGGTGTTGGAGGCATTGTAAGAGATATTATCTCCATGGGAGCCCGCCCTATAGCTCTCATGGACCCTCTCTATTTCGGGCCTCTGGACACTCCAAAAAACCTTTTCCTTTTTGAGCAGATAATTAAAGGAATTGCAGGTTATGGGAACTGTATAGGAGTGCCTGTAGTCAATGGCGAGGCTTTCTTTGACAAAAAATACAGCGGAAACCCTCTTGTAAATGTGGTTGCAGTAGGACTCTGTAAGGAAGAAGAGATTATAACTGCACGCTCCCAGAAAGCCGGAAATAAACTCGTGCTCGCAGGCTCAGGCACAGGAAGAGATGGGCTTGGAGGAGCTTCCTTTGCCTCCAGGGATCTTTCCGAATCAGCCGAAGCCGAGGACCGGCCAAGCGTCCAGGTGGGAGACCCATACACTGAGAAGCTTGTAATTGAAATGACTCTGGAAGCTATGGAAAAAGGCTATGTAAAATCCTGCAAAGATCTCGGAGCTGCCGGCCTCGGGGGAGCGAGCTCGGAACTGGCTGCAAAGGGAGGACTCGGAGCCCGGATAATTACAGATGCCGTACCCCAGCGCGAACCCAGTATGAACGCGTATGAAATCCTGCTTGCGGAATCCCAGGAGCGCATGCTCTTTGAAGTAGCTCCTGAAGATGTCGATGCAATACTTGCCCTGGTAACAAAGTATGACCTTAACGGGGCTGTAGTAGGATATCTGACAGAGGAACCAAACTATACCGTTGAGTTCAAAGGGGAAATTGTTGCTGATATACCAATAGCTTTACTGACAGGCGGCGCTCCGACCTGTGAGAAACCCTCAGTAATTCCTATTTCCCAGGTTGAGAAGAGTAAAGCGCCTGAAACTCCGAAAGACCTGAAAGCAGCTTTCCTGAAAGTCCTGTCTTCCTATAATATCGCCTCAAAGGAATGGATTTACAGGCAGTATGACCATGAAGTCCAGTTGAGAACGATTGCCAAACCCGGAGAAGATTCCGGTGTGCTCAGGATTACCGATAAAAAAGGAATTGCACTTTCCTGCGGCTGCCAGCCGAGAGCCACCCTCCTTGACCCCTACAATGGGGGAAGGACAGCAATAATAGAAAATGCCATGAACCTGGCAGTAAAAGGTGCAGAAGCTCTTGCCATTGTAAATTGCCTGAACTTCGGAAACCCCGACCGCCCGGAAATTTACTGGCAATTTAAAAATGCCGTACTCGGGCTTGGAGACGGTGCCAGGGAGCTCTCAATCCCGGTCGTGGGAGGAAACGTTTCTCTTTATAATGAAAGTGATGAATTCAGAACTTCAATTCTTCCAACCCCCTCGATTGGAATGATAGGGAAAGTCGACCTGGAAACCCCCCTGCCTTCGGGCTTTTTTGCAGAATCCGGAGACACGATTATCCTGGTAGGAGAAACGACTGCGGATATGGGGGGTTCTGAATACTATGCCTCTTTCGGAGCCCAGAATGCCGGAAAAGTTCCTCCTGTCCCTGAGAATGCTCCCGAAATACTAAAAGCTTTAATCGAAGCTTCAAGGAGCGGAAAACTCCGTTCGGCGCATGACCTTTCCCTTGGAGGGATTGCTGCAGGGCTTGCAAGGATGTGCAGAAATACCGGTGCAGAGATAGACCTTACTGAGGTTGCAGAAATAACAGCTGATGAACTGTTATTCTCAGAAGCCCCTGCAAGAGCTCTGCTTGCTACAGCCGAGCCTGATGCTGTACTGGAAATCCTTAAAGATGTGCCCCATCTCATAATCGGCAAGGTCGGAGGTAGCTCACTTGAGATTAGAGGAAAAGATTTCGGAATTTCCCTCTCTCTTAAAGAAATTTCCGATGCATATGGCAGCCTTACAAGATTTATGATGGGCTGAACCTCCCGAATTCCGCTTCGGGAGCACGGAGCCCTTTTACGAAAAAATTCTTGACCGCAAGCCTTTTCAAAAAATAGCTTGATCGCAAGCCTTTTCTAAAAAGGCTTGAGCGAAAACTTTTTCAAAAAAAGTTTTATCAAAAACCATGCTTTATCGAAAACGTCACTATCAGCGTGATAAACCGGCGCAACGCAAGCCTTTTGCAAAAAGGCTTGAGCGAAAACTTTTTCAAAAAAAGTTTGATCAAAAACGCATGCTTTATCGAAAATGGCTTGACGGCGTGATCAACCGGCGCAACGGTTGTGGCGCAGCGGTTGCGCTCAAGAGGGCTAACTTACAGGGCTGCGGCTTTTCCGCGCAGGTCTTGTTTTGGGAACAAGATCTTCTTTGCTTCCAATTTAAGTGGGATCCCATCTTATCTTTTAAGCTGTCTTTAATCTAAACTGATCTTTTTAACCCCTGAATCATTCCATCTTTAGTTTTTTCTAATCCCTGGGAATTCCAGGTTTAACTAGAAAATAATTTTGAGTTAAGCTAGATAAACAATAGTTTTTAGTAGGTTTCCGCACTAGATTACTTTGTTATGAAAGCTGTATGCATCTGTATGGGAGTGCATCTGCCTTACAGTCCCAAGTGGTACTGGCCTGTAGAGGGTTTTTCAGGGATGCCTGAAATGGACCGGTATTTTGACCGGAATAATATTTTTTCAAAATTTTTAAAAACAAGCCGGCAATTTTTACGCCTTAATGACCTGATTCTGGAATCCGTGGAAAGGGGAGGAAGATACTCCTTTGATCTATCCGGGCCTTTCCTTGAACAGTGTCGATGGGACCCCGAACTTCTTGAATCATTCTGCGAGCTTGGAGAAACCGGGAGCGTGGAATTTACAGGAAGCTGCAATTATCATTCCCTGAGTTCGCTATATCCTGATCTTTCCTGGTTTAAGGAAGAGATACTGATGTACAGAGAGATGTTTAGGGAGTTGTTCAGGATCACCCCTGAAACATTCGTAAATACAGAGCTTCTGTATACTGAAAGGGTAGGGGAAATTCTTACCGACCTGGGTTTTAAGTGCCTTATCGCCGAGGGGTCCAGAAACCTTATGAATGGATACGAGCCTGTACATGTTTTTGAGAATCATCTCCCTACTCTGCTAAGGCATATAAACCTCAGTGAAGATCTTGAGCTGCGTTTTTCGGAAAAGAACTGGCAGGGCTATCCTCTTATTCCGGAAAAGTTTGCAGACTGGATTGCCAGTATGGAAGGTGATGTCCTGACACTTTATTTTAATTATGAAAATCTCTGTCTCCATTACAGAAATAAGAGTATGATAGCTGATTTTATCCGGACGTTTCCGGAAATACTTGAAGTCAGGGGCATTGAGATGCTCACACCGGTTGAGGCTGTGAAGAAATTCGAACCCCTGAAACTTCCTACGCTAGGTACCGAGCAGACAATCCGTTATGGAATGTATAATGCAGTAGGGAACCATGCTCAGCAGCTTTACCTGCGAGAGCTGGTAAGGATTGGAGAAGAGCTCTCAGAGCTTAAAGAGAAAAAGGATTATCGGAAGCTTAAAGAGGTATACGGTTACCTCCAGCAAAGTGAAATATTTTTTTCAATGAACCCCGGGAATGTCAGGGAGGGATATGAAAGGGCTGTAAATTATTTTTCCATCCTTTCCGATTTTAGAAGAGCTGTACTGGAGGAGGGAACATGACATCGGTTTGTCTTTATTTCCAGGCACATCAACCTTTCAGGCTGCGCAGGTTCTGGCCTGATGATCGAGCAGGTTTTTTCCGTTATTTCGATGAAAGAAGCAACAGGGAGATCTTTGAGAGAGTGGCACAGAAAGGCTATATTCCCACAAACCGGATACTCCTTGACTCACTTGACAGGCACAAAGGGGAATTCAAATTTTCTCTTTCCGTTACCGGGACCTTGCTAGAACAATGCGAACTCTGGGGAAAAGACGTACTCGATGGCTTCCGGCAGATGGCTGAGACCGGATCAGTCGAGTTTCTTGACGAAACGTTTTATCATTCTCTGTCAAGCCTTTTTGAAGATAAAACCGAATTTATCGAGGAGATAAAAGAACACCGGGAACTTATGTCTGACCTTCTGGGAGTTAAACCTCAGGTATTCCGGAATACCGAACTGCTTTACAATAACACGATAGCAAAGCTTGTTTCCGATCTGGGGTACAGGGCAATCCTTACTGAAGGTGCGGATCATATGCTTGATGGAAGGTCCCCAAACGTGCTTTACAGGGCAAAAGGTTCGGGACTTCCCATTGTCTTCAGAAATTACAAGCTGAGCGACGATATAGGATACAGATTTTCGGCAAGGTGGTGGGAAGGATATCCCCTGACTGCTGAAAAATGGGCATCATGGGCGTCTGGGATTAATGAAGATTGTATTAATATCTTTATGGATTATGAGACCTTCGGAGAGCATCAATGGAAGGAAACCGGAATATTTTCCTTTCTGGAAAAACTGCCCGATGAAGTACTCAGGACTCGCCTGAGTTTCAACACACCTCTTGAGCTTGTCGAAAAATACTCATCTGTAGCCGAGATCGATATAGGGGACTTTTCCACAATTTCCTGGGCTGATATGGAACGCGATACCAGCGCATGGCTTGGCAACGACATGCAAAGGCGCTGCTTTGAAGAAATAAAGCTGCTTGAACCCTTTGTAAGGAAGACAGAAGACCCTGAAATCCTGCGCATATGGAAGCACCTGCTGACCTCGGACCACTATTATTACATGTGCACAAAATGGCTCGAGGACGGGGATGTCCATTCATATTTCAGCGTCCATTCCACGCCCTTTGACGCAGCGGTGAATTTTATGGCTGTGCTTATGGATTTCAAAGCGCAGGTATTCAGGAAACTAAGCACAATAGCTTAATTGAATGTACACATACTATTCATGGGAGTCGAGTCACATGGTAAGGGACTTATTTATGTTTGCAGGCTTCAATGAGAGCTCGCAGATCGTATGGTTTAAAATTATTTATTCGAAAGAACCCGGATCTTTATCCTCAATAATCGATTTTCTGGAAAAAGAGAATGCGTTCGTAATGTTTGGCCATCTGGATAACATTACACAAAAAACAACAGGTGAATACTCAGTATTTATCGAACTTAATAAAGATGTCGACCCAGAGAGCTTCGCCCAGAGAATAAAGGAACTTGAGGTCGTAAGCGAGGTAGAATATGGAATTTCAAAGTACGGGATGATTTATGCCATGGACTTTCCTCTTAATGTTGTAGGAGTCAGGGGAGTTGCAGCAAGGGCACTTACCATTGTTGACATCATTAAAACATTCAACCAGAATGCGCCGCATGCCGAAGGACTTCTCACAATTTCAGGACTTAAGGGTGGGATCCACTCAGCAAAATATTTTAAGAGTATTCTGAACCTTAATGACAGTAATTTTGCAAGCGTGCTTGCGGAACTATATAGGGCTGTGGGTTGGGGAATTCTGGAAATCGAATGTGATCCAGCGACCTTTGAAGGGAAAATCATTGTGAAGGACTCGTTTATAGCTGATGTTTACGGAGGGTCGGAACAGCCAGTTTGCGCCTTTATGAGTGGCTATTTTGCAGGTTACCTGACCGAATATTTCGGGAAAAACATAAGTGTGAGGGAGGTAAGCTGTAAAGCTACAGGAAAGAAGGTCTGCGAACACATAATCTCGCCGGCGCCGTCAGGCGGTACAAGCCAGGAATACCAGCTGAGAGGGGAGACACGGTGATAAAGCAACCCAATGTCATTCTCGGAAATGAAGAGCTGCTTGTAACAATGGGGAAAAAGGGGGAGATTTTAGGCTTTTTTTACCCCCGCAGAGACCATGCTCAGCACGTTGAAGAATCCGTCGCCTGTATCCATACAGGAGAAAAACTTCTCTGGACAAACGACAACGATTGGCACTGCATTCAGAATTATATTGAGGATACCAATATCGTATCTACAAAACTTTATCATGATTCGGGCATTCGGATTTCCATTCTTGACCTTGTACATCCCGACGTGCCTGTTCTTATCCGCAGGTTTAAGGTTCAGTCCCAGAAAAAAATATCAGGAAAATTCTTCTATTATTCGAATTTTAGCGTAGGGGAAACGTCAAAGAAGAACTCCGGATTTTGCGATACCGATACTCGTTTGCTCGTACAGTACTGGCAGAATTATTATATAGGGCTATATTCCCTGCCAGAGTTTACCGAGTGGCAGATAGGAAAAGCAATGGATACAATATGGTGGACAAATTCCAAGTATGATATGGAAGATGGAAAACTTCAGGGGAATAAGGAAGATATCGGAAATATTAATAATGCGGCTGGCTGGGATCTCGAACTGGAGGCTGACGGAGCAAACGAGTTTGTTATCCTGATAGGAGCTGCATCTTCCAGGCGCCTCCTGTATAAAAGAATATATGAACTCTCAAAACTGCCTCTTGAATATATTTTTGAAAAAACGCGGGAACACTGGGTTATGTGGCTTTCCAGAAAACATGTGCTCAAGATGCCTGGAATAGAGGGATACGATAACCTGCGGCAGGAGCTATTCAGCGCTTATAACCGGGCTCTTCTTGTGCTTTATCTTCTTAATGACCGTGAGTACGGGTCCTTTGTGGCTGCTCCGGAATTTGACTCCAATTTTGAGAAATGTGGAGGTTACGGCTTCTGCTGGAATCGAGATACTTCAGAAATCGTGCTTGCACTAAAACATTCCGGCTATCCGGAATACTGTGACACGTTTTTCAAATGGTGTATCCGAACCCAGCTTCCTGACGGTTCCTGGTTCCAGCGCTACTGGCTCAATGGGGATATAGCTCCTTCATGGGGCAATTTTGATTACTCGACTCAGATAGATGAAACCGGATCCACACTCTATGCTATGGATGTTTATTACAAGATTCTTGAAGGCCTGAAAAAAGCTGAGTTTCTCGAAGAAGTCTGGGTTTCCATACTCAGAGCTGCGGAATATCTGATGAAGCGGACCAAGTCAGGAATCCACGAAAGCTGTATGGATCTCTGGGAGACATATTACGGGATTTTCACATATACGAATGCTTCAATCTACGCAGGGCTCATGGGTGCTTCTCACCTGGCTGAAGAGAACGGGGAAATTGGCATGGCAAGGCGCTGGAAGAAGAGGGCGGAATTCATCAAACAGGCCACAATTGATCGTTTCTGGCTTCAGGAAGGCTATTTTGCAAAAGGAGTTATTAACGAGAAACTGGACAAAACTATTGATGCAAGCATTCTGGGCACCTATGTTCCATTCGGAATGCTATCTCCTAAAGATCCCATAGAGAGAGATATGATCCAGTTTATGATAGAGAACATCCAGAAAAAGCTATCAATACCTGTTAATCTCAACTACGGCATCAAAAGGTATGAAAATGACAGTTACATGAATGGAAACCCCTGGGTAGTAACAACTCTGTGGCTTTCGGAAGCAATGTTTGCCCTTGCCCTTGACACCCCGTATGAGAAAGCAATGTTTGCCTCTACAGAGGAGATTCCCGACAAAAAAGAAGGCGGGCATGATGAGAACATGAAAAATCTGACCGGTGAAGGAATTAAATGTCTTAAATGGGCTCTTGCCGGAGCAACAAGTACAGGGCTTCTCCCGGAACAGGTGGATCAGTCTACAGGCAAACCTGCCTGGGCAATTCCTCTAGGATGGAGCGGGTCCCTGATGCTTGACAATATTCTGCTGCTGGACAAAATCTGCATGAGAAAAGCGGGGAGCACGAAGGAAAGTTAAAGAAAAAAGAAAAGAAAGGTCAAAAATTAAAAGGAAAAAATAAGGGATTCCTTAATTTTCTTTATTTTGAGTTATTTACCTGCTACAGGAATCCTTTTAAAGTTTATACGCAGTTAGCAATTTCAGGCAAGGATTTTTCCATATGGACTTTCTTCAAAGTAGCTGACGAACTGCCCGGCAGTTTCATTAGATCCTCCTGAGCCCGAACCCAGAAGCAGTCTTGAGAGACTTGCCCTGTTCATGTATTCTATTCTTGGCTCCCCTTCAATTCCTCCTAGTTCTGCAGCTTTGTCAATAGCATCATAAAGATTTCCGAACCCATCCACAAGCCCGAGTTCCTTTGCTCTGGCTCCGGTGTATATTCGACCATCAGCAAGTTCCTTTACTTCACTTCTGGACATGTTGCGCCCTTCGGAAATTTCATTTATGAAATCTTCGTAGCTTTCCAGAACCACAGCATCAGCGTACTCTTTTTCCTCATCAGTAAGCCCTCTCCATGTGCTTCCCATGTCCTTTAATTCTCCGGATTTTGCAATGTAATGGTCTATGCCTTCTTCCTGATAAGAGGCAGACATATTCTGGAAGACCCAGATCACTCCGATAGACCCGGTATTCGTAGAGGGATTTGCAATAATATAATCAGTCGGCGCAGAGATATAATATGCAGCACTGGTAGCAAGATCTCCCATTGACACAACAACAGGGATTCCCTTTGCCCTGGCTTTCTCGATTTCCCCTGTAATTTCCTGCGCTGCTGCCGGAGACCCTCCTGGACTGTTAATCCGAAGCACAATTGCCCTGACTCCGCTGTCTGCGGCAGCCCTGCGGATACTTTCGGAAATCTCTTCAGAAGTTGCGTAGCCAAGTCCTGCAGGAACATTCCCGGAAAGTATGGTACCCTGAATATAGATAACAGCCACCTTCTCAGAACTCCTCAGATCTCCTCCGGCACCGAAACTGAAGGAAATGACCGCAATACTTACAAGTATGACGGCGATTAGAGCCAGTACTACCAGCAGATAGGGCATTAAGCCATGTTTTTTTCCCTGTGGAGGCGGATTGGAATTCATGCTTAAACTCTTGTTTTCAATTTCTTTATTTTGAGAATTTTCAAAGGAAGCTCCCTTATTCCCTGCTTTTCCCGACCCACCAGCGCCAAAGCCTGAACCTGAGGAGCTTTTGCTCATACCGTAAGCTGTGTTATCAGAGATGAAGTCCTGTTTTCCATTGTGAAAATTATTTTGTAAGTTGTCATCTCCAGATAGCTCTTCTGAGTTCATATCATCAGGGTTTATGTTTTTATCGTTCATGTCTGATAGAACCGCATATCTTGAACTCTTCGCTTTAACCTGAGGTTTGAGCGTGGTTGAAATTTCAATTAAGAGAGCAAATATATTAAGGTAGCTGGCAATGGAGGAAGGAGAACGTGCAAAAGCTCGCAACAATAGAATTGTCTAACAGCCTGAATTGTCAGAGCCCTTATTAATCTGTCTCTACAATCCATCCTTCTTTATATAGGATTATTTACTATCCCTCAAATAGGTTACCTTGTAAAACAAACTTTTTCAAAAAAGGCTTGAGCGAAAACTTTTTCAAAAAAAGTTTGATCAAAAACGCATGCTTTATCGAAACCGGCAAAGCGGCGTGATAAACCGGCGCAACGGTTTCGGGGCAACGGTTTCAATGCAAGCTTTTCAAAATGGGCCTGATCGAAAATGCTCTCAAAAAAATTTGGTTAAAAACAATGAGACAAACTTTTTTTGAAAAAGTTTTATCAAAAGATAGCGAAATATATTTCAGAATTGCGGTTATGGAAAAGGAATATACTCATGAAAAATATATGGAGATAAGAATGCCAGAATCATCCAGTAAACCCGTACTTGTCACCTGTGGCCTGCCTTATGCTAACGGCAAGGCTCATATCGGGCATCTCCGGACCTACGTGCCCGCTGATATTTTTGCCCGTGCCCTGCGAAAGGAAGGGAGGGACGTTACCTTTGTCTGCGGCTCGGACACTCACGGCACCCCTATTGTCGTAAACGCCGAAGAACTCGGGGTCACTCCTAAAGAGCTTGTGGAGACATATCACAAACATTTTGACGAGACTTTCAAACAGCTGGGAGTTTACTTTGATGCTTTTGGAACAACGGATGATCCTGAGAATCATAATAGAACCCTGGATATAGTCAACAGGCTGATTGAAAAAGGCTACGTATACCCAAAAACTATTGAAATTGCCTACTGCCCCAAATGCAACCGTTTTCTCCCTGACCGGTATGTAGAAGGCTCCTGCCCTCACTGCGGTGAAGTTGCAAGAGGAGATGAATGCGATCAGGGATGTGGGAAACACCTGGAGCCCGGAGAACTTCAGAACCCGGTCTGCACAATCTGCGGAGGACCCGCC
This sequence comes from Methanosarcina sp. MSH10X1, assembly GCF_004099695.1. Taxonomy (GTDB): domain Archaea; phylum Halobacteriota; class Methanosarcinia; order Methanosarcinales; family Methanosarcinaceae; genus Methanosarcina. The sequence goes on along the minus strand of NZ_SCHL01000011.1, from coordinate 64,542 downwards.
GAGTACAGGCAGCAGGAACATTTCTTTTTCAAGCTTTCCAATTTCAGCGATTACCTGATGGGCTATCTCTCAAATGACCTCGGTGGGACCACAAATGCAAGAAATTACGCACTGGGCTGGGTAAAACAGGGGCTTACGGATTGGTGCATTACCCGGAACCTGGAATGGGGAGTAAAATTCCCTGGACATGACGACCTTGTGGTTTATGTGTGGGTAGATGCTCCTATAGGATATATTGCCTTTACAGAGGAGTGGGCTGCAAAAGCCAGAGATTCCTGGGAGAAGTACTGGAAAAATGACGGGGAAATTGTCCATTTCATAGGCGGAGACATTACCTATCACCACTGTATCTTCTGGCCGGCAATGCTCAAAGGTGCGGACTACTCGGTGCCTACTGCTGTTGTAGCTTCAGGTATGGTCAAAATTGAAGACAAGAAGTTTTCCAAGACCAGGGGGTATGTGGTCTGGGTAGGGGAGGATTACCTTGCCCACGGCTTCCATCCCGACCTCCTTAGGTATTATCTGGCAAGCTATACTTCCCACACAAAGGAGCTGAATTTCTCGTGGCGCGTGCTTCAGGAAAAGATTAATACCGAGCTTGTAGCCGTACTGGGGAACTTCCTGTACCGCACAATGCTTTTCGCTTTTAAGAACTACGGGGAAGTTCCAGCCGGGGAACTCGACACTGAAGTAAAGAGAGAGATAGAAAAAGCGCTAAAAGAAGTAAAAGCAGCAATGGCTGAATATGAGTTCAAGAAAGCCGTTGATTCTGCAATGGCTCTGGCATCTTTCGGAAACACCTACTTCCAGTCCCACGAGCCCTGGAGCCTGATAAAACAGGATAAGGCAGCCTGCGGGCAGGTGCTTTATAACTGCCTCCATCTTGCAAAAGCTCTCAGCCTTATCTTTGAGCCTGTGCTTCCCGGAACCATGGAAACCGCCTGGAAAGAACTCGGCCAGGAAGGAGACCTGCACACCACCTTTTATGACGAAGCTCTCATGCCTATAAAAGCAGGCACAACGCTTGCAAAGCCCCATATCCTTTTCACCAAACTCGAAGATGACAGGATAGGGGAAATGGAAGAGATCGCAAACCAGAGGGTAAAAGCTGCCGATGCTAAGAAAACCGCAGGAAAGAGAGAGGAAAAAGAATCCTCCAAATCCGAAGGAATGGGCACTGCCGAGGAAGCCGCAAAAGCGGGAAAAGCCGAAGCTGAATCTACCGAGTCGATAGAAATCCTTCCCACGATCGAGTACGAGGACTTTGCGAAACTCGATATTCGCGTAGGAAAGGTTTTACTTGCCGAACCCGTGAAAAAGTCCAAAAAACTTCTTCGGGTTGAGGTGGATATCGGCGAGGAAAAGCCAAGGCAGCTTGTTGCAGGCATGGCTTCGTATTACACTCCTGAAGAGCTTGTAGGGAAAACTGTAATCGTACTCGCCAATCTGAAACCTGCAAAACTCTGCGGAGTAGAATCAAACGGCATGATGCTTGCAGCCGACGATTGTGCAGCTAATATTGTAGCAGCCCTTATGCCGGACAAAGAGATAAAGCCCGGTTCAAGAATACGCTGAAACCATTTTCTGAAGAAGTGTTCATCTTTTTTTATTTTCTTTTTTATTTTTTTTCTATATCTTCTTTTTATTTTCAGCTTTTTGCTTTTTTTCTTTTTTTGCAGAAAAGGCTGTTTGAAGTCAAATGTAACAAAGATAGTGTAAAATGTAATCTTAGAATAAAACAAAATTGATTTTTTGATATAAACGAACATTTTTATGGATTTATCACATTCTATGAATAGAAGATAAGTTGTCTGATAAGTCTCCTCTTTTGGCTTTTGTATTTATGCCTTAGTGGAGCTAGACTAATCTTCCTGAATAGGTGAAAAACAGGCAGCTATTACAATGAATCATGAAAAATCCAGCCCACGATCTCGACAACCTATTCATTAAAATTAAATAAAGAACAGGAGAATTTTAGTGAAATGCCTAAATTTACTTTCTATACTTTTTACGATCTTGATACTTCTTCTAGTTCCAAACCTCGCAGCAGCTATGTTAGATGCAAAAACTGCGGAAATCCCGTATCAGGTAAATAACTCTGACCGCATAGTGGTTGGCACAGTGAGTAAGGTAATTGATTATGGCAGATACACGATTACTACAATTACAGTTAATGAGTGGCTCTATAATCCCCTACCTGCAAAGACTATAAAAGTAAGAACTGAAACAGGAAGCATTCAATGGACTGAAGATGAAGCGGAGTTTACCAAGAACGAATCCGTACTTATAATGTTAAAAGAAGTAGATCCAGATAAACAGCTTTTCAATGTTATTTTTGGTTTTCCAGGGAAACACCCGGCTACCGATAGAGATACAGTAATTAAGGAACTGAAAGCTCAGGGAAAGTGGCTGGAAGAAAACCAAATTGAGAACAAAACGGATGAGACTAAACAAATAGAAAATGCAGACTTCGCAGGCAAGCAAGAAGGAAATCAAACAGGAAATCAAACAAATGACACCGGAATGACAAAGAACGCAGAAACAGCAGACGAGCAGAAAGAAAGTTCCAATCAAACCCAGAAATCAAACACTACTCCTTTCATGAGTCCTATCTATCTGCTTGTAATAATTCTTGGAGCAGTCATATACATAAGAAGAAAATAACAAAAGTTAAAGAAGAACTTATTCAGACTTAATAAAGAATGGCACGAAATGCATTGAAGGATGGCACATACATCAACCAGATGTATTAACTTTTATCTTTTTCCAGTACCATCTCAAGGTAAGAAGTCCTAATCGAATCCTTTTCCCCGGCGCCAAACTGTTTTAACAGTTCAAATAACTTCGCCCTTGAGGTTTCAAGCTCATTTTCATTTTCAGCCACGATTTCAACTTCAAGAAATTCTCCGAGCCCTTCAACCACATCAAGGCAGACGGTTATCTCTCCTGCGGTGAAAACTTCTCTTTTTTTGCGGACTACTCCGGCTTCCGAGAAGCCAAGGGCATGCAAAATTTCTATTGTGGCAGCCTCATCTACAGAGGTTTCGAATTCTTTCCTGGTTTTGGAAACTCTATCGAGCTTGGGGCCTTTGTAGGTCAGTACAGCCTCGCCATCTAATGAACGGATTCGGAGCGCCTCGTCGGTTCTCGCAAAGTCCCTGTAAGGAGCTGCAAAATAAATATCGGACTGGCTCTCAGCCCCGAGTTTTACTGCCCCTATTTTCTTGAGGACGGGGCTGGCTTTTGAATGGTCTAGTTTGACCTTGACCTCGATTTCAATCATAGTCTCCACACATCTCCAGTTATTTCCGGTTAAGGTTGGCTAAACACTTAAGATTAAGTGCCTGCCTTCCTAAAATCTTGCTTAAATCAGCTGAAAAAATAGAATCCGGAAAATCCGGATCTTATTGTGGATCTTTATTGATCCTTTTATGCATCTGCGGGAACGAATTTGGTACCGTAATAGATCATACCGCGTTCGCCGTCTTCCCCGAGCTTACGAAATACGGGTCTAACCCTCATTCCGATATGCATCTTTTCGGGCTCACCAACGACCTGGGAGGTCAACCGGGGCCCCTCATCCAGCTGGATTATTGCAAGAGTGTAAGGGGACTGATTTTCAAACCCTTCCGCAGCTGTGTGAATTAATGTATATGTTACGATCTCGCCAGTGCCTGTGAAGGTGTAAGGCTCAATCTCGCCTTCCCGCCTGCAGTTTACGCAGACATTGCGTGGGGGATAGAAATGCTCCCCGCATTCTTTACAGCGGGTACCCTCAAGATTATACCGGCTGCCGAGATTTCTCCAGAATCTAGGAACGGAAGACATTTTATATCACCTCTCCCTCGAAAAGATATGCACTGCTGCTGTTGCGCCTGACCCTCCGACATTGTGGGTCATGCCGTATTTTGCGCCTTCTACCTGTCGCTTGCCTGCTTCTCCGCGCAGCTGGGTTACGATTTCTACAGCCTGTTTTATTCCTGTTGCGCCCACCGGATGTCCGCAAGCTTTGAGCCCGCCGGAGGTGTTCACAGGGATTCTGCCTCCAATTGCAGTTTCGCCGTTTTCCGTGACGATTCCGCCTTTCCCTTTTTCTGCAAACCCGAGATCTTCAATTGCACAAATCTCGGCAATGGTGAAGCAGTCATGCACTTCCACAAGGTCGATATCCTCAGGTTTCAGTTTTGCCATGGAATATGCCCGCTCTGCGGCTATTACAGTTGCATCAAGAGTTGTCAGGTCGCGACGATCATGAAGCGCAATCGTATCACTTGCCTGGGCAGTTGCCCTGATATAAATGGGAGTGTCTGTGTATTTGTGGGCAACCTCCGCAGGAGCAAGTACAAGGGCTGAGGCTCCGTCCGTGATGGGGGAACAGTCGAAAATATGCAGAGGGTCCGCTACCATAATGGAATTTAGCACCTGATCAACAGTAATTATGTTTTTGTACTGGGCAATGGGATTGAGGCATCCGTTTTTATGGTTCTTTACGGCAACTTCGGCAAGCTGCTCGCTGGTAGTTCCGTACCTGTGCATGTGCAGCCTTGCGATCATTGCATAAAGTCCCGGAAAAGTTGCTCCTGCCATACCTTCCCATTCCCGGTCAGCTGCCGCCGCAAGGGCTGAAGAGGCTTCCTCAGACCCGACGTCAGTCATTTTCTCCGCTCCCGCTGCAACCACAATATCGCTGTAACCGGATGCCACAGCCATAATAGCCTGCCGCAGGGCAAGCCCGCCTGAGGCACAGGCAGCCTCTACTCGCGTGGCGGGAACGTGCAGGTTCCTGGAAAGCCCGGAATAATCCGCAATAAGAGCCCCTATATGTTCCTGCTCAATAAAGCGGCCTCCACTCATGTTTCCTACATAAAGAGCATCGATTTCTTTTCCGCTAACACCTGCGTCTTCGATTGCTCCTATGCCGGCTTCTACCACTATATCCCTCAGGGAACGCTCCCAGAGTTCTCCAAACCTGGTATTTTTTACTCCGACAATTGCTACATCTCTCATTATACTCACTCCGTTTTCAGGCCAGGCGAATCTTCCCTTTATGCCTGGCATATCTTGCATAGTCGATATATATTGGGTCCTTAATCAGTTCGGAAACCGTCGGAGCTCTGTTTCGGATTTCCTCGATTCGGTCTGTAACTGTTATACTAAAAGCGTCAGATCCTGCACCTGACCCAAACGCAGTTGCAAAAATTCTATCCCCTGGTTTTGCCTGATCCAGAGTCGCAGCAATCCCCATAAGGCAGGAACCTGAATATGTATTCCCGATCTTTGGAACTACGAGCCCCGGCGTAATCTGAGCTTTAGTGAAGCCCAGGGTTTTTGCGGCTTTGCTCGGGAATTTGCCGTTTGGCTGGTGGAAAACCGCATAATCGTAATCTTCAGGTTTAGTTCCGAGTTTTTCCATAAGTCCTTTTGCGCCGTTAGTTACGTGTTTGAAGTAACCGGGCTCTCCTGTAAAACGGCCTCCGTGCTCAGGATAGGGCATTCCTTCCCTTCTCCAGAAGTCAGGGGTGTCAGTTGTAAAGGAATAAGTGTCTTCAATTATTGCGGCAAGCTCGGATTCCTTTCTCCCGATGAGACAGGCAACTCCACCTGCAGCCGCAGTGTACTCAAGCGCATCACTTGGAGCTCCCTGGGAAACATCTGCTCCTATAGCCATGCCCAGATCGACCATCCCTGAGCCCACCAAACCCATACAGGCCTGAACTGCAGCCGTACCTGCCTTACACGCGAACTCAAAGTCTGCTGCAGTCATGTGCGGAGTCGCTCTTATAGCCTGGGCAACAATTGTGCTCGTCGGCTTAACGGCATAAGGATGACTCTCCGAGCCGGTGTATACTGCCCCGATCCGGCCTGGATCGACTCCGCTTCTTGCCATCGCGTGTCTTGCCGCTTCCACAGCTATGGTTGCCGCATCTTCATCGATATCAGGCACGGATTTTTCATATACCATGAGGCCATTTTTAAGAGCCTCTGCGTTATCACCCCAGAGCCGGGCGATTTCTTCAATTTTTATACGGTATCGGGGGACATAAGCACCGTAAGATACAATTCCAATAGCCATTATTTTCACCTGTTTTTGAATTTTTCAGGGCATCAGTTTCAGGGCGGTTTATTCCCTGGCATAATATTGACTGTATTTTTTCAGTAACTGGACGATCTGGTCGAGATCCATTGTAGTTGCGACCAGAGGGATGCGGTCAACTTCCGCCATTTTGATTACAACGGGTTCTACTTCTTCCTTTCGAAGCCCGTGCAGTACCACCGCGCCAGGCTTAAGGTTGGTAACCCTGATGGCTACCATTGGGGATTTCCCGGTGCTGACTTTCGTAAAGACCATAGCCCTGTCCGTACTCCAGCCATAGAGTTTCTGGAACTCATGGGAGGAAAGCTCCAGAATTGCCCTCTGGCTGTCAACAACAGAGAAACCGTAGAGAGGTCTCTCAACTCCTTTGTAGACAATCTCGCCTTCGATAAGATTGACTAATTTAGCAAGCTGTATAGGGAGGGTATACTCGTATGTTGAGTAAATGGACTTTGTACTGCTTTCGGCGTTAAGTATTGATTCATAAGCGTGAATCTTTTTGCCTCCCCTATCAGCATCAATTTCAAGAAGAGATTCCACAATTTTCTTGATAATCAATGTTCCTGGAGACTTACGTCTCCCGCTTTCATAATCACTAATAACAGAAGGGGAAACCTTAAGGTAGTTTGCAATATCGGTCTGGGATATCTCGAAATTCGACCTCCATTTTTTGAGTGACTCACCCGGTTTTTCCGAGAGAGTGATATCTCCAGCCATTTTTTCTGCAAGGCGATTGCGCAGATTTTCCGAGGATTCATTAGATGTCATGACTCACGTACTCTAAGAGGAAACATTACCATATATATCTAACGAATATGAGTTCGGCAATTGTCGCAGAAGTTCTATTGAATTACGGCGAGAACTTTCAAAAAAATATATAAAGTTTGCAAAAGAATTATTATCTGATGCCAGCCGAATCACCAAATCCGGAGATAAATGTATCAGATCTTCTATTATATGCCAACTGCCCGCGAAAGGTATACTTTGTCAATCGGGGCTTTGAACTCTTCCCAGAAATGAATGGGCAGAGGCTCGAAAGAATGATCCTGAAAGAACTTTCCCTGACCTACCCTGAAATTTTGAGAAAGTGTTCGTTAAACGCCGATAACCTTCGTAAAGAGCTTGAAACCTCCCTGGCACAGACATGTAGGGATCTGCCACTCCTGTTTCCACGGGAACTTGCCGATGCCACAAAGGAAATTCTTGAGGTAGGAGAAGCGCAGGCGAGAACCAAAATTCCTGAAATTGCAGCCAATCTTCTGAGGGCACTTGAGGAATATGGGAAAGAGCCCATGCTTGCGGCATTCAACCCTGTTAAAACCGAGCCCTTCCTTTCCTCAGAGAAACTTAATCTTAAAGGTGTTCCCTCCAAACTGGTTTGCTTTGAAGGCGCGCAGGTTCCGTCAATCTTAAAGCCGGGAAGCTGCCCTGAACAGGGAGTATGGACTTCTGACCGGATACATGCCGCAGCTCTTGTCATGCTTCTTGAAGCCCAGAATGGGAAAGAGGTTCCTTTTGCTTTTGTAGAGTACGTGAGCTTCGGTCTTCTCAGACGGGTAGTTGTTCGAAGCTCGGACAGGCGGGAAGTTCTCAAAATCAGCAGGGAAGTTGAGAAAATTAAAGCCGGATTAATGCCCGAGAGAAAAGAAGAGAAATTCTGTAAGGAATGCAACTTTTTGGAGCATTGTGCTTCAGATTCGTCCCTTATGTCGAAGTTTTTCTAAACGGCATAAATTTAAAAACTACCTGAAGGGTTTGGCTTCGGAATTCTTATACCTGCATCTTCAGAACTCAAGAGAATGCAAAAGAAGAGAAGAAGAGCCAGCCAGCAGCCCAGGAGAGGCGCATATAATCCAGGAAGAGAGGGAGATAGTAACCCAGAAACCCGAAGGAAAAAAGAAGCTTAAATTATCGCATAGAAAAGTGACAGGAGACATAAAAATACCTTGTAATTATTATGAAAGGCCAACCAGGCCAGCTGGGAAAATGGTAGATGGCTTGCTGATAACAATACAACCAGAAAAACTCGAAACGCTGTATAGCTCTTCAAGTAAAATACTATCCAGAAGAAATGAGAAGAAAGAACGCTGTAACAGCGATTATTTCAAAAAATGCAACCGCTATATGATGCGACACGGCAGGAAACTTATAGAATAAAAATAAGAAAGGGTAAGTGAGAAAAAAGTTTGGGACTATTTAAAATGATTGTACTTCTTATGCGCCTGTTCAGCCGTTATTATATTAAAAACAAGAACTTCGTTTCGTTCAAAATCAATTTCGTATAAAATGCGAAAATCGCCTACATGAAGCCTATAAACTGTTTTGTGACTTCCTTTTACTTCTTTTTTGTTTCCCCCTGGCAGGGGGTCTTTTAGTTCTTGAAGTGCCTCTTTTATTTGATCCCTACGATCTACAGGAATATTTTCGAAGACCTTAGGGTGGATCAGAACTTTAAAGGTCATCGATGCTCACGAACTCGTCACGATGTTCTTTTATGAGCCTATCGCCTTCGTCTATAAGTTTATTACAGTTGTGTTCATGGATCAATTTTCGTATAACGGTATTGTAGTCATCGCCCATTTTCCCAATGTTTTTTAACTCATCACGAGTGTCTTTGGAAATCTGTATGGTTGTGGTTTCTGACATAATAATCACTATAGTTATCATAGTATTTATAACTATAAATACTCAAAAAACAGAGAGAGCTAATGATTTCAAAAATTATTAAAGATTGAGCCAGGAGTATCTATTTTTCGAAAATTTTCTAATCAAAGAACAAAAAGTAAGAAAAATGGGAAAAAACCAGCAGTGTGACGATTTTTCTCCTAGTACAAAAAAATAACTTTGAATTTACAGCAAATTCGTAACACTGCCCAATGATCATTAGCTATTATCAATCTCCTTAAAATAAAAGAAACCAGAAAAAGACGAATTGAAGAGATGCGAAACTTCAGGTTTTAACATTATTAAAGGCCGTATTTTTACGCAAAATCTCCACCCTGAGCCCTTTTTTCGAACCTATCAGAGTGTTATATAAGCCAGCCGTAATACGCCCTATAAGATAGCCCGACACTCCATAAAATAGCGGTAAGCTGAATACAGCCTGTCTTCCGAAGATCAGGGAGAAAATTCCCAGTCTTTTTGGCATGGAAAATCCCATGAAAGTAGCAATTGTTGTGAAAAACCCGAAAACTAAACCCATTGTCCCCTGAACGATCAAAAGAGTTTTTCCGAACTCCACAGGATCGATTTCTTTTATAATTACCATTAAATTCCCCCATACATTGTTTCTCGTTTTAGTGTATATAATTTAACTACTGCTATCGAGAAGTGTTAAAGGAAATTTTACTCAAAATTTTTTTGGAAAAGTTTGCGTTGCGCCGGTTCAGATAAAGCAGTAGTTTTTGACCAAATTTTTTGAAAAATTTTGCAATAAAATCTTTTCTCAAAAGGTTTTCGCTCAAGCACAACCGTTGCGCCGGTCGATCACGCTCCGGTTACACCGGTCTAGATAAAGCATGAGTTTTCGCTCAAGCCTTTTTTGAAAAGACTTGTGATTAAACTTTTTTTGAAAAAGTTTGCGATAAAACCTTTTCTCAAAAGGTTTTCGCTCAAGCCTTTTTTGAAAAGGCTTGTGATCAAGCCGTTTTTTTGAAAAAATTTGCAGGAAAGACAAACCTTTTAAAGGGGAACATATCTCAATCTGCTTGATATGTCCAGACCAGCTTATCTTGGTAAAATGCTTCTGCACTGGTGCGAGGCCTGTAATGTGCCTGTACTGGGAAAACGATGCGGATGCGGCAAAAACACAAAAAGGGTCGAGGTCACCCCCCCAGGGGATATCCGCCCTGCTTTTGATTATGATATAAAACGCATAAATTCGGTTTCTGAAAAACAATTCAATGCGCCCCTCATAGCCGACGGGCACCTGGTAGTGCTGAATAAAGCCCCATACGAAGACCGTATGGATGAGATTATAGTTGACGGGGAAGTGCTTGCATCTATCAGATTTGAAATCGAGAGCTGCGAATGGGTCCTGCTTCCCAGGCTCGAAGGGGCAAGAAGGCTTTTCCAGGGAGAGGATATAAAGGCCCTGAAGAAATGGGTCGTTATCGAGCAGTCCGTTGTACCTTTCATTTTAAAAAAGGGTGCAAGTGTCCTTGCTCCCGGAGTTCTTGATGCAGACCCCGAAATCCAGAAAGAGGACGAGGTCGTTGTGCTGAACCCTGCAGGAGAGGTAATCTGTTGTGGGCGTGCCCGAATGGCGGGAAAGGAAATGTGTGAGGAAACCCGCGGGCATGCCGTAAAACCGCGCTGGAGCGGAGAGCCAGAATCTCAAAAAACAAATTCTGCGGGTCAGAACTGGGAAGATGCCGTAAGAGCCAACGAAAAAATCCTGGACGGCATGATAGAAAAATCCCACGCCTTCATCAAAAATGTAACAGGAAGCATGAATCTGAAAGTAAGCGTATCCTATTCCGGGGGAAAGGACAGCCTTGCCGTGCTCCAGTTAGTTCACGAAAGTCTTGACGATTACGAGATCATGTTTGCAGATACAGGGCTTGAGTTTCCAGAAACCCTTGAGAATGTCAAACAGGTTGCTGAGCACTACGGGAAAGAGCTCAGGACCGCAAGTGCAGGAGACTCTTTCTGGGATTCTATAGGTGTCTTTGGCCCCCCTACCATGGATACCCGCTGGTGCTGTAAGATCTGCAAACTCGGACCAATTACCCGGTTAATTGATGAGAATTACGAAGGCGGATGCCTGAGTTTCATAGGGCAGCGCCAGTACGAATCCCACGCCCGTTCAATCAGCAAGAAAGTCTGGAAAAACCCCTGGGTAGGAAATCAGGTAGGAGCTTCCCCTATTCAGGAGTGGACAGCCCTTCATATCTGGTTTTATATTTTCAGGACTAAAGCTCCCTACAATCCGGCTTACGAGCACGGATATGACAGAATGGGATGCTGGCTCTGCCCATCTTCTTCGCTTGCAGACTTTTTCCAGCTCGAAGAAAGCCACCCCGAACTTGCAAAAAAACTTAACTCCCATCTCCTTGCCTATGCTGAAAAAATGGGTCTCTCGGCTGAGTGGGTAAAATACGGCTTATGGCGCTATAAGCGATATCCGCGGGTTCTTCAGACACTTGCCGAGAAAAAAGGCATTTCCCTCCTCCCGTCCCAGGAAGTCCAGAAAGAACTTCATTTTGAAGTGGCAACAGGATACAGGCCCTGCAAGGCAGGAGGAATGTCTTCAGATGGAAGTTTCGGGCAGGCAATCGATATAGAAACCCTGCAAGAAAGCGGAATGCTTTCCCCTGTTGGGAAGGTTTCTTTTATAGAAGGTGCGGCCTCGGTCACTTTCGGAGAATCCAGAGCACAGGTTTTTGCCTCGGGAAACGTTAATGGGAGAAGTGACAATGAAAAAACTCTGAAAGGGCTTATGAGAATTGTTGAGTTCTCGGTAAGAAGGGCTTTGCTCTGCCAGGGATGCGGAGTTTGTGTGGGGCATTGTGAGTACAATTCGATTGAAATGAAAGACCGGAAGGCAAGGATTAAAGAAAACTGTACTCATTGCGGAGCATGTATCGAAGTCTGTCCGCTTGTTAAATTCATATAATTTTCGTCGGTTGTCTCGAATCAGAAGGATCAGCCTTCAAAAAGAGGAAGTGGGAAGAGAGAATAGGTGAGGAGTAAAAGAACCTGAAAAATCTGAAAAGGAATAAAATGAGCCTCCAGCAAAGCCGGGCGGATCTGGCTTTGCCGGAGAAAATCCCTGGCAGGGATCAAAACCTTCGGGGGACCAGGGTATTACTCAGCATCAATAATAATTTCAAAACAACTCGCTATCTGCTTACCCCTGCGGTATGTACCTGTAAGCTTTTGGCTTCCCTGGCACGTTACCTGAATATCCCATATATGGTACCCGCCGCCGCCAATTTTTCCATCGTCCTCGGGAACAAACCTGTCCCCGGTTACCTGCAGTCCATTACTGGTTGCGATATCCCAGCTAAACCCGCTGACCGGGTTTTCCGGAAACTGGATGGTAAACGGTTTTTTAATCATACAGTTCTCTCCTAACCGTCTCTTCTGCAGCCGTCCTTTCCTATCCCAATTTACACATTCTGACAAAATAAAAATTAAAAGTAGCCACCGTTGAAAATATGGGAGTAGAATTTCAGGTCATGGATGCAATTCTGAAATATAACTCATATTATTATTACATTTCTTGTTTGATAAATTTTATGAAAAAATGCTTTGAAATTGACAGAAAAGGAGAAATGTAATATTAGAAATATTAGATTCCCCGAATTGAAGCAGGGAACGTCAGATAAACAATACGGGAATATAAGCACGGTCAGAGTTATATACAGTACTTTGTACCTCAAACCGAATAAATATAAAACTTCAGAAGAGGAAAACTCAATAATCGAAAAGGCTTTTCTGACCCATTGTTTTCTGTAGCTCCCCTACCCTGACCCCTACACGCCTGAACTCAGTCCTGCTTTCCGATAGAAACTCATCCAGGATTTCATTAGCGACTTCGAGAAGAGTCTCCTTTGAATATGCGGGGTGGTTTAATGTACGGCTTTTGGTATACATTTTGAACTTCGAATTTATGACCGTAACGGTTACAGTCCTGAAGGAGAGCCCCCTTGAATCGAGTTTTGAGATTACATCTCCTGCCAGCCTGTCAAGCAACTGAGAGATAAAGTTGATATCAAGGGTATCTTCAGGCAGGGTTGCAATCCTCCCTATCTGCTCGGAGCCGTCCCTTTCTTTTACGGGAGAATCATCGATTCCTGCCGCAGCCTGTTTAAGCCAGATCCCCCGGGTTTTTCCGAAGGTGGAAATCAGGTCGATGACATCGTGCTCAGCCAGGTCTTTTAATGTGACTATGCCCATTTCCTGTAACTTTCCTGCGGTTACATTTCCGATCCCCCAGAGTTTAGACACCTTAAGGGGCCAGAGAAAGCTCTCGAGCTTGTCCGGACTTATAACTGTAATTCCGTCAGGTTTCTGTACAGAGGAAGCCATCTTGGCAATAAGCTTATTCGGACCTATCCCTACTGAACAGGTCAGTTTTTCCTTATCCTTTATTTCATTCTTAATCTGGATTCCAGTCTCATAGGCAAGGCTGAAGTCCCCACCTGCCCTGTCGGTAATTACCAGGAATGCCTCATCTATGCTGATTTGCTCAAATGCCTCCCCGGTCTCGCTGATATCCGCATAACTTCTGAGAATTTCCATAACCCGGTCCGAAACCGAAGTGTAGAAATCCTTTCTGACAGGTAAAAAAACAGCCTCAGGATTCAGTTTCTTTGCCTTTGAGCAGGGCATACCTGCCCTGATTCCGGATTCCCGTGCAATATAGTTGCAGGTACTTACAGCCCCACTTAGCCCGCTTCTTCCTGAGAGCATGCAGACCACAACGGCTTTTCCCTGAAGCCCGAGATTTTCCCGCTCTTCAATAGCTGCAAAAAAATAGTCCATATCCACATGTAGAACAACACGCTGCATTGGAAAAAAATATGCCGGGAAGATTTGTATAATTATCTCTTAAACTTCAAAAGCAGAAAAGTATAAACCATAACGCATAAAAAAGATAACTTCATTAATAGTAGCACTATTTTGAAAAAAGTTAGTTTCCGCAGTTAGACGCGAGTTTCGTGCAGGACGTTTTCAGTATGAGTATTCCGAATTCCCCACATAACCCCGATGAAGCAGCAATTTTCCCGAAAGAGACAACAGGCAGGAGGAATCATAGATCCGGATCAGGCTCCGAAAAACCGGGTAACAGTTCCGAAAGAAACATTGTTCCTATCCTGGAAGCAAAAGATCTCTGCCATAGATATCCTCATCTCGAGTCAAACGCCCTGGATAAAATCAACCTTAAAGTGTTCAAAGGGGAGAGAGTCGCAGTGCTTGGGGCTAATGGAGCCGGAAAATCAACTTTATTCAAACACCTTAATGGAATCCTGCGCCCTCTTTCAGGAGAAGTCCTGGTAAAGGGAGAAAAAGTGACTAAAAAGAATGTCCGGGTATGCAGGGAGACCATAGGCATTGTTTTTCAGGACCCTGACGACCAGGTGCTTGCGCCGAGTGTCGAGGAAGATATCGCTTTTGGGCCAATTAATATGGGTTTGCCCAGAAGCGAGGTCGAAGTAAGAGTTAAAGAAGCCCTTGAGATGGTCGGACTCACAGGTTTTGAGGAGAGAGCCCCTCATCATCTGAGTGGAGGGCAAAAAAAGCTTGTGGCAATTGCAGGCATCCTTGCCATGCGCCCTGAGGTTATAGTCCTTGATGAGCCAACCGCCGGCCTTGATCCTCTCAGTTCTGCCCGCGTGCTTGAACTGATTATGAAAATGAACCGGGAACTTGGAATTACCCTGCTCCTTTCCACCCACGATGTGGATGTTGTCCCTTATTTTGCGGAAAGGGTTTTTGTTCTCCATCATGGAAGGCTTGAAGCTGATGGAACCCCGGAAGAGATCTTCAGTGATCCCGAACTTCTCAGGAAAGCCCATCTCAGGCTTCCCAGGGTAGCTGAGGTATTCGAGATGCTCCAGCAGGAAGGACTCGACGTCAATATACAGATAACGGCTGAAAAAGCCAGGGACGAAATTCTCAGGGTTATCGGCCCCGGAAACCAGAAGGCAGGGATGAAGTGAAAACCAGAGAAAACTCTTCCTCAAAGGAGAACTTTTAATGGTAACCCTTACTGATATCGAACGCGAATCATATAAAGACAGTCCTGTGCACAGGCTTGACTCCCGGATAAAGTTAATTTTTGCACTTGCGATAATCGTTTATGCAGTTAGCCTGCCCCGGATTCATGAAAAAAATATGGTTCGCCTTCTTGCCATAGAAGCCTATTTGATGCTCCTTGTGCTTGCCGCAGGGCTGGACTTAAAATATTTTCTCATTCGAATCCTTGCAGTCTTACCTTTCGGGCTCGGGATTGCCATTATTCAGCTTTTCCTGAGACCTTCCTTTGTGGAAAATTATACACCTTATCCGCTTGACCTGCCTCTCGGACTCAGCATAACCTACGAAGGACTGGCTTTCGGGAGTACATTGCTTGCGAAGTTTCTGGTGTGCATAACAGCTATAGTCCTGCTTTCTTCAACCACCCGACTCAGGGATATGGTTGCAGCCGCAGACAGGATGGGGATTCCAAGGGAATTTACCCTGCTCCTCAGTATGATGGTACGCTATCTTTTCCTGTTCTGGGCTGTCCTGAAAAGAATAAAGGTTGCACAGGAGACGCGTCTCTTCAATATATGGAATAGTAAGGTGCCCAGGAAGTGGATTCTCAAACAAATAGGACACAGTATAAGTGCAATTTTCGTGCGCTCGTATGAGCAGGGAGAAAAGACGTATATCAGCATGCTCTGCAGAGGTTATGGGAGCGGCCATGAAAAAGCATATTACAGAGCAAAAATTCGGACTACGGACATACTCTTTTTGCTTCTCAGTACCGCGAGCATAGCATATATCCATTTTCTTGTCTGAAGGCTCATGCTGCGGGCATTTTCATTTTTCAAAATCCTTTTTTTCTTTTTCCCGATCTTTATGAAAAGGTTTTCAGGCAGGTCAATAGGAAGAAGAGCTTCGAAATGGTGAGATTATTGATTATAAAGTTTAATACTAAACGATTACCCGTGAATACTCAATTCTATATATACCGTTAATATAGAATACGCAATTTGACGTATATATAAATACAGAGATACTCAATTAGATGAAAGCGAAAAATCGTCGAACAAAGTAATATCAAAACGTATATATGTAATACTGGACAATCTATTATTATCAAAAATATTCATTGAAAACAGTAACCAGAAACACTGTAAGAGACTCTTGGAAATTAAGTTCTTCGCTGAAAGAGAGTTTCAGGTTCAATATTTAGAACGTTTTCTATTCCTCGTTTCAGGAATATTTTCCAACGTAAAAAAAGGTTCCTGCTTGATTTGACAGGAAAAAAGAGATAGGGGTAAAAAGAGGGAAAATGAATGCATATACCTGATTCGTTCATACCGCTTGACCATGCAATAATTTACTGGGTTCTTGCCCTTCCATTTATTATAATGTCAGTTAAGTGGGCAAAAAACGAGCTTGATGAGATGAAAGTGCCTATTCTTGCTGCTCTTGCAGCCGGGATTTTTGCAATCCAGGCCATGAATATTCCAATTGGGATGGGGACAAGCGGACATATGGTCGGGGCAGCCCTTGTAGCTATAGTTTTCGGAAGTCCCTGGGCGGGAGTGCTTGTGCTGACGCTGGTGCTGCTGGTACAGGGTTTTGCCTTTGCTGACGGAGGAATTACTACAATGGGCGCAAACATCCTGAACATGGGAGTTGTGTCTGGATTTGTCGGATATTACACTTACAGTATCCTCCGTAGAGGTCTGAGCGCAAATATTGCAGCTTTCGCAGGTGCCTGGCTTGGACTTTTTATTTCGGCAATTACCTGTACTATCCAGTTATGGCTGGCTGGCACTTTCCCCCTGGTTTCTGGACTTATAGCTATGGGAACATTTCACCTTATCATCGGCTTCATAGGAGAAGGACTCATTACCTCGGTTGCAATTACAGCCATTGCAAAATCCCGGCCTGACCTTCTTGAAGACGATCTTAACACGAGAACCGAGAGAGCTGAAACGGAGGCAATGGCGTGAGCGGTAGAGCTAATAAAAAATTTTTTTATTTTGGGATTGCAGTCGCCCTCATGATTGCGATACTAGCCCCATTTCTCGCTTCACCAGATCCAGACGGACTGGAGAGTGCTGCTGCGGGCGTGGTCGATGAATCAAAACTGTCCGACCTGGAAGAAAGTGGACCGGTTATAAGTTCTCCAATGCCTGATTACTCAATTGAAGGCATGGGCAAAAGCGGAGAAGTTGCAGCAATAGCAGCCGGAACTCTTGCAGTACTGGCAATCAGTTTTGGATTTGGAAAAGTGTTCAAAAAGAAAGCCTGAACTCTTAATGCTGGCTTACAATCTAACTGCTCAATACTGATTAAAGGAATAATACTAAAGAAATAATACCGTTTTTGATCAAACTTTTTGGAAAAAAGTTTGTGATAAAACATTTTTTGGGAAAAGCTTGCATTGCGTCGGTTTACAACGCATCTATGTGGTTTTCAATAGACATGCGTTTTTGATCAAACTTTTTTCCAAAAAGTTTGTGATAAAACATTTTTTGGGAAAAGCTTGCATTGCGCCGAAACCATTGTGCCTCGACCGTTGTGCCGGTCGATCACGCTCCGGTTACACCGGTTTCGATAAATCATGAGTTTTCGCTCAAGCCTTTTTGAAAAAGTTTGCGTTGAAACCGTTGCGCCGGTTTATCACGCCCCGGTTACACCGGTCTAGATAAAACATGAGTTTTTGATAAAACTTTTTTTGAAAAAGTTTTCGCTCAAGCCTTTTTGTAAAAGGCTTGCGTTGCGCCGGTTTATCACGCCCCGGTTACACCGGTCTAGATAAAACATGAGTTTTTGATAAAACTTTTTTTGAAAAAGTTTTCGCTCAAGCCTTTTTGTAAAAGGCTTGCGTTGCGCCGGTTTATCACGCCCCGGTTACACCGGTCTAGATAAAACATGAGTTTTTGATAAAACTTTTTTTGAAAAAGTTTTCGCTCAAGCCTTTTTGTAAAAGGCTTGCGTTGCGCCGGTTTATCACGCCCCGGTTACACCGGTCTAGATAAAACATGAGTTTTTGATAAAACTTTTTTTGAAAAAGTTTTCGCTCAAGCCTTTTTGTAAAAGGCTTGCGTTGCGCCGGTCGATCACGCTCCGGTTACACCGGTTTCGATAAAGCATTAGTTTTTGATCAAACTTTTTTTGAAAAAGTTTGCGATAAAACCTTTTCTCAAAAGGTTTTCGCTCAAGCCTTTTTTGAAAAGGCTTGCGGGCAAGCTATTTTTAAAAAAGCTAAGGTTATGAATAGTATCGCGCCATAAATATTATACTTGAGGGGCAGAACTGGTTCACAACGCAGGAGGGGCATTTTGGCTTCCTTGCCTGGCAGATTTTCCTCCCATGGTAAATCAGGGTCATGGAAATCGAATCAAGGTCTTCCCTTCGAGCAAGCGAGATGAGATCCCTTTCGATTTTCTCAGGATCGGAATTTTTAGTGAATCCCAACCTTCTCGAAACCCTTTTTACATGTGTATCTACAGCAACTCCCTCAATTATCCCGAATGCCCTGGCAAGCACTATATTGGCGGTTTTTCTTCCCACGCCTGGCAAAGTAACCAGCTCTTCCATAGTCTTCGGGACTTCGCCGTTATGTTTTTCAAGAATTATCTGTGCAGCGGCTTTAATGTTTCTTGCCTTGCTTTTGTAAAAGCCTGTAGAGTAGAGATTATTCTCAAGCTCCCTCGGGTCTGCACCGGCATAGTCTTCTGCGGTTCTGTACTTTTTGAACAGTTCCGCAGTCACTTTATTAATCTGGACATCGGTTGACTGGGCTGAAAGCACTGTCGCTACAAGCAGTTCAAGGGGATTGCTGTAATTAAGGGAGGGTTTTACATCAGGATACTCTTCCTTTAGAAGAGCCCAGATTCGGTCGAAATTATGAGTATTGTCAGGGAGATCATACTCAGAAACAAGGTCCTGCGTGTCCGATTTTTCTGGATTTTTTTCAGGCATAACGGCTCCATTTTCAGATTTGCTTTCAGGTGTCAGTAGGGAATAATATGTTTGCGGAAACTTTATTTAAAACTGTCTTTCTTGAATAAATTCCTGGTAATATTAATTGCCTGCTTCCTGCCCCAGGTTACAGCATATAAGGAATATCCGAACATACCGTAGGATAAGTGAAGATAACTTTCTTTATATCCGACATGCTGAGGTTAAGCCTTACTGCCACAGCGAAAATATTTATGGCTTCTTCAGCATTCGGGCCGAGGATATGAGCTCCCATTATACGGTCACTGGTTTCATCAAGAATAACCTTTGATGCTGCAAATTCAAATCCGGCTCTGCGTGTTGAATTCCAGTTGCTTCGGTCCCGGAAGATTACCCTGTACTTATCACTGTCCTCAGGGGCATTGATTCCTACCGAAGCCAGGGCAGGAATGGTGAAGACCGCACTGGGGATACCGGTGTAATCAATTTCGGCACCATCTCCGTCCAGAATGTTAGATGCGGCGACTTTTCCCTGGAGGGTTGCTACGGGAGTGAGCTGCATTCCATCGGCCACACAGTCTCCTCCGGCATAAATGCGGGGGTTTGAAGTCTGCATGTGTTTGTCAACTGTAATACCCTTTTTTTCAGTTTTAACGCCTGCATTTTCAAGTTTCAGGTCTTCGATATCAGCGACTCTTCCAGCTCCGTTAACGACCATATCCGCATGAAAAGTCTGGGTTTCGGACTTATCTCCGGTTTTGAGTTCGGTTCTGACCAGAAAACCGTTATTTTCCTTTTCTACAGCTACCACCGGGTTATTTGTAAGGACTTTAATGCCTGATGCTTCTGAGGCTTTTACAAGCAGCTCCACCATATCAGAATCGAAAGGCTTGAGCGGCCTTTCGCTCCTGTGCAGGATTAAAACCTCAGACCCCGCCCTTCTCGCAATATGTGCAAATTCAAAAGAGATATAGCCACCCCCGATAAAAATGACCCTTTGGGGGAGCTTTTCAGTTTCCATAAAACCCTCACTTGTCGTAAGATATTCTTCCCCGGGTATGCCTAATTTCCTGGGCTTTGAACCCGTGGCAATGAAGATGTGTTCCCCTTTGAGTCTATCTTCGCCTACAACGACTGTATTTTCATCAGCGAAATATGCTCTCCCGCGATACATGTCAATCCCCATTTCCGTAAACATTTCTTCAGTCTCACGGGGATAGCCTTCAGTAAAAGTTCTCTTAAATTTGATAAGTGAAGGCCAATCAACTTTTAAAGGCTCTTTTGTCCCTGCACCTCTTCCTATGAGCCTGTTATTCCAGTCCGTGGCTTCAGAAACACTTGCAAGCGTCTTTTTTGGGTCACAGCCTCTGAGCGGGCAGGTACCTCCATACTCCCTTGAGTCAATAATGGCGAATTTCAATGCTGATGACCCTGCCCTGCCTGCAAGAGTCCTGCCCGCAGTGCCTGTCCCGAGAATTATAATATCATATGTCCTTTCCATTCAACTCCCCAACCTTCAAGATCATTTCCGGAAATGGATTAAAGAAGACCTAAAAGCATATTTTCTATGCATCCCCTATCCATTCTGATTTCAAAGAATAAGTATTTCACCTGAATTCCAATTACGGAGCTGATTCAAAGAATAGATATTTCACCTGACTCCTTTACAGAGAAGAAGCATTTACCTGAAGATTTTTCCTGAAAAAAGCAAATAATAGTCTAATTTCATAGAGTTATGCATGCAAAGTACCAAAAACTTAAAGAACTATATTCCCAGAAGAGTTCTGGCAGCACCCTGATAGAATACTGGGGTTTGCAGAATTAAGTCCAGTTTTCCAGGGAAAACGCTTCTTTTTAATAAAATAACATGTAGACCATAAGTTATATAGCTAAGAATTTTTAAAGCAAGTATATTGGTGATTTTTTGGTAAAAAGGGCACTGCTCAGCGTCTCAGACAAGACAGGAATTGCAGAATTCGCACGCGGGCTTGAAGCACTTGGCGTGAAGATTATTTCAACAGGCGGAACCGCGAAAATTCTTCGCGATGCCGGCATAGAAGTTGCCGATGTCTCGGAGGTTACGGGCTTTCCGGAGATGATGGGAGGAAGGGTTAAAACTCTCCATCCGAGAATTCATGGTGGGCTCTTGTGCCTGCGAGAAAGCAAGGAACATATGGCTCAGGCTTTAAAAGAAGATATCTCGCTCATTGATATAGTGGCTGTAAACCTTTATCCTTTTGAGGAAACGGTTTCAAAAGAAGGCGTGGAACTTGAAGAAGCCATCGAAAATATAGATATCGGAGGTCCAACCCTTCTTCGTTCGGCCGCAAAAAATTACCGTTCGGTCACAGTGCTTTCCGACCCATCGGACTACGGGCATGTCCTGAAAGAACTGCGTTCGACCGGGGTAATCTCGGAGTCAACCCGGGCTGCCCTTGCAGTTAAAGCTTTCAGGCATACTGCGGATTATGATGCAGCCATTGATGCCTACCTTAGCAGGACCCTGCTCGGAGAAGATATACTCCGCCTGAATTTCACCGACGGCGTAAAACTCCGCTATGGAGAAAACTGGCATCAGAAAGCCTTTTTTTATAAAGATCCTGAAATAGAAGGCCCCACCCTGGCAAAAGCTGCCCAGCTGCACGGAAAAGAACTTTCCTATAATAATTATATAGACGCCGACAATGCCCTTCAGACAGTCAAAGAACTCGGAAATGCTTCTCCTGCAGTGGCAATCGTAAAACACAATAATCCATGCGGGCTTGCTACCGGAAGCACACTCCTGCAGGCTCTTCAGGCTGCCTGGGACGGAGACCCAATTTCAGCTTACGGAAGCATAATCTGCACTAATGAAGTATTTGACCTTGAGGCTGCAACTTTTCTGAATGGGAAATTCGTGGAAATTATTCTTGCTCCTGACTTCAAGCCTGATGCCCTTGAATACCTGAAAAACAAAAGTGAAAATCTCAGACTCCTCAAACTGCCTGAACTCAGAGAAGTTTTCGGAACTGACTGCACATATAAATACATAATCGGAGGCATGCTCAAGCAGAGCCGTGATATCGGCCTTTACGAAAAATGGGAATCAGTGACCGAAGTTCCGTATCCCGAAGAAAAACGCTCTCTTTCGGAATTCTGCCTGAAAGCCTGCAAGGCAACTAAATCCAACGCAGTAATTCTTGCTCACGAGTACGAGCCCGGATTCTTCATGGTACTTGCCATGGGCGCAGGGCAGCCGAACAGAGTTGACTCGATTCGCAAACTGGCAGCCACAAAAGCTGTGGAAAACCTCAGAGTGATTCACAAAAGGGAACAGCCTGCAACCTCGTTTGAAGCCTATTGCCAGAAAATTATATCAGAGTGCGTAATGGCTTCTGATGCCTTTTTCCCCTTCGATGACAGCATAATTCATGCCTCAGAGAATAATATCCGCTACATAGTCTCTCCGGGCGGATCAATTCGGGACGGCGAAGTCATTGCTACTGCAAATCGGCTCGGGATTGCCATGATTTTCACAGGCATGCGCCACTTCCTCCATTGAGAACATTTTCAGGTTATCTAGAAATAACAAATAGGCTGAAGCCTGAATCCGAACAACCCTGCCAACTCCGGGCAGGGAAAACTTTAATTAAAAATTTGATTTAAGCAAATTTCAGTGCTTTCCTGATCTTTCCTGATATTAGCGCAGATGAATTTTATTTATTGTCCCATTGAACACATCTTTAATTCAAACCCCTGAACACTCTTTTAAATTATTATTATATATTTCAATTTTAAATATTAATTTTTTTTAGTAACATGTTGTGCTATACTCCCATGAGACCAATTATGAACTTATATTAGTGAAATAATCTGATACTATTGACATATAAAGTTTCTTGAGGTTGGAGGAAAATTTGTTTAGGAAGATGGTTTACGTTTTCGAAAGACTGATACTTACAAGCCGGAATAAAAGAGAAAAATCACCGATAATTAAATAGACTTTCGAAAAAGATAATATATATTGAATTCGTATAGCATTCTAGCATTGCTATATCGACAGGAAATAACTGCACCCTTAGATCAATATAAAAAATAAGAGGAATATAAAACTTAAATTTTATTTATTGTGAATCAAAAGTGAAGAACGTATTTACGAATATTAAGCCTCAATTAGCTCCAGAAGCATATGAAAATTATGGGTTGATAGAAGTGAAATCCAGCGGACTTTTAAGCATTCTAACCTTTTCTGAAAAAAGGAAGGATATTCTATTTTTACTTCAGGAGAATCCAAGAACTCTTTCCGAGATCAAAGATTATTTTGATGTAAGGTCACCCGAAATCCTGCCTCGCCTTAAAGAAATGGAAACCGCAAATTTGATTGTCAGGCAGGAAGGAATGTATCGATTAACATCTCTCGGAAAAGTTTCAGCAATATATTACAAGCCCTTTCTGGATACCCTCAAAGCAATAGAAACAAACGAAGATTTCTGGAGAGACCACGATCTTACTGCAATTCCTGAGATACTATTGAACAGGATTCAGGAGCTTAAAGAATGCAGAATAGTAAGAGATGAACACGAGCATATTTATGATACTCATAAGGCATTTCTGGAGAATGTGCTGTCCTCCACCCGCTTCTCGGGTTTTGCGTCCATTTTTCTTCCAAGCCATCCCTCGATGTTCCTGGAATTGGCCCGCAGGAACATTCCGGTTTCCATAATTGTTACGCCCAATGTATTTTTCAAAATAAAAAGTGAGCATAGTGCCGAGATTGAAGAATTCCTTAAATTCAAGCACACTAGTTTCCATGTATACGACAATGCAAAGATAGCCTTTGTGGTGACAGAGCGCTTCCTATCCCTTTCGCTCTTCTTCAAAAACGGAACCTTTGATCCTCGAAATGATCTGATAGGTTTTGACTCATTATCAATCAAATGGGGAGAAGATCTTTTTAAGCATTACAAAGAGAATTCAATTGAAATAAAGAATTTATAAAGCCTGTTGAAAATTTCCGTAAAGAATCCTTAAAACTGGATGGAAAGATAGGGACCTGATTTTTGTCCCGGTAGATTTTCTGGGAACCGGATCGGTTTCTCTGAGGTATTCTACCTGTCTTACTGCTTTTGACCCTGAGCATAGATCCCATTCCAGATACGTATTTTATGCCAGGAAGGCACCTGCAATCGTTCTCAATCCGACAATTGAAGTTGATTCTCCATCCACAAGAACAATTCTTTCGAATTTCCGGAAAGAAGGTTCCTCATCATCAGTTTTTGTGTAGTTCTGAATGCAGATCAGACCGCCCATAAAACTATAGAGGACGATAAGAGGCTCGGGGCCAAGAACCCCATTAATCAGAGCGATGCCGAGTATCAGGTGGGAGAGGAGATGCAGTCCTAGAAGGAAGTTTCGGGTATTTCGTGCCCCAAAGCTTACAGGAAGAGTTTTGATACCTGCAAGCGCGTCCCCTTTGATATCTTTAAAATCATATATTGCAGAATTGATAAAGAGTTTAACTCCAAAGAAAGTAAAAACTAGAAGTAGAGGGAGCATACTTTTACAGGTACTGCCTGCAAGTCCTGAAATAAAAGCACCCCAGGTGAGACCTACAACAAAGTTTTTGACTCCAAGTCCACCTTTGAGTTTCAAAACGAATTTTCCAATCTTAATGCCTTTACTGTAAAGGAAACCGACTATCAAGGGTAAGAATGCAAGTGCAATCATTTCTTCTTTTGCCAGTACATAACTTCCTATCACAAAGGTAAGCATAGAGGCTGCAAGCCCTATTTCCTTTCTTGAACCACTTAACTCCTTCCGGTTTACAATATCCTCTTCAGAGCCAAGGGCCCTATCGAGTGTATATACGCTGTAGATTACGAGTCCTCCTGCAATGCAGGTAAATATACTGGAATCAATTTGAAGCAGGAGGAAAGCAATGTGAATTCTTAATGCGCCTGAAAACGCAACCAGGACGGAACTTTTTAAGAGTTCGGTTGTAGCATTTTTTTGCTTAAATTCAGGGGTGTTCTTTCGTCTGTACCTGAGAAAGCGTTCGAAACTTCCGAAAAATACATTGGAGCTCATAAAAGTAATACTGGACGACTTTCAAATATTATTTACTCAATATAAGATTTTACAATGTTTATAAGATATGAGGAGTCAACTACGTTTTAGAGAAATGAACTAATACTAGCCGAGTAAACTAACCATTATTATTATAAGAAAATTATTTTCTTGTTATTCCATAAAAAAGATATTGGCATACGTATTATAAGATATTAGAATACTTGCGGACCCCGAAATCAATAAAATCAAAGAAGTTTACCGGGTGGCACAAATGGAAATCCTGGAAAAGCTATTCAAACTGAGCCAGAATAAAACCGATTCCAAAACCGAGACTCTTGCCGGGCTAACTACGTTTGTAACAATGGCTTACATAATTTTTGTGAACCCCACTATCCTGAGCAGCACAGGCATGGATTTCGGAGCTGTCATGGTTGCAACCTGTCTCTCAGCAGCAATCGGAACGCTTATTATGGGATTGTGGGCCAATTACCCATTTGCTCTGGCTCCTGGAATGGGGCTGAATGCCTTTTTTGCATTTACCGTAGTGCTCGGCATGAACATAAGCTGGCAGGCTGCCCTTACTGCGGTTCTTATCGATGGACTTATCTTTATTCTTCTGACCCTGACAAGATTCAGAGAGACTGTTGTCAATGAAATTCCAAAAAACCTTAAGATTGCAATAAGTGCAGGAATTGGTTTCTTTATTGCTTTTATCGGGTTTACGGGATCAAGGATTATTGTCCAGGACCCTAATACCTTTGTTACTCTGGGAAACCTGAGAGAAACAACAGTACTTCTTTCTATACTTGGTCTTACCATTATGATAGTGCTGCAGGCTTACAGGATAAAGGGAGCAATTCTCTGGGGAATACTTGCGGTGACAGTTCTGGGAATGGCTCTTGGCATTGTAGAAATTCCTGAAAGATTATTTTCAATGCCCCCTTCTCTCGCCCCTATTGCTTTCAAGTTTGACTTCTCGCTTCTTACAAATCCTGATTTTTACGTAATCATGTTCACCTTTCTCTTCACGGATTTCTTTGATACGGTAGGCACTCTGGTTGGAGTTTCTTCCAGGGCGGATTTCCTGGATGAGGAGGGAAGGCTTCCCAGAGCCAGACAGGCTCTTATGGCCGACGCCGTTGCCACATGTGCAGGTGCAGTCATGGGAACGTCTACAGTAACTACCTATGTTGAAAGTGCTTCAGGTGTTGAGGAAGGAGGAAGAACAGGGCTTACTTCAGTTGTAGTAGCAGTACTGTTTTTGCTTGCGGTTTTCATATCTCCCATAGCAGCCATTATTCCGGGATATGCGACTTCTCCAGCCCTCATCGTGGTAGGGATTTTCATGATCCAGAGCTTAAGAGATCTCGATTTTGAAACCTGGACCGAGGCAGTCCCTGCGGCATTTACCATTCTGGTGATGACCTTCAGCTATTCAATTGCCGAAGGAATTGTCTGGGGCATAATTTCCTACACCGCAATAAAAGTCGGAACCGGGAAATTCAAAGATATAAGTTTAATAATGGTTTTTCTAACTCTCATCTTCCTGTTAAAGGAAATATACCTTTAAGAAAGCCCCAATTTAAAAGGCTGAAGTAAAAGCTCAGGACTGGCACTTTCCAAAGCAGGTTCCGGAAAGTTAGAAACCTGATCAAATCTCAGTCCTGGAGTTTGTGTAAAACAATAAGGAAAAAACGGGCATAATTCCTTTTTAAATTTATTCTTGTCATAGACTGAATAAATAACGCAATTTAGAACGCTGTTCAGGTTATTACACGTATAAAAGCTGCAATTACCAAAATGAGATTTATATAATAAGCAATCCATGTATCGAAGGGGACTAACTTTGAGTGTGCTCAGCTAATTGCAGATTTATTCGATTTTATATGGTACTTCTATCCCGAATAAGGGCTTTAAAGCCGCAGGTTCAGAGGCAAACCTGACCAATCAGTTTTTGGTTAGATCGGGCAGGGAAAAAAAATAAAGGCAGGAAGGTTAAAGAAGACCGGATTTTGAGATCAAGCCTTCGAAAAGGGGATATTGGAAAAAGGGGTATATATGTTCCAGACAGACCCGGATAACCCTGAAGGGGACCGTAAAAGACCCGACTCGAAAGAAAAGAAAGGTAATCATTCTTTAAAGAAGCCTCCAGAGGACTTCGGCTCTACAGAAGACCGTACGGAATATGCGACGCCCGAACAGTCTACTTCGTGGCATGCCTTGCAAACTGAAGAGGTCTTTAAAAAGCTTATGACCTCATCCGAAGGTCTGGCATCTGAAGAAGCAACCTTAAGGCTGGAGGAATACGGAAGGAATACCCTTCCGGCAAGAAAACCTCCGGGACTGGCAGAAATAGTTTTTCATCAATTTAAAAGTCCTCTAATTTATATCCTTCTCATAGCAGCGATTATCTCTATTCTCCTGGATGACATCAAGGATGCGGCATTCATTTTCCTCGTGGTGGTAATCAATGCGGTAATTGGTACCCTTCAGGAATGGAAAGCGGAACAGAGCGCATCACAACTTCAGACAATTTTAAAAATAATGGCTCGGGTCAGGAGAGGAAATACCGAGCTGAAAGTCCCTGCTGAAGAAATAGTTCCCGGAGATATTGTATTGCTCGAATCCGGAAACCGTACTCCGGCTGACCTCCGGATACTTTATGCCACAAACCTTACCATTGATGAATCGCTCCTTACAGGGGAGTCCGCTGCCGTACAGAAAACCGCAAGCGTTCTGAAGAAGGATACACCTGTAAGCGACCGTCACAATATGGCGTATGCAGGAAGTACGGTAATTACAGGACGAGGCTGCGGGGTCGTGACTGCAACCGGCAACCGAACTGAGGTTGGTATGATTGCACGTGCGGTCACTGAGGCAGAAGCTGCAAAGCCGCCTCTTCTTATACGGATGGAGGATTTTGCCCAGAAAGTAGGTATCCTTGTAATCGCGGCAAGTTTTGTGATGAGTGCAATTGCCCTCGCACAGGGGATAGCGCCTATTGAGGTATTTTTCCTTGCAATAGCCCTTATAGTGTCAGCCATTCCTGAGGGTTTGCCAGTAGGGGTCACAGTAGCACTCTCGATTGCATCCACAAGAATGGCTAAAAGACACGTGATAGTTCGCAGACTCTCTGCAGTAGAAAGCCTTGGAAGCTGCACTACAATAGCAACGGATAAAACAGGGACTTTGACTGTCAATCAGCAAACTGCGAAAGTAGTTCTGCTGCCCCCAGGCGAGAGTTTTGAAGTTTCAGGGGAAGGTTACATCCCTGTGGGCGAAGTCCGGAGAGAAAATAAAAGCATTTCTGGCACAGAAGAGATGACAGGGCTTCAAAGGCTCGCTCTGGCGGCTGCTATATGTAATGAAGGGACGCTTTTTCAGGAAGAAGGGGAGTGGGTGCACCACGGAGATGCTATAGATGTCGCTTTCCTTGCGCTTGCGTTTAAGCTGGGAATTAACCCGCGTGAAGTCAGAGAACGGGCAAAGATAGTTGCTGAGGTTCCCTTCGAGTCCGAGAGAATGTACTCTGCCGTATACTACAGGAAAGAAAAAGAAGGTTCTCTGAGGGTAGCCGTTAAGGGAGCCATGGAGGCTGTCCTTCCATACTGTACAAAAATGAATACTTTAGAAGGAGAGACCCGAATCGATCCTGATATCCTTTATGAAGAACAAAACTCTTTGATGGAAAAAGGATATCGTGTACTGGTAGTTGCTGATGGCTTTCCGGAAGAAGTAACCACCGACCCAGACCTTGAATCTGTCAGACCGGGACTCACATTCCTGGGCATTACAGGATTTATAGACCCTGTAAGGCCCGATGTTAATGAAGCGGTGGAGACCTGTAAAAAGGCTGGAATTGATGTCGTAATGATTACGGGAGACCATCCAAAGACTGCACTTGCAATAGCCAGCGAGCTTGGCATCGCCCATTCCATGGAAGAGATGATTACAGGTAGAGAGATGGAAGAAATGGAAGATCCGGAGACTCCTGCTTTTATCGCTACTCTCGAAAAGCCAAGAGTTTTCGCAAGGGTTACCCCGGTGCAGAAAATGGAAATTGTTGATGCACTTGTAAGAAGGGGTCATTTTGTTGCTGTTACAGGGGATGGGGTTAATGATGCCCCTGCGCTCAGGAGGGCAAATATCGGTGTGGCTATGGGCTCAGGTACGGATGTCGCAAAGGATACCGCATCGATGATCGTGACTGACGACAACTTTTCTTCAATTGTTGCGGGAGTTGAGGAAGGAAGAGTTGCATATGACAATATTAGAAAGGTTACCTATCTTCTGATCTCA
The DNA here is from genome assembly GCF_004099695.1 of Methanosarcina sp. MSH10X1. Lineage (GTDB taxonomy): Archaea > Halobacteriota > Methanosarcinia > Methanosarcinales > Methanosarcinaceae > Methanosarcina. The sequence goes on along the minus strand of NZ_SCHL01000011.1, from coordinate 35,465 downwards.
ACAGGGCTTGCTGAAGTGGTTCTTTTCATACTGGCATTAATTGCGGGACTGCCAATACCACTGCTCGCAGTACAGCTCCTCTGGCTTAATCTGGTTACAAACGGAATTCAGGGAGTGGCTCTGGCTTTTGAAGACGGAGAACCTGAGACAATGCGTAAAAAGCCGAGAAGGCCGGGAGAGGGGATTTTCAATAGCCTCATGATTAAGCAGACACTGATCTCGGGCATAACCATAGGTGCGGTAGCATTTACGGTATGGGCATGGTTTTCCTTTATGGGATACGGAGAAATAGAATCGCGCAATCTCCTGCTACTTTTGATGGTGCTTTTTGAAAACTTCCATGTGTTTAACTGCCGCTCGGAATATCGCTCCGTATTCCGGATACCACTAAGAAATAATTATTTGTTAGTCACTGGCGTTGTACTGATGCAGGGACTCCATATTCTCTCCATGCATGTGCCTTTAATGCAGGATCTTCTGGGCATAAGTCCGGTTTCGGTTGAAAGGTGGTTCAGCTTCTTCATAATTGCCGGTGTTATTATTGTTGTGATGGAGATATTTAAAAGAGTGGGAGCAGTTCGTAAAACCGAATTCTGACGAGTTATGGAATAATAAACATACGGACTGGCGCTTCAGGAATGATTAAGGTTAAAATCCTGCACAAGAAAAAGATAACCTGCAAACGAATATGCAGCCCGAAAGAAATAAAAAAGGAATCTCACTGGAGATTCTGACAGGTAACTGCCAAAAATTGAAATAAGGGCAAAATCGCCCAAAAATAGACTATAACTATTACAAAGGAACTATTTTCTTTCCATATGCTTCATTTAACACCTGACCGAGGGCTGTATATATTGCGGCAAGTCCCGTAAAGATCCCTTCGTAGCCAGCTATTCTCAGGATTCCGGCGCCTGCACCTTCTGCGCCAAGATAGAAAGCTGCTGTAAGCAGGAAAAATAGAATTGCAAGAGTCAGGAAAACAACAGAGAGAGCCTTTGAGCCTCTTAGTGTACCTATAAACATAACAAGGGTAAAAAGTCCCCACATAAACATATATGCGGCAAGTGGGAATGGCCCTGTAGCAAACCCTGAATAAATCTCAATCCCAGGGAGCAGATTAATTCCCACAAGCGTAAGCCAGAACAGCCCATATGAGGTAAAAGCTGTAGTTCCGAATGTATTGCCTTTTTTCCATTCCATTATCCCTGCAATAACCTGAGCCAATCCGCCATAAAAGAAGCCCATCGAAAGGATCATAGCGTTCATCGGATAGAAGCCTGCATTGTGTATGTTCAACAACACAGTCGTCATTCCAAAGCCCATCAAACCCAGAGGAGCGGGGTTTGCGGATAAATCCGTAATTTTAATATCACGAATATTCATAACATCTTTAATATTTTGACTCATTAAATCAGATCCTCCTTCCCATTAACCGAAGATTTAGCCTGAACTCCTAATGAAAATTAATTGTGAGATATTAGACTGTTTTTGGATCTGTTTTTTACCTCTTGAAAAGATATGTCATAGTTAATAGTTATAGAGTTTACGATACAGCTATATAAAAAAAAGCGAGAGCTGGTCATTTGCTTGACGTATTAGTTAAATAAAACAGAAAAATATAATTTTAAGTTAGAATCTGTTCTGTAACTGACAGCCTTGAAGCCGGAAAAGTCATAAAAAGATTTAAGTTGAGATCTTCGCCTGTTGACTGTAGAGGCTCTGAGGGCAGTTGCTAATGTGGCTTCAGCATCACGAAGATCGTGATAATACTGCTGCCATAGCACAACCATTCAGGGGAAAGACACTGATATATCCTCTCAGGGCATTTTTTGCCGCATCTAAAATCAGGTTTCCACATAATGGCACCTATATAGCAGGCTGCGAGGACCGGGCTATAGTTGCGCACATAGTTTCTGCTGCCAGAGCAGGTAACTGTACCACAGAGCAATAAAATGAGGGTAAAACCTGAAGGTTGTCTTATATCAGTGTCAATTCCCGGAGATTCCAGGTGAGAGATGCGCGGCTGCGCAAATAACCTGACAGAAGATATAAATACCGGTCTTCGGTCTCACTCCTCGACCTTCACAGGTTTTATCTTTTCCTTTATACTGCGTTCGGTCTCCTCGGAAATCTCCTTCATGCCATGCTCACTTGCCATATGGGCTCTGGCATGTTCCATAGCTTCTTCCTTTGTCTTTGCCTGTACACGGAAGCCACACTTATGCTCCTGATCTCTGCAGCAGAACAACATATATTCAACGTCTGGCATTATTATCCCCCTAAGTATCTATGTATCTATTTTAGTAAATAACATTTTTAAATGAATAAATATTTTCGACTAGTCCCTGCTAAACTCCTGTCTCGAAAAATTTTGAGATTTACTTAGCAGAGAGCTGTATAATTTTATTTTATATTCTTTTATAATATTAAGCCTTTCAACAGGCACAATACCTGAGGCTGTAAAAAATAAAAATTAAATAGAAGATTTCTTTGTCTCAGTTGAAGAAATGGCTTTGGAGGCAGCCGTTGCAGGTGGCTTCAGCATTAAGAAAGCTACGACAATGCCAAGTACCGACAGCACGGCAACGTATGGGAAGACATTGACATATCCCCCAAGAATATCTTTTGCTGCGCCTGCCATCAGGTTTCCTATTATAGCCCCGACACCATAAGCTGTAAAGATCAAGCCATAGTTACGTGCATAGTCCGTAGTGCCAAAATAGCAAGCTGTAGCCGCGGGAGCAATAGCCAGCCAGCCACCGAGACAGAGCCAGAGTAGTGAGAACGCTATCGTGTACATGCTGACAGAAGCCGGATTCAGGTATACCAGCAGGGATGCGATTATAATCAGAATATATGATAGAATGGCCGCTTTTGAGGGAGTGATCTTATCCGTCAACGTGCCGAAGAGAGGCCTTCCGCCTGCATTACAAATTGCAAATGGAAGAATGAGGTTAGTCATCAGCACACCTGCGGTCAATTCACCTATGCCTGCATTGCCAGCCACCTCCATACCTGCGGGTTTGGCAACGCCTATAGCCATGAGCCCGGCAAGAGCGCCTATAGTGTAGCAGACCCAGAGGCCGATAAAGCTCCTAGTTCTTATCATTTCTTCTCTGGTGAAATCCACCTTCGCAATTCCCCCAATTGGTGCAGGGGGTTTCCAGCCTCTCGGGCACCAACCTGCAGGTGGAAAGACCAGGAACATTGAAAGAACTACGATCAATGCCAGGAAACCAATTCCCAGGAAACGAAATGTATTGAATATTCCGACGTTTGCGGTCAGCATATCCGCTACCTTCCCAGTAACGAATGCAGAAAATCCGAATCCCAGCAATGTAAGTCCTACTGCAAGACCTCTTTTGTCAGGGAACCACCTTGCAGAGGTTGTAATCGGGCAGCCGTAAGCAATACCAACGCCCACCCCGGCAACAACACCATATAAAATCGCAAGCATTGTCGGCGAGGTTGCAAAAGAAGCTAGAATCCAGCCCAGTCCTACGATAACCCCACCGATCATTCCCACTTTTCTGGGCCCCAGGCTTTCGATATACCTGCCGACCAGTGGCATGGTTACAGCGAACATGGCAAGGGACACAATGTACGGTAGCTGCATCTCAATTGCACTGACCGTTAGACCGAAACCCCCGGCTGATACCGGGTCTGTGAAAATTTTCTTTAGCGGTACGCTAAGTATACTGTATGCATAGACGGCACCCAGACAGAGTTCGATAATGGTGCCTATAATAACCAGTATCCACCGTCCCGACTCGGCGGGCATACCTAAAATCCTGACATCATCTGCCATAAGTTTAACACCTCTGAAAGAAAATTATTTCATTCTTTTCAATGCAGACAATAAATGTCGAAAGACTTACGCAATTGAAACGAAGAATAATGGCGTTAAACTTTTTAGCTGTCTAAAGTGTAAATTGAACTACAATTTTACTGTACCTGTTTTAGATCTCATGCGTAAGCCTGTACCGATCAAATTCGTAAGATTCAGCCTGCTCAAAATCGACATCAATAAGTCGGTTTTGATGGAATGAGTTAGTAAAAACACTAACCGGTAGGAAAAAAGCAAAATCAGTAACCAGTAATTGAAATCTAATTCATGAGATGTTCATAAATTAAAAATATGGCTACTGGTATTGTTTTACCCAGGCCGAATAGTTACCGTTACTTATCGAGGACCTGTGTAAATTTAGTTTCACCAATCCCCCATTATTTTACTCGGCTTCCCCCCTATTTAAACCTGATGGCAATTTGTCAGTATTATTCGTTATAAATATACGAAGTCGTTTCTACAGACTTACGGTATAAACCAAACTCTGAAATTAATCAAAAACCGTAGCAAAAGAAATATTACTGTCCTTTGTAATCGATTATTGAGAACCTTTCTCGAGGGGGAATTAGTACTGGTGGTGACTTTTTCTAAGGAGAATACCGGATACCTGAAGGGGTGGTGTTATTACGCTGAAAAGCAATCCAAAAACTTCGTGGAATAGCACAGAGCGCATGCCGACAGTATCGGCAACTGCTTATGTGGATGATTCAGCTATACTCATAGGGGATGTGAGGATCGGTGATAATGTTTATGTCGCGCCTGCAGTATCACTCCGGGCAGATGAAGCTTATCCCATCATCATAGGCGACGAATGTAATATTCAGGACGGCGTAATCTTTCATGGCCTTGAGGGCAGTTCGATTGAGCTGGGAAAGCGCATTTCAATAGCTCACGGCGCTGTAATCCACGGCCCCATGAAGATCGGGAATGACAGTTTTGTAGGTTTTAACGCAGTGGTGCATGCATCCACTTTAGGAGAGAAGTGTTTTGTAGCACATGGGGCGGTAGTTATAGGCGTAAAGCTTGCAGATGGCAAGTTTGTGCCACCTGCTACTTTAGTTGATACACAGTATAAAGCCGATGCACTTGGAGATATCCCGGACGACCTTAAATACTTTAATGACGAGGTAATTAAAATAAATAAGGAGTTCGCCTCCAGCTATGGCCTGAAGTCTAAAATGAGAAGAATAGGGATAAGGTAGAGACTTTTTTATTTCGCTTGCTGGAATGATTCTACAGGCAGTTATTTTTGTTAGCGCCAGAAGTATGAGGGCCGCGATGGTACCAGGCATAGATAGTGTAGCTACAACAGGAAATCATGTAATCCCACTATAATAGCCCACTATAATTAATGACTGTGGAAGTATCAGAACATATAATAATATTAAATTATGCCATCACAGAGTCATATGAGGTTCCATAATAAGCTATTTATGAACATGTGTGGAATTTGCTTCATATGATTCAGGCAAAAAGACCTCTTATGCTCATAATTCTTGATGGCTGGGGCTACAGGGAAGCCAGAGAAGGAAATGCTATCCTGGCAGCCAGAACTCCAAACCTTGACCGCTTGATAGAAGAATATCCCTGTTGTCTTTTAGAATCATCAGGGGAAGCCGTAGGTCTTCCGGAAGGCCAGATGGGGAATTCTGAAGTAGGTCACCTGAATATAGGAGCAGGACGAATTGTTTACCAGGACCTTACCCGCATAAACCTTGCTATCAGGAATGGAGACTTCTTCGAAAATCCGGCTTTTTTGGATGCTATTACAAACGCCAGAGATAACGACTCAAGCCTGCACCTCTTGGGGCTTGTCTCTTACGGAGGCGTCCATAGCCACATGACTCACATTTATGCCCTCATTAAACTTGCAAAGGAGAAAGGGCTGAAAAAAGTATATATACATGCATTTCTGGACGGCAGAGATGTGCCCCCTAAAGCTGCCCTCAAGGACATAAAGGAGCTTGACGCTATTTGCAAGGAGAATGGTAATGTTAAAATCGCAACTGTATCAGGGCGTTACTACGCAATGGATAGGGATAAACGCTGGGAGAGGACAAAACTTGCCTATGATGCCCTGACTCTGGGGATTGCCCCTTACAAAGCTCCTGATGCGGAGACTGCAGTTTCTGAAGCCTACGGCAGGGGAGAAACTGACGAATTTGTGAAACCGACTATAATCATGGATTCAGAAGGAAAGCCCGAGGCAGTTATACAGGATAGTGATTCTTTAATCTTCTTCAATTTCAGGCCTGATAGGGCACGGCAGCTTACCTGGGCTTTTGTGAATAAAGATTTTGAAGGCTTCCCCAGGGAAAAACACCCGAAGGTTCACTATGTCTGTATGGCACAGTATGATGAAACTCTTGATTTGCCTATAGCTTTCCCCCCTGAAGAACTGGAAAATGTACTTGGCGAGGTTTTGAGCAAGCAGGGGTTAACCCAGCTTCGGATTGCCGAAACCGAAAAGTACGCCCATGTGACTTTTTTCCTCAACGGAGGGCAGGAGAAATGCTATGAAGGTGAGGACCGCTGCCTAATTCCGTCACCAAAGATCGCTACCTATGACCTCAAGCCCGAAATGAGTGCATATGAAGTTACGAATGAAGTGATAAAGAGAATCAGGTCAGGAAAATACGATGTGATAATCCTTAATCTAGCAAACATGGATATGGTAGGACACACCGGAATTTTTGACGCCGCAGCAAAGGCGGTGGAAGCTGTAGATAACTGCGTGGGCAAAATTGCAGCGGCTCTTAAAGAAGTGGGAGGTGTAGCTCTCATAACTGCAGACCACGGGAATGCCGAACAGATGGAAAACTCGACAACAGGAGAACCTCATACCGCACATACCTCAAATCTTGTAAGATGCATTTACGCAGGAAATCATGAGGTTAAAGCTTTTAAGGATGGAAAACTTTGCGATCTTGCACCAACTCTCCTGGAACTCCTCAAGATCCGAAAACCTGAAGATATGAAAGGGGAATCCCTTATCGTAAAAGAGTAAACAAATAAAGAAAAAATGTGAAAAGGAAATTAAGCAGAGAAAAAAACCACCTGAGATATCAGGAACCTTAATTTCCCTTCTGCTCTTGCCCCCCTTTTAATCTTGCCCTTCTCATCTTATTCATTATTTTCATGAAAATGAAGCTTGATCAAAGATAATTTTAAAAAGATTAAATATCAGCAGTTATAATAAAAGAGCGCAGATACTTAGCAAATTAGAAATTTCCAGTCCAGTTTCGGAGTTTAATAGTAATGATCAAAGTAACCACCCCTTGCCGAATTCATATGACTCTCATAGATATGAACGGAGAGATCGGAAGAGTTGACGGAGGAGCAGGACTAACCCTTTCCTCTCCCAACATAAAGATTACGGCCGAAGAAGCCGATGGAGTCAGTATCGAGGGTCTGCAGGATTTCACCGATCGAATGAAAAGAGCTGCAGAAGCTCTGCTTCCAGAAGGGAAAGGCATCAGGATCAACGTACAGGAAGTGTATCCAGCCCATGTGGGTTTTGGATCTGGGACTCAATCTTCTCTTGCCGCGGCAGCAGCCGTGAATGAATTATATGATCTTGGAAAGAGTGTTAGAGAACTTGCACTAGCAGTAAAACGAGGAGGAACTTCGGGCATCGGAGTAACTGCTTTTGAGGAAGGCGGATTTATAGTTGACGGAGGTCACAGGTTCAAAGACAAGGGTGGTTTTATGCCGTCGGCTGCCAGCCGGGTACCCCCCGGGCCAGTACTCTTCAGGGAGGATTTTCCTGATTGGGATATGGTGGTAGCAATCCCTAATGAGAAGGGAATGCACGACCAGGAGGAGATCGATACCTTCAAGAAATTCTGCCCTCTCCCTATAGAGGAAGTCAGGGAAATCTGCCATGTCGTTCTCATGCAGATGATGCCTGCAGTAATAGAGAAAGATATAGAGAGCTTTGGAGCTGCAGTAAATCATGTCCAGAACGTTGGTTTCAATAAAAGGGAAAGCCTTATCTGGCCTGAGTTTGTGAAGAATATCGCTTCCTTCATGCGCAGCCAGAGTTACGGCGCCGGGGTAAGTTCCTTTGGACCTGTAGTGTATTCCTTTGTAGACAATAAATCGGAAGGCAGGCACCTCCAGGTGGAGGTTCAGAAAATGCTCGATGAATCCGTTGGCGGGACTGTTATACTTACCAGGGCAAAAAACCGAGGAGCAGAAATCTCCAGAGTCTAAAACCTCTCAGGTTCAGTGCGAATGAGAAGGGAGATTGTCGTGCTCATGCTCAGGCAGCCTGTGAAATGACTCCCCGGCTGAACCGAGCGGGTCCACATGAACGATCACGTTTGACAGATAACCCAGACCGTGCATCATCCTGTGCCGTACCTCTACGGCAATCAAATGCCCCTCTTCAACCGAAAGTAATGGGTCTACCGCAATGTTTACTTCCGCATATAGTCTGTGCCCTAGCCAGCGAACCCTTACTTCGGTAACATTCCCTACCTCTTCTATTTTATTGATTACCTGGTGAATTTCGTCAACAATGTCCGGTTCCACACCATCAAGCATACGGGAAAATACGGATTTGCCCGCGTCCCAGACGATTCTCAGAATTGTAATTGTAATAAGGAGTCCTATAAGAGGATCCGAGAGTGGAAAGCCAAGCCAGACCCCAAACGCTCCGAAAAGCACGGCGAGACTTGTAAAACCATCCGCTCGTGCATGGTAACCGTCAGCCACAAGAGCTGCACTTCCGATTTCCTTTCCTATTTTTATCCGGAATTTTGCAACAAACTCATTTCCCAGGAATCCGATAATCGAAGCTGCAATTACCCCTCCAAGAAATTCCACGGGCTGAGGGTAGAAAAATCTAGATATCGACTCATAGGCTGCTACAACAGCGCTTAGAAGAATTAAAAAGACAATTAGTAAGCCCGCAAGGTCTTCTGCCCTGCCGTAGCCGTAAGTGAAACGTTTGTTCGGTTTTTTCCGGGAAAGGAGAAAAGCAAGACCCAGAGGAATTGCGGTCGCAGCATCCCCGAAATTGTGGAGTGTATCAGCCAGGAGGGCTACACTTCCCGAGATCCAGACAATGAGAATCTGAAAAAGAGCTGTAGCCATCAGCCCGACAAAGGACCATTTGATCGCATAAAGTCCCCTGGATGTAGAGAGAAGTTCAGGGTCTACAGCTCCATGAGCATGGGCATGTGAGTGTTTTTCCCGGGAAGAGTTAGGGTCTGCTTTTGTCAGTCTCAGACCTCCTTGGCTGGATACGATAGAAATTATAAAGGAAAATTATGGAGCAAAATGCTTCTGAATAAAAGATTCCTTAAAACCACTGGTCAAGAGTTTTTTGTCTGGCTCCTGAAGCCGCTTTAAGCCGTTCTGCAGCTTTTTCCACCCTGTCAACCGAGAAATCATGCTTTTCACAAAGGAATTCAAGAAGTTTTTCGGAGTCAGGTTTGCCCCATTTTATTTCGTAATTATCCGTCACATCAGGGTTGAGAAAGATTTCCCGGATCCGGTCCACAGCTTCGATTTCTGCCCTTTTTTCGCGGAGCACGGCATAAATATCTCCATGCTTTTTAATAAGTTTGAGGGCTGTTTTCGGGCCTACTTTTTCCAGGCCTTTATTATAATCCGTCCCCACACAGATCGCGATATCTATAAGCTGCTCCCTGGTAATTTCCAGGGCCTGGAGAGTTTCGTCCAGTTCTATTATTTCGGCTTCGACGTCGACGTAAATATTCTTTCCCGGAAGCTTGCGTTTTCCTGTTACGGCCAGGTTCCGGACAACAACCGGCGCTCCAAAAAGGAATGAGTCATAATCCTGCGAAGCAACGCAATTAGCATCTTTTTTGAGAACCATATGTGCAGCCTGAGCTTCCCCTTCACAGGGTGCCTGAACGAAAGGAATTCCCATAGCGCTAAGAAGATACTTGGAATCTTCAATAATCTCCTGATTTACTTTTGAGGAAGCCTGGGCATACCTATAAGCCGATTCGAGATCCCCGACGGCTTTTGCATTTTCCCATTTTTCCCTTGAAGATTCCCTTACTTCTTTCCTTTTATTCAGTGTTTCGGACTTGAGAGCAGGAGGTTTGCCATCAAAAACAAAAAGAGGCTTGATACCGACTTCAACAAGGCTTGCTGTCCGGTAAAGCAGACCTGAGAGGTGGGAAGTTACTCTACCTGCGGAATCGACCAGAGGATTTCCATCCCGCTGGCGAATAATGCTCAAAAACTGGTGCAGCGTATTAAATGCATCAATTGCAACCACCTGGTTTGCAAGATCCGAAAACTCAACTTTTCTTTTCTGAAGCAGATCGCCTATGTCTGTGCCCATATTTTCCCTCGAGTCTTAAGTTTTCCTGAAGCTTCAGCGCTCCAATTATTTTCTTTCTTACCCCTTGCCTTATTCATTAGCCTTCCAACGGTTCCGTGAGAATTCAATATCAAAGGCCTTTTACCTCAAGCCAATATCATATATGCTTTGCTGCGGCTAAATATCAGAGGTGTTTTACAGTAATCCTGTAGTTTTACTGCTCAATACGCTTTATAGGTACTGAAGTTTTATATTTACCGCGCATTTCGAGTTATTCTGAGATATCCCGTTGAAGGTAGAAGCTTCAGAGAAACAGTAACTGCTCAGCATAATAGTAAAAATAAAGCAACTAACCACAGAGTTTCAGTCTAATTAATCCAGCTCTGATTCAACCATACAGTTTCTGCTCATGGAGCTTAAATCCGGCTCATGATGTTTCAGCTAAATTCACAAAGCTTAAGTCCCGCTTATTTTGTTTATACCTTATTACCATTTCCTGGTCGCCCATCAAAGCTATCCAGTAAGGGATGAAAAAGAGATGATATTTTAATGGGTTTCATAAGTCTCTTCAGAGACTTCAGAACTCAGGCGGTAAGGTCAAGTCGAACATCGATCACTGAATCTTCATTTGCCTCTATCTTGGATATTGTCAGCAAATTGCCTTTTCTCTCCAGTAAGGTCGCTTTCGTGACCTGAACCTGGTGCCCATCTATCTGTTTTTTGTTATTGTTTTTATGGATGACCAGGAGCTTCTGTCCTTTTTCAGCTCCTTCTCCTATTTTGGACACAATATTTCGTATGACCTGTTCAAAATCAGAATAAATCAAAATTTCCGACTTATTTGCAACCTTCTTGATAATGCCAATCGGTTCCAGATTGAGGTGCATATTAGCTTTCCTTCTTTACCTGCTTACACAAGTAATCAAATAATACTAACTCTGAGTAATAATAACTTGCGATATGTGATAACTTCTTTAATATTTTTATTAATAATCGGATCTCAGATATTCCTCTCTACTACAGAAGAACCAATATATATACCTTACTAAATCAAGGTGCTTGCACCCGAAATGGCCGGATTGAACCTGAATAAATCGGAAATATTAGTAGATATTGCAATTCAGACTAGGATAAATAGTAATAAGTTTATACTCAAACTCGAATAAAACCTGAGAATCTGTTTAATAAATTTCTTATCTACTGTTTTTTAAAATTAACCTCGCCCACGTGGAAGATTCCTGCACTATAAAGGGGATGCTGCTAAAATGTTAGATATTCTCAAATAAAAAACTGTATTTAATTGTCAGCAAAATTTGAATATCCAACCATATCTTTTTCTTAGAATAGAAGATTGAAAGTCCGGTCCTTATAAAAAATAGAATTATAAGTAAAATTCAGTGATACTTTCTGCGGTTGAACTCGTAGATTGAATTATCAACTTTGCTTGAGAGTTCATTCATCCTTTCTTCAATCTTCATTCCCGTACTCTCCATGTTGACCTTGAGGGTGCGGTCCTTTGCTTCCATTTTATCTTCGAGCTCCTGAAGCCTGTTGTTAATAGAGATGAGCATAATCGCTAGCGTTCCGACCAGGACCATAACCGAGAGAATAATCAAGGGGTTTGTGGGTTTGTATGCAAATCTTCTAAGCCATTCAAAGGATAGAAGAAAGGCTGACAGAACCATCACAACAAGAAATACTGTATCTCTAGTTTCCATTGTATACCTCTAATATACCTGTAAGATTTTTCCGCATACACAAGTGTTCTGTAATATATATTTCAAAACGATCAAGCGGAGATACTTTTGCTAAAGTATCAACCCAAAGGTAATATATCAAGAGTTTGGGGATCTCCTTATAAACTTTGACGGCCTGCGCGATGATCCGGTAATTAGAGAGTAGCCTGACACTCCGATCCCGCAGTCGAATACGGAAAGGAATTACTTGTTAGCTATGAGACACTTTACCAAATGGACCGGGAAGACACCGGGTTAACTATTAACGGAGGCCGAACAGGAAGTTAAATCTGGTAAACTGATGCGACAGCGCAGTATAAAAAAGTATCTAATTGGGTCTGGAAAGCGCTTACAAAAGGAAAGGGGCAACGCCAATCTGACCGCCAGGAGTCGTTTAGCAGGACTCAAAAGTTTTTACCAGGCTCTTGATATTGAGATTCCTGAATTGCCGCAGGCCAGGATCAAAGCGTACCCGCTGAAAGGTAATATGGATATCCATACTGAGGAGCAACTGCAGGAAGTCCTCAAGGTATATGATCCTTTGAAAAAAGCAATATTGCCTGTAAGTCAGTGAAAAATATAGGGCATGGTTTATCCGGGAGAAAGCATCAAAACCGAAATTTCTTTTGAAAAGGGAATTCCGTGTCAGAAAGTAGATATCAATATCTGATTGTAGTGTACGTTCGTTTAAGGTTCGAATAGAGCGCCTGAGAACAAAACTTTCATCAAATGACAAATTTTTTGTTTTCAACTCTTATCTCCCGGATTGAAAGCGCAAAAACTTATAGCCTACCCGAAAAGTCGATAAGCGAATGCTCTAGAAAAAAGAGCCAGATCTTAAGGAATGTATCAGAAGTACTGCGCCTGAAATACTATGTGATAAATCCCCTTCCTGAAAAATATGACAAAAGAAAGAGATTTTCCAGGCAAGGTTATTATATAAACAGGCTAGAAGAACAGGAGATAAAAATACAGTAAATATATAAAGGAATAAAAGAGGCATACTGTTAAGAATTGAGGAGTTTAGCACTTGAGTTCCAGCGAACAATCAATTAAAGATTATTTACCTATTCTCTCCATGGGAGGATTAATCTTGGTAGTGCAGATTCTTGCACTTTTTTTATCCGCACCCATGGAAGTTAATGAAATGCAGGCTTTTGAAGACCCTACCCAGGTGTCCAATTCCATATATTATATTATAATGATCCTGGTTTTCACCCTGTTTGTCCTGATCGCACTAAAGAGAAATATGAAATGGGTAATCAGCCTCTTTATTTACCTGGCTATAATAAGTACCCTATACTACGTATTCTTTGCCCTGTTTACTCTCATTCCGTCTCTGTCGGGATTTGAAGTCATTGCCTCAGCGGTGCTATCCACAGGAATAACAGTACTGCTCTATAAATATCCCGAATGGTACATAGTTGACATTGTGGGCGTTTGTATTGCAGCGGGGGTCAGTGCCCTGATAGGGATTTCCCTTTCAATTATCCCCATAATAGTACTCCTGCTACTTCTTGCAATCTATGATGCTATCTCGGTATACAAAACAAAGCATATGGTTACTATGGCTGAGGGGATAATGGACCTGAAGCTTCCGATCCTGTTCGTAATTCCAAAAAATTCAGGTTACTCCTTCCTGAAGGAGAACTTCAAATCGGGAGAAAAGCGCGAAGCCTTCTTCATGGGTCTCGGAGATGCGGTTATGCCTACCCTTCTGGTGGTCTCGGCAAATGTCTTTATGGAAAGCAATGGGATCTCATATCCAGTTCTCGGGGCTATATTGGGCACCCTTGCGGGGCACGCAATACTTTCCATCCTGGTAATGAGAGGAAAACCCCAGGCAGGGCTCCCTTTCCTGAACTCCGGAGTGATCCTTGGATTCTTTGCAGGTGTCCTGCTCTCAGGAGCCCAGATAATGTGAAGTTAGCTTTTCTTCACATATTTTATTTTCATCAAATCTCTATTGAGTTTTCCGGATTTTTACAAAGATTTTTTTATTTTATAGCATAATCACTTGATATGTCCAAAAGAATTGCAGTGGTCTTTGACAGCGCTGGAACCCTTCTACATATGTACAGGGTTGCAAAGGAAGCCAGCACAGGGAATATTCTTGAAAACATAGAGAGCACTGCTATCGTCGCGCAAAAAAACGGATGCGGGCTTGTAGTTCTGAATGCCGAAAGTGATATAATCCTGCGTTCAAGAAAAGATATGCCATTATTCGAATTTATAAGAGAGCACCGAGTTTCATTAGGCATAAGCTGCTCAAAAGGAAAATTTACTCCGGAAATTGCATGTGAAATTATAAGAGGAACCGCCGCAAGAATTGGTGACGTACATGAAGTGCTGGAAGCAGTTACAGCCCGCTGCCCTAATGTTTTTTACATTGCAGCAGGCTTGATAGTAGACTCCGAGGCCAGAAGCGTGCCGTATGTACTGAGCACAGGTGGACACGTATTCAGCACAACGCTGCAAACAATCCAGACTCTGCATTCCATGAAAATAGACACTTATATCGCGTCAGGAGATAGTTTATTTGCTCTCATGCAATTGGCTGAGTTTGTAAATATTCCCCAGGAAAGAGTTTTTGCCTTCTCAAACACCCTCATGAAGGAAAAAATTGTGCTTGAACTAAAAAGTAAATATGAAAAAGTAGTCATGGTAGGGGATGGAATCAATGACATACTGGCTTTCAGGGCAGCAGACGTGGGGATAATGACAACGCAACAGGGTGACAGAAGACCCGAAGAACTTAGAAAAGCGGCAGATGTGATAATTGACAACATAATAAAGGTTGTGGATGTGGTAAAAGCGCTGTAACTTGTATAAAAGAAATTAATATATAAAACGAATAATATAACACGACGAGTCAATATAAGAAGACTAATCAATATAACACAACGAGTCAATATAGCAGGACGAAATTAATTTGACTAAGGAAGTTCACCAGATGAATTTGATTATAAACCCTGCTTTAAATGTTAACAGTGAAAAAATAATGCGTTACGTTTATGTAATCTTTACTCTTATGTACTTGTTGCCCAAATGTGTGAAATTCATTGTTTATGTTACTGTATTATTCACTTGTAATAATTGCTTTTCACTCTTGAGCTATATGCCCAGGCAGGCAAGAACCACCAGAAAGTTTTGCAGCTCATAATTGCGGAGGAAAATCCATGCCAGTATTTATTGAAGTTAAAAATCTAACCATAGATTTCGATGGTCACAAGGCCCTGAAAAACGTAAACTTAAGCATTAACGAAGGGGAAATCGTTGGAGTTCTGGGAAAAAGCGGGTCCGGGAAAACGATCCTGATGCACGTACTGCGCGGCACAGAATCTTTTGAAAACATATCAGGTGAAGTGATTTATCATCTTGCCCGCTGCCCGAAATGCGGTTTCATAGAGCGCCCCAGCAAAACAGGCCAGAGGTGCCCGGTATGTGGAGAGACGCTGGAGGCTTTTGAAGCGGATTTCGTAAAACTCTCCCTTTACAGTCCGGTAAGAAAAGATGTTACCAAACGTATAGCCATTATGCTTCAGCGCACCTTTGCACTTTACGGAGACGAAAGAGTTCTTGTAAACGTTATTAACTCTCTGAATGAGATCGGGTATGCAGGAAAAGACTCTATGAAAAAAGCAGTCGAACTGCTGGAAGAAGTAAACCTGAGTCACCGCATGATGCATGTTGCAAGAGAACTTTCGGGTGGAGAAAAACAGAGAGTTGTGCTTGCAAGGCAGCTTGTGAGAAATCCCCTGCTTCTGCTAGCTGATGAGCCTACAGGCACTCTTGACCCCATGACTGCAAGACTGGTCCATGATGCTATGATCAGGTCAGTTAAGAACTATAATATGAGCATGATCCTGACTTCTCACTGGCCTGAGGTTATCGAACAGATGGCAGATAAGGCTATCCTGCTTGAAAATGGAGAGGTAGTCCAGGAAGGTGACCCGCTTGAGGTTTCTGCGATATTCATGCAAAGTGTGTCCATGGTAAAGCAAGAAAAAAATGTGATGGTCGGCGAGCCTATAATCAGGGTAAGAAACCTTTCAAAACGCTATATCTCAGTTGACCGTGGCGTGGTAAGAGCCGTAGATGATATCTCCTTTGATGTAAAGGAAGGAGAAATTTTCGGGCTGGTCGGAGTGAGCGGAGCAGGCAAAACCACAACCTCAAAGATTCTTATGGGAATTCTACCGCCCACATCCGGAGAAGTTGAGGTTCGCGTGGGAGACGAATGGGTTGACATGACAAAACTGGGAGTGGAGAATAAAGGAAGGGCAACTAAGTACATGGGATTCCTGCATCAGGAATACGGCCTTTACACTCACAGCTCCGTAATAGACAACCTTACCGAGTCTATTAGCCTTGACCTGCCTTTTGAACTCGGGGTTAGAAAAGCCGTAATTACTCTCAAGGCTGCAGGCTTTGAGGAAAACAAGGCAAAAGCCATTTTACCCAAAATGACCGATGAACTGAGTGAAGGGGAGCGGCATAGAATTGCACTTGCGCAGGTTCTGATAAAGGAGCCGAGAATTGTCATTATGGATGAGCCGACAGGGACTATGGACCCGATCACCAAGGTATCGGTAACGAATTCCATCCTGAAAGCCAGAGAGGAGATAGGAGAAACGTTTGTCGTAGTTTCTCACGATATCGATTTTGTAAACGAGATCTGTGACCGTGTTGCACTTATGCGTAACGGGAAAATTGTAGACATAGGTCAGCCAAACAATATACTGTCTCAGCTCACCGAAGAAGAAAAAATCAAAGCTGCAGAAGAAATATAAATATGCTGCCACCTCTTAGTATGGAAAATACTAAAATGAGGTGCCGATTACGAGTAATGAGATCAGCGTAGAGGTGAATGGGCAAAAATATACCTTACCTGAAGGCTCTACCCTTGGAGATGCCCTTAAAGTTTCCAGAGCCTCTTACATGGCAGGTACAGCGATCGGAATTCTGAAAGAGACCGCTGAAGAAAAGACAGAAATAATCACCGAATACGCTATCAATACTTCCAGAGGGGAATTCAGGATAGAAATAAAAAATCCTGAGTCACCTTCAGGAAAATTATGGGCGAAGCATTTTGAAGAGTATGAAGGGAAGCCTGTGCACTGGGCGAGCCCTGAAGCTCTGGCTTTCGGGCCCTTTGAAGCCGAAATTAAACCTTCGCATGGGACAGGGAGCTTTGAAGCTTTTGAGGTAATGTTTGGAGCAGGTGGATTTGACCCCCATAACACTCATCTTATTTTTTCACTAAAAAGACATACGGCAGAGTATGGAATGCCTGAAGACGGAATTTTTGCAGAAGTTGTAACCGGAAGAAAAATTTTATCCAGGCTATCCAGAGACGATACGATTCTGACCATTGAGCCAATAATAGAATGGGAGCAAATCTCAGAGAAGACCTGTACAACTGATCTAACTATTTCGCTTGAAGATGGAAATAGCATATTTACTTATTTTGAAGTTGAGCTTTCCAGAAATGCTCCCAGAGGAGCAGAACATTTCTATGCCCTGACCCGTGAAGGAAGTCTTGCTGTAGATGTTACTACCAGTTCATTTATTTCGGACGATGGCCTGAAAGGAGAAACTGTTCCTTACGAAAATTTCGAGCCGAGAAGAGAAGGTGCGATCTCCGTCCGAACAGTAGGATACGGGCTGGGCAGGACGTATATTTCCAAGGAGGAACGGCCTTCAAGCCTGATACATTCCGTTGTAGGGCAGGTAACTAAAGGTATCGAACTTATCAAGCTCGCAGAAGAAGGACAAAAACTCTCTGTTGAGAGCCTTCCTCCCCAGATAGTTCTTCTGGGGCATAGCTTTGAAGAAGCCGAGCCAGTACTTTCTTCCATAGGGGTTGAACTGGTAAAGGACGGATATATCGGGGAGGATGCAGTAATTGTCAGGCAGGATCCGCCCACAACCCTGGAAATTCTTGGAGAAGCAAAGGTAACTGCGTATGCAGTATCCAGAGCAAGACTGATTGAAATTGAACTTTACCCTGAAAAAGCCCCCAAATCCGTAGATTTTTTCCGCCATGCTCTTGAGCTTAAAACAAAAACCGTCGGAAAGCTGCCGGTTTATATGATATACGATGACACTTACCTTTTTAAAACCGAAAAAGAAGTCGTCAAGTATAAGGAAATCCTTCCTGAAAACACGCCCACAAATAAGGTACTCGGAGGAGAAATAGGAATTACAAATCAGGCTGCAAAAAGAATGGGGACTATAGGAGTAAGAATTGGAGATGACGAGCTTTTCGGCCCCACCGGAGAAAAGTTTTCCTCAACTAATATTATCGGCCGGATAATAAATCCTGAGAAACTTCTCGATGTCAAAGAAGGAGATGCGATATACGTAACTGAAGTTGTGCGCAAGTAAATTTACAGGTAAATAATGGATAAATATTAAGAGTACATAATAAAGATAATATATAAAAGAAGTAATATACGTTAGCGCAGTAATAAATAAGTAGCCGTAATAAATATCAGGCTAATAAATAACAGGCTAATAAATAACTCAGGCAGAAAATCGGTTGCTTGTATCAGGTTAAAACCTGGATTAGAAATAAGTCAACTCATTATGATGCGGCCGCTTTAATGGATCCAGAAGCTTGAGCGGATTTATATGGATTCATCGAAGGTGGAGTCTCCCGGGGTGAAGGAGAGACGAAAGATGACGGAAACGAAAAAAGAAGAGATTACAAAATACATTGTAATCAGTTCGGATAAAGTGCTGCCTTCAGACGCAGCTATGAAGATCTACGAATCAGAGTTTCCAGTTACGGTAAAGGAGACATGTTTTGGACTTATCGTATCAGGAGCTAAAAACGATGTCCAGGGAGTAGTCGAAAAAATCCGGCAACTGGATAAAAATCATATTTTTATAAAGGATAGGGGATTCCCTCCAGGAGATGAGAGACGTTGCCGCGCAAGCAGGGGTGGAGGTCCGCGGCCAGGATTCCATTTTTTGAGGGAAGAAGTGGAAATGCTTCCGGCTATAGGAGCTGCACTTGACGAACTTGAAGCAAAGGAACATGTAAAAGAAAAATGTAAAACGAAATGCAGGCTTAAAACTTCGGACCTGGAGAAAGTTATTGAAGAAGAGCTTGCGAGGTGAGTTTTTTGGCAAAGGTCTTCATTTACCCATTAAATAGTCTTATTCTGGCTGACCTGGTTGAACGCTTCGGGCATAAACCCCTTACCATGATGAGCCAGATCCGAGAAAAGGTTACAGGTCTCAGTCTGGATTCTCCTCCCATGAATATAACTTCTGAAGATCCTAAACTGGGCCTTAAATATGCTGCAATCGAAGTGCCGGCTGGAGTAAGAGGAAGAATGTCCCTTATGGGTCCCCTTATAGAACAGACAGAAGCTGCAATTATAGTTGAAAACCCACCTGCGAATTTCGGCTGCATAGGCTGTAATCGCACAAACGAGCTGATAAAATATTTAATCCGCTCAAAAGGTGTTCCTGTTCTTGAGGTGAAATATCCGGAGTCAGACGACGAAGCCCGCGATTTCGTAAATAAGATCGCAGAATTTCTAGAAACGCTGCCCAGGGAGAAGCCTGAAGAAAATGAAAAGGCGAAAGAAGAAGGATTGCCAGAAAAGGAGGGTAAGGAATGAGTGCTGAAGAGTCTGCAGTTGTCAAGATTGCGCTGGTATCATGTGGCTCTGAATATGCTGGAGTTCAGCCCGAATTTGAAGAAGCTGCAGCCAAAGTGAACGCAAAATTTGTTTTCCCTGAGGTTGATATTGCATCCATAGATACTATAGGCCGTGATTTCGGGCTTGAGGTTGCAAGCGGAGACCTGAGGCTTATGATGGCCAGGGCAAAGGCTGTCGTTGAAGGTACAACTAATGTGGACGGAGTTTTTATTACCACCTGCTTCCGCTGTGCCGAAGGAGCTATTGTACGAAATGAGGTCCGGAGGTACATCCATAAACACTCCAGAATCCCGGTAATCAGTTATTCGTTTACCGAAAGTACCACTGCAGGCACCCTGCTCACTCGCCTGGAAGCCCTGACAACGATTGCCAGACGCAGGCACCTTCTTACAAGGGAGGTACAGACAGGACTGACTGCGGGAATAGATTCAGGGTCAACGACTACAAAAGCCGTGATAATGAGGGATAACAAAATAATAGGCAAGGGCTGGGTACCCACAACAAAAGTCCTTGAAAGTGCTGAAGAGGCGTATTCTATTGCCCTGAAAGAAGCAGGAGTTTCCAGAGAAGAAGTTCAGGCCATGGGTACGACAGGATACGGGCGCTTTCTTATAGGAAATCATTTAAAAGCTCAGCTTATTCAGGAAGAAATAACTGTCAACTCGAAAGGTGCGGTATACCTTGCTGGCAGGCAAAAAGGCCCTGCAACCGTTATTGATATAGGCGGTATGGATAACAAAGCGATCTCAGTTGAAGACGGAATTCCCGGAATGTTTACAATGGGTGGGATCTGCGCAGGCGCTTCAGGACGATTCTTTGAAATGATCTCAAAACGCCTTGGTGTAGACATTACCGAACTCGGAGCTCTGGCAGTCAAAGGGATGCACGAAAAAGTATCCATGAACAGCTACTGCATAGTTTTCGGGATTCAGTCCCTTGTAAATTCCCTTGCCAAAGGATCTACCCCTGAAGATGTAGCGGCTGCAGCCTGCTATAGCGTGGTAGAACAGATCTACGAGCAGCAGTTACAGGAAGTGGATGTAAGAGAGCCGCTGATTCTTGTGGGCGGCTCTTCCCTTATTGAAGGAGTCCCAATGGCCCTTGGGAAGCTTCTCAAGATCGATGTTCTCGTGCCCGAGAACTCACACCTTATAGGAGCAGTAGGGTCAGCTTTGCTTGCTTCAGGCTTTATAGAGGAGTGAGGAAAAATGGATTCGCTTGAGATTTTTGCTGTTGAGTCCATAGTCGCTTCGGAGCAGGAATTTTACAGGAAAATTATCGAGGACAACATGGCAAGTCTCAGGCTTGCCCCGGCAATAGGGAGAATAAAGGTAGTGTTGAGACCTGAAGACTCCCTCTTTCAGATGGCAATCATCTTGAGGGATGTAGGCACCAGAGTTACAACCGTTGATATTGCCGACGTAGAAGCAAAGCCGGTTGCCGGTGAGATAATAATTTCGATCAAGAAAGAGCAATATATTCCGGAGTTACTAGGAAAACTCTGGGAACGTTACGGGAAAGCAAATATCAGCCAGCCCGACCGCTGGACTGTAGCTATAAGTACGGACAAGCCAGAGGAAGAAGCAAATTTTCTTAAAGATCTGATGGTCGCGGACCCCAGGCACAGACTTCATGAAAACCTTGTTGATTTCGCTATCCGAGTCACTCCAGAGGGTTTTAGAGTCCGTTATCACCTGTATAAAGGTAACCGATTTATTTTCGTAGCATCCGAGGAAGCATTAAAACGTGAATGGATTGAAGAAACAGAGTCAATGCTCGAGGAACTGATAAAAGGAGGGAAAAAGTAAGATGGCTGTACTCAGACCCTATCTTTACACAGGCGGTGTCCACAAGCATGGGCTTTTAATCGAGCTGCTGGAAGACCTGGGAGGCTACATAATCCAGAAAGTGGTCACAGGGACTGAAGTCAACATTATAATGCTTATTCCTGAAAAAGATATCCCGATAGTAAAAGAGCAAGCTGACGAACTGCTTGGGATGATGGCAGAAGCTCCCCTTACCGGAGTTGAGATCGCAGTTGTTTCTCCTACCCTTGCCTCCCATCACCTTCCACATTCAGCCTGTGACGTAGCCGAGTATCTCCGTCACCCCGGTGCCAATACAAACATGATAGGCCTTGCAAGAGGAATGGGGCGCAGAGTGTCTCTGTCTATGGATTATGAAAGGAAACTGATAAATGAGCACGACATTGTGGTTTTCACATTCGGGTCCTTCAGCGACTGCATTATAAACAAGAAGCCAAAACTCTTTGAAGGCATAGAAATTCCTATCGTAGTTACAGGCGGGCCTGACCTGAAAACCGAGGAAGTCGCCGGATCAGACCTGTATGTTGGAAATATCGGAAGGACTTCACACAGGTTAAGGAAATCCGAGGAGGTTAGCGCCCTTGATAAACTCAATGAAGAGGTTGGGAAAATTGCTGACAATATTCGCAGACAGCAGGCAAAAGACCCCCTTGCAGTGCTTCCTGCCAGAGTTATGAAGGAGGTTGAAAACCAGGTTCCTGAAATCCGAACCGTACTTTCGCCTGCCCCGCTCACTCTCCAGCTTAACGGGCTCAGGGTCAAGCTGCCCTATGACGAATTTCACGAAAGGCTTGAAAAACTGGAGTTTGATGAAGGAGTCACGCTTTCGGAGCTTGCAAATATTTCGAGATCAAAAATGAAAAATTATATATTGATAAAAATCAAATCTAAGTCTGACGTTGGTTTTGCAATTTGATCCGGATTCTGTTGCGTTAAGAGTTGTCAACTTTGCATTTTTACTGGATTTGTGTATTTTCACTTATCCTTTAAACTGTAAAGCCTAACTCGGAAAACGGTGATTGAACCCTTTTTCCACGTTAATCTATGCTGGTGGTTTCGTATGGAACTTGAGGATATTGTGGAAATTTTGAAAGAGGACCCTGAGAGAGCCGTTCCTGAACTCCTTGAGGATGTCCGGAATCAGTATGGCGAAGTTCCTTACATCATGAACTTTATGAAGGATCTTCCAGAGATATTTATTCCGAAAACGCTTTATGATAACTCCATAATGAGGGAATTCAAGAATCTTGACCCGGAGACAGTGGAACTTATTTCTATAGGTGTGGCTTCTGCTCTTCGCTGCGAACATTGCCTTAAGATGCACATCAGGATTGCAAAAAGAAGAGGGATAAAAAAAGAAAAGATATTTTACGCTATTATGATAGGAGCATCCATTTCCAATGCTGCCGTGCTTGCCGAAAGTACAAGAGCGCTTGCATCCGAATTTCCGGGTGATGGATGTGAGGAAGAGGAAGAAGAAAAAGAAAAACACTGCCGTGATCCCAATTGTGAGATCTGTGATATCTCCAGAGCAACTCTTAAGTAAATAGGAAGACCTGTGATATATCAATCCGTTTTTGTAAATATTGTAAATTAAAATCATAAAAACCTATTTAATTTTTACAAAGTAACTCCCTGACCAGAAGCTACTCTGAGAGTGCTTCCATAAATATTTAAAGCAATATTTATCCATCAATAATTATCCGTCAATAATTATCTGTCAATAATTATCTGTCAATGATTACTCATTATTAGACCACGCTTTTGCATCGGATTTATGCGAGTATAAGCAAGAGACATGTGGGAATATGCGGGATATATTCAGGAGATCGATACCCTTACGTCAGGTTTTCAAGGTCAGGCAGTACTTGGTACGGAGGCCGATTCATATAAATCGAAACAGTATGTACGGAATTATGTTGCTTTTTATGCTGTTACTGATGGTACCTGTTTCATATACGGTCTCAGCTGCATCTAAAGCAAATCAAGAAATGATTCTGGATTATCCGTGGGACCATTCTCCTATCACTGTATATATAGATGACAGCAATGTGCCCGAACATTACAGCCCGACCTATTACACACAGATAGAAAAGGCTATGGAATACTGGGAGAAAGGAGGAAACGGAAATCTGAAATACAAGCCTGTTTTCGAACCTGTGGATTCGAAGGATGCTGATATCAGGGTGAGATGGGTCGAAAACCTTGAGAATGTCGAGGGAGCTCCTTCAGGCGTTGCCGGCTATGCAAGCCCCACGATATCTCGTGAGCAATTTGTAAGGGTTGATATAGTGCTTGAGGTAGGGAACTTTAAAGGAAGAGCCTGGCGCCAGTATGGGGATGCAACAATGCTCTCTATTGCAAAACATGAATTCGGGCATGCTCTTGGCCTGGGGCACAGCAGCGACAGGCGAGACATTATGTATCCCAATTACGAGCTAAGAGACAATATAAATCCTCTCCTGTTGAGCAAATACAGGCCCTTATTGCGTGTAGCAGGTTTCGCAGCTCTGGCGGTTTTCCTGTACCTCGGGGTAAGCTGGCAGCACAGCAGGAAAAAAAGGAAAAGACTTGAGGATAAATACTTCAAGTAAAATTTGCCTTAGAGTAGCCTCAGCGACAACCGGATTAAATAGGCAGTTCTGAAGGTCCTCTATTTTCTGTAGCGAACCTTTTAAAGAATTCTTTAAAATGGTCAGGAAGAGCATTCAGCTCCAGAATATCGGCAAGAGGGACCCATGCATATTCCATATGTTCATGGCTCAACTTTACATCAGCAATTACATATCCCCCATCATATACTATAGCAACCACCTTTTTTCCGGGAAGCTCAAAAGTAGCATATCCTGCGATATCTCCAGGTACGATTGAAATCCCGGTCTCCTCCCAGACCTCCCGCACAGCCGCTTCTTCAAGGGGTTCCCCACGGACCAGCTTTCCCCCTGGCAGGTCCCATTTTCCCGGGTTGCTGTGAGAGTTTTCCGACCGCCTGAGAAGCAGGAATTCGCCTTTCTCATTCCGGAGAACGGCATATATAGAAACGATGTAAGGTTTCTCCAGATTCATACAATAATATTTGAGATTACCTGTCTTAAAGGCTGGCTCTTTCAGGATCTTCAGGGAATAATTTCCTATTAAATAAGGAGAAAGACTGAAGCGACAGAAAGCAGATCTAAAAAGATATAGGGTTGGAGATAAAGGATACTAAAAAATAAAAAACCGGATGAAAGTAGATTATAACTTCTTTGCAGTTACTGAGACAAGTGACAAACTAAAAAATGGCTGAAAAAGAGATAGAGGAATTAATATGGCTGGCTGGGCAGGAATGACAGTATATGTAGACCTTGGTTCCGGATCGGTGAAGTCCGTCAGGACTGAGGAAAGTTTAATCAGAGAATATTTGGGCGGCAGGGGACTTGGGGTAAAACTGCTTTCCGAACTTACAGAACCTGATATTGATCCTCTTGGTCCGGAAAATCCTTTAATTTTTACTTCCGGACCTCTTTCTGGTCTTGCTCCAATGGCGTCGGGGGCAGTCCTTACATCAAAATCCCCACTGACAGGCACAATATTTAGCTGGAACATGGGTGGAGGTTTCGGGAGAGAGCTCAAGAAAGCCGGGATTGACGCCCTGATCCTTACCGGGAGAGCAGAAAAACCTTCATATGTTGAAATCGGGGAAGGAAACGTTATAGTCCTGCCCGCAGAACAGTTTTGGGGAAAAAATATTAGCGCCTGCACTGAAGTCCTTGAGAAAAGAGGTAGAGTAGCCTGTATAGGCAGAGCAGGAGAGAAACAGGTTCTTATTTCTTCCTTTGTTGCGGACTCAATTCACAGCGGAAGAGGAGGGCTTGGTGCAGTAGCCGGCTCAAAGCTGCTTAAAGCCGTGGTCGTAAGGGGAGAAAGTGAGCTTTTACCTTCCGATTCAGAGAGTTTCAAGCAGCTTGAGGCAAAAATAATGAAGCTTTTTGATGCAAGCCCTATGCTTTCTAAAGGACTTGCAAATTACGGCACATCTGCGCTTGTGAAATTGCTGGACTATATGAATCTCATTCCGATCAGGAATTTTTCAGGAAGAGAAACTTCTTTCGCAGATTCGCTTTCAGGAGAGCGTATCAAATCTGATTTCGAGCTTGAAAAAGAGAGCTGCCCGGGCTGTCCTCTGGGCTGCAAGAAAAGGATCAAAGCGACCGGGCAGATTATGCCGGATTATGATTCCCTCTGGGCTTTCGGGTTTAATCTTGAGAACCCTGATCTTGCGGCTGTACTCAGGGCTGACAGGATATGCAAGGATTACGGGCTTGACCCGATCTCGGCAGGCTCCGTGCTCGGTGCGTGCGCAGAACTCGAGCCCGGAATAATCGAGGCTAAAGGAATGGAATCCCTGCTCCTGGGAATCGGGGAAGGAGGAGAGCCGGGTAGTGGAGCCAGAAGGTATCTCTCAGGCCTTGGGAGAGAGGATTTGAGCATGGATGTAAAGGGACTCGAACTCGGAGGTTTTGATCCGCGAGGAATTCGGGGGCAGGCCCTGGCGTATGCCACATCCAGCCACGGTGGAGACTACCTGACGGCTTTCATGGTAGGACCAGAGGTACTTGGAAAACCCGTTAGTCTTGAACGCCTGAGCCTTAAAGGGAAAGCAGGCATCCTCCAGGTATTCGAAAACTTGACAGCAGTACTGGATTCTTTTGTGGTTTGCCCCTTCTCGGGCTTTGCCCTTAATGAAGAACTCGGTTCAGCTCTCCTGCTTGCGGCTGCGGGTATGGAGATATCGCCTGCCGGGCTCCTGAAAATCGGAGAAAGAATCTATAACCTTGAGAGAATTTATAATCTTAACGCGGGATTTACCCTGGAAGATGACACTCTCCCGGCAAAGCTGTTTGAAAATAAGGGAGGAAGTGAAGAATACGGGCTTCCCAGGAAGGAGTTTAAAGCTGCGCTTCAGGAGTATTACCATTACCGCAACTGGGATGAGAAAGGGGTGCCCAGATCGGAGAAATTAGAGGAGCTTGGGCTCAGTTTCTAAAGGAACGGGAAAGGAGTAGAGGCTACCGAAAAGTACAGACTTAAGTCCGGAAACGCCTGTTAAAGAAAAATGAAATAAGCCTTCGGGATATTTACTGTCTCAAACCCTGCTGGAATAAAAATCTTTTAGGGTAAAAGATCTTCTCTTTGAAATCCAATATTTCCTTCAGTGCAATATTACCTTTAACCCACGGATTTTGCGGACCTTTCGGGGAATTTTCCCAGGAAGCTGGTCCAAAGACGCAAAATCTCGCACAAACGTTATATAGTCAAGGATAATTAATCGTATTAGTTCTCGACCTGCGGATGGCTTCTGCAGGCACCCCAAGCTCAGAATATTTTCCAGTTTTTCCATGCAGTACATTAAGCAATGTATGGACAAATAATAGACAGGCTTAAAGATCAGGAAAGCCTTCTTATACTACTTTACCGGAGCCGCAGAAATTTTTCCGGCAAATCCTGAATGGCGTTTACAGCTTATTAGAAACATCCTAAAAACGTAAGGGAGAATCGTTATGAAACAGCAGGTAGAAGTAAAAGAACTTAAAGAAGGGAAATACGTAATTATTGATGACGAAGCATGCGTCATAAAGAGCATTACCAAATCCAAGCCGGGAAAACACGGAGCTGCAAAGGCGAGAGTAGAGGCTATCGGACTCTTTGACGGCCAGAAGCGCTCCTTTATAGGCTCAGTTGCAACCAAAGTATATGTCCCGATTGTGGAAAGAAAGTCTGCGCAGGTAATTTCGATTACTGGCGATATTGCCCAGCTCATGGACATGGGAGACTTCTCAACCTTTGAGATCGTAATTCCTGAGGAATACAAGGATAAGGTCAAAGAGGGCGAAGAAATTTCTTACATTACGGCTCTTGGCAAGGTAAAGCTCGATATACGGACATAAACTTCCTAAACTAAAGCGAAACTCAGGTAAGAGCCTGAGCCATTCTTTTTTTAATAATATAATTATATAGGTTACATTATGTTTTTACCCAATTCCTTTATAGATGCTCTTGCAGACTATGAATCTGCACGTTATGTTATCTTCGGTGTGCCTTTTGACAATACCTCCTCTTACAGGGCAGGCAGCCGCTGGGCTCCGGACGCTATGCGTCAGGTTTCTGCAAATTTTGAGAGTTATAACCCGACTTTCAACATCGACCTTGTGGATCTCCCGATCTACGACGCCGGAAATTTGGAAACTTCAGCCTCGGTTGACGAGACCCTGGCAAACCTTTATGAGGCTACAAAGGACCTTCTGAAAGATGGAAAGCTTCCCATTATGCTTGGAGGGGAGCATTCCCTGACCTTTGCTATGGTAAAAGCCTGTGCCGAACTCGCAGGAGAGGACTTCGGGGTGCTTATTCTGGACGCTCATTTTGACCTCAGGGAAGAGTACAGGGGCTTTAAGCATAACCATGCCTGTGTATCCCGAAATATTCTCAATCAGGTTACAGAGAATCTGGTTTCTATAGGCATAAGAAGCGGCCCTGAGGAAGAATGGGTTTTTGCCAGGCAGAATAACCTGAAATACTATACATCCGACGACGTCGAATCCACAGGTATGGTAGAAGTCATCAAGGAAGCCCTTGAGTGGCTTGACTGCAGCCAGCTATACCTTTCCCTTGATATGGATGCCATAGATCCGGCTTTTGCTCCCGGTCTGGGCACGCCTGAGCCCTTCGGGTTGAGTGCGCGGGACGTAAGGACTGCAATAAGGACTCTTGCTCCTTTCTCAATGGCTTTTGATATTGTAGAAATTGCCCCTGAATACGATTCCGGACAAACGGCGATGCTCGGGGCAAAACTAATGAGGGAGTTTATTGCTTCCCATGCAAGAAGCTGTATGAAAGCATAAACTACGAAAACTGAAGAACGACCGTATACACAAAATTCTCAACTGAAAGGACAGTCTTGATCTTTTGAGAGCTTAAAAACTGGTGGAAAAGGAGGAACTTCTTACTTCCTTCCAGGCTTTTCCATTGTATCCAGTATACCTTTTGTCCAGTGAACTCTTTATGGAGTTTGCGCACGCCATATAGCTATGATTTTATCCATTGCTATGTAGGTATATCTTCCATTCTGTTCAAGACAAAGTATATTGTCTGCGCAGCTTTCTACCCTTCCACTAAAAACGTCAGGACCCCCACAGTAGACGTCTACAACCTCACCTCGAAGGTGTTCCACTATAAAAGATTGCATTTCTTTGCACCTCAGATATTCTCCCAATATCGAACTCTTCCATGCTGGTTTGAGTTTGCTTCCTTTTCTGAAAAACAGAGTCCGATCCAGCCGTCCAGAACTTTATTCAGTTTTACCCAGGTTTAGAAAACAAGTAAGATTTCACCTGTTCCTTTATCCCCTTATATTATACGATATTAAAATATAAAATTTTGAGCTTATTGGCTCCATAGGGCTATTATTTTATCGATGGCTATATGGGTAAGTTTTCCTTCACTGCTGAGTGTCAGGACATTATCGGCACAGGCTACTACACTTCCCCTGAAAACGTCAGGCCCGCCGCAGTAAACATCTACATCCTTATTCAGATAATGTTCTACTATAAACGATTGCATCATAGATTTCTCTCCTGATTATTTTTTGGCAACTTGTTTATTTAGCTGTTAGTCTGTTTGATGGCATAAGCTGTCGGTCTTTATATATCCAGATGCCCTTTAACTGTAACTAATCTTTCATTCCATATAAATATATTTAGAAACTAAAATTGTTTTTCGGGCTGGGATGCCCTTAGTCTCTGAAGGAAAGATTAACTTGCTGATCCCGTGGACATTAGTTGTCAGGTCTCGTTTTCCCGGAAATAAAAAACGATTACATGGTCTCTTTTCTTCGGGTTTATTTGCTTCGGGGAGCCGGGAAAGCTAAGTTTACCCGACAAAACCTTATGAACTTATTTCTAATAAAAAAGAATTAATCCGAAGCTTTCCGGCAAAGCGTCAAAAGAAATCTCGCGGAGTTAAACGAGCAATTCCGTCAGAATCAAGCAGATTAGCCTTTTTTTTCAAAATTTCCTGTTTCGGAATCTTCATAGAGAAAAATATCCTCAATAAGGGTATCGAAAAGCCTGGCGAGTTTGAATGCAAGCTCAAGGGAGGGATCGTACTTGCCCTTCTCAATTGCATGTATGGTTTGCCTTGTCACTCCCACTTTCTCAGCCAGGCTTTCCTGAGTAAGATCATGCATTGCCCTGTAAACTTTAATATTGTTCTTCATCACATGCCCCGTATTATTTGCTAGATTGTTGTCAGATATGAATCGAGTGCAAGACATGGTACATTTACAACCAGAAAATTCATAAAATCCAACCGTCAGTTCAGCCCCCGGATTTTAGATTAAAGTACATATAAAAGATTGAGTAAAGCACAAGCACTGCACAGCTTGCATATGCCATGAAAAAGCCAAGGTCAACATAGCCTGGATGGGCTTCTCTCATGGCTATCAGAATTGCCCCTCCTAGTGCAAAGCCGATAGCTGTAAACTGAAGAGTAACCCAGGAAGCTCTCTGACTTACCTGGCGGATCCTCTCATCTTCGACTATATCTTCAACCCTGTGCCTGGAAATATACATGGCGGCCATGCCTGTAAATGCAGCACCTGCCGCAAGTGCAAGATTTCCACTGGAAACTGAAAAACCTACAACAGCCCCGAGGACTGTTACAATCAGCAAGGAAATTATTCTGAACTGCTTCCACTTCATCTGAAGAACCTTCTTGAGTATAGTGTTCAGTAAATAGATTGTTTAGCATCCTGATGTATGCTTATATTTACAAATTGACTCATTTTAGATATAATAAGTAATTTAAACTTTACATATAGTAAATAAAAGATTACATTATTTAAACTTATTGAGTGGATGATCTGAAGATTAAAACGCAGATTAAAAGTATAGATCAAAATTTGAAAATTGCAACCTGCTTTTGGAAAATTTCAATGCTTTAAAAAATTGACTGAAAAAATAATTTATATCAGTCTTACATATATCAAACCATGCAAGATAATTTTTTAAGATACGCTGAAATCATATTTTGTATTTGTCTCATTATACTTTTTCTAATTTCCTGCAGTCAGAATGTATAAAAAAATCTAAATTACTGCTCTTTTCACGAGATATATGATTCAAAGGATCAATTAATATAACTACCAGAATCTGGTTTTCATAATTGATCCTGTAAAAGGGTCTTAAATGCCGGGACCGTAATCGGAAAAGTTTTCCTTTGCTCTCGATTGTTCTTATTAATCGCGGTGGAACGGGGTCGAAGGCGAGCTCGTCAAGAGTTTCTTTGACCCTTGAGTAAGTCATTTCGTCTGCCAGTTTCAATACTCATTTTTCCGATTTAATTTATATAACAGATCCAGGCGACGGCAGCTGGTAATGATAAGATGCGGTTCATAGTTTTAATCTGGTGAGGTCCTGTTCTACAGAGCGTGTAGGCAATACCAGACAATCACCAAAAAACTATAAGCTTCGTAAGTCCAGAGCTCTCTAAAGCTTATTTTTCGTCCTGCGGACACTTCCTCGTTTCATAAAACGAATGACAGATCCCGAATACTTTGTCCAGTGAAACTACAAACCCTATTCCCACTCCGGGTTCATTGAGGTTTATAGCATTAATAATGCTATTCCGAATATTATCTTCAATACCTGACTCGGCTATTGTAAGTACCATTTCTTTTTCGGGTTCAATCATTAAACCAAGAATACTTTTAGTCTCATGAATTCCTGTGCCACGACCAAATAAGATTGTTCCTCCCTGGGCACCGGCTTTTCTTGAGGCTTTAATAACCTCGTCACCCCATCCCTTTTTGACAATTGTTACTATTAACACAAATTCACTCTTATTGCACATTGTTTTTACCTCCATTAAATCTTATATAAACACCCAACAGCATAACAAAAATAATAGGTGCGAGTGCGATCATTGCAATCAAGCCAAAGCCGTCTGCGACAGGATCTGCGCCCTCGTGCGCAGTAGCCACTCCGAGAGCCATCGACATAAGGAAAGACACAGCCATTGGACCTGTTACAGCTCCTCCTGCATCAAACGCGATACCTATAAAGTCCCTGTCGGAAAAAAATAACAAAATAAGGACAAGTAAATAACCTGGAACTATTATGTACAGGAAAGGGATTCTATAGATAATTTTTGCCATCGTGATAGCAGCCAGCATAGCAACTGCAAGAGATAATGTATAAAGCATGAGATTTGCTCTTATATAACCACCGGAAGATTCCTCAACCTGGTAACATAATACCCGTACAGAAGGTTCTGCAAAAGTAGCAAGTAAACCCAGTAGGAAACCTATGGGAATTAAAAAGTTTTTTTTAGAACCGCCAAAGAATTCTCCTATTGCCGTTCCCGCAGGTAGAAAGCTATTGTTAACACCATGAAGAAACAATATCATGCCAAATGCAGTAAGGGTTAAACCTAAGTAAAGTTTTTTTAACTGCGTTGGAGGCAACTTTAAATACAATATCTGGAACAATGTGAAGAAAATAATTAGAGGAGCGATTGACTGAATAACCTCAAAGAATACAGCCAAAATTTCCTCCATACCTGAAATCATGAAGACAGAACCCCCATGAGCATGATACTTATTATGGGGCCCGTAGTTGCCAGACCTACAAGTCCGAATCCATCAAGTTCAGATCTATCCTGCAATACTGAAGCTATCCCGATTCCAAGTCCCATAAGCACAGGCACAAACATAGCCCCGGTAGTTACGCTTCCGGAATCAAAAGCAATTGCCAGGTAATCATCAGATATGAAAAAGGACAGCACGAGTATAAATGAATAAATTACAGCAAATAAATATTTGATAGGGGTTCCATAGATTATCCTCAGGATGGAAATAACCATAAGGATACCTACTCCACAGGCTATGGAAATTACTAATAAATTGTTATCTATGCTTCCCTGCAAAGCTGAGTCAATCATGCCAATTAAAACACTCACATTCGGTTCTGCTACGGCTACAAAGGATGAGAGTAAAAACACTACCAATGCGATGAACGCCAGTGAATTATGCTTAGGCAAGTCACCTCCAATTGCCTCTCCTATCGGGAGCATACTCAGCTTAACCCCAGTTAGAAAAAAGGTCATTCCTATCGCAGTTAGAATTGTAGCTATTAAAAAGGAAATAAGGTTGTTCAAGCTTATACCAACGAACAAAAGCAAGAGTAACACTACTGCCAGAGTTAAAGGAAAGACAGCCCGAGTGACTTCCAGAAAAGTTTCTTTTATACCCCTCATCATGAAATGGTCCACCAAATATGTGTATATATATTAAATAAGATATATATCAACCCCGTCAGAGAATTGATGCCTGCATCTTAAGTTCTTTATGTAACTTAAATCTGTACGTATAGATCTATCTGAACTGATATGATATGAAGGTCCACCTTGAAAATTGGCTACTTTTACAGTAAAGTAAACTTCGAAACTGAAAACTTAACAGTTTCCTGGCAAAAATTTTAACCGGTATTTGAAGGTCTACAGGTTCTCCCCCTTTTCTGCATGTGTCCCTGTTGATTACCTTTTATTTTATTTTCGGTTTCAAGCACTAACAAAGTCCTTTAGGTCTCCCGTTTTAATTGGAGATTTTCAGTTAGTCTGGTTCTTAAACAGGAAGGCAGTATAAACAATGGTTAGTAATATCATATTATTCTAACTATTCTAACGAGTACTTGATGAAAAAGTACATCAACAGAAGAAAGGATCTGATTTCTAAAACCTCCAGCCTGAGATGTCAAAGCTTTGCACATATTTATGAAATTATTAAGAGGGATTGACTCTTATCCCACACTATCTTCACAAAGCTTTCTTACCTCATCAAGCTTTTCCGGCGGGCTGATAACTAGCAGGATGTCATTCGCGAGAATCTCAGTTTTGGCTTCAGGACCCGGAATGATTTTGTGAAGCCGGGAGATTGCAAGTGCAGATACTCCATAATTTTTCCGGAGATTAAGTTCTCCAAGAGTCATTCCTGCCGCTCTGGAGGACTTCCCGACCCTGATGCTCCGGATCTCTACATCTGCAAAATCAAGAGCTAGATCGGACATCTTCTTCCTGCGGACTTCAGGATTCCGGAGCATCTCGTAATGGTCGGCACGTAGAGTTGAACCCAAAGAATTTATCTCGCTGCTGGGAACTAAGTACCTGTGAAGCACCCTTGTGAAAAGCTCTATTGAGCTTTCAAATTCGTCAGAAATTACTTCATCTGCCCCGAAAGCATAGAATTTATCCAGTTCACTCAGGAAATGCGTCCTTGCAATTATGTGGATTTGAGGGTTCAACCTCCGGGCAACTTCAATTATCCTTTTGGCACTGGCAGGATCGCCTGCAGTCACAACAACGGATTTCGCGGA
Source organism: Methanosarcina sp. MSH10X1 (assembly GCF_004099695.1). Classification (GTDB taxonomy): domain Archaea; phylum Halobacteriota; class Methanosarcinia; order Methanosarcinales; family Methanosarcinaceae; genus Methanosarcina. The sequence goes on along the minus strand of NZ_SCHL01000011.1, from coordinate 1,666 downwards.
ATGGATACCTGCATGTTCCAGCACAGCACTCTGAGCAGCATCGCCGTAGAAGATATGCTCTCCCCTTAGTTTCTCTACTCTTACGACTTCAGGATTCATATCAATCACGATATAAGGAATTGAAGTGTCCTTCGCGGCAGTCACGACATTTTTGCCATTTATCCCGAATCCTACTATAATTACATGGTTTTCAGGTTTTTCTTCGGATTCGCCCTGTTTAAATTTACTGTACCAGCCTTGCTTCAAGATTGGCGGGAAAGGTAACGTCTCAGCAAAACTTGTGGTTCGATAACCTATACCCATAAAAAGAGGGGTAAGTACCATTGAAAGCACTGCCATATCCAGGAATTCCTGATACATAAGAGGGGAGATCAGCCTGCTCGTATAGCCTACTTTTGCAAGAATAAAGGAAAACTCCCCCACCTGTGAAAGGGAGAACCCTACCAGGATCATTGTATGCAAAGGGAAGCCTATGAGAAAGGTACTTAGACTATTTGCCAGAAGCTTCAGGAGCAGTACAATTAATGTAGCAGCCAGGATGAGAAGAAGATGCTCTCTCAAGATATCGAGATCGAGCAACATCCCTATTGAAACAAAGAAAATGCTCATGAACACATCTCTGAATGGGATAAGATTTCCAAGAGCCTGAACCGAATACTCGGATTCGGAGATAATCAGACCAGCAAGAAAAGCTCCGAGAGCCAGAGAGAGACCAATAATTGAAGTCAACCAGGCTACAGCGAGCCCTATTGCTATGACACTCAGGAGGAAAAGTTCATTATTCCGTGTCTTTGCCACCTGATACATGATGAAGGGGACTATATATCTGGCGCTTACAAGGGTAAGCACGATTAGCCCGAGCCCCTGCAGAATAAGCTCCAGGAAAGATTTCTCTGTTCCGGGGGTACCTGCGAGAACCGGGATCAGGAGGATAATTATCACTGCAGCTATATCCTGAAAGATCAGTATTCCTAAAGAAGTTCGCCCGTGAAGACTATAGATTTCTCCTTTTTCCTGTAATAGTTTAAGGACAATTGCAGTGCTGCTCAGTGCCACTAAAAGCCCGATGAAAATCGAGGATTCTTCGGAATTGCCAAGCCATAGGAATATGAGAGCAACAATAATCGCAGTTATGGAAAGCTGCAACCCGCCTCCGAAAATCACTACCCTGCGAAGCTGCAGCAGGTCGCGCAGTGAAAACTCCATGCCTATTGTAAAAAGCAGGAGTACTACTCCTATTTCCGCCAGAAGTTCGATATTTTCCACGTCCCGAATCAGTTCAAGACCGAAGGGTCCGGCAAGAATACCTGCGAGTAAGAAGCCGATCAGCGGAGCTATCTTTAGTTTTGAGAAAATAAAGACTACAGGAATGGAAAGTCCAAAGATGATCAGGAGGTCGGTTAGAAAATCCGTTGTCATCAAAATAAATTTAATTTTTAAATAATATAAATGTTGTTATACAGGAAACTGTCAATAAGTATCATTACTGACAACCGGGCTGAGTGAAGTTAAAGATTAGAAGATCCGGCTCTGTAGAAATCCTTAATTCGATCCATATTATTTCTATTACTTTTTTGTTCATGTTATAAACTATCAGTTTAACTTTTACTTCTTTTACTTGATTTCTAACCTTTCTTGCTCTTAATGTTTCTCCAAATTTCCTTTT
>NZ_SCHL01000010.1 GCF_004099695.1 Methanosarcina sp. MSH10X1 | reverse complement strand
TCCCCACTGCAGGTGAATTCCATGCACGAGTGTCCGCTGGATTCCCCACACCATTAATATAGATCTGAGAAGTGTTGTTATCGTAAGTTGCTACGATGTGATATATCTGACCGGCAACAAGACCAACGTTTGAGTCGTATCCGTATGGGGTAATGCCATTCTCCCTGACTACATTAAAACGAGCTTTGTAAGGAGAGTCAGAAGAACAACTTAAATACCAACCACTTGATCTGTTATACTTGCTCACAAGTGCCCCATATTTTGAGAAATTGTTAACTGAACCATAGAACTCAATCGTCACAGGACTGGAAATGTTAGTCTTAACATTGTTGGAAATGTCTATTTTACTGTTGACACCGTTAAGGCTTATGTAACTTGCACCAGTTGCTTGGTTTGTCCCTTGAGTTACACTGGTGGCAAATCCGGTGTTACTGTTTCCACTGAGATCTACCAGGGAATTCCCCGATAAACTGCCATCATAATAAACAACCAACCCATCTGTTACCTGTGGTACGAATGTTTCCGGTGCTGCTTGAACGCATGAAACGAGCAATAACATTCCCGTTACTATTAGCAAAAAGAACCGATTATTTGTCATAAGATATACGTTCCCTTATTATTTTGGTGATTATCAACTTCCAGCTGCTGTGACACATACATTAAGATGTACATCATCGCCCTATCGCAAAACCTCTTTAATAAGAAGGCTGAGTCTTCTTTTTCGGAATAAAGTGACTGCTGGGGGGTAAGAGCCATCAAATCATCTAATAATTGATATGTGTAACCATGTTCCGCAGCATTACATGTATTATATATATAGACTGTAACGTGTAATTTGTGAGCACCCTTTATATAAAACTTACTAAAAAATTATTAGAAGTTTAGAAGCTTAAAGTTTTGGAAGCTATTAGTATTTTCAGTTAGCTTCAAATCCACAAAACTATCAATCTTCCAAAAACCTCAAGAATCCAAATTTTATATATTACGCCCACACAAGAAAAAAATAAACCTTTAACGATTTTTTAAACTCTTGCTAGTGTTAGTGAATGTGTACCTGGCGAGAGGTCCATCCAGAATATTGTATTGTCTCCATGCTTTCTGTATTGACTGCTGCCCAAATCATTGCCGTCAAGTTTCATAGTGTATGACCCTATGACCCGCATGGCATAACCAGGGACAGTTTCAGAATTGTGGTTGATCAAAGTGTATGTGTCCTGACCAGTACACCTACACTCAATGTTACATGCAGCTCGCCAATAGTCGATATACTGGCTTACAGTTGGGTTCCAGAGCCTACCATCATCCTTTTGTTTAGACATGTTCAGCAAAAGATTATCATACGTCTCGTTGATCCTGCACGGATTGCCTTTAGTATAATAATAGCCTTCAAAAGTTTCATCATTTTGCGCTGTGTAATCATGCCAGAAACATACTCCATAACTATCAATCATAGTCTCAAGAGTATCATTTTTGAAATAATCCAGAGCAGTCTTATCATACGCCCAGGTTGAGGTCCACTCGTACATCGGTGTGCCATCGTCCCAGGTAAAATTAGTATTCGTCCAGACAATATCATAGGGAAGCCCAAGAGACTGAGTACGACTTGTTGAAATTTCTCCATAGGTGTTTGGTTTTAGAGTAATGTCTTGATACGCCCAAGCATACTCAATCCCATGTTCATGCAGTAAATCCCCTATGTAATATTGTGATGAATTCTCCAAACCCAAACTCTTTAAACCTGTGTTTCTATTTCCCCCATTTAACCCGTGGTCGATCCAATTTCGTGAGGTGTAATTACCGTCGTACCACGGTAAATAATATCCAGTCATTTCACGAGTAGGATTACCTTCGCCCGCCGAACCAACCACATTATGAGGTACTATTTCAAAACCTTTTTCATGCATGTCATCAAGTGTTGATTTGAACGAGGCGTCCTCAAAACCAATTCCACCTCCAGAAGAAGCCGCGAATGCTGCCCAAGTGCATATTAGCCCGTGACCAATATACCCTTTTGTGCCATATTCAGCATCATTAATATCGTTGGTTCCGTACATCAGCGTTTTCAAGGAATCCGGGTCTTGTGCATCAGCATGAATTGCGAAACTCAGAGAGCCCAGGTATCCACTCGGGCAAGGCATTGGGGTCAACTGTGGAGAAGAAATTGGAAGATCAATTGAGTTACTCCGAGTAGTTCCAGCCGTCCGGTTTTGGTATTCGTTATCTATGGGAATACCTCCCGGTGACATTCCTGGCGAATTCTTTATAAAGATGGTGTCTTTCTGAATCTCACCATTATCGGTGTAGGCTTGAACGGTGTTTTCTGAGATTGTGTTCAATCCATCCCCATAGAACTGAAATGCATCACCAGTCACTGGAACTGCTTCTTTAGTAACTAATGTGTCCCCAATGTAAGTTACTGAACTTGACAGATGAAGAGAATTATTTGAAAGACTAAGGTTTTCCTGCCTAGTCCGATTGTTTCCAGAGAACGATAGTGAAGCTGAAGAACCTGGAGCGTAGTAATTCTTCCATTTTACACCTGAGACTGAAGAGTCCAAAAGAGTATAATTGATTTCTGCGCTTCCGTTGTCTTTATAATATGGCGTCAATACTGATCCGAGCAAAGACAGGTTTGAATCGACCAGGCTCACTTCGGACCCGGACTGACTCATAGCGTGTGAGCCCATATATCGAGGCAACCCACCGTTACCGTATGCTTTTTTCTTTAAGTAGACAATATCCTCAGGAATATCTGGCTCATGTGTTTTTTTTTCGTATTCATTATTTAGGTAAACTTCAGCCGGTGATAGCGACCGATTATAGAGTCTAAATGTGTACATACTGCAGTTACCGGAGTTTAAGTCGTAGCCAGAGCCTATGGTAATGTTTTTATCACTCCCCACTGCAGGTGAATTCCATGCACGAGTGTCCGCTGGATTCCCCACACCATTAATATAGATCTGAGAAGTGTTGTTATCGTAAGTTGCTACGATGTGATATATCTGACCGGCAACAAGACCAACGTTTGAGTCGTATCCGTATGGGGTAATGCCATTCTCCCTGACTACATTAAAACGAGCTTTGTAAGGAGAGTCAGAAGAACAACTTAAATACCAGCCACTAGAGCCATTGTATTTGCTTACAAGTGCCCCATATTTTGAGAAGTTGTTAACTGAACCATAGAACTCGATCGTCACAGGACTGGAAATGTTAGTCTTCACATTGTTGGAAATGTCTATTTTACTGTTGACACCGTTAAGGCTTATGTAACTTGCACCAGTTGTTTGGTTTGTTCCTTGAGTTACACTGGTGGCAAATCCGGTGTTACTGTTTCCACTGAGATCTACCAGGGAATTCCCTGATAAAGTACCATTATAGTAAACAACCAACCCATCTGTTACCAGCCCATCTGTTACTTGTGCTGCTCCCGGAAATGCCAGCATGAAAAGTAGCAGCAACCCTAATAGAACCTTATCTATACATCTCATAAACTTTCTTTCCTTTTGTCTTGGTGATTGTAATCAATAGACTTCTTTTTTATTATAACATTAGTATTATTTAATTTATGTTTTGGTAAGGTGACTTTTAACTTGTATATACCCTCGAACTGTATAAATAATTATATACTGAATTGCAATTAGATAGAGCTTCTCTTAGAAAATTAAGAGAAGAAAAGAAAAAATAATGAATTCAAAATATCTCTAGTTCACACTGCCTCTGAGGCGGATTTAGGTTAAAATCTGATGCATGTAAGTTATTCGTCAAAGACTATGAAGCCCGGGCTTTTATATTGATAAACTTGATTTTATAAAAAAGCTGTAGATGTTAGCCCGATACCTGAATTGCGCTTTTTGATTGTGGCCCAAAGAGGTCAGAATACGGAAACAATTTTTCATTTGCTCAATGACAAAATATAGGAAGAAGCTGAAGTAAAGCGAGAATCTGGACTCATAGGTAAAACCCCAAGCTTTGATATTCAGTGTCGAAGATTTTATCAAAATATGAGGTAGAAAAGGAAGTGTATATTTTCTATATTCTGACAGCTGAACAAGCGTATAAGAAGCATGGCAGAATGTTGAACTACCAAAATTTCCACATTCTTTTTTCTGGAACTCCAATAGCCTTCTTATTAGTCAATTTTTAAACCGGCAGAAAATAATAGTATAGGCGGTCTTGAGATCCTCTTACCGCTCTCCGCTTTCTCCATCTCCTTCAATATTTGATTATGCTTTTCTATCTCTTCGGATCTAGCCTGCAGGCGGGATAACTCTGCTGACTATACTATACCTGTTCCATTATAATAACTATCCATGAGATCCTTTACCGGTTGCTCCGTTCTTACATATCCTCGCTGAGATAATAATTGAACTTATTTTTCTCTCGCGCCTGCAAGAGTCCATCTTGACTAATAAGGTTTAAGTACTGGGAAAGATTACATTAATGTGATTATCTTTTGGTTTTTTGGGGCAATAATACTATGGCTTTGTTAAGAAATACGAGGGCCTATCTATTAAAAACAAGATTTGATTCTTATCTGCTAAAAATAGGTAGATATTTAACAGTGACAGTCGAAGGAGTTGTAAATCATATTATAATTTATTGTTCTTATCTACTAGAGGCAGGTAGATATATAACAATAGCACTCGATGGGGTTATAACTCCTATTATCTTATCAATTCTAAAGTTAGTATTTATAGACACTTCATTAAGACCATTGTGGAAAATTAGAGGTCTTATATTATTTCCGTTTATAAAATGTGCTTCAGTTCCGTATATTGGGAAAGATGTCTACTTCATCGAATTGTTAACTCGAAAATATGTCTTTGGGAGAAATGTTCGTGTTTCTAATTCCTGTAAATTAATTGGACCAGTAGAAATCGGAGATAATGTATCAATGAGTAATAATGTTGAGGTAAGGCATCATACTATTATTGGAAATAATGTTGGCATAGGACCGAACACAATATTTATTACTGACACTCACGAACTAGGGTCTGAGAAAAGAAGAGCCGGAAAACATGTAACTAAGAAAATAGTTGTTGAAGATGGATGCTGGATTGGAGCAAATGTTATAATTTTAGGCGGAGTGACAATTGGTGCAGGATCGATTATAGCTGCAGGATCTGTCGTGGGCGCAGATGTAAAACCTAACTCATTAGTAGTAGGCGATAGAGCAAAAGAAGTGAGGAAGTTAAGGAGTATGAGCAACTTAAGAAGATCATGATTACATCAAAGATTTTTTCTTATTTCTGAGTTTTTGGTTACGGCCAATTACTAGTCAATTCCCCGCCATAAAAATGGTAAACTTCTTAATTCATCCCTTTCCTGGGAGCTTTGGTCAGGAGAGAGAATTTTGATATTTATTGCAGCATTGAAATCTCTATCATTCGATGTATTGCAATCAGAGCAAACTCATTCTGCATCCTTTAATGTCAAAACTGAATATCTCAATAAACGTTACGAAATTAGAAGATGGTTCAAACATTCCTATTCTCAATATAGTTTTCCCGAACCATACTGATTTATACTTTAAACTTGGATATAAAACCGCTACCATGCTGCATCTGCAGTATATTTCGTCAGCTTGTAATTTATAATCATTCCTTTAACATTCATATCTTCAAAAGTGATCAAATTATTGATTCTGACAACTTTAAGGGTTATTTTTTAAGAAATCTTCTCTTTTATCTGTAATTCATGAATCCGTTGAGTATCTTTCAAAGCTTCTACTTTTTAGGTATTTCCTGTAAATTGAGATCTTTTTCTGTATTTTTCAAGAACTTTTCTTCTATGGCAAAGAATCTTGTATTTGACATATAACTACCAGCCGAAAGAATCGTTACCATACCCCTGAAGGAGATATAGTATAACTATCCCAATTTTTCCCAGAAATATATGAGTCTCTATAGTTTATGAGATGGCCAGATTCAGAAAAGATTTCAGGAACTAATTGAATGAAAATCAAATTGTCTATCTGCGGGTGATCACTGGATAACCATACTCGAATTATATTTTATTCGTCATAAAAATAGAAATAGACAATTGAACATCTCTGATTTCTACTGCGCCAGGGAATCTCCATGTAGGAAAGGAAGGGCAAAACAATTGATAATCAACAACAGGTACACCCCTGTAACCATGATAATCAATCTCCATCTATTCAGAGTACCCTGATAAGCCTTTGTCAGGCAAATTCGTTGAATATTAAATCTGGAGAACTTAATAAGATGTAGTTCAACATACTAACATTTAAAATATGTAAATTCCTGTAAAATACAGTGAAAGGAAAATTTATCTTTTCCGACTATACGCCATCTTACAAAAGAGTAATAAGTGAAGTCTGGAGATTATCATGAGCCTTGTAAGCAAAATTTCTGGAATTATATCTGGAACTAAACTTATAGGATTATTAACTATTATTTTATTTATTTCTACATTAGGGTGCAGTTCAAACTCGGATACCGACAATTCAAGAGCCAGTGAAAATGCACAGTTAGTAACATCTGCAAATAACGCGACTAAAACAACGAACGTCAGTAGCACAGACAACAATATTATACCCATAGGAAATTCGAATTCGGCAGAAGTCATTTATCTCCATCACAGTACTGGTGGAGTCATCTGGAACGGTGGGGTAGACACTGCGATTGCAAATTACAACGCTATTAATGGCACAAGCTACAGTATAACACAAATGGAATTTCCGAAATCATTTCCCTATGGATGGAATAACTATCCTTATGATTATTGGAACATCTGGGTCAATCACGCCGGCGCTTCTGCCTATAAGAAAGAACCGTCATTGGAGATGCTGACTAAGACTTATGATGTCATCGTTTGGAAGCACTGCTTCCCGGTCAGCAACGTTGTTGCCGATACTGGCTCTCCGGATATCACTTCCAGTGTTAAAAGTGAAGAGAATTATAAGCTGCAGTACAACGCCCTGAAAGCGAAGATGCACGAGTTTCCGAATAAACGCTTCATCGTTTGGACCGGTCCAGCTTTGGTCGAAAGCGCAACCAATGCTGCAGAAGCTAAAAAAGCAAGAGACTTCGCGAACTGGGTCAAAACAACCTGGGATGAGCCCGGTGATAATATCTATATCTGGGATTTCCGCGATCTTGAAACTGGAGGCGGGCTATACCTCTTGCCAGAGAATGCCGCATCAACTTCGGATTCTCATCCTAATCCTACTTTTGCCGCTTCCACCGCTCCACTGATCGGCCAGCGTATCATTGATGTTATAGAAGGACGCGGTGATAATTAATTTCATTTCAAAACTTGACCATTCTTTATCATAAAACATTTTATAAGGAGTTAAATAGTTTCAAAGTCTTCTATCAAAGGCTTATAGCAGGCTTATCCTGCGCCTGATGCCTTCTTATTGTGTTTTCCTTGTGGTGAAAAATTAGAAATTTCAAAGTTGAGGAGACTGTACATTGCTATTTGTGGTAGTGTGCCAAACTCTCTGTAAATATTAAAATGTTCTGTATTCTTTTTGAAAAAGTGCACAGCAGACATAATTTAATGATTTCTGCTTTCAAGCCTTTGCTGCCCTTAGAGCCTTTATATTCATTTGGGCTTTCTGGAGTTTTCTGAAGCTTCTAGAGATTTCTGACATGAATGAGAAAAACAGCTGTTTTACAGGAAAATGACTGCATTTACTGAACCTGACAGTCTGTTAAGAATTCATACATTATAATTAAACAAAACAGTATCTGGTACTGTTGCGTATTATATTTTTACTCCAAAAAGACAAAAGGGGGGTAAACTTATAGCTCATTAATGTTTTTTGTCTCATTGAAACATAGCATAAAGTATTATAACGTCATCAAAGCCGATTAACTATTTTTGTTACAATCATTAATAAGGAAACAGCAAACGCTATATTGACTTGCATAGCACTCATAGCCATCCTTGTGTTCGCGAAATATGTTTTCAGACAGTAGTTTAAAGAGCAAATAGGACTCTCATGAGAAGATAGCCACGGTTCAGGGAACCACGTTGCAGGTTGGCAGCTGAGTCTGTCAGGATATACTCCACAACGGAGAGCAAAAAAGAATCAGATTTTAACCCTGTGTTTTATCCTCTCCAGCGTGCCATTTCCCAGGCAGATTTTCAGGCCCTTAAAATACAGTATTTTCCCCTAAAAACTACTGAATTATCTTTTCTTGTTGCAAAATCAGTGTAAGTTCTAACTGTCAGATTTACCTTAAAACCTGATGTTTTCCTTGAGTTTTACTTAGTTTCATCTCCATTTTGCCTGCATTTGCAGCCTAATCACAAGGCTTTACTAAAAGCTAATAAAAATATACCCGGTGGGTAATTGAAGCCCGTGAACCATGCAGAAAGTAACCGGAATAGAGATCTAAGGAAATGGGCAGAGGATGTAGGTACCAATTCCTATGGTCTCTCAGCAAAAACAGCGAGAAAGACATTTGAAAGCTGGTGTATTGCTGCAGCATATTAGAATCTACGGTCTGTCTATGTCAAGGGCATGAAAATCTTACATCCACGCGACACTATCATATTATTAAGCACTCGGTTAGAAATTACTCAAGGTTTACTTCTTCACCACGATCAGTGGACACATTTCTCAAAATGAGCTATCAGGCGGGAGTTTAGGAGAGTGAAACACGTTCCAGATGGTAGGATAATTTCTTTCGTATCCCAAAGCCCAGAAACCTACTCCACCTAAATTTTTGGATTTGGCATATTGATATTTCAGTCGAAGTGATTCGTCGTCATCGTACCATACCTGATGCCAGGTATCACCAGACTTATAATAATACCAAGGCGTATTAGAGTCCGAGTCCCAAATTCTGCCATAAATCTGAGAATTATTAATAGCATCTCCTATATGTATAGCTTTTTCACTGGTTATATTTGCTCCTGGCTGATTAGAATCAGTCGAATAGTCATAGCCATAAAACGGTAAACCTAATATTATTTGGTTTTTATCAAAGTATTTTGATGTTTCTTTTACTGCATCGACCACATCATATTGTATATTAGAATCAGTTGGATAATCATAGAATGGCAAATCTGAAAGTATTTGATTTTTATTGAAATATTTTGATATTTCATTTACTGAATCGAGCGCATGATATCGTATTGTTGTGTCATATGGGGAATTAGGGCATGTGGTCCTACGATTACAATAATCATAACTCATGAGAAAAACTGAGTCCACATATCTTATTAGATTTGCATTCTTGAAAGTTGCTACATATTTTATCTCCCAGGGAATATCAAGTGAGATATGATAAGCGGGATTGGCAGTTTTTAAAGTTGTATAAAGATTTGCCATTAAATTTTCAAATAAAGGAACATTTGAAGTTCCTGTGATACTATTTATATCGGTCGGTGTTTCCAAGTCTAAATTTACTCCATCTGCACCGTATATTTGTAACGAGTTTGATATATTGTCTATAAAATCTGTTTGATGATTTGCAATTACACTGTCCATTACGTATGGATCACTTGATTTTATACACAGTGTTACTTCTACTCCATGCTGATGTGCCTGGTCCCTAACTGCATAATAATTACTTATATTTCCTGGGTTTGTGAGTGTACCATCACTGTTTAAAGTCCATTTGTAGTATGAAACATGGGTTAAGGTACTCCAATCTGGTTGATAGGATCCAAGATAAGGCCAGTCGGGCCAAAAACCATATACTATCTTATTGTTACGTGCTTCGGGTACAGTTGTAAAAATTAGACAAGCCAATAGAACAATAATTATTTTTTTCTTCATTAAGAATCGCCGGTTTTGCATTTATTAAACATTAACATTAATTTGATATGCAATTAATTTAATATGTAGTTGATCTGATATGTAAATCTTTGTATAAAAAAAGAAACAGTACTGCAAACTCAGGGAACCGGCAGTAATCCAGACTCAAACCCCCTAATTTATAGTTCTGTGTTAACCGTCACATATCATGCTAATATTAAATAAATATCTTCAAATGATATGACAGTAGGATATATAAGGAAATTAGTTTCTTAATACCATTATAGGATAAAATGAGATAATATCCAAGTTAATCCAAAAAAATATCTAATTATATTCAAGCAAATTGCAAGAGACTTGTATGAGACATGCCTGGATTGACTCTTTAAAAGGTATAGCAATAATACTGGTGGTCATTGGCCATTTAAGTACTCTATGTAGCGGATTAATTTTTACTGAATTAGATCAATATATCTATTCATTTCACATGCCACTATTTTTCTTTATATCGGGTTATTTAATTAATTTTGAGAAATATATAAATATGGAAAAAGAATATCTCACAAAGAGAATTTCATCACTAATCACTCCGTACTTCTTTTTTTCAGTAATCGCTTACATGTTTTATATTTTAATGGACTGTTTATATCAGCCAGAAACTCAAAACATTGAAATGTTTGGAAAAGGTATACTTTTCAATATGTATGCTGTTATATGTTCAGCAAATGGATATCTTATAAATACCCCTTTGTGGTTTTTACCATGTTTATTTGTAACTGAAATATTGTTTTTTGTATCAAGAAAATATTTAAGACAAAACTATAAGTTTTTAGCTTTAGTGATAATCTTCTCACTTATTGGTTTCTTATATAATGATTACACTTCAGTGAGAATGCCCTGGGGCATTGATATGGCATTAACTGGGATAGTCTTTTATTCAGCAGGCTACCTCTTCAGAAGAAAATATGAAAATACTTTTTTTAACAAAAGCCAAGTTTTTATATTTTTCCTTTTCCTTATACATATAATGTCGTCTTTCATAAATTCCAGGGTTGATATGTATAAATTAATTTACAACAGTTACTTGTTATTTTATCTCTCAGCTTTTTCTGGAATATTGGTTTATGTTTATATTTTTAAGATTATAAAACCACTAAAAATTCTGCAGTTTTATGGAAAAAATAGCCTTATTATTTTAGGGCTCCATTATTTGATAATCTCTACACTAAAATATGCTCTTCCAACTCTATTTAGTTATTTAAACTTACAAGCCAATGAAAGCATATTTTTTATAACTGATGTACTTTTAACATTTATTTTATTGGTCCCTATTATTGTTATAATTAATAGATATTTCCCGTATGTTGCGGGAAGAATGGCAGAAAATCCTCATGCTTTCTGAGATAGTATACAGAAAACTATTGATAAGTAGTCCAATTGTTGAATGAATATAGATTCAAGTTATTTCTTTAAATAAAACTTAAACTAACTTTAAAATTTAGAATTAGTTGGGGTAGTTAAGCTGGAGATTAGGTATAAAGGATGCACCCATATCTTTACACCTGTTCTCCAGTATAACATACGCCTACCTACATGCTCTGTACTGTCAAAACTCAGGCAGGAGCTTCCTTGTTCATGATATAGGCGACCATTTCAGGGTTAAGTCCGTTTTCCTTTGAAATTTTTACTTCAATATCTACATTGTTTTTACCATCTATTCTCATTTCTCTTATTTTCTCAATTACTGAGTATGGAATGGCATAGTATTCGTTAATACCCTTCCGGTGACCCCAGACATCGCCTTCTATAAGCTGAGTTTTCTGCATCTCAAGAAACATTTCTATAGACTTTGAAATTGTGCCCATGTAAGACTTAGGTAATTGAATCACTTCAATCTTTGGACAGGTCTCAACCAGTCCAAAAATATCCTTGTTTGAAGGCCTGAATGCCAGATGGACAATACGTTCATTAGGATTTAACGCAAAGATCTCTTTTCTTGAACTAATAACTCGAATTCTCATATTCTTCCCCACCATGATCTTCCTTTAATTTTTTGTTGACATAATCTAAGTACACTGATTATAAATAATTATTTCATTGTTCTAACATAATTTAGATAGTATTTTGACATGTGGTTAATTTCATGCCTTTTAGCTAGATTTTAAAAAGCTAAAAACGGAATAAAAATCAATTTTAGCGGTTTATTTTTCTATATTTTTCTTCATTTGTGCCACCTTCATAATATGATTTTTTGCATATTCAGGCTAATTATTTTTATCTGCAGTCACTTTAAGTTCGTGAGAGTTAATTATGATTAACCGCAGGAACTGTAGCTTCCCGCTTGCCTCTGGGTTCTCAAATTTAAAGATTGTAGAAATGCAACTCTGTGAATAATTGGATTAATATTCAGAGGTTTTTATGGCTGAGCACGCACATCGTAAATAAATTTATATATCCCTCTGTCCAATGTAAAGTAGTGCTTTTGAAGTAACAGATAAGACATTCTAGTATCAACTGCTAAATTAAGACAAAAAACAGACAACCCGGTAACATTCTATACGACATTTTAAAGCTAAGTTTGTAGAAAACGTTTAAATAAACTTTAGAGGCCCAGAATAAATAAGAAAAGATATACCAGGTAATTCAAACTAATGGAAAAACTCTCTAGTTCAGATGATTGTGAAGCCGTTTTTACAGAATTTCAGTGCTTTGCAAAAGATGTGCTAATAAAAAATAGATGTTTATTTTAATCTTGCATAGCTTTGATGCCAGTTGCTTTGACTAGTGATATTGTTGTAGATTCTGATAACACTTCTAAAAACTCCAAAATTCTTGCAGCAATGCGAGGGCCAGAAGATTATATCCAGTATTAGTAACCGGCTCTTAATAGAACCGGAGGTACTACATGCCGAAAGAGTCTAATGTGAATAAATATAGCAAAATTAATTTGGAACTGGGTAACATCATTAGATTTTTTGAGTCCAAATTACAGAGTCGAATGTGTTCTATATATAAATTTCAGCTATTATCTACAGCAATATCTTTTATACTTATCTCGTACTCTCTTTTGATAATTGCAAGAAAGCCAGCTATGGGCTATGAAATTTGCATATATTCCTCTACGCCTTTAATTTTCTGGATATCTCTACTATTTGGTTTAATAAATGGAATGTTTCTCTTGTGGTCTTCTATTCCCACTAGAAGCAGCAAGCAGTTTAATTTAGGGTTTTTTCAGATTATCTTTTGTAATATATTATTAGTTTTGCTTCCTAAATTAAAAAACTACATGCTAATCATGGGTAGAGGGGATAATGCAGACTATATAGGGTATGCAATGGATGTAAGCATTTATGATAATATCCCTAATTATAATTTTTATCCATATACCTCAGTACTTATTTCTCAGATCAGCCAAGTTTTAGACATTTCTGCTTTAGAGGTATCAAAATACGTTCCAACTTTGTTTGTTATAATTTATATGCTATCTATTTATTGCTGGGCGAAATCATTTAAACAAAATCAGAATTTTATTGTATACTCAGTTATAGCTTCAATACCTCTATTTTTTGCTTGGTTTTTTCCAACAATATATTATATGCTCATCTCAACTTTAATTTTACCGCTTTTATTTTACGCCCTTAATAAAAACAATGATTACCGCTATAGAATTCTTGTTGTTTTAATCTGTTTAGTACTGCCATTTACTCATCCCATTGTATCTTTAATTTTTCTATTATATCTCTTATGTATGTATATTGAAGAAACGTTGTCAGAGAGCAAATCTCATAAAGTATCTTTACGTTTAATTATGATTTTTTTGATAACCTCGTCTATCTGGTATCTAGCTCAGTATGCTTTAACAAAAAACGCTATTGAAATTATTGAACAAATAGAGAATTCTCTCCTCATGAGAAGTTCAGGTGCTACAACGTTGACTTTAGCAACGGGATATGCCAATAAGCTGGGTTTTTTAACGGCAATAAGGTCATTGTTAATTATGACCTTTGATGAATTTACGTACTATATCTTCTCTTTACTTTCAATCTTATTTATATTTAAAAATTCAGAAAAAAGCTTGAAATCTGTTTCTTTGTGTTTTGTTTTTGGTAGCATCTTTTATATTTTTCTTTTTATTTCCTCTCAGGCTCATACTCCATATAGATTTATTAACTTAAATGTTAACATGATATTTACACCATTGTTGCTAGGATATCTTATGGTTTCTTTGCGTAAACAGTACAGAATAGTTCTAAATCTTCTCATAATCCTATCTGTAATCACTACAGTTGCCTCACTGTACCAATCTCCTATTATCACATATCCAAGCGATCAATTTACTAGTTATGACATTTATGGAGGAAAATGGTTAGTGGATTCTAAAAACGAGAATATACCTACAATTGGGTTACTTAGTCCTTTGAACAGGTACTCTTCTCTTATCTATGGTTCAAAATATTCTTCAATTCATATGTCCTCAGTTAGACCCTGGATCAGTTTTCCAACAAATTTAAGTTCATCTGAGACAGAGATCTTTCCATCTAATTTTACCCAGTATTTTTTGATAACAGAATATGAGAGACAGGCGTATTCTACAGTGTGGAAAGATGTTGGACAAGTTAATGAAAGTGATCTGGCTTATGTTAACTCATGTATGAACGTGTATCACATATATGATAATAAAGAATTTTCAGCTTATCTTGCAAAATCCTGTAAAGAAAAAGGATAATTGGAAATTATTAATAGAAACTGTATTGAGAATCTTTATTTTGTACTGTTTTTAATCTCCAGCTTAAATTTATATCTTATAGCAGAAGGAATCATAGACAGTATTATCTGACGTTCGGCATTTTCTTTAGTAAAAATCCACACACCACATATATATGCTATTGTTATAACGATACCAGATATTATTAAGGTTCCAAGTCCGGAAACAGGCACAAGAAAGCTAATAAGCCTGCAAAGTCCTGTTACTATAAACACTGCTAAAGCTCCGGGAATCATGGAACTCATAAAAGTGGTTTTTGGGATCCCAAGTACCTTAGTCGCATACCAGGGGATAAAAAAGGCATTTTTAAGCGTCAGTACAATTGCTCCTGCAACTGCAACCCCATAATATCCCCAGCCAGTGATAAACGGAAGTATTATTTCCAACAGAAAATTGCCTACTCCCATCCAAAATGTGACAATTCCTGGAGTTCGCACCTTATTGTATGCAACATTGATGTCGAAGAGAAGCATTACTGGAAGGTTAATCACAAGATGAGACAGCATTATTAACATTAATGGTGAGAGTTTTACAAACTCGGGGCCTATCCAGAGTAAAAGAAGTTGTGGAGCAAAACCGCAGATAAAGCCAACTGGAAGAGCCAGTGCAAAGCCTGTAAGTTTTATGGCACTTTTTGAAAGGTTTATAAGTTCTTCGATCCTGCCCTTTATATAGTAAGTTAAAATCACTGGTGTAAGGATACTTATAAGCACACCTGCAATAGTGCGTAGCACTGAACTCCACATGAAAGCTATCGAGTATTCTCCACCCGCAAGAGTGCCAAATAATTTGTTTACAACTATAAGGTCTATCTGGAGAAAGAGGAGGGAGCCAATCTGAGTAATAATAACCCAGCCCCCCATCCCCATAATCTCGTTAGCCTTTATTCTGCAGAAGTCCTTTATATTTATTGTAAGTTGAGGGCTTATTTTATGTGAGAAAAACAAAGTAAGAACAAAGGCAACTATGGCAGCGATCAGGTAAGCTAATCCTATGTAAGCAAGGTTTGGGGAATCCAGCTTAAAAAATAATATGATCAGGCCCACCTGAACAAGGATATTTATTGCACTTATTATGTTCAGAAGGTCAAGTCTGTTATAGGCAAAAATAGAAACTCCGAGGTTACTGCTCCAGGCTCGTAATAAGAATGCAATTATAACCCCAAGAAAAAGAATTCTCGTAGAGTTTTCCTGGTTTGATGGAACGTCAAAAAACGAAGGAGAATAATAGGAAAGTAGTACTACTATAGGAAGCATTAGTAAGATAATCCCAAGTGTTCCAAACAGAGCCGTATTAAAGGTCACATTTGCTTTTTTAAACTCTCCTCTTTGTAATTCAATAGTCATAGGCCTTGAGACTGATGTGTTAAGGGATACCATAATTAAATTTACATAAGCTGTAAAAGAGGTCGCCAGTGGAATCATTGCATAGCTCGCCACGCCAAGTGAATCAATAAAATATGGTACCAGAAACAGTCCACTTGCGAGATTGACTATAAAATATAGCACGTTGGTTATGAGATTCTTAGGCACCTGCTTGCTGAAATCGTCCTGGGGTTCAGTTGAGTTTAACATTTTTCACCTTCCGGATTTTCACCCGGTGAGAATATTTATGAGTCCTTCCAGCTCTGATTAGTATCGCTTATCTGACAGTTCTCGACTTATCTTTAGTGCTTGCTTTCTCAATGCTATTTAGGTCAGTAACCGGGTTGTAAATACTGGAGAATTTGTCTAATTTAGAGTTAATTTGGATTATATTTTACATTAGTATACTACGAAATTCTACCACAGTCCTAAAATCTTATCTCTGATATACGTTTCTTATGTTTTAATTCTTCGCTACTTTTTTAAGAATATTACTTCTAAAATTTAAATGGCTAACTGAAAAAATAGGTTCAAAGATCCAGAATTAGATAAATTGTATAATTTTGAAGATTACCATTTCAATAAAACTGAAAATTAAAGGAATGATCGCAATATTAAAAGAACAGTTAATATCTCTGTTCCATTTTTGAGTTGCAGCTAGGACTTCCATAAGAGATAGAAGTATCAAAAGCCCGACAATAACAATGTTCCAGTACTCGGGAAGACCAGCAGTTGCGGAAATGGTAGGTGAGATAACACTTGTTAGCATAAAGATTCCTGTGAGCAATGACAAAGGTTGCTTGAATATTGCAAGTAAACTGGTGATCCATTATTACTCTAATAACAGATCATTAATGTAAGATATAATAAATTATAAAAACTTTTCTCTTAATAGTCAAGTCTTATTATAATTAGAATGATTATGTAGCTATATTAAGTAACTAGCCCATTATCGATAATGGTCAATTATTTAATCTCAGTAATGGCTGCACTAATGTTCCTGTGCTGTTTTGTCATTGCAGTAAAACCAGGAAAAACGTGATATGGTACACTTCAAAAAATGTGGTTGAACAATACCTGTACAGTCATGGAGTGAGATATTGAGCTTTAATCTGAAGAACAGTATTTTGAATTAAAACCAGAAAATTACCAAAACAGGAAAATATTAACCCATTATTGAGTAATATAAAATATTGTAGAATAACATAAAGTATTGAAGAATACATAGAATATTGCAGAACAATAGAGAAGATATACAGAATGATGCAACGCTCTTATAAGAGCCCGCTTTTCAGCTTCAAGGGAAAAAAAGGAGGAACTGTGAATGCCAGTGATCAGTATAATCGGGTGCAGGATGTTTGAAGATGAAATAATGCACCTGCTTGAGAATGACCCTGAGATTGAGAAAATAATCGTAGTAGAAAACGATGATTCTGGTGGAATCAGGAAAAAAATGCTGGAAACCGAGATTCCGCATACGGCGCTTCCTTTTGAAAAGCTCCCGGAAAAACAGGAAGAGAAAGGCTTAACCCTGAATATATACATGCTTGAGCTTGCCCTGCACGCAATTCCTGAAAATCTTAAAAAGACAGTATATTCAAGAGTGGAGGCAATAGCTCCCCATTCGGATGGAATCCTGCTCTTTTACGGGCTCTGCGGCAATGTGCTTGGAAAAATTGAAGACGACTTCAGGACCCTGGGCTGCAAGGTCAGTATCCTGAAAGAAGAAAACGGGGAAATCGTTGACGACTGCATAGGTGCCGTGCTCGGAGGCAGGGGACGTTATCTTGATGCCCTGAAAAGCTGCAAAGGTGTAGGCACCTTTTTCCTCACCCCTATGTGGGCTGCAAACTGGAGAGAGATGATCAGGACCGCAGGCTTGAGCCAGAATCCGGATGATATTTCCATGTCGAAATTTTTCTTTGATTATGCCGGATACAAAAGAGTTGCAAGGATAAATACAGGCCTTATTTATGAGAAGGATTTCGAAGCTTACGTGAGGGAATTCTCCACACTCTTCGATTTTGAGATTACCGAACTCGAAGGCACCATGAAACTTGTGGAAAGCTGTTACGCGAAAACAAAGGCCTCGATACTTGATGCCAGCGCCTGAAAAACTCCTTTTCCTTTGCTTATGCACCGGAGTCATGTCTTCTTCGGTGTTCTCGAAAGGTCCGGCGGCTTTAATGCTTTCTCTCCTTTTCCTGTTACCAGCAACAATCGGGCGCAGGCACAGGATTTCAACCGTTTCATCACGGAGCCGCACCCCTTGCAAGTTTATTTTTCGATTGATAGATTTTAATATTTACAGGAGAATTAAAATATAAATAAGGAACGGAATGGCAAGAGGCCCTGGGGGTCAGGATTTGGAAAAGCATTTTGTCATAATTGCCGGAGAGGAAGCAGGCCCTAAATCAAACAAGATGGGTGGGATCTGGAACGTTATAAATGAGGAAGCACAAACCCTTGCCGCACTTTTCGATTCCGGCAGACTGAATACAAAGGAAGGGAAGGAGATACTTATTGCCGGACCTTATTACGGGTACAGGGGTGCGGATTGGAATAGGGGATTGAACCGGATTACAGTTATGGAGGAACTTGACCCTCTCAATCCTGGCGAGGAACTCCGTAAAAGCCTCGAATCCCTTGAAAACTCAGGCATCAAGGCTTTTACAGGAAGCAAACTTGTAGGAGATACCAGGATCGGCTATTTGCAATTTAAAACCTCGGACTTCGGAAAAATACGCACCGTGTATATGGGAAATGAGATGACCCTTGAAAGCAAGGTCAAAGCTGAAGCCTACGAACATCTCGGGCTTGATTCCCTGAAATATGAGAATATGTCAAACGGGCCTGAATATACTCATTACCTTTGCCTTTCCTATGCGATTTCCGAGCTTGTCCGGCTTCTTGTAAGCAAATCCTCAGAAAATGTCGAAACTCCCGATACAACCTCAAGTAAGGGTTTTATTCCCTGTCCGGGAGTTTCCTTGCACTGCCACGAATTCGGAGTGTTTTATGCACCAGCCAGGCTGAAAAGACTCGGGGTCCCGGTAAACACGGTTGCGACCCTGCATGCAACTCTGCCCGGAAGGGCTGCTGGATATAATTCCATCCAGAAAAGAAGGAACAATGACAGCACCTGGCCTCCGGGTGTACCTGAAAACCTGACTGCCCTCGAAGCCCTTGCATCCCATGCCGATACGGTTACTGCAGTCGGAGAATCGACCCGGCAGGAAATCAGGCTCTTTTACGGGATTAAAGGGATTGTAATCCGAAACGGAATAACCATAGAATCCGATAAGATAGACTGGAGCCTGAAAGAAAGCTTCCTCGAACGGATAAGGAAATTCCTTTCCGAAAATCTGTATAAGTATCACGGGGGAGAAAGGATAGAACCCGAAAAGATAATCCCGATCTTCACAATCTCCCGCCTGGAAGTCGAAAATAAGGGGTATCCCGACCTTCTCGATTCCCTTGTTGCTCTTGAACATATAATAAAGAACAGTATTCTCGAAGGGCATATGCAGGAGGGGGTCAGGGTAATCTGTTTCCTTGTTACGGCGGAAGGGTCCAAAACAAATCTCCCTTCAGGATTTCCTGTTAACCTGCCAAAAGAAGTGCTTGTAGGCAACGAGTTAAGAATTCAGCAGATGATCGAGGAAAAGGGACTGGATTTTTCGAAAATGGTAAGAGGAAAACGCTCGGTTGCAGCACTTCTCTATCCCCAGATTCTTTCAAGCTCGGACGGAGGGCTGGGCATGGAGGTTGGGGAATTTATGGCAGGCTGCTGCGCAGGCATCTTTCCTTCGCGTTACGACCCCTTCCTGCTCACAGGGCTTGAAGCCGGAAAAGAAGGGACCCCAAGCGTGGTCAGCCGGGTTTGCGGCTTCAGTGACGCTATAAAGACAATCGAGTCCCTTGAAGAAGTGCTTGGAGGGGTGATAGTGGTAGACAACATCGATCTCCCCTATTACGAAGCAGTCCTTGATTATGCCCTGGCAGTCAGCTACTTTACGCGGAATTTCATAGATGATAGGGTTAAGTATAAACTCCTCTGCAGGGAAGCTTTCCTCCTTGCAAAAGATATGGACTGGAGAACTCCTACAGAACAATATTATGAACTCATAAGCGGCGCTCGCTTCTGCAAGGAGTAAAATGCTGCAGGCAAGAGATAAAAGAAAGAGAATTAAGAGTGATAAATAGAAATAAGGGTAAAAGTGTAAAAAACTGGAGAAAAGGAAAATAACAAAAGGAAAAGGAAAATAACAAAGGGAAAAGAAAAAAACAAAAGGAAAGAAAAAACAAAAGACAATAAAAGAAGGAGAAGGTAATGGAAAAAAGGGGAAGCAGTCAAAAGGAAGGAAAGGTACTGAAAAGAAAGGGAGAAGTAGAAGACATAACGGGGTTTTTCTGAAATGTCAGAAATCAGAAAGCATTACTTTCTTTCCGAGTACTGTATAATTGCCGAAGAAAGGGCTAAAAAACCTTCGGATTTTACAGGTGCAGATGAGGATACCGGAAAAGAGAGCTCTGAAAACTGTCTTTTTTGCGGGGGAGCTGAGGAGAATACTCCACTTGCTACTGCAGTATATAAAAACGGGAAAATTTATTCCGATACTCCTGAAAAAAGGGTACGCAACTGGGATTTTCGCTGCTTTCCGAATCTTTATCCTGCTCTCTCGCCTGCTCAGGACATCCAGGAACCTGGAGAAAGCAGCCTGCAGGCAGAACCCGGTTATGGTTTTCATGAAGTTATCATAGAATCACCTTTACATGGGAGAAGGCTTGAGGGCTTTTCTGACTCTGAAATTTCAGGACTAATGCAGGTCTACAGGGACCGTACATGCAGTTACACAACCCGTGAAAAAATACATTATGTTTCCCTGTTCAAGAATTTCGGGAAAAAAGCCGGAGCTTCGATTAACCACCTTCACAGCCAGCTCATTGCCCTGCCGTTTTGCCCTCCTCCTCTGGCAAGGGAATTAAAGGCTATCAGGAACAAAGAAAGTTGTCCTTATTGTGCCATATTTGATATAGAGAAAGCATCTCCCCGTACCATACTTGAGAATAGCGAGTGGATAGCATTTACCCCTTACTTCTCAATGGGGCCATTTGAGGTGTGGGTTCTTCCCAGAGAACACGTCAGCTACCTTGGAGATTGCAGTGACGGAATGCTTTTTGCTCTCGGGGAGATTCTAAGGGAGATTCTAAAAAGCTATGTAAGAATTCTTGGAAACCCGCCTTTTAACTATATGTTTTACCAGCTTGCCGAAGCCCCTGAATATCACCTGAATCTCCGGCTGCTGCCGAGGCTTTCTATTAATGCGGGATTTGAACTGGATACGGGGACCTATATCAATACGATGTCTCCGGAAAGGGCAGCCTCTTATTTGAAGGGTGATTTACGCCCGGAGGATAAGAACCGCAAAATAGAGCTGTAAATCAGACTGAAAGAAAAGAATCTGAAAAAGACTCTCATTATTTTCAGACAAAGTTGTAATAAAAATTCACAGATATGTTTATCTACCATTAAAAAGGAATAAACTTAAGAAAGTAAAGAAGAAGTAATCTTAATGCGGAAACCGCCTTTGTATTACGTAAATCAAGATCATACCCTTTTACCTGTATATAGTAAATTAAAGGCTTAAGGGTACAGAGTTATAGAAACTGTGGAGAACTGAGTTCAGTGAACTTGAGATTAATAGAACTGAATTCAGCAAACTGAAGAATGTATTAAAAAGGCAAGGGGAAGCCTGCATTCTCCGTTACTCCTTAACTCCCGTTTTGACAAAAAGGGATAAGTGAGCCTATGAAAAAGCTTCGAATAGGAATGTTTACCTGGGAAAGTTTGTATTCGATACGTGTAGGAGGAATCTCACCCCATGTATCCGAACTCTCGGATGCGCTTGCGGCAGAGGGACATGAGGTCCACCTGTTTACACGAGATCGTGAAGATAAAGACGAATTAATCAATGGGGTATATTATCACAAGATTGCCTGTGACCAGAGCGGAGGAATCGTAGAACAGATGAACCGGATGTGTGATGGTATGTACTGCCGGTTCCTTGAAGTGAGCGAAAGTACAGGAGAATTTGATGTGCTTCATGGTCACGACTGGCATCCTGTAAATGTTCTGTGCAGGATAAAAGCCCAGTTCGGACTGCCTTTTGTACTTACCTTCCATAGTACGGAATGGGGGCGCAACGGAAACCGCCACGGGGACTGGTGGGAAGCAAAGGAAATCTCACACAGGGAGTGGCTCGGAGGTTATGAATCTTCGGATATTATCGCAACCTCGACTGTACTGAAGGAAGAAGTTAAACACATATACAAGATTCCCGATTACAAGCTATGGGAAATTCCTAACGGCATAAATGTAGGAAAGATAAAAAGACAGATTGACCCCGGAGATGTGAAAAGGCACTATGGCATCCATCCATGTCTTCCGGTTGTGCTTTTTACGGGACGGATGTCTTATCAGAAAGGACCTGACCTGCTGGTGGAAGCGGCAGCTAAAGTCCTGAAAAAGAGGAATGCCCAGTTTGTGCTTATAGGCGAAGGGGACATGCGCTCCCAATGCGAGAATCAAGCCCACAGGCTTGGAATCGGAAACTCGTGCAATTTCCTCGGGTATGCCCCGGATAATACCGTAATAGACTGGTTTAACGCCTGCGACCTTGTTTGTGTGCCAAGCCGGAACGAGCCTTTCGGAATCGTGGTGCTTGAAGCCTGGGATGCTAAAAAACCTGTAGTTGCAAGCGATGCTGTCGCCCTTGTGGAGAATTTCAGGACAGGTGTTGTCGCCCACAAAGAACCTTCTTCTATCGCCTGGGGTCTCAATTACGTCCTTGAAGGGCTTGGTCACAACCGGATGGGAGAAAAAGGTTACGACCTCCTCAAAAAACGATACAACTGGAAAACAATAGCTGAAAAGACTCTCGAGGTATACGAAAAAGTGATTGAAAAGCATACATCTGGAGCAGGAAAGTTAGTTGAAGCTGCAAAGTAGAGAGGAAGTAATCCTATAAGAGCTCGGACCACTTAGTAAAAACATGAAATGCCTGGTTAAAGCCCGGACTCGGGATGACCAGGATAGAAGTCTGTTCAATATCCAGGCTTTTATTAATATTTATTTTTTAATAGGATTTACGCGGTTGAACTGATAAATCGATATGATTTTAACCATCAGCATTTTAGAAAATACATAAAAACGCAATGTCTAATGTGCTTGATTGTGTACTTCAAATGCGTAAGTCATATTTAATTGATTTTTCGATATATTTAGTTTTTCAACTGTTGTTTGAGTTAATATTCGGCTTTCTAACCGAATTTTATTTTTATAAATTTCCAAAGGACTTCCGCATTCCTGAAAAATTGGAAAGGGAATCCTTTGTTTGCAGAGGAACCTTTTAGGCGATATCCTCTTCGTCCTCTTCGTCAAATTCCTTGTAACTGTCGCTTCCTACCATTGCAGCTGAGATGGAATCGATTCCGTCAAGCCATTCTGCGACAATGCCATAGGGAAGTTCGGCCATAACCTCTTCAGGCAGGCTTTTTCCTTTTAGCACGAGCGCACCGCACAATGCTGTATAGTCAAGGGCAAGTTCAAGGTTGTCCGAAGCTTCAGCCTCGATGGCTGACTTTGCAAGCTCTTCAATATTGGCTCCCTCGTCATAGTCACCCATAACATAGGATTCGAAGGCGACAAGAGCCCCCATAAGGGAGGTCTGGACCGACTCGATCATAAGGTCGATGTCTTCGGAAATTGGCTCGACATCGGCAAGTACGATATCCCGGACTTCAGCCAGGATTTCCAGAGCTTTTTCTCTGGAGAGCATACCCTTATCAAAGCGTGCAGTCACTTTCAGGCAGGCAAGGATAACATCATCAACCATATTTACGAATATGGCACTTTCCTTTCCGGCTTCTTCTTCCGACTCCTTTATCTGGAAACCGCTCTCTTTTGCCCGTCCTAGCCAGTTTTCCCAGCGCTTTTGGGTATAAAATTCATAGGGGGGGACCTGGTTCATTTCCTGTTCAGGCACTTATAACACCGCTTTAACCTTTTTTATTTATTGATAATCAATCTTACTATTACTAAAATGTGTTTGTTTACATTCACCAGGACAACTTTACCTTTTTCAGAGAATAGTTGGCTTCGCACCTGGAGTCAAGACTTTCGAGAACCTCTACGATTTTGCATTTGTCGCCCTTTGAGAGCCCTTCAGGGTGGCAGACCTCATATACCCCGCATTCTCTCTTCCCGCACTTTGGAGACTCATACATAATTTTTGCCCCGTCGATTGCCTTTCTTGATTCCACCGTAGTCAGGATTGGAGCCCTGCTCACATCTACGGCAAGTACCCCGCTGTCGTGCAGGAAGCATTCATGGATGTCGTTGCTTCTGATTCTCTCGATCCTGTACCTGCGTCCGGGTTCAAGGTTAAGGCAGGTATTCTTCAGCCGACATTTCTTGCACTCGGGCATCTCACCTTTAAATATGAATTCCAGCCCTTCTCTTGCAAGCCGTGATCCGATGAGCGTTATTTTGGTATCGCTTTCTGTCATAATAACTCTTCCATCTGGTTATATTCGGGTTTTACCCCTGTTTCTCAGGGACGCCTTGAGCTTATCCCGGGATAATTTGAAATTCAACATCGGGATCTATTGAAATGATAATTTAATTGGGAGTTAGTTAATTACTTTAATTGGATTTCAAGTGATTATTTTAATTAGATTTAAGTGACTATTGATCGGAAATTATGCGGCTCCGAACTAATCGTTCCTTTTAACCGCTTTCCTTTTAACGGAGTTTGAGCAGTCGGACACCAGAATTGAATCCTGATACCGGTACTTTGAACGGATACTGATTCTCGGCTTTAGCCTGAATAAGAATAACTTTTCAATTTATGACCTTTGTGATTTTTGCGACTTTCTCAGCAGCCGAAAGGGTAAGGCCACTCCCGAGAATTGTATAACGTTCAGGGCGAATACTATGTGCATGTAACAGGGCTTCGATTATATATTTATCTTCTATACCCAGCTCTTCGGCAGTTACAGGGGCCCCTATTATTTTTAAGGCGTCCCTGATCTCCTGCCAGTTTCCGCCATGAAGGTACATCATCATAATTGTGCCAACTCCACATTGTTCTCCGTGAAGTGCGGGTTTTGGAGCTATCCTGTCAAGAGCATGGCTGAACATATGCTCCGAGCCTGAAGCAGGTCTGGAAGAGCCTGCAATACTCATCGCAATCCCGTTCGATACAAGAGCCTTTACCACAAGCCTTGCCGAAGTCTCGTGCTCGGGCTTGATTGAATCTGCATAATCTATAACGACCCGGGCAGCCATACGGGAGATCGCTGCCGCATATTCCCCAAAATATTCATTCCTGATCCTGCTTGCAAGCTCCCAATCCAGTACTGCCGTGTAATTGGAAATTATGTCTCCGCAGCCAGCTGCAAGAAGGCGGAAGGGAGCTGCAGAGATAATCTCGGTATCTGCAATAACGGCAATCGGAGCCTGAGCCTGTGCAGACTTGCTCCTCCCGTTATCCACAATTGAGGCACGAGAAGATGCAATGCCATCATGGGAAGCTGCAGTCGGCACGCTGATAAAAGGAAGCTCAAGCCGGGTCGAAGCAAGTTTCGCAAGGTCGATTGATCTGCCGCTTCCGACCCCGAGGAGAAAATTCGCCTCTACCTCAAGGGCTTTCTCCATAACCTTCTCAACTTCTTCAATAGTAGCTTTGCACGTTAGAACCGTCTCAGCGCTACTGCCTGCGCAATCAAGAAGGTTACAGACCCTCTTGCCTGCAATATCCCCTGTAGTATTTCCGGTTACTATCAGCGCATTCCCTTTCAATTTCAGGTCCCTGCAGACATATCCAACTTCTTCAAGCACACCATGCCCTACAAGTACATCTCTGGGAAGCTGCATCCATTTTGCGCTGTTTTTATCGATGGTCATTTCATACCTGCATCAATATTCGATCACTATAGAAGGTAAATGGTCCTATAAGCCCGGTACATATATGGAGACACAGATTTTCGATTATCGGCAGACTACAATATACGGGGCACATAATTTAATATGTTAACTTAATTCATTAACTTAATTCTTATTAATTCCAGTATTGCATGTACTTCAGAACTGATTTATTCAAGCGTTAATTTTGTCCAGGGGCTGACTTTGTTCTAGCGTTGATTCTGTTCCAGGACTTGTTTATTACAATTCTTTTATTCAGAACTTATTTAAGGGCATTTCGATGTTTATATCATTATAATTTATATGTTTACACTACTATAATTCCAATCTACATCACATATTATGTATGATTATAACATCAGGAGTATATATAATTATAAAAATGAAGTAATATATTAAGCTTAATCTCATAGTATATTAACCCTTACCGGGGTAAATTCTTCCGGAAAGAAATATCTGTCATTAGAACGAACATCGCGCACTGGAAAGGAATATTAAGTTCTTGATTAAGGAAGTAAGTTCGCCCTATACACAACAGTAAGTATTAATCGTATTAGGATATTGCCATTTTGAATGAGTGATAAGATGAGTTTTTTAACAGAGAAGATATCACAGTTTATTAATACCTATTATCTTGACCCCATAAGAGGTGATGAAGGGTATAATATAGTAAATACTTTTACCTGGGCAGTAGTACTGGGCATTTGTATATTCGGGATTTACAGGTTGCTTGAAAAGCTTGATGTGAAAATAACCCCGCGATTTATTGCATCTATCATCCCCTTCGTACTTGCAGGTTCTTCCCTGCGCGTAATTGAGGATTCCCCTGCAGGTATTTTCCACCCGCCATTTAGCTACCTTCTAATTACTCCCAATATTTACTTCCTGGTTTTCGCGATAACAGTAGGCTGCCTCTGGATTTCCATCCGGCTGCAGAAAGCAGGGATGATAAAGGACTTTCATCCAGCTTTCGCAGGCTTCGGACTCGCGTGGTTTTTCGTAAATCTTGCTGCTCTCCTGTATTTTGAGAATGTAGTAGCCTCGTATGTTCCCCTATTTGTGCTAGGTGCAGGAATAGGGCTGACCTTTATCTTCTACCTGATTGCTTACCACTTCAAATCCTCGATATTCACCGATCCCCTGAACCTTTCAATCCTGATGGTTCATATGATGGATGCTTCCTCAACCTACGTAGGGGTAGACAATCTCGGATACTTTGAAAAGCACGTCGTGCCGGCGTATCTTATTGATCTGACCGGCACCGCATTGGTTATGTATCCATTGAAGCTTATTATCTTTATAGGGGTTCTTTATGTACTTGACACTCAGTTTGAGGATGACGAACGTTCTTTGAACCTTAAAGTGTTAATCAAACTGGTCATCTTGATCCTTGGGCTTTCTCCTGCAACCCGGAACACGGTACGGATGATGCTGGGAATCTGAGAATGCCAGTAGCCGAGATAAAAACGATCAGGAAAGAGGCTTATGCACATGAATCAGGATCAAGCAGGGTGAAAACTACTGTGGGGATAGGTATGGAAAAAGAGAGAGACTATAATTTAGGAGAAAAAAGAGCAGGAGTACAGGCAGAAACTCCTGAAAGAGCGATAGAAAGCAGTGAATACGCTGTAGAAGATAAAAACTTTCTTCCCGGGAGTATTGCGGCAGAGCCCTCGCTCAATAACCAAAAAGATCCAAAAAAAGGGTTTACCGGATACTTACGCGTTATCTGGCCTTATACGGTAATCATGGCCTTTATATTTCTCGGGGCTCTGGTTACAGGCTATATCTCAGCGGAAAATTTCCCTTCAATGGCTGATGCCCTCAGGGAAAGTTTCAGTTCCCGTTTCGAGTCGCTCCTGACAATGGACCCTCTTTCCATAATGCTTGCTATCTTTCTTAACAATGCCTTTGTAAGCCTGCTTTTCCTGGTACTCGGGCTGGCTCTGGGAGTTCTTCCAGTTGTGTTTATTGCTTTCAATGGGTATCTTGTGGGAGTAATCGCTTACCTGGTAGCTCAGGAAAGGGGCATGCTCTTCATTCTGCTCGCCCTCCTCCCACATGGAATACTGGAACTGCCTATGGTTTTCCTGGCTGCGGGCATAGGGCTCCGGCTCGGACACCAGGTATTTTCCGCCCTTATAGGCAAGCCTACACAAATTAAAAAGGAGTTTAAAGACGGGCTGGTATTTTACTTCCGCTGGATCCTGCCTCTTCTCTTCGTTGCAGCCGCAATTGAGACCTTTATCACGCCTCTTATCCTGAGTTTCATATAAGAAAGCATCAAAGCCTGAGGAGAAGAAGCGGAACCTGAAACCACCGTAGAAAGTTAAGATATCTCTTTCGGGCTACCTTTTTCTGTTTTTAGAACTTTTCTAATCCATTCTCTTGCGACCTGTCTTTCATTATATAAATGATTACTTATATTAGAAAGGGTTTTAATAGGTAAAGCCGTTAATGGGGAAAACCTATCAGAATCTCTATTTCATAACACCTGGCAAATAGTAGTCAGGCCTGCACTTCAAAGAATCTCCACGCGAGTAGCAGGTTTGAAAAGCCATACCTATCACCATTTATTGAGAGGAATTATTTCCAAAGCCAAGGAACATCAGATATGATTGACAGGAAAGAAATTAAGGAAATCGTTGAAGGCTATTATGCTCACGCTGATAAAATAAAGGTAGGAACAATAGCTTCCCATTCAGGTCTTGACATTTGTGATGGCGCAGTTGAAGAGGAATTCAGGACTCTTGCTGTCTGCCAGGATGGCAGGGAGAAAACATACAGCGAATACTTCAGAGCACAGAGAGACCCTTACGGGAAAGTAAGAAGGGGGATTGTTGACGAGACCCTTGTCTTCAAAAAGTATAATGAGATCCTTCTACCCGAAAACCAGCAGAAACTCGTTGATGAGAATGTACTTTTCATCCCCAATCGTTCTTTTACCTCCTACTGCAGTATAGATGAGATAGAAGAGAATTTTAGAGTGCCTCTTGTAGGAAGCCGGAATCTGCTTAGGAGTGAAGAACGCAGTGAGCAGCAGAGTTATTACTGGATTCTGGAAAAAGCAGGTCTTCCTTTCCCGGAAAAAATCGAGTCTCCAAAAGATATTAATGAACTTGTAATGGTCAAGCTTCCGCATGCAGTAAAAAAACTCGAAAGAGGATTTTTTACCGCCTCAAGTTACAGGGAATACCTGGAGAAATCCGAAGCCCTCATAAAACAGGGAGTTATCACACCGGAAGCTCTTGAAAGCGCAAGAATAGAGCGTTATATTATAGGTCCTGTATTCAATCTTGATATGTTTTACTCTCCAATCGAGCCGAAGATGAGTAAGCTGGAACTTCTTGGCATTGACTGGCGCTTTGAGACCAGCCTTGATGGGCACGTAAGGCTTCCTGCTCCGCAGCAAATGGCTCTTGCCGAACATCAGCTAACTCCCGAATACACGGTGTGTGGTCATAACTCAGCAACCCTGAGGGAGTCCCTGCTTGAAAAAGTATTCGAAATGGGAGAAAAATATATAAAAGCTACCCAGGAACATTATGCACCCGGAATAATAGGACCTTTCTGCCTGCAGACCTGCGTGGATAAGGATCTTAACTTCTATATATATGATGTTGCCCCAAGAGTAGGCGGCGGGACCAATGTACATATGTCAGTAGGCCATTCTTACGGCAACTCGCTCTGGAGAAGACCGATGAGCACAGGAAGAAGGCTGGCCTTTGAGATCAGGCGCGCCCTGGAGCTGGAGAAGCTTGACGCAATCGTCACATAAATTTATTAAGGCTTTCCGGCATTAGTAGATATGAATTATGCAGGATACCGTAAACTTTAAAAGTATCGCCTGAATCTGCAAGCTTTAAACTGCGAGAGAAAATTTAGTGACAGCCCTTCGTGGGTATCCTTTCGGAGATTCGGGATACGGATTGGGCCGGGGAAAGATTCCGGCTTGAAATTCCGCTTTAAATTGAAACTTATATTTAAAATTATAGGTCAGGTGAGTTCAGGGTTGGAAGCTTCGGACTCACTTGAAAAAGTAATTCAAATTATTATGGTACAGGTTTCGGATAAAGACCTGTTTTATATCGGATCACTTCACTTTACTGGAGGAAACTACAACTTGAGTCAGCCTTGTGTTAATATCGGCATGGTAGGACATGTCGACCATGGAAAAACTACACTTGTTAGAGCCCTATCAGGCGTCTGGACAGATACACATAGTGAGGAAGTAAAAAGAGGGATTTCTATCAGACTGGGGTATGCAGACTCCCCATTCATGAAATGCCCAAAATGCCCTTCCCCCCAATGTTACACTGTGGAAAAAACCTGCCCCACCTGTGGGGAAAAGACTGAAGAGCACAGGACTGTGTCCTTTGTAGACGCCCCGGGGCACGAAACCCTGATGGCTACCATGCTTTCAGGCGCCGCAATTATGGACGGGGCAGTGCTGGTAATTGCCGCAAACGAAGACTGCCCGCAGCCCCAGACAAAAGAACACCTTATGGCCCTGGATATAATAGGGATCAAGAATATTGTAATAGTACAGAATAAGATCGACCTTGTATCCAGAGAGCGCATTATCGAGAACTATCACCAGATAAAAGAATTTGTAAAGGGCACGGTCGCAGAAAATGCACCTGTAATCCCGATTTCGGCGCAGCAGAATATTAATATCGATATTCTTATCGATGCTCTGGAAACCGAAATTCCTGCCCCGGTCCATAAAGTTGACAGGCCTGCCAGCATGCTGATTGCGCGTTCTTTTGATATTAACAAGCCAGGGGCTTCAATCGACGAGATCCGCGGAGGAGTTATCGGGGGCACTCTCACTGAAGGCGTTCTTCACCCCGGAGACGAGCTGGAAATAAGGCCCGGAATTAAGGTTACCACAGAAGGTGCTACAAGATGGGTCCCGATTCTGACAACGGTTTCGTCAATCTTTGCAGGCCCGACAATGGTAGAAGAAGCAACTCCCGGAGGCCTTCTGGCTGTCGGAACTCATCTTGACCCTACCCTTACAAAGGGCGACTCTTTAACAGGACAGATCGCAGGTACACCAGGTACCCTTCCTGACACCAGGCACCAGTTCGTCATGGAATTACACCTGCTTGAGAGGGTAGTGGGAGTTACGAGGGAAGAAAAAATCAACGAGATCAAGACCAGTGAACCCCTTATGCTCAACATAGGAACTGCAACTACAGTAGGAGTGGTTACAAGTGCCCGGAAAAACGAAGCACAGGTAGCCCTCAAGCGCCCGATAAGCGCAGCCATCGGGTCAAGGGTTGCAATCAGCAGGAGAATTGACTCCCGCTGGAGGCTAATTGGAGTAGGGGTAATTAAGAGTTGAAAGTTATAATCGATACTAACGGGTTCATGATCCCGGTCCAGTTCGGAGTCGATATTTTCGAAGAACTGAAAAGACTGGGGCTTGACGAATTTTTTGTGCCTGAGGCTGTAGTATTCGAGATAGAAAAACTCATAAAACGGGAAAAAGGTTCGAACAGAACAGCTGCAAAGGTTGCCAGGTCCATGATGGACAGGTGCGAGCGTATAACTGCTGCTACAGGACCTGCGGATGATGTAATTCTCAGGCTGGCAAAAGAAATGGGAGCAGCTGTTCTGACAAATGACATCGGGTTGAAGCGCAGGCTTGCCGAAGAAGGGATCCAGACCATCTCCCTGCGCCAGAAAAACAAACTGGATTTTGTCTGAAAGACTATATTATTTTACCGGGCAGCATTGAATTGATTGTATTTACGGGTGATTAGCAGATGTATAAAATGATGAAACTCGTTGATACGGTTCGCATCCCTCCTACCTTTTTGGGAGCAGAGGTAATGCCTACTGTAAAAAACGCGTTAAGAGAAAAACTCGAGGGGCAGGTTGACAAAAAGCTTGGGTCTCTCGTTGCGGTTTGCAAGATCGTCGAGATAGGGGAAGGGCACATCCTCGTAGGAGACGGGGCAGTATATTATGATGTGACATTCGAAGCAATAATGTTTGTGCCTGAGCTCCAGGAAATTATTGAGGGTGAAGTTGTTGAGGCAGTCGGTTTCGGAGTTTTCATAGGAATGGGACCAATGGATGGACTGCTTCACGTCAGCCAGATTACGGATGATTTTATTTCATACGACGCTAAGAACGCAAGACTCGTGGCAAAGAACGGAGGCAAAGCCATTTCCGAAGGTGACCACGTAAGAGCCAGAGTTGTTGCGGTAAGTATTAACGAGAGAGAGCCAAAAGAAAGCAAGATCGGGCTTACAATGCGTCAAACTGCTCTTGGAAAACTTCAATGGCTCGAAGAAGCCCGTAAAAAGAAGCAGCCCCATGAAGCTACTCCTGAAGGAACTGCCTGAAAAGGGAGAGGATTTGTATGGCAGAAAAAGTGTGTAGACACTGCATGAGAGTCCTGGAAGGGCAAACCTGCGTAATCTGCGGGACTTCGGATCTGGCAGAGGAATGGAGTGGGCTTGTAATTATCCTGGACGCTGAACGCTCGGAAATAGCAAAGAAACTTGGGGTTGACATTCCGGATAAATTTGCTCTGAAGGTGCGCTGATTTGAGTGTTCATATTGAGCTTCCGAGAGAACTCCGTCCACTTATGAAGAAACCTCTGGGCACGCTTTACAGGGGTAAAGGCAGGGATACAATAGAGAAACTTGCAGGAGAGCTTGGAAGCCCCACAAAACTTATATCCGTAGGGGATGTTACTACATTCCACCTGCTTGAGGCCGGGATTATTCCGGATATCTGTATTGTGGACAACCGC
This sequence comes from Methanosarcina sp. MSH10X1, assembly GCF_004099695.1. Taxonomy (GTDB): domain Archaea; phylum Halobacteriota; class Methanosarcinia; order Methanosarcinales; family Methanosarcinaceae; genus Methanosarcina. The sequence goes on along the minus strand of NZ_SCHL01000010.1, from coordinate 94,278 downwards.
ACAAAAAGGAAGCCTGTCTCCAGTGATATGTCGGCCCGGAACATGGACAAGGTTTACAACGAAGTGTCTGTGGACAACCCCGCGGGAATTATTACCGATGAGTTGATTAAAACCCTTTGTGAAGCCTTTGCTTCCGAAAAACCTCTAAGGATCTTTGTAAGGGGGGAAGAGGACCTGGCAACCCTTCCTGTAATCCTTCTGGCTCCTCTGGGTGCTGTGGTCCTGTACGGACAGCCCGATGAAGGTGTGGTCTTTGTAAAGGTTACTGAGGAGAAAAAAGGGGAGATAAGAGCTCTCTTTGAGAAACTCATCAGCAAAAATCAGAATTACGAATTGGATAAAATACGGAGAATTTTAGATGGACATAAGAATACTTAAAGATAAGAAAAATGCACTTTTAAACCGAAGGGAACTGGATTTCATTGTGAAATATGAAGGTTCGACTCCTTCCAGAAGTGACATTAAGAATAAACTCGCTGCAATGCTGAACGCCCCTCTTGAACTGCTGGTAATCCAGAGAGTCAAAACCGAATACGGTATGCAGGAAGGCAAGGGCTATGCCAAGCTTTATGAAGACGCCGACCGCATGAAACAGGTAGAACTGAATTACGTTCTGAAGAGAAACGCTATCCCAGGTACGGAAACTGAGGGAGAAGAGGCTTAAGCGAGGTGTATATAGATGACAGTAAAAGATTATTATAAAGTCCAGGGCGACTCCGTAACCAGACTCAAACAGTTCTGCCCCAGATGCGGACCAGGTACATTCCTCGCCGATCATAAAAACCGCCTCGCCTGCGGGAAGTGCGGCTACACCGAATTCAAGAAGTAACCTGCTTAATGAATTAATCTGACTCTTTTCAACCCGAACCGCAGGAAATTTCCTGTGGTTCATTTCACTCACCCGACTCCTGGCTCAGGAGAACAGCCCGAGTTATGCCAGTAGCTGCATCCATGCGGTACATTGCCTTTTTTTCATTATGTTTCTCACTCCAAGGTCTCATGAACATTTTAAGTATAGCGATTGAGAAAAACCGGAAAGACAATAGTTTAGTTTTCAAAATCGGGCCAGCGAATAGAAAACCGTTTATTTCCAGAATATTATATTTATGGCAAGTTACGTTACTTTCTCCACAAGCTCAGGCGAGAATATAGATAATTGGAAAAGCTAAGGAAACATTTTCTGGCAAGAAAAGGAGAAAAACATGCCGCACGAAGAAAACGAGAGAATAATAACTATCAAAATAAAGGAAGGAAGCATACAAAACCTGGAAATCGAAGGAATAAAGCAAAAGCCCCTTATCATGCGGAATGTGACCCTGAAAAACGTCAGGTTAATTATAAGGCTGCCGCCGCAAAAAAAGAATTGACGAAATTGGGAGCAGTATTAATTGTATCTTTCTCTATTTATTTTCTTACTCCAGCCTTCTACCTATTCTCAAATTATATTTTTTTCCTGTTTTCCCTATGAGTGTTTTCATTATAAATTGTCCAGGTTTGAGTTTAGGTGAACTGGGAAATGAGGGAGATTTAAATCAGTAACTATCTTCTGTGCCCGTATTTATAATAGGCATCATATATAATTAAATGAATTTTATTAACCAAATTTTACTCAAAGATTCCGAGGGCATATGAATTCTCTTTATGCCAGAGCCTGGTACAGTAAAGCCCTTGCTCTTTTGAACCTGAAAAACCAGATCGGGTCAGAGAAAAATTTTGAAAGGGCGCTTGAAGCTTTCGATGCCGTACTTGAGGTGAGCCCTGACGATAGTATTGCCTGGCAATACAGGGGAAATATACTTCGCTACCTGGACCGACCGGAGGAAGCTCTGCAGGCTTTTGACCGGGCTCTTAATTTTGATCCGGATAATGTGCCTGCCCGTTACCTCAAAGGACTAACCTTCGGATACCTTAACCTGCCTGAGCAGGCACTTGATGCTTTTGAATGCGTGCTTGCAAGAGATAAGCAGCATGCAGGTGCGCTGTACTACAGCGGGCTTGCTTTAAAACAACTCTCACGAAACGAAGAAGCCCTGGAGGCTTTTACAAGAGCCGTCGAGCTTAATCCCGAAAATCTGAAAGCATGGTATTACAGAGGAACAGCCCTCTCAGCACTTGGGAGAAATGAGGAGTCACTTGAGGCTTATGGGAAAACCCTGATGCTGGAACCTTCGCATTCGGGAGCATGGGAAGGTGAAGCAAAAGCATACCTTGCCCTGGGCAGAAGGAGAGAAGCTTTGAGAGCCTGTGAAAAGTCTCTGGAACTCCAACCTGCATCTGCTGCTGCCTGGGAAACCCAGGGCAGAATTCTCAGCGGCATGGGAAGAAAGGAAGAGGCTCTTTCAGCCTTCGAAAAAAGCCTTATTATTGAGCCCGGTAACGCAAAAAACAGGCTCGAAAAAGGCAGGCTTCTCGGAAGACTTGGCAGGTGCAGGGAAGCACTTGAGGCATTTGAAGGTGCACTTGAGCTGGACAGCTCCCTACTGGAAGCGGAAATTGGCAAAGGAAAAGCCCTGCTGGCTCTTGGAAGATATCAGGAATCCCTTAACGCTTTCAGGAAGACCCTTGAAGCCGACCCTTCGAGTCCGGAGGGATGGGGAGGAACAGGCGGCTGTTTCCTAGCTCTGGACAGACTTCACGGAGCTCTGCAGGCTTATGAAAAAGCCCTTTTGTCAGGGGCTGAAAATAGCGGCATTCTTAGCGGGCTTGGAGAAGTATATTATAAGCTTGAAGAATATTCCAGAGCTCTCACGAATTTCGAGAAAGCTCTCAGGCTTGACCCCGAAAATCTTTTTGCATGGAACGGAAAAGGAAACGCGCTTTGCAAGCTTGGAAAATACAGGGAGGCTTTGCAAGCCTATGAAACGCTCCTGGAGCTTGACTATGAAAGCCTGCCTGCCCGCTATAACCGGGGAGTTGCCCTTTCCCGGCTCAAACATCAGGAAAAGGACTTCAAAGAGATTCTCGAAACCCAGCTCCAGACAGCTTTTAAAAAATACCTGGAATTGTCAGGAGAACTTCCGGAGGGAGAAAACGGGGAGAACTGGAAATACCGGGGTTTTGCTTTTGCCGAGCTTGGAGAATATAATGAGGCTTTCAAAGCTTTTAGCAATGCCACGAAAAAGGATCTCGAAAGTTATTCTCCGTTGATGTGGAAAGGAATTACTCTCATTTGCTTGAAAAGATATGAGGAAGCTCTGGAAATTCTGGAGGAAGCAGAAAGAACTTTTTATGCAACAGAAGAAGCAAAGGTGCCCATGAAAAATGAGGAGGGTAAAGAACCTGGAATATTCAATCCTGCTGGAAAAAAATCCAGGCTGGGAATTCTCATGAGTGCTAAAGGGCTTGCTCTGGATGCTCTTGGCAGATATAAGGATGCTTTAGATGCTTTTGAGAGCGCAAGAAAGTTTTCCGAAGACAAAAGAGTTGGATGTTCAGAAGAAGGTCTTGTTTTTGCACACTGCGGAGAATGGGAAAAAGCCCTGAAAGCATTTGATAAAATCCTGACCCTTGATCCTCAAAATACCAGGGCTTCCGTTATGAAAGCCTTTGCTCTCATAAGGCTGCAGGAGTTTGAGAAAGCGGTTGCAGTTTTAGAAAAGCTGGCAGCAGATGATGTAAACTCGGATTTGCCTGCCTGCCTGCTGGGCTTTGCCTGCTTCAGGCTGGAAGATTTTGAAAGGGCTCTCGAAGCATACAGGAAAGCAATCAGCGCAAACCCGAAAGATTTCCACTCCAGGAACGGGCTTGCAGAGCTTTACTTCAGGGTGGGAAACTGCAGGGGCGCACTAAAAGAACTTGAAGCCTCGATTTCGGAAGCTCCTGAGAATGCATTCTCAAGAAACCTGAAAGGGAGAGTGGAACTTGAGGAACAGGCATGCGAGGAAGCGCTTGAGTCTTTCAGGCGTGCTCTTTCTCTGAATACCGAAGACCGGAGATTTCTGCTCTGGGAAGCTTACGCAAGGTATATGTATGCGGAAGCCTCTCTTGAAGAAAATAGCACACATTTCAGGCACATGCTCCTTGCAGCCGCGGGAAAGCTTGAAAAAGCAGCTATCTGGCAGAAACCCCAGGATAATGAGCTGAAAGCTTATGCCCTTTATTTTCAGGGTCTTTTTTACTGCCGGGCCCGTTATTTCCAGAAAGCTGCCGAAAGGCTTGAGGAATGCCTTAAACCGGAAACCCCGGACAGAGTAAAAAGGCCTGCAGCCCTGCTCCTTAAAAATATTCGTACCGGCCCTCTGAGACCTCCCTGGTGGGAATGGTGGCTGAATTCGAGGAAAAACAGCCTGCTTAAAAAGACGAGTTTCGGGCTCATCGTTCTATTTATATTCAGCCTTCTGCTGTCACATCCGGCAGCCTTATCCCTTCCAGTTATCGCCTGGCCAGCCTCGTATGTAAATTACGTTTTTTCGCTCACAGGTTATATCTCCTGGCCGGTTTACGGCACAGAGTACGTAATATTTATCCTGTTTCTGTTTTCTATCCTGCTCCTGCCCGGACTGAGGCAAGGCAGAGCAGAAGAACCTGAACTTGAGACTCTTACTCCTCCCCCTCCGGATCTTGATATCCCTTTATCCATACTTGAGGAGTTTTGTGAAAGGCTTGAAAGGAACCTGTTTTCTCCCGAACCTATGGAAGAAAACGTGCGAAAACTCGGAATTATTTGAAGCCCTGGCAAAAGAAGAGCTTGGGAACTCCGGAAAGCACTCAGGAAAGCAAATGTATATAAGCTCTCTACTGTATTATCGGAGGCAGTGACAGCAAAAAGGACTGGAAGGAGACCGTAAGCCTTGAAAAACACGTTAATCCTTGGAATCGAGGGCACTGCCTGGAATCTGAGTGCCGCAATCGTGACCGAGACCGAAATTATTGCCGAAGTCACAGAGACCTACAAACCCGAGACCGGAGGAATTCACCCCAGGGAAGCCGCCCAGCACCACGCCAAATACGCAGCCAGCGTTATAAAAAGGCTGCTTGCGGAGGCAAAAGAAAAGGGAGTCCAGCCTTCCGAGATTGACGGTATAGCTTTTTCCCAGGGACCCGGACTTGGGCCATGCCTTAGAACGGTTGCAACGGCAGCGAGAATGCTTTCCATATCCCTGGGTGTTCCCCTGATAGGGGTTAATCACTGCATTGCCCATATCGAAATTGGAATCTGGAGAACACCCGCAAAGGACCCTGTTGTTCTATACGTAAGCGGAGCCAATTCCCAGGTTATTTCCTATATGGGAAGGCGGTACAGAGTATTCGGGGAAACCCTGGATATAGGGCTTGGAAACGCCCTTGATAAATTTGCAAGGGGAGCTGGCCTCCCGCATCCGGGCGGGCCGAAAATCGAGGCATATGCAAAGAACGCAAACCGGTATATCCCACTCCCTTATGTCATAAAAGGCATGGACCTTTCCTTTTCCGGACTTTCTACGGCAGCCAGCGAAGCCCTGAAAAAAGCGTCTCTTGAGGATGTCTGCTATTCTTACCAGGAAACGGCTTTTGCAATGATTGTTGAGGTTGCAGAGCGAGCTCTTGCCCATACAGGGAAAAAGGAAGTTTTGCTGGCAGGAGGAGTCGGGGCAAATACCAGGCTTCGGGAAATGCTAAACGATATGTGCGAAGCCAGAAGCGCGAAATTCTATGTGCCCGAGAAACGTTTCATGGGGGACAACGGAACAATGATCGCATATACCGGGCTTCTGATGTATAAATCGGGAAATACACTGTCCCTTGAAGAATCCCGCGTAAACCCGAGTTTCCGGACTGACGATGTGAAAGTGACCTGGATCAGGGAAGAAGAGATGAAGAAGGTTCCTGAGATTTCCCCTGAAACTTCGCTCAGGATCGGGGAAATGCTAGATAACGGGGCCGAAGCTGTTGTTTATCTGGAAAAAGGATATGAGGGGAAGCAAGTACTTGTTAAGGAAAGAGTCCCGAAGGCTTACAGGCATAAAGAGATTGACGAGAGGATCAGGACCGAAAGGAACCGGACAGAAGCCCGCCTGATGTCTGAAGCCAGGCGCAATGGAGTTTCTACGCCGATTATCTATGACGTGGAAGATTTCAAGCTCAAGATGCAGTACATTGACGGGGTTCCCATAAAATACCTGATTACTCCTGAGCTTTCCGAAAAGGTGGGAGAGCTTGTAGGAAAACTCCATACCGCGGGTATAGTACATGGGGACCTGACAACTTCAAATCTCCTGCTTGCGGGCGAACGGCTTTATCTACTTGACTTCGGGCTTGCATATTTTGATAAAGGCCTTGAGTCGAGAGGTGTGGATGTCCATGTGCTTTTCCAGACGTTTGAAAGTACCCACCGCAACCACCAGGCCCTTATCGAAGCTTTCAAAAAAGGATACCAGAGAACTTTTATAGATTCAGAAGATGTACTCAAGCGCGTTGAAGAGATAAAAAAGAGGGCTCGTTATGCATAAGGTTGTATTTGTTACAGGAAATAAAGGCAAGTTTGCCGAGGTAAGGGATATCCTCAAGACTTTCGGGATTGAAGTAATTCAGGATAAAAACGGTTACCCTGAACTTCAGGAAGACGAACTTGAGCCCATTGCAGCCTACGGCGCGCAGCACGTTGCAAACAGACTGAACATGCCTGTAATGGTGGACGACTCCGGGATTTTCATAAAAGCTTTAAATGGCTTTCCAGGCCCTTACTCTCGTTTTGTGGAGGATAGGCTCGGAAATCCGAAAGTGCTCAAGCTCATGGAAAGGGAAACCGACAGGACAGCCTATTTTAAAACCGTAATAGGATATTGCGAACCCGGAAAAGAGCCTCTGGTCTTCCCGGGTGTAGTTGAAGGAAAAATCGCATATGAAGAGAGAGGTACAGGCGGTTTTGGCTACGACCCTATTTTCGAGTACCGGGGAACAACCTTCGGGGAACTCGGAGATGCCGAAAAAAATAAGGTCTCTCACCGGCGCAGGGCTATTGACAGCTTTCTGGAATGGTTTAAGGGTAAATTTGAAAATCCTGAAAATAAGGTTTGATAACAAGTTTTGAGATTGAAACCTGACAGCAAAACCGGAAAGTAAGGACTGCAAGTAACCTTAGTAAGCTTCAACCTCATAAAATTTAGAGGAAAGAGTGACCGAAAGAATTTTTATATAATCCTTCCTTTTTCCCACCTTTCTTATTCTTTCAGTTTACTTTTAAGTAAACCAAGGGCTACACTGAGCTGGTTCAGGCCCAGTTTCAGGGCGATAGTGATGACTCTGTTATTCGAGATATTGCCGAACTCGCGTTTGATTGCAAATAAATCCATAATACACTGCTGATCCAGAATAAGTGGTCCATCAAGCAGATCTTTTGAGGTCGAGCCTGGTTTTTGACCTTTAATCTCAACTTTCCTTGGTTCTATTTTTGCCCCATTTCCAGATTGTGCAGTGCCTCCTAGGCTCTCAGGCACTTCTTGTTTCTGCCCGTAAAGGCACTCCATCTGCTGGAGGCAATGAGTCAGGCAAACGCTCCTTATAAAGTCTTCAACTTCCATGCCGCTCATGCCTGCATATTTCTTTATTTCGGCAAGCTGCTCTTCCGAAAAAGGTATACAGAGCAGGTTTTCATCACATTCTTTTGTTATCCTGAACCCTCCATGTGTTTCCATTGTTTACTGGTCTTCTGCTTTCTTATTTTAATCCGACTTTTATTTGCCTTTCTTCAACTTGATTTCTTATTTTATTTTTGAGTAATTTTTCACTTTTCCTTCGATCGTCTACTCTTTATATCTTCTATTGTTTATGTTTTAATCTGTTCTTTATCCTTCAAGTTTTCCTTTTAGCCGTGCTTTCAGAGATAGTCCGTTAATCAAATCTATCCTCTGGAGTCTGGAGTAAAATTTTTATTATGTGCAGCATGTTAATATTATATGAGAAGTCTCGCTTCCGACACCGCGGCTGCAGATACTATCCCTATGAAACTGGTCGTATATCTCGGACTGCTCGCAGCAGTGCTAATGCTTCTGAACCAGGCATGGAATACAGCAAATCCTACCATGGAAGATGCACAAATTAAAGCCCAGGTTGAGGCCGCTTCCCTGTCAATCCGCTCAATTCAGGAGGGATACGCCCGGGATTCTGATGAGAGCTACAGTCCTGAAGGAACAATGTGTACTCTCGAATTTACCCTTCCGGCTTCAGTCAGGTACCTCAGCTTCGGAGTTGACCCTGATCCCGAATGTAACGGAAAGTTGAAGGACTCGGAATGGACTTATGAGAACAATACCATTATCTACCAGTACAAAAACGGGGTTAAAAAGAGATTATTTCTCGAAGGAAAGCCGGTGCATTTTATAAAAGGCAAACAAAACTCAGGAGGTGCATGGATGCCTTCCGAAAGCCAGGAAAACACCCTGACACTGCTACCTCCTGAGAAATCAGGAGTAGTAATCGAGTATCCGGTGTCAGGAGAGTTTGTTTTCGAACTGGTCGCGCAGAAAGGGATAAGATATACCATGTCTCATTTTTGAGGGGAGCCCGGAAACACGAAATACCGAAAATGAGAACTCAAGAGTAAGAGATTAATAAAGCTCTTGCAGGTGCGCCGTCACAGTTCTCAATTTTCAGGGGGAGGCACAGGAAGAAGTAAGTGCCGGTTGTTACGGAGTCGAGCTCAAGGCATTCTACTATGTTCACGTTACCTGAAAGAAGGATGTGATGGGCAGGTAGAGTTTCGGAATAAAGATCATCCACGGAAAAGCCATCAATTCCTACCGTCCTGAATCCTTTTTCCACAATCAAGGCTGCACTGCTCTCGTCAAGGTATGTAGAGCCAGGTTCCTCGTTCCCTGATTTCATACTCTGAGAACCTGATTCTGGACCGGAAGGGATAACTTCACCTGTCCCGCTCCCTTTTCGGGAAAGTGCTCCTGTTTTCAAAAGGAGAATCGGAGTATTTTCAGCGGTTACTGTATTCCTGAAGGCAGTTTCAAGAATATCCGCAGTAAGTGTACCTGACAGCAAAGAGAAGTCGAGAACAATGGCTTTGCCCATGAGGTTTTTGAGTTCCAGTTTGTCAATGGTCACGCCATTTTTCAGGATATGAGAAGGAGCATCGACATGGGTCCCGGTATGGCTTCCAAAGTTTAACCTTGATACGGCACAGCCTTCATTCTCAAGCGTACAGACCCTCTCAATTTCAGGCATAGGGTCTCCGGGGAAGATCTGTGTAAAAGGGGAAATCGGGGATGTGATGTCTATAATTTTTCCATTAACCGGGAATTCTCCCATATCAATCTGAGTTTTTTCCACGCTAACAGGAATTTTTTCCACATCTACCGGGATCTTTTCCATACTGACACCTTATTCCATATAGATGATGGACCTGTTAGTGCATTCATCTATGCATTTCATACAGAGGGTGCATTTTTTGAAGTCGATTTTCGCAAGTTCGTTTTCCTCATAAATTGCGCCCACAGGACACACATCCTTGCATTTTCCGCATCTTTTACAGCCGAAAACCACGACGTATCCGGTTTTTTCTGACATCATTGAACCTTTGGCGCCTTATGGATATATCAGTTTCTAAGGAAAAGCCAGCTTTGGAAAGTTGTATTCATATTGAAAGTATAGAGACCCAAAAACAAGCCTTATATATAAAAAAAGGATATGCAGGTTCAGGTATGGAAAAGATCATTGAAGACGAGACCGGCTCTTTTTACAGTTATCTTTCACAAGGGTGCAGGCTCTGCCAGAAAGGCGCCAAAATGGTACTATTCGTGACAGGGCTTTGCCCTAAGAGTTGTTTTTATTGCCCGCTTTCTGATGAAAGGCGAGGGAAAGACCTTATTTTTGCAAACGAGAGGGCTGTAAAAAACGATGAGGATTTACTTAAAGAAGCTGAGCTTATGGATGCTTTAGGAACAGGGATTACAGGCGGGGAGCCCTTGCTGAAAACCGAAAGAGTTCTGCACTATATCCGGATGCTGAAAGCTTCATTTGGAGAAGAGCATCACATCCATCTATATACTTCCCTGGCTCCAGGAAGACAGATTCTTGAAAAACTCACAGAAGCAGGTCTTGACGAGATCCGTTTTCATCCGCCGCAGGAATGCTGGGAATATCTTAAAAACAGCCCTTATGCAGCGGCCCTGCAGAATGCAAAAGAACTTGGAATCGAAGCCGGAATCGAGATTCCTTCCCTTGAAGGAGTGGAGAAGGTCGCTGATTTTGCAGAAGAAATGGGGGTTTTCCTTAACCTGAACGAACTGGAATTCTCAGATAATAATTCCGTAGCCCTCCTGAAAAAAGGCTTTTGCCTTGAGTCCGACACGTCCAACGCGGCTACAGGGTCCTGCAAATCTGCAGGGAAGGCAACGTCTATTTGTAGAAAAACCCATTTTTGTTCCTCAACCTATAAGGATGCAGTCCAGCTTCGCAACAGGTTTAAGCGGATTGCAAAGAATACTGCAAGAGGTTTTGACGAAATCACAGAAGACGGCACCCTGGTATATGGAGTAATCGAAGGGGGAGATCAGGACCTTGCAGAGGAGACCCTTCAGAGTATGGAAATCCCGGCAGAATTGTTTGAAATAAAAGACGGAAAAATCGAAGTAGCCTGGTGGGTACTTGAGGAGTTAAAAGAGGGGATTAAAGAAGAACTTGAGCCTTCAGGATCCAGGCTTCTAATTATTGAAAGATATCCTTTCGAAGACGGACTGCTTGTCGAGTTAATTCCTCTTTAAGTCAGCCTCCGGGAAAATAAACTGATAGGAAAGAGTTTTCCTGCCAGTTTATTACAGACTTTAAATTCTGCCGACCTTCAACATAACTTTTACTTAAAGGTATCTTCTTTTATCAGTGTATGTAAAAAATATTAAATAGTTTGGAAACAATTTTATTTCTGAAATCCGCAAGATTCTTTACTTTTAGGGAAATAATTTTACACTCAGAAAATAATAAGTGTTTTCTTATGCCTTACCCGGTCGTACATGTTTTATTCTTCGTACTCTGTATCAGTGCAGTAGCAGTCTACGCTACTGTCAGATCATATTTTCAAGGGGAACTTTCTCTCAAAGGTTCAAGGCATTTACTGCCGCTACTGTTCGTAGGCAGTATATGCTCATTATTCCCGGACATTATGATTGTTCACAGCTTTCTTGTAAACGGTACTATGGAACATTGTTGGGCTGGCCCTATCCCGACACATTCGCTTCTGTTCAGTCTTCCTGCAGTCCTGTTCGGGATAGTTACAGGATACGTTATATACAGGAAGCCTGGAAAGGCAATGTATCTTGGTCTCTTTGCAGAAGCTGCCTTTGCTTCACATCTGTTGCTGGACGACATCAGTGAAGGCGGCTGTGAGTACCTTTATCCGTTATACGAAAAAAATATCAGTGTATTCTCAATGATGGACATAAGTTTTAAGGGAACCGGGCTCCTTGACTACCTGATGACATCTTTTGTATCGGTCTTTTTAATTTGCTCCGTAATAATGATGGCACTGTTTGCCCTCAGCGAATACGGTTTTGAGCTAAAGTACAGAGCAGAGAAATAAAAAACAAAGAAGTAAAGATGTCAATAATAAAAGGTGAATGAGTAAAAAAGTGAAGAAATAAAAAAACGAATGAATTAAAATCAGGTTTTAAGTTCACCTACACCTTCAAGCTTTTTAACTACCCTGGCAGGATAGCCCAGAGCAAGACTATTTGGAGAGATATCGCGGTTAACTACTGATCCGATACCTATTATTGAATTATCCCCTATTTCGACACCCTGTGTAATTATACACCCCGGATTGACACAAACTCCACGTCCGATTTTTATAGGAGACATAGTTCTCGGATACGCCTGCCTTGTAGTCAAACTTCCTCTCGTATGAGCAGATAATATACACCGGTCGCCGATTTCGGAATAATCCCCTACCGTTATTAACTCAGGATGAATCCTATCAAAAACCACGTTATAGCCTACATATACATTCTGCCCGAGATTTACACCCCGCATCCTGTGCAATTGTGCCCTCCAGGAGGGCACAGGAATGATTGAGGCAAGTTGTTCCAGAATCCAGTTTTTAAAATATTTGATTCCGAACAGAAGTTTATTACTGTGGTAATGGTCCGCAATTTCGCCAAAAGCTACCTGATCTCTATTAGATACTACAGCAGTTATACTAGTACCCCCCAATTTTCTGTCAAATTATTTTAAGTTATTCTTCCATTGCAAGTTAACGGATAAATATATTCGTATAGTTTATGCTTAATTAATCCTTATACCGTGAATCTATTGAATGAGCCAGTTTCCAGTGTACCGAAGACACCAGCTTCCGGAGAATTCCTCTGTTAACTCTTAATTCGGGTCACAAGTTTCAGAAGCGGTGATTTTTTTATTTCTACCGCATCGTTAGGGCAGAGTTCGCGGCAGCAGTAACACTGAATGCATTTTTCATCGTTAATTTTGAATGCCTTGCCTGTTTCTTCAATGGCATTTGCCGAACAGTTCGAAATACAGGCTCTGCAAAGTGCACAGTTTGAGGCGTTAATAAAGGGTTTAACAGCCAGCTGCTTTCGAAGGATTCTCATAAGAAAAGAAGGTATGTAAGCAGTGATTCCTCCTTCCGGTCTTTTGAACCCAACTTTTACCTTTTCCAGAAGCGCCCCAGCAATCTCCGGATGCTCGGTTCCGAATCCTCTTGCGAGTGCAGCTTTATTTGTAGGGACTTTAAGGGGATCGATTCCTATAAGTTCAGATGCGACTATATCCAGAGTTGCACAATCATAACTTGCCAGAATTACGCCTGCAAAGACAGGCGTACCATTTGCCGGGCCGTTTCCTTCCATTCCGACCACACCGTCCATAACTGCAAGCTGGGGTTTGACGACAGAATATATATCGACAACCGCTTCCCCGAAACGGCGGCGATCTTCCAGAAAGTGAGCCTGTTTTCGAGTTTTCTGAGGCACGGTGCCGAAGAAATTTTTAACTGCCCCGGTGTACAGTGTAAGTTCATGAGTCTTGAGCTTTGGAAGCGAAATTATTACATCAGCTTCAAGTACAGCCTTTGAGATATGCAGGCGTGAAAACTCCCTGGCATCCGGAACGTCAACTTCAACAAAACCTGAAGTCTCAAAATTGATAAGTTCCACCCCTTGACTTAAAGCAACCCCTTCAATACCGGATTTTTTAAGCGCCTGTGAAGTCGTGGTAGATCCGGGTTTTACAATGCCTGAGCCGTCGCCTATAACTGGAATACCACCCACTTCCGAGACAAGTTCGCACATTGCGGTTACTACTGCCGGATGAGTTGTAACGGCATCCTCTGGAGGTCTGATAGCAAGTACATTGGGTTTGAGGAGTACACGGCTGCCAGGCGCTATAATCTTTTCAAGCCCTCCTATCAGGTTCAGCGCCTCTTTGATTGCTTCTTTCACATTCGAGTAATCCTGGCATCGGGCAATTGAAACCTTTGGATTCATAATTACACTTTTGGGTTAGTAATTAACTTTATTATTACAATGCTACTAACATGACAGCAGCCTGCCAGAACGCTTCTGGAAGCTTATAATCAGAGCTTCACTGGAGGCAAAGCCCTGAAACACCGGTTTTTACCTGGTTTAACTTTGTCTTCGGCATTGACGCGGTTTACCTGTTAATATAGCAAACCGGTGGCGTGGCTCGCACATATTCCGTGCTATCTCTGATTCTATTGATATGCCTCCAGGCCTTTTCTATCGTATCTGCGGACAGTCCTGTATTCTTTTCAATCACCTTCAAGGGCAGCTGGTGCTCCTGAGCGTACAACAGCTGGTCCATAATCTGAATCGGCATACGCCAGTAGAATTCCTCATCAGTTGTATAATGGCTCCATGTGTCAGCACTTGGGGGGCGTTTTATAATCTCCTCATTGACATTGAGCAGTTTCCCCATAGCATATACCTGGACTTTGTAGCAGTCTGCCAGAGGCTCAAGATCTACTCCCCCGTCTCCGTATTTCACAAACTGACCAAGAGCCAGTTCTGTCTTGTTGGTTGTACCGCAAACTGCATAGTTCAACTTTTCAGCATACATATACTGGACTATCATTCTGGATCTTTGCTTGACATTTTGCAGCCCTATCAGTTCCAGATAGTCATTTGCTCTCAACCTGTGTCTGGCAGCGGTTTCGCCGTCTTTTATCAGCCGAATGTAAGGGACATTTAACAGCCCCTGGTTAAGGAAATCAGGCAGCACCAGTGACGTCTTATGTATGTCGGGATCGTACTCAGGACAGGTTCTTTTTATGATCTGCTCTTTCTGATCATAGATATTAAGAGATCTCAGGATAGGAGAGATAGGCACCTCTTCATATGACACGTCCAGGCTCTCACAGACTTCTGCTCCCAGAGTCTTGCTGGAAGGGGCGGATTCTTCTTCAGGAAGGAGAAGGCCATACACATTTTCCTTTCCAAGCTCCTGTACACAAAGGGTAAGTGCTACTGCGGAATCGATTCCACCCGATACCCCTATAATCACTCCTTTTTTCTTAAAACCTGTAACCTGATCTCTGATAAAACCCCTGAGCTTTAAAGCTATACTATCAATATCCCCTTTGAGCGCTTCTATTATATTCACACTCGTTTCTTCCATGACCTGCATTATATTACCCCCTGGAATAATCAGGCTGTATAGCTTAAACTTTAACAGATAATTTTTGTGGATTCTTTATATTCAGTTTAAGCCTGCTTGCAGCCTCTTCTATTAATGGCTGTGACAGTTCCTGGTTAATTTTTTCAAATCCTTCTTCCCGCGGCATTTCTCCGCTTCGCACAAGCCCTGCTACATCAAAGGCATAAGGATGGAATCCGTATTTTTCCATGTGGTTGTAACAGGCAAAGGAATTTAATGTACAGTTGGTTGAGTTGCTGTCGTTGATTCCCGGAGGTTCCCACCCGATCTCCAGCAGGGTCTCAAGTACTTTATTTTCACTATAATCCCACAGGCATAGAGGATGCAGGATACTCGGAGCATTCTCACCTATGTTTTCAAGAACCTCTTTTTTCAGAAGGAACAATTCGTCCTTATCGTCAATACCTATTTTTTGAAGCTGCTTGTCAAATAAGTTTCTGGACCATTGAATAAAATTAACTGATAGGTTGATTATGGGATTAGGAGACTGTCCGGCTGTAAAGGCAAATACAATAAAAGGTGCTTTTTGAAGAATTGCCTGCTCTATCAGCTTCTGTTTAATAATAGTGATACAAACGTTGCATATATCACTGGCTCGATATTTGGCGAACTTCGGGAATGCATCGTATGACTCTGCAGCTTTTCGGAACGTGTCCAGCAGAATTTCTTCCTTCATTGTCAACTGGAAATAATCGCATCCCGTGATCATGCACATTTTTTTGGCATTCATTATTGCGTTTTCGGAAGTAAATCCATTATCGAACTGCACAGCCAGTATCTTAAGGAAAGGATAATCTTTTTTGAGCTTGTAAAGCGTATACGATGAATCTTTCCCACCAGAAAGTGCATAAATCACATCGTAGTTTCCCTTCCCCCCATACTGTTCAAAAAGTTTTTCAATTTTTGCCAGATACTCATTCTTTTCCTGCTGAGTAAGGGGAGTATATGTCTCACAAAAGTGGCAAAGACCGTTTTCCTCATTAATCTGTATACCTGGAATATCGGAATCCAGAATACATTTTTTACATACTAGCTTTGACATGTTGATATTCCTCTATAATGGATCGATTGGATATTTTCCCATTCTCGCTCAAAGGGAGATGATCAATGAATAGTATTTCTCTCGGGCACAGGTAGCCTGGCAGGCTTTTTCGGCAGAACGCAAACAGCTTTTCTATTTCTGTTCCTTCTGCAGGTATGACCATGAGACTGATCGCAGTCCCCATAAGCTCATGGTGCACGGGTACGACAAAAACCCTGGAAACTTCATTATTTTCTTCTATATTTCTCTCGATTTCTCTCGGGTTAACGCGATGATCGCCGATTTTTATGAGGTCATCTTTGCGCCCGAGGAGTCTGATGTACCCATTGGGCAGTTTCTGTGCGAGATCGCCGGTATGCAACCATCCATTTATAATTCTCTTTTCAGTAGCGATTTCATCGTCCAGATAACCCAGCATAATGTTATCTCCCGTGGCAACCAGTTCACCCGTTATATTGAAGCCTGCTGACCGGTAGTTGGAGTCAAAGACATCCAGTGTAACCCCCGGAATTGCTTTTCCTATAGTACCAACGAACTCATCCACATCTTCTGCTGGCAGGTAGGCAAGCCTTGCTGTAGCTTCAGTCTGCCCGTACATTGGTAAAATTTCCAGATCAGGAGCTAACTCTTTTATATCTGTCACAATAGCCCGGTCCATTCCCCCGCCTGCCGATGCAGCGATTCTAACGTTTGCAAAAGCTCTTTTAAATCTATCCGGATACTTGAGAAGTATGCGGTAAGTACTGGGCACTCCATAGAATATGGACACGCCTGACCCAATAAGGTTGAAAACAGGGTCCATAAAATTCATATTCCCAACCCTGATGGAGCCGCCAGCTGTCAGATGGGAGTTAATTATGGAATTCCCAAAAGCGTGATGGGGAGAGATCACCAGTGCTCCCTTATCTCTGGAAGTTATCCGAAGTACCTTTATTATTGACTCTGCATTTGCCGCCAGGTTTCTGTCACTTAACATGACTCCTTTTGGGGTACCTGTTGTGCCTGAAGTGTAAAGAACCAGCCGCAGTTCGGGATTGTTCTTTTCGGTCTCAATCTTTTTACGCAGAATCACTCCGGAAGTATCACTGGAAATAACTATTACCGTTCCGAAACGCTCAAAAAATTCCTTTCCAAATCTTGAATACTGTGCATCGGTTGCTATGATATTATTGACATGCGCAGCATCAAGGATTTTCTCAAGACTGAACTTAGGTAATTCTATTGGCAGAGGAATTGCGATATTAGCTGATCGATATACTGCCATGAGCACCTTTATGTATTGTGTGCCTGACTCTGCCAGTATTGCAAACCGACAGTGGCCAAAATCCATCAAATGTGAAGCAGTGGCATTTATATCATTGTCAAGGCAGCTATAGGAGATTGAACTTTTGCCCTCTTCCAGAGCAATATTTTGAGGGGTTTTTCTGGCGTACTCAGTGATATACGCATCAATCTGCATATTTTTTCACTTCGCCAGCCTGGTTATCATATTGGTAATTCCCTGTAACGAATCAAAATTTTCCGGTGTAAGCATATCTTCAGGGATCTCAATAGAATATTTCTCACAGATATAGTCCATAAGTTCAAGCAAACCGATAGAATCTATAATGCCGTTTTGAGTGAGAGAATCATTATCTGTCAAGCTGCTGCTGTTGTCCATAAAAGAATTAGCCTTCAAGTAATCAACTATATCATTCTTAATCTGTTCCATGTTCTGTTATCCCCTTTGTTTTCGTTTAGCGGACGGCTGATTGTGAATAACACAATTATGTCCACAATAACGTGAATCCCCACAGGTAATTAGGCAATACAACTATATAAATAATTTGAGCCACTTATTGATGACCAAAAAGCACTTACATAAGCTAAGAATCTAAGTAAAAACAGTTTAGTGTACGCGGATGCATACGGTTTATAGAAATTAATTACTTCACAAAAATAGAATAATCGGCTCATCCACCAGTATAACCCTGTTATTCAGATGAATAATATAAGACCGCAAAAAGATAGTACAGATGCAAAATTTAAGTTCTGCATTTTATAGAAAATACTCAGTCCCAGTAACAGTTGATTTTACAAAGGCGGTTTATATCGATATTCGAGTCCGAATGGGTTATAACAGAGAATATGTATTTGTTGTCTAAAACAGAAGTCCAATAGTTGACACTGCTGAGATCCAGTTCCTTATTAAAAATGAGATGCATGTTTTTGTTTGAGAACTTGGAATAGGCTTCTTTCAAAGTCCATATTTTTAAAAGCTCGGTTTCGCTTAAGGGCTCATCCGTGGAGATAAATTTCTTACTCAGGTTTCTCAAGTTACTTTTAAGAGACAGTTTTTTCACAAGTTCGATATCAATGCCTATCTCGACTTTTGAGATCGCAAGGGCTGCCATACTTCCGGTATAAGATACACAGATATACAGCTCATTGTGATTAAGGATGCAGATCCTTCCATGCCTATCATTATATGTGGATATGCCCGAAGCGGACCGTTCACCGACAATACTGCATACAATGTGTTTTAAAGCCGTTCTCGAAACAATATACCTTTTCTTAAAATAACCGGTCCGTAACCTTTCAAGAGATTCAAGTTCCATCCTGTTGAGGTAAGCTGTATTGAATGTGTCGTAGTCGTCCAGGTCAACAAGGAAGATAAGAACATCATTATGTCGCCACAGGAAAGAGATAGATTCGAGAGAAATGAGGAATGGCAGCATTAAATTCTCATTGAGCACATAACTCACCGGTATCCATTTATCGTAGTATATAAACTCCGTGTTCTTTATTATTTGAAATTGAATGACAGGGGCATGAGAGGAAGGGTAAGAAAACTCCTGCCTTACCTCATAATTGGATAGGGAAAAAATAATCCCGGAATGCTTGAGCCCGTTCAGTTACGAGTTCCCTCGTTCAGTGTAATATGCCTCTGCCGCTATGCTCAAGTTTATGAACCTAAGTTTCGTATAGATAGTTCTTACTTCTTCAACATACTTTACAATTCTCACCCTTTCTTAAGTATTGAAGTAGGAAAATTTTAGTTAGCAAAAAGCATGGATCATTCACCGTCACCGGTTGCACTCTGAAATTCTTATGTTGGTATTAAAGTTATACTTTATATAAATAATTCAAAAAGGCAATCCTAAAATATATAAACGATAAGGATATAGGGTATTCGTTTCTTAGCGCCCCTATTAGGAGGTCGCACATTTTTATAAGTAGAAAAATAGTGAGTAATATAATGTTAAATCAATATAATTCAATCATTAACTGAGGTGTCCGAAACTGCAAACTGCGGAAGAAAGGGTAAGAGCGAGATTGATAAAGTATCTCGGCAGGGATGAAAACGGGATACGCAAGGTTGTGCTCAATCTCTTCCTGACCGGAGACAAGTTCACCACCGGTGAAGTTTACGATTACCTGGATAAAGGGAATTTTGAGGTAAGCTACCGGGGAGTGTCGGCTATGGTCGGGCTCATGAATACAAGGCTCGGGATCCTGAGCATAAATGTTACCGGGGATCACAACGTCTATTCCCTGAAAGAAAGCTATAAAAACATTGTCGGCTCCGTGCTTGAAAACTACTGAGCCACTTTTATTGCTATCTGTTTTTAGGTGAGAATTTTCAAATTGCCTGCCTGTTCTGCTGAAACAGCGAAAATATATGGACTGACTGCAGGTTTTTGATCTTGCTTCGGTATTCTGTTTAATCTGAAGTAAAAACTAAGAGATTAGAAATCTGGAGGCTTCGAGAATTTATTCCAGCGTGATCAGTTGTACCACACTAAAATCACTCCAGATGATACGGATATAACTATTACGCTAGTCCTGTCTCTATCAGATACTCAGGAACAGATTAAATATGAAATAGTGTCTGCTGTTCCGGAATATACTTGTTAAAACTCAGATCCTTTTAACTCCTAAGTATGTCCTGGCATATCCGCTATCATATATTGCATGATAATTGTTATCGAGGGCGTGTTTAAAAGAAGGACCAAGTAACAGTTTAGGAACATATTGAACTCTGATAGGCCGATCTAAACTAATTTTTCTCCAGATTAACATTCTGTTTGCCGTACGCTCCCAATCTAAGGTTCCCTCAGGAGTAACTGCATACTCTCCGATTCTGTCTCTGGATAAGTATATTTGAAATATATTACTGACTGTCTGGGCATCTGTCAGGATTATATCGTCATAAGAATTGTTAAGTTTTACACACATCCCGAGCTCAGATTCAGTCCAGATCAGTTTTTGATTGAAACTTTTTCCATAGATGGGAGAATCCATATTTGCCATAGAATTAGTTATCATAAAGAATGAAAATATTATAAGTAGGATAGAGATAAAAGCAGCTTTACGAAATCTACCGTTAATAGTGCTGGTTGTTTTGATGATTCCGATCCCAAAAAACAATACAAAAGTTGTATATATGAACGCCGGCCATCTGAAAGGTACGATATTTCGGACTCCCATTACAGGAAAAGTAAAGAAGATTCCGAATAATACCACAATCATTAAGACAAGGGATACCTTAGTTCTGGTTTGATACTCTTTTGATAAGCTATGAAAACTTCCAATTACCCCGAAAAAAATAAAGATGAGAAAACCGAAAATATCAAGAATAGAGGAGAAAGAATCTCCTGAATTCGAAATCGCACTCCTTCCCAAGAACTTTGCCTCAGTTGATAATGAGTTTCCCAGCCCATTTACTATTGTCTCACTGAAAGGATATCTTGGGTCCGTCCAGTGGTAGATTAATATCAATACAGAAAGTATACAGAGAAAGATATCTGTTCTCATTCTGGCGGAGTCGCGTTTAGTTGCGTACATACGCTCATAGAGATAAGATCCGATGCATAGCG
Organism: Methanosarcina sp. MSH10X1; assembly: GCF_004099695.1. Classification (GTDB taxonomy): domain Archaea; phylum Halobacteriota; class Methanosarcinia; order Methanosarcinales; family Methanosarcinaceae; genus Methanosarcina. The sequence continues at coordinate 73,770 of NZ_SCHL01000010.1, read as the reverse complement.
AAAATATTGATACCATATAAATAAACGTTGAGATTGTATGAGTCCATGTGATGACAAATATAGTTAATATCAGCAACACTCCGAAAAGTATAAATTTCCCGGTCAAAGTTCATTCGGTTAGTCATTTTAGAGAATTCCCAGGAGAGAATTCGTGGGGAAATCCATTAAAACTTGAATCAGTTATCTAAGACTGCATACAAGACTGTATATAAGCCTGTATATAGTTGCACATAATACACAGGTCTGCTGCTATCTTTTCAGTGTAAAATGTAACAAGAGAGGATGTGCAAATAGACAGGATAAAGTCAGTAATCTTTTGCGACAAAGAGATTTCTTAAGCAAAAGAAATATTAATATCTTGAGTAAGAAAAGGTAATTAGGTTCCATTGGAGAGAATTTACGCGGGTACTTCTCATATCAGGATATCTCAGGAGGAGAGTGTATAAATAATCTTAAAGAAATCCCCTGGAACAGGGGAATCTTCCGAGCGGGGCTTCGTTTTTTGAAAAACCGCATATTCAGTATGTTTTATCGTGAGTATGAGCGAAGACTCGAGATAGATATTCTGAATTCAGAGATTCCACATCACGTAGCTGTAATTATGGACGGGAACCGCAGGTATGCGGGGCAGCTGGGAAGAGCCCGGAGCTTCGGGCATGCTATGGGAGCAGAAGTTACCGAAAAGGTTATTGAGTGGTGCTATGAGATAGGGATAAAGCAGCTTACTCTTTACGCTTTTTCTACGGAAAATTTCCAGCGCTCGGAAGAGGAAGTTGACGGCCTTTTTAATCTTATCAACGAAAAATTCCTGAAGATCTATTCTGATCCGAGGACTCATGAAAAAGAGATGCAGGTTCGCGTTATAGGAGATAGGTCAAAACTGCCTGCTTTTCTCAATGAGTCGATCGAAAGAATAGAAAAAGCTACGGAAAATTACAGGAAATTTCATCTTAACGTCGCCATTGCCTATGGAGGCAGGCAGGACATAATTCAGGCAGTCCGTGATATTGCAGACTGTATTTCCAGTGGAAAACTTTCCCTTGAGGAAGTAGATGAGAGCCTTATTTCGAAACACCTCTACCCCGCCCCGGGAGTTTCTGTTCCGAATGTTGATCTTATTATCCGAACTGGCGGTGATGAAAGGGTTTCGAATTTCCTTCCCTGGCAGGCTAACGGAAGCGAGTGTGCAACCTATTTCTGTGTTCCTTTCTGGCCAGAATTCCGGAAAATCGATCTCCTTCGCTCTATCAGGGTATATCAGGCCAGAAAAGCCGAAAAAAAACAGGAACAATCATACAGAGTTTCGAAAGTTGTAAATTTCCTGGAACTGGGAAAGCACGGAGAAAAACACGAAGAGATTGGACAGCTTCAGCCAGTAAAAAAACAGGGGATTTCCTAAAGTATTCTGCAAAACACAATTGTATTAAAAGCAGCCTGAGACAGTACTACTTCAGTTATAAATTGCTTTTTAAGATAGAGTCCAGAAAACCAAAATAGGAAGGATATAGATATTCAGGAAGCCTTCTTCATATATCACCTTTAAGAGACCTGCCGGACTTTCCAGTATATTATAAAAACAATCTCCCGAAATACCGATATATTGATATTCAGGGGACGAATATTTAAAGTGGGGAAATTTGGCTGTACCTAATTTTTCAGTTTACAGGCTAAGAGGAGCTTGAGGAAGATTATCGTTATATTGGGGTTAAACCAATTCGCTCCAGAGCTGGCTATTCATTTAGAATGGGGTATCTGGAAATCGGTTGGACCAGGGGAGTTAGAATGGACGCTATTATCGAGTTAAATCCGCATCCCTGCAGGGCTTGTTTTAAGGGGGACGGGAAACCGGAAGGTATCATACCTGTAATTATGATTCAGGATAATTTTCAGTATAGTTTGAAGTTACTGGAAATCGAACGAGTCGGAGACCGAGAAATTGCGGCTGTATGCCCTTCAGGCGTGCAGGCAATGTTAGCTGACAGGATACGGGCCAGGGAAAGTATAGAGAAAGCTATAAACCCTGAAGACAGCATGCACACCTGGCAAGAGAAAGAAGCCTGAACAAAAGCCGGAGGGATCTTATTGGGAAAAGAATACGGTAAACCGAACCGCCTGATAAATGAAAAGAGTCCGTATCTCCTCCAGCACGCCTATAATCCTGTGGACTGGTATCCCTGGGGAGAAGAAGCTTTTGACAAAGCCAGGAAGGAAAATAAACCTATCTTTCTATCAATTGGTTACTCCACTTGCCACTGGTGCCATGTGATGGCGCATGAGTCTTTTGAGGACGAAGAGGTAGCAAGGCTCATGAACAGGGCTTTTGTTTGCATAAAGGTAGACCGGGAAGAACGGCCGGATATTGACAATATATATATGACGGTCTGCCAGATTATCCTTGGAAGAGGTGGCTGGCCGCTTAATATTATTATGACTCCGAGAATGAAGCCTTTTTTTGCAGGAACCTATATTCCCAAAAAATCCCGTTTTAGCCAGACAGGGATGCTCGAACTTGTACCCAGAATAGAAGAAATCTGGAACAAACAGCATGAAGAAGTGCTTGATTCAGCTGAAAAAATCACATCTACTATCCAGAATATGATCTCCGAATCAGCAGGAGAGGGCATAGGAGAGTCAATAATAGAGGAGGCTTATGAAGAACTATTGAGCTCTTTTGATAACGAATACGGAGGTTTTGAAAGAGCCCCAAAATTCCCTACACCGCACAAGCTCTTTTTTTTACTCCGTTACTGGAGACGCAGCGGGAATCCTGAAGCTCTCCATATGGTCGAATACACTCTGGAGAATATGTACAGGGGAGGAATCCATGACCCCCTGGGTTCGGGTTTCCACCGTTACTCTACGGATAATATGTGGATTGTCCCCCATTTCGAAAAGATGTTGTACGACCAGGCTCTTATTGCAACCGCATATACGGAAGCTTACCAGGTTACAGGAAAGAGCCTCTATAGAGAAGCAGCAGAGGGAGTTCTTGATTACGTATTAAGAGATCTGACATCTCCGCAAGGTGGGTTTTACTGTGGGGAAGATGCCGATGTTGAAGGGGAGGAGGGAAGATATTATCTCTGGACTTTAGAAGAGATCAAGAGTGTGCTCAGCCCTGAAGATGCCGAACTGATTATAAAGGCGTTTAATCTCAAGGAAGGAGGTAACTTTGAAGAGGAAATAAGAGGCAGAAAGACCGGAACCAATATTCTTTATTTGCCCCGCTCCCTGGAAGCCGTTGCTGCCGAGCTGGGAATTCCCGCTGATGAAGTTAAGAGCCAGATGAAACTGGCTAAAGAAAAACTTCTGGCAGCCCGGAACGAACGTAAAAGGCCTGCAAAAGATGACAAGATCCTGACCGATTGGACCGGACTTATGATTACAGCTTTTGCAAAAGGTTTCCAGATCTTTGGGGAGGAGAAATATCTGAGGGCTGCTTCGAATGCTGCGGATTTCATTCTAAAGACTCTTTACAGTTCCGAGAAACGACTGCTTCACCGATACAGAGAAGGGGAAGCCGGAATCTCCGGGACTGCCGACGATTACGCTTTTCTGGTTAACGGACTTCTGGACCTTTACGAGGCCGGCTTCGAAATACGCTATCTTAAAGCAGCCCTTTGCCTCAATAAGGAATTTCTTGAGCACTTCTGGGACCCCATTCAGGGCGGGCTGTTCTTTACTGCTGACGACAGCGAATCGCTTATTTTCAGGAAAAAAGAGTTTGCGGACGCGGCCATACCATCTGGAAACTCTGTTGAGATGCTGAATCTTCTTCGGCTTGCCAGAGTGACTGCGGATCCAGAACTGGAAGACAGAGCTCAGGGGTTGGAGCGTGCTTTCTCAAAGCTCATCAGGAAGATACCATCAGGATATGCTCAGTTTTTGTCAGCGCTTGACTTTGGTCTGGGCCCGACATATCAGGTGGTAATTGTCGGAAAGCATGAGTCGCCGGACACAGTACATATGCTCGAAGAACTCCGGGCTTATTTCATTCCCAATAAAGTGCTTATTTTCAGACCTGAAGGAAAAGATCCTGAGATTACAGATCTGGCAGCATATACGAAAGAGCAGACCCCTATAGAAGGGAAGGCTACTGCATACGTTTGTCAGAACTATGAATGTCAGCTTCCTACTACTGAGGTCAATGAAATGTTAAAAATGTTAAATGTGTGACTTTAGCTGAATTAGAGGCAGCTAGCAAGCTAGTTTTAAAGATTAGAATGGAGGTATAGGAAATGAAGGAATACACAATTGAAGAACTTGCAGAGTACAATGGCCAAAACGGCAAGATGTATATTGCCTACCAGGGCCAGGTCTATGATGTTTCGGACAGTTATCTATGGGACGGTGGCACTCACCAGGGACTTCATGACTCAGGGAAGGACCTTACCGAGGAGATGGACGAGGCACCTCATGGGCCTGAAATATTTAAGGATTTTCCTGTTATCGGAACTTTGAAAAAATAAAATGGTTCTAAAGGGTTCGCCTGCATAATGAAATAAGGATAGAAAAAAGCTATCGTAGATTTGCCAATACTATTCAGACTGGCGTGTTATGAGATTTCGGCTGAGGTTTTTCTAGCCTCTTCTCATTTTAGGAAAAATTAATTCGCTTCCGGGCAGATTCTCACAGTAAGCTATTCTGAAATCTGTCAGAAAGCTATCCTAAAAACGCTTCTTTTTTATTTTATACCAGCTCAGGAAGCCGTGGAAAAAATAAAGGTTAGACTTCAGGGCTGATAAAAAACAGTTGCATGCCTGAATATAGGTGTCAATACTTTTCACAAATAATCTTCCCAGCAATATTTTATCAAATGCTTTTTCAGGATGCATTAAGTATAATTGATATAAATCCATTCTTTTCTCCATGTTAATAGGACTCACCGGTACACCGGGTACTGGAAAAACCTCAGTGAGCAAGCTTCTGGAAGGCAAAAGACACTGGAAAGTAATCCATCTTAACGACCTGATCAAAGAGGAACACCTTTACACTGAGATTGATGAGGAAAGAGATGCTGTCATTGCAGATATGGAATTTGTCAGACAGCGCGTTGAAGAGATTATTTGTGGAAGGGAAAATGAGGTAATAATTCTTGAGAGCCATCTTGCTCATTACATTGCGGATACCGTAATTATACTCAGGACACGCCCGCCGGAATTAAAAATAAGGCTGAAAGCAAGGGGTTATTCGGAAGAGAAGATAAAAGAAAATCTTGAGGCTGAGGCTCTTGATGTGATTCTGGTTGAAGCCTTTGAATGGTGTGAGAAGGTTTTTGAAATCGATACAACAGGAAAAAGCCTTGAAGAAACAGGTCAGGATATAGAGACAATCATAAATCATGTTTTAAGTGGCAGTGAAGAAGAATTACTGATGTATAAACCCGGATCCATTGACTGGATTGACCTCGTTCCTTGATTTTTTAAATTGCCATTTTAATAAAACGTTCTCCTAAAAAGTTTTTGACAAAATTCTCTTCAAAAAATCTTTTGATAAAACTTTATATAAAAAGTTTTGTTTTAAAGAAAAGTAGTAAGGGATAAGGGGATTAGACCCCGGAAGATTAACACTTCCTTTTCCCTTAAATGTGCTTAGCACTTGCAAGTTTTGCATGCTGAGCTGGTAGGACTCTTTGCACAGATGGAGGTGCACTTTGAGCAGCTGTTGCATTTGACATTAATCTTAACGGTTGCACAGTCGGTTTTTCCATCAGTGCTTTTTACACAGTATTTGAAACTGTCAGTAAAAGATTTACTGCATTTTGCTGGCTTTGTATAGCAGAATTTACCGTTGCTCTGCATACAGACCTTGCCACCCATTTTGGTTGTGATACATTTTGTAGGAGATGTAACTTTAAGGCTGCATCCCTTGTCATTCTTCAGCACATTATAGCAACAGGATTTAGAGTTACATGTAAATGTATCGTCTCTAGCGTCTGTCTTCGTCTTACACTTGCTGCATGAAGAACACGCGGCTGCTCCAGTCATAGACATGACAAAGAAAACCAGCGTGAAAACGCAGATTGCCTTAAACATAGTTCTTCTCATAATATATCCTCCATAGTATACACTCAACCATAAAAATTTCAAAGATATTGATCTTTAAATCCGATTCTCACTGGCAATGAAAATATACTCTTCCGGATTAAACCCCCCGATTTATCAGGGAGATATATTTTCAATGATTGAGTGATATTTCTTATCTATTACTTAACAAACGGTTAAAGATTTAACCGATTTTTATGAAGTTTATGCACCTCAAACTTTCTCAAGAAATAAAGGGATTTATCAATGTGCATTATTGTAATATCGATTGCAGCAATTAACCTGATACATCAAATCAAGTTTAAAAGTTGAAATAGATTATCGCAAAACACATAGAAAATGACCCCATATTCGTATCAAAAAGTTTTAAGAGTACACAAATAGAAATAGTGTTTCCTTTTATAAGAAATTATCTCTTAATTTTATGTTAGACTGTTTAGTTTTCCCACTTTTTTAAAAAATGTATAGAGATTGTTTTGACACGTACACAGAAAAATAATTACACGTAGATTGTGATTAGATATGAAGCATTATTAATAGCAGACGCCTCTGCAAATACCAATAAAGAACAACAGAGAATCGAGAAAAAAATAAGAAAGCAAGGAAAAAATAAGAAAATAAATGTGAAGAAAGCCAGGGGTCAAGAGAAGCCAGATTGGGGTGAAGAAAAAAGACTGCAATGATGTCAAAAAATACGCAGTGAAGAATTAAGTTGTTAAAATTAAGTAACGAGGGAGTACTCTTATAAAGAAGAGTTAGAATCACTGGCGGAAACATTCCTCAGGCGAGTTACTCCATCGATTTCTCTGATGACCTCCACGATAGGTTTTGGAACAAGATGTTCCCATTTTTCCCCTGCAACCATTCGCCTTCGGATCTCCGTACCTGAGTATCTTTCCCTGACATAAAGGGGAGATTCCTTTACGCAAAACCCGGCTTCCCGAAAGAGCTGGATAACCAGCGGATTGTTTGAGTACACCACTTCAAAATTAGGCGTTCGGGATGCCACATGATGAACCCATATAGAATTGTACCTTACATCTTCAATGGGCAGGACATAATGCCGGATAGGGAGATTTTCAAGCGCGTTGTACAGCATCAGCACTCTTTCCCCTGCCGTAAACGGGTCAGTGGATTCATGACTTTTCTGGGCACTTCCTATGCCTACAACCAGTTCGTCAACTTCTTCCGCAATCTGCTTAATTATGGCATGGTGCCCGAAATGATACGGTTGAAAACGTCCAATATAAAAAGCTCGCATCATCCCGGATTCCAACCTCCAACTCTGCCCTGGTTATTATCTCGATATATTTTGATTTCAAACCGTTTCGTTACGGATTCCTGTTTCAAAACTGAACTCTTTACAGACTTCTCTAAAATGTTCAGCATTGTTTTTGCGCTTCATATCAATAAGCTTTCCGACAAGTTCGAGGCCTGGTTTGGGGTCTTCCATAATTTCCATCTCATCGCGGACCATATCGAAGTATTTCTCTCCGACCTCTGTCCTTATAAAGACTGAATTCCACCCATCCGGGGCTCCGACAGAGCCTACTGAAATGTCGGCAAAGACCGAAGTGTAGTCACAGCAGTGATGGCAGGGGTTCCGGGCATATCTGGCTACATCCTTAATAGGCACAGAGTGAACCTCGCCATCACTGGTGTAGACCCAGAACTTACCCTTGGTAAACTCCATCTTCGTGACATCCTCAATCTTTACTTTCATGATCTCAGGAATTATCTTCCCAAGCATTACATCTTGATGAAAACTTTCCATACAGAGTAATCCAATAATAAGCACTATTTTCTCGCTTACATTATCACGGATCAGCTTTGCAGAGTGAGCCTGGCAAGGAACCCCGACAACTGCAATCCTGTCGTATTTTTCGAACGCTTCCCTGAGAGCTGCAACAACCGGATCAGAGGTATACTTGGTCCCCCTTGTCCTCTCGACATCTTCAGCACTTGTTAATAGAACTACTTCAGGTTCCCAGTTCTCATTTCTAGTAATTCCAACGGCACAATCGATTTTACCCTGATTGAAAAGAGTCTTCAGGATGCCGCTGGTTACCCCTCCATCCTGGCTGCCGGCACTATCCCTGGACTTTGCGGCAAAGAACTTGCGCACATTTGCAAGTTCATTCTCGATGAAGCCGTCTACTACCGGACAGATTCTGCTGCAGGTTAAACACCCCTCACAAACCAGATACCCAGCTCCCTTCTCATAAAGACTCAGATCATTCGGATCACGAATTTCTGCCGCCTTCTTTACAGTTACAGCCCCTATGGGACATACGGCTTCGCATGCCCCGCAGGCTGCGCATATGTCATGTTCGATGACTTCTGCAATCTTTGGTGGCAATTAGTTACCTCCAGTGCCTTGATTTACCTGCCTTACAGACAAGACGTTTTTTAAAAATATTATAATAAGAAAAAATTAAAAAATATTATGAAAGATGTAACAGAATTACATCTTTGCAATGATTTCTTTACCTATAAGCTTTATTGCTTTTTCTTTGTCAGGACCGATCGGAGATCCGGCAACAATCTGGGTAACTCCGATTGCCTCAAGGTCCCTGATTCTCTTCATGCAGTCTTCAGGAGTTCCGCAAATAGAAAAGGCTTCGATCATCTGAGGAGTCACAAGTCCGCCCATGAGAGCTCCGAAGTCTCCCTTGGCAATGGCTGCACCTATCTGGCTCTTGGCTTCGACAGGGATTCCGTGGCGCTCGAGAACAAGGTCAGGGGAACCTGCAACAATGAATGCGACTACGACCTTTGCGGCATTGACTGCCTTTACAGGGTCTTTATCGATTGAGAAGCAGGCATATGCTGTAACATCGACTTCCTTCGGGTTACGGCCAGCTTTTTCGGCTCCTTTCCTGATCTGCTCGACAGCAACTTCAAAGTCCTTAGGGTGGGAAGCATTGATAAGAACACCGTCTGCGACCTCACCGGCGAGTTCGAGCATTTTGGGACCCTGGGCACCCATGTAGATAGGAACATCGCCGGCTTTGAAGGCAAGCTTGGCACCTGCGAATTTGACCATTTCTCCATCCATGGAAACCTTCTGGCCTGAAATGAAGCTCCTTATTGCCTGAATTGCTTCTTTGGTGGTTGCAAGGGGTTTTTCCCATGCAATGCCCATGGCATCGAAAGTTGCTTTGTCTCCGGGTCCGAGACCAAGAACTGCCCTGCCGCCTGAAATTTCGGCAATTGAAGCAATACTGGATGCAGTAATTGCGGGATTTCTCGTATAGGAGTTTGTTACACCGGAACCGATCTTGATACTGTTGGTGTTCAGAGCGAGAACGGTAAGAGTGGAATAGACATCACGATTGTTGTAGTGGTCAGTGATCCATACATAGTCGAATCCCTGCTGTTCTGAGAGCTTTGCGTAATATGCGATCTTTAAGGCGGGATCGCTCGGCACAAATTCAATTCCGAACTTCATATCAGATTACTCCTGAATACTGTATATTAGTTAAATGGGTCCGTTTTTGTCCCCAAAATACTACTTTCGAATAATAATTAATATCCATTACAATAGATATTAATTATGAACCTTAACTGAATTCACATAACAGTATTTAAGAATCTATATATAATTAACTGTATTAAACGAATTGTATATAAACCGCCTTATAAAAAGATTTCTTTATTTATCCTCTCACCGGAGTCTTTTTCAAACATGAACCACTCAAGAAAGATGATCAAACCTTAAAAACCTTTTCTAGAAACTGCATTCGCAGACGCAATTTCAAACCTGCCTGCCTGGATCATCAGAGGGTGGGAGCTTTTCTTGAATAAAAGGATTCCTTTAGGAACTAGCAAAAGATTTATATTAGAAAACGGCATGTGCCGGAATTTCCAGTATTTTCGCTTGACGTCACCTGCAGCTACGAAACAGCCTATGATGAAAATAAAGATTAATGCAAAAATGTAACTATGAAAATAAAGTATGAAAAAGCAGCACGAGTAGATTTGCCGTGAAATTCAGTTTAGTATAAAAAGTTGAAGCAAGGATATAAGAAGAAAAGATAGAGTAGTGATTTTGCTACTCTATTTTACTATGGTATATTTCGCTGTCTGATTTTCCTATCAGTAATCTAACATATAGATACTACCGGAATCGGACCACACTATGACGTTGCCGGATATCACCGGGGTTTGTGCAGTGTAGCTATTGGTCAACTGTTCACTTTTTTCGGTATCCATATCGTATATATATAAATAGCCTGAATTCAGATCCGCAAGCTCATTATGTTTTAAATACAGAATTTTATTGCCGCTTATGTCAGCTGGACCGCCAGTATCATAACCAGTCATGCCGTCACCTGTCGTGACTTCGATCTGTTTTCCGGTAGCAGTATCGTACATGCGGATATTGCCCAGCCTGTTGTAGAAATCCGACCATATGACGTTATCGCCGTAAATGTGTGAAAACATATTATCACCATACTGGCTGACATCTATTGCTGTTCTGGTGTTAATATCGTATATGTAAATTTGCGGAGTATCATCGCCGGAATATGACTCATATGAGATCCTGTTATCGTAAATATCAGGATTGTCTCCAGCTGCGATTTTGATCTGTGTGGAGGTAGATATGTCACGCATGTAAACCGTAGAATCTGCACTCCACACGACCCTATCGCCAGAAATGGCAGGAATGCTGCCGTTATCTACATCTGCTGTGATATAAGATCTTGCCCCATTACTTATATCATATACAGTAAGCCTCGGGACTCCAGTGCTCTTATCACACCACACTAATTTATTGCCTGAAATCGCTGGATGAGAGGCTGAAGAAGATAGAATTTCAGTTTCTTCTTTAGTCGTCAGGTCATAGACGTGAATAGTACCATTATCTACCCACACTATTCTACCAGCATCGACAGCAGGCTCAGACCCACTGCCAATTTTTTCATATTGCCCGGCTGAAGCCGCTGTCGATACGAGAATCAAAAGTATAAGAACTAATGATATCGAAAATAATGTTCGTTTCATTTTTTCCCCACCGGATGCCGTTAGTAAAGCCTTAATCTCCTCAGACATTATCATAACAACACAAGTTAATATAATTGTAATTTATCTTTAATAATTGATTAAATCATTGATTTATAATGTTATTATTATGTTAATAGAATTACTACACAAGATATAATTATAGAAGTAAAATATCTTCTAATCATAATTGCATATCAGTGTTCATTGGCTGAAAACCAGTATGAAGCTGTATCTATCGAATGCTTCAGGTTGCAGCTCAGAATCCGGGAATGTTAATTCAAGAATTTAAAACATTTGCTTCTCGCCTCAGGTCAGGCAGGATATTTATATAAAAAGTCAGGCAGGATATCTGGATAAAAATTCCGGCCTCTGGTCAGCATTAGTATTTATTTTCCTGGTGAAGAAGGTGAAAAAATAGTACCAGCTAACCAGCATCAATAAAAAATCAATATCAAACAAGAGCTAAATGGCTGAGAAACTGGAAAGATAAATTTACTGCGGCTGGTTGTACAATTCAATTCCCCTGACATACTCAAAAATGTTTTCATTATGGAGTGATATCTTTTTAAAACATAACAGGCTTTCTCGGAGATTGAATAATAAAAATATTTAATTTTGCAATTCCTATTTAAAACTTGATAGCTCAAGCAATTAACTGTCTTTCTACTCTATTCCTCAACTGTTTTCATTCGAATTTACAAATAATTTTGTCTCAAAGAACTCTGGATATTTATTTAGAGCTTATCACCTGGTTATGTAAGCGATCAAAGGAAATATTTTGAAAAGCTTTTCTTTGCACTTTTCGAGATATAACCAATTGTATAAGATTGGGCGAACAAGGAACCAGAATTTCAGAGTAATGCCCGGATCTTTTACCCATACGGGCATCAAGTCAATATAATGCGTTTTTAACCGAGATTCAACAATTATAAGTTTGCGTTCTATGTTTAGTCCTGATTTTTATCAGGCAGCTTAATTGCCTTTATTGCGTAAGTTTCTTTTGAATTACAAATCCGTTTTTATGTCGTGATTCGATAGCTAATTAAGTAATTTTTATGAAATTTTATTTGCTTGTATTCTTAAAGATTCAGAAAGTTTCGAAATAAAGACATACTGTTTAAATTTGTTTAATAAAATACCAAAAATATTTTATAATAGGATCGCATAAGCAGGGTTGTCAACTCAGGAATTCAACAATGGTGAATGAAAGCTTTTTAAAAGGAGAGTTGACCTGTGGCAAAAGGCCGTGATTAAGTAAGCAGAAAGTATTGACCAGAAGGATGCTATCCTGGGGTCAATGATAAGTTTTGTGTTTATAGAATTCAAAACTTCCAGTTTCCGGCCACCTCCGACAAATCCCTATAAGTGATTGGAGAGTGGAGACTCTGTGTGCAACGTGTCCGCCCCACTAAAACACAAGAACCGAATTGGATAGGTTCAAAAAATATTACGCAGACGTAATAAGAATCATACCCGTATAGAGCCGACCTGATCAGGGAGTTCTGTTAAAGAATTCGAAAAATCCCTACCTGATTAGATTAGTTCGGAAAAGTAAGTATTACGAGTACGTAATATGGAATTTTGAGAAATACTTGGGAAGAAAGTAGCTTACCGTATAAATTTTGATTTCACTTAAATCCCTATAAAAATCCAACCCAAAGGTGATACGATGCTTAAAAGACAACTAGGAACCCTATTCCTGGTAACATGCCTTATCTTAACAACTGTACCGGCTGCCTTAGGCGCTGCGAGTACACAGAGTTCAAAGGTAGTAACTGTTACAGGAGACGGAAGTGGAGATTATAATGTTGATGGAAAAGCCGATGATGTCGAGATTAATCAGGCGCTCGAATTTGCCGCAAAAAACCCGGGCACAACTGTCCACCTCAAAGGCCCATTCACATATGATATAAGCGATTCTCTGAAGATCGGCAGCAGCACGGTCCTTGAAGGAGATTCCAGTGTAACAATTAAACTCGCCAAAGGATTATCCCTCTGGGGCAGCCGCGAGAGCAGCATTGCAGAAAAGAAAGCCATGATTATGATTAAAGGTGATTCTGCAAGCGATGTTACAATTAAAGGCTTTACTGTTGATGGCAGCCAGTCAGACTATTATCCTAACGTCAGGCTTGGAACTTCCTCCTACAATATGGCAACACTCATAGGCGTTAATGGATTAACAATTCAGAATATGACATTCCAGAACGGATGTAACGACGCCATGCTTATTTCAAAGTCAAGCAACGTCATGATCGACACAGTAACTGTAAACAAGTGTGGTCACGATGGTGTATATGCCTATCACGTAAATGGCATTACAGTTAAAAACTCTAAATTTATTAACCGGACCAATTCATCCGTTCGGTTTGATTCCGTTACCGACGGAGTAATGACAGACAATGATTGTACTACGTCTGGTGGTGGATACGCAGGTTTGGAATTACAGGGAACTCTTAAGAACATAGAAGCCTCTGGCAACTATTTCCATGACTTGCCTTCCCCTGCAGTAGTACGCTTAAACACAAAAGAAACTAATGTAAATATCCACGATAACAGAATTGAAAACTGTGGATAAGCGATTAATTAATTGGAAAACTCTCAGTTATGAAACTGGGAGCCAACTCATTTATTTTCCGAAGGTATATTATGATCAAAATTAAAGGCTGTCTGCCTTGAGTTGCCTCAAGTTTCTATAATTTACACTAACTAATACCTGGCTTTTTTAATATTGATTACAGCTGTCCTGTAATGATTTTCTTTGTCTCGAAGTAAAGAACCTGTTCTTACACCCTGTATTTAAACGAGATGTTCTTATCGCCGTGTTAAATGCACCTTTTGCATGTAATCTTTCCTTGCCTGACCGCTCACATATCTTATCAAATGTGAGTCTATCAAAACTGCCCTGATTTAACCTGCAGGAATCTCATTACGTTAAAGGCGTTTTAACAGTTTTCACAGGGATGTTCTGAGATATTAATAAAGAAACCGAATATTTCTGGAGAATTTTCTTATTGAATTTTGATATCGAATTATAGTATATCGAAGATATTATTATAGTCTATACTGGCATTTTTTATTACTTTTATATTACTTTTGTGATACATCCAGCTAAAGTTTATGTGTTTTTGAGATATAGATAATAAACGTCATTATCCTGTATTGTTGATAAAAAAGCGGTTAAACAGACTGCCAGATAAGATAATTTTGGTAAGAGGAGGTGAACTGGCAGAGGGGTTATCTGATAAGAGGAAAGGTTCCTTTATGAGTCTGTGGCAGCTCAGTTGCCACCGAAAAATCGAAGATTAACTCCTGTTTTTGCTGCGGAGGGGCCATGACTGCTATAATGAGAAAACAGTGAGTTTCCTCTGAGCCAAATACAGGAGTGCCTTACAATGCTTTCAAATCTGACACGGAATAAAAGTATTTTTAATTTAGAGGGAGAACAATGAGATGCTATGAGTGCGCAAAAGAAGGCAAAAATACCGATGCTGTTGCAATCTGTATTGTCTGTGGGAGAGGGGTCTGTAAAGAGCATTTAATTCATGAAGAAACTCCTGCCTGGGAAGGAGAATATCCTGTAGAGCTAAAACCCGACCTTGAACATATTAAACGGATTGTGTGCATTCCCTGCCATCAAGCCCTGAAGGAAAACTGCCTGTTTAACGAGGTCTGTTGAGGTGATTATATGCTTAAATGTTACGATTGCCTTGAAAAGAGTGAAGACCGTGAAGCCGTGGGTGTATGCATTGTTTGCGGGAAAGGTCTGTGCCTGGAGCATATTAAACAGGTCGAGTTTCCCATGAGAGGGGGATACCCGCTGCCCAGACTGAATCTAAGGAAAGGGCTTCCCAGGATGCTGTGCCGTCAGTGTATCGACTCCATTTTTGGGGAAGACATCTGTGTGTGATTCCGCAGGTTTCCACATAGCCTTCAGGCTGAATTAACTTTCCTTAAGGGAGTATCGGGAATTTATATTTCTAAATTTGTAAAAAGCCCCATTTTCAGAAAATGAAAACCTGTTTAACTCCCTTCCGAGTTATGAGTGTGTCGGGAAAAGCTTGAAAGCCAGAAAACAAGCTGGAATCAGGCTATTATTTTTCTTTGCGGATAGCTTTTGCAAAAAGTATTCCCTGCAAAACTAAAATTTAAAAATCAGATGATAACATTATTCAGGCATAAAATTATTTGTCCGAAAGGCATACTAGCATACAGGTATATTCGATTATGTGTAATTTTACATGCAATTCGGAGGGGACATGCAAGAAACCGAAGCCAAACCGGTAAGGATTCTAGGGATATCCGGAAGTCCCAGGAATATGGCGACTGATTTTCTGGTCCGTGAAGCGCTGAAGATTGCAGAGGAGAAATATGGCGCAGAAACCGATTATTTTTCTGCCAAAGGAAAAAAGCTGAACTTTTGCATCCACTGCGACTTCTGTATAAGAACAAAGGAAGGTTGCATTCACAAGGATGACATCTCAGCCGAGCTTTATGATAAGATGATCTGGGCAGACGCCTGGATAATTGGAACTCCGGTCTATCAGGGAACACTGAGTGCTCAAACCAAAACTATAATGGATAGATGCAGAGCCGTGCTTGCCAAAAACCCCAGGGTTTTTTTGAATAAAGTAGGAATGGGCATTGCAGACGGAGGAGATAGGATGGGAGGACAGGAGCCGGCAATCCAGACTATCCTGAACTTTTACGTTATCAACGAGATGATACCTGTAGGAGGGGGCTCTTTCGGAGCTAATCTGGGTGGAACTTTCTGGTCAAAGGACAAAGGGGCGGAGGGAGTAGCCGAGGATTCCGAAGGCATGAGAAGCCTTCGAAAGACCCTGAAAAAGCTTGTCCAGACTACCCAGTTTGTAAGGAGAGCTTCTTCGGAAAAAGAATCCGAATCCCTGCCATCCTAAGTACCAGAAGAAGCAGGAAAATGATGTAAACTTCGGAAGAGCCGGGATTTCAGATATCAGATTAAACAGGATAATCAGGAAATCGAAATAGATCCGTAATAAGACAAACCAGTTAAGGAGGAATTGTTTTGGTAGAATCGTTAAATAAGGAAATTAAACGAATCGCATGGGGGATAACAGGTTCGGGAGACCAGATGATTGAGACATACAGCATTCTGGTAGACATCAAGAACCGGACAGGGGTTGAGGCAATGGTTTTTCTCTCCAAGGAAGGCGAGACCGTAATGAAATGGTATCATCTCTGGGACAAAATCCAGACCGATTTCCCAAACTTCAAGGTCGATGCAGGCCCCAATTCCCCATTCATTGCAGGCCCGCTGCAGATGGGATACTACGATTTCCTGCTGATAGCCCCGGCAACTGCCAATACTGTTGCAAAAATTGTGTACGGGATTGCAGACACCCTTGTTACAAATGCAGTATCTCAGACTGCAAAAGGAAAAACACCTATTTTCATCCTGCCTGTAGACCAGAAAAGGGGAAGTGTGAAAACCGCTGCACCCAGCGGCAGAGCTTTTGAGCTTACCATGCGCGAAGTAGATGTTACAAACTCGGAAAGACTTGCACGGATGGAAAATATCACAGTACTTGCAAGCCCCTATGAGATCTATGATATATTCGGAATTGAGCGGCCTTCTGAGGATATAATAGTAAAAGTGAAAGAACGAAAGAAGACGAAAGTTAAGAAAGAAGCAGGAAAATGAGCACTTTAAAATGGGAAATTGAAAAAATAAGGTATCAGAGGGGGTAAAGGATATGAATAGCGCGTATCGAAATGTAGTGGAGGAAGTAAAAAACCTCAAGGGAATTGAAGAAGCCGTAGCTCTGGCAATCGAGAGAGAAAAAGAAGCAAGGGACTTTTACCTGAGTAAAGCTGCTTCGATGGACGATCCTAAATTTAAAGAACTCTATGAGTACCTGGCAGCTGAGGAAGTAAAGCATCTTGGCTACCTAGAAAGCTATCGTGATAAGAGAGAGTTGCCCGCCATAAGTACGGAAATTCCTAGCGGTCAGTCTTTCACCCCTGAGTTTGATTTAGGGCGTACAAAAGGTGGGGAGGTCACGCTTGGAGATGCGGGCATCCTTCTTGCAGCCCTGAGGCATGAGAGAAAAAGCGAGGATTTCTATACTGAAGTCGCAAAAAGGGTTGAAGATGAAAGCCTGAAAAATTTCTTCCAGATGCTGGCAGGCTATGAAAGAGGCCATTACGAGATGATTGACAGCTTCCTGGATGAAGTTACCAGATTCAGAATGCAGACCTGAAAGGCAGCACGAGCTGTGAGTATATGGATGCGGAAGAAACAGGTGGAGTCGTCGAACTCTCCCGCGGAGTTTACTGGGTAGGAGCAATAGACTGGAATGGCAGGGATTTTCATGGGTTTACTACCCCTGGAGGAACAACCTATAATTCCTACCTTGTTATAGGGGAAAAGACAGCTCTTATAGATACGGTAAAGGCTCCTTTTACAGGGGAGATGCTAAGGCGCATCGGTCAGATCATCGATCCCTCAAAACTTGACTATATCATAATAAACCATATGGAGCCTGACCACTCCGGATCTCTGGCCGACCTTAAAAACCAAACAAACGCGAAGATTCTCATTACAAGAAGGGGAATCGATATTCTTAATGGTTATTTTAGGGACTCGGGCAGTGAGAATTGGGACATTGGGATTGTAGCAACTGGCGACCAGCTGGATCTGGGTGGGAAAACCCTCATGTTCCTGGAAGCTACAATGCTGCACTGGCCTGACAGTATGGAGACTTTTCTGAAAGAAGACAGGATTCTCTTCTCAAACGACGGTTTCGGGCAGCATATAGCAACCTCAAAAAGGTATGATTTCGAGGTAAGAGATATTCTCCCTGAAGCAGCCGAATACTATTCAAACATTCTCATGCCTTTTCATATACCTCTTCTTCGATATCTAGGAGTACTGGCCAGACTGGAAATAGAACCCCTGCAGATAGCTCCTTCTCATGGGATTATATGGAAGCAGGACCTGCCGAAGATCCTTGAGGCTTACAGATCATGGGCAAACGGTGAGGTTAAGGAAAAAGTGCTTGTGATATATGATACTATGTGGGGCAGCACAGAAATAATGGCAAACGAAATTGCCGAAGCTGTCCGGGTCGCCGGTGTGGAGGTAAAACTGCTTAATCTCCGGAAGAACCCGAGGAGCCATATCATGAAGGAGCTACTTGATGCAGCTGCCTTTGCTGTAGGTTCGCCGACCCTTAATAATGGGCTTTTTCCAACGGTCGGCGACTTCCTGGTATATCTTAAAGGCTTACGTCCCCGGAAGAAAAAAGCTATGGCATTCGGGTCTTACGGCTGGGGAGGAGGAGCGGTAAAAATAATAGAGCAGGAACTGAAAAACGCAGGAATTGAAGTATTTGAGCCCGGACTTCAGGTAAAGTACAGGCCATATGGAAAAGAACTGGTGAGATGCCAGAAGCTTGGAGAGAAGCTCGCAGCTGCCGCAAAAGAGCAGTAGTAATTATCCTGGCTGCCTTTAAAAACTTGTTCTGTCTAACTCTTCTCCTTTTAAAACTTATCTTATCTTAATTCTCCTTTTAATATTTTTCTTCGTTATATTCTATTTTTTTATAAATGTTTAAAATAGGCTTTCAGTCTCAGTAGCCATATAATCCGGAAATCTTTGCCCGGAATCCTTTAAAAATACTTTCACCTTGCTAGGCTGAGGTTAATAAATACTAAAGTAGTTTTGGAAATAGAGGTGTAATATAATGGAGGAAATATTCAAAGGTCTTGTCGAACGTGCGCAGTATTATGAGCAGTTTGAAAGTTACAGGAACATATACCCTTCGGAGTATTTTGAAGACTTGCCTGCACTTAGATTAAAGGCTCAGGCAATAAGTATATGAGATTGATTTATTAACCCCCAGCCCGAGGGTAGTTTGATTCACATAGTAAAAGCTGTAAATTAAAATGCTGCAAAGTCTCTAAAGAACTGGAACGTTGGGAAGTGAGTTTCAACAAAAAGTAATTTAAAAGTAAGCTTTAAGGAAGGTCAGAAAAAAATCGGCAGTACAGGAGAATATCCAGCAGATAAAAGGCGGAGAGAAACTCGCTTTCAACCGGTTCCATTTCAGCCTGAAAGTCCTGCCTCAATTCCACAGGATAAGTTTAGAGGTTGACATGTTATAACTATTTTTGGGAAGGTCTGCCGGCACAACGGCAAACATTTATAGGTATGAGAAAGAAATATCATGTGGGTCAGGGGGAATCCATATGAATGAGTTTTTTGAGGAGATAATCGAAAGAGCCCTTTATTATGAGCAGTTTGAACTTTATAGGGAGTATAAGCAAACCTTCCAGAGAAATCAAACGGGGAAAAACAAGTCCGGAAAAAAGGAATAATCAAGTAAGTGAAGAGGAAAAGAGAGCTTAAGTTTTAAACTTAAGAAAAACAGAAAAATACGCCAGACTTAAATAGGAAGGGCTTTCTGGAACAGGAAAGTTGCCCCTTCCAGCTATTTTTCAACACCTGCTTTAGTATCTTAAGATAATCTACCGGCTTTTGCAACTTATAGAATTCTGATTTTTACCTCAGATCTTTTATTTAGATCTTTTATTTTACAGTCTTTTATTCTATAGTTATCTTTAATTTTTATTTTCTTTTATCTTACCTGCTTTTTAACTCATTTTACCTGTTTCTTATGTGTATTTTAGCTGCTTTTTAACTCATTTTATACTATTTCTTATGTTTATTTTAGCTGCCTTTTGATTTTATTTTATGCTATTTTATGCTTTTATAATATTTTATACTATTACCATTTTATACTATTACCATTCTATGAATTCCTGTTACTTATAGTGCATATTACTCCTTAACCAGCATCACTCTCGCCGGAGCTCCATCTGTATTTATTCGGAGAGGCAGACCTAAAAATGTATACTCTCCTTCATGCACACCGGCAAGGTTGAGTCCTAAAAACAAAGTAGCGTTATTGATAAGGATTTCGCGGACTTCGTCGTCCCCTTCAGGTTTTTTAACGCTAAGATAATCAAATCCCAGGGTTTTGATTCCGGCATTGACGAGGTATTCAGCTGCGTCCATTTTAAGGTGCACGTAATTTTCAAGGAATTTCACGTAACCCAGAGCCGAGTTTCTGGTCTTTAGAAGCACTATCTCTCCAGGCTGTATTTCAAACGCTTCAAGATCCTGCCTGCGAATCTCGTTTTCCACATGAATAAGATCAAAGACTCTGCATTTTCCGTAAAAATGATCAAGAGGCAGATCAGCAGCTCCTTCTCTTCCTTCACGAAGATGCAGTCTTGATTCTACGTGAGTACCTGTATGACTTCCCAGAGTCAGGATAGACTCGTTTACCTTATCCCTGGGGATAGAGGCATATCTCTCAATAGAAGGTTCCGGCTTTCCCGGATATACAACCATTTCTTCCGTAATAGGCAATGAGACATCGAAAAATTGGCGCAGAACAAAACCCCCATTCATCCGTCAGTTATACATCGGAATTAGAGTGCAGTATTTTTGACAAAAGTCTAACTGCATCCTATTAGAAAAAGGGTCTAAAACATTAAAAGCTCTCCTCTGGCAGGAGGGATCACCAGCCTGCCTGATTGAACTTTTCACACATTTTTAACTATATATTCCGCAACCGCGTTTCCGACTTCTATTGTGCTTGCCGTTCCTCCAAGGTCAGGAGTGATGATTTTCTTTTGAAGCACATGGGCTATTGCCTCATCTATAATTCGGGATCGGGACTCCCCCATCCATTCCAGCAGCATCTTTACGCAGAGAATTGCGGCAAGCGGATTTGCAATGCCCTTTCCGGCAATATCGGGCGCGCTCCCATGCACAGGCTCGAAAAAAGCATATCTATCTCCTATATTGGCACTCGGGACAAGGCCAAGGCTTCCGACAAGAGCTGCACACATATCACTCAGGATATCTCCGAAGAGGTTTGTTGTAACCACAACATCATACCTTTCAGGGTGCATGATAAGGCTGTACGCCATCGAGTCAACAAGCATATCCCCATATTCTATGCCATAAGCAGCAGCGGTCTTCCTGCAAACATCGAGGAAAAGTTTGTCGGATTTGAGGACATTGGATTTATGGACAATGGTCAGCCTGTTCTTCCTTTCTTTTGCAAGCTTACAGGCGTATTCGGCAATCCGCTCGGACCCTTTTCGGGTGATGATTCTTTTTGTCCAGGAAAGTTCAGGTCCTATCTCCTCAATTCCCGAGTACAGCCCTTCAGTGTTTTCCCTTACAATAATAAAATCGAAGTCATTTCTGCCGGCAACTCCGGTTATGCCGGGGAGAGGTTTTACAGGCCTGATATTTGCATACAGATCCAGTTCCTTTCGGATGGTCAGGAGAACACTTTTATAACTCGGGTCCGGCACAGTGGTGACTGCCCCAAAGAGCACAGCGTCGCATCCTTTTATAGTATCGAGATCTTCACTCGACATTGCAGTCCCTGTTCTTTCCCATCGGGTGTAGCCGAGCTCCAGGGGCACTATCTCAAACTCAAGCCCGAAAGCATCAAGGACTTTGACAGCCGCAGGGATTACCTCCCTGCCAATCCCATCACCTTCGATTACAGCCAGTTTCATGCTAACTGCATCTATAGTTTGAGGTATATGAATCTGGCGTAAGTTTTTGAGATTCTGCGGCTTCTCAGATCCAGAGCAGGTGTTCGGCAAGAATCTTTACGCCGAGCCCTACAAGGATAAGACCTCCGATGATCTCGACTTCGTGCTCAAAGAAATAACCTATCCTGTATCCAAGGAGTGCACCGCAGAAAGACATGAAAAAGGTCACGCAGCCTATTATAATTACAGGCTCAAGAATAGGCGTATTTAGAAACGCAAAACTGATCCCCACAGCAAGGGCGTCTATGCTTGTAGCAACTGCGAGCACAAAAAGTACCGAATAATTAAGAGAACTTACCTTTCCTTCAGGACTTCCGTAAAGAGCCTCATAAATCATTTTGCCTCCGATAAAGGCTAGAAGCCCAAAAGCAATCCAGGGAGCATAGTCCGAAACAAAGCCGCTTACTGCACTCCCTCCAAGCCAGCCCAGCACAGGCATTAAAGCCTGGAATCCTCCGAAAAAGAAAGCCAGCTTCAGGGCATCACTGAGCCGGAAAGGTCTTATCGTAGTGCCACTGGACATAGAAACCGCAAATGCATCCATTGCAAGCCCAAGCCCTAGAAGGAAATTAGTCAGGAAAGACATCAAATATTTACTCCGGTTTCGTTTTACAAATTGTACAGATTAACATTTAAGGACGCGAAAACCCTCAGCATATGAGAACGTTTGAGAATCAAAAGCCGTATAGTTGTCTATATGACTTGATTGTCACCCTTTTGATGACCCATAAATCCACAATCAGATTTAAAGTTATGTCTTCGGAAAAGATAAAAACCCTTCTCAAAATACAAGCCTTTTCAAAAAAGAGCTTGTCCGCAAGCCTTTTCAAAAAAAGCTTGAGCGAAAACTTTTTCAAAAAAAGTTTTATCAAAAACTATGCTTTATCGAAAATAACGTAGCGGCGTGATCGACCGGCGAAACGCAAGCCTTTTTTGAAAAGGCTTGAGCGAAAACTTTTTCAAAAAAAGTTTTATCAAAAACTCATGCTTTATCTAGACCGGTATAACCGGAGCGTGATCGACCGGCGCAACGGTTTCGAGTCAACGGTTTCGGGTCAACGGTTTTGGGTCATACCTTCGTTTTAGACTTTCCTTTGTTTTAGACTTTCCTTCGACCGCGGATTTTAGTTTATTGCCCGACGGTTCAGAGCTCAATTTTCTATAAACTGTGTACTTACCAGTGCCGTCATAAGAAATGGCATATTTATAGTTGTGATCATCAAAAAACTTGAAGCCACTTCTATAAAATGACGGATATGCCACAAAGCGTGGAGGATCAATCGAATAACGCTGGTATATATTATCGTCGGCGAGAGTTTTGACCCAGTCAGGTATCACGTTCACCTGTTGATATTTCGCCTGAACATTACGTCCGAGGATTGAGTTATAAGCAATTGAAACCTGCACTGCAGCCATTATGAGCAAGATCTTTAGAATGAAAACCCCTGCAAGAACCCCGACAAGCCATGCAAGCATGAGCCAGAACATAGTATCAAATCCCTACACTTCAATTTTATTTTGTAACAGGAAAAGACAATGATTACATTAGATCGCTTAACTCTTGACGTTCCCATCTCGTCCCCTTACTTTGCGAGCGTCACCGTAAATTGATCCTTTAAATTTATGTACTTTATAGATAATAGGCTTTTCTAATTTTTACCTATTTCTTCTTTTTATTTACTTATTTGTGTATTCATATTTGATATTTTCAGTCAAGTTGTAGGTTGTTTCACAGGAAGCTGGTCAGGATAAGCCGGAGTAAGGTTAATAGATTGGTCAATAATTCTTGCCCCACTCGGCAAAGAACAAAAAGCTTATGACCCTGATTTGGGCTCATGGGCTAAATAAGAATATTCGCTTGGAAAATTCAGAACAATTCATAGAGGGTCTAAAAAAGAATATAAATTATTAGCAGGGAATGAGATTAAATGGAAAAAGCAGCAGATGCTGCGTATGGAGCACTGGTTTAAACCGAGGAGCCAGTATAAGTTTGGCTGAAGGTTTCGAGTAGGTACCTGCAATTCTATTTTTTCATTTTTAACTGTTCCGGGTACATGGTCTGGATAGACCATTGTTTCGTAATATATTCATTGCAGGCGATTGGAAAAGCTACAGTTAAATTTTCAAGGCTGCGTATTTGAATCCTCAGATCGCAGCTTCAGGCTGTTTACAAGGTTCCGGATAGCCTCAGCAACCTGGTACTCCGATGCTCCCCAGTGAACTACGGCGCCATCAAAACCCGAGATACTTACAAACCCTGAATTCTCGGACCTGCAGCAGCGCGTAATAAAAGATTTCGAGGGCACAACTATTTCGGACTTGAAAGGACAGATATTTACAAAGGAATACTCAAGTTGAGGAAAACGCATCTCAAAAAGGGTCTTTGAAATTTCGCATCCTACCAGCAAATGCCCATTTTCTGTGAGAACATCCGAATCCAGGCATTTTCCCTCCAGTCCTGATGCGCTGCACGGGAAAACGGTATTTTTCCCTTCGAATTGCCTGAGGTTAATTACCTTTTCGATAAACTTCACCTGCAGATCGCCAAAAATTCCACTGGCTTCAAGCCTTCGCACAACCAGTGAAAGCCAGGAAGGATAAGGAGGAGCAACGTCAAGGATTTCGAGTTCAAGAATGCTTGAGGGATCAGGCTTATGGACAAAAGTAACGTGCCGGTCCACACCTGTAAAGATTACCGTATTCACTTTGCCGGCACAGAGTCTTCCGGCAGTCTCGATCAGAAGTGTGCGGTCTTTTATGTTCAGTTCCCGGTCATATTTTACTATCTCTTCTCCCGAAGCTATAGTTTCGAGGGCTTCAACTTTCCTGAGCAGCCCCTCTCCATTTTTTTTCACGTGATAGACTGCATATTCGGAGCCGCCGGTCTGAGGGTTTTCCTTTTCGGCAATAAGGTAGTCAGTCAGAAAGTAGATTGGCTCTTCAGTGCCAGGGCAGGAAGATTTAGTCACGCCCACATGTTTATATTCATCAGGAAAAATCATAGGTATCGATTGTTTTGGAGGATCTGTTTTTTAGGTGATTGATTGCTTTGAATAAAAGTTAAATTTCAACTCAGTTCCAGTATTCATGGAACCAGGTTATTCCTTTTGCTCGTCCTGGATTTTCTTTCTGTGAGCTACAAGCCCGCCGTCAGCAAGTATCTGGAGCAGGAAATCCGGCAGTTTATTCCCTCTAAACGTACCTTTTCCCGGAACTATAACCTCGCCTTTTAACAGGTCAACCCTGATCTCGTCGCCTTCCTGGCATTCGACATCAGCTTCCATAAGAGGTAGCCCCACGTTGATTGCATTTCGGAAGAAAATCCTTGCGAAAGATTTTGCGACAACGCAGGCTATACCTGCGTGTTTTAAAGCGAGGGGAGCCTGTTCCCTTGACGAGCCACAGCCGAAATTGCTGCCTGCCACGATAATATCCCCTGGTTTTACCTTTTCTGCAAACTCGGGGTCAATGCCTTCCATTGCATGAGCTGCAAAAACCTGCATATCCTTAGTCCGCAGGTATTTTCCGGGAATTATCACATCCGTATCAATATCGTTTCCGAACTTCCACACTCGGCCTATTATAGGGGTTTCCATCACGCTTCACCTGCAAAGTAGGTTTTTTTAATAGTATATCTAGGTAGCGGGAAAAATTAATAAAGATTCTACAAATCTGGCTCAAAAGCAAGACGGACAATATAGAGCTAAGAAATAAAGGCATAAGGAAAAGAGGGAGAGGTGCAGGAGAGTAAGCAATAGCACACTCCGTACTGCTTTAGACCTTTATCTCTTCTCCGTTTAACACAGCCTCTTCACTTACTCTTACTTCTCTCGTTGTGTCGCCATAGCTCACCACGTAGGGTCCCACAGGTGCAGTATCGAACTGGGTTTCGCCGGCAATGGGACCTTCGGTTGAATAGGGCACTGTAAATTCGTACCTGCCCGCAGAGTCCGCAGTTGTTGATTGTGTGTACTCAAAGGTCCGTCCCTGCCCTGTAAGAATTGTAGTGCTTATTTTAACAATCTCATTGGAGGAAGCCGTACCTGTTATATTTGCACCTTTGACGTACTCGAAGACCTTGAGATAACCGGTATTTGTTTCAGGAATATTGCCTCCGGAGAAGAAATTGTAGACCTGCTTATATCCTACCTCATCGGTCTGATAGGCCTGGGTCTCATAGACCATACGGTACTGCTTCAAACCGTTTGCATCAAAAATGTGAAGTCTTGCTTCCATCGAGTTGAAGTATCGGGTCGAAGGTATATTCTGGTACCCACTCCCTGTCCAGTAAGGTTGAAAGTACCCTTCGGTATCGAGAGTCCACGCAGGCATTGCACCGAATATATCCGTAGCCATTCTGGCGTCAGACATTATGTAACGTGCTCCTGTTTTATCAGGCCGCGGGTCTACGGCTTCAAGCACGGCACTTGCCTCCCCTTCGGATTGGGCTGTGAAAAATGATGCAGCACCTGGCTGATTTTCCTCATCAATGCTTGTCCTGCGGCCTCCTACGCCTGCCTGGAAGGGATTAGCATTGGGCATCCGGTGACCGAAATATTCTATATAGTGACCGTAATCCCACCAGGACATAACACCGTATGCGGTATCAGGATACGCGAAAAGCTCACCGTCTTCAGGGGCTTCGTAAATGGCGTTGAAGTCCATTCCGGGATCAGGCGTGTTTGAACGAAGCCACAAAGTAGCTTCCAGCCAGGGTTCATTGGGCTCGTTTGAGCCTTTTGCCTGATACATTGCAGATCCGTACACCGGATAAATCAGAAATACTACTATAGCAAGAACTGCAAGAACCTGCTGTATTTTGATAAATTTAAAAGCATTAGGAATATCCGCAGGCGACCTTACATTACTTTTGAACTTCTGGTCAAGTTCACTCCATTTTACCCTGTCAAGCAGCAGTCCTCCCAGATAAGCACCCAGGATTGAAACATTTATGGAATAGTAATATGCAAACCGGTTCTGGCCGTAAATTGCAAGGAGAATAAAAAAGCTCCAGATAAGAACCAGTACTTCCTGGGGTTTTGGTCTTCTGAACAGGCTTGCAGCCAGAACTAGCATCCCGAGCAGAGAAGCCAGAAAACCTGTAGCAGTGAAGTTTGCAAAAGCCTTTGAAAGAGTGAATACGCCGCCCTGGTAGAATATGGAACTGGCCTCACCAATAGTAGAAGGCCCTCCCTGCTGAATCATGAAGACAGTTGTCGGGGCATGTATAATCAGGGAATAAAGCGAAGGAGACACGATTTTAGCAATCAGGAGTCCGAGAATGCCAGCTCCGAGAATTATAAGCGGGAAGTAATAAGCCTTTAACTGCTTTCTTTTGAACTCCCTTTCAAGGAAACTCAGAGCTGCAAAGCTTGCCATTGTTCCGAGTGCAGTCACCACATGGAACCATGAATAGTAATACAGGGAAAAACCCATATCAGGGTGCACAAAGGGAAGGATAAGTATTGCACTTACCAGAAAGGTAACAATGCCTGCAAACCCGAGATAATCACTCGATTCATTGCGGAAATTGTCAAGTATGTACTGGAATACGGCGTAAACAAGAGCTATTAGTAGGAAAAGAGACCCTCCTGGCCATGAAAGCTGGTAGGCGGAATACATCACACCAGCAACAACCGAGTATAGCAAAGGCTCTTTCAGGATATCGAAATTCTTATTGAACACGTCTTCAAGGCGCAGCTTTTTCTCCTTTGCCGAGATCAGCGCAAGCATGAAAAACATCATAAAGAAAGTGCTGAATAGTGATTCGGCAACATGATGATCCGTAAAACCGATCAGTGAACGGGACAGGAACTGCCCTGGAGCGAAGGCAATAAGGATTGCAGCCAGAAGCCCGGCTTTGCGCCCGCCAAGATGTTTCCCGATGTAGTAAACAGGGATAACAATAAGTGCACCCAGCACGGCAGGGAAGTACGCACCTATAGTATTAACAAGCTGGGGACTGGGACTGCCAGCCCCGAGAATCATGGAAGTAATCGCGATCATCTGATCGAATAACGGCCCGAAATGGATGTAACTCCCGTGAGGATAATTGGTCATGGGATTGTAAAACATCCTGTGGGGGTAATTTTCAAGCAGGACATTTAAAGTACGAATGTGGTACCAGGCGTCATTGGTCGCGAATTTTACGATCCCTCCAGGAAAAAAAACGGTATCCGAAGGAAGTGTTCTGACCCACAGAGATATAAAACCGATTATCGCAACCGCCAGAGTATAAGGCAAGCTGGATTTTATTCTGTCTTGGAATGATGATACAGGATGTTCCTGAGAACTCATAATAATCCCCTTTAAGAGGTAAATTTTTGCAATTAAATATATAATTTGTGGAAGAAGAAAATCAAATAAATAATATTGTTTTACTTAACAATTCAGTATGATTAGTTATAATCTTATCTAATTCGTGTTCAGGAGCTTCATACGATCTTTATACTGAGCCGATCAAGACAGTTGTCGAAAGGCGTTACAATATTCCGAACAGAATATTGTTTCTCTTAGCCGCCGACATCTATTTAAATCCGCCTATCCATGAAACAATAAGTCTTTTGGGAGACGCTTGCTAAAAGATGCGGCACTATTTTTCCACTCTGAGAAGCCCTTATACATGTGGATAACTTTATTAATACTATATAAAAGTATATGTAAATGGTGAATACTAATAATGGATATATAAAAGATACGTAAATATTCTGGAAAGTAGCAGATTGCTGCAAAAATCTCAAAAGAGATTTATCTCTTCTTAAATTTATCTCTTCTTAGATTTTAATCTCATCTCCATTTAATACAGCTTCTTCACTCACCCTTACTTCTTTTGTTGTGTCACCATAGCTCACCACATAGGGTCCCACAGGCGCAGTATCGAACTGGATTTCGCCGGCAATGAGGTCCTCAGTTGGATAGGGCACTGTTAATTCGTACCTGCCCGCAAGGAAAAAGTACACCGTCGGAGGGAAGTGTTCTGACCCACAGAGATATAAAACCGATTATCGTAACCGCCAGAGTATAAAGCCAGCTGGATTTTATTTTGTCTTGGAATGATGATACAGGATGTTCCTGACAACTCACAATGACCCCTTTAAGAATAAAGTTAAAAATTCATACACAACTACGGAAAAGAAATTAAATTGATCCTATTAATTCAATGTAACAGCTTATAATTTTATCCCATTTCTGATCCGGAGCTTCGTAATGCTTTCTTTCCCCAAACCGGTTGAGAATAGCATTCCGGATAGAATCAATATCTTCCGGGGGGACGAAAAAAGTTCCTTCATATTTAGCCATTGATTCTTTCAAACCGCCTACCTCAGAGACAACAACAGGCTTTCCAAAAGACATGGCAATATGGGCAATCCCGCTCTGAGAAGCCCTCAGGTAAGGTAGAACCACCACATCTGCAGCACTAAAATACACATTTATTCTGTCATCAGGAACATATTCATCTACCAGCGTGATACAATCACAAAAAGGAGAGGCTTTAATCTGGTCAAGCAATTCCCTGCGATCTTCCCAGATTTCCCCGACAATCAACAGCCGGCTTTTCTCAAGAACCTCCGGGGGTAACTGCTCAAAAGCCCTGATAAGATAGGGAATTCCCTTATACTTTCGAATCAAGCCGAAGGAAAGTATAACGAAATCATCCTTTATTGAGAGATTTCTTTTCGCTTCTTTTGTATCAAGCAGCTCCCCATACTGGTCATAAAGCCCATGTGGGATTACATGGATTTTTTCAGAAGGAATTGAGTATCTTTTTGCAACAAGCTGTTTGTCGGATTCGGAATGAGTAATATATGCATCAAGGTTTTTACGGAGCAGTTTTCCTGTTGCTTTTGAATATAAACGGATAGGAAGTATTGATTCTTCAAAAGGGTCCACGACTTCATGAAATTCTATAATCATTTTCGGTTTATGCAATAAACCTGCAAAAAGCTTCAGCAGAAGCTGCATATGTGCAACCGAGGAAGTCCACCATTGCAAAACAATAATATCCGGCTTTTGCACTTCAAGGAAATGGTATGCTTGAATCCAGGTCAGTGGATTGTTATAGTCCATGCCATCGAAAACAGGTATTTCGGGTGAAAAGTTCAGGGCGGAAATATTCTTTCCTACATGGGATTTTCCTGGAAAAAGAAAAGTTGGAAGCAATTGTCGAAAGCAGACAACCGAAACAGCTTTTTCAGCAGACATGGCATTTGCCAGACGAATAGTGTAATAACTGATGCCGCTCAAGAAACGTTTCGAAGGTCCAACTATGCAAATACTCCTGTTAGATTTCATTTGTCTAAACTATCACATTATCTTTATATTAAGCTAATGCATTACTCCGTATAGGTTCCAGAATAAGGAGGTTCAGCCTTGAAAATAGCCCAGATCTGTCCACGTTACTCTCCTGATATAGGGGGAGTGGAAACTCATGTTAAAGAAATTAGTGAGAGGCTGGTTAGAGCAGGGCATGATGTTGAGGTTATAACAACGGACCCCACGGGAAAACTGAATAAGAAAGAGACAATAAATGGAGTAAAAGTTATCAGGTTCGGGTCTTTTGCTCCGGGGAATGCGTATTATTTCGCTCCTCAGATCTATACTTACCTCAAAAAACAAGATTATGATGTAATTCATGCGCACAGTTATCATGCTTTTCCTGCATTTCTCGCATCGCTTGGGAGGCGTGGCGGAAAATTTGTATTCACTCCTCATTATCACAGGCACGGCCATACCGTATTCAGGAATTTACTGCATAAGCCTTACAGGCTTCTCGGGAAACTGATATTCTCCAGGGCAGACTCCGTAATATGCGTATCGGAATATGAAAAGAAGCTTGTAGAATCGGATTTCAAGATTGCCTCAAAAACCGTAAAAATCCCGAACGGAATAAATCTCAAAGAATTCGAAAACCTGAAAGTGTCTGAAAAAAACCAAAAAAGTAAAGTAAGGAGGGAAAAACTTCTTCTCTATGTAGGCCGCCTGGAAGAATATAAAGGGGTGCAGTATATTATCCAGAGTCTGCCTGAACTTCAGCATTTCCGGTTGAGAATTGTTGGGAAAGGACCATATGAGGCCGAGCTTCGTAATATGGCAAAGGGTTATGGGGTTGAGGGTAGAGTTGAATGGTTAAAAGACCTTTCAAGAAAAGAACTGCTTGAATGCTATGCCGATGCGGAGATATTTTTAATGCTTTCCTCTCATGAAGCGTATGGGATAACGGTTGCGGAGGCACTGGCTGCGGGAACTCCGTGTATAGTGGCAAAAGGAAGCGCACTTGAGGAATTTGTGGACGGAAGGAACTGCATCGGGATTGAGAATCCGGTTTCAAAGGAAAGGGTAGCCAGAGCTCTGAGAGAAATCAAGAGAAAGGAAAGAAAAGCAGATTCCGGGATAAATTCCGCAACAGATAAAAACATAATGGATTGGAATGAAGTCTCAGCAAGAATTGAGAAACAGTACAGACGGAATTAAAAAAAGATTATTCAGAATAAAAAATATTCAGGGAAAAAAATAATAGATTGCTCTTTTATAGTAAAAGAGTTTATAAATCATTCCGGGTTCTGGGGAACTGAAATATGGAAATTGATTATATAAACGGCCTGAATACAGAAGAAATATTTGGGATGTCAAAATATCAAAGTGAAATCCATAGCAGATTAGATAACGTCAAATTAAACCGGATAGAATATCCTGATGTATCTAAATTAACCGGGGTTAACAGAGTTGTCGAATATTTTGCATACCCGTTTATTGTGAAAAAGAAAATGGTTAAGGATAATATTAAGCATATAACCCGCCAGGATCTGGCATTTCTTCTTGAATTGGTAGATTTAAAAAAGACCATTGTTACCTGCCACGATATCATACCCATAGCATATTACGGTACCAGAAACCCGATCTGGAAACTTAATGCCAGAGGGCTGAGAAAAGCAGAAAAAATAATCACAGTATCCGAATTTTCTAAAAAGGACATCAGTAAGTACATAAAATATCCGGAAGAAAAAATAGAAATTATCCCCCCTGCCGTGGACCGCAGTTTATACTATCAAAACCGAAACCGGGCAATTTTGAAAAGATATGGTATTGGGGAAGATGAGAAAGTAATCCTGTATGTGGGAGCTGAAGAACCAAGAAAAAATGTTCAGTTCCTGGTAAACTCATTCAGCAAACTAAAAAATCGAATCCCAGAGGTAAAACTGCTAAAGGTAGGGATGCCAAACTATCTTGGAGTGAGAGAAAAACTCCTCAAACAGATAGAGTCCCTTAACTTACAGAAAGATGTTATCTTTACGGGATATGTGTCAGAGAGCGAACTTGCAGAAATATACAATGCTGTGGATTTGTTCGTGTTTCCTTCCTTATATGAAGGATTCGGGATGCCTCCCCTGGAAGCAATGGCTTGCGGGACACCTGTCATAACCTCAAATACCTCTTCACTACCAGAAGTTGTGGGGGATGCTGCCATAGTTGCAGATCCTTATGATGTAAATAAGCTTGCTGAAGAAATGTATCAATTATTAACTGATGATGGACTCAAAGAAGAGATAATCAGGAAGGGGCTTAAGCGGTCTAAGATATTTAGCTGGGAAGATTCTGCAGAAAAAACTTTAAAGCTGTATAAAGAGTTGCAGATATGATTCTACAGATATTTTTTTAATGACATAAACTAGAAATTGATCTCAAACAGCTACCTGAAAGAACTGAGTCCAATTCTGGTCATTGCCTTATAATTCATCCTAGAAATCTTTTAGCAAAAAATCCAACATTATCAATATAAAGGTTAGTACTTCTAGAAAGTTTGGTATAAAGAAACGAGTTGATGTCCTGTAATAAAAAGTTAAAATAAAGACTCAGACTTCAGTGCAAAGAATTGGTGAACAATTTATGAGCAAAAGTCCATTAGTATCAATAATTTTACCGACGTATAATAGAGCAGCTATTCTTGGAGTCTGTATCGAATCCGTCTTAAACCAGTCATATACAAATTGGGAACTTTTGATTTCGGACGATTGTTCAACTGATAATACGGTAGAGGTCATAAAACATTACGTGAGCCGAGATATAAGGATAACCGGTGTCACACATGAACAAAATCTGGGCCTCCCGCGTAATAGGAACACAGCTCTTTCGGCTGCTAAAGGTAAACTGGTGTTTTTCATTGAAGACGATCTGGTACTTCATAAGGACTGTTTAGAGAAACTTGTCAGCACTTACAATTCTTTTGACACACACAATATTGTCATTGTTCCAAGATTGATAGAAAATACAGAACCTGATCAAGAAGCTGTCAGGCGCAATGTTCCATTTTATGTAAATAGGCTCACTGGCGAAATTTTCAACAATTATGGACAGGACTCTGGAAGTGTGTTAGAAGTAGATATAGGACATGCCTGTTGTTTGTACCCAAGGGATAAGTTACAGGCCATAGGCGGATATGAAGAAGAAGCATACAAGGGCACATACTGCCGTGAAGAAAGCGACCTGAACATGCGGCTAATTAATAGAGGATTTAAGTTTTACTTTCAACCGGCTGCAGTAGCAGACCACAATAGAGTTGGTACGGGTGGTTGCAGGCTATCCGGGCGCTTAAGACAGACCTACTATTATGCCAGAAACCACATCATTTTTTTACTAAGAAATTTCGGAATCAAATCAACGTATATGATACCATGTTTCCTGATAGTATTAAGTCGCAGAATACTCATTAATAATTTCTTTTGAAAACCGTCTAAAACTGATTTCAGGCTGAAGACAATCTTTTTCAATAAAGAGTTGAGCATTATAAAATTTTCTTCACATTACTTATTTTTCTATCGGGTATCTTACATTATGTTTTAAAAATTGAGCAATTATCTTCCCCAGACTAGTTTTTTATATTTTGAGCAGAATTTTTCACAATTAAAGTTTATTTTTGCATATTCATAAGCTTCAGTAGAAATCCTATCTACCAGAAGTTCGTTTGAGACAAGTTCACTTATAATATTGCATACATTTTTTACTATAAGATCTTCACTATCATTTTTTACAAGAAAACCATTGTGCCCGTTGTGGATATGCTCTGAAATACCTCCTACGTCCGTGCTTATAGGTACGACGCCATAAGCCATTGCTTCCATTATGACTAAAGGAAAACCTTCATACTTCGATACGAGCAGCAATATATCAGAACTATTGTATATTTCTGAGAGCTTTTCTTCGTCCAGGATTTCTCCTAAAAAATTACAATACTTTCTATACTCATGAGGAATTGAATTTATAATATCTCCAACCAAGATAAATTCAACTGGCATTTCTTTTTGATGACAGAGGCAAGAAATTTCTCCTATAAGGTGTACTCGCTTTTCTTCCGAGCCACGACCCACGTACAGGATTCTTAATGTAGATCCTTTACTCTTCCTTCTGATTTTTTCTGGAACATGCACACAGTTTTCGATTAAGAAAATTCTTTCATTCATTTTTTCATTAACATCATTTGACAGGTACTGGTTCTTCAGATCACTCAATGTCCGTGTATTAATAACAACTCTTTTTTCTAATCTGTTAACATAGGGAAGGCTGAAGTTTTCAATTCCGCCCCCAAAAGCGTGTATGAGGTCTATACAGCGTATCTGAGGGTCCAGATATGGAAGTAGTCTGTAAAAAAGCAGGTTGTTACATCCGAACACTATGCAATTTCTGTTACTATTGAAAACCGTAGACAATACACCAACCCAAAAGTAGATCAAGAGAGGATTATTCAAATAACCAAGATTAAATATTTTAGCGTTTTGCATAAATTGTTTTTTTAGTGCAGAATTTTTTGATTTGTCCGCAAAAAATACGATAGGACTATACTCTTTAAGGCAACCAGTAATTTTTAGATGAACTTTCTCGGCTCCTCCAATATGATAGAAAGGAAAAAGGAAAAAAAGCTGTGATCTAAAAAATAGAGTAAAGAATGAGCCTGTAAATTTACCA
The DNA here is from genome assembly GCF_004099695.1 of Methanosarcina sp. MSH10X1. Taxonomy (GTDB): domain Archaea; phylum Halobacteriota; class Methanosarcinia; order Methanosarcinales; family Methanosarcinaceae; genus Methanosarcina. The sequence goes on along the minus strand of NZ_SCHL01000010.1, from coordinate 39,139 downwards.
GCTAGTATAAGAGGTTTCTCAAGAACTCTCTTTACATATGGAAATACTTTCGTTAGAATATCCGTTATATACCTGTATAAAATATTTTTTGACAAAGAGTAAGCCACCAATATGCTACTAATTTAATTACTATACTTCTGGCTTAATAGATTTATGTGAATTTTTATGTAGATTAGATGAATTCTAAACACAAAAAGATTTTTTTATTTGAGTTTTATTTCTACTAACAGAAGATAGAATAGGGTTAAAGCTTGAGAATACTTTAAGATTTCAATACTCATATTACATGTGAGCTATTCCTTTAACCAGAATTAGATCTTAAATATTCTCTTTTGATATTATCAATCAAAAATATCCTGTCTAAACAATAAATCATTATATACTACAATAAATTAAAAATTAATTAATTTTGGTTTAAAACCTGGTGTAAAAAAACGTGGATATTAATGTTTTAATTTTTCATGTTTAAAAAATATCTTAACTCGAATATCTGTCAATTATAGAAAGCATCTCTGCCACCACATTTTCCTCTCTGTACTTTTCACTTACAGATATCGCATTCTTTGAAAGCTTTTTATATGTTTTAAAGGACTCAAAAACCTGCTTTACTCTTTCTGCAATTTCCTCAGAGTTAACTGAAGATGTATAACCATTGTAGTCATTAGTTATAAATTCGGGCATTGCGCAATGATTTGCCCCTATGACAGGTAATCCAAAAGCCATTGCTTCAAAGAATACCTTCCCAAATGGTTCAAACCTGGAAGGCATAACAAATAATGAAGAACTCATATACATATCACTCAGCTCTTTTGAACTTATGTTACTATAAAGTTCAACTTCAGGAGTGCGATTTATGGACTTTTTAACCTGCTTTGGTAATAAATCCTGATTTGTTACAATTCTTAATTTCATATTTTTGAATTCATTTTTTATCTGTTGAAAGGCTTCTATAACAGCATCGACACCTTTTCTAATTCCTTCTTTACCTATGAATAATAATACAGGATTCTCGAATCTTTCCCTGAGAATTTCCTCGGTTAATTCCACTGTAGAATATCTGTGTCCTATTCCTGTAGTAAAGACTTTTCGCGGTTCACTGATATATGAACAGATATTTTTCCTGACCCATTCACTTGAAACAAATATACCCGCGGCATTTTCGTAAACTTCTTGTTGAATTTTTTGATTTTTTTCAAGTATAGATATTGGGATTCTATCAAGCATATAAGTTGTTTTCTTTTCTTTTCTCCATTTTAGAACTGTATTCGTATCAAGATCCTGGAGAGTAAAATAAGGTGTTTTATGGAATATAGCAAGGTGCCCAATTGTAATTATCGAATCTGGTTTCGGATTTGATTCATAAAATTCCAGGGCTTTTTTTTCGCAGACTCTATAACGTCTTGGATGAATAGAATCCTGAAGGGTACAAACACCCTTTTTATCAATATGGAGATAAGACAATTTGGAAAGATAATGGGTGATGAAGCTTTCATTTTCAAGAGGATTGACGTTACACGTATTGTGGAGTAATCCCATCTTTTTCAATGTTGTTGCAAGTTCATAAGGAGTTGCACTCCATAATTTTGGATCCCAGCAATCACCTTCACAGTATAAGTCAATTTTTCTTGTCAAAATCAAATACTCCAAATGTTATATACTTCGTTTTTTATTTGTAAAGTAATAGTTATTATATTTTTTTATATAGATATTATAAGTTAGGTATCAGATCAAAATTTTTTCTTTTCTAAAATTTCTTAAAATTAGTGTGATCCACTCGCAGTAATATATAAAAAGAATGTTTTCTTTTTAAGGGAACTTTATTTTTCTCATTAGACTGTGTGAGAACTTTCTTATATAGGCACATAAAAGCAAGTTTTTTGCCAGAACTAAGTATTTTCTATTAATTTTATCAACACTTTCATTTTCAACCCATGCAACGAAAGATTTCAAAACATTAGCTTTCAAGTCCCAGTAAGGAGGGCAGGAAGCTCTTATGCTATTTTGAGGCTCATCTCTATATATTAACAACGGCTCACTTACATAAGCAAAGTTTGTTAACGTAGCTATTCTCAACCATAAAGCATAATCCTCTCCTATTTTCAATATGTGATCTTCCGGAAAGTAATTAGATTTCTCTACAAGCTCTTTCTTAACTAAAACTGAACTGCAGATAATGCAATTATCTTTAAGGAGTAAAGGAAAAGATATTTGATCCTCAAAAATATCATCTACATATTCTCCTATGTACCCCTGTGATGGTATATACCGCATTGCATTGGTACAGGAGGCATCACATCCAATTTTCGTAGCATGTTTGAACTGTTTTTCAAGTTTTTCTGGCAGCCATTCGTCATCACTATCCAAAAAAGCTAACCATTCTCCTCTACTTGCTCGAATTCCTCTATTGCGAGGAATTGATGCAAGCCCATCTTTGCCGCCTTCTACCCATCGCACGCGAGGATCATTTATCAAATTAACCACTTTTTGATCGGGTGAACCGTCAACTCCACACACTAAGATTTCAAAAGGGGGAAGGGTCTGGTTTAAGGCGCTTGAAATAGCTTTACCCAGTGTTTCCGCTCTGTTCCAGGTTGGAATAATGACACTAATTTCAGTCATCGATCTCACATTTTTCCATTTAGTTCTGGTACTCAGCTATCCTCACATAGGAGTTTTAACTGCCTTCAAATAATTAACTGTATAATTTGAAAGATGATACCTATAGTTTCTCAAAATCATCTCATACGAGTCGGTTGTAGCTTAATTGAACTTATTCAAAGCTATAATTTCACCTTTCCAGAAGCTATTAGTGTTGGTTATTCAAATCCTAAATTTTAAAAAATCCTACGTTAATGGAGATACTGGAATTTATAAAAATGGTAATATTTCATCTGGATTATGGATATTAAGATCATATTATAGCTCGAATATAAATAACTCACAGCCAGCCTGGCCAAACAAAACCTATACCGATTTTCTCCACAATATCTCTCATTTCATGGTACACCTTTTTATCGAATTTCAATATCAAGAAACCGTATGTCATCCCGCCGAAAGCAACCGCCAGTATAGTAACCCAGATATTGTCAAGTGGTATAAACAAACGGTACCCACCTACGAGTACCCCCATTGCAATCGAAGATATCACGATATTCGACAGATTTTGATGTTCCAGTCTTATTGTAACATATCGGGATAAAGCACGCCAGGCGAGTAAGGCATTTAATGTCATTGTTGCCAGCGTCGCTACTGCTGCGCCATTTATTCCAATGAGTGGGATTAGCAATATATTTAATAAAATATTTGCCCCAACTCCGATTGCCGTAACCTTAAATGATTCTTGAGGATGATCCAGAGCATCCAGATACATCGTGAAAAAGTACTGGAATACATTAACCACCTGTACGGCAAGGAGTATTATCAATGTATGATAGCCCCGAACAAAGTCTGCACCATAGAATGAACCTAGTAAACGATCACCCAGCAGTACACCACCCACGAATACCGGAATTGCAAGTATCAGTGAGTAGCTAATTGCACGTGACAGTGACTCCTCTACAAGATGGATTTCATTGGTCTTGCTCCACTGGCTGATTCTGGGCCAAAGAGTCATCCTTATTGCGGTAGAACTAAATGCGGCAATAGCTGTGAACTGGAATACTACCCTGTAGATACCTACATCTTCATTATTCATGAAATATCCGATAAAGATAGTGTCAGCCTGTGAAAATACAAGCACTCCACTGGATGTCAAAAATAGCCAGAATGAAAATATGAACAGACTTTTTATATGGTCCCATTTGAAACGCACAAAATGCAGATCAAAGAAACGGAATTCGATTATTGCTGCTCCGATGATTCCAGCTACCATGCCCCCAGCCAGACCTGCGGTTTCATATCCGAGGTATATTGCCGGGACCTGGAATAGAACACGTAAGATGTTGTTTATGCCTTCACAGGTGTTGCGTATTCCCATTTTCCCCTTGCCGGCAACTCCACTGGAGATTGGACCTGCAATCATTGATACTAATAATAATATCAATAACCAGACAAATATTCCTGAATCAGTAAAGTCTGCAAAATAGTCTTTAAACACAAGTAAAATCAGTACTCCAGTTATCGTGAATACTAATCTCAATGCAAAATATGCGCTAAAATATGCATCGGATTCTTCACCTTCGCTGATGCGTTTAACCGCAGCTCCTCCAAATCCTCCATCAGTAATCATGCCGATGATACCATAGTATGCTAAAAACAGGAAATATGAACCGAGAACTCCAGCGCCTACTGTCTGTGCGAAGTACATAGTGCTCAAGAAGCCTATGGCTGTTAATGCAATCTGCCAGAACAGTGATACTATGCTCTGGCGCTGAATAGGATCTATTTTCAGGATGTTTGAAAAAATAGGAATTATATTAAACACAGCCCAGAAGATCATTTCTTTTTAGTTTATTTTATCGGTTAAGATTTAAGATTTCATCAATCGTCGGTTAAGAGCTCTCTTGCCCGTATTATCAATTATGGAGTAAAAATTATTTCGATTTCAAATAATAAATTAAAATCAATATTATTTTAACTTCGCACTGGTGTAAAAAAATAACTGGAAACTAATCTATCCCCAGGTACTATTTCTCTTGCAGCAGATGTGTTTTTGAAGCACGGTTGCATGCATAGCACCTGTTCTCGTAGTTCCAGCACTTATATAATCTATTTCCTATCCAGTAAAGGAGCCTGTTCAGCTCCTTCCGTAAACATCGTCAAACCTGACAATATCTGCTTCATCTACAAGTTCCCCTAACTGCACCTCGATGATCTCAAGCGGGACTTTCCCGGGATTTGACAATCGGTGCTTCTCTCCTGCGCTGATAAAAGTACTCTCGCCGGGTCTCAGGAAAAACTGCTGCCCACTGACTTCCACGCAGGCCATACCTTTAACAACTACCCAGTGTTCACTCCGGTGATAATGCAGCTGGAGGCTCAACTTATGGTCAGGAAGCACGGTAATATTTTTAATCTTATGCTCTGGAGAGGCTTCAAGTAAGGTATACGACCCCCAGGGTCTGTAAACGGTCTGCCCTATGTATGCCCTTTCATCTTTCCTATCTTTAAGTGCGGAAACAATATCCTTTACCTTCTGGCTGCTGGATTTAGGGCAGATTAACAGAGCATCACTGGTATCGACAATAACCATGTCCTTAATATCGATGAGTGAGACAATTTTGCCACATTTTGAATATACAAGGTTCCCATCGGAATTCAAAAGCAAAGGATCACATTCATGGATTACGTTCCCTACAGTGTCCTTTTCAAGCTCGTCATATATTGCTGCAAAATTCCCGAGATCACTCCATTTCTGCTCCAGTTTTACAACTGCAACCCTATTGGATTTTTCCATTATTCCATAGTCAATGGAAATTTTGTCAACGCACTCATAAATTTCATTTATATTTTTCCCACTCTCAAAACAGGCGAAAACCGAAGGTGCGTGTTTTTTAACTTCCTCAAAGAAAAGCCCTGTCTCGAAAAGAAACATCCCGCTGTTCCAGAGGCAACCTTCCTGAATGTATTTTTCCGCAGTTTCCAGATCCGGCTTTTCCCTGAACTCCGAAACCCGGTAACCTGACCCGCAGGCTTCTGAGGCTTTAATATAACCATACCCCGTATGAGGAAAAACAGGAACTACCCCGAAAGTAACCAGATAATCCGAAGCAAGTTCTTCAGCTGAAGAAATTGTCTGCATCGCAGTTCTGTCAAGGACGTGATCCGAGGAGAAAACTCCTACCACAGAGCGCCCAAATTTGTTTTCAATTTCTTTCATTCCGAAAAAGATCGCAGGGAGAGTATTCTTGCCTTCGGGCTCGATTAAGACATTCTCTGAAGGGATTGAGTACCCCATTTCCGTAATCTGTCCGATTACAAAAAATTTCTGAGCCTCATTCGTTACAACGAAAATTTCAGAAATTTCAGAAATTTCAAGGCACCGGAGGACTGTTTCCTGGAAAAGGGAAGTGTTCCCGAATTTTAAAAACTGTTTGGGATACATTTCCCGGCTGAGAGGCCAGAGTCGCGTTCCTGAGCCGCCTGCAAGAATTATTGATTTTATACCTGTCATCTCCTTTAGATATTGGTTAAAACGGATGCAATCTTAATAATCGAATTGAAGGTATATAGATTGATTTAGAAATGAAAATAATACCCATACCGCCGAAAAACACGCGATTAGAGCAATATATAATGAAAGTCATTAAATAAGCTTTGCCCGAAGAAGGATTTGACCTGTCATTCATTCAGTATTACGGAAGACATCCTTTCTAAAAAATAATGACCTGTAAAGATAAATGGAAAGAGATGCAAGGAAAAAAGAAAATAGAAAAAGAAGCTGTGATAAAGTATTATTTAGACTTGCGCTTTCAGTCTATCCATGCTTTCAGCTTCAGACTTTCCACAGGCAAACTTTCATACTGTCTTTCACTAATTTCAGGATCTTCGTTCAGGATCTCAACTGAGAACCCGGCGTCATTCAAAAGCCTTAGATATTCTTCTCTTAAGAGCGCACCTGCAACGCAGCCTGCAAGAAGATCTTTGTCATTCCTCAGGTCCTCGGGAAGTTCAGCCAGAAGCACCATATCCGAAAGATACATCCTGCCTCCCGGTTTTAAAACCCTGGAAGCTTCCCTGAAAACCTTTTCTTTATCCGGCGCAAGGTTAATCACACAATTGCTGATAATGATATCCACGGACTTATCCTCGACCGGAAGGGCCTCAATATCTCCAAAACGGAATTCAACATTTGAATAACCGTATTTAAAGGCGTTTGTCTTTGCTTTTTCAATCATTTCCGAAGTCATATCGACTCCGATCACCTTTCCTGAACTTCCTGTTTTCTCTGCTGCAAGGAAACAATCAAATCCTGCACCCGAGCCCAGATCGAGAACGACATCATCGGGTTTAATCTCCGCAAAAGCTGTCGGGTTGCCGCACCCAAGTCCCATATTTGCTTCCTGGAAAGAAAGGACCTGATCGCCTGTATAGCCAAGGGATTTTGAAAGCTCTGCGGGGCTGGAGCCTCCACAGCATGAACTGCCTGAACAGCAGGAACCTCCTGCCATTGCAATCTCCCCATATTTCTTTTTTATCACTGCCTTCTTTTCATCTGCATCCATAGTTTCACCTTCTTTTTTACCGACAACTTCTTCTTAATTTCTAACTTCGTCCTGGTTCGTGGAAAATGCCCCTGAACCATTCCGGCTCTCGCAGCAGGGTTTTATTTCTCCTATTCCAAGGACAAGTAACATTTTCCTGGTACTTTCATCCTTTATGCTGTAAATCACATTTCGACCTTTTTTTTCATACTTTAAAATCCCGGCTTCGGCGAGCACTTTCAGGTGCTTTGAAACCGTTGTCTGGTCCTTATCTGTAAGGGAAGTAACGTCACAGGCACAGTAACTGTTTTCCAGCAAGTAGGAAAGGATAGTGAGCCTGGTCCCGTCTGCAAGAGCTTTAAAAAATTTGACTTTACTTTCAAGCATAATTATATGGATATATGCGCATATATCCATATAAAATTTACGAAAATAATCGAAGATGATGAAAGAAGGTGCTTAAATTAAGAAAAAAAGAAGGACAGAGGAATAAAAAAGCAAGATCAGATAATGGAGAAAAATAAAGCAGAATAAAAGCAAGGAAAACAGAGTAGATAAAAAATTGGGCAGATAAGTAGAATAAAAATTGGGCAGATAAGTAGATAAAAAATTAGGAAAATAAGTGGAATAAAAAATCGAGAGAAAAAGGCAAGCAAAAAAGAAAAAAAACTTCAAAAGGAGGAAAAACAAAGGTTCAATCAAAACCCCTGCAAGGAATTTCCCTTTGTTTTTCCCTTCTCTGCCCCGAAAATGTTCAGGACTCTTTTTGTTCCCCATAGAGGGCCTTTCTATCCTCTTCATCGTACTTATCGCAGCTTACGAGAGGTTTTTTCCTGTCCTTGAGCTCTTTTTCCATTGGGCTCTGAGAATCGATATCGGTTTTCTGCACTATGAGCGACCCTCCCTTAACTCCTTAAATCTCACAGACTCTTAATTCATTTCAGCTAAAAATAGAAAGAGTGAGATTATTTGCAGGTGTCAAGAAGCGATCTCTTCTTGCCGCCCCGTGCTTCGGTAGGATGAATTGGATCGACATCAGCGACTTCTTCTCCTTCTTTTTCCTCTAATTTCTCTCCCTTTGTACCTTCTCTTCTTTCTTCAGGCATCTATTTAACCCCCATATAAGTTTATTCCAGTTGTGTTTCTCTTTTAATACGCCTGCAAGAACGAAATTATCCATTTGTATGTAACTATCCATTTGTATGTAACGCAACATAACGGATGAACTCCTTCTTCAGGCAAAGGTTTTAAACATTCAGGCTCAAATACGGCCATAAAGTTCGTTCAGGTTCTGGCTGTACTCAGGCATATGGCCATAGCTATCAGGTTTGCTCTATCCCTTCTCTACGCCAATCCACCTCCTGATTTAACCGTCTCAGGGATTACCCCTTAATTTATTATACCCACTAGATTTATTAAATTATTGCAAGAATGGTCAAAGAGTTGAAGAATATTTAGATTCTTTTTAAACAGGAAGTATTGAGATAGCGGGCGTTTAGAATTTAACAAAAAATGATCCAGACGGACAAAATAATTAAAATTATTTGGGAGAATATATATCCCATTAATCAGTATAAGGAGAGCGTCCAGACGGAAAAGCTCGGGATTTAAAAAAATCCGTGAGGGGATCCGCCATATCAAAATTTACCAATTCATTTGCTCAAAAAATTGCTTTTACTCAGGAAAATGTGATCCCATGGCATATAAAATATTGAAAAAGGAAGAAATTGCCCCGTCGGTGCACAGGATGGTAATAGATGCCCCTGACGTGGCAAAAGCTGCGAAAGCGGGACAGTTCATAATCCTCAGGATTAATGAGAAGGGGGAAAGGATTCCCCTTACGATTGCTGATTTTGAGAAAGATAAGGGCACAGTGACTGTAATATATCAGGAGATGGGCAAGACTACAAAACAGCTTGCAAAGCTCTCTGCAGGCGAATTTCTGGAAGACTTTGTCGGGCCTCTTGGCACCCCCGCCGATATCAGGAAACTCGGCACTGTAATTCTCGTAGGAGGAGGCGTAGGGGTTGCCCCTATTTATCCCCAGGCAAAAGCTTACACCAGAGCAGGCAACAGGGTAATTTCCATTATAGGAGCCCGGAACAAAGATCTTCTTATCCTTGAAGACGAGATGAAAAATGCCAGCTCCGAACTGTTTATCGCAACCGATGACGGCTCAAAAGGACACCACGGGTTTGTGACCGACATCATGAAAAGAATACTGGACAGCGGTGATGAGGTTGCAAGAGTTGTGATTATCGGCCCCCCAATAATGATGAAAGTAGGAGCAGGAGTGGCTTCTCCTTACGATGTTGAAATCCTGGTCAGCCTTAACTCGATTATGGTGGATGGAACAGGAATGTGCGGCGGCTGCAGGGTTACAGTTGACGGAAAGACAAAATTCACCTGCGTTGACGGGCCTGAATTTGATGCACGGAAGGTCGATTTCGTGGAGCTCATGAACAGGCTTGCAATGTACCGCGGCGAAGAGGCAAAAGCCGTGGAGAAGTATGAAGAGGAATGCAGGTGCGGACTGCACTGATAAGGAGAGGATGAAAAATGCAAGAATTACAAGATGAAAAGGCAGGGAAAGTAAAAAAAGAAAGGACCCCGATGCCAGAACAGCCTGCCGAGGAGCGCAAAAAGAACTTTAATGAAGTCGCTCTCGGCTATACAAAAGAAGATGCTCTTGCCGAAGCCTCCCGCTGCCTCTCCTGCAAGGAACCAAAATGTGTAGAAGGCTGCCCTGTAAATGTGGATATTTCTGGTTTTATAAAACTGATCTGTGAGGAAGATTTTTCAGGGGCAATCGAGAAGATTAAAGGCACAAATGCCCTTCCCGCCATCTGCGGCCGCGTCTGTCCCCAGGAAACTCAGTGTGAAGCTCTCTGCGTACTCGGGAAGAAAGGGCAGCCAGTAGCGATTGGAAGGCTCGAACGTTTCTGCGCCGATTACGAGCGCCAGCAGGGAGTGAAAGTCCCTGAAATTACGAAGCCGACCGGAAAGAAAGTAGCCGTTGTCGGCTCAGGCCCTGCAGGGCTTACTGCCGCAGCAGACCTTGCAAAGCTGGGTCACAAAGTAACAATTTTTGAATCCCTGCACAAAGCCGGCGGAGTGCTGAGTTACGGCATTCCCGAATTCAGGCTGCCAAAAGAGATTGTACGGCAGGAAGTTGAATACATCAAGCAGCTAGGGGTTGAGTTCAAACCCAACTATATAATTGGCAGAATCAAAACCCTGGACGAGCTCTGTGACGACTTCGATGCGGTCTTCCTGGGCACGGGCGCAGGCCTCCCAGGTTTCATGGGAATCCCAGGGGAGAACTTCAACGGTGTATATTCCGCAAACGAATTCCTGACCCGTGTAAACCTCATGAAAGCCTACGATGCTGAGTACGATACAGAAGTCAGGCTCGGGAAACATGTAGTGGTGGTCGGAGGCGGAAACGTGGCAATGGACGCCGCCCGGTCAGCCCTCCGCCTGGGCGCGGATGAGGTCAGCATAGTCTACCGCCGCGGAGAGGACGAGATGCCAGCCCGCAGGGAAGAAATCGAGCACGCTAAAGAAGAAGGCATAACCTTCAGGCTCCTTACAAATCCTGTCCGCATCCTCGGTGACGAGAAATTCAATGTTACAGCCGTCGAATGCATAAAAATGGAACTTGGCGAACCTGACAAGTCAGGCAGGAGAAGCCCTGCCCCTGTGGAAGGCTCGGAATTCACAATCCCTGCCGATGTTGTGGTTATCGCAATCGGCACCTCCCCGAACCCCATTATCTTCAAAGGCTCAGAAGGCCTTGACCAGAACAGGAGAGGCACCGTAGTTGCAGATGAGGAAACCGGCGCAACCTCCAAGTGCGGAGTCTTTGCCGGCGGAGACGTGGTAACAGGCGCAGCAACCGTTATCAGTGCAATGGGCGCAGGCAAGAAAGCCGCAAAAGCAATTGACGAATTTTTGAAAGAAAAGTGAGACCAGAGAAATCTGGTTTCTTTTTAATTTTAAGTTTGAAAGCTGCTAAGTTCTGCAATATCCTACTTTTTTGAATCAGGTCGAGTAAAATCTCAACTATTTACATATGCATTTCAGACCTTCGCCCTTTTAAACTCATAAAATCTATCGATTATTTCCTTTGTCGTTCTGGAAAGTCTGATTTCCGAATTCGGGGAATAATAATCCACGTATTTTACTTCATTGAGTGGTCGTGCAATACCGCTTGCATTTATCAAACATACGGTGTGGTAGTCTTTAAAGTACACACCTGAATATCCTCTTTGCACATGCCCTGCATGCTGGAAAAGAAATCTGACATCAGTCACAATTAATCCGGTTTCCTCTTTCAGTTCCCTGACAGCCGCCTGAGTTATTGATTCTCCTTTATTCGTCCCTCCGCCAGGGAGAACATACAGTCCTCTCCTACCGGCAACCACCAGTATGCCCCTGGGAGTCTCAATAATTGCAGTGCTTCGTATTCGTTTCTTTGTCTTTAGCATGCAGTACACTTTCTAACAGTCTGTCTTATTCAAAATTAAGTAGTAGAGCTTCAGAGGTTTGAGAATTCAGATTAATAAAAATCGTAAGAAATCATAGAAATACTTGTTGTTATTTAGACTAAATTATTAAGAAACAAAGCAGGACTATTAATGTATAAGACGCATCAAAAACTAATAAGAGATTTTCCAGTACCATTTTGAAAGAACAACTAATCTAGAGTTTATCCCAAAACCTAATTTAGTCTCATTATTACTACTAAGATTACAAATCCAGGGTTTGATATCTCTTTGATTTCATATTCCGTGGATACTTTCTTACGTGATTCTATCCAACTAAAGAATCTTCTACTGCACTTTTCTTTTTGTATCCTTCCTTATTTATCTTTAGTCTCGAGTTCATCAGATTCAAAAGGCAAGTTAATTGAATAGAGTAAAACTTAAAAAATAATTTAATCGCTCGCCAGAACTTCTACTGGCGGTAGAATCTGAAGAATACTAGCGCAAGCGCCAGAATAGCAGTTAATAAACTGAAAGCTGGTGCAGATGCCGTCGAGGCAGATGAGTTATCTGAGGCTGACTGGCCTTTTGTGGTTTGATCTTCGGATTTAGGTTGCTCAGAAGTAGGAGTTTCACCTTTGTAGTATTCGTTAGAGATAGTGCAGTAAGCAACTGTAAAACCACTGTTCAGTACTGGCTCTGGATTTCCTTTTTCGAGGAGAGAGTAACGGAAGTTAATTGGAAGCGACCCACCTGCCCATCCCTTAGTTGGTTTAACTGTCCACTCAAAAACATAAGATTCATATGGTTTTAGCTCGACACTGGAATATCTGTTCATTTGGGAAGGACCATAAATAACTTCAAAGTTACCACTTCCAATCTCTGATATCTGTCCAGATAATTTATATTCCTGATAAACTGTTACGTTAACTTTTACATTAAAAGGCTCTCCAATTTTTAAAGCAGGTGTTGCAACTACATCACTTGGTAAAATTTGATCATTAAAATATACATCAATTTTTCCGTATTCACTTGTTGCAGTTGCACTATTTTGTAAAAGCAATAAACTGATAATTATCCCAAATATTATATTTCTTTTCTTCACAATAATTCCCCATACTTTTTCATTAAACTCTCATATCCAACCGATTGTTCAGACCTGTCACCCTCTTTATCTCCAACTCCCTTCACACCAGGACCAACAACAGTAGCAGCATATCCTGAAAATTTGAAATTAATCGGACTGTTAGTTCCCAATTTCAGACTATACCCTCTTTCGTTAACTTTTATAGGATCGAAAATCTCTGAGTATTTTCTTATATATTTCTGCCCTTTATGTCCAAAATAAGGTTTAGGAATTACCTCGTTATCGTTATCAATAACAGTAAACTCTTCATATTCTCCAATTATCTCATAAGTCCATACGTTAATTGTAAAAACCCAGTGTGGTGGCAACACAGGCAGCCCACATGGAACAGTTGCCATCGTTCTATCAAGTCTTTTTAAAACTTTACTCTCTAGCTCCCCTGAACAAGTGTCAACAGTCTTATTTGCCAAATTTTTCAACTCATTATCTACTCTCCCAAAACCGGAGTCGAGAAGTTCACCTCTGCTTACTGTAACTGCACAAATACCGTTCGCAACCCCAATTCTAATGTCAGTATCCACCCTATTCAAAGTAGCCTCAAGTTCATCAGGTTCTACAGGTGGACTTAAACTTCGGATCTCGGTTTTTATTACAGAGGTAATTTCGACTGCAAGTTCATCAGTAGTTGATTTTTGAATTATTTGGTCGTCAGAAAGACTGTTCAGGTAACTTGCTGTAGCCACTCTAACCTCGTCTTCTTTAATCCAGCCTGAAATAACCGGGTTTGAATTCACCTCTTCGACTACATTCTCAGTTACCTGAGACCTCATTTCCTGCACATATGTATGCTTCAAATTGTAAACTTCAGTGTTGAGTCGAGTTGTATCCAAAGAAATGTTCTGTTCGCTAAGATTTTGCTTAAACAGGAAGACCTCTGCATTCAGATTGGAAATACTCTGGCTGATTTGCTGAGAAGTTTCGGTTTTTACGTACTCGTCGCTTGAGGCGATACCATCTGCTATTTCCTCTGAAATTCCGGTTGTGAAAATACAGGTATTTCGGATGCCAAGAGGATAAATCGTTCTCTTGCTCATCGGATCGACCCACTCATATTCCTCTCTCAGGTCAAAATCAGGATCATGATAAAGATAGTTGGGTTTCTGGTCAACAATGATTGTCAGATTTTCTGTCCAGTTGTATTTGCTCTCCGGCTGACCGGTAACAGTCATTGTGGAGATTATTCCCATATCTTCACCAAGAACTGAAGCAGCCCTTTCCACTGCCGGATTGTTAAAAAGAGTCATAGGACCTGAGGTTACACTGTCAAATGAACTGGTATCAATGCCTTTTTTCTCAAGAGCTTTAAAAATGTAAGAATTGAGATCAGAATCCAGTTTACGGTTTTTTCGGTCAATATCTTCTATCAGCCTGTTATAAGCTTCATTTTTTGCAATGTACCGGGCAGAATCGCTTGAAGCGTATATTTTTCCTGACGATGTGAGGCACTGCTCTCTGTTCACGTAAGCTTCCCTGTATTTTTGCAATTCTGAAATGAGTTTTTCGGCAGTTTCTACCTGCAAATCTGTAGGGTCCTGCCCAGGAGAATCAATAAGAGAATAATTAAAGGTAAGATTGTTCTTTTCTACCGAATCAAGCATTGCCAGGACTTCTTCTGCCATAATTTTGTGTAGCCAGGATGGGATGTCACAATTCACAGCATGTTTGGACAGGTATTGCCTGTCAGGGTAAGCCCAGAATGTGCTTTCGATTGCCCTTAAATCCAGATACTCGTCCCTGTATTTATCCGCAGCATCAGAACAGCATGGATCGAATCTTTCGCTGTCATTTGCAATATCTGTTGTATCACCTGTACTGTCCAGATACAGAGTTGTTTCCCTGTATTCCCTTTCTATGGGATCAGAATAGGTTGACAACCCGATATACCCACCTGCCGGAGGTCGCTTGTGGTAAACAACTGTCAGTTTTTCAGCTTCAGTTTCAGTATGGGAAAGCGATTCTATATTGGTTTTACTAATAGTTTGAGAGTCTGAACCATCTGACGTATCATAATGCGTGACCGTTGTATAGTTTCCGTCAGGCAGCTGCTCTCTGGTTTTCCATTTGTAAGTATAATCGTAACTGTAGTCGATCTTCCAATTTGTTACTACTTTGTAAGAGATATCGTACCTGATTCGCCAGTCAAAAACATGGTCTTCGCAGTTCAGGTAGCCCTCGCTCCGGTTTTCAACTGTCAGGGTATCATTACCTGCATAGGAAAAATGGGGTTCGATTTTTACATCGGCAATGTTAACAGAAGACAGGCTGACATCTGCCGATGTGACCGACCAGCTCGATACAGTCCCTTCCGGAGGCTCGATTGAAGGGTTTAAGGATTCGGAATAGGATCTTCCGGTCGAATCCCTCCAGGAGTAAGAAGGCACAAGAGACCCGATATGAGTTCCTGATGCCAGATAGTTTGAGCTCCAGCTAACGGTTTGACCGCTAAACGAGACCGAATCCGGATTGAAATTTGCAATAACTTCAGAGGCAACCGGATCAGGAGAATCAAAGCCATCTCTCAGAATTTGCCCCTGAACCGATGCCATATAAACGCTGTCCGTAACTGCGTGGATAAGATCAGGATTTTTTTCTGTCCATACATGGTCGTTGAAAACCCAGCCGTCAATAACTCCGTCGGTATAATTGGAAGCTGAAACTTCAATTTTCGAATATTCGGAAAGCTGTTCAAATGAAGTATTAGTCTCTCTCAGGGATTCTTCTATGCTCTTTTCCACGTCCAGGGAAAAGGATTTGTTCTGTGCAAGCGAATCGTAAGTTGTTGTCAGGTTTACGCCTTTATCCTGCTCATAACGAGAGATTGAAGCATTCAGCTTACTGTTAGAGCCAGATGGTAATTTCCCCCTACCTGAGGTGCTGCTTGAGGTAGAAACGTCTTCATAAAGAACTTTTCCGTTATAGTAGGTTGTATAGGTTAGAGCCAGGGGGTCAACCGAGTCAAAAATTCTTTTCTGAGTATAGAGCATGGCTCCATTGATCGAGCTTGAAAGAGCGGGATTTGTCAGGATGTTAAGAGGCCCGTTTGCGTAATGCTGCCAGGGCCCGTAGACAAAAGTCCTCAGGTTTGTCGCCCCGAGCACAAGGTTTGATGTTGAATCAAGGCTTGAGGTGTTTCCAAGCTCGGTTTCATATTCCCTGACAAGTTCTTCAAGAAGCGGTTCCCTTGAGGTAATCATCGTGGAGAGTTTCATGCTGCGGTTGAAGCTTTCTCCTGACTCAAGGTTAACAAGGGTATAATTCAGGACTGGTATCTCAAAAACGTAATAAATAGTATAATTTTTACCTGCAGGAGTGTTATAATCTGTATCAAAAGCGGGGTTTGTGTCAGCGTAATTCTTATTTTTGCCGCCAGATGAAATTTCCCTTTGCAGAGTTCCTGTTACTTTCTTGATTTTTATCTGCTCGGGCTTTATGTACGACTCCACATTGATTGCGTATTCCCTGAAGGTGTGGCTGTTTCCCTGGTAATTTACAGAAAGCAGCCTGTTAAAAGCGTCTGCTGTTATATCTTTTACCGGGCTTATTTCAATTACGAACCAGTCCGAGGCTTTTAATTCGTTGCCGTAATAAAGCTCAATTGAGGCATATCCTGAGGCTGCGGAATCCGGAATTTCCACATTTTCCTGAAGTGAGACTTTCCGGAAAAAACCGGTTGCCTGGCCGTAGTTTATACTTTTTATTTCATAGCCTGAAGAATCGTTGACAACCAGCCTGATGTCGCGGTTTTTCCAGAGAGCTTCAATCTTGCCCCAGATATCCGAAGGCAGGTTTATGCTGACCTGAAGTAAATCTCCTTTCTCTAGATTCTGGTTTTGCGGGATGACCAGAAAACCGTCTTCAGAGGACCTGTCAGCCGTACTGCCTTCAGGCAGGATTACAGGATGTTCGCCCTGCCATTCAAGGGCTTCCATTCCTGCATAGTTCAGGCAGCGGGCAAGGTCGAAAGAGGCAAGGTTGATGGCACTTTTTTCCGGATCAATGTTCCCGGTCGTATAAATGGTTTCTGCAACCTCGCTGTCTATTTTTAAAAGGTAAACCGAAGTAAAGGTCGCAATAAGCAGGATGAAAATCCCGATTACGGCGTAGGGAATATAGGCACAGGTATCCTCAATAAAGAATGAAAAATTGTAAGGTTTCCCGGCCATCAAACTCTTCCCCAAAACAAGTAAAAATCACTGGAACAAAAAATTATTAGAGTCTCAACAAATAAATAATTTACTTCTAAAAGAAAAACCAATTGAAGAAAAAAGCCAATTAAAGGTCAAGAATTCAAAGAATGAAAGAATACTAACAAGAAAAAACAAAGCTGCTGATAAGGAGAAAAAATTAAATATTTTCCAGCGCTACTTTGAAAAGTATAATTAATTTATAGGGAATTGAGAAAAAAGGACTTTGTAGAACTTATTGACCTCATGAATAATATAAAGGAAAAACTTGACCTTGATAAGGTTCCTCATTATACTACTCTTCAAAAGTTTGTGTCCAGAATCCCTTCCTCATTGTTTAACCTAATTTTGTCAAAAACTCTAAAACTATTTTATTCACATGGAGAAAATGCTTCTATTACAGCAATTGACTCAACTGGATTTACGAGTTCATATGCGAATCATTATTATTCTAAAAGGACAGGGAAGCTCCGAAGGAGCTTCCTTAAAACTTCAATATCAGTAGATACTGATAAAAAAAATAATATTAGGATGGAAAATCAGCCAAAAAACAGATCATGATGTCAAGCATGCAAAGACTCTGATAAGGCAATCAAACAAGTTAAGAAAGTCTCAATGTTATGTTATGGATAAAGGGTATGATTCCGAAGAAATTCATACTCTAATAAGAGAAGAGATAAAAGCAGATTCAATAGTACCTTTAAGAGAAAGGAAAAGAAAGAGAATAAACGGAAAATATAGAAAGCAGTTAAAAAAACAGTTTGACAGAATCACATACAATCGAAGGAATATAGTAGAGACAATAATATCTGTCGTAAAAAGGAAATTTGGAGAAACATTAAGAGCAAGAAAGGTTAGAAATCAAGTAAAAGAAGTAAAAGTTAAACTGATAGTCTATAACATAAACAAAAAAGTAATAGAAATAATATGGATTGAATTAAGGATTTCTACAGAGCCATGTAAAGGACATATTCTAAAAGACAACAGCGAACCTGAGAATATTCAGAATTTCTGAAATGCATTAAAAATAAATCAGAGATTTTCCAGCACTATTTTCAAAAGTATAATTAAAGCAAGAACTAGAATAAAAGTCCACACCAGAGGCAAAAGAATTCTCAGCAAAAAGTACAGTATTATCGCTATAAGAATTAACTGAACTAAAGATATTTTCCTTCCGGCACGCAAAAAGCGGCGATTCCATCCTCTAGCCATTATATAAACACCTTTAAAACTAAGATCCTGTTTTATTATAAAACTGATGTATTGTTTTTTATATTTCATTTCAGACTTTATAAATTTTGTCCAAAAAACAATAAAAACAAACCCAGACCACTAAATAGGCAGTTAAAAGTAAACAGGTCTGCTGGGAATCGAACCCAGGTTCGGAGCTCCGGAGGCTCCAGTGATATCCGCTACACTACAGACCTTCATGTGAAAAAGTTCGAATCTGTGAAAAATTCGAATTGGTTAACTGGCAGATAAAACTGTGATCAGTCAACTGGCTGTTTATAGTGCCAAATAGCTTATAAATTTATCCCCAATAATGGAATAATTATCCTCAGACAGACAATGAAAATAAATCTTAAGATAAATTAAGCCGGGTATTCCCGGACTCTGCGTGATAAAATTTCAGCTTTTACAGTGGAGAGGTCGGAGAATTTACTCTCCTTACTTTTCACATTAGAATCAAGGTTACTCTTCCCATTTACGCCCGTACCTGTCATCAGATACGATTTCGGAAAGAGGCTTGCGTGTAGAAGTCCTTTCTTTCGGGACAGGTTCTCCGATTGCGAGCACTGCCATGAGCTCAAGTTTTGAAGGGCAGTCGAGAATTGAATTGACTTTCTCATTCTGGTTCAGGATTTCTCCGAGCCAGACTCCGCCAAGCCCAAGATCGCATGAGGCAAGGAGCATATTCTCGATTGCAGCCCCTATTGCCTGGACATCCTTCGTCCTGTTATACGAAGTTTCGGTATCCAGAAAAGCGGCAATAAGCAGAGGAGCCCCTGCAACTATACCGGAATAATGCGTACATTCCGAGAGCTTATGGATAGTCTCCCGGTTGCGGATAACGATAAAGCGCCAGGGCTGGTTGTTCAATCCGGAAGGAGCCCAGTGGCCTGCATCGAGGATTGTATTGATATCTTCCTTGCCGACGGGTTTGTCCGTAAACTCCCGGACGCTTCGCCTGTTAAGGATAGTGTCTATGACTTTGTTTTCTCCTGTTACTGGCATTATTTCCCTCCGGATTAAAATTTCTACTTCCAGATTAATGAATTTTCTGTTTACAGGCTGTCAGATGCAGAAAAATCAGTCGTCATCAATCTTTTTGTTAAGCCAGGGGATATTTGCACGAATTTGCTTTCCGACGACTTCGAGCTGGTGCTCCTTTTCCTGGCGCTCCATTGCTTTGAGTACAGGGTGGTTAACCATGCCTTCGAGCACGAATTCCTTGGCAAATTCGCCGTTCTGGATTCTTGCCAGGGCTTCATACATGGCTTCACGGGATTCCTCATTAATGATCCTGGGTCCCACGGTCATGCCTCCGTACTCTGCGGTGTTGGAAACCGAGTGCCACATCCTCTCAAGCCCGCCTTCATAGATAAGATCCACAATGAGCTTGACTTCATGGCAGGTTTCGAAATATGCCATCTCGGGCTGGTATCCTGCCTCCACAAGCACCTCAAAAGCGGTCTTGATGAGGGATGAGATTCCTCCGCAAAGGTCAACCTGTTCTCCGAAAAGGTCGGTTTCGGTTTCCTCACGGAAGGTGGTTTCATAAACCCCTGCCCTTGTTGCACCGATCCCTTTAGCATAAGAAAGAGCAATTTCTCTGGCGTTTCCGGTTGCGTCCTGGTAGACTGCAATCAGGCCCGGCACTCCGATACCTTCGGTATAGGTTCTCCTTACAATATGTCCGGGTCCCTTGGGGGCGACCATGAAAACATCAACATTTTTCGGGGGTACAATCTGGTTGTAGTGGATATTGAAGCCGTGTGCGAAAGCGATAGCATCCCCGGCTTTCAGATTGGGCTCGATTTCTGAATAATAGACCGACGCCTGTTTTTCGTCCGGAAGGAGGATCATGATAACATCTGCAGCTTTTGCAGCTTCTGCCACAGACAGGACTTTAAGGCCGTCACCCTCGGCTTTTGCCCAGCTTGAACTTCCGTTTCTGAGCCCGACAATAACATTAAGCCCTGACTCGTGAAGGTTTCGGGCATGAGCGTGACCCTGGCTTCCATAACCCATTATCGCAATAGTCTTGTCCTTAAGTGCATCAAAAGTAGTTTCGTTATCATAAATTATCGTTGCCATACTTGATTCTCCTGATAAGTTTTCAGTTTTTGAGCAAAGCTTCTCACATGTCTTTAGGAAGCATACAATTATGAACTCAATTTGCTTTCCCTAGAACTAAATTGCTTTAAGTCAATTCTCAAAAAGTTGCTTCTTTGGAGAGGGGCAGCTTTTTGAAGTTACAGGAAGCGCCTGAAATCTCAAGCCTACCTTTAACAAAACCCCCGGGGGTTTTAAAACACTTCCGGCGGCCCCAATCTGTGAAAAATAATTAAGCAGCTACCTTTCTTTACCTGCCCTTAATATTTAAACCTTCTTTGGACCGCGGACCAGGGCAATCTTGCCTGTCCTTGCCATCTCCTTAATCCCGAACTGCCTGAGAAGTTTTTCGATTGCCTCAATTTTGGCTTCATCCCCGGTTACTTCGACAGTCATTGACTTAGGAGCTACATCCACAATTCTTGCCCTGAAGATATCCACAATCTGGATGATTTCGGAGCGTGTACTGGCATCGGCTGCTACCTTAATCAGAGCGAGTTCCCTTTCTACGGTTTCATCGCCCCCGATATCCGAGACCTTTATTACATCCACTAGCTTGTTAAGCTGCTTTGTAACCTGTTCGAGCACATGGTCATCTCCGTGAACCACAATAGTCATCCTGGAGATCTCCGGGTCCTCGGTAACTCCCACAGCCAGGCTGTCGATATTGTATCCGCGCCTTGAGAAAAGCGCAGAGACCCTGGAGAGGACTCCTGACTTATTTTCCACAAGGACTGCAAGCGTGTGTTTCATCAGTGTTCCTCCAGGTCAAGCACCCTGTCTGCTGTTGCAGCACGCAGGTCAGGCATGGCGCACGGGGTATCTGCATGTCCCTCAGGGTCAAGGATTTCGTTGATTGCTGCTCCTGCCGGTACCATAGGATAAACATTTGCCTCACACTCAACAATAACCTCAACAACAGCAGGTCTGCCCGAGTTGACAGCTTCTTCGATTGCGGGCCGTACCTCGGACGGCTTTTCCGCACGCAGTCCAAGGGCTCCATAGGCCTCGGCAAGCTTCACGAAGTCAACGCTGCCCTTGATGAAAGTGTGAGAATACCGCCTGTCATAGAACAGTTCCTGCCACTGCCTGACCATACCCAGGTAACCGTTATTCAGGATAACGGAGACAACCGGAATATCATTCTGGACTGCAGTTGCAAGCTCCTGGGAATTCATCTGGAAAGAACCGTCGCCTGCGATATTGATAACAGTCTTATCCGGCCTGCCGACCTTTGCTCCTATGGCTGCGGGGAAACCGTACCCCATTGTGCCAAGCCCGCCTGATGTGATGAAAGTGCGTGGCTTCTTATATTTAAAGAACTGAGCAGCCCACATCTGATGCTGCCCGACTTCGGTAACTATAATCGCGTCCCTGCATGCCTCGGAGATTTGCTCGATGACAAACTGAGGCATTATAACATCAGGTGAAACCTGGCTATAGCTAAGGGGATACTCTTTCTTCCAGTGGTCTATTTTCTCAAGCCATGCCCCGGAATTGCAGCACCGGATGTATTTATTCAGTGATTTGAGTATCTGCTTTGCATCTCCGACAATTGGAATATGAACTTTCACGTTCTTGGAGATCTCGGCAGGGTCAACATCAATGTGAATAACCCTGGCGTTGGGAGCAAAGGATTCGAGTTTTCCGGTCACTCGGTCATCGAATCTCGCTCCCACAGCAATAATAAGATCGGACTCCTGGACAGCATAGTTTGCGTATTTGCTTCCGTGCATTCCAAGCATCCCAACATACAGGGGATGCTCTGTCGGAATTGAGCCAATTCCCAGAAGAGTGGTGGTAACCGGAGCACTGATCGTCTCGGCGAGTTCCACAAGTTCGGCACTTGCATTAGAGCTGATAACTCCGCCGCCTGCATAAATTATAGGCATGCAGGAATTTGCTATTTCTTCGGCAGCGCGTTTAATCTGCTGGGTATTGCCTTTGTACGTTGGCTTATATCCTCTGAGCTCTACTTTGTCAGGATAGTAGAAGTCAATCTCAGCGTTCTGTACGTCCTTTGGAAGGTCAATTAATACCGGGCCAGGCCTTCCGGTAGAAGCGATATGGAAAGCTTCCTTTACAATTCTTGGGAGCTCGTTTGCATCCTGTACAAGGTAGTTGTGCTTGGTAATGGGCTGGGTAATTCCCGTAATATCGGCTTCCTGGAAAGCATCGTTACCTATCAGGAACGTAGGGACCTGACCTGTTAAGGCTACAATAGGTACTGAGTCCATATATGCGGTAGCAATGCCTGTTACCAGATTGGTTGCTCCGGGACCTGAAGTGGAAACACAGACCCCGGTCTTTCCAGTAGCACGGGCGTACCCGTCCGCAGCGTGAGCTGCTGCCTGTTCATGGCGCACAAGTATATGGCGCAGATTTGAATCATAAAGTTCATTATAGAAGGGAATGATCTGCCCTCCTGGATATCCGAAGATGGTGTCAACCCCTTCTTCTTCCAGGCACTTTATCAGAGCCCTTGCGCCATTAACTTTTTCTGTTGACCCGGTTGTCATTATTTAACTCCTATTTCTCTAATTGAAACCTAGATTTAACTGGATACTCACCCTGAAGTGAGATGCTTCCAGTAAGGGTGTGTCTATCAGAAATACTTATCTCTGACAGGCTTTCGTTATGAATTTTCCGAATACATCATAATCGATCATGTTATATATGGATAAGGGTTTTTCCTGACTCCAGAAATGACAGAGGTATCTTATTTCAAAATTTCTACAGCAGGAAAAAGAGAGAGGACAGAAAAGTCCTCCTGAGAAATTTTTAAGATTCATCCTTCTGGAATCACTCGACCCGGATAAGACGGTTCATTCCATTCATTACGGCTTCCACGGAAGCCATAATAATGTCGGTTCTGGCTCCACTTGCAGTAACTACCTTTCCGTCCTTGGAAAGTTTTACCCTTACTTCAACAAGGGCATCGGTTCCGCCAGTAATCGAGTCTACGTGATATTCTTCGAGAATGATATCTTCCGCACAGGAACTTACAGCTCTCCGGATGGCATTGATTACAGCGTCCACAGGCCCGTTTCCGATTCCTGCCTGTACTATAGCCTTATCTTTTACGTTAAGTTTTATCGATGCCGTTGGAGTCACCCGGTTTCCGGATACAATGGTAAACTCTTCCAGCTTTACGAGGGGTTCTTTATAGATATCAAGTACGGTTTCCGCAATAGTCTGCAGGTCAGCATCAGTTACATGCTTTCCCTGGTCTCCCATCTGCTTGACCCTGTTGAAAATCTCCTCGGTCTGGGCATCATCGGCTTCAAGCCCCATTTCCTTTAAGGCAAGGGATATCGAACTCCGACCTGCATGTTTTCCAAGTACGATCTGCCGCTGTCTTCCGATATACTCGGGACTCATAGGTTCATAGGTTGCCTTATCGGCCAGAAGGCCGTGAACATGGATGCCTGCTTCGTGAGTGAATGCATTCCCGCCTACAAGAGCCTTATTGGGGGATACCGGAATGCCTGTAAGCCGGCTTACAAGCCTTGAAATCCGGTAGATCATCTCATGTTTGATACCTGTATCATATTTATATAGCCATTCTAAACTCATGACTACTTCTTCCAGAGATGCATTTCCGGCTCTTTCTCCTAACCCGTTTATGGTTACATGGGCCTGTTTTGCCCCTGCCGCAAGCGCAGCAACCGTGTTTGCAGTTGCTAACCCGAAATCGTTGTGGCAGTGAATGCTTATAGGGGCTTTCAGAGAGGAAGACAGGTCCCGGAAAAGCTCGGTAGTTTTTTCAGGTACCAGAAGTCCTACAGTATCGCAGAAGCATAACCTGTCAGCGCCTGCAGCTATTCCATCGGCATAGATAGCCTTCAGGAATTCAGGATCTGCGCGCGAGGCATCTTCTCCGCTCAGTTCCACTATCAGGCCGTGGTCCTTGGCATACTCAGTTACTTCAGCTGCGATCTGCCGTACCGCGTCCCGGTCCTTTTTAATTTTCGTTCGGATATGAAGGTCCGAAACAGGTGATACAAGGTGGATAGAGTCAACGTCACACTCCAGAGCATGGTCAACGTCGGACTTTACGATCCTGCAGTAGCTGCAAATTTCGGCATCAAGTCCTGCGTTTGCAACAGCCCTGATAGATTCCCTTTCACCTTCGGAAGTGATTGCAGAACCGGCCTCAATTACCGAGACTCCCATCTCATCAAGGGCCCGGGCAATTAAAAGCTTCTTGTCCTTCGTCAGGGCAACGCCAGGTGTTTGTTCACCGTCTCTCAAAGTAGTGTCCAGAAAGCGGATGTTTTCGAATAATACAATCCCTCAGTCTTTGTTCTATTAATATAGGTTTATTAGACTTCTTCAGTAATTCGGAGATAATATCAAAATAAGATACTTATTATATTATAATATTATGTCCAATTTTGCAACTTTATTTTATTATACAAATTACATATATTTTTCTCAGGAACCCGGCTTTTTCAGAAAGATCTCCAGGTTTTGCCGTGGCGCTCTGAAAACTCTTCTTCAATAGTAGACCATAGTATTTTTAGTTTCCAGTTAACAATTAACATAATATAGAGTGTAGGCTCATCCCAAAACTCAAAATTACTTCATTATAATACTACATTCTTAATAATCAATCGAGTTAAAGTTCTCATTAATAAAAGGATAAACTGCTTTCAAGAAGACCGCAATAAGTACATTTTTATTATATTATTAAAGATGTATTAATCGGCTTTCAAATCGTAATGAATAGGATCAGAAAACAAAAAAGATAGCGCACTGCAGAGCTGCAGCTCTGCTAAAGCGCTATTCTGGTATAAATGCTGCAACTTTAGAATTTTGCCCTTTTTAGCGAAGCGAAAAGGATCTCGTGCTGCTACGACTACATCGCAATTCCCAGAAAATGAAGATTTTCTGTGATCCCGAAGCGGAAGTCGGCTTTAAAAATATCTGCCCACGTTTTCCACTGCTTTTACGATTAAAGAAACGCAAGCTTCAATGTCTGCCGTATCCAGAACCTCAACCGGGGAATGGATGTAGCGGGTGGCTATGCTGACCGTACCCGTAGGAATACCTTCTTTTGTGAGGTGTATTGAGGTTGCATCGGTTGTGCCCCCGGACCCAACTCCAAGCTGGTAAGGAATCTTATTTTCAGCGGCAGTCTCTTTAAGCCACTTAAGAATCTGCGGATGAACTAAAAGCCCTCTACCGGATGCATCGGCTACGGTAATTACAGGTCCCTTCCCGAGTTCAAGGGAAGAGTCGATTTTAGTAATGCCGGGATGGTCTCCAGGAATAGTCGTATCAAGGGCAAGCGCAATGTTCGGACAAACCCCAAAAGCACAGGTTTTTGCACCCTTCAGCCCCACCTCTTCCTGGACGGTACCTACGGCAAAGAGATTCGCTTTGATTTTATGTTTGGAAAGCCGTTTCATGACTTCAATAAGGATTACCAGGCCTGCACGGTCGTCAAATGCCTTTGAAGTTACCTTTCCGTTTGCCAGGGATACAAACTCCCGGTCTAGTGACGCTGTCGTACCTATCTCAATTCCCAGGTTTTCAGCATCCTCCCTGTCTTTTGCACCTATATCGATGAACATATCATCCAGCTTCACAGGCTTTTTCCTGTCCTCATCTTTCATTACATGAGGAGGCTTGGACCCGATAACTCCGGGTATCGAACCATTTTTGCCGTGAACTACAACTCTCTGGTTAAGAAGGGTCTGGTCAAACCATCCCCCAATCCCGACAAACCTTAGGAAGCCATTATCATCAATGTACCTGACCATAAGCCCTATTTCGTCCATATGGGCAGCCAGCATTATAGAAGGGCCTTCTCCTTCTTTGACAGCTATGAGATTTCCCATGCAGTCTCTCCGTACAGTATCAACATAAGGTTCAAGCTCCTTTTTAAGCAGTTCTCGGATATCATGCTCAAAACCTGAAATTCCGTGAGCATTTGTAAATTTTTCAAGTAGAGATTTTATTTCTGTAAGGTTTTCGCTTTCTTCCATTTTCGAAGGTCTCCTGCATATTAGTCGTTCAGAGTTTAAATTAATCTTAATGAGACTAATTGTAATTTAATGAAGATAATTATAATTATCCATCTATGATTATCATATGTTAAACGATCTTTTGTTAAACGTTTTTTTGTTAAGTCAGTTTTGATAAACGATTTTTTAAATTAGTTTTTACAATCATTTTTTGATAACTGATCTTTTATATATTACCTCTTGCCAGGGAAATTTTATCAAGTTTCGGAATCAGGGCTAATTAAGTCATTTTGGGATTAATTAAGCCGTTTCCAATCCAGATTAATGATTATTATACTATCTATCTATTAAGATTATGTTACCTGAGTTTCCGGCAGGCGAGTTCCAGATTGATTTCAAGTGCCGAAAGAGGATTTTTCGAAAGCTGGAAGGACAGAAACATTAAAATCCCTTCAGGTTTATTGAGGACTCAGGTGAAAATCAAATGAGTGCAGAATTACCCCCTCAAGTTCAGAACCAGATTGCACAGCTTCAGCAGATACAGCAGCAGATACAGGCTCTGTCCATGCAAAAATCACAGATTGAAGCTATGCAAAAAGAGTCCAAGATGGCTCTTGAAGAACTGGAAAGGCTCGCTGACGATGCAATAGTTTATCGCAACGTAGGGGAGCTGGTAATAAAAACGAGCAAAGGGGAGTCTATAACAAAACTGAAAGATAGGGAAGAAACGCTCTCACTCAGGCTTCAGTCCATAACCAGGCAGGAAGAAAGGCTGACTTCTCGATTTAAACAGCTTCAGGAGCAGATCCAGCAGGCATTGGGCACCAGAGCAGAATAATTTTATTTTTTATTCCCTCATATGGAATAGGAAATAAAAGTATGGCTTTGGTAAATTCATACAGAAATCATGCCGATTTCCCGAAATTCTTGAATCCGGGAGATCAATGCCTCTAAAAACGATAGCCAGAGTAGACAATGGAAGTTGATGAAGCGGAGTTTTTCAACCGGCTCCTTGACTATCGAAACATTTTGTATTTGTGCCACCGGAATGCAGATCCGGACGCGATTAGCAGTGCTTTTGCCCTTTCAGAAGCGATCGGGGGTACTGTAGGACTTGTGGACGGCTGTAATCGTGTAGCGTCTGTGCTTATAGAAAGACTCGGGATTGAAGTCGTGGACAAGCCCAATCCTGCTGATTACGGTTTTGTTGTTGTGGTTGATACTTCGACAAAAGCCCAATTAAATGATCTGGAGCTTACGAGATATTGTGTGATCGATCACCATACAACCACAGCTCTGACAGAAAAAGCTGAATTTTATCTGCACAGGAACAGTACCTCTACCGTAGAAATAGTTTACAATATTTTGAAAGCAATGGGCGCACCGATTAATCGGCGGGTGGGTATCGGGATGCTCACAGGAATTGTAACTGATACAGGACATTTCAAACATGCATCTGCAGATACGTTCCGGACAGTGGCAAAAATAATTGAGGATAGTGGCGTTGAGTACGGGGAAGTGCTAGACCTTATGGCTGCTACCCCGCAGGACATTTCCATGCGGATAGCTATCCTGAAAGCTGCCAGCCGCGTCGAACTTGATAGAGTACAGGATATGTTGATCGCATCTTCCCATGTTAGCTCTTTTGGAGGCTCGGCATCCTCCATGCTAATTAATATTGGAGCTGATGTTGCTTTTGTTGGCACAGTCAAAGGCGAGAGCGCCAGAATAAGTGCAAGAGCGAAACGTGACGCTGTAAACGCCGGAGTTAATCTTGGCCAGCTAATGGAAGATATAAGTAACGAGTATAGCGGCACAGGCGGAGGGCATTCCGGAGCTGCCGGAATCGACGTGGTTGCAGACATGAAAGAAGTGCTCGATAAATGCAGGGAAAGGACAAAGCAGATTCTTGAAGTCTCGTTTGGAGCAAGGTCAAAAGAGACATCTTTAGAGGATGAGATCGAAGAGCTTGAAGATGAGTGATTTTTAAAAGTAAAGGAATTATACTTCAGGATATACTTCAAAAATCCCGTACTCCATAATATACTTCAAATCTACCCTGCCCCAAAGTATCGGAACCTACTGATTTTATAATCACGGCCAGGAGTAAATTTACTGACTATTTTAGAACCTACAGCGGATTTTACCGGCAGATCCTTCTCTTTATGCAACTAGCTTTCAAGTCAACTTAAGAAATTTTTTTCCAGCTTAACAGCTAATATTTATATGAGAATCCAGCTTAATCTTCATATTAGTCAAGCTTAATCTTCATATTATATTTGCCGGCAGTATATATCCGCTGGATATCTGAGACTCCGTAGTAAGAAGGTTAGATTGAAGATAGAAGAGAGAACCGGAACTGAAGCATGGCCTTAAAGAGGCATTAAATGGGATATATAACCGAAAAAATAAGCTGAAAATATCGGGCCTGGGATAAAGAGCCCAATCATAAGATATACAGAGTGTGAAAAAATGCCAGAATACTGGGATCCTGAGATAGAGATGATGCCTGTAGAGGATTTAAAGAAGCTGCAGGAAGAAAAGTTGAAACAACTTGTACATTATGTGTATGAGCGCTCCCCTTTCTATAGAAAAAGGTTTGATGAACATGGTGTTAAGCCGGAAGACATCCAGACTCTTGAGGATGTC
This sequence comes from Methanosarcina sp. MSH10X1, assembly GCF_004099695.1. GTDB lineage: Archaea > Halobacteriota > Methanosarcinia > Methanosarcinales > Methanosarcinaceae > Methanosarcina. The sequence goes on along the minus strand of NZ_SCHL01000010.1, from coordinate 10,222 downwards.
AGGAAGTTGCCTTTTACAGTTAAGCAGGATCTCAGAGATACCTATCCGACAGGTATGTTTTGCGTCCCGAATACGGAGCTCACCCGTTTCCATGCCTCATCGGGCACAACAGGCAAACCGACTGTAGTAGGGTATACCCAGAATGATATCGATGAATGGGCTGAATCCCTTGCAAGGGGATTTACTTCTGTTGGAATGGGAGAGGATGATATTCTCCAGGTAAGTTACGGGTACGGGCTTTTTACAGGTGGACTTGGTGCTCATTACGGAAGCGAGAAGCTGGGTGCAACCGTACTCCCGACAAGTTCCGGAAACACCGAACGTCAGCTTGAACTGATGAAAGACCTTGAGGTCACTGCTATAGCCTGCACGCCTTCGTACTTCCTTTTTATGATCGAGACTGCAAGAAAATTAGGTATCAGCCTCAGGGACGAAACGAAGTTGAAAATAGGCTTTTTTGGGGCTGAACCCTGGTCCGAGGAACTCAAGAAGCGAATAGAATCCGAATCCGGAATAAAAGCATATGATATTTACGGAACCTCGGAAATGAGCGGTCCCCTTTTTACCGAATGTTCAGCTCAGTGCGGAATTCATATCTGGGCAGACAAATTCCTGGTTGAGATTCTTAACCCCGAAACCGGAGAACCTGTCCCTGACGGAGAGATCGGAGAACTTGTTATCACGACCCTCACCAAAGAAGCCCTTCCTCTGATCCGCTACAGGGTAAAAGACCTTACAAGAAAACTTTCGGAGCCCTGCCCGTGCGGAAGAACCCACCCGAGAATTACACGCATAAGCGGCCGTTCGGACGATATGATTATTGTGCGCGGCATCAATGTGTTCCCCGGACAGGTGGAATCGGTCCTGATGAAGATTCCTGAGGTCGGAAACCATTTCATGATTATTGTAGACAGGATCGGACCCCTTGATTCCATGAAAGTCCAGATTGAAATGCATGAGTCGGCTTTCAGCGACAAGATGTCAGACATGATGGCGCTTAAAAGGAAGATTTCAGGTGCCCTGAAGAGCGTACTGAACCTTGCTGTCGAGGTGGAGCTCGTGGAACACGGCTCTCTGCCCCGCTCGGAAGGAAAATCAAAGAAGGTTATCGACAAACGAAAGATTTGAAAAATCCTGGAAATTGAAAAAAACCTGCAGGACAGGTAAGGTATATTCTGCAGGTTTTTCTTTTTTAGTTCTGGGATCTCGGAGTTTTCTTACAATTCAGAGCCAGATATAAAATGAAGTTACCGGGTGCAAAATAAAATTACCGGATATAGAATAAAACTTCCAGACATCAAATAAATTAACTGGTTATAAGTTTGAAAACCACATGTAAACTTAAAATATACATAAAAGCTTATATTATACTCAGGTAAAAAGATTAGATAAGGAAATAAGAGAAAATAAGAACAAGCAATATAAGGACATGGGTGCTGGAATGGAAGATAAAATCATAAAGCAGATTTCCCTCTTTGCGGAAAATAAGCCTGGCAGACTTGCAAACGTTGCAGACAAACTGAAAAGCGCCGGCATAAATATAAGGGCATTTACCATTGCTGAATCCGGAGACTTCGGGATAATCCGCATGGTTGTGGATAGGTCCGAGTATGCACACCGTGTACTCCATAAGGAAGGGTTTACCGTTTCTGAAACTAGCGTGCTGGGAATCGAAATGGAGGATGTGCCCGGCAGCATGTCCCGTATTGCGGAAGTGTTCGGAAGGGCAAAGATCAATATTGATTATGCATATGCTTTTGTCACCAGGGAGCAAAAAGCCCTTTTAATAGTAAGGGTTAACGATATTGAAAAAGCGGTTAAAACGCTTGAAGAAGAAAATATCAAGCTCATAGGTATGAAAGAGCTTGAAAAAATCTGATTTTAATGAAAAGCCGGATCTTCCGGAAGGTAAAGTAATTTTAGAGGAAAAACAATAGAACGATCCAGAATTCTGCACATTGTGTTTTCGAGATTCTGGAACGGCTTCTTTTTACGGCATCTGGCTTCAGGGCAGGACTTTAAGAGATCATAGCCTGAAGGACTTTTTTAACTTCTAACCGGATAAATAGATAGACATAATAAATATAAAAAGAAATAAATAAGAGAAGAAAAGAGTCACCAGGAGAATAGGTTACCGGTTTGACAATAATGACGGAAAATAAGATTAACTTACAGGAAAACACACAAAACTCATCAAAAAATAAGCTTGGTGGAGTCCATACGACAGTAATAGGGGGAAGGGCTGGTAAAAAACTTGTAAAAATGATAAGCCAGCACCCCGAGATAAAAAAGCTAATCCCGTCTGTAATTTCCGTAAAAGGCATTGCAGGAGGAAGTCTGACTGGAAAGGTGCTGCGTGCGGATGCGAGAGGGAATCTAAGGCTATTGCTCTCTGAAGGCAGGAGTTACCAGGAAATAAGACTGGTAACAACAGTTGGGACCGCCGAAGAGGGAGACAGGATTATGAACGAACTGAATGAAATTTTAAAAACTGCCCTCTGAGGCGTTAAAGGAGAGAGAAGTAATTGGCGTTTATAGGGATTGATCATGGCACAACTGCAATGCGTTTTGCTCTGATAGAAAGGGAAAAAACCCTTACCTTTGAGCTTGGGAGGGCTGAGGCAGCTGCCATGTCCGAAAACGAAATCCTTACCTCTGTTGAGGAGAATTTTGGAATCCTGCGCGAGTCGATTGACCTGATTGCACTGACATACTCGATGGGAGATGGCTTCTCCGCAATTAAAAATGTAAGGAACCTGGAAGGAAGGGGGCTCAAGAGCATTGAAGGGGCTGGAAAAAAGACAGGTGGAGGCACAAGAGTTTTTGATGCCATCAGGAACTCGGGAATTCCATCGATAGCTATCCCCGGCCTTCATGCAGAGAGCAAGGTGGATCCCAGAATGAAAGTATTTTCCCATCTCACAAGCCCGGAGAAGCTTGGAATTGCTTACCATATCCTCTGCCTTGGCTATGAGAATTTCGTGGTCTCTGATATAAGCTCAAATACTGTTACTCTTGCCGTTGCCGAGGGGAAGGTAATTGGTGCAATTGACGCCTGCATATTTGCCCCGGGCGTCCATCACGGTCCTCTTGACCTTCAGGCTATCAGGAATGTAGATAATGGGTACTGCACTGCAAACCAGGCTTTTATAGAAGCAGGAGCTCTGAAGATGACCCCATATAAAGATAGGGAAGAATTGCTCAGTGCAGCCGGAAGAGAAGAAAGTCCTGCCCTTCTCGCCCTTGATACTATTGCACTGTTTGCGGCTATGGAAATCGCCTCAATGCAGCTTCTTCTCAGAGACTATGAGACAATCGGAGAGATCTTTCTTGCAGGATCAGTAGGCGAATCCGGATATGTGCAGAAAAAAATCCGTGCACACCTGGGGCAGGAGTGCCAGTGTCTCGGAAAGTGGCATGCTGCAATAGGCTGTGCCGAGATAGCGCGGGACGTTTTTGCCGGAAAAAAAGATATCCTTGGCGTAGATGTCAACTATCCTTGAAAAAGTGGGAAAGGAATATCAGAAAAGGGCAGGTATAATTCAGGTCTTCTCCACATAGGTCTTTTCTACGGCCCCTTCATATATACTGTCCTGATATTCCGCAGCGTCAATTTTTCCTTCACCAGGGGCAATTCCATCAGACTCATCATAACTGCTCATTCTGTCTTTTTTCATAAGGATGACATAGTCCGCAGAATTCTTGAGCGCTGTAGAAAAGCCGGGTTCAACCCCGAAAATAATAGTCTCTTTGCCATGTTCATTTGCTTTGTTCAATAGCGGCTTGAAGTCCGCATCCCTGGTTACGATCGCAAGGGTATCGATGTTAGGGTTATATACAAGCTCCATACCCTCTACCGCGAGCCGCACATCAACATCGCTGGAACAAATTATAGGCTCAAGCCCATGATTTTCAATAGCTTCCACAAGCTTGTCAGACGCGTACTGGTTAAGGAAAACACGCCCGATTTTGATATTTCCATAGTCTTTCAGGACGTCCCTTATCTCCTCGAGATTTACATCAAATTCTTTTCTGAGAATATTCGGACCATCCACTAGAAGTCCTATTTTCCGCCTGCCAACTTCCTTTTTCGAGCGGAGGTATTTTGAGATGGAATCAATTCCGCTTTTTACAGGTTTCATTATCAATGTCCTCTGTGATCTTGCAGTTCACGGAACCTGCACTTTTTATACTTGCTTCATGTGAACATACAGCACCAATTCTGGGGGAAAGCTACACTTCCAGCAGCCCTCCAATCTGCCGGTACAGAATTCATGCATCAGTCATCAGCTTTTGAGTTTAAAGTTCCGAATCTTTAAGATTTAAATCTTGATACCGCAATTTGCATACAATCCGATGATATCTAATATCTGCTTCTCTGTAGTAAAACATTTGCATATTAAGGCAATCTAAATTTGTAACTTTGCCCCTCTGTAATTGAATGTACTAAAAAACCGGAGACTTATCCTGCGAAAAGAACGGAAAGAAAATTTCTGCAGGAAAAAGAACACTGATTTATAAAGCATAGAATATAATTCATAGAATTATAATTTATCGGAAAAGGGTCCCTTTTTGACTTCCCGGATAACATACGGAGATTCCTTGAGTTCAAAGATGTTTTCCGTCTTTCGTCCTTTTTTACGCCTTAAGTACTGAATTTCCCCGAGTTTCTCCAGAAAAGCCTCATAAACTTCCATGAATTGCTCAAATTCCAGGTCAGTAAGCTCTATCAATCCCTCTCTGCCAGCAAGCCAATCATAGACCTGGAGAAGGACAATCTCCCTTATCCGTTTCAGATTTTCATCCTCAGGCAATTTTTCAAAATATAGAGTTTTCTTTAACTCTGGAGACCAGGCTGCAAACAGCCTTCTGTAGTTTAAAACCTGGATCGGGATTTTCTCTCCGGGCTCAGGTTTCGGATAGTAGTATGTACCCTCTAGAAGGTTATCCCCTTCCAGATTTACCACCTGCCCAGGTATCTGGATTTTGCAGAGTTTTCCTGAATTTTCTTTATACGAAGTCCCATATAAAGGCCGACAAAGAGACCGCTAAGGTGGGCTGTATGGGCTATCATATCCGATGAGCCAACCATAAGAAAATCGAAGAGAGCAAAAAGCACAAGGGCATGTTTTAGCTTCATAGGGATAAAGTAGACGTAGACACGGATATCCGGCTCAAGCATTGTAAGGGCTGCAAAGACCCCGTAGATCGCGCCGCTTGCTCCAACCATCGGGCCAGGAGAGATACTGAAAATTGGCCGGCTTAGAAAAGTGTACCCTATTGCCGACAGAATTCCGGCAGTGAAGAAAATCGCCAGAAGCTGCCTGTTGCCGACCCGGGTTTCCAGTGCAGTCCCGAAAAAGTACAGGACGAGCATATTGAATAAAAGATGCAATGGACCGGTGTGAAGAAACATGTATGTGATAAGCGTCCACGGCTTTGTCACAAGAGAACTGGGGTCAAACTGAAAGGCATTTATGTAAAAGTAACCTATGCCCGGAACCATTTCCACGAAGAATGAAAGCGTGCAGAGAATAATGATTACTATAGTCGGGCTTGCCAGAATAGAATCTTTACCTGCCATCTGTTCCACCTCCGGGGATATAAGATGAATTAAGATCAAACATATTTCCAATTACTCTCCGGTCTAGTATAGTATAAAACTACGTCAATCTGAGGCAATAAGAACACCTCATGTGCAACCCAGATAAAATGATCCCGGCTTAAGGTGATATCAGTAGTATCATTTTCATTGATTTGAGAATTGAAATTCTCCCAGATATTAGTATACAATAACGCTGTTAGCATTTGTATATAATGTATAACCTTCGCAATACAGAATTACACATGGTAAGTTGTATTGTGATCATTAATCCCTCTAGCCTGGGGATAACCCTATTCTTGAAGGTTGAAATATATGACTCAATACTTGAAATATATGTATATGCTGCAATTTATGAAGTAAAGCATTAATTCAAAGAACAGGCTATGGAGCCGCATTCAATGATATGATTTATACTTCAAGATAAAGCCTGTAAATTCCGGGCACTCTAGTTTAGATGCTCACTTTAATTATAGAATTCTATTTTGAGAGACATTAGATTGAATAAACCAATTTCTTTTCGCCCCAGACCCTCAATGGATAAGTCCAGAGCTTAAAGCCCAATGAGAGAGCAGGAACTTAACCTCTGTAGAAATGTTATATTATAACCTCTGTAGAAAAGTTATATTATAATCAGTAAGGTGTCTATTCAAGAATGGATTATATCCAAAAGTGGATTTATTCGGTAAGGAATCAATCTTATTTTAATTGAAATAAAAATTATTTAAATTGGAAAATATAGTTATTAATATTCAAACGAGAAAATCATATTTATGCTTTTCCTGAGAAAAACACAAAAATAGTTTACGGCGTTTACTTTATAAAGCCGCATGACAATGCTAAGACTATAAATAATTTTCCATTTATTTATTAAGTATATAATTATAAAATTCGAAGTATTTTTTTGAATTATATAATCACGAAACGGATAAGTTTTGTTTAAGGATGATACCATTGTACAGTAACAAATATGTACATAATTTTCTGTTTTAAAAGTGAGAAAAATTTGAGATTAATAACAATTAGTAGCACTAGAAAAATAAACACCAGTAGTGTAAAGAGTTTTGATAGAAAAATGCCACCAGGTGCCACTGATATACTTTTTTCATACAAGGATTGAGTAAATTTGAGAAGTATGCAAATTGTGAGTATTCCATTTTACCCTTGTCGAAATAGCATGTTACAAATTAGAAAATGTTATATAGATTTGGTACGTTAAGACATTTAATTAGTGTTTATTATCCATCGATAGCGACCCCTCATCATGGTTAAGGTCTAAATCGCTGGCAAAAACGGTTTTTTTTGAGATAGAGGGCGTAAAAAAGGATTTGAAGAGAAATTAAGCCCTAAAAACGACTTTAGCAAGGAAATATTTCCTACAAAAACGATTTTATTTGAAAAAACGCTGGTTAAGTGCTTAATAGCTGAAAGAAACAATCAAAAGCGTTTGCCAGAGAAGTATTATTAAACGGTTGTAACTTAAAGAAGACGGCAAAGAGAAAATATAATTAATAATCATTAAGAATATGCCGGATACTATAAATTGCAATCGTCTTGGCGAAGTCGACTTTAAACAAATTTAGGAGGTAAAGCTCAAATGAGCAAACTAACTACCGGGAGTTTTTCTATAGAAGATCTGGAATCCGTTCAGATCACTATTAACAATATTGTGGGAGCAGCAAAGGAGGTTGCCAAAGAGGCAAAAGAGGAAAAAGAGCTGGGACCAGTGGGTCCGACCCCTCTTGCAGGCATGGCATCTTACAGGAATGACTGGAACTTCCTCCTGCTTAACCGCTATGAGCCTGTCTTGACCCCCATGTGTGACCAATGCTGCTACTGTACTTATGGACCCTGTGACCTTTCTGGAAACAAGAGAGGTGCCTGTGGTATTGACCTGGCAGGCCACACTGGAAGGGAATTCTTCCTTCGTGTAATTACAGGTACTGCATGTCACGCTGCTCACGGGCGCCACTTGCTTGAACATGTAATAGACATCTTTGGAGAAGACTATCCCCTCAATCTTGGAGAATCAAATGTCCTGACTCCAAACGTTACAATCTGTACGGGGTATAGCCCAAAGACCCTTGGAGAATGCAGAGCTCCAATGGAGTATGTTGAAGAAGAGCTCACCCAGCTCCTTGCAACCATCCACGCAGGTCAGGAAAGTGCGGAGATTGACTACGACTCAAAAGCTCTCTTCAGTGGAAGCCTGGACCATGTAGGTATGGAAGTTTCCGACATTGCTCAGGTATCGGCATACGACTTCCCGAAAGCTGACCCTGAAGCCCCACTCATTGAGATCGGTATGGGAGCAATTGACAAGTCCAAGCCGCTCATCGTTGCAATCGGACACAATGTCGCCGGTGTAACTTATATTATGGACTACATGGAGGACAACAACCTTACCGATAAGATGGAGATTGCCGGGCTTTGCTGTACAGCATTCGATATGACAAGGTATAAAGAAGCTGACAAGAGAAAGCCGTATGCAAAGATCGTAGGTTCCCTGGCAAAGGAACTGAAGGTTATACGCTCCGGAATGCCTGATGTCATTGTTGTTGACGAACAGTGTGTCCGTGGTGATGTTCTACCAGAGGCTCAGAAACTCAAGATACCTGTGATCGCCTCCAATGAGAAGATCATGATGGGTCTGCCTGACCGCACTTTTGCAGATGTGGACTCAACAATCGAAGAGCTCAAATCAGGGGCAATTCCTGGTTGCGTAATGCTGGATTATGAAAAGCTCGGAGAGCTTGTCCCGAAGCTTGCAGACGTAATGGCTCCGATCCGTGACGCAGAAGGCATAACCGCAATTCCAACTGATGAAGAATTCAAAGTTTACATAGACAAATGTGCCAAGTGCGGAGAATGCCTGCTGGCATGTCCCGAAGAGCTCGACATTCCAGAAGCCCTGGAATATGCAGCCAAGGGAAGCTACGAATACCTTGAAGCAATCCATGATAATTGTATAGGATGCCGCCGCTGCGAGCAGGTCTGTAAGAAGGAAATCCCAATCGTTAACGTGATTGAGAAGGCTGCACAGAAGGCTATCAGTGAGGAAAAAGGCTGGGTCAGAGCCGGCAGAGGTCAGGCGAGTGATGCAGAAATCAGGAAAGAAGGCCTGAACCTTGTTATGGGAACTACCCCTGGTATCATTGCAATTATTGGATGCCCGAATTATCCAGCCGGTACAAAAGATGTCTACCTTATCGCCGAAGAGTTCCTGAAGAGAAACTATCTCCTGGCTGTAAGCGGTTGTTCCGCAATGGACATTGGTATGTACAAGGACGAAGAAGGCAAGACCCTTTACGAAAGGTACCCAGGTACATTCGCAGGCGGCGGACTGCTTAACACCGGTTCCTGTGTATCCAATGCACACATCAGCGGAGCTGCTGAGAAAGTTGCCGGAATCTTTGCCCAGAGAACTCTGGCAGGAAACCTGGCAGAAGTTGCAGACTACACTCTTAACCGTGTAGGTGCCTGCGGACTTGCCTGGGGTGGATACTCGCAGAAGGCAGCTGCAATCGGTACCGGATGTAATATCTATGGTATTCCGGCAGTGCTCGGCCCTCACGGTTCCAAGTACAGGAGAGCCCTGATTGCCAAGAACTATGATGAGTCCAAGTGGAAAGTTTACGATGCAAGGAACGGCCAGGAAATGGCAATCCCACCAGCACCCGAATTCCTCCTGACCACAGCAGAGACCTGGCAGGAAGCGATTCCGATGATGGCAAAAGCCTGCATCCGTCCGTCCGATAACAGCATGGGCAGGTCCATAAAACTGACCCACTGGATGGAGCTTTCCAAGAAGTACCTCGGTGTAGAACCCGAAGACTGGTGGAAGTTCGTCAGAAACGAAGCCGATCTACCACTTGCCAAGCGTGAAGAACTCCTTAGGAGACTCGAAAAGGAGCACGGCTGGGAAATTGACTGGAAGAAGAAGAAAATCATATCCGGTCCGAAGATCAAATTCGACGTCTCGGCACAGCCAACTAACCTCAAGAGACTTTGCAAGGAGGCCTGAAGATGGTTGACACTACCAAGAATACCAAGCTCTTTACCAGCTATGGAGTGACAACTGCCAAGACAACCACTCCTGAGATAGCAGCTAAACTGATCTCAAAAGCAAAGAGGCCACTTCTCGTGGTTGGGACCAAAATCCTTGACCCGGAGCTTCTGGACAGGGTAGTAAAGATTGCAAAAGCAAAAAATATCCCAATTGCAGCTACTGGAAGCTCTATGCCCGGCTTTGTTGACAAGGATGTCAATGCCAAGTACATCAACCTGCATCAGCTTGGCTTTTATGTGACTGATTCTAACTGGCCAGGGCTTGATGGAAACGGAACCTATGACACACTCATTGTTTTAGGACACATAAAATACTACATCAACCAGGTATTGTCCGGAACAAAGAACTTTTCAGATGTCAAAGCAATATCAATTGACAGAAACTACATCCAGAACGCAACCATGTCCTTCGGAAACCTGAGTAAGGCAGACCACTATGCTGCCCTGGATGACCTTATTAACGCATTATAATTTAATTTAGGAGGCGAAATATAATGGCAGAATTCCCATTTGAGATTTCCCCAATGTTTGAAGGAGAAAGAGTAAGAAAGG